>NZ_AP028140.1:0-1809006 GCF_030297635.1 Polynucleobacter sp. HIN9
AGAGAAACTATGTTTACACACAACTTATCCACAGCTTATCCCCTGTACTTTTGCTTGTGGATAACTTTTAACACTGGCTACAATCGATACCTAATTTCGTATGAGCAAACCCGATCTACCCCCCCTTCTTATGCACCCAAATCCCTTAGGTTTTTGGGATTTAGCTCTGGAAACCCTGGCCAAAGAGCTCTCGCCACAACAATTCAAAACCTGGATTCAACCTCTTAAAATAAAGGGTTACGACGAAAGTGAGCGGTTACTATTAATTGGCGCGCCCAACCCCTTTAAGCTTGACTGGATCAAACGGACCTTTTCTACAAGGCTCCATGAAATCGCCTCTTCTTATTTTGGGGGGCCGATTAACCTTCAATTTACACTCGGTGCCGATCCATCAAAAAACATCACCAAAATACCTGGTCCCGGCTTTCGCCCCGAAGGTTTAACTGAGGGCGCCGCTGGCACCGCCGTATCGACAGGGCCCACATTAATTGCTGAGGGTTTGGGGGCTGAGCCTGATGAGGCTTCGGAAACCAACCTTGGTGCCGCGCTTGCTGACCGCGAACACTCCAAGCTGAATCCTGGTCTAACCTTTGAGAGCTTTGTTACTGGCAAAGCAAATCAACTGGCTCGCGCAGCTTCCATTCAGGTTGCCCACAATCCTGGGGCATCTTATAACCCAATGTTTTTGTATGGCGGCGTTGGTTTAGGAAAAACCCATTTAATCCACGCAATTGGCAACCATCTTCTAAAAGAAAAGCCGGATGCCAAAATTCGGTACATACACGCCGAACAGTATGTGTCAGATGTCGTTAGAGCATATCAACAAAAGGCGTTTGATCGGTTTAAGCGCTATTACCACTCCTTAGACCTTTTGTTAATTGATGACATCCAGTTTTTTGGTGGCAAGTCGCGCACCCAAGAGGAGTTCTTTTATGCCTTTGAAGCCCTCATTAGCAATGGGGCACAGGTCATTATTACTAGCGATACCTATCCAAAAGAAATGGAGGGCATCGATGAGCGGTTGATTTCTCGTTTTGATTCCGGACTAACTGTCGCTATTGAACCCCCAGAACTTGAAATGCGAGTAGCAATTTTGATGAAGAAAGCCGCAGCCGAAGGCATTCCAATGGGTGAGGATGTTGCATTTTTTGTTGCTAAACACCTACGCTCCAACATTCGGGAGCTAGAGGGGGCACTAAGAAAAATTTTGGCTTACGTTCATTTTCATGGCAAAGAAGTCAATATTGAGGTGGCCCGCAGCGCCCTTAAGGATCTTTTATCAATTCAGAACCGCCAAATTTCGGTTGAAAGTATCCAAAAAGTGGTTGCCAGCTTCTATAACATCAAGGTTGCCGACATGTACTCCAAAAAGCGGCCCGCCAATATTGCCCGACCCAGGCAAATCGCGATGTTTATTGCCAAGGAGCTAACCCAAAAAAGTCTGCCTGAAATTGGTGAACTTTTTGGCGGCAGAGACCATACTACGGTTTTGCATGCGGTTCGCAAAATTGCTGAGGAGCGCCAACACGACTCTCACCTTAACCACGAACTGCATGTCCTTGAGCAGAGTTTGAAAAACTAGCCTGTGGATAAGCCTGTGGAAGGCAAATGGGATAACCCTGTTAATAGGTGATTGATAAGTTTGTGAATAAGCAGTTTGTCTTTTTTGAACCAAACCCTTGTTCACAATTTATCCATACCTTATACCGAACTTATCCACACCAATTTTTCTCAAAAAGAGCCTGATTTCACTATAAAATTTAACTTATCAACAGAAAAAATCGGCCTTATTATTACTACGATATAAATATAAAAAGGAATTTAAAAACAATGCAACTAATCAACGCTACCCGAGATGAATTGCTAAAACCATTACAGGTGGTTAGTGGTATTGTTGAGCGCCGTCATACCTTAGCAATTTTGGCGAATTTACTTTTTAAAAAGACGGGGTCTTCGGTCTCGTTTGTTTCTACCGATATCGAAATACAAATTACGACTAAGGCGAATTTTGGGGTTGGTGATGATGATGTCACCACAACAGTTGGCGCTCGAAAAATTTTAGATATTTTGCGAGCTCTACCGGAGGGCCCTGTAAGCCTTAATCTTAAAGATAACAAAATGGTGGTGCAAAGTGGTAAGAGCCGGTTTTCTCTTCAAACCTTAGCCGCCTCCGAATTTCCTGTGATGCAAACCCACTCTGAAGCTCAGACAAGCTGGGGGATGAGTCAAAGAAAATTCCGTCAACTCATCAGTCAAGTGTATTTCGCAATGGCTCAGCAAGATATACGCTATTACTTAAACGGAATGCTTTTAGTTGTGGATGGCAAGGATTTGATTGCGGTTGCAACCGATGGTCATCGTCTTGCTTATAGCCACACCGAGCTTGATGCGAGCCCCACAGGAAATGGTCAAAAACAAGAAATTATTATTCCTCGTAAAACGATTTTAGAGTGTCAACATTTGTTGCTGGATACAGACGAGGCGGTTGACATTAGTATTAGCAATAATCAAATCAAATTCACTTTTGGGGATATCGAATTAATCTCGAAGTTGGTCGAGGGTAAGTTTCCAGACTATCAGAGAGTAATTCCAAAGGGGCACAAAAATACACTTTCTGTAAATCGTGAAGTTTTGCAGGCAGCGTTGCAGCGGGCGGCTATTTTGACAACCGAAAAGTTTAAAGGTGTTCGCTTTTCACTAACAACTAACAAAATTACGATACAGTCTACAAACGCGGAGCAAGAAGAGGCCCAAGAGGAAATTGAAACCAATTATGCTGGCGACGCCGTTGAGATTGGGTTTAACGTTAGCTATCTTCTTGATGTCTTGGCTAATATTAAAAACGAAGAAATTCAAATCAGTCTTGGTGATGCTAACAGTAGTGCTGTTATTACATTACCCGGATCAGAGGCGTTTAAATACGTTGTAATGCCAATGCGCATTTAAGTTTTGATGCCCAATAAGTTCAAAGAAGAAAACTCATGTCTTTAGAAAATCAAACTAACGAGCAATATGGCGCCTCTTCGATCCAGATATTAGAGGGCTTAGAGGCGGTTCGTAAGCGTCCGGGGATGTACATTGGTGATACCTCCGATGGTACGGGCTTACATCACCTAGTATTTGAGGTTCTTGACAATTCAATTGATGAAGCTCTAGCAGGGTACTGTACCGAAATTTCGGTTGTGATTCACACCGACAACTCTATTTCAATTATCGACAATGGCCGAGGTGTTCCAACCGGCATTAAGTTTGATGATAAGCATGAGCCAAAACGTAGCGCCGCAGAAATCGTAATGACAGAACTTCATGCGGGTGGCAAATTTGATCAGAATTCCTATAAGGTCTCAGGTGGGCTTCATGGCGTTGGAGTTAGTTGTGTAAACGCCCTTTCAAAATGGCTGCGCTTAACCATTCGACGTGACGGCAAGATTCATCACATGGAGTTTGTGCGCGGCGTTGTTCAAAACCGGAACATCCAAACAGAAAACGGGGTTGAGGTTTCCCCAATTTCAATAACAGGTGAAACGGATCTTCGAGGCACAGAGGTTCACTTTCTTGCAGATGAAGAGATTTTTGGCAACATTGAGTATCACTATGAAATTCTTGTAAAACGAATACGCGAACTTTCGTTCTTAAATAACGGCGTTCATATTCGTCTTGTTGATCAGCGTAGCGGCCAAGAAGAGGACTTTGCTTTTTCTGGCGGTGTGCGGGGCTTTGTTGAGTACATCAACCAAACCAAAACTGTTTTGCACCCAAACATTTTCCATGCGCTTGCTGAGCGCCCATCGGATTTGGGTGGCCAAATCACCGTTGAGGTTGCGATGCAGTGGAATGATGGATACAACGAACAAGTTTTATGTTTTACCAACAACATTCCTCAGCGCGATGGCGGCACACATCTAACGGGGCTACGCGCGGCAATGACTCGTGTCATCAATAAATATATCGATGAAAATGAGATTGCGAAAAAAGCAAAGGTCGAGATTTCTGGCGATGATATGCGCGAGGGCCTTACATGCGTTCTTTCGGTGAAGGTTCCGGAACCTAAGTTTTCAAGCCAAACCAAAGATAAGTTGGTGTCAAGTGAGGTCCGGGGTCCTGTCGAGGAGGTAGTAGCCCAGGCACTTGCAGAATATTTAGCCGAAAAACCACAGGATGCAAAAATCCTGTGCGGCAAAATTGTGGATGCCGCAAAGGCGCGCGAGGCTGCACGTAAGGCTCGTGAGATGACCCGTCGCAAAGGGGCGCTCGACGGCATTGGTCTACCGGGCAAGCTTGCCGATTGCCAAGAAAAGGACCCCGCCAAATCGGAGTTGTTTATTGTCGAGGGAGACTCTGCCGGCGGCTCGGCCAAACAGGGGCGCGATCGAAAGTTCCAAGCAATCTTACCGCTAAAGGGCAAGATTCTAAATGTGGAAAAAGCGCGTTTTGACAAGATGCTAGGAAGCCAAGAGGTGGTTACCTTAATTACGGTTTTGGGTACCGGCATTGGTGCCGAAGAATACAAAGCCGATAAATTGCGCTATCACCGCATCATTATCATGACCGACGCCGATGTAGATGGCAGCCATATCCGCACCCTGCTCCTAACTTTCTTTTACCGCCAAATGCCAGAACTAATTGAGCGCGGACATGTTTATATAGCTCAGCCCCCTCTTTATAAAGTGAAGTTTGGTAAGAGCGAGCAGTACATTAAAGATGATGCTGAATTAAATCAATTGTTGTTTAGGGTTGCGCTTGAGCAAGCCTCTATTGAGACCCCAACAGGTGAGAAGATCGTTGGCCAAGAGCTAGAGGATCTTGCAAAACACTATCAAAATATTCAAGCAGTGGTTGACCGATTATCAAGAACGATGGACGAAGATGCCCTCAGAGCGGTTGCCGCGGGCGTAACCCTCAATTTTGATACAGAAGCCCTAGCCAACGATTCAGCCCGTCGCCTACAAGAGGCATTCTCACAAAACGCAAATCTCTTATCGATTCCCACCGATATTGTGGTTCAAAAGGAAGAGAGAACCGAGCGCTATCGACTGCTGTTATCTAAACGAGTCCATGGTAATTTAAAAATCTCGGTGATTAGTTCTGACTTTGTGGCAAGCGATGATTATCAAAGCCTAATGAATGCCGCCCTATCGCTTGCCGGGAAGGTTCCCCCGGGCAGCCGCGTGCGGCGCGGAGATCCCGAGAAATCCAACAAAGAGAGTGTGATTGCTGATTTCCGCGGAGCATTTGAGTGGCTTCTCTCCGAGGCCGAGCGCTCGATTAGTCGTCAACGGTATAAAGGCTTGGGTGAAATGAATCCCCAGCAGCTCTGGGAAACCACAATGGACGCAAGCACCAGAAGACTGTTGCGCGTACAAATCGAAGACGCCATCATGGCCGATCAGGTGTTTACAACTTTAATGGGCGATGAGGTTGATCCTCGACGTGCTTTTATTGAAAAGAATGCTTTAATCGCACGCAATTTAGATATCTAGCCTCATGAAAAATAACAAAGCCCCGAAAACCGTGGCCAAATCATCCATTGCCGTTAAAAACTCGAAAATCCACGGTCGTGGGGTTTTTGTAAAAAAAGAAATTCCAAAGGGCTCGGCAATCATTGAGTACATTGGGGAGCGGATTAGCTGGAAGGAGGCTCTGCGTCGCCATCCACATGATCCAGAACAACCGAACCACACCTTTTATTTTTCTTTGGAAGACGGTCGGGTCATTGATGCGAATGTTGGCGGTAATGCGGCGCGCTGGATTAACCACTCCTGTAAACCAAATTGCAAGGCAGACGAAATTTCGGTCGACGGCGAGGGGCGCGTATTTATTTTTGCAAAACGCAAGCTTCTTCCCGGCGAAGAGCTTTTCTATGACTATTCCTTAAATTTAGACGAAAAGCCAACCAAAAAGTTACTGAAGGAATATGCCTGTTATTGTGGCCATAAAAAGTGCCGAGGCACGATGCTCGACATCGATTGATCGGTTGTCGACATGCTCTTCGTTTCCATTCAAGAGTTAGAGGCCGCCATTAATTATTGGCGCTCCCAGTCACCCTCTCGCGGCGATGAACTGATTTTGTCTAAAGAGGCTAGTGCGTTAGCAAAGCCTTATGCACTCATGATTATCCAGGGCGCACAACGAATTCCGCTTGATATGCTCGACGAGCTTAGTAAAGAATCGTTTGCCAAGTTTGTGGCCTGGAAGTCGCAGACTAAATAATTGGCAATTTCTTAAGCCAAGCCATGGAAACCGTAGTCGATTTCAGTTCATATTTATGGCTTTTGCTTTTAGTGGCTGCGTTTGCTTCGGGTTTTGTTGATGCAATTGCTGGTGGTGGAGGATTAATACAGGTGCCAGCTTTATTTGCTGCCTACCCAGACACTCATCCAGCAACGCTTCTGAGCGCCAATAAGGTTTCCTCGATTGGCGGAACTATCAACGCAGCAAGGCGCTATTTGCGTCATGCAAAGTTACCTTGGAATATCTTGGGCCCAGCCATTGTTGCCGGTTTTATTGGGGCGCTTTTGGGGGCTCTGGCGGTAAGTGTATTTCCGCCCGAGCCTCTTCGAAAGGCTTTGCCATTTATGTTGGCGATTTTGTTGGCCTACACCTGGTTTGCCCCGAACATGGGCCTTGAGAATCGCCCCGCCCACAAAATAGGTCGCTACGAGGCTCCTAAGGCGGTGGCGATGGGCTTGGTCATCGGGTTTTATGACGGATTTTTTGGCCCAGCAACCGGAAGTTTTTTTCTGTTCGCTTTTGTCCGAATCTTTTACTTTGACTTTCTGCACGCATCTGCCGCGACCAAATTAGTTAATGTCACCACTAATCTGGCCACGATCATCATGCTTACAAGTCTTGGTTTCATTGATTGGCCCCTCGGCTTGAGCCTCATGGTGGCCAATATTCTTGGCAGTCAGGTGGGAAGCATGTTGGCGATTGCGCATGGCAGCCAATTTGTTCGGAAAATATTCTTAATTGTGGTGTTAGCCCTTATCGCTCGATCGACCTACTCAGCATTTTTTTCCAATTAAATCAACAACTTAAATTTTTTTGTATCCCCGGCCACCGGATTGTTTCACGTGAAACAGTAAAAATGCTATGATCAACGCCCTAATTGGGCAAATCCATGTTTTATTTTAAGAAATTTGATGTGATTGTGGTCGGCGGCGGTCATGCAGGAACCGAAGCCGCACTTGCGTCTGCTCGGAGAGGATCAAACACCTTATTAATTACCCACAGCATCGAAACACTTGGGGCAATGAGCTGTAACCCTTCAATCGGGGGTATTGGCAAGGGTCATCTAGTAAGAGAGATTGATGCCTTGGGCGGAGCCATGGCGGTCGCAACCGATGAGGCTGGCATTCAATTTCGGATCTTGAACTCAAGCAAGGGCCCAGCGGTTCGGGCAACCCGGGCTCAGGGCGATCGAATTCTATATAAGGCTGCGATTCGTCGGCGCCTCGAGAACCAAGCAAACTTGACCCTATTTCAGGCGGCCGTTGATGATTTGATTGTGGTTGGAGATCGGGTTCGTGGGGTTAGAACCCAAAGCGGCCTCCAGTTTGAAGGAAAAAGTGTTGTATTAACCGCGGGCACTTTTTTGGATGGAAAAATTCATATCGGCCTAATGAACCATAGTGGTGGCCGGGCTGGAGATCCTGCTGCAACCACCCTTTCCGCTCGTCTAAAAGAGCTGAAATTACCGCAGGGGCGCTTAAAAACCGGAACTCCACCCCGCATTGATGGTAGGACCATTAATTTCTCAGTAATGCAGGAGCAGGCCGGAGACTTAGATCCTATTCCATGTTTTTCGTTTATGGGCAGACCCGAACAGCACCCGCCCCAGGCGCCCTGTTGGATAACCCATACTAATAGCCAAACGCACGACATTATTCGTTCCGGATTGGACCGTTCGCCGATGTATACGGGGGTCATTGAGGGGGTTGGCCCGCGCTATTGCCCTTCGATTGAAGACAAAATCCATCGCTTTGCTGCTAAAGAGAGCCACCAAATCTTCTTAGAGCCAGAGGGCTTAACAACCAACGAGTTTTATCCGAACGGAATTTCAACGAGCTTGCCATTTGATGTTCAAATGGCTCTGGTTCACAGCATTCGTGGGCTTGAGAGTGCTGATATCGTCCGCCCAGGATATGCCATTGAGTATGACTATTTCGATCCGCGGCAGCTAAAGCATAGCCTAGAAACCAAGGCGATTAATGGCCTATATTTTGCCGGGCAGATTAATGGAACAACTGGGTATGAGGAGGCTGCGGCCCAGGGCCTGCTGGCGGGTATTAATGCAAGCCTTTCAGCACAAGACCAGGAGCCCTGGCTGCCCAAGAGAAGCGAGTCATACATTGGTGTTTTAGTTGACGATTTAATTACAAGGGGCGTGCAAGAGCCCTATCGCATGTTCACTAGCCGCGCCGAATATCGTTTGAGTTTGCGGGAGGATAATGCCGATACGCGGCTTACCGAAATTGGACGAGGCCTTGGTCTGGTGGGTGATGAGCAGTGGGAGTTTTTTCAACGAAAGCAGGAGCATGTTTCACGTGAAACATCGCGCTTACGCTCCTTCCGGGTTGGGCCAAAGCATCACACCGCTCAACAACTGGAGGCATTTCTTGGGCAAGCCTTGGCGCATGAGTGTAGCTTGGCAGAGATCTTAAGACGACCCGAGGTTGATTACCGCTCGTTAATGAAAGTTGATCCGGTTTTTGTGCAGGACTCCCCAAGCCTTGAAGACCCTCATTTGGGGCGCCAGGTTTTTGATCAGGTAGAGGTTTCCATTAAATACGAGGGCTATATTGAGCGCCAACGCGTTGAAATCGAGCGACATGAGCATTACGAAACACTTCGTTTGCCTGGGGACCTGGACTATTCCTTGGTTAAGGGCCTGTCAGTTGAGGTTTGGCAAAAGCTGAATTTGCATCAACCGGAAACCTTAGGCCAGGCATCGCGAATTTCAGGGGTAACGCCGGCCGCCATATCCTTGCTTTTGGTCCACTTAAAAAAGGGTATTGGCAAAACCCAAATAGTGTCATGAGCCCTGAGGTTGGTGAGGGCCTAAAGGCGGCCGGCCTTTCCCCGGAGGAGGCTGCTGCAATGCAATATTTTTTAGGCGAGCTGCTACGCTGGAATCGGGTCCATAACCTCACCGCTATTGATGAGACTGAGGCCGCATTTCATTTGCATCTTATTGATTCAATTGTCGTTTTGCCGATATTGCGGCGATATTTACAGGCTCACTCGCGGACCAGTGGGGCGCCGATTCAAATTGCTGACCTGGGGTCGGGGGGCGGCTTGCCGGGCATTCCGCTGGCAATCCTTCAGCCCACATGGTTTTTTAGTTTGATTGAGTCAAGCAAGAAAAAGGCCGCATTTTTACAGCATGTTCGTGGCGGTTTGGGCCTAGGTCATCTTCAAATTATGGCAAGTCGTGTTGAAAATGTGGCCAAGACCCACCGGGCATTTTTTGATGCCATTACTGCAAGAGCATTTACGCGTCTTCATAAACTGCTAGACCTTTCAGCCCCTTTATTAAAATCATCGGGGTTTGTATTTGCGATGAAGAGTCAACAAAGCGAAGAGGAAATTTCTGAGGTATCGAGCAAAGACTGGACGCTACTTGAGGAGTGTGAATTATCCTTGCCCGGGCAAACTCTTGATCGCCGACTCTTGGTTTTTCAGTACCAACAATAGTTACTATGGCTAAAACTTTTTGCATCGCAAATCAAAAGGGCGGGGTTGGAAAAACAACTACCGCAGTTAATCTGGCCGCCGGACTGGTTGCCCAGAGACAGCGCGTGCTTTTGGTGGATTTGGACCCCCAAGGAAATGCCACCATGGGCTCAGGAATTGATAAGTCGACGATCACAAGCGGCGTTTATCACGTGCTGATCGGAATGGCTTCTGCAAGCGAAGCAATTCAGTTCGCAAAAGAATCTGGTTACAGTGTTTTGCCTGCAAATCGCGAATTGGCCGGAG
This sequence comes from Polynucleobacter sp. HIN9, assembly GCF_030297635.1. Lineage (NCBI taxonomy): Bacteria > Pseudomonadati > Pseudomonadota > Betaproteobacteria > Burkholderiales > Burkholderiaceae > Polynucleobacter > Polynucleobacter sp. HIN9. The sequence continues at coordinate 9,982 of NZ_AP028140.1, forward strand.
CCGAGGTTGAATTGGTTGATTTGGAGGGTCGGGAGGCAAGACTAAAAAACGCATTAAATGAGGTTGCTGATCAATACGATTTCATATTGATTGATTGCCCTCCCGCGCTGTCTTTGTTGACCCTAAATGGTTTATGCGCAGCTAATGGCGTAGTGGTCCCCATGCAGTGTGAATACTTTGCTCTAGAGGGACTTTCTGATTTGGTTAATACCATTAAACAAGTTCATGCCAACTTAAACCCAGACTTGAAAATCATTGGGCTTCTAAGGGTTATGTTTGATACCCGGGTTACCTTACAGCAACAGGTTTCAGAGCAGCTCAATTCACATTTTGGCGACAAGGTGTTTAAGACCATTATTCCTCGTAATGTGCGCTTAGCCGAGGCCCCTTCATTTGGCTTGCCGGGCGTAATTTTTGACAAATCATCTCGAGGCGCTCAGGCCTATATTGAGTTTGCGGGTGAAATGGTTCAACGAATTAAAACGATGTAGGTGAACAATGGGTGTGAATAAGAAAAAGGGATTGGGGCGCGGCCTTGACGCGTTATTGAGTGCTAGTAGCAAGGCGGGCGATGCGGACCCTGTTGCCGACAAGGCACTGCAGTCGCTAGTACTGCAGCGTTTGCAGGCGGGTAAATATCAGCCTCGAACCATTATGGCTGATGAGCCACTAAAAGAATTGGCTGACAGTATTCGAGAGCGCGGTGTGATGCAGCCCCTCTTGGTTCGTGAAATTGAAGGTGGTCGCTACGAAATTATTGCGGGTGAACGACGATTTCGAGCTGCAAAACTAGCGGGTCTTGATGAGGTGCCCGTACGAATCTTAGAGGTCGACGACCAGGCCGCAGCTGCGATTGCCCTCATTGAGAACATGCAGCGGGAGGATTTAAATCCCCTAGAAGAGTCGCGAGGACTATCTCGTCTGATTCATGAATTCAGCTTTACTCATGAGCAGGCCGCAAAAGCCGTTGGTAAATCGAGAAGCGCCATTACTAACCTGCTTCGCCTATCGCAACTCTCCGGAGCGGTTCAAGCGATGCTTTTATCTGGTGATTTGGATATGGGCCATGCAAGGGCGCTCTTGTCCCTGCCGGGCGCAAGCCAAGTTGCCTTGGCCCAAAAAATTGTTGCCCAAGGCCTTTCAGTTCGTGAGGCAGAGCGATTGGCGAGTTCGGCGGCCCTGGCTGCGGGCGATTTATCCCGAAATACTCCCACAAAGGGAAAAAAGAAGCACTTAATCAGCCAAGACCAAGATTACAAACGCCTTGCTCAAGCTCTGGCTGATTTAGTTGGGCTAGAGGCTGTTTTTAAGACCAATAAAAGGGGCGGAGAGTTACGCTTTTACTTTAGCCACTTTGATGAGCTTGATTCGCTGATAAAAAAACTGGGAATTAAGGATCATTCTTAATAAAAGTGTCTAAAACAATTGACCTTCACTAGGGTAAATACTAAAATCTTGAGGCTTAATTGATTCCCAAAAAAGATCAATCAATGCAATCCCGGTCTTGGGAAGAGGACGATCAAGAAGTAGATGTGTATCGAACCCTCAGTCGAGACGAGGCAAAAGCCCTTTTTGGCAACAATAAAAAGGCATTTGCAACGATTTCGCCGTGGCTAGTTGTGCGTATTCAGCTGCTAATGACCGGTATTTGCATCCTTTTTTGGTCAATATTTGCAGATCCGATGGAGGGGCGAACCCTTTATACTTATTCGGCTTTTTGGGGTGGGTTTATCGGATTTTTTCCGGTACTGGTATTTGCTCTGCGCGTTCGAATGTCGCGAAGCATGAAAAACCCAAGCCCTGGAAGAATGTTGTCGGCGATTGTGTCTGGCGAACTGATGAAGATCGCCTTAACAATCGGGTTGTTTTTGGGGGTAGCACTTGTTATTCCCAACCTGCAGTGGTTACCGTTGCTGGTCACATACGTGCTTACGCTAATGAGCTATTGGTTGGCGTGGGTGTTGCGGTGAGCAGCTTTAATTGGCGTAGAGAAGGAATGATCTAGAAATGGCTAGCGCAGCACACGGGGCATCAACAGAGCCTCTAACCCCGACCGCATATATTGCCGAGCATTTACAGAATTTAAACAATATCGGTGGTGCGCAGAGCTCCGTCGTTGACTTTAGTGTTATTAATCTTGACACCTTGTTTTGGTCGATTTTGATGGGCCTGATTGTGGTCACTTTTTTATTGATTGCTGCTCGACGCGCAACCTCTGGTGTTCCAGGGCGCTTTCAGGCATTTGTAGAGATGATGGTCGACATGGTTGAGACGCAATCAAAAACCATTGTTCATGGAGACCGTAGCTATATTGCACCTTTGGCTTTGCTCGTTTTTTGCTGGATTATTTTGTTAAATGCGCTCGATTTGGTGCCGGTGGATTGGGTGGTTGGATTTAACCACTTCTTAGAAAATTTTGGCGTGCACGTGCCGCATCACAAATTAGTACCCACTACGGATTTGAACGCAACCTTGGGAATGTCCTTTGCTGTTATTTTGCTGGTTTTTTTCTACAGTTTTAAGATCAAGGGCGTTGGCGGCTTCCTTCACGAATTGATTTCAGCCCCCTTTGGTGCGAAGTGGTATTTAGCCCCATTTAATCTCGTTCTTAACATGATTGAATTTGTTGCCAAGGGCGTTTCTCTTGGGATGCGACTTTTTGGCAATATGTATGCAGGTGAGCTCCTGTTCTTGTTAATCGCATTGCTCGGTAGCATCTGGACCTTTAGTCTTGACCTCAGTGTTTTTGGCTTGGTTGGGCATGTGATTGCAGGATCTGCTTGGGCCATTTTTCATATTTTGGTCATCCTTTTGCAGGCCTTTATTTTTATGATGTTGACATTGGTCTACATTGGTCAGGCGCACAGCCATCATTAATTTTTATTTTTTACACACTTAAACTTAGGAGTTAGCAACATGCAAGAATTTCTCGCCAACATTCAAGGATTAACCGCCATTGCAATCGGCATCATTATTGGCCTAGGCGCAATCGGAGCCTGTTTGGGTATCGCCCTAATGGGTGGAAAATATATTGAAGCTTGTGCTCGCCAGCCTGAGCTCATGGAGCCATTACAAACCAAAATGTTTTTATTGGCCGGCTTGATCGACGCGGCCTTCCTGATCGGTGTTGGTGTTGCGATGTTGTTCGCATTTGCCAATCCATTGCTTGCTGTTATTAAGTAATTTAGTTGTGGGTCGATGACCCATTACTGCAACAAGTTTTGAAAGGAATATCGTGAATTTAAACGCGACTCTATTCGCGCAAATGATCGTTTTCTTCGTTTTATGGTGGGTCGTGGCTCGTTTTGTGTGGCCCCCATTGGTGAAGGCGCTTGATGAGCGAGCCGCTAAAGTGGCAGAAGGTCTTGCCGCCGCTGAGCGGGGAAAATTAGATCTTGAGAATGCGACGAAAAAGGCAGAAGAGGCTATGAGCTCTGCTCGTCAAGAAAGTATTCAGCGTGTTGCAGAAGCTGAAAAGCGCGCTCAGTTAGCGGCGGAAGAAATTAAGGCGAATGCCCAGGCGGAAGCAGCTAGGATTATTGTCCAGGCTAAGGCTGACGCGGAGCAACAGGTCGGTAAGGCTCGTGACGAGTTACGCAATCAGGTCGCCAGCTTAGCTGTCAGAGGTGCAGAGCAAATTTTACGACGCGAGGTTGATCCCAAAGCGCATGCTGCATTGCTTGACCAACTAAAGGCAGAACTATAAATGGCTGATATTGCCACCATTGCCCGCCCTTACGCTGAGGCCTTGTTTGCAAGCGCCAAGCCAAATGATTTGTCATCATGGGAAAAGCAGCTCAATGAGCTTGCTAGATATTTAGAAAACAACGAGCTTCTAACGCTTGTTAGCAACCCAAAATTAGGTGCTGACGAGCTTGCTAAGCTAGTTTTAGGTTTTCTTAAATCAAAACCCGATGAGTCAATTAGCTCTTTTATTAAGCTTTTAGCGAATAATCATCGCCTCATCGTCTTGCCCGAGATTGCGAAGCAGTTTTCGGCGATGAAAAACAAAAGCGAGGGTGCCGCAGAAGCTCTCATTACCTCGGCCTTTCCTCTCGAGGGCGCCGCACTAAATGATTTGCTCTCCGCCCTAAAAAAACGTTTTGGTGGAAAAGAATTACGCCCAACGGTGGTGATCAATCCTAATTTAATTGGCGGCGTTCGTGTCCAAGTGGGCGACGAGGTGTTGGATGGCTCCGTGAGAGCACAGCTTAGCCATATGCACGATCGGTTGATTGCTTAACGCAGGGATTTATTAAGAATATTCGATTTATATCTAGGAGTAATTGATGCAACTAAACCCTTCCGAGATCAGCGAACTGATCAAAAGCCGAATTAACGAATTAGGCGTTGATTCAAAGATTCGTAACGAGGGAACCGTGATTTCGGTAACCGACGGCATTTGTCGTATTTATGGTTTATCTGGGGTCATGCAAGGTGAGATGCTTGAGTTTCCTGGTGGCACCATTGGTTTGGCATTAAACCTAGAGCGCGATTCCGTCGGTGCCGTGGTATTGGGTGAATACACTCATATTAAAGAAGGTGATGCCGTTAAATGTACTGGCCGTATTCTTGAGGTTCCCGTTGGACCAGAGCTCCTCGGTCGAGTTGTTAATGCTCTCGGCCAGCCTATCGACGGCAAGGGCCCCGTCAATACTAAGCTGACTGACTTTATTGAAAAAGTTGCTCCCGGCGTGATTGCACGTCAATCGGTTAGTCAGCCGGTGCAAACTGGCCTAAAGGCGATTGATGCGATGGTGCCAATTGGTCGCGGTCAACGCGAGCTCATTATTGGCGATCGTCAAACTGGTAAAACCGCCGTTGCTGTCGATGCCATCATCAATCAAAAGGGTAAGGGCGTTTTCTGTATTTATGTTGCGATCGGTCAGAAGGCGTCGACAATTGCAAACGTGGTTCGCAAGTTGACCGAGCTTGGTGCGATGGAATACACCATCGTGGTTGCGGCAAGCGCGTCAGAGTCCCCAGCGATGCAGTATTTATCGGCTTATGCCGGCTGCACGATGGGCGAGTATTTCCGTGATCGCGGTGAGGATGCCCTGATTATTTATGACGATTTAACGAAGCAGGCGGTTGCTTATCGTCAAATTTCTCTTTTGTTACGTCGTCCCCCAGGTCGCGAAGCATATCCTGGCGATGTTTTCTATTTACACTCCCGCTTGTTAGAGCGCGCTGCCCGCGTGAACGCAGATTATGTGGAGAAATTCACCAACGGCGCCGTTAAAGGAAAAACGGGATCTTTAACCGCTTTGCCGGTGATTGAGACCCAAGCTGGCGACGTATCGGCTTTCGTGCCAACCAATGTGATTTCGATTACGGACGGTCAGATCTTCCTAGAAACTGATTTGTTTAATGCAGGTATTCGTCCAGCAATTAATGCCGGTATTTCAGTATCGCGCGTAGGTGGCGCGGCACAAACCAAAGTGATTAAAAAATTATCGGGTGGTATTCGTACAGACCTTGCCCAATATCGTGAATTAGCAGCTTTTGCCCAATTTGCTTCCGATCTTGACGAAGCAACCCGTAAGCAATTAGAGCGCGGTCGTCGAGTTACTGAATTGCTAAAGCAGCCCCAGTATTTGCCCATGCAAGTATGGCAAATGGCCGCCTCCTTATATGCAGTGAACAATGGCTTTTTTGACGACTTAGAGATTAAACAGGTTCTGCCATTCGAAAAGGGTCTGCACGAGCATTTAAAGTCAAAATACGCTGATTTGGTTGGCCGCATTGAGGACACCAAAGATTTGAGTAAAGACGATGAGGCTGCTCTTCGCTCTGCCATTGAAGACTTTAAACGCGCTGGCACTTTTTAAGATAGGCAATCATGGCCGGCACAAAAGAAATACGCACCAAGATCAAGAGCGTTCAGAATACGCGCAAGATCACTAAAGCGATGGAAATGGTCGCCGCTTCCAAGATGCGGCGTGCTCAAGAGCGCATGCGCTCAGCAAGACCTTACTCTGAAAAAATTCGGGCAATCACCGCCAATCTATCAAAAGCAAATCCAGAATACCGTCCGGTGTATATGGCTGTGCGTGAGATTAAGAAGGTGGGCCTGATTTTAGTAAGCACTGATAAGGGATTGTGCGGCGGTTTAAATACCAACGTCCTTCGTTTGGTCACGAATCAGATGCGGGACTTTGGCGAGAAGAATATTTCTGTTGAGTTCACTGCAATTGGTTCAAAGGGCTTGCAATTTTTAAACCGAACCAAGGCTAAGCTTTTATCTCAATCTATTTTGTTGGGCGACACCCCGCATATGGATAGCTTAATCGGTGCAATTACTGCACAGCTTGATGCATTTGAGCGCGGCGAGGTGGATGCGGTGTATTTGGCCTATACCCGATTTATCAACACCATGAAACAAGAGCCAGTCTTAGAAAAGCTCTTGCCGCTTGAGTCTGACGACTTAAGCCAAGGAGCAAATACAGGCCATGGTTGGGATTACATCTATGAGCCTGATGCGGAATCAGTATTGAATGGCCTTTTGAAGCGCTACATTGAGGCGTTGATTTATCAGGCGGTGGCAGAGAATATGGCGTCAGAGCAATCAGCGAGGATGGTGGCCATGAAAGCCGCGTCTGATAACGCAAAGAATGTGATCGGTGAATTGCAGCTGATTTATAACAAAACCCGTCAAGCAGCGATTACCAAGGAGCTTTCCGAGATCGTCGGCGGAGCGGCGGCGGTTTAAGTAAAGATTTTTAAAGATTAAATAGCGGAGAAATGTGATGAGCATCGGAAATATTGTTCAGTGTATTGGTGCGGTGGTGGATATTCAGTTCCCCCGAGATAAGATGCCCAATATCTATGACGCATTAACTTTGGTCGAAAGCGATGAGGCTTCATTTGCCGAAAAAGGATTGACCTTTGAAGTTCAACAGCAAATTGGCGACGGCGTGGTTCGCGCGATTGCGATGGGCGCTAGTGACGGCCTACGTCGGGGCATGGAGGTGAAGGCGACCGGCGCGGGAATTTCTGTACCAGTTGGCCCCGCAACCTTGGGCCGCATCATGGATGTATTAGGTCGTCCGATCGATGACGCCGGTCCAATTGCGACCCAAGAGCGGCGCTCCATTCATCAATCCGCACCAAAGTTTGATGAGTTATCGCCATCGGTGGATTTGCTTGAAACCGGTATTAAGGTGATTGACCTCGTCTGCCCATTCGCTAAAGGTGGTAAGGTCGGACTCTTCGGTGGCGCGGGCGTTGGAAAAACCGTGAACATGATGGAACTCATCAACAATATTGCAAAACAACACTCCGGTTTGTCGGTGTTTGCGGGAGTCGGTGAGCGCACTCGTGAAGGTAACGACTTCTATCATGAAATGAAAGAGTCAAACGTGATCGATAAGGTGGCCATGGTTTTTGGTCAGATGAACGAGCCCCCAGGCAACCGTTTGCGTGTCGCTTTAACAGGCCTGACAATGGCTGAAGCATTCCGTGACGAAGGCCGTGACATTCTGTTCTTCGTTGACAATATTTACCGCTATACCCTTGCGGGTACCGAAGTATCCGCTCTATTAGGCCGAATGCCATCCGCTGTGGGATATCAGCCCACCTTGGCTGAAGAGATGGGAAAGCTCCAAGAGCGAATCACCTCAACTAAAACAGGCTCGATTACGTCGATTCAGGCCGTTTATGTTCCAGCTGACGACTTAACCGATCCATCGCCAGCCACTACCTTCTTGCACTTGGATTCCACGGTCGTGTTATCCCGTGACATCGCAGCTTTGGGTATTTATCCGGCGGTTGATCCTTTGGACTCAACAAGCCGACAGCTTGACCCGCAGGTGGTGGGAGCTGAGCATTATGAAGTTGCGCGCGGTGTGCAAATGACCTTGCAACGTTATAAAGAATTGCGAGACATCATTGCGATTTTGGGTATGGACGAGCTCTCTCCCGAAGATAAGTTAGCTGTTGCCCGTGCTCGTAAGATTCAGCGTTTCTTGTCCCAGCCTTTCCACGTTGCTGAAGTTTTCACCGGCTCACCTGGAAAATACGTTCCACTAAAAGAGACAATTCGTGGCTTTAAGATGATTGTTAGTGGTGAACTTGACCATTTGCCAGAGCAGGCCTTTTATATGGTTGGTTCAATTGATGAGGCCATTGAGAAAGCGAAGAAACTCTAATGGCAACCATTCATGTTGATGTCGTGAGTGCAGAGCAGTCAATTTTTAGTGGCGAGGCTAAATTTGTAGCCCTTCCAGGCGAATCAGGTGAGCTTGGAATTCTGCATGGCCACACCCCTTTAATTACTCGCATTCGGCCTGGTTCGGTGCGAATTGAAAAGGCGGATGGCGATGAAGAGTTTGTCTTTGTTGCCGGCGGTTATTTAGAGGTTCAGCCAGATTGCGTTACGGTTTTGGCTGATACCGCAATCCGTGGCCATGATCTGGATGAGGCTAAGGCGCTTGAGGCAAAAAGGCGTGCTGAAGAAGCCATGCAAAATCGTGCCGGTGATTTTGATATTGCCTACGCCCAGTCTGAATTTGCAATGGCCGCAGCTCAATTGGCTGCAATTGCGCGCTTGCGTCGTAAGAAGTAAGCTCAATTGTTAGCAAACGATCGCTTCCTTCGGGCCTGTTTGGGTCAAAAAACAGACCGCACCCCTTTGTGGCTCATGCGTCAGGCAGGTCGGTATCTACCTGAATACAATGCAACGCGTGCAAAGGCTGGTAGTTTTTTGGGCCTTGCTAAAAATCCTGCGTATGCAACAGAGGTTACTTTACAGCCATTAGACCGCTATCCCTTAGATGCGGCCATTTTGTTTTCTGATATTTTGACCATCCCTGATGCGATGGGTTTGGGCCTCCAGTTTGCTGCGGGCGAAGGCCCAAGCTTTACTCACCCCTTGCGCACGGAGGAGGCTGTTAAAAATTTAAGGCCTGCAGACCTTCATCAACTGCAATATGTGTTTGATGCGGTGGCCCAAATTAGGAAATCGTTGATCCAAGACGGCAAGCAGCGCGTTCCGCTAATTGGATTCTCGGGCAGTCCATGGACCTTAGCTTGTTACATGATAGATGGCTCAGGTTCGGATGATTTTCGACATGCAAAGACCATGATGTTTAATCGCCCGGATTTGCTCAAGCACATTCTCGACATTAACGTTCAATCGGTAGCTGCATATTTGACGGAACAATTACGCTCAGGCGCTCAGGCGCTCATGATTTTTGATACTTGGGGTGGGTTATTGCCTGATGGTTGGTACCAAGAAATCTCATTGGCAAGTATGCGTAAGGTGATTGACCAGCTTCCTCAGGAATTAAATGGGCAAAAGGTGCCAATCATTATTTTTACTAAGGGCGGCGGTCTGTGGCTCGATGACATGGCAGAATCTGGAGCTGATGTGATTGGGCTCGATTGGACAATGTCGGTCGCCAAGGCAAGAGCTCGCTTAGTCGAAAAAAATAAGTCCATTGCGCTTCAAGGCAATCTTGACCCGCTCGCTTTATTTGCTAACCCGGAACAAATTGAGGCTCAGGCCAAGAAAATCTTGGATGGCCTCAACAAGGCTCCCGCTTTGAAGGCGGACCTCCACCCCCTTGATGCACACATTTTCAATTTGGGGCACGGAATCTCTCAGTTCACAAATCCAGATAGCGTAACTGTACTGGCCAAGACCGTTATCGAGTATTCAGAATATCTACGTAAGGCTTAATTAACCCGTTTTATCCCTTTGCTTCAGTAGGTTTAGGGGTAGACTTATGCACAAATAGTGTCGGTCTATTGGATTTCATGGAGATTATCAATATACCGCAGATCATAGTTTGACTTTATCCTATAAGCTATTGATTTGGTTAAATATTTTTTAATTTTCAATGGATATAAGAAAGTTAGGGCCCGCTATCACTCTTGTTATTTATTAGCCTAAGTAGCGGTTGTCCACAAAGTTATCCACAGACTAATCAATACACTACTTTATTGAATCAATCAGCGCCAATCATCGTTAAAGTTGTTGTCGATCGGCCTCTTCCGGAGGCCTTTGATTACCTATGGGATAAAGAAACGCTTCGCGCCATACCCCAGGTCGGGATGTTGGTTGAGGTTCCCTTTGGACGAACAAATCTACCAGGTATAGTTATTGAAGTAACTACTTACTCTCATTTAAATGATTCAAAATTAAAGAAAGTACTTCAGATTGCGCCCCTAAACCCGATCGATAATCGCTTGATGGAATTAGCGCATTTTGCTTCCCAATATTATCTTCATGGGCTTGGCGAAACAATTGTGTCAGCGATACCGAAATGGTGGCGCACTGCCAGCAACTGGAATAAGCCACTTGATTATTTAAATCTCAAAACAAAGGACGCAACCGAATCAAAAGCCAAGGAGAAAAAACTCTCTCTTGAGGAGCTCAATGATGATCAAAGACAAGCAATTCAGATCCTAAACGGCCATCAGCAGGGGACATTTAATACATTCCTTCTCAACGGGGTGACCGGTAGTGGCAAAACAGCCGTTTACCTTACGTTTATCGAAACTTTGCTCAAGCAAGACCCCGCGGCTCAAGTTTTAATCATGCTGCCCGAAATTAATCTAACTCCGCAATTACAAAGGCGGATTCAAGAATATTTCCCCCAAGAGATTCTGGCCGTTCTTCACAGTGGATTAACGGAGAAGCAGCGTGGCATTGCTTGGTACCTTGCAATGACGGGGCTTGCCCGCATCGTATTGGGTACGCGACTATCGATTATGACCCCCCTACCAAAATTGGTAGGGATTGTGGTCGATGAGGAAAATGACAGCTCCTTTAAGCAGCAAGAAGGTATGGCCTATTCAGCGCGCGACTTAGCCGTGTGGCGTGCTAAAAACGAACGCCTGCCAATTGTTTTAGTTTCAGCAACCCCCTCCTCGCAAACCTGGCAGGCAGTAAAAGAAGGTCGGTATCAGGAAATTCAATTGACCAATCGAGCCGGGGGTTTTCAAATGCCCAATGTCGAGCTGGTAGCCCCTAGTAAGTCCTCGCGTTCAATCACCATCAGTCCTTTAATGATCAGGGCGCTTGAACAGAATCTTCACAAAGGTCGACAGAGTCTAATATTGATCAACCGGCGGGGATTGGCGCCCGTTCTTAGTTGTTCATCGTGTAATTGGTTAAGTGAGTGTGACCAGTGTTCCAGTTATATGGTGATGCATCGACAGTTAGGGCACTTTAAAAAGCCTATGTTGTGCTGCCATCATTGCGGCCTGATGAAAGTTGTTCCACAAGGATGCCCAAGGTGTGGTGATGTTGATTTGCAGCCGCTCGGGAGGGGAACCCAAAAAGTCGAGGATCAATTACAAGCACTGTTCCCACAAGCAACGGTACTACGCGTTGACGCCGATACTGCACGCACGAGCAAAAAGACCGAGGCGCTGTTTCAAGAGATACATGCTGGTTCAGCACAAATTATTGTTGGTACACAAATGCTTGCGAAGGGGCACGATTATCAAAATATCGGCCTAGTTTGTGTTCTGGATGCCGATGCAAGGTTGTATTCCAATGACTATATGGCGCCAGAACATTTATTTGCTCAACTTGTTCAGGTGGCTGGGCGGGCTGGGCGTTTTAGTGGTGAGTCCACCCAGATATTGATTGAAACTCGATATCCCGATGATCCCGTGTATCAATATATAAAAACATTCGATCTAGCTGGATTCATGGAGCATTTAATGGCTGCTCGTCAAGAGGCAGGTCTGCCGCCATTTAGTTATCAAGCGTTAGTGCATGCGGAAGCAAAGCAGAAGAAAGAAGTATTGACATGGCTAAATCATGCAAAACAATTTTTGCAGAAAACCGCTCATTTACAAACCGGAATCACCGTCTTTGATCCAGTTCCGAAGTCCATCGCTCGCCTAGGAGGATGGGAGCGTTCACAATTATTAATTGAGTCGCGTCAACGGGCACCGCTCCAAGCCCTGCTTAATGAGCTTGAGCATTATTTGCGGCAACAGTCAGTCGGACGAATTTCAAAAGTGGGCAAAGTGCGCTGGTCAATTGAGCGCGACCCGCTATTTATTTAGCCACTAACGCCAGTCTCGTATTGATCGGGGCTTTGTAATAACGCAAGCTCGTTAACAGACAGCGCCTCATCTTTTGTCTGAATTTTGAAAAGCCAAACATCATAGGGTTGGGTGTTGATGCTTTCTGGTTTTTCTACTGCCGCTACATTAATTTCGCTAATGATCCCACTAATTGGCGCATGAATATCGCTTGCTGCTTTGAGCGATTCAATCGTAGCGCAAGCCTGACCCTGTTTCAATGAAGACCCAGGTTCAGGAAGCTTTAGAAAAAGAATATCCCCCAAGGCCTCTTGAGCATGATTACTAATGCCAACCCAATATTGACCGTCATCACCATGCCTTACCCATTCATGGGTTTGTGCAAACAAAAGATCGTTTGGAATATTCATTAGAATATTTTAACGACACTAACCAAGAATTTGATCATATCGACATGACCTTAAAGCTCTCAATTGTTCCTGTGACCCCATTTGAGCAAAATTGCTCAATCGTGTTTTGTGAGAAAACTAAAGAGGCGGCAGTTGTTGATCCAGGTGGAGATTTAGAAAAAATCGAAGACGCCTTATCGAAGCTGAATGTCAAACTTCGTAAAGTCCTATTAACTCATGGCCATTTGGATCATTGCGCTGGGGCGAAAGAGCTTGCTAAGAAATGGCAGGTTCCCATTGAGGGCCCCCACCCTCTTGAAAAATTTTGGCTTGATCAACTTCCAGAGCAAACCGTCCGTTTTGGTTTTGGGGAGGCCGAACCTTTTGAGCCGGATCGTTGGTTACTCGACGGGGATACGGTTTCTCTTGGAGAGCATGAATTAAAGGTATTTCATTGCCCAGGACACACGCCTGGGCACATCGTGTTCTATGACGAGCCTACTCGCCTTGCTTTTGTTGGCGATGTCTTATTTGCTGGATCGATTGGCCGCACAGATTTTCCAAAAGGTAATCACGCAGACCTAATACACGCCATCAAAACAAAGTTATGGCCTTTAGGCAACGATGTACATTTTGTGCCAGGCCATGGCCCCATGTCGACTTTTGGCCGCGAGAGACAAAATAACCCCTATGTTGGGGATAGGGCTTAGGTTTTAGCTGAACCAGTGCGGTGTGTGCGATTGTAAAGGCAGCTTGCGCAAATCCAACGCTGTTTACGATTGCTCGTAGGGATCCAGGTGCCCCCTTCTAGCCTTTTTTCCCGGCTGCATGAAGAGCAAAACTTAAGGCTAGGAGAAGTATCTTGGGTAGGGGTTGGAGTGGTTGACGTGGTCATAACGGAATCTGATAAATCTTCTCGAAACCATTATTTTACCTTGTTTCCCCATTGTTAGAGGGGGTAAGCAGAACCCGAACGGAGTTCGCGGTTTTATTGCCATCAAAATCGAGCCAGGCTTTCTCATTAAAGTCGTAGAGTTTGCAGGCTTTGGCGGTATCAAAATACCACTTCCAAGAAAACGGCTGAACAATAATTCTCTCTGGTAGAAGGGTTTCCAGGCGATTTTGGGCGGCCGGAAGGTTATACAGGGGAACGCTCATATCAACGTGATGCGCCGTATGTTCCATGATGTGATGCATCAGGGCTCCCCAATAGAAACCAAAGGTCAAGTGAACCGTGGTCGATACAAAAGGCTGTGCCCTTAACCACTCTGATTTATTGTCGTACCAACAAACTGCTGGGTGGGTATGGTGGACATAGACTACAAACCCAATCATCCCGTTCCAGAATAAATAAGGAAGGACAAAGCCGCATAACAATGCGACCAGAACAGATTGCCCCGTGTTGATGGCAAAAAAGCTCAAAAGCCCAATCCAGATCAGGGCAAATGCGCTCACCAGAAGGTTATCTTTTAGAAAAATAGAACGGTCCGCAGGGCGGTATTTTTTATTGGGGAAGAACATTTTGTTCCACCAAATTTCAATCAAATAGTAGGCGATGGGCCCCCAACCACTCCGATAGTGCCGCTCTAGAAATTGACGCCATTTGGGAAGGGCGTCATATTCTGATTTTGAAAGGGGCGCCCAAACGAAATCAAAGCCTTTGAGATTGGTTTGTCCATGATGAACTACGTTGTGCCCGATATCCCAAAGGCTGTACGGGGTAAGGGATGGTAAGAAGGCAATCCGACCAAGCACTTTGTTTAAGGTTCGATGAGGGGTAAAGCTCTGGTGACAGGCATCATGGCCCAAGATAAAGATTCGTCCAGTCACAAAACCGGCGATCACACCAAATAGAATTTTGATCAGAATGTTCTCAAAGTAAACCGTAGCGGCAATACTAAGAACCCACAAGAACGAATCTAGGATCAAAAGAGAAATGGCCCGAACCGTGTTTCCCTCGGTCATTGGGCTCAACCATGAGCGAATAACCTTGCGGTGAGGAAGGGGAAGATCTGGGCTTAGGGGTGCCGGATTAACCAATACTTGATTGGATTGGAGGGCGCTATTTAGCTCTGACACAGTGACTTTCTTAAGATCCTTGAATCATAGTGGTTTTTTGGGATTTCGGTATTACAGAATGATGAAAGTGGCGCGCCCGGCAGGAATCGAACCTGCGACCCTTGGCTTCGGAGGCCAATACTCTATCCACTGAGCTACGGGCGCAATCAAAATAATTCAGTATGTATTGTAAGTGCCTGAAACCAGGTTGCTCTCGGTATAATTCAATGCATTCTTAATTAACCACCCTTTTTTCGAGCCATTATGAGTGAAGAGCACGGTAATTTAATCAAAAATACAAAGCAATTAAGTATTGCGGTAATTGCTAGTTTTTTTGTACCCCTAATCATCATTTTCCTGTTGATTGTTTATGTCAGCAGTGGGAAAAATAAAGAAAATGTGGCCTCAGAGAAGAGTACGGAGACCTTGATCAAGCCAGTTGGTAAATTGAATTTCAAAGATGCAAGCGCTCCTCGCGAAGTTCAAACGGGTGAGGCAGTTTACAAAGCAGTGTGCGCTTCTTGCCATAATTCGGGCGCTGCTGGCGCTCCCAAGTATGGCGATCCATCTACCTGGGGTGGCAGAATCGCCAAGGGCTATGATGCGCTCTATGCATCGGTTATGAAGGGCAAGGGCGCGATGCCCGCTCGTGGCGGCGCAAGTCCTGCAGATGTGAGCGATTATGAAATTGCTCGATCGGTTGTTTATCTAGCGAATTCAGCGGGTGGAAAATTTGCTGAGCCCAAGGCCCCCGCTCCTACGCCAGCAGCAGAGCCAGCGAAGTAATTACTCGCCCCCCTTCTTCACTGCAAGGGCAAGTTCGTAGGCCTCATTTTTTTGTAGGCCATACATCGACTGCAAAACTGCTGAGAGATCTTTGCTGCTCAATTGCTTGCTAAGCAATTGAGCTAAGCGTAAAGGCGCATTGCTTTCAATGACGATTTTGCGATCCCTGCCCTCAAGAACAAAGACAAATTCCCCCTTTAGGTGATTAGGGTTGTCTAGCCAGGCCGAGATTTCGTTGGGCCGTAATAAAAAAAGACTCTCAAATTTTTTACTAAGCTCCCGCCCAATGATTAATCGTCGATCATTACTCAGAAGCTCACTCAATCGAGTTAAGGTCTTGGTTAGGCGATGGGGGCTTTCGTAAAACACAGTTGGAATCGGGCTCTCAATCATTAAACGAAGTGTCTCTTCCACCTCATTTTTTGAGCTAGGCAAAAAACCAAGAAACTGAAATTGCCCATGGGCTGCTTGTAGTACACCCCCGGCAATCGAAAGAACTGCTGTCAGTGCGCTTGCTCCTGGAATGGGAATGGTTCGATAACCGTTCTTTTGAACTTCGGCGACCAAACGAGCCCCAGGATCCGAGACTCCCGGGGTGCCAGCGTCTGATAGATAGGCCCAACGCTCTCCCGCTTTAAGACGATCTATTAGTTTTTTTGATGCCTCAAGTTCGTTGTGCTCATGAATGGCCATCATTGGTTTGCTAATTCCATAATGCTTGAGAAGCAATAGGCTATGACGTTTGTCTTCACAGGCAATGCCGTCGACAAGGTTCAGCACATGTAACGCCCTTAGTGTGATATCCCCTAGATTTCCGATCGGGGTTGCTACGACATACAAACTGGCGATTGGAAAGTCTTGCTTTTGCAATGCATCGAGTGATGGTATTTCCAGCATGAAGAACCCCTTTAGAATTAATTATCCCTGCAAATGTATTGAAATGAAACCATATGGAGCAGCATTTGGGGATGGCAAAACAGAGCATAATATTGTGATGAAAACAAAACCAATCGATGAGCTAAAAGCCAGAGCACAACAGCATTTTGTTGATAGTATTGCGACAAAGCAGTTAGGGGCCAAGGCCCTGCCTTCAGAAATTGCGCGCGCCATTCTTTTGATCACGCAATCGATTGAAGCGGGCGGAAAAATAATGGCCTGCGGAAATGGTGGATCTGCGGCAGACGCACAACATTTTGCAGCCGAACTAATGGGTCGCTTTGAACGTGAGCGCCGCGAGCTTGCTGCGCTTGCACTCACAACCGACTCATCCATATTGACAGCCATCGGAAATGATTACAGCTATGAGGAAGTATTTAGCAAGCAGGTGCGCGGCATCGGGCGCCCGGGCGATGTATTGATTGCTATATCAACATCTGGGAACTCAAAGAATGTCGTCAAAGCGATTGAAGCAGCGAAAAAGATTGGCATTCATATTGTTGCGATGACAGGTAATGGCGGGGGAAAGATTGCTGTGCTACTCAGCGGAGAAGATGTTCATTTATGTGTTCCAGCGACCCGTACTGCACGCATCCAAGAAACTCATCTACTTTTATTGCACTGCCTTTGCGATGGCGTTGATCACGTTTTGTTTAACGAGGATTGAAATGATGCGACTCATCAAAATAGTTTGTACCGCCTTAATTGCCCTGCAACTATCTGCTTGCGGCGTGTTAGTGGTTGGCGGCATGGTCGGTGGCGTAACAATACTGGCTGATCGCAGAACGCCCGCAGTTCAGGCAATTGATTTGGGAATTGAGATTGAGGCCAATAGTCAGCTCTCCAGAAAGTTCGGGGACTCTGCGCACATTGTCGTTGTTTCTTTTAACCAAAAAGTTCTCCTAATCGGCGAGGCGAAAGACGAGACCATCAAAGCTCAGGCAGGTAACGATGTGAAGGCGATGAAGAACGTTCGCTCTTTATTTAATGAAATTGTGATCGGGCCCAATAGCTCATTGGGTCAACGGGCAAGCGATGCTTATTTAGCCTCAAACATTAAAACCCAACTTATTTTTAGCCCTGATGTTCCCTCAAATTCTATGAACATTTCGGTTGAGAGTGGCAGGGTTTACCTAATGGGCATATTGACTCAGCAAGAAGCTGACAAAGCCAAGCAAATTGTCAGCAAGGTAAGCGGCGTGAAGCAGGTATTTGCCTTCTTTGACATTATTTCGGAGGCTGAGAAGCAGCGCCTTGAGCAAGAAGGCAAGGCAAGAACCTCGCAACCAGATACGAATCCTGCCCCAAACTAAATTCGGATGCTTTTTGATCCCAATTAATTAGTATTTACCCTAATATCTAGAGCTAGCGCCTTATATGAGTTTAAAGAATTGGCCTAGGGGGCTTTCTAAGCCATTGATTTTATTGTAGCCCAAATTGATGGGGCTAATTTGGGGGTCCGGCGGCATAAAAATATTTGTAAGAAGGTGTTGACATCCTTCTAAGGGTATGTCATAGTTATGGACTTCGCTGAATTCCCATGAATTGTCTCTGGGGACAGCCTTCTTTAAAAATTAGTCAACCGATAATTGTGGGTACTGAGTAGAGGCATCCAGTCCTTCGGGACAGATGTAAATAAACAGTACTCATAGACAGTAAAAATGATTTGGTTTTTTACCAAGTCAATTTCTTAAATGAGTGCGACGAACCGCAAGGTTCACAGGAATTGAACTGAAGAGTTTGATCCTGGCTCAGATTGAACGCTGGCGGCATGCCTTACACATGCAAGTCGAACGGCAGCACGGGTGCTTGCACCTGGTGGCGAGTGGCGAACGGGTGAGTAATACATCGGAACGTACCTTATCGTGGGGGATAACGCAGCGAAAGTTGCGCTAATACCGCATACGCCCTGAGGGGGAAAGCGGGGGACCGTAAGGCCTCGCGCGATTAGAGCGGCCGATGTCTGATTAGCTTGTTGGTGAGGTAAAAGCTCACCAAGGCGATGATCAGTAGCTGGTCTGAGAGGACGATCAGCCACACTGGGACTGAGACACGGCCCAGACTCCTACGGGAGGCAGCAGTGGGGAATTTTGGACAATGGGGGCAACCCTGATCCAGCAATGCCGCGTGAGTGAAGAAGGCCTTCGGGTTGTAAAGCTCTTTTGTCAGGGAAGAAACAGCAGCTCTAACACAGTTTGCGAATGACGGTACCTGAAGAATAAGCACCGGCTAACTACGTGCCAGCAGCCGCGGTAATACGTAGGGTGCGAGCGTTAATCGGAATTACTGGGCGTAAAGCGTGCGCAGGCGGTTATACAAGACAGGCGTGAAATCCCCGGGCTTAACCTGGGAATGGCGTCTGTGACTGTATAGCTAGAGTGTGTCAGAGGGGGGTGGAATTCCACGTGTAGCAGTGAAATGCGTAGATATGTGGAGGAACACCAATGGCGAAGGCAGCCCCCTGGGATAACACTGACGCTCATGCACGAAAGCGTGGGGAGCAAACAGGATTAGATACCCTGGTAGTCCACGCCCTAAACGATGCTGACTAGTTGTTGGGAATTTACATTCTCAGTAACGTAGCTAACGCGTGAAGTCAGCCGCCTGGGGAGTACGGTCGCAAGATTAAAACTCAAAGGAATTGACGGGGACCCGCACAAGCGGTGGATGATGTGGATTAATTCGATGCAACGCGAAAAACCTTACCTACCCTTGACATGTCACTAACGAAGTAGAGATACATTAGGTGCCCGTAAGGGAAAGTGAACACAGGTGCTGCATGGCTGTCGTCAGCTCGTGTCGTGAGATGTTGGGTTAAGTCCCGCAACGAGCGCAACC
This sequence comes from Polynucleobacter sp. HIN9, assembly GCF_030297635.1. Taxonomy (NCBI): domain Bacteria; kingdom Pseudomonadati; phylum Pseudomonadota; class Betaproteobacteria; order Burkholderiales; family Burkholderiaceae; genus Polynucleobacter; species Polynucleobacter sp. HIN9. The sequence continues at coordinate 28,995 of NZ_AP028140.1, forward strand.
CTTGTCTTTAGTTGCTACGCAAGAGCACTCTAAAGAGACTGCCGGTGACAAACCGGAGGAAGGTGGGGATGACGTCAAGTCCTCATGGCCCTTATGGGTAGGGCTTCACACGTCATACAATGGTGCGTACAGAGGGTTGCCAACCCGCGAGGGGGAGCTAATCTCTTAAAACGCATCGTAGTCCGGATCGTAGTCTGCAACTCGACTACGTGAAGCTGGAATCGCTAGTAATCGCGGATCAGCATGTCGCGGTGAATACGTTCCCGGGTCTTGTACACACCGCCCGTCACACCATGGGAGTGGGTTTTGCCAGAAGCAGTTAGCCTAACCGCAAGGAGGGCGATTGCCACGGCAGGGTTCATGACTGGGGTGAAGTCGTAACAAGGTAGCCGTATCGGAAGGTGCGGCTGGATCACCTCCTTTCTAGAGAATGATGCTAAAACTTTAGTACCCACACTTATCGGTTGACGAAAAACGCCACGGGTCTGTAGCTCAGCTGGTTAGAGCACCGTCTTGATAAGGCGGGGGTCGTAGGTTCAAGTCCTACCAGACCCACCATCAAGCGGCGGTACAGACTGCGGTCGATGGGGGATTAGCTCAGCTGGGAGAGCACCTGCTTTGCAAGCAGGGGGTCGTCGGTTCGATCCCGTCATCCTCCACCATCATTAAATGTCAAAACAAAGCATTGATGCAGTGTTTTGTTTTGCCATTTATGGCTGTTCTTTAACAATTTGAGTAAGCAATGCGTTTGATGCATCTTTGAGAGTGCATCAAACAACAAGTAGTATGGGTAGTGATTGAATCATCAGTAATACAAATGAGTTTTATCAAGTTTGGATTACGGCAAACATGTCAGAAGTAAAACCTGTAACAGGTATCAGTAATGGTGCTCGTTATAGGATCAAGTGAATAAGTGCATGTGATGGATGCCTTGGCGATTACAGGCGATGAAGGACGTTGTAGCCTGCGATAAGCTTCGGGGAGCTGGCAAACAAGCTTTGATCCGAAGATTTCCGAATGGGGAAACCCGCCGCTTTTGCGGCACCCACATCTGAATACATAGGGTGTGTGGAGCGAACCTCGTGAACTGAAACATCTAAGTAGCGAGAGGAAAAGACATCAACCGAGATTCCCAAAGTAGTGGCGAGCGAAATGGGAGCAGCCTTCTAGTGATAACACAACATTTAGCAGAACGGAATGGAAAGTCCGGCAATAAAGGGTGATAGCCCCGTATGCGAAAGGTGATGTGTGGTACTAGGCTAGAGACAAGTAGGGCGGGACACGTGAAATCCTGTCTGAATATGGGGGGACCATCCTCCAAGGCTAAATACTCGTAATCGACCGATAGTGAACAAGTACCGTGAGGGAAAGGCGAAAAGAACCCCGGGAGGGGAGTGAAATAGATCCTGAAATCGCATGCATACAAACAGTAGGAGCCCCGCAAGGGGTGACTGCGTACCTTTTGTATAATGGGTCAGCGACTTACATTCAGTAGCAAGCTTAACCGCATAGGGAAGGCGTAGCGAAAGCGAGTCCGAATAGGGCGTTAGTTGCTGGGTGTAGACCCGAAACCAGTTGATCTATCCATGGCCAGGTTGAAGGTGCGGTAACACGTACTGGAGGACCGAACCCACTAACGTTGAAAAGTTAGGGGATGAGCTGTGGATAGGGGTGAAAGGCTAAACAAAACTGGAAATAGCTGGTTCTCTCCGAAAACTATTTAGGTAGTGCCTCGTGTATCACCAAAGGGGGTAGAGCACTGTAATGGTTGTGGGGTCCATTGCGGATTACCGCGCCATAGCAAACTCCGAATACCTTTGAGTGTCAGCACGGGAGACAGACATCGGGTGCTAACGTCCGGTGTCAAGAGGGAAACAACCCAGATCGCCAGCTAAGGTCCCTAAAATTGGCTAAGTGGGAAACGAAGTGGGAAGGCTAAAACAGTCAGGAGGTTGGCTTAGAAGCAGCCACCCTTTAAAGAAAGCGTAATAGCTCACTGATCGAGTCGTCCCGCGCGGAAGATGTAACGGGGCTAAGCCAGTTACCGAAGCTGCGAATCACGTAAGTGATGGTAGGAGAGCGTTCTGTAAGCCTGCGAAGGTGTGTTGTAAAGCATGCTGGAGGTATCAGAAGTGCGAATGCTGACATGAGTAGCGATAAAGGGGGTGAAAAGCCCCCTCGCCGTAAGCCCAAGGTTTCCTACGCAACGTTCATCGGCGTAGGGTGAGTCGGCCCCTAAGGCGAGGCAGAGATGCGTAGCTGATGGGAACAAGGTTAATATTCCTTGACCGTCGTTAGATGCGATGGGGGGACGGATCGCGGAGAGTTGTCCGGGTGTTGGATGTCCCGGTTCCTGCATTGGAGATGGCTATTAGGTAAATCCGGTAGCGTAAATCAAGGGTGTGGGACGAGTGAGCTTGCTCACGAAGCAATTGGAAGTGGTTCCAAGAAAAGCCTCTAAGCTTCAGTCTAACGAGACCGTACCGCAAACCGACACAGGTGGGCGAGATGAGTATTCTAAGGCGCTTGAGAGAACTCAGGAGAAGGAACTCGGCAAATTGGTACCGTAACTTCGGGATAAGGTACGCCCAAGTAGCTTGACTGTGAACAACAGAAGGGCAAAAGGGTTGCAATAAAATGGTGGCTGCGACTGTTTAATAAAAACACAGCACTCTGCAAACACGAAAGTGGACGTATAGGGTGTGACGCCTGCCCGGTGCTGGAAGATTAAATGATGGGGTGCAAGCTCTTGATTGAAGTCCCAGTAAACGGCGGCCGTAACTATAACGGTCCTAAGGTAGCGAAATTCCTTGTCGGGTAAGTTCCGACCTGCACGAATGGCGTAACGATGGCCACACTGTCTCCTCCTGAGACTCAGCGAAGTTGAAATGTTTGTGATGATGCAATCTACCCGCGGCTAGACGGAAAGACCCCATGAACCTTTACTGTAGCTTTGCATTGGACTTTGAATCGGTCTGTGTAGGATAGGTGGGAGGCTTTGAAACCAGGATGCTAGTTCTGGTGGAGCCAACCTTGAAATACCACCCTGATTTATTTGAGGTTCTAACCTTGGCCCGTTATCCGGGTCGGGAACAGTGCATGGTAGGCAGTTTGACTGGGGCGGTCTCCTCCCAAAGTGTAACGGAGGAGTACGAAGGTACGCTTGGCACGGTCGGACATCGTGCCTAAAGTGCAATGGCAAAAGCGTGCTTAACTGCGAGACCGACAAGTCGAGCAGGTGCGAAAGCAGGTCATAGTGATCCGGTGGTTCTGTATGGAAGGGCCATCGCTCAACGGATAAAAGGTACTCTGGGGATAACAGGCTGATACCGCCCAAGAGTTCATATCGACGGCGGTGTTTGGCACCTCGATGTCGGCTCATCTCATCCTGGGGCTGTAGCCGGTCCCAAGGGTATGGCTGTTCGCCATTTAAAGAGGTACGTGAGCTGGGTTTAAAACGTCGTGAGACAGTTTGGTCCCTATCTGCCGTGGGCGTTGGAGATTTGACGGGGGCTGCTCCTAGTACGAGAGGACCGGAGTGGACGTACCGCTGGTGTACCTGTTGTTTCGCCAGAAGCATCGCAGGGTAGCTATGTACGGAAGAGATAACCGCTGAAAGCATCTAAGCGGGAAACTTGCCTGAAGATAAGATCTCCCGGAGGTTTAACCTCCATAAAGGGTCGTTGAAGACCACAACGTTGATAGGTCAGGTGTGGAAGCGCAGTAATGCGTTAAGCTAACTGATACTAATTGCCCGTTAGGCTTGATCCTATAACCAGCACCATTGTGCTGAAGTTTGCGTGATTCAAGTCACTATCGATATTAAGTAATACATTGCTTGCTCAAATTGGGTTGTTTCTTTTGAAACAGCCTATCCTCTACGCCCGGTGACCATAGCGAGTTGGAACCACCCCTTCCCATCCCGAACAGGACCGTGAAACGACTCAACGCCGATGATAGTGCGGATTACCCGTGTGAAAGTAGGTAATTGCCGGGCACCAATGTGTGACGCCCAGACCCCTACGGTCTGGGCGTTTTCACTTGTGGAAGAAGGACTTGCAGATTGACAGCAGTGACCGAACAAGAGAAAATGTACGGTTCTCGGAGAGATGCCCGAGCGGCTAAAGGGGGCAGACTGTAAATCTGTTGGCTTACGCCTACGTTGGTTCGAATCCAACTCTCTCCACCAGATGAATTGGTAGTAAAAGAAGTAAGAGCGGAATAAGTGAAGTATGAGTGGATGTAATTAAGCAGTATTTACTGCGGGTGTAGCTCAATGGTAGAGCTGAAGCCTTCCAAGCTTATGACGAGGGTTCGATTCCCTTCACCCGCTCCAGCTTTTGTAGTTCATGTGCAGTATTGACGCAGTGTGATGTAAGAGCGCTGCCCATGTGGCTCAGTGGTAGAGCACTCCCTTGGTAAGGGAGAGGTCGGCAGTTCGATCCTGCCCATGGGCACCAGTTTTTGTGGTTAATTTTTTAGTGTGACTCAATTTGATTTAAGTAGATTACAAGGCACCCAAAATGGCAAAAGAAAAATTTGAACGGACTAAACCCCATGTGAACGTTGGCACCATTGGTCACGTCGACCACGGTAAGACCACGCTAACCGCGGCAATCACCACCGTGCTCTCCAAGCTCTTTGGTGGCGAAGCAAAAGCCTACGATCAGATCGATGCGGCCCCTGAAGAGAAGGCCCGTGGTATTACGATTAATACCGCCCACGTCGAGTACGAGACCAAGAACCGTCACTACGCGCACGTCGATTGCCCAGGTCACGCCGACTATGTGAAGAACATGATTACTGGTGCTGCCCAGATGGACGGCGCTATTTTGGTGGTCTCGGCAGCCGATGGCCCCATGCCCCAAACCCGTGAGCACATCCTCTTGGCCCGCCAAGTAGGCGTGCCTTACATCATCGTGTTTATGAACAAATGCGATATGGTCGACGACGCTGAACTCTTAGAGCTCGTGGAGATGGAAGTGCGTGAGCTGCTCTCCAAGTATGAGTTCCCAGGCGACGATACCCCCATTGTCAAGGGCTCTGCCAAGCTCGCCTTAGAAGGCGACAAGGGTGAGTTGGGCGAAGGCGCCATCATGAAGCTTGCTGAAGCTTTAGATAGCTATATCCCCAATCCTGAGCGTGCGATTGATGGCGCATTCTTGATGCCAGTCGAAGACGTGTTCTCGATCTCTGGTCGTGGCACGGTGGTGACCGGTCGTGTTGAGCGCGGCATTATTAAAGTCGGTGAAGAGATTGAGATCGTCGGTATTAAGCCCACCCTCAAAACCACCTGCACTGGCGTAGAGATGTTCCGTAAACTGCTCGATCAAGGTCAAGCAGGTGATAACGTCGGTATCCTCTTGCGCGGCACCAAGCGCGAGGAAGTCGAGCGTGGCCAAGTATTAGCTAAGCCCGGCTCGATTACCCCCCACACCCACTTTACTGCTGAGGTTTATGTGTTGTCCAAAGATGAGGGCGGTCGTCACACCCCCTTCTTTAACAACTACCGCCCTCAGTTTTACTTCCGTACCACCGATGTCACCGGCTCAATTGAGTTGCCTAAGGACAAAGAGATGGTGATGCCTGGCGATAACGTCACCATCACCGTAAAGCTTATTGCCCCCATCGCGATGGAAGAGGGCTTGCGCTTTGCAATCCGTGAAGGCGGTCGTACCGTCGGTGCGGGTGTGGTTGCGAAGATTTTGGCTTAAGAAGGAATTAGGGGCGTAGCTCAATTGGCAGAGCGTTGGTCTCCAAAACCAAAGGTTGGGGGTTCGATGCCCTCCGCCCCTGCCAGCATTTTTTTGTAAGTGGATTTGTAAATGTCACAACAAACGATAGATAGCTCGGAGCAGAAATCAGGTTGGGTCAGCCTTGTAGCGGTTGCTATTGTGATCGCTGCGCTGGTTCTTTATTACACCCTGATTGACCAAGGCTATTGGGTTCGTCTTGCTGCGTTATTGGGCGGAATTGCTCTCGCGGTTATTTTGATGGCATTTTCAGCCGATGGTAAGCGTTTTATAGCTTATAGCAAAGACTCTTGGCTAGAGGTAAAAAAAGTAGTTTGGCCGACCCGCCAAGAATCAACTCGCATGACTCTCGTTGTATTCGGCTTTGTTCTAATCATGGCGCTTTTTTTATGGTTAATTGATAAATTGGTCGAATGGCTCGTGTTCTCAATCTTTTTAGGCTGGAAGTGAGGCAATATGGTTGATACTGATATGGTTTCCAACCCTCAGGCAACTGGCAATATGCGCTGGTATGTAATCCACGCCTATTCTGGTATGGAAAAGAGTGTAAAGAAGGGGCTCGAAGAGCGCATTGCGCGCTCCGGAATGGCTGAAAAGTTTGGCCGTATATTGGTTCCATCCGAGGAAGTGGTAGAAGTTAAATCAGGCCAAAAGGCTGTTTCTGAGCGTCGTTTTTTCCCCGGTTATGTATTAATTGAGATGGAAATGACCGATGAAACCTGGCATTTAGTCAAAAATACGCCCAAGGTTACCGGTTTCGTGGGCGGTGTTCGCAATCGCCCATCCCCAATTTCGACTGCAGAAGTCAGCAAAATCATGGATCAAATGCAGGCCGGGGTAGATAAGCCTAAGCCTAAGACCCTATTTGAGGTGGGTGAGATGGTTCGTGTCAAAGAAGGCCCATTTACCGATTTCAATGGAAATGTGGAAGAAGTGAACTATGAGAAGTCAAAACTCCGCGTTTCTGTTACAATTTTTGGTCGTGGTACTCCCGTTGAGCTTGAATTCGGCCAAGTGGAGAAGATGTAATTTGTAGAAGTATCAAGTAGTTAGCGAGGAGCGGATCCAGAACACGCCAATTCTGGTGAAGCGTTTACTCAACAGCGGTTAACACAATTGGTTAGCGCGCTTTTTTGGAGCAAGTATGGCAAAGAAAATTATTGGCTTTATCAAGTTGCAGATTCCTGCTGGTAAAGCAAATCCATCCCCACCCGTTGGTCCCGCTCTGGGTCAGCGCGGCCTCAATATCATGGAGTTCTGTAAGGCGTTTAATGCTCAAACTCAGAGCATGGAGCCCGGCTTACCAATTCCAGTTGTAATTACTGCTTTTGCGGACAAGAGCTTCTCATTTGTGATGAAGACTCCCCCCGCAACCATTTTGATTAAGAAGGCAGCGAAAATTGAGAAGGGTTCACCCCGGCCTCATACCGATAAGGTTGGCAAGATTACTCGTTCACAAGCAGAAGAGATTGCCAAGTTAAAAATGCCTGACTTAACAGCCGCTGATTTAGATGCTGCTGTTCGCACTGTGGCAGGCAGCGCCCGTTCGATGGGCATTACTGTGGAAGGAGTCTAAACATGCCTAAATTATCAAAGCGCGTGAAAGCGATTCAGTCCAAGGTTGATCGTAATAAATTTTATCCATTAGATGATGCTTTAGCATTGGTGAAAGAGTGTGCAACGGCAAAGTTTGATGAGTCAATCGATGTTGCTGTTCAGCTAGGCATTGATGCAAAGAAATCTGACCAGGTTGTTCGTGGCGCAGTTGTGCTGCCAGCGGGTACCGGTAAGCATGTGCGTGTTGCCGTATTTGCTCAAGGTGAAAAAGCCGAGCAAGCAAAAGCGGCTGGAGCCGAAATCGTAGGCATGGAAGATTTGGCAGAACAGATCAAGGGTGGCAACATCAACTTTGATGTGCTGATTGCATCCCCAGACACGATGAAGATTGTTGGTACCTTAGGACAGGTGTTAGGCCCACGTGGTTTGATGCCCAATCCAAAGGTGGGCACTGTGACCCCTGATGTGGTTACTGCCATTAAGAACGCCAAGGCTGGCCAGGTCCAGTTCCGAGTTGATAAAGCCGGAATTGTGCATGCTTCGATTGGCCGTCGTTCTTTTGAGCCAACCGCACTCAAGACCAATTTGCTAGCCTTGCTTGATGCCTTAAATAAGGCCAAGCCAAGCGCATCAAAGGGGATTTATTTAAGAAAGATCGCACTGAGCAGCACGATGGGTGCTGGTGTGCGTGTCGATCAAGCTTCACTGCAGGCCGCATAAGTCTGTAGTAAACAAACTTTGGGTCGAGTGCCTTGGCACTCGAACATCAAAGACCGTTGGTGAACAAAGTGTCGTTTACGAGTTCTTAATTGTTGCGAGAGCGATAACCAACCTAGATGGCGACCCTGTAAGGATATTTCGGGCACACCCCGTGATAGACAAATCAGACGCTGGTGTGTAACCCCGATTGGAAACAGTCGGAATGAGAAGGAGTTAAACCGTGCCTTTGAATGTAGAAGACAAAAAAGCGATTGTGGCTGATGTCGGCGCTCAATTGGCTGCGGCTCAAACAGTGGTGCTTGCCGAGTATCGCGGGATTCCCGTGGGCGAGTTAACCACCTTGCGTGCGAACGCACGATCCCAAGGTGTTTATCTTCGTGTATTGAAGAACACCTTGGCGCGTCGTGCTGCGCAGGGAACACCGTTTGAGCAACTTGGCGACTCAATGGTTGGACCTTTGATTTATGGAATCTCTGCAGATCCTGTTGCTCCGGCAAAGGTACTGCATCAGTTTTCCAAAGGCCAAGACCAGTTGGTCATCAAGGCAGGCTTTTATAACGGCAAAGTACTAGATGTAAACGGTGTTAAAGAACTAGCGACAATTCCGTCACGCGAAGAATTGCTCTCGAAGTTATTGGGAGTGATGAAGGCGCCTGTATCGGCAATGGCTCGTGTTCTTGGTGCTGTGGCAGAGCAAAAAGCAAGTGGAGCGCCGGCTGCGGCCGCTGCACCGGTTGCCGAAGCCACCGCAGAGCCAGCGCCTGAGGTCAGTGCTGCACCCGAGCAAGACAACCCAACTCCTGCTGCTTAATGCGCAGGATTAACCAATACAGTTTAGGAGCTAAAAATGGCAATTACTAAAGAAGAAATTATTGAAGCAGTTGGCAATATGTCCGTAATGGATTTGAATGACTTGGTCAAAGCATTCGAAGAGAAGTTTGGTGTTTCTGCAGCAGCAATGGCTGTAGCAGGACCTGCTGGCGGCGGCGGTGGTGCAGCTGCTGCTGAAGAAAAAACTGAGTTCACTGTAAATCTCCTCGAGGCTGGTGCCAACAAGGTTGGTGTCATTAAGGCGGTTCGTGAGATCACCGGCCTTGGCTTGAAAGAAGCCAAAGACTTGGTCGATGGTGCACCAAAACCAATTAAAGAAGGTGTTGATAAGAAAACAGCGGAAGAGGCTAAGAAAAAGCTCGAAGACGCTGGCGCAAAAGCCGAACTCAAGTAATTTTGAGATTGCCGGAGGGCTCACGGGCTCTCCGCGGTTTGATCCTCAGTGGTCAAACCAGATCTCATATTTACAAATGTAAGTCTGAAATCTGGTTTGCCTTCTGATACGACTGCAGAAGACAAGTTTGGTCGGGCATAACAATTTATATTGTTTTGCTGTCCGCCAGAGGCTGGTAGAGGCCAGCCGCCAAATCTTTGCTCAGTCGCTGCCATCGGAGATGAAATGAACTATAGCTTCACCGAACGCAAGCGCATCCGTAAGAGTTTTGCTAAGCGACCCAATAATCACCAGGTTCCATACCTGCTTACAACCCAGCTCGAGTCCTATGCCAAATTTTTGCAGGCTGATAAACCTGCAACTGCAAGAGCGAACGAAGGACTTCAGTCTGCATTTACGTCAATATTCCCGATCGTATCTAACAATGGATATGCGCGCATGGAATATGTTTCGTATCAATTATCGCCACCACCATTTGACGTCAAAGAGTGTCAACAGCGTGGCTTGACCTATCACTCCGCCTTGCGCGCCAAAGTTCGCTTAATCATTAATGACCGTGAAGCGCCGCACAAGGTAAAAGAGGTTAAAGAGCAAGAAGTCTACATGGGTGAAATCCCTTTGATGACCGATACCGGCTCATTTGTGATCAACGGCACCGAGCGCGTGATCGTTTCTCAGTTGCATCGTTCACCCGGTGTATTTTTTGAACATGACAAAGGCAAAACTCATAGCTCAGGGAAGCTTTTGTTCTCCGCGCGCATTATTCCTTATCGTGGATCGTGGTTGGATTTTGAGTTCGACCCTAAAGATATTTTGTACTTCCGGGTAGACCGTCGGCGTAAGATGCCGGTCACCATTTTGCTCAAAGCGATTGGCTTAAACAATGAGCAAATTTTGGCGAACTTCTTTAATTTTGACCACTTCACACTCTCGCAATCCGGCGCATCGATGGAATTTGTCCCAGAGCGTTTGCGTGGTGAAGTTGCTCGATTTGATATTGTGGACAAGAACGGCGTTGTAGTTGTTCAAAAAGACAAGCGCATCAATGCAAAGCATATTCGTGAGCTTGAGGCTGCTAAAACCAAAATTATTACCGTCCCGGATGATTCTTTAATTGGTCGTGTGGTCGCTAAAAATATTGTCGATCCGGATTCTGGCGAAGTATTAGCAAGCGCGAATGACGAGATTACCGAAGACCTGTTGGCCAAACTTCGTGAAAGTGGCATCAAGCAATTTGAGACCATTTATACCAATGACTTAGATTGCGGTGCTTATATCTCGCAGACCTTGCGCATGGATGAGACAGTTGATCAAACCGCTGCTCGCATTGCCATTTACCGCATGATGCGTCCTGGTGAGCCGCCCACCGAAGATGCTGTTGAGGCTTTGTTCCAACGCTTGTTCTACAGCGAAGACTCTTATGACCTCTCGCGAGTTGGTCGCATGAAGGTCAATAGTCGTTTGGGTCGCAGCGATATGGAAGGCCCCATGGTGCTCTCGAATGAAGACATCATGGATACCATCAAGATTTTGGTTGATCTGCGTAATGGTAAGGGCGAGGTTGACGATATCGATCACCTTGGTAATCGTCGTGTCCGCTGTGTTGGTGAATTGGCAGAAAATCAGTTTCGTGCCGGTTTATCGCGTGTTGAGCGCGCTGTTAAAGAGCGCCTTGGTCAGGCCGAGACCGAGAATTTGATGCCTCATGATTTAATCAACAGCAAACCAATTTCCTCGGCAATTCGTGAATTCTTTGGCTCATCGCAGCTATCGCAATTTATGGATCAAACTAATCCATTGTCTGAGATTACCCATAAGCGCCGTATCTCAGCATTGGGACCGGGTGGATTAACACGTGAGCGTGCCGGCTTTGAGGTACGCGACGTGCATCCAACTCATTATGGCCGTGTTTGCCCAATTGAAACCCCAGAGGGACCAAACATTGGGTTGATTAACTCACTCGCTCTATTTGCTCGATTAAATGAGCATGGTTTTCTTGAGACGCCATACCGTAAGGTAAGCAATGGCAAGGTAACCGATCAAGTGGAATATTTGTCGGCGATTGAAGAAGCGAAGTACACGATTGCTCAGGCGAATGCGACCATCGATAAAAACGGTAAGTTAGCGGATGAATTGGTTTCTGCACGCCAAGCGGGCGAGACCATGATGGTTGGACCAGAGCGTATTGATTACATTGATGTCGCACCAAGCCAAATCGTTTCTGCGGCAGCTTCCCTCGTGCCATTCTTGGAGCATGACGATGCAAACCGCGCATTGATGGGTGCAAACATGCAGCGTCAAGCGGTTCCTTGTTTGCGTCCTGATAAGCCACTGGTTGGAACGGGCCTCGAGCGCATTGTGGCTTTGGACTCAGGCACTGTTGTGATGGCAACGCGTGGTGGTGTGGTTGATTATGTGGATGCAAACCGCATCGTGATTCGCGTGAATGATGATGAGACCGCAGCCGGTGAAGTGGGTGTGGATATTTATAACCTCACTAAATACACTCGCTCGAATCAAAATACCAACATTAATCAACGTCCAATCGTACAAGTGGGCGATCATGTCAAACGTGGTGATGTGGTTGCGGACGGTGCCTCAACCGATTTAGGTGAATTGGCTTTGGGTCAAAATATGACCGTCGCCTTTATGCCTTGGAACGGTTATAACTTCGAAGACTCTATTTTGATTTCTGAGAAGGTTGTGGCGGATGATCGCTATACCTCGATTCATATTGAGGAGCTATCGGTTGTAGCGCGAGATACCAAGCTGGGCTCGGAAGAGATTTCAAGAGATATTTCCAATTTGGCCGAATCGCAATTGGCGCGCCTCGATGAAAGCGGTATTGTCTACATCGGTGCTGAAGTTGAGGCTGGCGACGTATTGGTCGGTAAGGTAACGCCAAAAGGCGAGACCACCTTAACTCCAGAAGAGAAGCTATTACGCGCAATCTTTGGTGAAAAAGCCTCTGACGTTAAAGATACTTCCCTGCGTGTACCATCGGGCATGAGCGGAACTGTTATCGACGTTCAGGTATTTACCCGCGAGGGTATCGAGCGTGATGCACGTGCTCAATCGATTATTGCTGAAGAGCTCCAACGCTATCGTTTAGATCTGAATGATCAGTTGCGTATTGTTGAGGGCGATGCGTTTGATCGTTTGCAAAAATTACTCTTAAACAAAACTGCGAATGGCGGCCCTAAGAAATTGGCCAAAGGTAGCAAGATTACGAAAGAGTATTTGTCGGAATTGGATCGTTATCACTGGTTTGATATTCGTCCAGCTGATGAGGAGGTAGCAACCCAAATCGAAGCCATTAAAGCCTCGATTGAGGCAAAGCGTAAGCAGTTTGATGCAGCGTTTGAGGAAAAGCGGAAGAAGCTGACCCAAGGCGATGAATTGCCTCCAGGCGTTACCAAGATGGTTAAGGTGTATTTGGCGGTTAAGCGCCGCTTGCAGCCTGGCGACAAGATGGCAGGACGTCATGGCAATAAGGGTGTTGTATCCAAGATTGTTCCAGTCGAAGATATGCCATATATGGCCGATGGTCGTTCGGTTGATATCGTGCTGAATCCCTTGGGCGTCCCATCACGGATGAACGTTGGTCAGATTTTGGAAACTCACTTGGGTTGGGCTGCGCAGGGAATTGGTAAGCGCATTGATGCCATGCTCAAAGAGCAAGCCAAGGTAGCCGATCTCAGGAAGTTCTTTAAGACTCTCTATAACGAGACTGGTCGTCAAGAAAACATTGATGAGTTTAGTGATGAGCAGATTCTGGAGCTTGCGAGCAATCTGAAGAATGGCTTGCCATTTGCAACCCCTGTTTTTGATGGGGCTACAGAAAACGAGATTGGCAAGATGCTGGAGTTTGCTTATCCCGATGATCAAGCTAAGAGCTTGCACATGACTCCCTCGCGTCAGCAAATCACCTTGTATGACGGGCGAACTGGTGATGCTTTTGAGCGCCCAGTCACCGTTGGTGTGATGCATGTCTTGAAATTGCACCATTTAGTGGATGACAAGATGCATGCTCGCTCAACTGGTCCGTACTCCTTGGTCACCCAGCAACCTCTGGGCGGAAAAGCCCAGTTTGGTGGACAGCGCTTTGGTGAGATGGAAGTTTGGGCCCTAGAAGCGTATGGCGCCTCCTATGTCTTGCAAGAGATGCTCACTGTGAAGTCTGACGACGTCACTGGCCGAACCAAAGTTTATGAAAACATCGTCAAGGGTGAGCACACGATTGATGCTGGCATGCCCGAATCGTTCAACGTTCTGGTGAAGGAAATCCGATCGTTGGGTATTGACATTGACATGGAGCGTAACTGATATGAAAGCATTGCTCGATCTATTTAAGCAAACCTCTGGCGAGGAGCAATTTGATGCTATCAAAATTGGCTTAGCCTCTCCCGAGAAGATTCGTTCGTGGTCTTTCGGAGAAGTTCGTAAGCCTGAGACGATTAATTACCGTACCTTCAAACCAGAGAGAGACGGCCTTTTTTGTGCCAAGATCTTTGGACCCATTAAAGACTATGAGTGCTTGTGTGGTAAGTACAAGCGTCTCAAATTCCGCGGTGTTATTTGTGAAAAGTGCGGCGTCGAGGTCACACTGGCCAAGGTGCGCCGTGAGCGCATGGGGCATATTGAACTCGCTGCCCCGGTTGCGCATATTTGGTTTTTGAAGTCCTTGCCATCCCGTTTGGGAATGGTATTAGACATGACCTTGCGTGATATTGAGCGCGTTCTGTACTTTGAAGCATATGTCGTTGTTGATCCAGGCTTAACGCCTGAGGGCGCGATGAAGCGCGGTCAAATTATGTCCGAGGATGAGTACAACGCTAAGGTCGAAGAATTTGGCGAGGGCGCCTTTACTGCCATTATGGGGGCCGAAGGTATTCGGGAGCTATTGCGCACCATCAATATTGATCGTGAGGTTGAATCGATTCGTTCAGAGTTGAAGGCAACCGGCAGCGACGCTAAGATTAAAAAGTACGCCAAGCGTCTCAAGGTACTAGAGGCCTTCCAAAGTTCGGGCATCAAGCCTGATTGGATGATCATGGAGGTCTTGCCAGTATTGCCTCCTGAGTTGCGTCCATTGGTGCCATTGGATGGCGGTCGTTTTGCAACCTCCGATTTGAACGATCTGTATCGTCGCGTTATTAATCGTAATAATCGTCTACGCCGCCTTTTGGAGTTGCGCGCCCCCGAGATTATCGTTCGTAACGAAAAACGCATGTTGCAAGAAGCGGTTGACTCCTTATTGGATAACGGTCGTCGCGGTAAGGCAATGACGGGTGCGAATAAGCGTCCGTTGAAGTCGCTTGCTGAGATGATTAAAGGTAAGAGCGGTCGTTTCCGTCAAAACTTATTAGGTAAGCGTGTTGACTACTCCGGTCGTTCGGTGATCGTAGTGGGCCCAACGCTGAAATTGCATCAGTGCGGTCTGCCAAAATTGATGGCATTGGAGTTATTCAAGCCATTTATTTTTAATAAGCTTGAGACACTCGGCATTGCAACCACCATTAAGGCCGCCAAGAAAGAGGTCGAAAGCCAAACCCCAATCGTTTGGGATATTTTGGAAGAGGTCATTCGGGAACATCCGATTCTGTTAAATCGTGCGCCGACCTTGCATCGTCTTGGTATTCAAGCGTTTGAACCGATGTTAATTGAGGGCAAAGCAATTCAGTTGCACCCCCTGGTATGCGCTGCGTTCAATGCTGACTTTGACGGCGACCAAATGGCTGTTCACGTCCCGCTCTCTCTCGAGGCGCAAATGGAAGCCCGCACCTTAATGTTGGCCTCTAACAATGTGCTTTTCCCTGCGAACGGCGAGCCATCCATTGTTCCGTCCCAAGACGTAGTGCTAGGTTTATATTACGCGACGCGCGATAAGATTAACGGTAAGGGCGAAGGCATGGTATTTGCCAATATTCCAGAAGTGATTCGGGCGTATGAGGCTGGAACTGTTGAGCTTGCATCGCGGATTGCGGTACGCGTCACTGAGTATGAAGTAGTGAACAAAAATGCCGAGGGCGATGAGCGCTTTGTTGCCAAGACATCGGTTCAGCATACGTCGGTAGGCCGGGCAATTTTGTCTGAGATTTTGCCAAAAGGTATGGCATTTGCGGAAATTAATAAGCCGCTGAAGAAAAAAGAAATCTCACGGCTGATTAATACTTCCTTCCGGAAGTGCGGCTTGCGTGAAACCGTTATTTTTGCCGACCGTTTGTTGCAGGCAGGTTTCCGTTTGGCAACCAAGGCAGGTATTTCGATTGCGATCGATGACATGCTGATTCCAAGCTCGAAAGACGGAATCATTAACGAAGCTGCCGGCAAAGTGAAAGAGTATGACAAGCAATTTATGTCAGGCTTGGTAACCAATCAAGAGCGTTACAACAACGTGGTTGATATTTGGGGTGCCGCTGGTGATCAGGTTGGCAAGGCGATGATGGACGAGTTGTCGCATGTTGATGTAACTGATCGCAACGGCAAGCCGGTACGCCAGGAGTCCTTCAACTCCATTTACATGATGGCTGATTCTGGAGCGCGTGGTTCAGCAGCACAGATTCGTCAGCTTGCTGGTATGCGAGGCTTGATGGCGAAGCCCGATGGCTCAATCATTGAAACACCGATTACAGCGAACTTCCGTGAAGGCTTGAATGTGTTGCAGTACTTCATTTCCACCCACGGTGCTCGTAAGGGCCTCGCAGATACTGCGTTGAAGACTGCAAACTCTGGCTACTTGACGCGTCGTTTGTGCGATGTGACGCAAGATCTGGTTGTGGTTGAAGAAGATTGTGGCGCAAGTAATGGTGTAACGATGCGTGCCCTAGTGGAAGGTGGCGAAATTATTGAAGCCCTGCGCGATCGCATTTTAGGCCGCGTATGCATTGGCGATATCTTGCATCCAGACACTCAAGAGGTCATTGTTCCCCACGATACCTTGCTAGAAGAAGATCATGTCGATCAAATCGTTGATTTAGGTATTGATGAAGTCAAGGTTCGTACTGTTCTAACCTGTGAGACGCGCTATGGACTATGTGCTAAGTGCTATGGACGTGATCTAGGTCGTGGCGGTCTCGTTAACGTGGGTGAGGCAGTTGGAGTAATCGCGGCTCAGTCGATTGGTGAGCCCGGTACCCAGTTAACGATGCGTACTTTCCACATTGGTGGAGCCGCATCACGTGCATTGGTTGCAAGTAATGTTGAGGTGAAGTCAAACGGTTCATTGAAGTTCTCCTCCACTATGCGATTTGTAACGAATGCGAAGGGCGAGCCAGTGGTGATATCTCGTTCAGGCGAGGCCTTGGTCTTGGATGACAACGGTCGCGAGCGCGAGCGTCACAAGATTCCGTACGGAGCGACCTTGCTCGTGAAGGAAGGCGCAAGCGTAAAAGCCGGTACCAGTATTGCAACCTGGGATCCTTTAACTCGCCCAATTATTTCTGAGTATGCAGGCATTGCACGCTTTGAGAATGTTGAAGAGGGCGTCACCGTTGCCAAGCAAGTTGATGAAGTCACCGGCTTATCAACCTTGGTGGTGATCGATGGTAAGCGCCGTTCAGCAGCAAGCAAAGGTTTGCGTCCTGTAATCCAGTTACTCGATGAGCAGGGAAATCAAACCAAGATTGCTGGTACTGATCATCCCGTAACGATCGGTCTTCAGGTCGGCGCATTGATCACCGTAAAAGATGGTCAGAAGATCGAAGTTGGTGAGGTGTTGGCGCGTATTCCAATTGAGTCGCAGAAGACTCGCGACATTACCGGTGGCTTGCCACGAGTTGCTGAATTATTTGAAGCCCGTTCACCCAAAGATGCGGCGATTTTGGCCAAGGTAACTGGAACAGTTTCGTTCGGTAAGGAAACCAAAGGTAAGCAGCGTTTGGTGATTACTGATATGGATGGTGAAAGCAGCGAGTTCCTCATTCCAAAAGAGAAGCAGGTTCTGGTTCATGACGGCCAAGTCGTGAACAAGGGCGAGATGATTGTGGAGGGTCCAGCAGATCCACACGATATTTTGCATCTCAAGGGAATCGAAGAGTTAGCGATCTACATCGTTGATGAGGTGCAAGACGTTTATCGACTGCAAGGCGTAAAGATTAATGACAAGCACATTGAAGTAATCGTGCGTCAAATGTTGCGTCGTGTTCAGATCACCAATCCTGGCGACACCAACTTCATTACTGGTGAGCAAGTGGAGCGTTCCAAGCTTTATGACGAAAACGATCGTGTGATTGCTGAAGGCAAGCAACCTGCTCAGTTCGAAAACATTCTGCTCGGAATTACCAAGGCATCCTTGTCAACCGACAGCTTTATTTCAGCGGCATCCTTCCAAGAAACCACTCGTGTATTAACAGAAGCTGCCATTATGGGCAAAGTTGATACCTTGAGAGGCCTCAAGGAAAACGTCATTATTGGGCGTTTGATTCCTGCCGGAACTGGCTTGGCCTATCGTCGTGCTAGAAAAGTACGTGAGCAATTTGAGCGCGATCGTGCTCAGATGATTGCAGCCGAGGAGGCTTTAGCGTTGGAGGCTGGCGCCGTAGCGGAGCAAGTTGAGGCTGCAGCAACGCCTGAAGGTGAGGCCGAACAAAGTTAGGGGTTGTAATTCAACACATTGACCAGTCTTTCTCCTGGAAGTTGACGGGAAGGGCTGGTCAAGTTAGAATGCTGAGTTCTACTAATTCATAAGAAAATCAATTACTTAAGAAAATAGCAGGTTAATTTTATAAGTTATTGATTTTAAAGATAAAAGTAATAAGCGAGTATAAATTTATGCCAACAATTAATCAGCTGCTGCGAAAGCCGCGCTCACGTCTAGTGGTTAAGAGCAAAAGCCCAGCGTTGCAGAATAGCCCCCAGCGCCGCGGTGTTTGCACCCGTGTTTACACGACGACGCCAAAAAAGCCAAATTCGGCATTGCGTAAAGTGGCAAAGGTGCGCTTAACCAATGGTTTTGAGGTGATCTCATATATCGGCGGTGAAGGCCATAACCTTCAGGAGCACTCGGTTGTGCTGATTCGTGGTGGTCGTGTGAAGGATTTGCCTGGTGTGCGCTATCACATTGTTCGCGGATCTCTTGACTTGCAGGGCGTTAAAGATCGTAAGCAAGCTCGTTCTAAGTATGGCGCAAAGCGTGCTAAGAAAGCGTAATTTGAAGTAGTAGTTTTGTAGTAAAGGCCATTTTGGCAAGTAAGTGGTTACTTCGCTTTGTTTGCAAAGTTGTTAGGTAACCAAGGGAATGTTCCCTAACTGAATAGATAGGAGTTGTTATGCCGCGTCGTCGCGAAGTCCCGAAACGGGAAATTCTTCCTGACCCAAAATTTGGGAATGTGGAAGTAGCTAAGTTCATGAACGTCTTAATGCTTGACGGTAAAAAGTCCGTTGCAGAGCGCATCGTCTATGGTGCCTTTGAACACATTGAGAAAAAAGCCAATAAAGAGCCCCTCGAGATTTTCTCGACCGCGATGGGAAATGTAAAACCCATGGTTGAGGTCAAAAGTCGCCGGGTTGGTGGCGCTAACTATCAGGTGCCCGTTGAAGTTCGTCCATCGCGTCGATCTGCCTTGGCAATGCGCTGGCTAAGAGAGGCTGCCAAGAAGCGTGGTGAAAAGTCTATGGCACAGCGTTTGGCAAACGAATTACTAGAAGCCGCTGAAGGTCGTGGCGGCGCAATGAAGAAGCGTGAAGAGGTTCATCGTATGGCTGAAGCCAACAAAGCCTTCTCGCATTTCCGTTTCTAACGCTCTAACCGAAAGAGGAAAAAGTGGCACGTAAAACCCCCATTGAGCGCTATCGAAATATTGGTATCTCTGCACACATCGATGCTGGCAAAACAACCACAACCGAGCGCGTGTTGTTTTATACCGGCGTAAATCACAAAATCGGCGAAGTTCATGATGGCGCTGCCACGATGGACTGGATGGAGCAAGAGCAAGAGCGAGGGATTACCATCACCTCAGCTGCTACCACCGCTTTCTGGAAAGGTATGGCTGGTAATTATCCAGAGCATCGCATCAACATCATTGATACACCAGGACACGTTGACTTCACGATTGAAGTGGAGCGCTCAATGCGTGTATTGGATGGTGCTTGCATGGTTTACTGTGCGGTGGGCGGTGTTCAGCCACAGTCTGAGACCGTTTGGCGCCAAGCAAATAAATACAAAGTGCCACGTTTAGCCTTTGTGAACAAAATGGATCGTACCGGTGCTAACTTCTTTAAGGTCTACGACCAGATGAGATCGCGCCTAAAGGCAAACCCGATTCCAATTCAGGTTCCAATTGGTGCCGAGGAAAACTTCCAGGGCGTGATTGACTTAATCAAGATGAAAGCCATCATTTGGGATGATGCTTCTCAGGGAACTAAGTTTGAGTACGGTGATATCCCTGCTGAATTGAAAGAAATCGCTGAAGAGTGGCGCGAGAAAATGCTTGAGGCTGCGGCTGAGAGCTCTGAGGAAATGATGGACAAGTACCTTGGCGGCGAAACTCTGACAGAGGAAGACATCAAGAAGGCACTCCGTCAACGGACCATCGCTGGTGAAATCGTTCCCATGCTTTGTGGCAGCGCTTTCAAAAATAAAGGCGTCCAAGCAATGTTGGATGCGGTTGTTGATTTCTTGCCCTCACCCGTTGATATTCCTCCGGTCAAAGGCGAAAAAGAAGACGGTAGTGAAACCAGTCGTAAAGCCAGTGATGATGAAAAGTTCTCGGCACTTGCATTTAAGATCATGACTGATCCCTTTGTGGGCCAGTTGATTTTCTTCCGCGTCTACTCTGGCGTTGTGAATTCTGGTGACACGATTTATAACCCCATCAAGGGCAAAAAAGAGCGTATCGGTCGTCTACTGCAGATGCATGCCAATCAGCGCGAAGAAATTAAAGAAGTTCGTGCTGGCGACATTGCCGCAGCGGTTGGTTTAAAAGAAGCCACCACTGGTGAAACTCTTTGCGACCCAGATAATATTTTGATCTTAGAGCGCATGGTGTTCCCAGAGCCCGTGATCTCTCAGGCCGTTGAGCCAAAAACGAAGGCTGACCAAGAGAAGATGGGCTTAGCGCTCAATCGCCTTGCACAAGAAGATCCATCATTCCGCGTCAAGACCGATGAAGAATCTGGTCAGACGATTATTTCTGGAATGGGCGAGCTACACCTTGAGATTATTGTTGATCGCATGAAGCGCGAGTTCGGCGTTGAGGCAACGGTTGGTAAACCACAAGTTGCTTATCGTGAAACCATTCGTAAGGTTTGCGACGAAATCGAAGGCAAATTTGTTAAGCAATCTGGTGGCCGTGGTCAATATGGTCATGTGGTATTGAAACTTGAGCCACAAGACCCAGGTAAGGGCTTTGAGTTTGTTGATGCGATCAAGGGTGGAGTTGTTCCTCGTGAATACATTCCTGCGGTTGAAAAGGGTATCGTGGAGACGCTCAATGCCGGAGTCCTTGCTGGCTACCCAGTGGTTGACGTAAAGGCAACCCTGTTCTTTGGTTCCTATCACGATGTTGACTCGAATGAGAATGCATTCAAAATGGCGGCGTCGATGGCATTCAAAGACGGTATGCGTAAAGCAAGCCCAGTTCTACTTGAGCCAATGATGGCGGTAGAAGTTGAAACGCCAGAAGATTTCATGGGTAATGTGATGGGTGATTTATCTTCTCGTCGCGGCATCATGCAAGGCATGGATGATATCCCTGGTGGCGGCAAGATTGTGCGCGCTGAGGTTCCCCTTGCAGAAATGTTTGGATATTCAACCGGCTTGCGCTCACTAACCCAAGGTCGCGCGACCTACACCATGGAATTTAAGCATTATTCAGAAGCACCGAAGAACGTGGCTGATGCTGTGATTGCAGCAAAAGCAAAGTAAATTTTTGAACATTGATTAGCTAAATAAAAGGCACCCAAAATGGCAAAAGAAAAATTTGAACGGACTAAACCCCATGTGAACGTTGGCACCATTGGTCACGTCGACCACGGTAAGACCACGCTAACCGCGGCAATCACCACCGTGCTCTCCAAGCTCTTTGGTGGCGAAGCAAAAGCCTACGATCAGATCGATGCGGCCCCTGAAGAGAAGGCCCGTGGTATTACGATTAATACCGCCCACGTCGAGTACGAGACCAAGAACCGTCACTACGCGCACGTCGATTGCCCAGGTCACGCCGACTATGTGAAGAACATGATTACTGGTGCTGCCCAGATGGACGGCGCTATTTTGGTGGTCTCGGCAGCCGATGGCCCCATGCCCCAAACCCGTGAGCACATCCTCTTGGCCCGCCAAGTAGGCGTGCCTTACATCATCGTGTTTATGAACAAATGCGATATGGTCGACGACGCTGAACTCTTAGAGCTCGTGGAGATGGAAGTGCGTGAGCTGCTCTCCAAGTATGAGTTCCCAGGCGACGATACCCCCATTGTCAAGGGCTCTGCCAAGCTCGCCTTAGAAGGCGACAAGGGTGAGTTGGGCGAAGGCGCCATCATGAAGCTTGCTGAAGCTTTAGATAGCTATATCCCCAATCCTGAGCGTGCGATTGATGGCGCATTCTTGATGCCAGTCGAAGACGTGTTCTCGATCTCTGGTCGTGGCACGGTGGTGACCGGTCGTGTTGAGCGCGGCATTATTAAAGTCGGTGAAGAGATTGAGATCGTCGGTATTAAGCCCACCCTCAAAACCACCTGCACTGGCGTAGAGATGTTCCGTAAACTGCTCGATCAAGGTCAAGCAGGTGATAACGTCGGTATCCTCTTGCGCGGCACCAAGCGCGAGGAAGTCGAGCGTGGCCAAGTATTAGCTAAGCCCGGCTCGATTACCCCCCACACCCACTTTACTGCTGAGGTTTATGTGTTGTCCAAAGATGAGGGCGGTCGTCACACCCCCTTCTTTAACAACTACCGCCCTCAGTTTTACTTCCGTACCACCGATGTCACCGGCTCAATTGAGTTGCCTAAGGACAAAGAGATGGTGATGCCTGGCGATAACGTCACCATCACCGTAAAGCTTATTGCCCCCATCGCGATGGAAGAGGGCTTGCGCTTTGCAATCCGTGAAGGCGGTCGTACCGTCGGTGCGGGTGTGGTTGCGAAGATTTTGGCTTAATTGTTTTGCACGATTGGGAATATTTGTGCTGCAGATATTCCCTTGTTCTTTAGTTGGATGATTAACGCGGCAGCACCGCACTGCTCTTTGGAATAAATATGCAAAACCAGAAAATTAGAATTCGTTTGAAAGCGTTTGATTATCGATTGATCGATCAATCTGCTGCTGAGATTGTAGATACTGCAAAGCGCACTGGCGCTGTTGTCAAGGGCCCAATTCCTTTGCCAACCCGTATTGAGCGTTTTGATTTGTTGCGCTCGCCCCATGTGAACAAGACTTCACGCGATCAAATGGAGATCCGCACCCATTTACGTTTGATGGACATTGTGGATCCAACTGAGAAAACGGTGGACGCCCTGATGAAGTTGGATTTGCCTGCCGGCGTGGATGTTGAAATCAAGTTGCAGTAAGGTAGATTGCGCAAAAGTTTGTTAGTTTTGCCTTTTTAGGCTAGAATTGAAGGCTTTTCGTAGTTTTGAAAAGCTAGGTTTGTAGTACATAAATTGTAAGTGCTTGTTTTATATAAACATTTTTATTTAAAACAGGTTAAATTAAATTTCCGCTGACCAATCGAAGTCAGCATTGGAGTAAGAATATGAGCTTAGGCTTGATCGGCCGTAAGGTCGGCATGACCCGTCTGTTTACGGATGAAGGGGAAGCTATCCCTGTCACCGTGATTGATGTGAGCGATAACCGGGTTGCTCAAGTGAAAACCCAGGCAACGGATGGCTATGATGCTGTTCAGTTAGCTCACGGAACACGCCGCGCTAGCCGCGTAACCAAGGCGATGGCTGGACACTTTGCAAAAGCAGGTGTGATGGCTGGCAATGCCTTAAATGAATTCCATGTTGATGCTGAAAAATTGGCCGAGATGAAGCCTGGTCAAGTCGTTGGCGTTGATGTTTTTGCTGCCGGTCAAAAGGTGGATGTGCAAGGTGTAACGATTGGTAAGGGCTACGCTGGAACAATTAAGCGCTATCACTTTGCGTCTGGTCGTGCGAGTCATGGTAATTCCCGTTCACACAATGTTCCAGGCTCTATTGGTATGGCGCAAGATCCAGGCCGTGTTTTTCCTGGTAAGCGCATGACCGGTCATTTGGGTGATGTAACCCGTACCGTTCAGAATCTGGTGATTGCTCGCATTGATGCGGAGCGCAATCTCATTATGGTCAAGGGCGCTATTCCCGGCGCTCCTGGTGGAAAAGTACTTGTTACTCCAGCTGTTAAAGCTGTAGCTAAGAAATAAGGAGAGGACATGGAACTGAAACTTCTCCAAGACAACGGCCAGCTAGGTGCTGGTGTACAAGCTTCACCCGAAGTATTTGAGCGTGAGTACAACGAAGCACTTGTTCATCAGATCGTGGTTGCGTATCAAGCAAATGCACGAAGTGGTAATCGCGCACAAAAAGATCGTGAGCAAGTAAAGCACAGCACAAAAAAACCATGGCGCCAAAAAGGTACCGGCCGTGCCCGTGCTGGTATGAGCTCTTCGCCATTGTGGCGTGGAGGCGGTCGGATATTCCCGAACTCTCCAGAAGAAAATTTTTCGCACAAGGTCAACAAGAAAATGTATCGCGCTGGTATGCGCTCGATCCTTTCTCAGTTGGCGCGCGAAGGTCGTTTAAATGTGGTCGACCAATTTAATTTGGATGCGCCCAAGACCAAGTTGTTGGCTGAGAAAGTCAAGGGTATGGGTCTTGAGTCGGTATTAATTATTTTGGATGAGGTTAGCGAGAATCTTTATCTTGCATCGCGCAATTTGCACAAAGTTGCTGTGGTTGAACCTCAGCATGCAGACCCCTTGTCATTAGTTCAGTTTCAAAAAGTATTGGTGAGCAAAGCAGCGATCGCCAAGATGGAGGAGTTGCTGAAATGAGCCAAACACGTAAAAACGATCATCGTCTCATGCAAATTTTGCTTGGACCCATTGTTTCTGAAAAAGCAACGATGGTAGCCGAAAAGAATGAGCAAGTGATTTTCCAAGTTGCGCGTGACGCAAACAAGCTTGATGTGAAGCAAGCCGTTGAATTGCTTTTCAAAGTTCAAGTCGAGTCTGTGCAAATCGTCAACCAAAAAGGTAAACCAAAGCGCTTTGGCCGATTTGAGGGTCGACGCGATCACGCCAAGAAGGCTTATGTCAATCTGAAGCCTGGCCAAGAAATTAACTTTGAAGCGGAGGCAAATTAATTATGCCGCTCATGAAAACTAAACCGACCTCACCAGGTCGTCGTTCAATGGTCAAGGTGGTTAATCCTGATCTGCATAAAGGCAAACCTTTTGCAGGATTGGTTGAGCCACAGTTCCAAAAAGCTGGTCGTAACAATAATGGTCACATTACGACACGTCACAAGGGAGGCGGTCATAAGCATCACTACCGCGTGGTTGACTTCAAGCGCAACGATAAAGATGGCATTGCCGCTAAGGTTGAGCGCCTAGAATACGATCCAAATCGTAGTGCAAATATTGCCCTTCTCGTTTTTGCTGATGGTGAACGTCGCTACATCATTGCTTCTAAGGGAATGACAGTTGGACAGCAAGTGATGAATGGTGCCGAGGCTCCCATCAAAGCAGGAAATAATTTACCGATTCGCAATATTCCAATTGGTAGCACGATCCATTGTGTTGAGATGTTGCCTGGAAAGGGTGCGCAGATCGCTCGCTCTGCTGGTAGCTCAGCAGTATTGTTGGCCCGCGAAGGTGTGTATGGCCAGGTTCGTTTGCGCTCGGGTGAGGTACGTCGTATTTTGATCGATTGCCGTGCCACCATTGGCGAAGTTGGCAATGAAGAGCATAGCTTGCGTCAGATTGGTAAAGCAGGTGCAACCCGTTGGCGCGGTATTCGTCCAACAGTTCGCGGTGTAGCCATGAACCCAATCGACCACCCACATGGTGGTGGCGAAGGACGAACTGGCGAGGGCCGTGTGCCTGTCTCTCCATGGGGAACCCCAACGAAGGGCTATCGTACCCGTCGCAATAAACGTACAACGACCATGATTGTTCAGCGTCGTCAAAAGCGTTAATGGATAAGGAATAGATAAATGACTCGTTCTGCGAAAAAAGGCCCTTTCTGCGATGCCAGCCTTGTGAAAAAGGTTGAGACTGCTCAGGCCAATAAAGATAAGAAGCCAATTAAGACATGGTCACGTCGTTCGACCATTCTTCCTGACTTCATTGGATTAACAATTGCTGTTCACAACGGTAAGCAGCACGTTCCAGTCTATGTTTCTGAAAACATGGTTGGACACAAGCTTGGTGAGTTTGCTTTGACGCGTACGTTCAAGGGACACTCTGCCGACAAGAAAGTAGTGAAGAAGTAAGGGGATGATGATGGAAGTTAAAGCTATTCACCGCGGCGCACGAATTTCTGCACAAAAAACACGTTTAGTGGCAGATCAAATTCGTGGCTTGCCGATTTCTCGTGCTATGAACATTTTGAATTTCAGCCCCAAAAAAGCTGCTTTCATCATGAAGAAGGTGGTTGAATCCGCCATCGCCAATGCCGAACACAATAAAGGTGCCGACATTGATGAGCTCAAAGTGTCCGCTGTGATTGTTGATAAAGCAACATCATTAAAGCGTTTTACTGCTCGGGCCAAGGGCCGCGGTAATCGTATCGAGAAACAAAGTTGTCACATTAGCGTGACCCTGAGTAATTAAGGAAAGACATGGGCCAAAAAATTAATCCAAATGGATTTCGTCTATCGGTAAGCCGTAACTGGACATCCCGTTGGTATGCCAATAGCAATGATTTTGCCAACATGCTCAAAGAGGATGTTGAGGTTCGCAATTATTTGAAGAAGAAGCTGAAGAATGCTTCTGTTAGCAAGGTTTTAATTGAGCGCCCTGCTAAGAACGCACGAATTACCATTTTTAGTTCGCGTCCTGGCGTTGTAATTGGTAAGAAGGGTGAGGACATTGAAGTTCTCCGTAAAGAATTACAAAAGCGGATGGGCGTACCTGTTCATGTCAATATTGAAGAGATTCGCAAGCCCGAAGTGGATGCCCAGTTGATTGCAGACTCAATCACTCAACAGCTTGAAAAGCGCATTATGTTCCGTCGTGCCATGAAGCGTGCAATGCAAAGTGCAATGCGTCTTGGAGCTCAAGGCATCAAGATTATGTCCTCTGGCCGTTTGAACGGTGCTGAAATTGCACGCCGCGAATGGTATCGCGAGGGTCGCGTTCCACTCCATACTTTGAAGGCGGATATTGATTACGCTACATCTGAGGCGGAAACAACTTATGGAATCATTGGCGTTAAAGTTTGGGTTTATAAGGGCGACACCTTAGGTCGTGGCGCAGACGCCCAATTGACCCAAAATGCGGCACCAGAAGCCCCAGTTGCTGAAGAGAAAAAACCACGTCGTGCACCAGCAAAGACTGTGCGACGTGCAGCCGGCGCTGATGTCTCAGCGAAGCCCGGTGAAGAGAAGCCAGCGGTGAAGCCCACTGTAAAGCGGGTTCGTAAAGCTGCAGCTAGCACAGAAACGAAGAAGGCAGGAGAGTAAGCATGCTGCAACCAAAGCGTCGCAAATATCGTAAAGAACAAAAGGGTCGCAACACCGGTGTTGCAACACGTGGCAGTTCGGTTGCCTTCGGAGACTTTGGATTGAAGGCGGTTGGCCGCGGTCGTTTAACGGCCCGTCAAATTGAATCTGCACGTCGCGCCATGACGCGTCATATTAAGCGTGGCGGACGAATTTGGATTCGTATTTTCCCAGACAAGCCCATTTCTCAAAAGCCTGCTGAAGTTCGTATGGGTAACGGAAAAGGTAACCCAGAATATTATGTAGCCGAGATTCAGCCAGGCAAAGTTTTGTATGAGATGGACGGTGTTGATGAAACTCTGGCAAGAGAGGCATTCCGTCTAGCCGCATCCAAGTTGCCTATTCAAACCACGTTTGTGATTCGTCAAATCGGCGCTTAATCAGGAATCCATCATGAAAAGCAAAGAACTGCAAAGTAAAGATTTAGGTGCTCTTAATCAAGAGCTATCTGAATTGCTAAAAACCCATTTCAAGCTGCGTATGCAAAAAGCAACTCAGCAACTCCAAAATACCAGTCAATTGGGACAGGTCAAGCGTGATATTGCTCGCGTTAAAACCTTTATCACCCAAAAGACTATTCAGAAATAATTAGGATCGAGATATGACAGAAATCTCCAAACCCTTGCGCCGCACCTTGGTTGGTCGTGTTGTTAGCGACAAAATGCAAAAAACTGTGACTGTTCAAGTTGAGCGCCAAGTGAAGCACCCTGTAATTGGTAAATACGTTGGTAAATCAAAAAAGTATCACGCACATGATGAGACCAATCAATACAAGATGGGCGACACCGTGGAAATTACGGAAGGCAAGCCAATGGCCAAAACAAAGGCCTGGGTGGTGACCCGCTTGGTTGAGGCCTCCAAGGGAATTTAACTTGAAATTTTGACAAGAGATTGTCAAAACAGAGTTTTTCGTAGTAGAATCAAAGGCTTTCCGTGATTAAAAATACTAAATGACGGAAATATAAAGTTTTATTAAGTTGTTGATTTATAAGTAATTTTTATTAAATCCGAGCTATTTTGCAGCAATGCAAAAGGCTCATAGACGGAACCAAGACTGACGCCATTGGCGTACAAGTTGGGGATTAGACAAAATGATTCAGACTGAAAGCAGGTTGCAAGTCGCCGATAACACTGGCGCGAGCGAAGTTTTGTGCATCAAGGTATTGGGCGGCTCAAAGCGCCGTTATGCCAATATTGGTGACGTGATTAAGGTTAGCGTGAAAGCTGCCGCTCCTCGTGGTCGTGTAAAAAAGGGTGACATTTACAACGCCGTGGTTGTTCGTACCGCAAAAGGCGTTCGTCGTCCCGACGGGTCCTTAATTAAATTTGATGAAAACGCCGCTGTTTTGCTAAATGCAAAGCTTGAGCCAATTGGCACCCGTATTTTTGGACCAGTTACGCGTGAGCTCCGTACAGAGCGTTTCATGAAAATCGTTTCGCTTGCCCCAGAAGTTATTTAAAGAGGTCACTATGAAAAAGATTCGTAAAGGCGACTCCGTGATTGTTATTACTGGGCGTGATAAAGGTAAAAAAGGAACGGTCACCGGAATTCTTGAAAACAAATTTGTGGTTGAGGGCGTCAATATTTACAAAAAGAATGTAAAGCCCAATCCTAATGATGGAACTACTGGTGGAACTGTTGATAAGACGATGCCAATCGCTGCTTCTAATATTGCATTGGTTGATGCGAACGGCAAACCATCGCGTGTTGGCATTAAGTTAGTTGATGGCAAAAAAGTGCGTTACTTAAAAACCACTGGCGCGACGCTTAGCGCTTAAGGTTCGGAGAAATTATGAGCACCCGTTTACAAGAACATTACAAAAATACAGTCATTGCAAACTTGATGCAGCAGTTTGGCTATAAGTCTGTGATGGAAGTTCCACGCATTACCAAAATTACCCTTAATATGGGTTTAGGCGAAGCTGTCAGTGATAAAAAAGTGATTGAGCATGCTGTTGGTGATTTAACCAAAGTTGCTGGTCAAAAGCCCGTTGTTACCAAGGCACGCAAAGCGATTGCTGGATTTAAGATTCGTCAAGGCTATCCTATCGGTGCGATGGTAACGCTGCGCGGCACTCGCATGTATGAGTTCTTAGATCGTTTTATTACGGTTTCTTTGCCACGCGTGCGCGATTTCCGTGGAATCTCCGGTAAAGCGTTTGATGGCCGTGGCAACTACAACATTGGCGTTAAAGAACAAATTATTTTCCCTGAAATTGAGTACGACAAGATTGATGCATTACGTGGTCTCAATATCAGCATTACGACCACCGCTAAAACCGATGAGGAAGCCAAAGCATTGTTAGCGGCGTTTAAATTTCCATTTCGCAATTAAGAGGCAAACGTGGCAAAACTATCTTTAATTGAGCGTGAGAAAAAACGCGCTAAGTTGGTTGCAAAATTCACGCATAAGCGCGCTGAGCTCAAGTCGATCATTAACGACACAAGCCGCAGTGACGAGGAGCGTTATGAGGCCCGTTTGAAGCTGCAGTCATTGCCGCGCAATGCGAGCCCTATTCGCCAACGTAATCGTTGTTCATTAACTGGTCGTCCACGTGGCACCTTCCGCAAATTTGGTTTGGCGCGCGGCAAGATCCGTGAGATTGCTTTCCGTGGCGAGATCCCCGGTTTAACCAAGGCCAGCTGGTAAGCGGCGAACGAATTTAGGAGAACCCATGAGTATTAGTGATCCAATCGCCGATATGTTGACCAGAATTCGCAACGCGCAAGCGGTGCAGAAAACTTTGGTTACCATGCCGTCGTCAAAATTAAAAGTAGCGATTGCCAAGGTCTTGAAAGACGAAGGCTATATCGATAGTTTTGAAATCACCGGTGAAGCAGCTAAGCCAGTATTGAAGATTGATCTGAAATACTACGCTGGCCGTCCTGTGATTGAACGAATTGAGCGAGTTTCAACCCCTAGCTTGCGTATCTACAAAGGACGCCATGACATTCCTGAGGTCATGAATGGCTTGGGCGTTGCCATTATTTCAACACCGCAAGGTTTGATGACCGATCGCAAAGCGCGCGCATCTGGCGTTGGCGGTGAAGTCATTTGCTACGTGGCTTAAGGAGAGAACAATGTCTCGAGTTGGTAAATCTCCCATTACGGTGCCAAAAGGTGCTGAGATCAGTATTGCAAACGCGTTATTAACCGTGAAAGGCCCATTGGGGACTCTCACACATACCTTACATCCTAGTGTTGGCCTTGAGCATAAAGATGGTGTTATCACGGTTGCCATTAAAGATAATTCCCCAGAAGCTAATGCATTGTCTGGAACGACTCGTGCATTAGTTAACAACATGGTCGTTGGTGTGACCCAGGGATTTGAGCGCAAGCTGAGCCTTGTTGGAGTGGGCTATCGTGCACAGGCACAAGGCAATTCCTTGAAATTGCAATTGGGCTTTTCGCATGAAATCAACTATCCACTACCCACTGGCGTGAAAGCGGAAACCCCTTCGCAAACCGAAATCATTATTAAGGGTGCCAATAAGCAACAAGTTGGTCAAGTTGCTGCGGAAGTTCGTGCCTATCGTTCCCCAGAACCATATAAGGGTAAAGGCGTGCGCTATGTTGACGAAGTGGTTCACCTCAAAGAAACCAAGAAGAAGTAATTAAGTACAGCTGAGATTCGATATGAATAAAAACGAAACAAGACAACGACGTGCGCGTCAAACCCGTATCAAGATTGCTGAGTTATTGGCTCATCGCTTGACAGTGATTCGAAGCAATTGCCACATCTCTGCTCAGATCTATAGCCCATGCGGTAGCAAGGTGGTTGCCGCGGCCTCGACCATGGAAAAGGATTTGCGTACTTCGGTAAAAAATGGCGGCAATAGCCAAGCAGCACAAGCGATTGGCAAATTAATCGCCGAACGTGCAAAAAAGGCTGGCGTTGAGGCCGTCGCATTTGATCGTGCTGGACATCGTTATCACGGCCGTATTAAGGCCCTTGCTGAAGCTGCGCGTGAAGCCGGCTTGAAGTTCTAAGAAACGGTTTAGGAAAAAATTATGGCAAAAATGCAAACCAAAATTCAGTCAGAAGAGCGCGATGACGGTCTACGCGAGAAGATGATTGCTGTTAATCGCGTAACCAAAGTAGTGAAGGGCGGCCGTATTCTTGGCTTTGCTGCCTTGACGGTCGTTGGTGATGGTGATGGACGAATTGGAATGGGCAAAGGTAAATCGAAGGAAGTTCCAGTTGCCGTTCAAAAAGCAATGGACGAAGCACGTCGCAAAATGATTAAGGTCCCTCTTCGTAAGGGTACATTGCAGCATTCTGTGATTGGTCAGCATGGCGCTTCGCGCGTTCTGATTTCTCCTGCAAAAGAAGGTACCGGCGTGATCGCAGGTGGCCCAATGCGCGCGATCTTTGATGTGATGGGCGTAACCAATGTAGTTGCTAAATCGATTGGTTCAACCAATCCTTACAACATGGTACGTGCCACTTTGGACGGTTTGAGCAAGATGAGTACGCCAGCAGAAATTGCTGCAAAGCGCGGAAAGTCGGTTGAAGAAATTTTGGGTTAATCGCCTGTAATCGAAAGTAAAAGATGGCAAATACACAATCAAATTCAAAGGTCAAACTTCAGCTCGTGCGCAGCTTGATCGGTACGCGCGAGAGTCACCGTGCGACGGTTCGTGGTTTGGGCCTTGGTCGCCTCAACTCAGTTTCAGAGTTACAAGATACCCCGGCGGTCCGGGGAATGATTAATAAGGTTTCATACCTTGTGAAAGTGATCGGGTGAAGCAATGCAATTAAATACGATTAAACCCGCTGAAGGTGCTAAGCGCCCACGTCGCCGTGTCGGCCGCGGGATTGGTTCCGGTCTTGGTAAGACCGCTGGTCGTGGTCACAAAGGCCAAAAGTCGCGTTCCGGCGGTTTTCATAAAGTTGGTTTTGAAGGCGGTCAAATGCCCATGTATCGTCGCCTACCCAAGCGCGGCTTTATCTCTTTAACACGTCGTTTTATTGGTCAAGTAACTCTTGCTGATTTAGAGCGCATTGGTTTAGCTGAAGTTGATCTGGTTGCCTTGAAACAGCACGGTCTTGCTGGTGAGCAAACCAATGCTGTCAAAGTCATTAAGACCGGTGAAATCAAGCGCGCAGTTACCTTAAAAGGATTGACTGCAAGTGCTGGTGCAAAAGCTGCCATTGAGGCTGCTGGTGGCAAGGTGCTCGCTGAGGTTTAAAGCAATCTATGGCGCTCGGTTCCTCTAACGTCTCTAGTTTGACACCATCTGGAAACAAGTATGGCGACTTACGTCGCCGCTTGATTTTCTTGGTATTGGCGTTGGTTGTCTTCCGTATTGGCGCTCATATTCCAGTCCCTGGTATTGATCCTGATCAGTTATCAAAACTGTTTAGTGAACAAAAGGACGGTATTTTGGGAATGTTCAATTTGTTTTCAGGCGGTGCTTTGTCTCGCTTCACGGTGTTTGCTTTGGGTATCATGCCCTATATCTCGGCATCGATCATCATGCAGTTGATGACCATTGTGATTCCTTCGCTCGAGGCGATGAAGAAGGAAGGTCAAGCTGGTCAACGCAAGATTACCCAATACACCCGCTATGCAACGGTCTTTTTGGCAACTTTCCAAGCGATTGGAATTTCCGTTGCGCTTGAGTCTCAGCCAGGCCTTGTTGTTGATCCTGGCTTGATGTTTCAGTTCAATACCGTTGTAACGCTTGTTACGGGCACGATGTTTTTAATGTGGCTCGGTGAGCAAATTACTGAACGCGGCTTGGGTAATGGTATTTCCATCATTATTTTTGCCGGGATTGTTTCTGGCCTGCCAAGCGCATTGGCTAGTCTTTTAGAGTTGGTTCGCACTGGCTCCATGAGCATTCTTTCAGCAATTTTTATCGTAGTGATTGTTATTGCAGTTACTTACTTTGTTGTCTTCGTAGAGCGTGGTCAGCGCCGTATTCTGGTGAACTACGCCAAACGTCAGGTGGGTAATAAGATTTACGGCGGTCAGTCTTCTCATCTGCCTTTAAAGCTCAATATGGCTGGTGTGATTCCTCCCATTTTTGCTTCATCGATTATTTTGTTCCCGGCCACTATTGCCGGCTGGTTTACAGCAGGCGAACCAACCAATATGGTGAGTCGTATTGTGAAAGATTTGGCGGCAACTTTAGCTCCTGGGCAGCCGGTTTACATCATTTTGTACGCCACTGCCATTATTTTCTTCTGCTTTTTCTATACCGCTTTGGTTTTTAACAGCCGCGATACGGCCGACAACTTGAAAAAGAGCGGTGCATTTGTTCCAGGTATTCGTCCGGGCGATCAGACGGCGCGCTACATCGACAAAATTCTTGTTCGTTTAACTTTGGCTGGCGCAATTTATATGGTTTTAGTGTGCTTATTGCCCGAGTTTTTGGTTTTGAAATACAACGTTCCTTTCTACTTTGGCGGGACATCGTTGTTAATTATTGTTGTGGTTGCGATGGACTTTATGGCTCAGGTGCAATCATTTGTGATGCAACAGCAGTACGGCTCTCTGATGAAGAAGGCCAACTTTAAGATGGGACCCACTCTCTAAGATGCCTAAAGACGATGTAATTCAGATGGCAGGGGAAATTGTTGAAAACCTCCCCAATGCCATGTTTAGGGTGAAGTTAGAGAATGGGCATGTAGTTTTAGGTCATATTTCTGGGAAGATGCGGATGCATTACATCCGAATCCTGCCAGGAGACAAGGTAACTGTGGAAATGACCCCATACGATTTAACGCGCGCAAGAATTATCTTCCGTGCGAAGTAAGGATTATTAAAGAGGTGAATGATGAAAGTATTGGCATCCGTTAAATGTATTTGCCGCAATTGCAAAATCATCAAGCGTAAGCGCGTGGTGCGTGTGATCTGCTCGTCCGATCCACGTCATAAGCAGCGTCAAGGTTAATTCGGTTAAGTAGAGGAATTTATATGGCACGTATCGCTGGGGTAAATATCCCAAATCATCAACATACTGTGATTGGTTTAACCGCCATTTACGGTATTGGCAAAGCACAAGCTCTTAAGATCTGTGAGAACACGGGTGTTGCAATCGATAAGAAAGTGAAAGATCTTACCGATGCTGAGCTCGAGAAGCTGCGTGATGAAGTGGGTAAGCGCACCACAGAGGGTGATTTGCGTCGTGAAGTCACCATGAACATTAAACGTTTAATGGACTTGGCTTGCTATCGCGGTATTCGTCATCGCAAGGGTTTACCGGTGCGCGGCCAGAGAACGAAGACCAATGCCCGTACCCGTAAAGGCCCCCGTAAGGCCGGCGTTGCACTAAAGAAATAATTAGGAACTGATATGGCAAAAGCACAACAAACCGCCGCAAATGCAAGTGCACAACGCGCTCGTAAGAAGGTTAAAAAGAACGTCGCCGATGGTATCGCACACGTGCATGCATCGTTTAATAACACCATTGTGACCATTACCGACCGTCAAGGAAACGCCTTGTCGTGGGCAACATCAGGCGGTCAAGGATTTAAGGGTTCACGTAAGTCAACGCCATTTGCAGCTCAGGTTGCTGCTGAAGTGGCTGGTAAGGCAGCAATTGAGTGTGGGATTAAGAATTTAGAAGTTCAGATTAAGGGCCCGGGTCCTGGTCGCGAGTCTGCGGTTCGTGCATTGAACTCGTTAGGGATCAAGATTGTTGAGATCCAGGACGTGACTCCGGTTCCTCACAATGGTTGCCGCCCTCCAAAGCGTCGCCGTATCTAATTTTTGCAGTACCAAGCCGCTGGCTTTGCCAGCAATTGTTTAATAAGCCCACCGTTCGTTGGTAGTTACAGCGAACTCACCTCGGTAACCATCGAGGCATAGAAAGGAAGAAATCGTGGCACGTTATTTAGGCCCTAAAGCCAAACTATCTCGTCGGGAAGGTACCGACTTATTTTTAAAGAGCGCACGCCGTGCTTTATCGGACAAGTGCAAACTAGACAGCAAACCAGGACAGCACGGTCGCACCTCAGGTGCTCGTACTTCTGACTTCGGTAATCAGTTGCGTGAAAAGCAAAAGGTGAAGCGGATTTATGGCGTGCTCGAGCGTCAATTCCGTCGCTATTTTGCTGAAGCTGAGCGCCGTAAAGGTAATACTGGTGAGACCTTATTGCAACTGCTTGAGTCCCGTTTAGATAATGTGGTTTATCGCATGGGTTTTGGCTCAACTCGCGCTGAAGCGCGTCAGTTGGTATCGCATGCAGCAATTACGGTAAATGGCCAAGTGGTCAATATTCCGTCCATGCAGGTTCGTCCTGGCGATGTCATTGCAATTCGTGAGAAGGCAAAGAAGCAAACTCGTATTCAAGAAGCACTAAATCTTGCTTCGCAAGTTGGTTCAATTAATTGGGTCAGCGTTGATGCAAGCAAGCTCGAGGGAACGTTTAAACAAGTACCAGATCGCGATGAAATCAGCGGTGATATCAACGAAAGTTTGATCGTCGAATTGTATTCACGCTAATACTGCACCTCTTAAGGAAAAGATATCTATGCAAACAAATTTGCTTAAACCAAAAATCATTTCTGTTGAAGCACTCGGTGCAAACCAGGCTAAGGTTGTGATGGAGCCATTTGAGCGTGGCTATGGCCACACGCTTGGTAATGCATTACGTCGTGTTTTGTTGTCTTCCATGGTTGGTTTTGCTCCAACCGAAGTAGCGATTGCTGGTGTTGTTCACGAGTACTCAACCTTGGACGGTGTTCAGGAAGATGTTGTGAACTTGCTGCTTAATTTAAAGGGAGTTGTTTTCAAGTTACAGTCCCGGGATGAAGTGACGATCAATTTGCGTAAAGAAGGTCCTGGCGTTGTTTACGCTAAGGACATTGATCTTCCCCATGATGTTGAAATCATTAATCCAGAGCATGTCATTGCACATTTAGCAGCTGGCGGTAAGCTCGATATGCAGATCAAGGTTGAAAAGGGTCGTGGATACGTACCAGGCAATATGCGTCAGTATCAAGATGAAGCGACTAAGCTAATCGGCCGTATTGTGTTGGATGCATCATTTAGCCCAATTAATCGTGTTAGCTATGCGGTTGAGTCTGCTCGTGTTGAGCAACGTACTGATTTAGATCGTTTAGTGATGACCATTGAAACCAATGGCGTGATCTCTCCTGAAGAGTCGATTCGTCAAGCGGCGAGTATTTTGGTTGACCAGTTGGTCGTGTTTGCCGCCTTAGAGAGCAGCCAAGTGAGCGGTGAGTTGGCTCCAAGTCGCTCAACCATGGTTGATCCGTTGTTGATGAGACCGGTTGATGATTTAGAGTTGACCGTTCGTTCTGCAAACTGCCTAAAGGCTGAGAACATTTACTACATCGGTGATTTGATTCAGCGTACTGAAAATGAATTACTCAAGACGCCTAATTTGGGCCGTAAGTCTTTGAATGAAATCAAGGACGTATTGGCAGCCCGCGGTTTAAGTCTTGGGATGAAGCTCGACAGCTGGCCTCCAGCGACTCTCGGGCAATAATTAGAAAGGAAGCATCATGCGTCATGGTAATGGCTTACGCAAACTAAATCGCACCTCATCGCATCGTTTGGCGATGTTGCGCAATATGTCCAACTCACTGATCGAGCACGAAGTTATTAAGACAACCCT
Organism: Polynucleobacter sp. HIN9; assembly: GCF_030297635.1. Lineage (NCBI taxonomy): Bacteria > Pseudomonadati > Pseudomonadota > Betaproteobacteria > Burkholderiales > Burkholderiaceae > Polynucleobacter > Polynucleobacter sp. HIN9. The sequence continues at coordinate 65,490 of NZ_AP028140.1, forward strand.
GCCAAAGGCAAAAGAATTGCGGATGGTGGTTGAGCCTTTGATTACTTTGGGTAAGAAAGATAATTTAGCGAACCGCCGTTTGGCATTCAATCGTCTGCGCGATCGTGAAATGGTAAGCAAATTATTTACTGAGCTCGGCCCACGTTATGCAACTCGACCAGGTGGTTATCTCCGTATTCTGAAATTTGGTTTTCGGCACGGTGACAATGCCCCAATGGCGCTGGTTGAGTTGGTTGACCGCCCTGAAGTTGAAGAGGCGCCTCAACAAGAACCTGCAGCAGCATAAATTAGCATCGGGTATAGTTAAAGCCAGGCTTCGGTCTGGCTTTTTCATTTAACCCACTGCTTGAGCCATCTTTTGTATGGATTCGATACTGATCGTAACCACGACTTTGCCCACGATGGATGCGGCTAGATTACTAGGTCAGCAATTAATCGATGAGCGTTTTGCAGCCTGTGTACAAATTCAGGAGGGCGTGCAATCGATCTATCGATGGGATGGAAAGGTTTGCAATGACACGGAAGTTCTATTAAGTGCTAAAACAGCAACAACTCAATGGAAAGGCATTGAGGCATTTATTAGGGCCAACCACCCTTATCAGTTGCCAGAGATCATTGCTTTAAAACCAGCTGAATATTCCCAGGCATATGGGCGCTGGGTAAATGAGGAGACAAAGTCATGAAGAGAATTCAGTATGGCTTGGTTCAACTCTTACTGTTTCTACTATCGAGTGTCGCATTCCTTGGTTCAGTAGATGCCAAGGAATTTCTACCTCCCGAAAGGGCATTTATTGTGGAGGCGACATGGCTTGCCAATACCAATGAAATTGCCATTGAGTACCGACCGGTTTCGGGTTACTACATTTACCAGGAGTCTTTACAGTATCGGTTGTTGATCAATGACAAGCCAAGCGCTCCCAAGAGCATTCAAATTCCTAAAGGGGTTGAAAAGTTTGATGAGACCTTTGGGAAAAAAATGGAGATTTTTCCAAAACCATTCGAAGTTCTTATTAGGTTGCCAGAATCTCCACAAAGCGGTATTCGCCTAGAGATTGATTTGCAGGGTTGTGCTGACGGTGGCATTTGTTATCCACCCATGACCTATCAATACTTCATAGCAGCTCCAGGCGTTCGAGTGGCACCCATCCCTGAAGGTGATGCAGCGCCAATCCGTACTATCGCCACAAACTCAACACCATTTAGCTTCACGGATTTATGGAGTGGGCGCGATGATGTCACATCAATTAAAAGCTATTTAGAGAATGCCAAACCGTTTTATCTATTGATCGGATTTTTTATTCTTGGGATTGCGCTTGCCTTTACGCCTTGCGTATTACCCATGCTCCCGATTTTGAGCAGCATTGTTTTGGGTCGCCAAGATGGCAGCCCAATTAGCAAGACCCGATCGGCTTATCTTGCTTTGGCCTACATTTTGGGCATGGCCTTGTTATATGCGCTAGCGGGGGTTTTAACAGCGGCATTAGGAAGCGGCGTACAGCGCGCCTTACAAAGTCCTATCGCCCTCATTTTGTTTGCTCTCCTTTTATTATTTTTGGCTGGCAGCTTATTTGGTTTATACGAGCTAAAGATGCCCCAAGGATGGCAAACCAAAGTCGATCAATTGGCCGGGCGACAAAAGGGCGGAAGTATTGTCGGGGCTTTTAGCCTTGGCGCAATTTCAACGCTGGTTGCAAGCCCTTGTATTACAGCACCCTTAGCCAGTGTTTTAGGCTTTGTGGCACAAACCGGATCGATGGCGCTTGGTGGGGGCTTACTATTTGTGATGGCCTTAGGGATGGGATTGCCCTTATTGCTCATCGCATTGGGCGCTAGAAGTTTTTTGCCGCAAACGGGCGCTTGGATGATGTGGTTACAGCGCGCTCTTGGGTTAGTGTTGGTTGCTTTAGCTATTTGGATTGTGTGGCCAGCAATTTCCGTCGTAACTGGTAACCAAACTCAAACAAGTACTCGTACTGAAAAACGAATTCCTCCAGATTTGGTATTTCAGGTTGTGCGATCGAGTGAAGAGCTCGAGCGTATTATGCAAAAGGCTAAGGCTGACAATAAACCCGTCATGCTCGATTACTACGCCGATTGGTGTATTTCTTGTAAAGAGATGGAAGCCATTACCTTTACTAATGCAGAGGTTGGAAAAGTCATGAGTCGTTTCGTACTAATACAAGCCGATGTCACTATCAACAATCCACAAACGCAAGCGCTTCTGAAACAATTTGGTTTGTATGGCCCCCCCGCAATTTTGTTCTTCAATGGTGCTGGTGAAGAACAAAAATCGTTACGGGTGGTGGGTTTTATGACTCCCAGTCGTTTTCTAGAGCGCCTGCAAGAGTTAGGAGCAAAATAATCTTAGCGCTTGAGATAGCGAGCGGCCTCAAGCGCAAAATAGGTCAAGATACCATCTGCTCCAGCACGTTTAAATCCGAGCAGTGACTCCATCATGACCGCATCATGATCAAGCCAGCCATTTTGGGCAGCAGCTTTGATCATGGCGTATTCGCCGCTGACCTGATAGGCATAGGTTGGGTAACCGAAGGCTTCTTTGATGCGATAGACGATATCGAGGTAGGGCATGCCGGGCTTTACCATCACCAAGTCAGCACCCTCGCTAATATCTAAGCCAACTTCGCGGATGGCTTCATCGCCGTTAGCAGGATCCATTTGGTAGGTCTTTTTATCCGCCTTGCCAAGATTGCTCGCTGATCCAACGGCATCCCGAAAGGGGCCATAAAACGACGAGGCGTATTTGGCCGCATAAGCCATGATGCGCGTATGAATTAATCCTTGATTTTCAAGGGCAGAACGAATCGCTCCAATTCGGCCATCCATCATGTCGGATGGGGCAACCATGTCTACACCTGCTTGGGCATGGCAGAGCGCCTGCTTAATGAGGATCGTGACAGTTTCATCATTCAAAATCCGATGCTGTTCATCGAGCAAACCATCTTGACCATGACTGGTATAGGGATCAAGCGCAATATCGGTCATGATGCCAAGGGTGGGAAAGCGTTTTTTGAGCTCCATCACTGCGCTTGGAACAAGGCCCTTTGGATTAAATGCTTCAGCACCGTCGTTGCTCTTTAGTGATGCATCGATTACAGGAAAGAGTGCCATTACTGGGATGCCAAGGGCTACGCATTCTTCAGCCACATGAAACAGGCGATCAAGCGACATGCGCTCAATACCCGGCATTGAGTTGACCGCTTGGGTTTGATTATTTCCAGGTAGTAAGAAAACGGGATAGATTAGATCGTCAACCCTTAGATGATTTTCTTGAACGAGACGACGTGACCAATCATCACGGCGCATCCGACGGGGGCGATAGGCAGGATATTGAGACATGCAAATACTCTCTAATCAGGATAGGGTTAGGCGATGTTGCGCTCTGGAAAAAGCCATTGTTGAATAAGTGTATCGCTTTCCGAAAGACCGACCCGTTTTGTGCTGGAGAACAGTTGAGCTGTAATCTCTGCAGGGGCAAATTGCTTAATTTGTTCTGAGATGGCTTGCAACAGGGCGCGGTTTTCGGAGAAAGTTTGTTTGTCTGACTTGCTTAACAAAATGTGGATAGGTTTTTGGGTCACACTAAACCAGGCAATCATTTGTTCATCAAGTTCTGTTAAACCCCGTCGTGCATCCACAATTAAGATCAAACCAACCAAATTTTTACGGGTTTGCAAGTAGCGGCTTAAGATCTCGTTCCAGTGGGAGCGGGTTGCCTCACCAACTGCGGCATAGCCATAGCCTGGCAAGTCGACTAAATAGGCTAGTAGCTCATCCTTGGCATAGATCCCAAAATAGTTGATGTGCTGGGTTCGACCCGGAGTTTTGCTCGCAAAAGCCAGGCGCTTTTGATTGCATAAGATATTGATTGCACTGGATTTTCCGGCATTGGAGCGACCCGCAAAGGCGATCTCAGGAAGCTCACCCTGGGGAAGCGTTTGGAGCTCATTGACCGTGGTAAAAAAGCGGGCTTGGTGCAGTTTAGACATGAATGGAAGCTATTGTAAAATCACATGAATTTCATTTGAACATTTCAAAGTAGGCTAGGTACCCATAATGCGCTATAGCAGCAAATTCTCCAAATTAAATATCTCTGCCCTGATGGCTGTTTTAGTTGGTGGTTTTATATCGTTCGCTCATGCGGCTGAGCCTGCAAAAGCTGACGCCCCAACAATGACTACTAGTGCACCAACTCCAGCAGTGATCAAGGCAGATGCTGCTGCAGGAGATGCTCTTTATAACAATGGCGACCCTAAGCGTGGAATCGTTTCTTGTGTCGGTTGCCATGGCCCAAATGGAAATAGTGGGGTTGCGTCATGGCCTAAATTGGCTGCCCAGCATACGGCTTACACAGTGAAGCAACTTAAGAATTATAAAGATGGCACCCGGATGAATCCTGTCATGATGGGAATGGTGGCTACGCTAACCGATCAAGACATGCTCAACTTGGCTGCGTATCTCAATAAACAAGAGCTGAAGTTGGGTACTGCGCAAAACAAAGACACCATTGCATTGGGACAACGGATTTATCGTGCAGGTATTGCTGAGAAAGGTATTCCAGCATGCTCAGGCTGCCATAGTCCGAATGGCGCTGGTATTCCTGCTCAGTACCCCCGTTTAAGCGGACAATGGGCAGATTACTCGATCTCACAATTGATTGCATTTAGAGAGGGTACGCGCAAGAACAGTGTGCAAATGAGCACGATTGCTACCAAGATGTCTGACGCTGAAATGAAAGCCGTCTCGGATTACATGGCTGGGTTGCGTTAATCGAATATTTCGATTAATTAGCTCGGCCCAATCGTTCGTTCATTCGCAAAGAGGCTATTTACAGACTCCCGCTCTCTGACCAAGTAAGCCTGGTCGCCGTCGACCATGACCTCTGCGGGCCGTCCCCGGGTGTTGTAGTTTGAAGCCATTACAAAGCCGTAAGCACCGGCTGACAAAATAGCCAGCACATCGCCTTCTTGAACAGCAAGGGCGCGATCCTTGCCTAACCAATCGCCTGACTCACAAACAGGACCAACTACATCATAAGTGATTGCTTTACCAATTCCACTTTTGATAGGAACGATCGCATGATAGGCATCGTATAGAGCTGGTCGCATTAAATCATTCATGGCGGCGTTCACAATGCAGAAGTTTTTATCTGCACCAGTTTTAAGATATTCAACTTGCGTTAATAGCACTCCCGCATTTCCGACTAAGGAGCGACCCGGTTCCAAAATAACATCCAAGTGCCCAAAGCCACGCTCATCCACACGATTGAGTAGGGTGTTGGTGAACTCGGTGATATCGGGCGGTGCGTCCGAACCGTAGTCGATCCCAAGGCCACCACCAAGATCGAGATGATGAATGACAATGCCATCTCGTTTGAGTTGATCGATGAGATCAAGGACTTTATCAAGAGCATCGAGGTATGGCGATGTGCTAGTAATTTGGGAACCAATATGGCAATCAATGCCAACAATATCAATATGGGGTAGTAGTGCAGCTTCGCGATACGTTTTTAGAACTTCAAAATAGGCAATCCCAAATTTGTTATCTTTGAGACCTGTGGAAATATACGGATGGGTTTGCGCATCCACGTCAGGGTTCACGCGCAATGAAACCGGGGCACGAAGACCCAAACTCTTAGCAATGGAATTAATTCGATGCAGTTCGGGGATGGACTCGACATTGATGCACTTGACGCCAACCGTGAGGGCAAACTTAATTTCATCAGCGGATTTGCCGACTCCAGCAAAAACCATACTTTTTGGATCGGCTCCAACGTGAAGGGCTCGAGCGAGTTCGCCGCCGCTCACCAGATCAAATCCAGCACCTAATTGTTTGAGCTCATCTAAAACAGCGAGATTACTATTAGCCTTGACGGCGTAATGAATTCTGGCGCGGCGACTGCCGTTTGCACGGATACAGGCAACATCATAGGCGCGGTATGCCGTACAAATTGCATGCTTACTGTAAACATATAGAGGGGTGCCATATTGATTCGCTAAAGCAGATAGCGAAACACCTTCAGCAAACCACTCTCCATGGTGTTCAGTAAAGCCAGTTAATGATGGAATGGAGTGCGTCATTACTTTGGCGAGCTCGTATTAGTGGGGGTCGATAAACCTGATTCTTTAGGAGGGTACAGAGTACCTTTGGGCTCCGGTTGGGCGGGCGCTGGTGGAACGGGCGGTGGATTGGGTAAAAACAAAGGTCCTCTAACCCCACATCCAAGTAGGGACAGCAACGCAACGTAAATTGGAATCTTAACTACAATCAATATCATCTGTTTAATCACCGGAATTTGAATATAGCATGCAGAACACCCCTTCATCCCAGATTGACAAAATTGACGATAAGCAATTTCATCAACTGGCTAGCCATCTATTGCAATCGATTGAACTATCGCTGGAAAATGCCGATGAGCGTTTAGATCTCGACCTTGATATTGCTCGTCAAGGGGGCAATGTGATTAATATTGTTTTTCGGGATCGTAGTGTGGTTGTGGTGAATACCCAGCCACCTCTCCATGAAATTTGGGTGGCCTGTAAAGCCGGAGGATTTCATTACCGTTGGGCCGGAATGATGAACCAGCCACTCTGGCTGGATACAAAAACTGGTAATGAGTTGCTTGCCGATTTATCCCGTTTTGTAAGTGACCAGGCTGGGCAGACAGTTGAGATTAATTTACTTGGTTAGTCGTTAAGACCTGTTCAACAATTGCATCATCAACCGCTTCAATTTTTGCTTTGCCAATTCTCTCAAGGGTGATGTAGCGAATTTCCCCACCCTCGGATTTTTTATCGATGCGCATTAAATCAAAAAAACGGCTGTTTCCAAGTTTGGGTGCGCAATCCGGCAGACCCATTGCCATAACGAGTTTTTTGATACGACTTACTTCCTCGGTTTTTAAATAACCCAGACGAGAAGATAAATCAGCCGCCATCACCATTCCACATCCCACGGCCTCACCATGCAGCCATTCTCCATAGCCTAAGCCAGATTCAATGGCATGGCCAAAAGTATGACCAAAATTTAAGATGGCACGAATCCCAGATTCCTTCTCGTCGGCGGCCACTACTGCCGATTTAATTTCGCAAGAACGCTCGACCGCATGACTCATGGCGCCACTATCGCAATTTAATAGTTCTTGACGGTGCGCTTCAATCCAATTAAAAAATTCAGTGTCTGCAATTGCGCCGTGTTTGATGACCTCCGCCAAGCCAGCTGATAGTTCTCTTGGCGGGAGTGATTTGAGGGTATCAAGGTCAGCAATAACCGCAACCGGCTGATGAAAGGCGCCAATCATATTTTTACCAAGCGGGTGATTAATCCCAGTCTTACCGCCTACCGAAGAATCAACCTGAGCCAATAAAGTCGTGGGTACTTGAACAAATTGAATGCCGCGCATAAAGCTAGCCGCTGCAAACCCCACCATATCACCAATCACGCCACCACCGAGAGCAATTAGTACTGATTTTCGATCAGCGCCATGCGTTAATAAAGCATCAAAGATTTTCTGTAGGGTAACCCAGTCTTTATACGACTCCCCATCGGGCAGGACAATTTCATGAACTGACTTCGCGTCGCCTGAAATGGTTTGGATCAACGTCTTACTATAGAGGGGCCCTACGGTCGTGTTGGTCACCACGAATACCGATTTGCCGGTAATCCAAGGTTTAAAGAGTTCCGGCTTTTTGAGAAGTCCCGAGCCAATGTAAATAGGGTAGCTGCGCTCACCGAGCGATACATTCAGAGTTTTCATGGGGCTAATTCAAGTTGCATGAGTAAAGAGCTTACGAGTTGATTGACGCTTGGTTTACCAGTTTCAATAATAAAGTCCGCGATTTCGCGATACAGTGGATCGCGAATGGCGTATAAGTTTTCTAAGATTGCTTTTGAGTCCCCATGTTGCAACAGGGGGCGACCTTCACCACCTTTAGTACGATGCCAAAGTTCAATTGGGTTGGCATGTAGATAAATGACCGTACCACGTTCAGCTAGTACCTTGCGGTTCTCTGGGAGTAATACTGCACCACCGCCGGTGGCGAGCACAATCGATTGCTCGCGGGTTAGCTCATCAATAATTTGTGCCTCGCGTTTACGAAAACCTGCCTCACCTTCCATCTCAAAAATAGTTGGTATTTTGACCCCGCAGCGCTCTTCAAGTGCGTGGTCAGAGTCAATAAAGCGCCGCTCAAGCTTGCGGGCAATTAATTTCCCCACCGTTGATTTGCCAGCCCCCATCAGCCCAATCAGAAAGATATTGGAATTTTTAATGTCCATTTCATCATTCTATTCGGGTTTATCTAAGATAGTAGGCGTTAAAAAGACGAGAAGTTCTGTTTTATCTCGCAAAGTTGATTGATGTTTGAACAGATGCCCAATCAAGGGAATATCACCTAAAAGCGGGATTTTGATAGTGTCATCACGTTCTGTAGTTTGATAAATACCGCCTAAGATGACGGTACCGCCATTCTCAACACTGACTTCGGAGCTCAGATTCTTGGTATCGATAGCGTAACCTTGTTCGGTCTTCATGCCCACGCTATCTTTATTAATGGCAACCAATAAAGAGACTTTGCCGTCATGATGAATCTTGGGAATCACCTCGAGACGCAAGTTCGCTTTACGGAATTGAATTTTGTTACCTCCATTTGAAGAGGAGGTTTGGTACGGTAGTTCAGTACCTTGTTCAATAGTTGCTTTCACCATATCGGCGGTCATGATGCGGGGATTGGACAATATCTTGCCCTGTCCATCGCTCTCAAGAGCACTTAATTCCACATCGAGAAGACGTGTGGCATTTTTACTAAGAAGGGTCGCCGCGGCAGTCACTGGCTCAAATCCACTAAGGCCGCCAGCCCCAAGTGGTGATCCTAGTGCAAGCGAACCCTGAACCCGATCGCCCCCTTCGGGGAGATTCTTTGCTTGCGAGCGCAAGCCAAGCTTGGCGCCAAGATTACGTGCAAAGCGATGGTCAGCTTCAACAATCCGCGCCTCAATCAAAATTTGCCGGGGTGTGCCATGATGCTCGCCCCCAAAGGGGAGTGCTGAGTCATCCCGACGTTGTTTTTGGAAAGCGTTGATTTCTTGATGCGGTGCAATCCAATAGACCCCCTGATTGCGTATGAACCGCAAGCCTCGGCTTGCCAAGATCGTTGATAACGCAGTTTGCCATGGAACATCGACAAGCTGAACATCAATACTTCCTTGAATACTAGGACTTAATACAAAATGCGTATTGCCAAGTTGCCCCAATACATGGAGCAAATCCACTAGTGGCATCTCTTTTGCTGAAATACTAATTGGAGTATTCAGTGCAGCATTACCACTGGCTGCGTGGTATGCAAATGTGTTTTGTGGGCCAAGTAAAAGCCAAATCCAACAGTATCGAAATATCACATGCTTCATGGCGAAATCAGCACCACTTGCTTTCCTCCGGGACCCTGTAAGGTGACCTGGGACTGGTCAAAGTGGGTGATCTGCCAGGAAGGTTTAGCAAACCCATGTTTTGCAAAGAGTCGACTTTGTTGGCCATCATGAAGCATCACGAAGGCGCCATCCTTATTCTTGCTAATACCCAAATGACGCCATTTCTTTAAATCGACCTCATCGGGATCGGGGATAACTGATCGCTTCGTTTCTTTGACAGAAATGTATCGCTTTGCTTGGATCTCCTCCAGAAACTCCATCATCTGCTCTAGATTTTCGTCAGCCTGGCTATGAAGTTCGTCAATTTGGCTTTGAATTGTCAACAACTCTTTCTTCATAGCTGTTTGGTTTGGTTCACCCTGGCCAAGTTCAGCAATTTCCCGAACCTGGATGGTCAAATAGACTAAAGTCACAAGAATCGCTATAAAACTAATTCCAGCAATGAGCATTCCTGGGTGAAGCGATGCTAGGGGCAATTCTTTGAAGGCGTTAAGGCCTGGCCAGGATTGGCTCATTTGATTGTGCCTTGGTGCCTGGTGCTTGCTTTGTAAATGATCAGCCTGGGTTTCATGCTCCAAAATAGCAGGATCGTTGCCTAGACTTTGCAAGGTTTCGTCAAAATCTTCTCGTTTGATATTGCGATAGACCATGCCCTATTGTGTTGGTGGGCGCTAGTGATTGAAATCAGCAAAACCGGATTGATTGATCGGTCATTCTTGCAAATGCTGTAGGACCATATAATTTGGGGATGGCTAATCCACCGAGCAAAAAACCGCCTTTCCAACGGGGCTCGGGCACTCGTTTTTCTGAGAAGTCAGGTGCCAGCCCACTAATTAAAGCCTTATTGATTTTGATGGTGGTGCTTGGCTTGTTATTTACCATGTTAGTCGCCTACGCATTCATTATTGCGAAGCCAAACTTACCGAACATTTCAGCGCTAGTGGATTACAACCCCAAAGAGCCATTACGGATCTATACCGCCGATAAGGTATTAATAGGTGAGTTTGGAGAGGAACGGCGAAGCGTTGTCCCTCTCAATGAAATCCCTGTCTATTTGAAGTATGCAGTGATCGCGATTGAAGATGATCGTTTCTATAGTCATGGCGGCGTTGATTACTGGGGCGTATTGCGAGCAACTTTAGCCAATTTAAGAGGAAGCCTCTCCCAAGGGGCGTCGACCATCACCATGCAGGTGGCACGTAATTTTTTCTTAAGCAATGAGAAAACCTTCAGTCGCAAGCTTTATGAAGTGCTACTTGCCTGGGAGATCGAGGCCCAATTAACCAAGGACAAGATTCTTGAGATTTACATGAATCAAATTTATTTGGGGCAACGCGCCTATGGATTTGCGAGCGCTTCCAAAATATATTTTGGTAAGGAACTCAAGGACATTAGCATTGCAGAGGCGGCGATGCTAGCAGGCCTCCCAAAGGCACCCTCTGCCTATAACCCGGTTAGTAACTATAAGCGCGCCAAGATTCGTCAAGAATATATTTTGCAGCGCATGCGCGATCTCTCATACATTACGCCAGCCGATTATGAAAAGGCGATGGCTGAGACCATTAAGATTCGAGGCCTAGGAAAAGAATTTGATACTCGCGCTGATTTTGTTGCTGAGATGGCCAGACAACTCCTTTTTTCTCAGTACGGTGACATTATTTATTCGCAAGGTATCAATGTTTACACCACGGTCTTAAAGGCAGACCAAGATGCTGCCTATGCTGCAGTTCGCAAAGGAATTTTTGACTATGATTTGCGACATGCGTATCGCGGCCCAGAGGGTTTTATTGAGTTACCAGAAGACCCTGTAAAGCGCCAGCGTACGATTGACGACGCCTTGCTTGATTACCCGGCGCTGGATGAATTGCAATCCGGGGTTGTATTGGAGGCGAGTCCCAAAGAATTAAAGGTCATGATTGCAACTGGTGAGCAAATCACCATTAAAGGCGATGCATTAAGACTTGCAAGTGCTTCATTATCCGAATCCGCACAGCCTAAGCGACGCATTCGTCCGGGCGCAGTGGTTCGACTGCTCAACGATGATGGGGTTTGGAAGCTGGCTCAATTACCTCAAGTCGAGGCTGCCTTTGTAGCCCTTGACCCCAACGATGGAGCAATCTTGGCCTTGGTTGGCGGATTTGATTTTCGTCGTAATAAATTTAATCACGTAACCCAGGCGTTTCGTCAACCAGGCTCGGCATTTAAACCCTTTGTTTACGCAGCTGCTCTCGAGCGGGGTTTAAGTCCTTCAACCATGGTGAATGACGCACCATTATCGATTGGGGCATTGGAGACTGGCAGTCAAGTGTGGCAACCCAAGAACTACGATGGCAAGTTCGATGGGATGATGCGGTTGCGAGCTGCATTGGCGAAGTCTAAAAATTTAGTATCGGTTCGGGTAATTCGCAAAATAGGCCCTTCGTATACCCAAGAATTTATTCAGCGCTTTGGTTTTGAGCCTGAGAAGCATCCGCCATATCTTACGATGGCCCTTGGCGCAGGTTCAGTCACACCTTTGCAAATGGCGAGTGCTTATAGCGTCTTTGCAAATGGCGGCTATTTCGTGAATCCCTATTTGATTGATAAGGTCACGGATGCAAAAGGTCAAACCTTGTTTGAGGCTAATCCGGTGCGTGTTGGAAAAAATGCGATTCGTGTATTGGATGAGCGAACGACCTTTGTGATGGATAGTATGTTGCAAGAAATTACAAAGACTGGAACCGCAGCGCGTGCCAGGCCTGCTTTAGGTCGTAACGATATCGCTGGAAAAACCGGTACAACGAATGATTCACACGACGCATGGTTTGCTGGTTACAACCCTCGGGTTGCGGCAGTGGCTTGGATTGGTTTTGATAACCCAAGAAGCCTCGGCGACCGTGAGACGGGTGGCGGCTTAGCATTGCCTGTCTGGATTAACTTTATGTCGGTCGCTCTACGAGGCGTCCCCGAGATAAACCGCACCCCTCCACCGGGAGTTTCTGAGTACGACGGCGATTGGATTATTCCTGAGTTCGCTCCCTTGGGCGGCGTTCGCCAAATTAACTAAGTAAAGATGGCCCGTAAAGCACGCTTGGTTATTGTTGGACAAGCGATGCATCTTTTGGTTCGTGGTCACAATCGTCAAATCATATTTAGCCATGATGCGGATTGCCGAATTTATCTTGACTGGTTACGTGATGCTGCTAAAGAGTTTGGATGTGCCGTTCATGCTTATGCCTTGATGCCAAACCATGCACACGTATTAGCCACCCCCCGTTTTGAATATTCCTTATCAAAAACGATGCAATCCTTGGGTCGCCGCTACGCGCAATACATCAATCGACAACAAGGGACTTCGGGCACGATTTGGGAAGGTCGCTTTTGTTCTTCCCTGATTGATCCAATGTATGCCTTACGAGTCCAGCGCTACATTGAACTTAACCCTGTGCGCGCCGGACTGGAATCTCGTGCTGAGGACTGTAAAAACACTAGCTACCAAAGCCATATTGGGGGCAAGGGTGAGACTTGGCTAACCGATCACCCAAGCTTCTGGGGTTTAGGCAACACCCCTTTTGAGAGGCAGCTAGCCTGGGTGGCTTTTGTGAGGGAGGGGGCGCCGCATCATGAGGATCGGGCAATTACTGAGCATTTAATCCGCTCAAGACCCTGGGTAAGTCCTGAATTTATCAAGCAAAATCCTAAGATGAGCCTGAATCAATGGCAGGTCAAGCCGCGTGGAAGACCAAAAAAACTTTAAGTCTGTCCCTATTTAATTTAATTTCTATTCTTCCGCCATTAGATAAATGGGACAGAGTCATTAAATTTCTATTGCATCCCTTAGTGGATTCCCCTATATTTACCCTCCCGGCCTCTATTTGAAGCAATCCATGGGGATTGCCGGCCGCATGACCAATTTGGATTAAATATGAATCATCTCGAGTTACGTCCGTCCGCTCAAGGTCTCTACGACCCTCAAAATGAACACGATGCCTGTGGCGTTGGTTTTGTGGCGCACATCAAGGGCAAGAAATCCCATGACATCATCACTCAAGGATTAAAGATCCTCGAGAACCTCGATCATCGAGGAGCCGTAGGTGCTGACCCACTGATGGGTGACGGCGCCGGAATACTGATTCAAATTCCTGATGAGCTGTATCGCTGCGAGATGAAAAAGCAGGGGGTCGAGTTGCCGCCCGTTGGCGAATATGGCGTTGGCATGATCTTTTTGCCTAAAGAGAACGCGTCACGTTTAGCGTGCGAGCAAGAGTTAGAGCGCACAGTACGTCAAGAAGGACAAATTGTATTGGGTTGGCGCGATGTGCCGATCGATCGTGCGATGCCGATGTCGCCCACCGTGAAAAAAACCGAACCAATCATTCGCCAAATTTTTATCGGGCGTGGTCGCGACATCATGACCACCGACGCACTCGAGCGTAAGCTCTATGTGATTCGTAAAACAGCAAGTCATGCGATTCAAGATTTGCACCTCAAGCACGGCAAAGAATATTTTGTGGCATCAATGTCTGCGAGAACCGTCGTATATAAAGGCCTCTTATTGGCTAGTCAAGTGGGCGCCTATTATTGCGATCTTAAAGATCCCAAAGCAGTGTCAGCTCTAGCATTGGTGCATCAGCGCTTCTCAACCAATACCTTCCCAGCGTGGGAACTAGCTCACCCATACCGTTTGCTTGCTCACAATGGTGAGATTAATACGGTGAAGGGGAACGTGAACTGGATTAATGCGCGCACGGGCGCGATTAGCTCGCCTGTACTAGGCGATGATTTACAAAAGCTATGGCCATTGATTTATCCAGGCCAATCGGATACCGCCTCCTTTGATAACTGCCTTGAGCTTTTGGTGATGGCTGGTTATCCGCTTGCGCAAGCCATGATGATGATGATTCCAGAGGCATGGGAGCAGCACACCCTCATGGATGAGAACCGCCGCGCCTTTTATGAGTACCACGCTGCCATGATGGAGCCATGGGATGGCCCCGCGGCGATGGCATTTACTGATGGGCGTCAGATTGGCGCCACCTTGGATCGCAACGGCTTACGACCAGCACGCTATTACGTGACCGATGATGATTTGGTCATCATGGCTTCTGAAGCTGGTGTGTTGCCGATTCCAGAAAATAAGATTGTGCAAAAGTGGCGCTTACAGCCTGGCAAGATGTTCATGATCGACATGGATCAAGGCCGCATCATTGATGATGTGGAGTTAAAGAACTCGGTCTCTAAAGCCAAGCCATACAAGAGCTGGATTGATGCGGTGCGCGTGAAGCTCGATGAGTTGGATGTGAGCAAAAAAGACACTCAGGATGATGCGAAACACATTCGCCCCGCAGCAAAATTACTCGATCGTCAGCAAGCATTTGGTTATAGCCAGGAAGATCTCAAATATCTGATGGCACCGATGGCACAGAATGCAGAAGAAGCAATTGGGTCGATGGGCAACGACAGTCCACTTGCGGTTTTATCCGATCGCAGCAAGTCGCTCTACAACTACTTTAAGCAATTGTTTGCTCAAGTTACTAATCCTCCAATCGATCCGATTCGTGAGAATCTGGTGATGTCTTTGGTGTCCTTTGTTGGACCAAAGCCCAACCTATTAGATACCAACAATATCAATCCCCCGATGCGTTTGGAGATCAGTCAGCCGGTCTTGGACTTGGATGACATGACCAAGGTGCGTCATATTGAACATTACACCGGTGGTAAGTTCCGTTCGTATGAATTAGATATTTGTTATCCAGTTGCCTGGGGCAAGGAGGGCATTGAGGCGCGTTTAGCCTCCTTGTGCGCTGAGGCAACCGATGCAGTGCGCAGCGGTTTCAATATTTTAATTGTGAGCGATCGCCAAGTGGATCGCGAGCATATGGCGATTCCTGCACTCTTGGCAACCTCGGCGATTCATCAGCATTTGGTGGAGCGCGGTTTACGAACCAGCACTGGCTTAGTGGTGGAGACTGGTAGTGCCCGCGAGGTTCATCACTTTGCCTTACTTGCAGGGTATGGCGCGGAAGCGATTCATCCCTATTTGGCGATGGAGACCTTGGCTGAGATGGCCAAAGGCCTCTCAGGCGACTTATCGTCTGAGAAAGCGATTAAGAACTTTGTCAAGGCGATTGGTAAGGGCTTGCAAAAGGTGATGTCGAAAATGGGTATTTCGACTTATATGTCCTATACCGGATCGCAAATCTTTGAAGCGATTGGCCTTAATCATGAGCTCATTGATAAGTATTTCAAAGGGACCTCTTCGAACGTAGGCGGAATTGGTGTGTTCGAAGTTGCTGAAGAAGCCTTACGGATGCACCATGCCGCGTTTGGTGATGATCCTGTATTGGCTGATATGTTGGATGCGGGTGGAGAGTACGCGTATCGGGTACGTGGTGAGAAACATATGTGGACACCCGACTCGATTGCAAAGTTACAGCATGCGACTCGCACCGG
This sequence comes from Polynucleobacter sp. HIN9, assembly GCF_030297635.1. NCBI lineage: Bacteria > Pseudomonadati > Pseudomonadota > Betaproteobacteria > Burkholderiales > Burkholderiaceae > Polynucleobacter > Polynucleobacter sp. HIN9. The sequence continues at coordinate 81,366 of NZ_AP028140.1, forward strand.
GCCAGAGAAAGGCTATCAAACCTATAAAGAGTATGCCAATCTGATTAATGATCAGAGTAAGCGTTTGATGACCTTACGCGGTTTATTTGAGTTCAAGATTGATCCGAACAAAGCCATTCCCCTTGATGAGGTCGAGCCCGCCAAAGAGATTGTGAAGCGCTTTGCAACCGGCGCTATGTCCTTAGGTTCAATTTCGACCGAGGCTCATGCAACTTTGGCAATCGCAATGAATCGTATTGGCGGTAAATCCAACACGGGTGAGGGCGGCGAAGATCCAAATCGCTATGTCAATGAACTCAAAGGGATTCCGATTAAGAAGGGTGAGACCCTCGCTAGTATTTTGGGCAAGGATGTCGTTGAGGCAGATATTCCATTGCAAGACGGCGACTCATTGCGTTCGAAAATTAAGCAAGTTGCCTCTGGGCGTTTTGGTGTGACCACTGAGTATTTGCGTTCAGCCGATCAGATTCAAATTAAGATGGCCCAAGGCGCAAAGCCAGGCGAGGGCGGTCAATTACCAGGTGGCAAGGTCTCGGACTATATTGGACGTCTGCGATTCTCAGTACCAGGCGTAGGTCTGATCTCGCCACCACCGCATCACGACATTTATTCGATTGAGGATTTGGCGCAACTCATTCATGACTTAAAGAACGTCAATCCACAAGCCGATGTTTCAGTAAAGCTTGTCTCAGAGGTGGGTGTTGGCACGGTGGCAGCAGGCGTGGCCAAAGCAAAGTCCGATCACGTCGTGATTGCTGGTCATGATGGTGGTACAGGCGCATCTCCTTTGTCATCGATTAAGCATGCTGGTACACCATGGGAGTTAGGTCTTGCAGAGACCCAGCAAACATTGGTACTCAATCAGTTGCGTAGTCGTATTCGTGTACAAGCCGATGGTCAAATGAAAACCGGCCGTGATGTTGTGATTGGTGCATTACTAGGCGCTGATGAATTTGGTTTTGCTACAGCGCCTTTAGTAGTTGAGGGTTGCATCATGATGCGTAAATGCCATCTCAATACTTGTCCAGTAGGTGTTGCGACTCAAGACCCCGAGTTGCGTAAGAAGTTTTCAGGCAAACCCGAGCATGTCGTGAATTTCTTTTTCTTCATTGCTGAAGAAGTGCGCGAGATTATGGCGCAGTTGGGAATTCGGACGTTTGATGAACTGATTGGTCGTGTTGATCTATTGGATACGCGCAAGGGCGTTGATCATTGGAAGGCGCAGGGCTTGGATTTCAGTAAAGTCTTTGCTCTGCCCAATGTGTCACATGACGAGCCTCGTCACCAAACGCTCACTCAAGATCATGGTTTAGGTGCTGCGCTTGACCATACCTTGATCGAGAAGAGTGAGCCAGCCTTAGAGCGTGGCGAGAAGGTCTCTTTCATTGTACCGATCCGCAACGTCAATCGTACGGTGGGGGCGATGCTCTCTGGTGAGTTAGCAAAACGCTATGGGCATTTGGGTTTGCCTGATGACACGATCCATATTCAGTTAAACGGTACGGCTGGACAAAGTTTTGCAGCATTCTTGGCGCGCGGAATCACCTTAGATCTCGTGGGCGATGCGAACGACTATGTCGGCAAGGGATTGTCGGGTGGGCGCGTTGTGGTGCGTGCGCCCCATGAGTTCCGGGGCGACGCGTCCCAAAACATTATTGTGGGTAACACGGTGTTGTATGGCGCGATTGAAGGCGAGGCATTTTTCAATGGCGTGGCGGGTGAGCGTTTTGCAGTGCGTAACTCCGGATCGATTGCAGTTGTCGAGGGCACCGGTGACCATGGTTGCGAGTACATGACGGGTGGCACAGTTGTCGTTCTTGGAAAGACCGGCCGTAACTTTGCCGCAGGCATGAGCGGTGGTATTGCCTATGTCTTTGATGAAGACGGACTCTTTGAGAAGCGTTGTAATACCACGATGGCAACCTTGGAGAAAGTACTGCCATCGTCGGAGCAGATTGCGAATATGCCTAAATCCACATGGCATGCACCAGTCAATGTCAAAGAGGGCGGCGAGCGTCAAACCGATGAGCAAATTCTAAAGACACTGATTGAGCGCCATTTCCGGTACACCGGATCAGAGCGTGCCAAGGCATTGCTAGCCGATTGGGACAAGTCGCGTGCGCGTTTTGTGAAGGTATTGCCTACTGAATATAAGCGGGCTCTCGGTGAATTGTGGGAGCGTGCTCAAGGGCAAGATCAAACCAAGCCTGTGATGGCTTGATCACGTGAATTGATTAATGAAGAATCTTTGGAGTAGGTATGGGTAAAGTCACTGGATTTATGGAATTTGAGCGGGTCGAAGAGACCTATGAAGCGCCGGTCAAACGAATTCATCATTACAAAGAATTTGTAGCTGCGCTATCGGATGCGGATGCAAAAGTACAAAGTGCACGTTGTATGGATTGTGGGATTCCGTTTTGCAACAACGGCTGCCCCGTGAACAACATCATTCCTGACTTTAATGATTTGGTTTATCACAACGATTGGAAAAATGCGATTGAGGTTTTGCATTCAACGAATAACTTTCCAGAGTTCACGGGCCGTATTTGCCCAGCACCATGTGAGGCAGCGTGCACTCTTGGGATCAACAAGCTACCAGTAGGTATCAAGTCGATTGAGCATGCGATTATCGATAAAGCTTGGGCCAACGATTGGGTAAAACCACAGCCACCTAAAACCAAGACTGGTAAGAAGGTTGCCGTGGTTGGTTCTGGCCCCGCAGGAATGGCAGCGGCTCAACAGTTGGCGCGAGTTGGTCATGATGTGACCGTTTATGAAAAGAATGATCGGGTCGGTGGTTTACTGCGTTATGGCATTCCCGACTTCAAGATGGAGAAGTGGTTGATTGACCGACGGGTTGAGCAAATGCAAGCCGAAGGTGTTACTTTTGTAACCGGGGTTTTTGTCGGTAAAGAGACGCTAGGCAAAGAAGTAAAGAACTATGCTCAAAAAACGGTAAGCCCGCATGAATTACTCAAGAGCTTTGATGCGGTCATTATCAGTGGTGGTGCTGAGCAACCCCGCGATTTGCCAGTCCCCGGTCGTGAGTTAAGTGGAATTCATTTTGCTCTGGAGTTTTTAATTCCACAAAACAAGGAAGTGGCTGGCGATCTCAAAAATGAGATTCGGGCAACAGATAAGCATGTGGTTGTGATCGGTGGTGGTGACACCGGTTCGGATTGCGTAGGCACATCCAATCGGCATGGTGCAAAGCATGTTACGCAGTTTGAGTTATTGCCTCAGCCGCCTGAAGAAGAGAATAAGCCTTTAGTTTGGCCCTATTGGCCCACTAAACTTCGCACCTCGTCTTCGCATGAAGAAGGTTGCGAGCGCGACTGGTCGGTTGCCACCAAGCGGTTTGAAGGCAAAAACGGCAAAGTAGAAAAACTCATTGGGGTGCGTTTAGAGTGGAAAGACGGCAAGATGAGTGAGGTCCCAAATTCAGAGTTTGAAATCAAGGCTGATTTAGTTTTACTCGCCATGGGTTTTGTTTCCCCAGCACAGCAAATCTTAAATGCTTTTGGTGTAGAAAAAGATGCGCGCGGTAATGCAAAGGCTACGACGGATGGTCATCATGCCTATCACACCAATATACCTAAGGTGTTTGCGGCAGGCGATATGCGGCGCGGCCAATCCTTAGTGGTTTGGGCAATCCGAGAGGGTCGCCAATGCGCCCGTGCGGTCGATGAGTATTTAATGGGATCGTCGGTATTGCCCCGATAATCAAGTCATGCCCACTAATCTGACCTTAGGTGCGATTGATTTGCCCGTTGTCTCCATTCGGGGGGTGGATTTTTCATATGCCCCGGGTGAGCGTCAAATTTTGGGTGGGCTTCATATGGAGTTTCGCCGCGGCCAAGTGGTTGCGGTGATGGGTGGTTCGGGTTGCGGTAAGACCACAGTATTGCGATTGATCGGCGGACAGGTGACGGCTCAAACGGGTTCGGTGGAGTTTGAGGGTCGTGAGATTTCTGCGATGAATAGTGATGAGCTGATGCAGGCTCGCCGTCGTATGGGCATGCTATTTCAGTTCGGTGCCTTGTTTACTGATTTGAGTGTGTTTGAGAATGTTGCTTTTCCATTGCGCGAGCACACGAACCTAAGCGAAGAGCTGATTCGTGATTTGGTGCTGATGAAATTAAACGCAGTGGGTTTACGCGGCGCTCGCGATTTAATGCCATCGCAGATTTCAGGGGGGATGGCGAGACGGGTTGCGCTAGCGCGGGCGATTGTTTTGGACCCGCCTCTCATCATGTACGATGAGCCATTTGCGGGACTTGATCCAATTGGTTTAGGGATTACAGCGCGATTAATCCGCAATCTCAATGATGCCTTGGGTGCAACCAGTATTCTGGTGACACACGATGTCGAAGAGACCTTCGAGATTGCAGACTACGTGTACTTTATTGCCAATGGCAAGATTGGGGCGCAAGGTACGCCCGATGAACTCAATCGCTCAACCGATCCCTTTGTTCGCCAGTTTTTAGATGCCTCACCAGAAGGGCCGGTGCCGTTTAATTATCCAGGCCCGGATTTGGCTAGTGATTTTGGATTGCACCGTTAATGAATCTCGAACCAAGCTCTAAGTCAAATCCAATCACGAACACACTGGGCGATCTCGGATTTTTTATTCGTAAGAATATTACTGGCCTTGGGTATGCCGCTCGGATGTTTGTCTTGGTGCTGATGCGTTCTGGTGCGCTACTTAGGCGACCCCGTCTGGTATCGGATCAAATTTTGTTCGTCGGTAACTATTCCTTTGTGATCATTACCGTATCGGGCTTATTTGTTGGTTTTGTATTAGGGTTGCAAGGCTATTACACCTTAACGCGTTACGGTTCCGAACAGGCCCTTGGTTTATTGGTTGCTTTGTCGTTAACACGTGAACTGGGTCCCGTGATTACTGCTTTATTGTTTGCGGGTCGTGCTGGCACTTCGCTCACAGCAGAGATTGGTCTTATGAAAGCGGGAGAGCAGTTATCCGCCATGGAGATGATGGCAGTAGATCCATTACGTCGGGTAATCGCACCGCGTTTATGGGCCGGGATTATTGCGATGCCAATTTTGGCCACTATCTTTACTGCGGTTGGTGTTTTGGGTGGCTATCTAGTGGGTGTACCCCTGATTGGGGTCGATAGCGGTGCATTTTGGTCCCAAATGCAAGGTGGTGTTGATTTATTTGATGATATTGCCAATGGCTTTATTAAAAGTGTTGTCTTTGGGGTGGCCGTGACATTTATTGCCCTTTATCAGGGGTATGAGTCAAAGCCTACTCCGGAGGGAGTGTCGCAAGCGACTACGAGGACTGTGGTGCTCTCGTCTTTAGCAGTGTTGGCATTGGACTTTTTATTGACCGCGATGATGTTCTCCAATTAAAGCGTAGGACAAGATCGGAATAAACTAGGATTCTTATGAAAAAAAGTGCAATTGATATTTGGGTCGGGTTATTCGTAACGATCGGCATGTTAGCCATGCTTTTTCTGGCACTTAAGGTGGGCAATATGAGTGCTGTGTCATTTGCGCCAACGTATACGGTCTCGGCCCGCTTTGACAATATTGGTGGCTTAAAGCCGCGTGCACCGGTAAAAAGTGCTGGCGTTGTGGTCGGCCGTATTGCCACCATTCAGTTTGATGACACGACCTATCAGGCTACAGTGACGATGACGATTGAAAAGGCCTATCAGTTTCCCAAAGATTCGTCGGCAAAGATCTTAACGTCAGGATTGTTAGGCGAGCAATACATTGGTCTTGAAGCGGGTGGTGATGAGCAAATGCTCGCCGATGGGGGCAAGATCACCCAAACCCAATCCGCTATTGTTCTAGAAAATCTCATTAGCCAATTTCTATACAACAAGGCAGCGGATACCGGGCAAGATAAAGGCGATACCAAGTCAGGTACCAAATAATCTCATTATTTAAGAACTAAAACCATTGTGATTTTTCTAAAGCGCCTGTGCGTTACTCTTCTGAGCCTTTGCATCATCGGATGTGCGAGTATCCCGGCAGGCAGCGAGCCATCGCCGCACGATCCTTGGGAGTCCTTTAATCGCTCAGTTTTCTCTTTCAATGAAGGATTGGATGAGTATTTGTTAAAGCCAATCACCAAAGGCTATCGATTTATTCTGCCAAAGCCAGCGCAGCAAGGCATTGATAACTTTTTTGGTAACTACCGCGACATCTACACTTCCGTGAATAATTTATTGCAAGGCAATGTCAGTATGGCCTTTAGTGATCTAATGCGGGTGGTCGTTAATACCATTTTTGGATTAGGTGGGTTTATTGATATGGCCACACCGGGTGGCTTAGAAAAACACAAAGCGGATTTTGGGCAGACCTTTGGTGTTTGGGGTGTTCCGCCAGGACCCTATGTGGTCTTGCCGTTTTTTGGGCCAAGCAATGTACGCGATACCTTTGGTACCGCAGTCGATTTAGAAACCGATTATCTTTTCCGTCTCTTGCCGGACGTAGCTTTGCGTAATAGTTTGACGGGATTGCGGATTGTTAATGCCCGTAATAACTACTATGAGGCAGGCGATCTTTTGGAAGGTGCGGCGATTGATAAGTACACCTTTACACGTGATGCCTATATTCAGAGGCGTCAGTATCAAATTGATCAGGCTAAAGAGGGTAAGGAGCCTCCTGCCCCAGTCTATGAGAACCCCTACGAGTAAATGGTTCAAAGAGACTAAAATTGTTTCTTTACCTTTTTGATCGGTTTATCGTGAAAACAGCCTTTCTAACATTTTTTGCCTTTTTGCTTTCAGGCGCGCTTGGGATTGCCAACGCCCAAAATGCACCAGACTCTAATACACCTGATGGTCTTATCAAAATGATCGTGGCTGATGTGATGGCCTCCGTGAAAGCCGACCCTGAAATCCAGAAAGGCAATATTCCTCGCGTCGTGGATTTAGTCGAAAAGAAAATTGTTCCCTACACGGATATGCGCAGAACCACGCAATTGGCCATGGGAAGAAATTGGAGTAAGGCAACCCCAGAGCAGCAAAATCAATTGATTGCCGAGTTCAAGTCTTTATTGATTCGGACTTATTCAGGAGCCTTAAGTCAGTTGCGTGATCAAACGGTTCAATACAAACCCTTTCGTGCAAATCCGAGTGACACCGATGTGATCGTTCGCACCGTGGTGATTGGTAAATCAGATCCCATTCCCTTGGACTATCGCCTTGAGAAAACCAATGATGGCTGGAAAGTTTATGACATCAACATTATGGGGGCTTGGTTAATTGAGGCTTACCGAAATCAATTTACCAATCAAATTAGCCAAAACGGTGTCGAAGGCCTGATCAAGTTTTTGCAAGAGCGCAATGCGATGTTGGCAGGTAAGAAGTAAATATGAGTTTTGCTTTACCTCACCGAGTTAACCAGACGAATGCCGAGAAGATTACAAAGCAGGGTAGTGAGGCATTTACTAAGGATTATCAAGTCGATTGTTCTGCCCTGTCTGACTTTGATTCAAGTGTGCTGGCGGTTTTGCTCGCATGGCGCCGCCAGCTGCAAGAGCGTAATCAATCCTTGGTGGTTTTAAATCCTCCTGCGAAGTTAAAAGTGCTCGCTGGTGTCTACGGAGTGACTGATCTTTTAGGACTTCAATAATTTATGCAGTCCGCAGTTTTAGTCGAGCATTTAAGTAAATCGTATGGTTCATTGCAAGCCCTCAAGGATGTTTCTTTAGATATCAAAGAGGGCGAGTTTTTTGGCTTACTTGGCCCCAACGGCGCTGGTAAGACCACTCTCATTTCTATTTTGGCTGGTTTGTGCCGTCCTGATTCTGGTCGTGCATTCATTATGGGCACGAATGTGCAAACTAATTTTATTGAGGCGCGTCGTTTACTCGGTGTGGTTCCTCAAGAGCTGGTGTTTGATCCCTTTTTTACAGTGCGCGAGACCTTGCGGTTTCAATCGGGTTACTTTGGGATTCGGAACAATGACGATTGGATCGATGAGATCATGACGCATCTCGACTTAACCAGTAAAGCCAACAGTAATATGCGTTCGCTCTCTGGGGGTATGAAGCGGCGCGTTCTGGTCGCGCAAGCCCTGGTTCACCGTCCTCCAGTGATTGTGTTGGATGAGCCAACTGCTGGGGTGGATGTCGAGCTACGTCAGTCCCTCTGGAAATTTATTAGTCGGCTTAATCAAGATGGCCATACCATTTTGCTCACCACGCACTATTTAGAAGAGGCTGAATATTTATGTGGTCGGATTGCGATGCTCAAGTCTGGTCAAGTGGTGGCATTGGATACCACTCAAAATTTGCTTGCACGCTACGGATCCCATAAGGCGCAAGCAGGTCAAGAGGTCGATCTTGAGGATGTATTCATTCAGATCATGGCGGGAGAGTAGTCGCAATGCCAATTCCATTTGAATACGGCAGTGGTTTTCCAACCCTACTCCGAAAAGAGATTAAGCGTTTTTATAAGGTTGCCTTTCAAACGGTTGCTGCCCCTGTCTTGACCGCCGTGCTGTACCTCATGATTTTTGGGCATGTTTTAGAAGGCCGCTTGGTGGTGTATGACAAGTTAACGTACACCGCGTTTCTCATTCCGGGCTTAGTGATGATGAGCGTGTTGCAAAATGCCTTTGCCAATACTTCTTCTTCATTAATTCAATCCAAAATTACCGGTAATTTGGTGTTTGTCTTACTGGCACCACTCACGCATCTTGAGTTTTATTCAGCCTATGTGTTAGCTGCAGTATTTCGGGGGGTTGTGGTGGGTCTGGGTGTTTTAATCATTACCCTCTTATTTGATGTGCCGGCTATGCATAACCCTTTTTGGATTATTTTGTTTGCATTCATGGGGGCTGCGATCTTGGGTGGCTTGGGATTGATTGCGGGTATTTGGGCCGATAAGTTTGATCAGTTAGCTGCCTTTCAGAACTTTTTGATCATGCCCGCCACCATGCTCTCAGGTGTGTTTTATTCGATTCATTCCTTACCAGAGATTTGGCAATTCATTTCACACCTGAACCCATTCTTTTACATGATTGATGGCTTTCGCTATGGATTTTTTGGGGTCTCGGATGTTTCGCCCTGGCTAAGCCTGACCATTGTCACTTCGTTTTTCTTGGTCGTCTCAGGGTTGGCTCTGCGTTTACTACAATCGGGTTATAAATTACGCCATTAATGAAGGATTGTGATGTTTCCTACCCCTGAACAAGTGAAAAGCTATATCAGCGAGAAGCTCCCTTGTACGCATTTAGAGGTCGAGGGTGATGGGCAACATTTTTATGCCACCATCGTGAGCCCCGAGTTTGCAGGCAAGCGCTTGGTGCAGCGCCATCAGTTGGTCTATGCAGCCTTGGGTGATCGAATGAAGGCCGAGATTCATGCACTCTCGATCAAAGCCTTTACGCCCGACGAGTTTGCGACTCAATAAATTACCTCAGATCAGCGTATGGATAAATTAGTGATGACAGGGGGAGCCCTCCTTAAGGGCGAGATCAATATTGCGGGTGCTAAGAATGCCGCTCTACCCATTTTGTGTGCCAGCTTATTAACGGCTGACCCGGTCGAGCTCTTTAATGTGCCTGATTTGCAAGATGTGCGCACGATGTTAAAGCTCTTGCAACAAATGGGGGTCACTTTAGAGTTTCCGAATCCCAATGATCGCAGCCATTTGATTTTGCAAGCCGGAACGATTTCAAGCCCTGAGGCACCCTATGAGTTAGTAAAAACCATGCGGGCATCGATTTTGGTTTTGGGCCCTCTTTTGGCGCGGATGGGACGTGCAACCGTATCGCTACCCGGGGGCTGTGCAATTGGCGCACGACCGGTAGATCAGCACATCAAAGGTTTGAAGGCGATGGGGGCGAGCATCCAAATTCGTAAGGGCTTTATCGTCGCGAAGATTGCAGAGCCCAATACTCGCTTACAGGGTAATGCGATCCTCACCGACATGATTACCGTGACCGGTACTGAAAATCTTTTAATGGCGGCTTGCCTTGCAGAAGGAACGACAATTTTAGAAAACGCGGCGCGTGAACCCGAGGTCGGTGATTTGGCAGAACTTTTGGTCAAGATGGGTGCAAAGATCAGTGGCATTGGTAGTGATCGCCTCGTGATCGAGGGGGTTCCCGCCTTACACGGAGCAAGTCATCATGTGATTGCAGATCGTATTGAGACCGGCACCTTCTTATGTGCAGTAGCAGCCACCGGTGGTGAGATTGTTCTGAAGAACTGCCGACCAGATACCTTAGATGCTGTCTTAGTAAAGCTTAAAGAGGCGGGTCTCAAAATGAAAAAGGGTGCCGATTGGATTTCTGCATCGATGAATGGTCGTCCAAAGCCAGTGAGCTTTCGGACCTCCGAGTACCCGGCTTTTCCAACCGATATGCAAGCGCAGTTTATGGCGCTCAATGCCATTGCCGGGGGTAGCTCACGCATCACCGAGACCATTTTTGAGAACCGTTTTATGCATGTGCAAGAGCTCAATCGCTTAGGGGCCGATATTTCAATCGAGGGCAATACCGCGATTGTGGAGGGTGTTGATAAGCTCTCGGGTGCAACGGTGATGGCGACCGATTTGCGTGCCTCCGCAAGCCTTGTGATTGCTGGCTTAGCGGCTCAAGGTGAGACCCAAGTGGATCGGATTTATCACCTTGATCGTGGTTACGATCGTATGGAGCAGAAATTGACCCAACTTGGCGCAAACATCCGCCGCATGAAATAATGGGCCATTATGTTGACTTTAGCTTTGTCCAAAGGACGCATCTTTGAAGAAACCGCCCCTGTTTTAGCAAAGGCGGGTATTCGTCCGCTTGAAGATCCTGAGCAATCCCGTAAGTTAATTATTCCGACCTCTAATCCAGAGGTGCAAATCATCATTGTTCGTGCATCGGACGTACCCACCTACGTGCAATTTGGCGCAGCGGATTTTGGCGTTGCGGGTCAAGACGTTCTGTTAGAAAAAGGCAGCGACGGTTTATACATTCCGATTGATTTAGGAATCGCGCGTTGTCGGATGGCAGTGGCCGTCAAAAATGGCTTTGATTATGCAGCGGCGGTGCGCCAGGGTTCGCGTTTGCGGGTGGCCACCAAGTATGTCAACTGCGCCCGTGAGCACTTTGCTAATAAGGGAGTGCATATCGATACGATTCATTTATATGGATCGATGGAGTTAGCTCCCTTAGTGGGCTTAGCCGATGCGATTGTGGATTTGGTATCCACTGGTAACACCTTGCGTGCCAATAACCTAGTCGAGGTCGAGTCCATTACCGATATCAGTGCACGCTTAATCGTGAATCAAGCATCATTTAAGCGTAAGCGCGCTCAATTACAAAAGATCCTGAGTATTTGGCAGCCATGAGTGTCAAGATTCGACGCCTGACCAGCCGTGATGCTGGCTTTGAAAAGACCTTGCTGTCTAGCTTGTCCATTCCATCAGCCGACGATCAAGCCATTGATCAGATTGTGCTTGGGATTCTGGAGCGCATTGAGCGCGAGGGCGATGCGGCACTGTTGCAATACACCCAGCAATTTGATCGCTTAGCAGTCAATCAGGTTGGCGATCTTGAGATTACCTCTGCTGATCTTGCCGCGGCTTATCAATCTCTTGCGCAAGAGCAAGCAAGTGCCTTGCGCGCTGCGGCCGAGCGAGTGCGCGCCTATCACGAGCGACAGAAGATAGAAACTGGTTGCCACTCGTGGGAGTACACCGAGAGCAATGGTACGCGCTTAGGTCAAAAAATTACGCCCTTGGATCGTGTTGGTATTTATGTGCCTGGTGGTAAGGCGGCTTATCCATCTTCTGTGCTGATGAATGCCATTCCTGCCAAGGTTGCTGGGGTTGGTGAGGTTGTGATGGTGGTGCCCACACCCGATGGTGCGCGCAATCCTTTGGTGCTAGCAGCCGCTCATCTATCAGGAGTAGATCGGGTCTTTACGATTGGCGGAGCACAGGCAGTTGGCGCACTGGCGTATGGAACCCAAACCGTGCCGGCAGTCGACAAGATCGTAGGCCCTGGTAATGCGTATGTAGCAGCGGCAAAGCGCAGAGTATTTGGTCGAGTGGGGATCGATATGATTGCAGGCCCCTCCGAGATCTTGGTGTTGTGTGATGGGTCTACCGATCCAGACTGGATTGCGATGGATTTGTTTTCGCAGGCCGAGCACGATGAGCTCGCCCAATCGATTTTGCTCTGTCCTGACAAAGAGTTCATTGATCGAGTCGATGCGAGTATTCAGAAGCTATTGCCGCAGATGCCTAGAGAGAAAGTGATTCGCGCATCCTTGCAAAATCGGGCGCTCTTGATTGAGGTGGACGATATGACACAAGCTTGTCAGATCGCTAATTTGATTGCGGCTGAGCACCTAGAGATTTGCGCAAACAATGCCGATCAATGGGCAGCGCAGATTCGGCATGCAGGCGCTATTTTTATGGGCTCTTATACCAGTGAGTCATTGGGTGATTATTGTGCTGGACCCAATCACGTTTTACCTACCGCGCGTACCGCACGTTTTTCTTCACCTTTAGGTGTTTATGACTTTATTAAGCGCTCGAGCCTCATTGAGGTGAGTGAGGCGGGTGCACAAACCTTAGGTCCTATCGCCAGTACCTTAGCGCATGGTGAAGGTTTACAGGCGCATGCGCGCGCAGCCGAGATGCGGCTCACGAAAAAATAATTAACTGAGCCCCACTACAGAAAATTACGAGACGATGTCGCGCAAGGCATCGATGAGGATGTTCATTTGCTCATTCGTGCCAATCGTAATGCGAAGGTAATTCTTAATCCGTGGTGTTTTGAAGTGGCGCACGATGATGCCGCGCTCTCTTAAGGCTAAATACAATTTCTCGCCATCGTGTTTTGGATGCTGGGTAAAGACAAAGTTAGCACTTGATGGAAGCGTATCAAAGCCCAGATTATTTAGGCTTTCAATGAAGACTTCTCGGGTCTTAATGACCTTTTGAGTAATCGCATCAAGATGCGCCTGATCTTCAATCGCGGCAATCGCACCGGCTTGCGCTAATTGACCTAAGGGGTAGGAGTTAAAACTATTCTTCACGCGTTCTAGTCCCGTAATTAAGTCGGGGTGACCTAAAGCGTAACCAACCCGCAGTCCTGCCAAGGCCCTCGATTTTGAGAGCGTATGGGTGATCAGAAGATTGGGATAGTGTTTGCGTAAGAGTGGTACACACGATTCGGTGCCGTAATCCACGTAGGCCTCATCAACCACCACCACGCTTTGGGTATTGATTTTTAGAAACCCTTCAATTGCTGCGCGCGGTAGAGCGCGACCGGTGGGCGCATTTGGGTTCGGAAAGATGACCCCACCATTTCCGCCTAACTGATTTGTTTTCTGAATGTAGTCATCCAAGTGAATGGCAAATTGACTATCGAGCGCAATCGTTTGGTAGTCAATCCCAAACAGTTGGCAATAGACGGGGTAAAAGCTGTAGGTGATATCGGGAAAGAGAAGGGGCTTTGGGTGTTTGAGAAGTCCCAAGAACACATGGGCGAGTACTTCATCCGAGCCATTGCCCACAAATACCTGATTGGGTTCTAAGCCATAGTGTCTTGCGATGGCTTCTTTGAGAGCCTTGGCATCCGGATCGGGATAAAGCCGCAAGCCCTCGTGATTACTTGCAGCAATTGCTGCTAAGGCTTTGGGCGAGGGCCCATAGGGGCTCTCATTGGTATTGAGTTTGACAAGTCTCTGGTGTTTGGGCTGCTCCCCAGGAACGTAAGGGCTTAAGTTCTGCAGATCGGGGTTCCAAAAGAGGCTCATCGCAATGGGGTCCAAAGAGTAACAATGAAAAACTGGTGAAGTGATTGATTTTGAATGACAAATGATATTATGAACGCTTAAGACTTATTATTTTTATTCACACACCATGCGCCAAGCAGATGTCAGTCGTAATACCTCAGAGACCAAGATCCAAATTACGTTGAACTTGGATGGTACCGGCAAAGCGGATTTAAACTCCGGGGTGCCGTTTTTAGATCATATGCTCGATCAAATTGCCCGTCACGGCATGATCGATCTCAAGGTGCATGCCCAGGGTGATACTCATATTGACGATCACCACACCGTGGAGGATGTCGGTATTACTTTGGGCCAAGCGATTGCGAAAGCGGTTGGCGATAAAGCGGGTATTACACGTTATGGCCACTCATATGTACCGCTCGATGAGACCTTGTCGCGCGTTGTGATAGATTTCTCCGGTCGGCCAGGCTTAGAGTTCAACGTACCCTTTACCCGTGCGCGGGTGGGTGACTTTGATGTGGATTTAAGCATCGAGTTCTTCCGAGGTTTTGTAAACCACGCCGGCGTAACCTTGCACATCGATAACATTCGCGGTGTGAATGCGCATCACCAGATTGAGACCGTATTTAAGGCTTTTGGGCGTGCACTGCGTATGGCCTTGAGTATCGATCCACGTTCACCCCATGCGGTGCCATCCACTAAGGGAAGTTTGTAGACACACTTCTTTTACCAACAAATTATTGAGATCGCGATGCACATCGCTATTGTTGATTATGGAATGGGTAATTTGCGCTCGGTCTCGCAGGCTCTGCAGCATGTGGCCCCAGAGTGCAAGATTACAATTGCGAGCGATCCTGCCGAAATTTTGCGTTCAGACCGTGTGGTGTTGCCTGGACAGGGCGCCATGCCCGATTGCATGAAGCAACTCCGTTCTTCAGGTCTCATGGATGCAGTGATGCAGTCGGTGCGTGAGAAGCCACTTTTTGGTATCTGTGTGGGCGAGCAAATGCTTTTTGAAGAGAGTGAAGAGCGCAAACCCGGAGTAACAACCAATACGGCGTGCCTTGCGCTGATGCCAGGGAAGGTTAAGCGTTTTCATTTGTCTGGCACGCAAGAAGATGGTTCGGAGTTTAAGATCCCGCATATGGGATGGAATCAGGTTCGCCAAGACCGTGATCACCCGATGTGGCATGGCATCCCTGACATGACGAGTTTTTACTTCGTGCACAGTTATTATGTGGAGGTGGGTAACCCAGAAGATACTGTAGGATCAACGAATTACGGCGGGTGGTTTACATCGGCCGTGGCTCGCGATACTATTTTTGCTACGCAGTTCCATCCCGAGAAAAGTGCTCAATACGGACTTAAGCTCTATCAAAACTTTGTCGCTTGGCGACCCTGATTGATTTCAACAAGATGATCTTATGTTGTTAATACCTGCCATTGATATTAAAGACGGACACTGTGTGCGTCTTGAGCAAGGTGATATGAACCGTAGCACCGTGTTCTCCGAAGATCCTGCGGCGATGGCCAAGCATTGGTTGAGTAAAGGCGCGCGCCGTTTGCATTTGGTTGACCTCAACGGCGCCTTCGCGGGCAAGCCCAAGAATGAGGCTGCAATCAAATCGATTCTGAAAGCAGTGGGCGATGACATTCCCGTGCAATTAGGTGGCGGTATCCGCGATCTAGAAACGATTGAGCGCTTACTCGATGATGGCATTAGCACCATCATCATTGGTACAGCTGCGGTGAAGAACCCCGGATTTTTACAAGATGCGTGTACTGCATTTGCTGGTCACATCATGGTGGGCTTAGATGCTAAAGATGGCAAGGTCGCCACCGACGGTTGGAGTAAGTTAACCGGTCATGAAGTGATCGATCTTGCAAAGAAGTTTGAGGACTACGGCGCTGAGGCTATTATCTACACCGATATCGGGCGTGACGGCATGCTCAAGGGTATTAATTTAGAGGCGACGGTGAAGCTTGCACAATCGGTTCGTATTCCGGTGATCGCGAGTGGTGGTCTCTCGAGTAAAAAAGATATTGAAGCTTTATGTGCGGTCGAAGATGAGGGCGTCATGGGCGTGATTGCAGGGCGTTCCATTTACACCGGCGATATTGATCTAACCGAGGCACAACAGTACGCTGATCAACTCAGCAAAGCCAAGTAGGCAAACGATGCTGACCAAACGTATTATTCCTTGCCTCGATGTCACTGCAGGCAGGGTTGTTAAGGGAATTAATTTTGTTGGCTTGCAAGACGCTGGAGATCCGGTGGAGGTTGCAGAGCGTTATAACGAGCAAGGTGCTGATGAACTCACATTCCTAGATATCACTGCAACATCGGATGGCCGTGATCTGATTTTGCCCATCATTGAAGCGGTGGCATCGAAGGTATTTATTCCTTTGACGGTGGGCGGTGGAGTGCGCGCCACTCAGGACGTGCGTCGCTTACTGAATGCTGGCGCTGATAAGGTGAGCATGAACTCCTCAGCAGTTGCCAATCCAGATTTGGTCTCGGATGCGTCCGCGCATTATGGCTCGCAATGCATCGTGGTAGCAATTGATGCCAAGCAAACCGCCCCCAAGCGTTGGGAGGTGTTCACGCATGGTGGACGCAAGGGTACGGGTATCGATGCCATCGAGTGGGCCAAGGAAGTTGCAAAGCGCGGCGCCGGTGAGATCCTGCTCACCAGCATGGATCGCGATGGCACCAAGGATGGGTTTGATCTGGAACTCACTGCTGCGGTAAGTAAAGCAGTACCTGTGCCTGTGATTGCGTCTGGTGGTGTGGGCGGCTTGCAAGATCTAGTCGATGGCATCCAAATTGGGAGAGCCGATGCGGTACTGGCAGCAAGTATCTTTCATTATGGACAGCACAGCGTGCAAGAGGCTAAGCACTATATGGCAGAGCAAGGAATTGCGATTAGACTCTAATCATCATGACCAAGGCTAAATTTACAAAGATATCGGGTTTGCAAGCTGGTCCATGGCTTGATCGCATTGCTTGGAACGAGCAAGGTTTGGTGCCCGTGATTGCTCAAGAGGCTTCATCGGGTGATGTATTGATGATGGCTTGGATGAATCAAGCGTCTCTACTGCAAACCTTGCAAAAGGGTGAGGCAGTGTATTGGTCGCGCTCGCGTAACAAGTTGTGGCATAAGGGCGAAGAGTCGGGTCATACGCAAACCGTGCGAGAGATTCGGTTAGATTGCGATGGCGATACGCTTTTACTAATCGTGGATCAAAAAGACGGAATTGCTTGCCATACCGGCAGACACAGTTGCTTTTTTAACGAGTGGGACTCTGTGGCGAGCAATTGGGTCGATACAATGAAGCCATGAGTAGCCCGAATCAATTCAACCAAAACCTCAACCTCGATTCCATCTTGGCGCATCTGGCCGATGTGGTCGATAGCCGTCGTGCTGATTTAGCGAGTGGCAAGATCGATGCCGGAAGTTCATATATTGCTCAGTTGTTTACCAAGGGTGACGATGCGATTTTGAAGAAGATTGGGGAAGAGGCGACCGAGACCGTGATGGCGGCCAAGGATTCTCGCCAGAATCAGCTTGACCCCAAATACCAACAGTTATTGGTGGGCGAGATGGCTGACTTGTGGTTTCACTGCCTGGTGGCGCTCTCAAAGTTCAATTTGCGTCCCGAAGATGTACTAGCCGAACTCAAGCGTCGCGAGGGCACTTCGGGTATTACTGAGAAGGCCAGTCGCAAAACGTAGTGCTTACCCCCAATTTGCCCGTTTTTGGGCTTAATTCAGGTAAGATGCCTGCCTATGAAACACCCAAGCTATGACCCAAACTGCATTTTTTGCAAGATTGTTGCAGGGGAAATTCCTTGCCAAAAGGTCTACGAGGATGATGAAATCCTGGCGTTTAAGGACATTAATCCGGCCGCCCCAGTGCATTTATTGCTGATTCCTAAGAAACACATACCAATGTTGGAGTCAGCGACTGCCCACGACGCGCCATTGCTGGGTAGAATGTTGGAATTAGCCCCGCGTTTAGCTTCCCAAGAAGGATGTCGCCCTGGTAAGGAGGGGGGATTTCGGGTGATGGTGAACAATGGCGCGGATGGGGGTCAGGAGGTTTATCACTTGCATTTGCATGTGATGGGCGGGCCGCGCCCCTGGAAAAAATAATCCGAGGAGAAATTAAGATGGGCTCATTTAGTATTTGGCACTGGTTAATCGTACTGGTCATTATTTTGTTGGTCTTTGGTACCAAGAAACTCCGTAATATTGGTTCTGATCTAGGCGGTGCCGTAAAAGGCTTCAAAGATGGTATGAAAAATGGTGATGAAGCCAAGACCGAACAGATTCAGTCGCAGACCCCTGCTGGTGAAAAGACTGTTGATGTGCAAGCCAAGGACGTGAACAAGTCGTAAGACCTGATCAAACCAAACACACAAACTAAATACCAGCGATGCATCGATGATTGATCTTGGTGTATCAAAGCTCGCCCTGATTGCAGTGGTGGCTTTGATTGTGGTGGGCCCCGAACGTTTACCCAAAGTTGCTCGCATGGCGGGCAATTTATTTGGGCGCGCGCAGCGTTATATGGCCGAAGTTCGTACTGAGGTCAACCGCCAAATTGAGCTCGATGAGTTCAAGAAGCTTCGTGAGGCCAGCGCCGACGCCATGCGGGAGATGGAAAGTACCCTTAATGCCACAGTCCAAGAGGCGAATGTAAACCTGAGCGATCAGGCCGAGCCTACGACCAATGAGTTTTCCAGTTCGCTCTTAGATTCTGCGCCGGATGTGACTAAGGTCTATCGAGATGCTCTGCGTCAGGGTAGGGATAGTTGGGGCGTCAAGCGCACCGCCAGACCCCTTTGGTATAAACACTCAGCGGGTGTGCGCACTCGAGTGCAATCGGGTGCAGCAAGGGTTAAGCGATTTAAACGTCCGGTATTGAGTAAGTAAAAAATCAAGAACAAAGAACAAATCACGATGTCCGATACCAAACCAGGTCAGAGCGAAGAGACTGCAAAAGAGGGCGAGGGTTTTCAAGAAACCTTCATGTCGCATCTCTTTGAGTTGCGCGATCGGGTGATCAAAGCCGCCATAGCAGTGATCATTGTTTTTCTGTCGCTTGTTTATTGGGCGCCCGATATCTTTCATTTGTTTGCCAAGCCACTTTTAGATGCCCTTCCAGCTGGGGGCAAGATGATCGTGACCGATGTAACCGGATCCTTTTTTGTGCCGATGAAGGTCACGATGCTGGTTGCATTTTTGATTGCGCTACCGATTGTTCTCTATCAAATGTGGGCCTTTATTGCCCCAGGCCTCTATACCCATGAGAGAAAACTAATCCTTCCATTAGTAGTAAGCAGTTACTCACTATTTTTGGTTGGTATGTCCTTTGCCTATTTCCTGGTTTTCCCAACCGTCTTCCAGTTCATGGCGAGCTATAACGCACCCCTGGGTGCCGATATGTCGACTGATATTGATAAATACCTAAGCTTTGCGATGTCGACCTTTTTGGCCTTTGGGATCACCTTTGAGGTCCCGGTGGTGGTGGTTGTTTTAGTCAAGATGGGGATTGTGAGCCTAGAAAAGTTAAAAGAGATTCGACCTTATGTGATTGTTGGGGCCTTTGTGATTGCCGCGATTGTGACCCCACCGGACGTCTTATCCCAGCTCTTTTTGGCCATTCCCATGTGCCTTCTCTACGAGCTGGGGCTATTTATTGCTCGTTTCTACTTACCCAAAACCGAATCTGAAGAAGAAAAATCAGAATAATTCTGTAACTCATTGATTTATATTGATTAAATCAAACAAAAATCTCTGTTGCACCAATACAACGAATAGCCATAAAAAAGCCTCAAAAGGCTGTATTTACATACAAAAACGGGATAATTCAATGGTCTCGAAGGAATTCGGGCATTTCTTAATTTATGGAGATTTAAACAATGAAAAAATCACTATTTGCACTCGCCGCAGTCGGTGCGTTTGCTGGTGCTGCTCAAGCTCAGTCAAGCGTAACCGTATACGGTATTTTGGATGTGGGATATGTGGGTGGTAATGCCAAGGCATCTACAGTTAACTCATCAGCTAATCAAGTTAATGTTGCTGAAACAGTAAGTCTGCTTGGCCAATCTGCTCAGACTACCAGCCGTTTAGGCTTCCGTGGTACGGAAGACTTGGGTGGTGGTACAACCGCATTCTTTACCTTTGAAACTGGCCTTCAGCCAAATCAAAGCAGCCTATCGCCATTTAATAACCGTCAAGCATTTATTGGTTTGGGTCAAAAAGGAATGGGTAACGCACGTATTGGTACCCAGTACACCCCAATCCATGAGGCAGTTGGTGCAACTGGTGCTAACCAATTGAACAACTTGGTTGGTGACGTGATTTATCCTCAGAACACTGGTTTGACCAACCAAGACGGTAGTGCAAGCAACGCCAACGCTGGTTACACTGTTCGTGCCAACAACATGATCCGTTTTGAGTCTGAGAGCTTCTCTGGCTTCAAAGGCAAGGCCTTTTACGTGCAAAATTCTCGTGATGAGAACCAAACAACCTATCGTGGCACGGCCGCAACTACTGCAACAGCCAACTACACCAACGGCGTTGGTTATACAGGTGGCAATACCAACAGCACAGGCTGGGGCCTCGGATTGGATTTCGCAATTCAAAAATTCTTGATCTCCGCTAACTATCAGTCATTTAAGCAAGAAAACGCTTGGACTGAGCAAACAAACGCAGTAGCAATTGGTGCTAATAACGGTGGGGCGGCAACAACCGTTACTCAAAACGTTCAATCAGGCGTTCTGACCAACCTTAATGACAATCAATGGTACGTAGGTGCTACATATGACTTTGGTATTGTCAAGGCTTATGCTCAGTATATTAATCGCAAGATTGAATCTGGTCTCGACTCAAATGCCTACGCAAAACGTACTGCTCAGCAAATTGGTTTGCGTGGAAACGTAACCAAGACTGTTGAGCTCTGGGGCTCGGCTGGTATGGGTCGTACCAGCGCCTTTGGTGTAAGCAACCCAACTGCTAACTTCACTGGCTATCAGATTGGTTCCAACTACTGGTTGAGCAAGCGTACCAACTTGTATGCAATCTTTGGTGCAAGCAACACATCTTCTACCTCTGGTAACTATGTGATTCGTGCAACTGACGCAAATGCTTACGGTCCACGTAATTTGAGCGCCAATGCCAACAACTACGCTGTTGGTGTACGTCACACGTTCTAATTTGATGCTAGCTTCGGCTAGTTGAAGATTAGTTGTAGCAAATAAACCCACTGTGGAAACACAGTGGGTTTTTAATTAAGTCAATTCTATTTTTATAAAAAACCAAATCAATCTTCGTCTCGACAGGACAATCAGATGATTAATCCGTATTCAGAAAATTTAAAAACAGATTTAATAATTAAGACAATCAAAACATATGAATCAAACATATAATAAGTTTGATTCATATGTTATCAGCATAGTAACTGATTAAAAAACGAATACTTAATGAATAAAAATATGATCCGGCTGTAAATTTAGCTGATAACGCTCATACATTTTCAGATAAATTGATTCAAGATTTTTAGTAAATACGGAAGTTTTAAATAAGGGCGTATTCTGAAGGTTAGTAGCTAATTTAAGCTTTATTGTTTCTAATTTCCTCGGTGTGGTAGCCAAATCAATAGCCATCATTTCGTATTCTTCTGAGCTATGAGTAATGAGCTCTGGTAGTCCAATGGCATTTAATAAACTTGCAGCTACGCGACTTGCAAACGACTGGCCTATGAGTGTCAGCACAGGAACTCCTGACTTAAGAGAGTCGACAGCAGTTGTGTGGGCACCGTACGGGTGAGTATCTAAAAATAAGTCAGCCAAGGCATATCTAGCTAAGTAGTCACCCATGGAATCGAGACGGCTAGCAAAAATAATTCTTGATGGATTAATCTTTCGCTTTTCGAATTCACTTTTTATGTTCATATTGAATTCATTGTTGTTTTCTGAAATCCACAATACGCTATTCTTTGCTGCAAGTAAAATTCTTGACCAACGATCCAATACATAAGGATTAA
Source organism: Polynucleobacter sp. HIN9 (assembly GCF_030297635.1). Taxonomy (NCBI): domain Bacteria; kingdom Pseudomonadati; phylum Pseudomonadota; class Betaproteobacteria; order Burkholderiales; family Burkholderiaceae; genus Polynucleobacter; species Polynucleobacter sp. HIN9. Next base: position 103,143 of record NZ_AP028140.1, read on the forward strand.
ATTTAAAGTCATTATTAAAGCAACAGAAGATAAAATTATCTTGTGGCAATCCACATTCTTCCTTCGAGAATATTTTTCCTGATGGAATTCGGTTGGAGTCATCCACCATATAGCTATTCGGAAGATATGCTACCTTTTCGGAATAAAAACGTTCATAAGAGCTTGGAATAATAGTTTGGTCGGCAATTATGTAGTCTATAAAATTTGAACCAGAAGATCCTGGATATCCTAACCAATTTACCTGGATAGGTGCGGCTCGATAGGAAAAGATTCCAGTTCTGGAATGTTGCGTAAACCCTGCTAAATCAATGGCAATATCAACTCCAAGATTTCGCGTTAACTGAGCGATTTCGTGGTCGGAAAGATTATCAATTTCGATAAATTCATCAAAAGCTCTTTTAAGGCGGGCTCTCATTGGGTCGTCGGGAGGGGCTTTTTGTAAAGAAAATGCAAATACCTCAAACCGATTGCGATTATGTTTTTCAAACAGCTCAGCAGTTAAATAAGAAACAGGGTGGCTACGAAAATCCGGAGAAAAATACGCAATCCGAATTTTCTCCTTCTTAGAGTATCGAGAAATAAGTCCTAAAGCATGGTTTTCGGGAAATTTATGTTCTGAAAAAATTTTGCTAGTTTGCTTATGTAGCTGGGGATCATCACTCAGAGAGAGTAATACAAAAGGGCTAATTACTTTTTCATCCGAAATAATTTTTTGATAAATGTATTTGAGAGAATCAAGGCAATCAGACCAGTTAGCAATTTTCATTTTTGCATGAATAAGATATCCATACACCCAATAAATATCGGGTTTTAAATTCAGCGCATTGCTATAGCAATCAATTGCCTCCCGATAGCACTTGAGCTCATTTAGAGCTACACCCTTGTTGAGCCAAGCTGCAGCATTATGAGGGTTAAGATCCAAAGACTTGTTGTGATGGGCTATTGCATCATCAATTTGATTAAGCTCAAGTAAAGTATTTCCTATGCAAGAATATACTTCAGCATAATTAGGACTAAGTTTAAGGGCTTGGTGGTAATGTGCGATGGCTTCATCAAAGCGCTTTAACTCATTGAGCACATTTCCCTTGTTTGCATATCCCTTTGCGTAATCCGGCTTCAAACTAAGGGCCTTATCGTAATGAGTGATCGCTTCTTCAAATCGCTTGAGTTCCTGTAGGGCATTACCTTTATTAGACCAAGCTTCTGCGTAGTCTGGTTTTAAACTAAGGGCCTTATCGTAATGAGTGATCGCTTCTTCAAATCGCTTGAGTTCCTGTAGGGCATTACCTTTATTAGACCAAGCTTCTGCGTAGTCTGGTTTTAAACTAAGGGCCTTATCGTAATGAGTGATCGCTTCTTCAAATCGCTTGAGTTCCTGTAGGGCATTACCCGCATTAGACCAAGCCTCAAAGAAATTAGGTTCAAATTTAATTGCTCTTTTATACGCATTAAGAGCATTCTCATAATCTTTAAGTCCAAGATATGTATTGCCGAGACTACTCAGGGTTAAGGGATTTTTTGGCAGGATTCGTAGAGAATCATTTAGGAATTTGAGTGCATCTGGATAGTTGCCCCGCTGTGCATAAACGATGCCCAAGAGTCCTAAAACATGTGGATTATTAGCTTGTAATTTTGATGCCTGATTCAAATAAAGTTCCGCAGAATCCAAATTTGAGTTTCCAAGTGACTCAAGTGCTTTGTTTAAAAGGAAGTGAACTTGAGGATTCATCATGAAAATTTATAGTAGATATTCTGATAAGAATTTAACAAGGGAAACTCACTATTTAATGGATTACTTGACACTAAGAATGGTTAATCATGAAAGCCTCAAACGCTTTAATTGGCTCAATATCCTCATAGAGAGTTGACTTTCGTTCAATTATTTTATCTTTAACATTTTTACGGAACGAATAATCTTGGCACAGCCTTACTGCTAACTGAATATATTCTGCTGAATCTTTTGCTACCAGTTCTGTAAGTCCAATGCGTTTCAATATCCCACTCCCAAGCCTGCCGCGCAAGAAATTACCATCATGGCTAACTACTGGCAGATTGCATCCGATAGCTTGGATAGCAGTATTAAATCCAGAGAAATGAAGGGTATCAAGCATCGCCGTCGAAGACTTCAATAAACCATGAAACTCACGCGCGTCTAGCCATGGCATGAATGAAATAAACTCTTTAGAATCAAGACCATGTTTGCTGAATTCATTTTCAAGACGATTGCTCAAAACACTGGCCAGCGGGTCTTCAAGGTTAAAAAACACAAATTTACAAGCACCCAACCGTTTAGCTATATCAGCAAAAATCCAATCGCTATCTGGTTGATATTTATAGGGCGTTCCTGGGCAGATGAGGACTGGGATATCGGAGGGAAATTGGGACAGAGGCTGAGCCTTTGTAGATTGAATATTAACTGGGTCAACGTAGTACGAGCCAAGATTCGGTAATTGAACTAGCTTTTCAGAATAATAATTAGTGGCATTTGGGGGCTCAAAAAGCTCAGAGGACACATAGTAGTCAATTGTGGGCAAGCCACTTGACTCCGGATGTCCCCATCCAACCAGCTGTGTAGGAGAGAGCCTCAAACTTGCAAGTTGAGTGGTTAGTTGATCCATGCCAATTTCGGGGTAGAACAAAAAATCAATTTTTTTGTTAACAATTTCTTGGGCAAAAGCATTTATGTCGTGAGAATAAATGGTGAAAGAATCCGAATTTTCTTTAGCAAAATCTGTTTCCTTATCACAATAGGGGTTGGTGCTAAAAAGATGAATCTCAAAGGCCTCCCTATTTAAATTTTTAATCATTCCCTTAGTGAGTGCATGCCAAACAGAATGATTTCTGAAATGACCGCTGACGATTCCAAGCCTAATTTTTAACCTGGGAGTGTTTTGTTCGGGGCTTGACTGAATAGAAACTGCTTTACCCATCAATTTTGAGCAGAGATCTCCATATTCAGACAGGATATTCTTGTTATTGAAATTGTGATAAGCGAGGTAAAAAGGTTGAGTTGACGCAACAATCTCAATGATTTCATTTGACTTAAGATTTACGTCACTTAACAAGCTGTTTTTGAGTTTTATAAATTCAGTGGTGAAAATTTCTCTAATTGAATTGACATCATTTTTCGCACCCAAAATAGAGGGAATGATGGCAAATACTTTTGACCACTGCGCCAACCTAAAATTCGGATCGTGCCTTAGGGCAAGATCAAAAAATAATTGAGCCTTATCATTTTGTGCTAAGCCAACGTGCGCAGCACCCTTGCCGTAGTAAGCTTTCGAAGAGGTGTCATCAATCAATAAAGCTGCATCAAAACCACTAATTGCGTTTGCAAATTTTTTTATTTTATTAAGAGTGAATGCTTTTGCTAATAATGCCTCAAAATAATCAGGATCAATGAGTAGGGCGTTATCAAATTCACGGATTGCATGTTCATCCTTATCTAAGCCAGTGAATGCAATACCTTTGCCAAAGAAAGCAACAGCAGACCGAGAGTCAATTTTTAATGTGTCATCAAACGATAAGATTGCTGACTCATATTTTTTTAGCTCATTTAGTGCGATGCCTTTATTTAATAGAGCATCAAAATTAGGTTGTATTTGAATTGACTGTTCGCATGCATTAATCGCTTCAAAGTGCCGCTTAAGCTTGATTAGAGAATTCGATTTATTGGCGTAAGCCTCGCTATATAAAGGATTTAGTTTTATTGCTTTATCAAAAGCTATCAATGCTTCTAAATATCGCTCTAAATGATTGAGGGCAATCCCTTTGTTTGACCATGCCTCAGGAAAGCTGGGATCAATGCTTATTGCTTCGTCAAGGGATTTATTCGCCTCATCGAACTTTTTTAATTGGATGAGTAATTGACTTTTGTTGATAATACTTGCTGCATCATTCGGTTTTATTTGAATTGCTGAGTCATAACAAGCGATTGCGGTATGAAGTTTGCTTTGAAGTGAATATAAAAGTCCCAAGTTATAAAAAATTCTTTCATCATTCTTTATTTCGGTTTTTAAAGACTCGAAAATAAGCAATGCATCATTTATTTTTCCATTATTTGCACAAAGGAGGCCTAATTCAAAAACATAAGATAGCCCCTCTTTTTTTGAGATTCCCTCCAATAAAAGCTTTTGATTATTAGCAAGCTTATTTGATTTAACTAGCTCAAAGAGTTGAATAACAAATGGAGGTGGGTTTTGATTCACAAGTTTGTGCTAATTTTCTTAAAAATACTAAGCGAAGTTACTCTGCTTGCATATCGGAAATGAGTCGTTATTAGACTCACTTCTTTAAACTATCTCTAATTTCTCTTAACAGCACAATATCTTCGGGTGTTGGGGGTGCCTCTTTTGGTTCTTCTGCTCTTATTTTGTTGATGATTTTGACCATCTGGAAGATCACAAATGCGAGTAAGATGAAATTAATCAGGATGGTGATGAAGTTGCCATAGGCAAAGATAGGGATGCCAGCCTTTTTGAGTGCATCAAAGGTTCTTGGTACGTTATCCGGTACTGTGCCAAGAACTATAAACAGGTTGGTAAAGTCAATCCTGCCCCCTAGTAGGGTAGAAATGAGGGGCATGACAATGTCATTGACCAGGGAATCGACGATTTTTCCGAAGGCGCCGCCAATGATGATACCGACCGCCAGGTCAACGACGTTGCCGCGGACCGCAAAGGCCCGGAATTCTTTCATCATCTTGGATGCCACAACTCTCTCCCTAAAAATCATGGGTTTGCTGGAAATTGACCCAAATTAAGCGGTCATTTGGCTTTTTACCTTAAAATTAGAGGTTTATGCAATTCACCCTTTAGAACCCCTTATTTGACTTAGGCACAAGGATAGATCGTACATGAGTGATACCCCAAAAATGGATAAAGACCGCCGTACTTGGCTGATTGCTACGACTGCTGTTGGTGGTTGCGGAGCCGCTGCTGTTGCATACCCATTTCTAGATAGTTTCCAACCATCTGAGCGTGCTAAGGCTGCTGGTGCCCCGGTTGAGGTCGATATCTCCGGCATGAAGCCCGATGAGATTCGGACGGTTGAGTGGCGCGGAAAGCCAGTTTGGGTCTTGCGCCGCACCCCAGAGCAAGTAGCTGAACTTCCTAAATTAGATGGCGAGCTGGCCGATCCCAAATCCTTGCGTGATCCCGCAGCTTTAACACCTCCTTATGCCCGCAATGACCACCGCTCGATTAAGCCTGAGTATTTTGTGGCAGTTGGTATTTGTTCACATTTAGGTTGCTCGCCAACAGCGAAGTTGCAAGCAGGCCCACAACCATCTTTGCCAAACGATTGGCCGGGCGGTTTCTTGTGCCCATGCCATGGTTCCACCTTTGACTTGGCTGGCCGTGTGTATAAGAACAAGCCTGCTCCAGATAACCTAGAAGTGCCTCCCCATATGTATTTGAGCGACACCAAGATTTTGATTGGTGAGGACAAGAAGTCGTAATTTATTTATCTAATTATTAGTTACTGATTTAGGAAACTAACCATGGCATTTCAAGAAATTAAAGTCCCAGAAAACGCCTCTGTTGCCCAAAAGGGCCTGGCCTGGGTGGATTCTCGCTTTCCATTGACTAAGCTCTTTAAAGAGCATATGAGCGAGTACTATGCTCCAAAGAACTTTAACTTCTGGTACTTCTTTGGCTCCTTAGCCATTGTGGTGTTGGTGATTCAGATTGTGACCGGTATTTTCCTCGTCATGAACTACAAACCCGATGCCATGAAAGCATTTGATTCGGTTGAGTACATCATGCGCGAGGTTCCCTGGGGTTGGCTGATTCGTTACATGCACTCGACTGGCGCTTCGATGTTCTTCGTAGTGGTCTACCTGCATATGTTCCGTGGCTTGATCTATGGTTCTTATCAAAAACCGCGTGAACTCATTTGGATCTTTGGTTGCACCATTTTCTTATTGCTCATGGCTGAGGCTTTCTTGGGATATCTCTTACCCTGGGGCCAAATGTCCTACTGGGGCGCTCAGGTGATTATTAATCTCTTTGCTGCTATTCCCTTAATTGGTCCAGACTTGGCTTTGTGGCTACGCGGTGATTATGTGGTGGGCGACGCAACTTTGAATCGCTTCTTCTCTTTGCACGTGATCGCTTTGCCATTAGTTCTAGTTGGCTTAGTTGCAGCTCATATCATTGCGCTACATGAAGTGGGCTCTAACAACCCTGACGGCATTGATATTAAGAACAACTTAGATGCCTCTGGTAAGCCAGTGGACGGCATTCCATTTCATCCTTACTACTCAGTGCATGACATTATGGGTCTCGGTGTGTTCCTCATGATCTTCGCCGCCATTGTGTTCTTTGCACCTGAGATGGGTGGTTACTTCTTAGAGGCGAACAATTTCATTCCGGCTGATCCTTTGCAAACGCCTTCGCACATTGCCCCGGTCTGGTATTTCACGCCGTTCTATTCAATGCTACGTGCCACCACCACACCATTCCTAATTCCTCTGTGGATTCTGTGTGCAGTGATTTTGGGGATGGTCATTAAGAACAACAAAGACATCCGGGTGAAAGCCGTTTGCGTTGGCATTTTGGCTGCTCTTGCGGTTGGTTTTTATGTGTTTGATGCGAAGTTCTGGGGCGTGGTCATCATGGGCGGTACGGTCGTGATCCTGTTCTTCTTGCCTTGGCTCGATAAATCCCCAGTGCGATCGATCCGTTATCGCCCAGATTTTCATAAATACATTTACGGCATTTTCATTGTGAGCTTTGTGATCTTGGGTTATCTCGGCATCAAGCCACCTTCACCACTTTTTGAGAAGATCTCGCAGGTATGTACGATTTACTATCTGGCATTTTTCTTTGCCATGCCTTGGTGGAGCAAGATGGGTAAATTTAAGCCTGTGCCCGATCGCGTGACCTTTGAGGCGCACTAATCCATAAGAACAATAGAAGATATTAGGAATCCAGATGAACCATTCTCTTTATATGATCGGTGCGCTTAAGAAGTTTGTTGTAGTGGGCTTAGGTAGCTTCATGGTGAGCGCTGCATTTGCGGCTGGCAGCGACTTTCCTCTTGATAGCGCTCCTAACCGTGTAAATAACAATGCCTCTTTGCAAAATGGTGCTAAGATTTTTGTGAACTACTGCTTGGGTTGCCATTCTGCAGTTAACCTTCGTTATAACCGTCTGCGTGATATCGGTCTGAGTGATCAGCAGATTAAAGACAACTTGATCTTGGGCGATCAAAAGGTGGGTGATCTGATGACCATCTCGATGACCCCTAAGGATGCTAAGGCTTGGTTTGGTAAGGTTCCACCTGATTTATCGGTTGAAGCCCGTGCCCGCGGTACCGATTGGCTATATACCTACTTCCGTACTTATTACAAGGATGACGAGAGCCCAACGGGCTGGAATAACATGGTCTATCCCAATGTTGGTATGCCCCATGTATTGTGGGAACTCCAGGGTGAGCGTATTGCTAAGTTTGAAGAGGTAAAAGATCCCAAGAATCCTGCCAAGACAACTAAAGTCTTCAAAGGATTTGAGCAAACCACCCCAGGATTAATGAAGCCCCAAGAATATGATGATAATATTGCGGACCTCGTTTCATTTATGTCTTGGATGGCTGAGCCTACTCAGTTACAACGTAAGCGGATCGGTGTCGTCGTCCTTCTATTCCTTGCAATCTTTACCTTGCTTGCATGGCGTCTGAACAAGGCGTACTGGAAAGACATTCGCTAAGAACTAACTTAGCGTATTTTGATTATTTGATTTGAAGGATATTTGCTTATGATGGTGTTGTACTCGGGTACCAATTGCCCATTCTCACAACGCTGCCGCCTGGTTCTCTTTGAGAAGGGTATGGATTTTGAGATTCGTGATGTAGATCTCTTCAATAAACCAGAAGATATCTCGGTCATGAACCCCTATGGCCAAGTTCCTATTTTGGTTGAGCGTGATCTGATTTTGTATGAGTCCAACATCATTAATGAGTACATTGATGAGCGCTTTCCTCATCCACAGTTAATGCCGCCCGATCCAGTGGCTCGTGCCCGTGCCCGCTTATTTCTGTTTAATTTTGAGAAAGAACTCTTTGTGCATGTGAGTGCGCTTGAGAACGAAAAGGGCAAGAGTGCTGAGAAGTTGCATGAGAAGGCCCGAATAGCAATTCGGGATCGGTTGACTCAATTAGCACCGGTATTTGTAAAGAACAAGTATATGTTGGGGGATGAGTTCTCGATGTTGGATGTGGCAATTGCTCCTCTGTTGTGGCGCCTAGAGCACTATGGTATTGATCTTTCCAGAAATGCTGCCCCACTCCTGAAATATGCTGAGCGCATTTTCAGTCGTCCTGCTTACATTGAGGCCTTGACCCCTTCTGAAAAGGTCATGCGTCGTTAATCGAAGCATCTATGTCGCTAGCTTAAAATAGTAATATGGCTAGCGAAACTCCAAGTACCAAACCCTATCTCATCCGTGCACTGCATCAGTGGTGTACGGATTTTGGTTTTACACCGTTCTTAGCCGTTTTTGTTGATGATCGGGTTGAAGTGCCCATGGAGTTTGTCAAAAATAACGAGATTGTTCTCAACATCTCTTCAGAGGCTTGCCATCAGCTGCATATTGAGAACGATTGGATCAGTTTTCAGGCAAGGTTTGGTGGTGTACCGAAGAAAGTATTAGTGCCGGTCACGCACGTATTAGCAATCTACGCCCGAGAAAACGGCCAAGGGATGTCCTTCCCCTTTGATCCCGAGACCAAGGGTCCAGTAGATAAGGGACTTGGTAACCAAGAAGCCACCAAGACCAAGAGCGAGCGCCCTGTTTTGAAGATTGTGAAGTAAGTTAAAATCCAGTTCTAGTAGGTCAATGCCCCATTAGCTCATCTGGTAGAGCAACTGATTTGTAATCAGTAGGTGGTCTGTTCGAGTCGGACATGGGGCACCAATCACCCTCTTGATCCTATCTTCATTGATTTAGATCTACTTTCCTTGTCTCTGGCAGATACAGTATTGCCAAAGTTGCTGCAATCGCTAGGAAAAGAGTTGGATACCAAAGCCCTGCAAGTTGACTCGCAAACTCTTTATTGAGCCAGGTCACAATCAACGGGAGCAATCCCCCGATCCAGCCGGCTGCTAGGTTGTGTGGCAAAGTTGCTGCGCTATTGCGTGTTCTCGCTGGAAACAGCTCCGCTAGAAGAGCCGTTTGAGGCCCCACAACTAATGAAAGCGGTATTGCCAGTGCAATTAAGGTTGCGCTCATTAGAAAATAATCAGGGGCACTTTGCATTGATAGGCTTTGCAGAAATTGATAGGCAGGCTGAATCAGGATTGTTCCAAGTAATAAGCCGCTAATCACGACTGGACGTCGACCAATTTTGTCGGAGAGCGCTCCCGCAATAATCACCATCGGAAAGAGAACGAGCGTTGCGGTGATAGTGAGGGTATCCACAATTTGCGAACTCATTTGCAAGGCGGATTTCATGAAGATACCGGTATAGACCTGCACACAGAAAAAGAGGACAGATCCGCCCGCTGAGATGCAGAAGAACAACAGAAACATTTGTTTACGCGTTTCTTTGTCTTTAAAGTTATCGCGCAGTGGTGATTTGGCTAGCTCGCCCTTAGCGAGCATCGCTTTAAAGATTGGCGTTTCCTCAAGGGTCATCCGAACCTTGAGGGCAACTAGCAGAAGAACAATGGAGAACCAGAAGGGCACCCGCCAGCCCCATTCTTTAAAACTCTCCGGATCTAAATAGTGATGGAGTAAGACCAATTGCAGGATGGAGGCCAGCATTCCAAGCGGACCCATGAGTTGTAAAACACTTGTCTTCAATCCCCGGTTGGTGCTTCCTGCATGCTCAGTTAAGTAGACCGCACTCCCGCCAATTTCTCCACCGGCAGATAGGCCTTGAAGAAGTCTTAGGGTTACCAAGCAAATGGGTGCCCAAATCCCAATTTGCTCATAGGTGGGTAAAAATCCCACGGCGAAAGTAGCTCCGCCCATTAAGGTGATCGTGATTAGAAAGACTGGCCGACGCCCAATCCGATCACCGAGAGAGCCAAAGAATGCTGCACCCAAGGGTCTAACCACCATCCCTGCCCCAAAGGTTGCAAGACTGGCTAAGAGGCCCGTCATGGGGTCGGAGCTTGGAAAAAAGAGTGGGGCAAAGGCCACTGCCAGGGTGGCAAAGGTGAGGAAGTCGTACCACTCTAGAAAGGTGCCAAAACAGGCAGCAGTGGCAATTTTGGGGTAAGAATGGTTGGTATTTGGGGGATTTTGCACAGTAGATTTATTATAAATAATTGATTTAATTGACTATTTTATTCAATACCCGAGTATTTTGTTGCATTGCACACATATTTATTGCGCAGCAGCAAATAATTGGGTATAGTTTCATGGTGCAGTGCAATATCAAACGAATTAATTAATTGGAGAGTACACCATGAATCAAGATCAAGTCGCAGCAAAATTGTCGCAAATCCAGAGCAAGAACCTCGAGACCGTATTTTCTTTGAGCGAAGCTGCTCTTGAGAATGCTCAGAAACTCGTTGAATTGAACTACGACGCTTCTAAAGCTGCGTTGTTAAATGCTCAAGAGAACATTCAGCAAGTATTGAGTGCAAAAGATCCAAAGCAAGTAACCGAACTTTTGCAAGCCGATACTTTGCAAGACGTTGGTAATCAAGCCATTGCTCATCAGCGCAAAGTAACCAAAGTATTGCGTGAGAGCGGTAAAGAGTTTGCTGATGTCGTAGAAGCTAGCATTGAGCAAGCTCAAGCTGGCATGCAAGACTGGGTAAATACCTTGGCTGCAAATGCACCCGCTGGTTCGGATGTTTTTGTATCTGCATTCAAAACCTCGATGAACTCAGTGATGCAAGGTATTGAGCAGTTCCGTGAAGCTAGCAAAGATGCATTGGCTACTGTTGAGAAATCAGCTGATCAAGCATTTGAAGCATTCCAAGGCCAATTGGCACAAGTTAAAAAAGCCGCCGCTCCTGCAAAGGCTCGTAAGGTTGCTTAATTAGCAATTCGTTGTTCTTGAAGACCCGCTCCGAGTGAGCGGGTTTTTATTTATGCTGAGTCATCATCTTGCGTGAGTAGATTGCTCGCAATCATCTTATTGGGCTTCACACCCAATTCTTTGACCTTCTCAGCAGCTTTAATTAGATTGCCTTTACCCGTTTTAAGTTTATTGAAAGCATCGTGATAACTCGATTGCGCTTGCTCTAGGCGCTTGCCGATTTGTTCAAGGTCCTCTACAAAGCCCACGAACTTGTCATAGAGGCTGGCGCACTGACGGGCAATCTCCATGGCATTTTTGTTCTGTTGATCCTGCCTCCACAAGTGGGCGACAGTCCGTAAAGTAGCCATTAGGGTGCTGGGGCATACCAAGACGATATTTTTACTAAGCGCCTCTTGGTAGAGATTAGGGGCAGACTTGAGAGCACTTAAAAAAGCCGGCTCAATGGGAATAAACATCAATACAAAATCCACGCTGGCGATATCCGCAATCCCAGCATAGTTCTTCCCAGACAAACCTTGAATATGTTGCCGAATTGATTGAATGTGGGCGAGTAGTTCCTTATCGGCTTCATCTGGACTGGCTGCCTCAGTATGTCTGGCATAGGCCGTAATTGATACTTTACTATCGATTACGAGGTGGCGACCCTCAGGTAACTTAATAATCACATCAGGCTGTAAGCGACTGCCATCCGCCTGCATATGGCTATCCTGAACCAGATACTCTTCTCCTTTACGTAAGCCCGAGGACTCCAGGATGGATTCCAGAACGAGCTCTCCCCAGTTCCCTTGAATCTTAGAGTCGCCCTTTAGTGCATTGGTAAGCGAGCGTGCCTCATCCGACATCTTGAGGTTGAGATTGGCTAGACGCTCAATTTCGTGCTTAAGTGCAAAGCGTTCCCTAGATTCTTTTTCGTAAGAGTTGCTCACTTGTTCCTTGAACTCGGTGAGCTTGGTTTGTAGGGGCTTTAGCAAAATATCGAGCTGCTGGGCATTTTGCTCCGTGAACTTCTTGGTTTTATCTTCCAAAATCTCATTGGCGAGATTCTTAAACTGATTGGTGAGCGCCTCTTTGGCCTCGTTTAATGAATCAATCCGATGTTGAACTTGCTTACGCTCTGAATCCAACTCAGCCTCTAGGCGAATGGCGCGCTGGAGGACTTGGTCACGCTCAACCCTAATTTGCTCTAACTGGGCAGTTACCTCAGTAATAGTAGCCTGTTGTTGATTCTGATTGGATCGAAGAATGGCAACATACATTCCAAGCCCGATGGAAATGCCAAGGGCAACAATGGTAATCAGGGTAGGAAGGTCTGTCATGGGCTTAGTCTACTGCAGACCAAGCCCACCGAGTGAGCTTTTGAGGAGGGGGCTTGCGATCAAAGACCGAGGAGTTTTTTGAGTTCGCCGCTTTGGTACATCTCGGTCATGATGTCTGAACCACCAATGAACTCGCCATTGACATAAAGCTGAGGAATGGTTGGCCAGTTTGCATACTCTTTAATACCTTGGCGAATGGCTTCATCATCAAAGACATTGACGGTATGCAAGGTCTCTAGGCCACAGGCACGCAAGATATTCACGGCGTTACCCGAGAAGCCGCATTGTGGGAACTGTGCGGTACCCTTCATAAATAGAACCACGGGATGGCTGGTCACAATTTCTTTGATCTTGGTTTGGGTATCACTCATGGTGATGAAATCCTTTCATAAACGAACTGGGTTTGCTTCAATTTTTACTTGATAGCTATTTTATGACCGATTAAAAAGTAGGGTCTTATTTTCTGGCCTGCGTGACTCGTAAATGCCCCGCTAGATCAGTAATGGTAGCAATTTCATGAAATGCACGCTTCTCTAGGAGCGTAGCAACCGCAGCCGCCTGATCATAGCCATGCTCGATGGCAATCAGGCCACCAGGCTTTAAGTAATGCTGGGCGTGATTCACAATCTCCCGAATGCACGACAGGCCATCGCCATCATCGGTGAGAGCTGCTTTGGGCTCAAAGCATAGATCGCCCTCTTGCAAATGGGGGTCGTCCTTTTGAATGTAGGGAGGATTACTGACGATCACATCAAATGCGGTTTGGTATCGATCGGGTATCGCGTCATACCAATTGCTTTGCAAAAACTCGACCATATGATTAAGCCCTAAGGTTTTGGCATTCTCGCGCGCGAGTTCAATCGCATCACTCGATTGATCAATCCCCAGAATGCTTAGATTGATCGGCGTTTTGCTGATAGCGCATTCATGGGCAATCGCTAGAGCAATCGCTCCGGAGCCTGTCCCCAAATCCAGAATCTGAATGGTTTGATTGGGGTGGTTCGCATGAATATGCTTTATTTCTTCTAGAGCAAGATCGACCAAGAGTTCGGTCTCGGGGCGGGGGATCAATACCGACTCATTGACCTTGAGCTCAATTCCATGAAAACCCTTCACTCCTGTGAGATAGGCCACGGGCACCCCAGACGCGCGCTGGGCTTCTAGCGATTTCCAGGCGATGAGAAGTTCATTTGGGAGGGGTTCTTGATCTTTAGAAATCAGAGCCGAACGTGGCCAACCCAGATGCCTATCCAGTAAATGCCCCAGCAAGGACTTGGCATCGGTTTTATTAAGTGGGGTACTCTTGAGGAGAGTAGCAATCGTGTTGGCCATGATGCGGATTACGCATCGCCCATGGCGGCTAAGAGTTCAGCTTGATGTTCTGCTGCCAGGGCATTTAATAGATCGCCAATATCGCCATCCATCATGGCATCAATTTTGTAGAGGGTTAGGTTGATACGGTGATCGGTAATTCGACCTTGGGGAAAGTTGTAGGTGCGAATCCGGTCACTGCGATCGCCACTACCCACTAAGGATTTACGGGTTTGGGCTTGTTCTTGCTGCTGCGCATATCGTTGGGCATCCATGATGCGTGAGACTAAGACCTTCATGGCTTGATCTTTATTGCGATGTTGGCTGCGATCGTCTTGGCACTCCACCACTATTCCAGTAGGAAGGTGAGTGATCCGCACTGCAGAGTCGGTTTTATTGATGTGTTGTCCACCAGCACCCGAGGCCCGAAAGGTGTCGATGCGGATCTCTGCTGGATTAATTTTGACGCTCTCGATTTCATCGACTTCGGGCATCACTGCAACCGTACAAGCCGATGTATGAATCCGTCCTTGAGTCTCAGTTTGCGGGACGCGCTGTACCCGATGACCACCAGACTCAAACTTCATCTTGGCGTAGACATCATTGCCCGCTAAGCGCACGATCACCTCTTTATAGCCCCCGAGATCCGACTCGGCTTGACTAACAATCTCAGTTTTCCAGCCCTGACGCTCGGCGTAGCGGGTATACATGCGTAGTAGATCAGCTGCAAACAAAGCACTTTCATCACCGCCAGTGCCCGCTCGGATCTCTAAAAAGATATTGCGCCCATCGTCTTCATCTTTGGGTAGTAAAAGGGTTTGTAGGCTTTTCTCAAGATCGGCCATCCGTGCTTGTGCATCTTTTTCTTCTTCGTCGGCAAAGTCCTTCATTTCTGGGTCAAGGCGCATTTCGCTAGCAGCCTTTGCATCCGCCTCTGCTTTTTTGTAAAGCCCAAACTGCTCCACCACCGTTGAAATATCAGCATGCTCACGCGTGAGTTTGCGATAGACATCCATATCCTTGGCGGAGTCTTCTTGCATCAAAATGGTATTGAGTTCAGCCAAACGGGCATCCAGATGCTCCAGCTTGGCACGCATGCTGGGTTTCATCTAATGGCTATCGGAAGAATTATTTTTATCGCTGGAGTGAGTGGCAAATAACTTGGGTAGTAATTTCAGTAAAGCGTCACGCTCCGAACCACTAGCGTGTTGTAGGGCGTGTAAGGAGCCATGCAAGAACTTATTAGTAAGACCCTGGGCCATGGCATTGAGAACCTCTTGCGGGTCCTCGCCGCGAACTAAGCGTTTAAGTGCGCGCTCTAGCTCAATTTGTCGTAGGCGATCACCTTGTAGTTGAAGATCTTGGATTAACGGTACGGCATTACGGCCTTGTAGCCAGTGCATGAAATTACTCACACGCTCTTCAATAATGATCTCGGCCTGGCTTACTGCGGCTTGACGTAAATTGGCACCGGCTTGGGCCATAGTGCCTAAGTCATCCACCGTATAGAGATACACATCATTTAATCGGGCGATCTCGGGCTCAAAGTCGCGTGGTACGGCCAGATCAATCATCACCATGGGCTTGCGTCGTCTAAGCTTTAGGGCACTTTCCACCATCCCCAAGCCAATAATGGGTAGCGGGCTAGCGGTCGACGAGACAATGATGTCAAACTCATGAAGACGTGTGGGAAGGTCATTGAGACGAAAGGACTCCGCTTCGATGTTTTGGGCTGAGATTGAGTCCGCCAGTTCTTGTCCACGCTCTACAGTACGATTTGCAATCGCTGCACCACGGGGCTTGCGAGCCACGAAGTGGGTAGCACAGAGGGTGATCATTTCACCGGCACCAATGAAGAGAATTTTCTGTTCACCAATCGATGCAAAGATGCGTTCGGCTAAGCGAACCGATGCAGCAGCCATCGAAATGGAATGGGCACCGATTTCAGTTGAGCCACGAACCTCCTTCGCAACGGAAAAGGTTTTCTGAAAGAGTTGATTGAGATAGGTTCCTAAAGCGCCAGCCTCATTGGCGGTGCGAACCGCATCTTTCATTTGACCCAAGATTTGAGTCTCACCAATCACCATTGAATCCAAACCACAAGCGACCCGAAATGCATGACGCACGGCATCGGATTGCGGCAGGGTATAGATATGGGGTTGTAAAACGCTGGGTGCCAAATTTTGGCTTTTGGCTAACCAGTCAAACGTTGCCTCATGAAACTCACCCTCAGAGGCAGGATCATTGGCCGCGCAATAGAGTTCGGTACGATTGCAGGTCGACAGAATGGTTGCCTCAGGCATGCCGCCACGATTAACGCCACCCAAATGGGAGCGTAGGTCGGATAATGCGTCAAGCAGACCCTCGGGATCAAAAGCCACTTTTTCCCGAACGGCAACTGGCGCTGTGTGATGGTTAATACCCAAAGTCAACAGCTTCATATTGATAATTATAGGTTTCTTGGGGCTAATAGGGGCGTTTTGAATGGGGTTTTTGGCTTATTTACTACTCGGAAGCCTGATGGGCTGGGCTGCTGCCCATTATTTTCCTGGGTTTTCCCCTAGAAATAAGGGCGCTAAACGAGCCAAGCGAAGCAAAGCTACTTACCTTTGGAGCATGTCCCTGGGGATTCTTGGGACTGCCTTTGCAAGTTTTGGAGGCCAAGCTGCGGGGCTATTTACTGCTGGGCAAATGCTCGAGTGGGGCAGTGCGATTGTGGGGGGATTTTTATTGCCCCAAGTCTACCTATTGTCCCTGCGAGCTTAATTTGAACTCTTGTTGACCGAACTTTGTCCAAGCAATTGGACTTTTCTGATGAGTTATTAAATACGCGTTTGCCTTCGTAAAGTGCCCGCAACTTTTTTGGTCACCTGGGTAAATAAATGGTTGTGCCGTTTTATACACCCCAAGGCCTGAGGGGTGGGAAGATTTCAGGATGAGGTGTTCGTTGGGATTGTGAATATATTCCTCCATAGACTGCGCATGGCCACCCCAAAGCATCCAAACGAGATTAGGTTGTTGCGAGAGTTTTTGAATGATCTCAATCACAAAAGGTTTCCACCCTAATTGCGCATGCGAGTTTGCTTCACTGAGACGAACTGAGAGGGCGGTGTTTAATAACAATACCCCTTGCTTTGCCCAGTGGGTTAAATCGCCATTGCTGAGAGATCCCAATCCCTCAAGCATTAATGCTTTATTGATATTGCGCAGTGAGCTAGGAAATTGTTTGGATTGCAGCTGAATATCCTTGGGGACTGAGAATGCTAAGCCTTGCGCCAGTCCCGGTGAGTGATAGGGGTCTTGTCCCAAAATGACAACCTTTACTTGATTGACCGGTGTGAGATGCAAAGCATTGAAGATCTGCTCTCGATCGGGACGAATCGCATCGCCGTGTTGTTGGTATTCGATAGCAAACTTTTTAGATAGGGAGTGCCAATCACTTGATTGCAGATAGTCATTTAATAGCAGCCGCCAATCATCAGGGATGAACTGCTTTAGATCCATGCTGATGGAGCAATACTATTTTTTAGGCTGCTTGAGCTCATATTGAGCTGGACAGTCGAGCTTTAAGGCAACGCTAGTTTGATGCTCTTGATCTTGTCGGAAGTAATGGAAAGCGATTTTCTTGCTGCTCACAAGACTTCCGAGTACTTGATCGATCCTCGCGCTGGTGATGCGTTGCTGATTAATGCTACCAATCAGATCGTTTGGGGCCAGCCCTGCCTGCTGGGCAATGCCACCATCAAGCACATGCGTTACCTTGATCCAGCCGTTGCTATCGGTATAGCGCATCCCAAGGGCTAGTTTGATGGATTCAGTAAAGTTCGCTTGCTTTTGTGCCACTTCGATATTAGCAATCTGAGGTAACCAAATTTGCAAGGGTAGATCTTCTGTGCCATCAATGAAGTCGCGCTTAAAGCGTTGCCAAGTTTTATTAAAGCCAATCCCAATCGTTGAGCTAATGGCTAGATCTAGGGCATATTGATTAATTCCAATCCCAGTTTTGCCATGTTCTTTCCATAAAAAGCGCATGACATCATCCAGTGAGTGTTGATGGATTGAGTGCTGCCGAATTAAAAGATCCAGACCTAGGGCAATGAGTGATCCTTTGGCGTAGTAACTCACTACTGAATTAGGCGTATTCTCATCCATCTGGTAATACTTGGTCCAAGCATCAAAGGAGCTATCGGCAACGCTTTGTTTGGTTCTGCCAGGATTTCGCAATACCCCGTTCCAATTGTTAGCCACTAGCTCCAAGTAGCGCTCCATGTTGATGCACCCACTACGTATGAGTTGGAGATCGTCGTAGTAACTGGTAAATCCTTCAAAGAGCCACAACAGTCGGGTGTGGTTGCGTTCATTTAAGCGATAGGGTTGAAAGGCTTTCGCCTGAATTCGTTTGACGAGCCAGGCATGAAAATACTCATGACTACAGAGTCCTAAAAACTCTTCATACGATTTTTTAGGCCTTTGAGTGCTGTGATCACCGTAAGGTAATTGATCGCGTTTACACAATAGTGCCGTGCTGTCGCGATGCTCGAGTCCGCCATAGCCATCGAGGGGCGCATTGACGATGAATAGATATTGCTTAAATGGGGCTTTGGGCTTGCGAGGCTCAAATAAACGAATCGTGGCATCACAGATTCCTTGGAGATCATTTGCAAGTTGTTTTCGATCGAGTAATTGTGATTGCTCGCTCGTTAATCCCTGAATGACCATGCGGTGAGGGGTGCCAAAGGATTGCCACTCAATCGTCTCGAACTGTCCGAGCGCGACCGGATGATCAATCAAATCTGCATAATCTTTGGCCATATAAAAGCCAAAACTGCTTGCATCGGTCTTCACCTGGCGAAGCGTCGTTTGTACTTGCCATTGCTTGTTAGTCTGATTATGTGGCGGGGCAATAGCCAGTGAACAGGGTAAATGGGCCTGACCTTCGACGGCGAGACAGAGACTGGTGGGATTAAAGAAGCCACGATCCTGATCTAAATAAGCCGTGCGTACCGATTGATCAAAGGCATATACCGTAGTAACAATCTCGCAAGACCCAGTTCCTTTGGGGATACGCCAGCGATCATTATCGAGACGCTCTAGGGCAATCTTTTTCTTTACTTCGGTTTGATTTCTGGGGAGAGTAAAGGCGGCGATCGACTCAATATGCTTACTAAAGTCCCGAATTAAATAACTACCTGGAATCCATGCGGGCATATGCACAACTTGCCCTTGAGGATTTGGATGGTGAATCACGAGCGAAACGGTAAAGCGATGACCATGTAGATCATCAGGCCATACCGTGTATTGAACTACAGGTGTGGAATCCAAAGCCATCATGAATTATTTCAAAGAGGCGAGCTTCTTCTCGATATCAGAGAGCTGCACAGCTCCTGGGAAGCGACTGCCATCGGTAAAGAAAATGGTGGGCGTGCCATTGATTCCATAGGTCTTGGCAATGGCCATATTTTTATCAATTGGATTGGTGCAATCCGATTTGCCACTTGGGGTGATGTTGCTCAGCATCCAATCGTTCCAAGCCTTTTGTTGATCGGCTGCGCACCAAATTTGTTTTGATTTGAGTGCCGAGTCCGCCGAGAGAATTGGAATCAAATAGTTGTAGATAGTGACATTATCGAGTTGTTGCAAGCTTCGCTCTAGCCGTTTGCAGTAACCACAGTTGGGATCCGAGAACACGGCAATTTGACGGCTACCATTACCACGTACGATTTTGATCGCGTTAGCCTGGGGAAGCTCTGACCATTTGATTCGATTGATATCCTCTTGACGCTTGGCGGTTAAGTTGGCGCCCGATGCGAGCTCAATCATTTCCCCCTGAATCAAATACTTGGCACTGCTATCGGTATAGAAAATCTCTTGATTGATCTGGACCTCAAATAAACCTGGAATAGGCGATGGCGTAATGTTGCGAACGTTTGCTGAGGTGCCTAAGCGCTTTTGCAACTCGGCGCGAACTTGTCTTTCTGACATGGCATCGACTGAGCCAAAAAAGCCGACCAAGACGATCACCAGACCTAAATGCTGAATCAATTTACCCATGCAACTGTTCTCCTAGTGCGCGCTCAATCAGTTGGCGCTTGATGATATGACTTCGATTAACCATTCCTAAGCCCCAGTTTCGTAATCCCTTTTCGATTGGGCTTTGTGCTGCAAACAGTTTCTTTAAGCGATCCGTCAGCCATAAAAGTGAGGTGGTATCTCCTTCGCGCTCGCGCTCATAGCGACGCAGCAAAATGCGATCATCTACTTCCCGATAGGACTCTTTGTGCTTCATGATGTGAAGCAGGCTTGCCACATCCCGTAAGCCTAGATTGAGGCCTTGACCAGCCAATGGGTGCATGACGTGTGCAGAATCACCAACCAAGATTAATTTAGGATCGTAGTCTGGGCCAATCAGGCGATGCGCTTTGATGCGTCGCAGAGGAAAGCTTGCTGGTGTGGATTGCAGTTGCAGCTCACCGAGTTGATCATGAACTTCCACACCAAATTGGTTTGACCATGTCTGGCTATCCAGTTGTAATAAATAGTCGGCATGCTCATTTTGTGTTGACCATACCATTGAAACCTGTTGCTGGGGTAATGGCAGCATGGCTAAGATATCGCCATTGGGCAAGAACCATTGGTAGGCGGTCTCGCGATGGGCAATCGAGCAGGTAAAGTTGGCAACCACTGCGTGCTGATCATAGGAGTGTTGATCGATTTCAATTCCAACTGACTGGCGTAGAGGGGAGTTCGCACCATCGGCTGCGATCACCAGTTTGGCTTGGATGGTTTGACCATTGCTCAATGAAAGCGTTGGAGAAGTATTGGGCTCAAACCGAACCTCGTCAACACTGGCCTCAATGCTTTGTAGATTCTTACTGAACCGCATCGCTTGGGTTAGCGTGGCTTCAATCAAATCAGATTCAGCAATCCAGGCAAGTTCCGGTCGACCAGCCTCAAAGGCCGAGAAATGCAGTTGATCATGCTTTTGCCCACGATCGCCATAGATTCGCATATCGCGCACTACTTGAATGCGATTCTGGTCTAAGCCATCCCAAATGTTTAGTTCGGATAAAAGATGTTTGGTACTCGGTGAGAGCGCATAGATTCGCTGCCCAAAGGAAGGCTCAAGCGCAATTGTCTGATGCAAATCGGGTGCAATTTGAATCACCGAGTAGCCCAGTTGAGCCATGGCAAGTGCACTTGCCTTACCCACAATACCACCCCCAACGACCGCAAAGTCGGATTGGGTATTGGTGTGTTGGGCAGAATTGGATGTACTTTGGGAACGCATACCAAGATGATAGCGAATCAAGCGCATTTACAATGGGAGCATGTCACTCAAATGCGGAATCGTTGGCCTGCCGAATGTAGGCAAATCCACCCTGTTTAATGCCCTCACCAAGGCAGGTATTGCAGCCGAAAATTATCCCTTTTGCACGATTGAGCCCAATGTGGGCATGGTCGAGGTCCCAGATCCCCGTTTGGCTGCCTTAGCGCAGATTGTGACTCCTGAGCGAATCGTGCCCGCCACGGTCGAGTTTGTCGATATTGCTGGATTGGTAGCTGGCGCCTCCAAAGGAGAGGGGCTTGGAAATCAATTTTTGGCCAATATTCGGGAGACCGATGCGATTACCCACGTTGTGCGTTGCTTTGAGGATGCCAATGTGGTTCATGTGAGTGGCAAAGTCGACCCGATTGCAGACATTGGAGTGATTGATACCGAATTAGCTCTGGCAGATTTGGGTACGGTTGAGAAAGCCCTGCAGCGTTACTCGAAGGCAGCTAAATCGGGTAACGATAAAGAGGCCGCAGCCTTGGTTGCGGTACTCACCAAGGTTCAAGCACAGTTAGATCAAGCCTTGCCGGTAAGGGCCATGAGCCTTAGTAAGGAAGAGTTAGTTCTTCTTAAACCTTTTTGCTTAATTACAGCAAAACCGGCGATGTATGTCGCGAATGTGAAAGAAGATGGGTTTGAGAACAATCCCCATCTTGAGGCGGTTAAGGAGCATGCTGCTAAAGAGAATGCGCCAGTCGTTGCGGTATGCGCAGCCATTGAAGCTGAGATTGCTGATTTAGAGGATGCTGACAAGGCCGAGTTCTTGGCTGATCTGGGGATGAGCGAACCAGGTCTTAATCGAGTAATTCGGGCGGGCTATAGCTTATTGGGTTTACAAACTTACTTCACAGCGGGCGTGAAAGAGGTGCGTGCTTGGACCATACATATTGGCGATACGGCGCCTCAGGCTGCTGGCGTGATTCATACGGATTTCGAACGCGGCTTTATTCGAGCACAAACGATTGCGTATGACGATTACATTCAATACAAAGGTGAGCAGGGCGCAAAGGAAGCGGGTAAGATGCGCGCCGAAGGTAAGGAATACATCGTCAAGGATGGCGATGTCTTGAACTTTTTATTTAACGTCTAAGTCAAGCAAATAATGCTGCAAGTGCCTTGCCTGGATGCTCAGCGCGCATAAAGGCTTCGCCAATTAAAAATGCATTAACCCCGGCCCCTTGCATCCGCTTGACATCGTTGGCATTGAGAATCCCGGACTCCGTGATGACGAGTTTGTCTTTGGGAATGGCTGGCAATAGATCGAGGGTGGTTTGTAAGCTAACCTCAAAGGTTTTGAGATTGCGGTTATTGATACCCAGTAGCGGCGTTTGCAGTTCAAGAGCCGCTTCTAATTCCACCCCATCATGAACTTCGACTAATACATCAAGCTGGTTCTCGATCGCACATGCTTCGAGCTCTTGCATTTGCGATAACTCAAGTGCCGCGACAATTAAAAGGATTGCATCAGCACCCATCGCGCGCGCCTCATAGACCTGATAAGGGTCAATGATGAAGTCCTTGCGAATTACTGGCAAAGAGCATGCAGCTCGGGCTTCTTTGAGATATTGTGGTGAACCCATGAAGTAATCCCGATCGGTGAGGACCGATAAGCAGGTCGCGCCATGCGCGGCATAACTTTGGGCAATGTCATGTGGCATAAAGTGCTCACGCAGCACTCCTTTGCTCGGACTTGCTTTTTTGATTTCTGCAATGATGCCGGGTTTGTGATTACTGACGGAGTCTATCAGTACTTGAGCAAAGCCACGCACCTTTCTATTTGGATCAGAATTAGCACTCAATGCCTCTTTTAAGATTTCACCACTAGAGATCAATCGTTGTGCAGCCACAATCTCATGTCGCTTAGTCTCCAGAATACGACTCAGAATATCGCTCATGAGGCAAGACTTTGCGTTAACGCAACAAACGCTTCGAGTTTCTGTTTGGCTTTGCCAGAAGCAATTGTGCTGTCAGCCAGCTCGATACCATCGGCAATCGATGGAGAGACATTAGCAGCATAGAGGGTGGCGCCTGCATTGAGGCACACAATATTGCGTGCAGGCCCTGATTGATTGTTCATGATATTCAAAATGATGGCTTTGGATTCTTGCGCATCAGCAACCTTTAGAGTGTCCATTGAAGCGTGAGGGATTCCAAAATCACTGGGCTTAATTTCATACTGATTGATTTGCCCCTTGCGCAGTTCAGCGACCATGGTGGGGCCCGAGAGCGTGATCTCATCTAAGCCGTCATTGCCATGAACCACTAAAGCGTGCTCGGCCCCCATTAGCTGTAAGACTTTTGCTTGAGTAGCCACTAGCTCTGGATGAAATACGCCCATCACAATATTGGGCGCTTTTGCGGGATTGGTGAGGGGTCCCAAAATATTAAAGATGGTGCGTACCCCTAGGTCCTTGCGGACCGGAACCACGTTTTTCATGGCGGGGTGATGATTGGGGGCGAACATAAAGCCAATACCAAGTTGCTCAATGCATTGACTTACTGCAGCGGCGCTCAGGTTTAGTTTGACCCCGAGCGCTTCCAAAACATCGGCGCTGCCTGACTTGCTACTAACACTTCGATTGCCATGCTTCGCAATCTTGGCGCCTGCCGCGGACGCAACAAACATGGATGCTGTCGAAATATTAAAGGTATGGGCACCATCGCCACCGGTACCCACTACATCGACTAGATGGGTCTTATCCTTAACATCCACAGCAGTAGCAAAGTCCCGCATCACGGTCGCCGCCGCAGCAATTTCGGTGGGCGTTTCTTTTTTGCTGCGAAGGGCAACCAAAAGGGCGGCCACCATCGGCCCTGGCAGTTCACCACCCATAATGGCGCGCATGATCTGTACCATTTCGGCTTCGAGTAACTCTTTGCCGTCAATCAAGTGTTGCAGGGTTTGGGATGGGGTCATGGCCATTTCTTACTTCATCGCTAAAAAGTTTTTCAGGAGAGCGTGACCGTGCTCAGAGAGAATCGACTCTGGATGAAATTGGACACCCTCCACGCATAACTCTTTATGACGCACGCCCATGATTTCGCCATCGTCAGTTTGTGCGGTGATGGTTAAGCAACTGGGTAAGTTCTCTCGATTAATAGCGAGCGAGTGATAGCGCGTCACCCGAAATGATTTTGGGAGATGTTTAAATACACCTTCGTCGATATGGGTGATCTCATCGGTTTTGCCGTGCATCACTTTCTTAGCGCGGATCACCTCGCCTCCAAAAGCCTCACCAATCGCTTGATGCCCAAGGCAGACGCCCAGAATCGGAATCTTGCCCGCATAGGTCTTGATGGTATTAACCGAGATCCCTGCTTCCTTTGGGCTGCAAGGTCCCGGGGAGATACAAATCCGATCCGGATTGATTTTGGCAATATCCGCAACGCTGATTTCATCATTACGTACAACTTTCATGTCTTCGCCAAGCTCGGCAAAGTATTGCACCAAGTTATAAGTAAAGGAGTCGTAGTTATCGATCATTAAGAGCATCGTTATGCTCCTTTAGAGGATTCGGTTAATTCAGCGGCTGCTAATACCGCTTTTGCTTTCGCTTCGGTCTCTTTCCATTCGGAGGCGGGATCCGAATCGGCCACGACACCTGCGCCCGCTTGCGAGTGCAGCATGCCGTCTTTAATCACGCCGGTGCGGATCACAATCGCCACATCCATATCGCCTGAGAACGAGAGATAACCGGCAGCACCGCCATAGATGCCACGTTTGGTAATTTCCATTTCATCAATAATTTCCATCGCCCGAATTTTGGGGGCACCAGATAGGGTGCCGGCAGGGAAGGTGGCGCGTAAGACATCCATATTGCTCATATTGTCCTTAAGTTCACCTTCGACGGAGCTAACGATATGTTGCACGTGGGAGTACTTTTCAATCACCATCGAATCGGTGACCTTGACACTTCCGGTCTTGGCAATACGCCCGACATCATTGCGGGCGAGATCAATCAGCATTACATGCTCAGCGATTTCTTTGGGATCTGCCAACAACTCTTTCGCGAGTTGCGCATCTTCCTCAGGAGTCGCACCGCGGCGACGGGTTCCGGCTAAGGGCCGAATCGTGACCATTTTGCGTCCCTCACGTTTTTCTTGGCGCACCAAGATCTCGGGGGATGAGCCCACAATTTGCAAATCCCCAAAGTCATAGAAATACATGTAAGGGGAGGGGTTGAGTGAGCGTAATGCGCGGTAGAGTTGCAATGGTGGTTCAGTGAAGGTTCGGCTGATGCGCTGGCCAATGACCACCTGCATACAATCGCCTGCGAGGATATAGTCCTTGGTGCGACGCACTGCATCTTCAAAATCGCTCGCTCTAAATTTACGGATAAGCTCAGGGTGCGGCTTGGATGCTTGTTCTTCGGGTATCTGGATCGGGACTGTAAGCATGGCTTGCAAGTTTTGCAACCGTTTAGTGCCGCTCTCATAAGCGTTAGAGTCATTGGGATCTACATACACAATGAAATAGATCTTGCCTGCGACATTGTCAACAACAGCCAATTCCTCAGTGAGCATCAGTTGAATGTCAGGTACACCGATTTCATCGGGTAAGGAGTGAACCGCAAGTCGCTTTTCAATATAGCGAACCGTGTCGTAGGCAAAGTAACCGGCTAAGCCACCACAAAAGCGCGGCAGATTTGCCTGAGGGGCGACCTTAAAGCGTTTGAGATACTGATCAATGAAGTCAAGCGGGTTCTCGTGATTGCGCTCAATGACCGTATCGTCGTGCATGATCTCATTGGTTGGGTTACTGGGGGTACCAACGGTTCTAAAAATAGTTCGTGCCGGTAGGCCAATAATGGAATAGCGCCCAAAGCGCTCGCCGCCATAAACGGATTCCAACAAAAAGGTATTTTTTTGGCCAGACTTTTGGGTCAGCTTCAAGTAGAGCGATAGGGGAGTCTCGAGATCGGCAAGTGACTCCGCAACCAGCGCCACACGGTTATACCCTTGCTTCGCAAATTTGTGTAAGTCAATTGTATTCATCATGCCCAGGTCGTCTTTAATGATTTAAGACCCAATCGCGCTACGCATGGCATGAATGACCTCAGCATAATTTGGCTTACCAAAAATCGCCGAGCCTGCTACAAAGGTATCGGCTCCAGCCTCGGCAACACTAGCAATATTGTCAATTTTGATTCCCCCATCGACCTCAAGGCGAATGGTTCGACCACTGGTTTCTTGATAGCGATCGAGCATCTTACGTACCTGTTCGATCTTAATAAGAGTGCCGGGAATAAAAGATTGACCTCCAAAGCCTGGGTTGACTGACATCAGAAGTACCAGATCAATTTGATCTAAGGCGTGGTCTAGGTGATGGATCGGGGTAGCGGGATTAAGGACTAGCCCAGCTTGGCAGCCATGATCTTTAATGAGTGAGAGGGTGCGATGCACATGCGCACTGGCCTCGGGGTGAAAGCTGATCAGATTGGCTCCTGCTTTGGCAAAGTCAGGGACAATCCGATCAACCGGCTCAATCATGAGGTGGACATCGATCATCGCCGGTTTACCGTTTTTGATGGCATGGGGACGTATTGCCTCACAAACCAAGGGCCCAACCGTTAAATTGGGCACATAGTGGTTATCCATTACGTCAAAGTGAATCCAATCGGCTCCGGCATTCAAGACAGCCTTCACCTCTTCGCCCAGTTTGGCGAAGTCGGCTGACAGAATCGAGGGGGCAATGATGGCGGAATTAGGTCTCATTTGAGTGGTTTTTGTCATATATACCTAGATTCTATCTTGCGAACGGGGTTGGGATAGCGCAGAATGCAGGTCATGAATCCACCCGAAATTACCGTAAACGTCCGCCCCCAGTACCTTCCCGAGCAATCGGATCCCGATAATCAGCAATACGCGTTTGCTTATACCGTGACCATTCGCAATACCGGAACGGCCAGTGTTCAGCTAATTGCCCGCCATTGGTTGATTACCGATGGCGAAGGGGAGGTTCAGGAGGTGAAGGGTTTGGGGGTAGTTGGTCAACAGCCACTTTTACGCTCCGGCGAGCATTTTGAGTACACCAGTTGGGCTACTTTGCCCACACCAGCCGGCACGATGCGCGGGGAGTATTTTTGCGTCACCGAGGATGCTCAGTTTTTTCAGGCAACAATTCCAGAGTTTGCCCTGGTGATGCCAAGAACCTTGCACTGAATAGGGCTATTTAAGATTTTTGGCAAGGATTCTCGTTAAGATGGAAATGCATTCACTAAAACAAACCTATTGATCAAAGGATTCAATATGAAGCAACTTTCGTGGTCCAGCGCATTAGGCAGCATCACTTTGCTTGCCAGTAGTTTATTGATTTCGCCAGTAGCAATCGCTCAGCAAAGCACCCTCGATAAGATGAAGTCTACCGGTGTAGTAACTATGGGTGTGCGTGAGTCATCTGGCGCTCTCTCGTATACCTTGGGTGATGGCAAATATGCCGGCTTCCATGTAGAAATCTGCAATACCGTATTGCGCGATATACAAAAGCAACTGAATTTAAAGACACTGGATATTAAATACACCCCAGTCACTTCACAGAATCGCATTCCCTTGTTACAGAATGGAACAGTTGACATTGAGTGTGGCTCAACGACTAATAATGCAACCCGGCAAAAGGATGTGGCTTTTGCTGTAACAACATACGTTGAGGAAATTCGGATTGCGGTGAAGGCTAATTCTGGAATTACTTCCTTAAATCAGCTCAATGGTAAAAAGGTGGCGACCACTACAGGCACTACCTCAGTGCAGCTCTTGCGTAAGCATGAAAAGGCCACCGGAGTGAACTTTGAAGAAGTCTTTGGTAAAGACCACGCTGATAGCTTCCTGTTGTTGGAATCGGGGCGCGCTGATGCATTTGTGATGGATGGCTCCATTTTGGCTGGCAATATCGCGAATGCAAAAAATCCTGGCGATTACCGCATTGTGGGTGAAGTAATTGCAGTTGAGCCGATTGCCATCATGATGCGTAAAGATGATCCTGGCTTTAAGAAAGCAGTGGACGATAACCTCAGGCGCATGATGAAGGATGGCACCCTCACCAAGCTCTGGGACAAGTGGTTCTTACAACCCATTCCTCCCAAGAATGCACGAGTCGGTTTGGCTTTATCTGAAAGTACCAAACAAGCATGGGCCAATCCAAACGATAAGCCTGCAGAGGATTATCAGAAGAAGTAATTTAGGCTCTTTCAGTTTGATATGAACTTAGATTGGAGTGTCTTTTGTAAAGACACTTTGACTGGAGAAGTAGCCCCACGCTGCTTCTCCTTTTTATTTGGGATGGATCCCAACGCTGATCCCACTTATTTGGATTGGTTAATCTCTGCATGGGGCTGGACGATTGCTGTCGCTGGGCTTAGTCTAGTGTTAGCAATGGTGATGGGGGTCGTCATCGGTACGATGCGCACCTTACCGTCTAAGCATCTTGTCAATCGACTATGCATCGCAGGGGCAACGGCGTGGGTTGAGCTCTTCCGAAATATCCCATTACTCGTTCAAGTTTTTCTTTGGTATCACGTAGTGCCGGCGTTTTTCCCCATCATGAAAGACTTCCCATCCTATTTATTGGTGAGTATTGCCTTGGGTTTATTTACATCGGCGCGGATTGCGGAACAGGTCCGCGCAGGGATTCAGTCGCTGCCAACAGGACAGCGAAATGCAGCGATTGCCTTGGGTATGACCACCACACAAAGTTATCGCTACGTGCTCTTACCGATGGGTATGCGAATCATCATTCCGCCACTTACATCAGAGTGTATGAATATCGTGAAGAACTCATCCGTTGCGTTTGCGGTATCCGTACCGGAGCTCACCTTATTTGCTTTACAGGCTCAGGAGGAAACCTCCCGTGGTATTGAAATTTATTTAGCCGTTACGGGGCTATATATGGTGAGCGCATTTACAGTCAATCGAATCATGGTGTGGATTGAGAAAAAAACGCGCGTTCCTGGTTTTATTGCGGCCAATCCATCCTCAGCGCATTAAGGTAAGCGATAAATCATGAACCTGGATCTGAGCTTTTATAACTGGGAGCTATTCACTAGTTATATTCAAAAGGGATTGATCTTTAGTGTTCAGTTAACCATTATTGCGACGATTGGCGGGATTCTGTTGGGGACGGTACTGGCTTTAATGCGTCTTTCAGGAAAACCGTGGCTTGCGTTACCTGCAACTGCGTATGTCAATACGATGCGTTCCATTCCGCTGGTCATGGTCATTTTGTGGTTTTTCTTATTGATTCCGCTGATCATTGGCAAACCAATTGGCGTTAATTTATCGGCCATCATTACCTTTATTGCATTTGAGGCAGCTTATTTTTCAGAGATTGTGCGAGCGGGAATTCAGTCGATTCCGAAGGGGCAGGTTTATGCGGCTCAAGCCTTAGGAATGACCTACTCCCAAAATATGCGTTTGGTGGTTTTACCGCAAGCCTTTCGAAATATGATCCCTGTTTTTATGACCCAAACTATTATCTTGTTCCAGGATACCTCTTTGGTCTATGCGATTGGTGCTTATGATCTTTTAAAGGGATTTGAGATTGCCGGTAAAAATTTTGGACGACCAATTGAGACCTATTTGTTAGCAGCCGTGACGTATTTTCTAATTTGTTTTACGCTATCCCGAATTGTTAAGCGCATTCAGGAAAAAGTTGCAATTGTTCGCTAAGAAATGAGATTGCCATGATCGAGCTTCGACATATTTCAAAATGGTATGGCCAGTTTCAAGTGCTCACCAATTGCTCGACGGTGATTCACAAGGGTGAGGTGGTTGTCATTTGTGGGCCGTCGGGGTCAGGAAAGTCGACGCTGATTAAGACAATCAATGCGCTAGAGCCCTTTCAAGAGGGTGAGTTGACGGTTGATGGAATTAACTTGCATGATCCCAATACGAATTTGCCGCAGCTGCGTGCACGCGTTGGTATGGTATTTCAGCACTTTGAGCTATTTCCCCATTTATCGGTTATGGAGAATTTAACTATTGCTCAGGTGAAAGTACTCAATCGCAGTCTAGATGAGGCTAAACAACAAGGTCTTAAATATTTAGAGCGCGTGGGTTTATTAGAGCAACAAGATAAGTTCCCGGGCCAGCTATCTGGTGGTCAGCAGCAGCGTGTAGCGATTGCCCGTGCCTTATGTATGGACCCAATTGTGATGTTGTTCGATGAACCTACCTCCGCTCTTGACCCTGAAATGGTGGGCGAGGTTTTGGATGTGATGGTCAAATTAGCGCAGGAAGGGATGACCATGTGCGTGGTCACCCATGAAATGGGCTTTGCCAAGAAGGTGAGTGATCGTGTGATCTTTATGGATCGGGGAAAAATCGTGGAGGATTGTACGCGCGATGAGTTTTTCGCTAATCCCGATGCGCGCTCACCTCGGGCCAAGGAATTTCTCTCGAAAATATTAGCTGACTAATTTTTCTAGTCTCTACGGCCTTTGCCGGTCCAAAATACAATTGCTAATAGAATAGCCAAGGCTAGGAATGCTTCTAGCACGAATAAGAGCATGGGATATTCATCAAATAACTGAGCGAGCATGATGATCTTCTGGAATTCGAGTAACCCCATTGTAGTTTGTAAGTCTGCATTCTGCGTCGTCATGGCCAGTCTCTTTCTTGCATCTTGTGCGGCACCGCCAACTAAACCAATTTCTCAGGCGCCTAAAGCAAGTAGTTCAAGTAACTTGCCTCGTACCCCAAGAGTTACCGAAACCGTTATTACGGATGACAGTAGCTCATCGGCCGCATTAACGCCTGTGGCATTCTCTGAGATACCCGGCTGGGATGAGGATAATTTGAGTGAGGCGTGGCAAGCGTGGTTGCAAAGTTGCAATACCTTACGAAAGCGTAAACCGGGACCTGTTAATTGGGCTGCAGTCTGCGATCGGGCTAATGCTCAAAAGCCAAGAGACGCGAAGGCATTTTTTGAGAACAACTTTAGGGCCTATGCAGTTCGCAATCAAATCACTGGAAAGTCGGAAGGTTTGGTCACCGGCTACTACGAACCCATCATTGCGGGTTCGCGGGTTCGTACTGATCGGTACACCGTGCCTCTGTATGCCTATCCCAAAGCATGGGTTCGTGCGAAACCATCGCCTGCGCCAACACGAGCTGAGCTGATGAACTCAAACCTGCTTAAGGGTTCAGAAATTGCCTGGGTTGAAGATCCGGTAGCGGCTGCATCGATGCAGATTCAGGGATCTGGAAAAATCCGTTTGGACAATGGCCAAATCATGCGATTGGGGTTTGCGGGATCGAATGATTTACCGTTTAAATCGAGTGCCCAGTGGTTATTGGATCGTAAAGAAATTACCCGTGCGCAGGCAACCATGCAGGGGATTTCGGAGTGGGCTAAGCGCAATCCCAGCAAAGTGCAAGAGATGCTTAATGCCAATCCACGCTTTGTGTTCTTTCGAGAACTACCAGCTTCAGCGAACCAGGATCTTGGGCCGATTGGTGCTCTCGGAGTTCCACTAACACCTGAGCGCAGTGTTGCGATTGATCCGCGGGCGATTCCGCTCGGTGCCCCCGTGTTTTTAGAAACCACACGACCGCTCAGTAATCAGCCGATTCGACGCTTGGTGATGGCCCAAGATACGGGTAAGGCAATTGTGGGCCCAGTCCGAGTTGACTATTTTTGGGGCACTGGGGACGAAGCTGGAGAATTGGCTGGCAGAATGAAGCAAAATGGCCGTGTTTGGTTAATGCTACCGAAGAGGGACTGAAATGTCATACAACACGATATTGACCCAGACCGAGGGAAAGGTTGCCCTTATTACCTTAAATCGTCCTCAAGTACTTAATGCTTTAAATGACGAGTTAATGGATGATTTAGGCGATGCATTACTACGCTTCGATGCCGATGATGCAATTGCATGCATTGTGATTACTGGAAGTGAAAAAGCATTTGCTGCGGGTGCGGATATCAGCAAGATGGCGCAGTATGATTTTCAGGATACGTATCGCAATAATTTCATTACGCGTAATTGGGAAACCATTTGTAAGGTTCGTAAACCCGTGATTGCTGCGGTATCAGGCTTTGCCTTGGGCGGTGGCTGTGAGCTCGCCATGATGTGTGACATGATCATTGCGGCCGATAACGCTAAATTTGCGCAACCTGAAATCAAGTTGGGAATTATTCCCGGCTCGGGTGGTACGCAGCGGCTAACGCGAGCAGTATCCAAGTCAAAAGCAATGGATTTATGTTTGACTGGCCGGATGATGGATGCGGCTGAAGCCGAACGAAGCGGATTAGTTGCCCGGGTTTATCCCGTCGCGCAATTAATGAGCGAAACGATGGCAATTGCACAGACGATTGCCGCTATGCCACTCCTTACTCTCATGATGGTGAAGGAAAGCGTGAATGCTGCTTATGAAACCACGCTCACTGAGGGCGTTCGTTTTGAGCGCCGTTTGTTTCATGCCTGCTTTGGCACCGAGGATCAAAAAGAGGGAATGGCTGCTTTTTTAGAAAAGCGGCCCGCGCAGTTTAAGAACCGTTAACGCAAGAAAGTTTGGGCTAAACGGACCCAGTAGTTCACCCCAACCGGAATGATTTGATCATTGAAATCATAGGAGGGGTTATGCAAATGGCAAGGTCCCATGCCATGGCCAGTTGCGCGGTGATCGCCATCCCCGTTACCTAAAAATACATAGCAGCCCGGTTTTTTTAACAGCATGAAGGCAAAGTCCTCGGCGCCCATGGTTGGATCGATTCGGGTGTTTACCCGTTCGTTACCCACGAGCTCTTTCATGACCTGAGCGGCAAACTCAGTTTGCTGTTCATCGTTAATCAGGGGTGGGTAATTGCGTTTGAAGGTCAGATTGGCTTTGCAATCAAAGGCGCTGGCCACTTGATTGGCAATCTCATGCATACGCTGTTCGATTAAATCTAAAACTTCTAATGTAAACGTCCGAACTGTTCCGCCTAGCATCGCAGTATCGGGAATAACGTTGCTGGTTTCTCCGGCATGAAATTGCGTAATTGAAATTACCGCCGCATCAACCGGGCGCTTATTGCGAGTAATAATGGTTTGGAGAGCTTGCGCGATCTGAACGCCTGCCATGATGGGATCCGCACTGTTGTGTGGCAGGGCCGCATGCCCGCCTTTGCCCTGAATGTCGATTACGAACTCATTACTCGATGCCATCATGGGGCCGCTCACAACCCCAAAATGACCCTCTTCTAAACCTGGCCAATTGTGCATCCCGAATACTGCATCGCAAGGGAATTGTTCAAACAGACCATCTTCAATCATTTCTTGGGCGCCAGCACCACCTTCCTCAGCAGGTTGGAAGATAAATATCACACTTCCTTTGAAATCGCGATGATTAGCCAGATATTGCGCCGCACCCAAGAGCATTGCTGTGTGACCATCATGACCGCAAGCGTGCATCTTGCCTGGATTTTGCGAGGCGTGAGCAAAAGTATTTTTTTCTTGTAGGGGCAGGGCGTCCATATCGGCGCGCAAGCCAATCATCTTTCCTGGGCCCAACTCACCGTCTAAGCGACCCACTACTCCCGTTTTGCCCAGGCCTTGATAGACCGCAATACCCCAACTGGATAGTGCTTGGGCAACCAGCTCAGCGGTACGCTTTTCTTCAAAGCGTAGCTCCGGGTGTGCATGTATATTGCGCCGGATTTCAGCGATGCTAGGAGTTGCTTCCAGGATCTCAGGGAGAATTCGCATAGGTCAATATTAGCCCAAAGCGATACACTTGGCGTGGAGACAATGTGCAGCTTTAAAAAAGTGTAATAAATACCAATGATTACAAATAAACCTTGGTTTTCATCCTACCCAAAAGGCGTTCCCCACCATCTGAGTTATGACCAGTATGGTTCACTCTTGGATTTACTCGATGAGTCATTTAAAACGCATCGGGAGCGACCCGCGTATTGGTGTATGGGCAAGCACTTTTCCTATGAAGCCATTGATATGGCTTCTATGCAATTAGCCAGTTATTTGCAAAGCCTTGGTCTTTCGAAGGGCGCTCGGGTTGCAATCATGCTGCCCAATATTCCGCAATATCCGATGGCTTTGTATGGCGTACTGCGAGCAGGTTTTATTGTGGTGAGTATCAATCCCTTGTACACCCCGCGTGAGTTAGCAGCCCAACTAAGCGATTGCGGGGCGGAGGCTATTTTGCTTTTGGA
Source organism: Polynucleobacter sp. HIN9 (assembly GCF_030297635.1). NCBI lineage: Bacteria > Pseudomonadati > Pseudomonadota > Betaproteobacteria > Burkholderiales > Burkholderiaceae > Polynucleobacter > Polynucleobacter sp. HIN9. Next base: position 137,248 of record NZ_AP028140.1, read on the forward strand.
GCATTTTGGAAAAACCCTTGAAGATGCCTTTGCAATTGAGGGTCAAGCAATAGCAATAAAACACGCAGTGATCACGAGTATTGCGCAGATGCTGGGTTGGAAGGGCCCCTGGTTAGATCGTTTTATACGAACCTTTAAGCGCAAAGTCATTCCTTATTCCTTGCCAACGCAAGTTAGCACGATTCAATTTACTGCTGCCTTAGAGTTGGGTGCGCAACGAGTGTATGAACGTCCACATCGTTCTCACGATGACATTGCACTATTGCAATATACCGGTGGAACCACAGGAATTTCCAAGGGTGCGATATTGACCCATCGCAATTTAATTGCCAATGTATTGCAAATCGAAGCCTGGTTAAAACCGATTGAACAACGCAAAACGATTACCGCATGGCATTTTCTGTGTGCACTTCCCATGTATCACATCTTTGCACTTACAGGCTGTGGATTATTGGGCATGCGCCTTGGCGCACGAATTCTATTGGTTCCAAATGCACGCGATTTACAAAACTTAATTGGGATTTTGAAAGAGTTTCCGGAGATTAATATGTTTCCGGGAGTAAACACTCTATTTGCTGCTCTTTTGAACAATCCCAAATTCGCTCAATTGGATTTCTCGCAATGGGCACTCACGATTGGCGGCGGCATGGCAGTACAACGCTCCGTTGCACAACGCTGGCAAGAATTAACCGGTACGGTCATTACCGAGGGATACGGCCTTTCTGAAACCTCCCCAGTTGCATCGTGCAACACGCCATTAGCCACTGAGTTCACCGGTTCAATCGGCTTACCCTTACCCGATACTGAGATGTGCATTCGGGATGAAGAGGGTAAGGATTTGGCTATTGGTGAGATTGGCGAGATCTATATTCGGGGTCCACAGGTCATGCGTGGCTATTGGCAACAAGAAGCTGAAACACAGAACGTGCTGGGTGCCGATGGATTCTTTCGAACGGGTGATATCGGCGTGATGGATGAGGCTGGTTATTTCCGAATTGTGGATCGCAAGAAAGACATGATTTTGGTAGCTGGTTTTAATGTCTTTCCAAATGAGGTCGAAGATGTCGTTGCTTCTATTCCTGGGGTCCTTGAATGTGCAGTGGTTGGCATTCGTCAAGGCGCGATGGGTGAGGCAGTTAAGTTATTCGTAGTACGAGAAGACCCTTCGATTACTGAAGAACAAATTATGGAAGTTTGCAATCGCGAGTTGACGCACTACAAACGCCCAACGCAAATTGAGTTTCGAGAGAGCCTGCCGAAGAATAATGTGGGCAAGATTCTGCGTCGTGTCTTACGCGATGAAAGTCAATCAGGGTAGTGCGATTGCATTGGCAGCAAATTCAATTGCCTCAATTGAATAGGGCGCATTCGCTTTTTTCTGTAAGTTCGGGGGGAAATGCGCAATGCCTCCCAATAGCGGCGCCTTGATTCGATTCTGAAGCGTCGTAATGTTTTCGTTTAAGTAGAGCATCTTAGGATCGATGCAATTGGCGACCCAACCGGCCAGCTTGAGGCCGCGTTGCTCAATGGCTTCTACCGTTAGTAATGTGTGATTGATGCAGCCCAAACGCATCCCCACAGTAAGAATCACTGGTACTTGAATGCGTACAGAAAATGTAGATAGATCATAGCGATCATCAATGGGGGTTAAAAATCCCCCCGCACCCTCAGCAATGACATGGGCGATTTGTGTTTGTAGTGTTTGATAAGCTTGCACCATGCGATCGAGTTCTAAGTGCTTGCCATGTTTGGCAGCGACCAGATGAGGTGCGGCTGGAGTATCTAATACATAAGGGCAAATCACACTTTGGGGAATTGCCGGATCTTGCACTAGTGCATAGGTTTCTAAATCCTCATTGCAAAGCATGCCCTCACTATTGCGGTAAGTTCCTGCAACCACTGGCTTATAGGCGCACGCTGAACCTGAGTTGAGCACATTTAATTTATAAACCAATGCAGCGGTAACTAAGGTTTTGCCAATTTCAGTATCTGTGCCGGTGACAAAGTAGGAGTGGCTCATCATTTTGGTAAAGAAGTTTCGAGATCCGATAGCACCTTGCAGAGCCCCTGGATCTGCTCTTTAGTATGTGCGGCCGATAAGGTCATCCGTAGGCGCGCCATTTCCTTGGGAACGGTGGGTGGACGAATTGCAGGTATCCAATACCCCAATTGATCTAGGGCTCTTGCAAGCTGTAAGGCAGTCGCGTTGCTACCAACCACAATGGGCTGAATCGCGGTATCTGATTTCAATCGGTTCCAACGGATAAAAATAGAACCTTCTTTCCAAAGCGCGATATTGCTATGTAAGCGAGCTCGTAATTCTTGCCCAAGCTCTCCTTCGATTAGAGAAACACTGCGCAGCACAGCAAAGGCTAATGCAGGTGAGCTGGCTGTGCTGTAGATATAGGGCCTTGCTTTCTGAATGAGCCATGCGATGATTTTTTCATGGGCGCAAACAAAGGCACCATTTAGACCAGCGGCTTTGCCCAGCGTGCCCATATAGATAATGCGGTCTGAGCAGACTTCTTGATCTTCCAAAATGCCATACCCATGCTTGCCAAGCACACCAAACCCATGCGCATCATCAATCATGAGGAGCGCGTCGTATTGATTGGCTAGGTGTAAGAGCTCTTGAACTGGAGCGAGATCGCCATCCATACTGAAGACCCCATCGGTCACAATTAACTTAAATGGTGTCAAGTCATTGCGTAGCTTATCTTCAAGGCCTGCTAAATGATGGTGATCAAAGATGTGAAGGTCGACCGATCCCTGGCCGCGGGCTAGACGAACTCCATCAATCAGAGATGCGTGATTAAGGGCAGCAGAATAAATACTCGTTTTTGACTTCCCAATCAGACTGAGGGCAGTAATGGCACTTATATTAGCCAGGTAGCCGGTGGAGAAAAATAAAGCGCGGGCATTTGGAATGGCGCCGGCCTGAGTCGATGCTAATTTTGCTTCGAGCTCATCATGAATCGCGTGATGACCGCTAATTAAATGCGAGGCACCACTGCCCGTGCCAAAACGCCTTGCCCCCTCGGAGAGAGCTGCAATCAATTTAGGGTGATTAGCAAGCCCTAAATAATCATTGCTACAAAATGCCAGCAATGGTTTTCCTCCAATTTGAATCTCAGTACCACATGGTGTATCGACTGAGCGAATCGAGCGACGCAGTAATTCACGATCGATTATTGCTAGTTCCGCATCAATTTGATTAAGAGCAAAGGGCATGTGCATGAAATCAGGATTTTTGCAAAACAGTATGCAAGCTTCGTTCAATTGCACGACTCATCTGTTGGATTTCATCGGCAGAGAGAATGTAGGGTGGCATCACATAGACCGTGCGACCGATGGGTCGAATCAACACCCCCTCTTGTAGGCCCTGCTGAAACATTTCTTTGGAGAATGAACCTGGCTTTGAAATCGCAGATGCTTTGATATCAAACGCAAAGATCATTCCTTGTTGACGAATATGTTCAATCGATGCGTGATCACGGGTCCATGCGAATGCTTCTTGGATCGACTGACTACGCACTTTATTTTTTTCTAGCACGGTATCTTCTTGAAAAATATCCAAGCCTGCTAAGGCGGCTCGACACGCTAATGGGTTGCCAGTGTATGAGTGGGAATGCAAAAAAGTAGCTGACATGTCGTCACTATAAAAGGCAGAGTAAATCGTATCAGTACTCAAACAAATGGAAAGGGGTAAATAGCCTGCGCTGATTCCTTTCGATAAGGTCATGAGATCCGGCCAAATACCGGCTTGTTCACAAGCAAAGAATGTGCCTGTTCGACCACAACCAACTGCAATTTCATCAGCAATTAAATGAACGTCATACTGCTCGCACAGTTGCTTCGCACCTTTTACATACCGCGGCGCATACATTGCCATTTGGCCTGCACATTGCACCAGGGGCTCAATAATCAAGGCCGCAATGGTTTGATGGTGTTGAGCTAAACACTCTTCGAGATTCTTCAGCGCCAAATCAATGATTTCCTCGCTCGAGACCTGGTCGGTTGCAGCCCGTGAATCGGGTGACATGACGATATGAACGGGATTGAGGAGTGATCCATAGGCATCACGAAATACCGATACATCGGTGACGCCAAGGGCGCCCAAGGTTTCTCCATGGTAGCTATTCGCTAAACAAATAAACTCTTTTTTATTGGGTTTCCCCTGAATCTTCCAAAAGTGATGACTCATCTTGAGCGCAATTTCAACGGCAGATGCACCGTCACTGGCATAAAACGCATGGCCTAATTGACCATTTGTTAATGCACTTAAACGTTCTGATAGTTCTACCACTGGCTGATGTGTAAATCCAGCAAGCATGACATGCTCGATGCGCTTGAGTTGCTCAGAGATTGCTTGATTGATACGCGGATTGGCGTGACCAAATAAATTAGTCCACCACGAACTAATTGCATCAATGAAGCGCCGTCCTTGATCGTCTTGTAGCCAGGCCCCCTGTCCCGAGGTAATCGCAATTAAGGGATAGGCCTCGTGATCTTTCATTTGGGTGCAGGGGTGCCAAACCGAAGCAAGGCTCCGACTGACCCAGTCTAAGGAATGACCTGGTTTATTCATTGGCGCAGGTGTGGATTATTTCAAAATCAAGCAGCATATCTGGTATGTTATTGGTTTTAGAGTCTAATCCCGATAAAACCATGTCAGCATCACCAACGATCTCTCCATTGGTTCAGGTTAAGCCAAGTGCACCCAATGCCTATCCAATCTGGACACTGGAGCAGGTTGCGGCATTGTTTGAGCTCCCATTTCATGAGTTGATGTTTCGGGCTCAGGAAACCCATCGTCAATATTTTCCTGAGGGTGATGTGGAATTGGCCACCTTGTTATCCATTAAGACCGGGGGTTGTCCGGAGGATTGTGGGTATTGCCCCCAAGCGGCCCGCTATCACACCGATGTGAAGGCAACTAAACTCCTAGATTTAGATGAAGTACTAGAGGCTGCCAAAGCAGCCAAAGCAGCTGGCTCCAACCGTTTTTGTATGGGCGCTGCATGGCGAGAGCCCAAGGATCGTGATGTTGAAAAAGTAGCCGCTATGATTCGGGGTGTTAAGGAGTTAGGGCTTGAGACTTGCGCTACGCTTGGAATGCTAGAAGCCAATCAGGCTAAGGCTTTGCGGGATGCGGGCCTGGATTTTTATAACCATAATTTAGATACCAGCGAGGATTTTTATCCGAATGTGATTCAGACCCGCAACTATCAGGATCGTTTGGATACTTTGCAGCACGTTCGTGATGCTGGAATGTCGGTATGTTGCGGCGGGATTGTGGGGATGGGGGAGTCGAGGGAGCAGCGCGTCGCATTCATTGCACGCTTGGCGAATCTAAATCCTTACCCAGAATCCGTGCCGATCAATCATCTAGTGCCGGTTGCTGGCACCCCGTTGGCCGATCAGCCCAGATTAGACCCCTTGGAATTTGTGCGAACCATTGCTGTTGCCCGGATTACCATGCCTCAGGCCCGAGTTCGATTATCAGCGGGTCGTCAAGAGCTTGGAAAAGCTGTGCAAGCCATGTGTTTTCAGGCGGGCGCAAACTCCATCTTCTATGGCGACCAGTTGCTCACCACCGGCAATCCAGAGGCACTGGCCGATCGCCAATTGCTCGCAGAGCTTGGTCTAAAAACCAAGGAAAGCTGCAAGGCTGAAGTGCAAGTATGAGTCGTTCAAACCCCATCAATTTGAGCCCAATCGATCATTTGATTGGTGAGTTTGATACTGCATTGCGCGCTATTGCTGGCGGTGCCAATTATAGTCGGCCAGTCCCTAAGGCCAATATTCAAGAAGGATTAAATGAAGAGCAAGTGCTCACTTCAGATCTTGATTTAAGCCCGAAAGACCGCACCCATGTGGCTGGTTTAATGCGTGTCAATCATGTTGGTGAGGTCTGTGCCCAGGCGCTCTACCAATCTCAAAAATTACTAGCTAAGACACCTGAAACCCGCGCCTTATTGGATCAGGCAGCCAAAGAAGAGATGGATCACATGGCATGGTGCGAGGAGCGCCTCAAAGAGCTGGACTCTCGCCCCAGTCTCTTGAATCCATTGTGGTATGCGGGGGCATTTGGAATCGGGTTGGTCGCGGGGTTAGCAGGTGATCGCTGGAGTTTAGGATTTGTAGCAGAAACGGAGAAGCAGGTGGAGCGGCATTTGAATGATCACCTTGAGAAGCTCCCTGAAGCTGACCTTCGTTCTCGAGCCATTGTGGAGCAGATGCGGATTGATGAAATTGAGCATGGTGCAAGCGCAATCGCTGCTGGCGGGCAAGAATTACCCCAGCCCATTCAGACGCTCATGGCGGGTATTTCAAAAATCATGACAACGACCGCTTATAAAATCTAGTATTACTGTTCTTTTATACAGGCTTTTCAGGGCACTCCCCCTATATACCTAAAGACGTATCTTAGCTATAGATTACAAGTACTTGTTTTAGGTCATAATTTTAATTTACGATTATTTTGCAAAGCTTCTCTAAGTATTTGTAATCACTAGAGAATTTGCTAAAAATTTACCCAAAAATACTTGACCCTGTAGGAAGCTTCCTCTAAAGTGGGAGGAAGTGTGAAAAAGTGGGGTAAATTTTGTTTCAAGGCGCTTCAGCTCTCAATATCGATGCAAAAGGTCGCATGTCGGTGCCAGCAAGGCATCGCGATGCCTTATTGCTGCAGGGCGAGGGTCGCGTCACCCTAACCAAGCACCCCGACGGATGTTTGTTGCTATTTCCCAGGCCCGAATGGGAAGCATTTCGGGCTCGGGTTGCGCAATTGCCTATGGACGCGCATTGGTGGCGCCGAATCTTCTTAGGTAACGCCGCGGAAATTGATTTAGATGGCGCTGGGCGAGTTCTGATTACACCTGAGTTACGCACCGCTGCAAACATTGAACGTGAAATTATGTTGTTGGGAATGGGTTCGCATCTAGAGATCTGGGATGCAAACACGTATGCAGCAAAAGAGCAGGCAGCAATTGCGCAGGGCATGCCAGACGCATTAAAACAATTTACCTTTTGATGATCGGGCGCCATGAACAACATCCATCGCCCAGTATTACTGGCCGAGGCAGTCACCGCCATGATCAGCGGACCATCTTTTCAGCCGAACTCTGCCGTATTCATCGATGGAACTTTTGGTCGAGGGGGTCATACGCAAGCGCTCTTGGATGTGCTTGGCCAGGAGAGCAAGCTTATCGCATTCGACAAGGATCCAGAAGCCATTGCCAAAGCCCAATCGCTTTGCGATCCACGTCTGCAAATCATTCATTCCAGTTTTGCCAACATCGAGCAGCATATTCAGGGGGCATCAGTCGATGCGGTGTTACTCGACTTAGGCATCAGCTCACCACAAATCGATACACCGAAACGGGGATTCTCATTTCGGTTCGAGGGCCCGCTTGATATGCGCATGGATACGACACGCGGAATCTCAGCGCGGGAATGGCTCGCCAGCGCAGCAGTCGAAGAGATTACTCAGGTGATTAAAACCTTTGGTGAGGAGCGATTCGCAACGTCCATCGCGCGTGCCATAGTAAAGCAACGTGAAGAGGGGCATTCTGTTCAAACCACTAAAGCCTTGGCAGATTTGATTGCAAGCGTAGTGAAAACGCGTGAGCCAGGACAGGATCCAGCAACTCGAACATTTCAGGCGATTCGGATTTTTATTAATCAAGAATTAACCGATCTTGAGAAGGGTCTAGCAGCTGCACTTAGAGTATTAAAAGCCGGCGGTCGATTGGTAGTAATTAGTTTTCATTCACTCGAGGACCGCATTGTGAAGCAGTTCATGCAAGCGCATGCGCAAGTGAACATCCCTCGAGAATTGCCGATACGAGCAAAAGATTTACCGCAGAGCGATTTAGAAATCATTGCTCGGGTTAAGCCAAGCGATAGTGAGATTAATGAAAATCCTCGGGCCCGTTCGGCGGTGATGCGCGTTGCGCAGAAAAGAGGTGCTCTCGTATGAATCGCGCCACGCTAAGCCTACTTGTATTACTACTAATTTGTGCATTGTCGCTGGTTACTTCTCAACAAAAAACGAGAAAGTTATTTGTGTCCTTGGAGCGCGCCCAAGCACAAGAGCGTCGACTCAATCAAGAATGGTTACGGTTGGAGTTTGAGCAGCGTAATCTTTCCAAATCAGCTCGTATTCGTGATGTGGCTCGCAATCAATTGCGGATGAGCCCGATTACTCCAGATCGCACTCTCTACTTTAAGGAAGGTCTATGAAACCGGTAGGTTTCTCGACCTCTCCAAATGTTGTGTTGCGACTGCCAATGTGGCGTTCGCGACTGATGCTGTTCCTCTTGTTTATCGCATTCGCAGCCTTGGTCATTCGTGCATTTTGGATTCAGGGCCCAGGCAATGGATTTTATGAAGCCAAAGCGGTCAAGGGTGTGCAGCGCGAGATTGAGATGCGCGCTACGCGTGGAAAAATTTTGGATCGCAATGGTCAGTTAATTGCAACAAGCCTTGAAGCAAAGGCTGTGATTGCTTACACGGATAATATTCCAGCCGATCTTGCGCCTGAGAAAATTACGCAGCTTGCCAAGCTCTTGGAGATGAGTGAGGCAGAGATAAAGAAGCGTTTTGCCGATGAGCGCAATCAAGTATTTTTAAAGCGTCAGGTTGATCCTGAGGTTGCTCAACAAATCCGTCGTTTAGAAATTCCAGGAATTGGATTGAATAATGAGTATCGTCGCCATTACCCAGAAGGGGAGGCGATGGCTCACGTAGTTGGCTTTACGAATGTGGAGGACCGCGGTCAAGAAGGAATTGAGCTGGCGCGCGATAAAGACTTGGCGGCTCAGCCAGGGAAACGACGGGTTGTAGTCGATCGCTTGGGCCGGATAGTGAATGACATTGCGATCTTGCAATTTCCACAAGATGGCCAAGATCTCCAACTCTCGATTGATAGCAAGATTCAGTACATTGCATATAACGCGTTAAAGAGTGCCGTTGAAAAGCATCGTGCCAAGGCCGGTGGCGCGGTAGTGCTGGATGTGCGCACTGGAGAAATTTTGGCATTGGCTAATTGGCCAAGCTATAACCCCAACTCGCGTAAAGCACTGACTGGTGAGCAGCTACGTAATCGAGTATTGACCGATACCTTTGAGCCAGGCTCCACGATGAAGCCTTTCCCCGTTGCGCTTGCGCTTGAGCAAGGTAAGGTGCAGCCTGAAACCAATATGACCATTGGTCAAAAGTTATTAGTAGGCCCCAAACCGATTACGGATACGCATCCCTATGGAATGTTGACGGTATCCCAAGTGATTCAGAAATCGAGCAATATCGGCACTGCAAAATTAGCGCTGCAGCTTGAACCTCGTGAGATGTGGGATTTATTTGCGGCCGTTGGTTTTGGCCAGGCCCCGAACATTGGATTCCCTGGCGCAGTGGCAGGGCGCTTGCATCCATATCAAAAATGGGGCCAAAGTGATCAAGCTCGTATGTCCTTTGGATATGGAATATCCACATCATTATTTCAATTGGCACGCGCTTACACGATTTTTGCTCGCGATGGCGAGTTGGTACCTACCACCATTTTGCGTAGCCCAGATTACAAACCGGGCACTCGAGTGATTACGGCTAAGTCCGCGATTGAGATGCGCAATATGTTAGAAACCGTTACCGAGCAAGGCGGCACAGCATTGACTGCGCGCGCAGAGGGATTTCGGGTTGGTGGAAAAACCGGTACCTCACATAAGGTTGAAGGTAAAGGCTACGCTTCCAATAAGTATCGAGCATTCTTTGTTGGCTTGGCACCGATTAGCGCCCCGCGCATTGTGGTTGCGGTGATGGTTGATGAACCCACCGTTGGTGGTTATTACGGTGGCCAGGTTGCTGCACCCGTGTTCTCAACGATTGTGAGCGAGACTTTGCGTAGCTTGAACGTCACTCCCGATATGAATGAGCGCACGGTGGTACAGGCGCCGGATGCACAACCGGTAACTAGTGCGTTACAAAAAGTGGCGCTGAAGCAATGATGGCCAATACTCAAATGACCCATCGAGATATATTGCCTTATTTAAGGCAAAGCCTTGCACCCAGCGCCAAATTAGTTGCCGATACTCGCCTAATTACAAAAGGCGATGTATTTCTGGCTTACTCGGTTGGGCACGGGAAGGCCCTCCGAGATGGACGAATCTATATCGCCCAGGCCCTCTTCCGAGGGGCTGCTTACGTGTTGTATCAACCGCAGACCGATGAAGGCCAAAGTGTCGCTTGGGAAACGGATTTAGATGAGCGTTGTATTGCGGTTCCCGAGCTTGCTAAATATGCTGGATGGTTAAGCTCAGAGTGGTATGGCAAACCCAGCGAAATGATGCCGGTGATTGGCGTGACTGGCACGAATGGTAAGACCAGTGTGACCCAATGGCTTGCACAATGTTTATCCGATAGAGCTGCCGTGATCGGTACACTCGGTAGTGGCTTTCCAAACCAATTACAAGGACTGGGGTACACCACCCCAGATGCGCCCCGTTTACAAATGGAGCTTGCTAGCTTAAAAGCAAAAGGGGCTGAATATATTGCACTCGAGGTATCTTCACATGCCCTAGAGCAAGGACGTGTGAATGGCACTCACTTTGCTTGCGCCGTCTTTACGAATTTTAGCCGTGATCACTTAGATTATCACGGCAGTATGGCAGAGTATGGTGCCGCAAAAGCCCGACTTTTTCTTGATTTTCATCCAAAGAATGTCGTTATCAATATTGATGATTCTTTTGGACGCGAGCTACTAATGAGAATGGCGACGCGCGAGGGTGTGGAGATTTGGGCATACGGTATGTCTCAAAGCTCATTTCAGGGATTAGAAAAATTACAAAGCCGGTTCAAAGCTATATGTTTTCAGGAGTACATCTTTGGAACGAATGCCTATCAATGTCAGTTGAGTATTGATGGAGTCAATCATTTAGCCACTATTCCCGTATTGGGCATATTTAATTTAAGTAATGCCTTGGCCGTGATTTCAACCTTGATGGTTTTTGGAATTTCAGATGCCCTAAAACGTTTCTCTAACCTAAAACCTGTTTTAGGTCGTATGGAAGTGATTCATAGTGATCGTGCAGACACCCCATTGATGGTAGTTGATTACGCCCATACCCCCGACGCATTGCAAAAAGTTTTAGAAACATTAAAACCAATTGCACAAGGACGCGGAGGAAAACTGGTGTGCGTATTTGGCTGTGGTGGAGACAGGGATCAAGAAAAGCGCCCCATGATGGGAGCAGTTGCGCAATCGATTGCTGATCATGTGATCGTTACGAGTGATAACCCACGCTCCGAAGATCCGCAGGTCATAATGGACATGATTGTGGCTGGGATGGGTGACCATCACACCTCATCCGTTGAGCTCATTGCAGATCGTGCTGCAGCGATCATGACTGCCGTTAGACAAGCCCAAGCTCAAGATGTTGTTCTGGTTGCCGGTAAGGGCCATGAGACTACCCAAGAAATTCAGGGGAAACGCTTTGACTTTTCAGATCAAGCGCATTTGCGTTTAGTGAGCGGAGGGTCGGTTTGATGCAAGCCATTCCAACCATGACCAATCTTGCTCATATCCATGCCTTACTTCCAAATAGTCAATTGCACAACATTGGCATAGTTGAAGCACGTGATCAACTAATTAGTCAGGTCGGAACTGATAGTCGTAACCTTTCCGCTGGAGAACTCTTTGTAGCACTTAAAGGCGATCGCTTTGATGCGCACAACTTTTTAAGTGCTGTGGCCGAGCAGGGTGCTTCTGCTGCCTTGATTAGTGAGAAAACAACGTGCCCAACAAGTTTGCCAGCAGTTTATGTAGAAGATACCCGCAATGGGCTTGGTGAGCTAGCCGCCGCATGGAGAGCCCAGTTTGGATTGCCTCTAGCGGTAGTGACCGGAAGTAATGGCAAAACAACCGTAAAGGAAATGATTGCAGCAATCTTTAGAGAAGCGGTTGATCCTACTGAATTACTTGTGACCGAAGGTAATCTCAATAACGATATTGGTTTGCCGCTCACATTATTGAAGCTACGCCCTTCGCATCGGTTGGCCGTGATAGAACTGGGCATGAATCATCCAGGAGAGACCGCCGAGCTAGCAGCGATCGCTCGGCCAACCATTGCATTAATTAATAATGCGCAGCGGGAACATCAAGAGTTCATGGAAACCGTTGATGCTGTGGCGCGTGAACATGCAGATGCTTTACGCGCACTCCGGTCTGATGGCGTGGGCGTATTTCCGGCAGATACCCTATATAGCGGGCTTTGGAAAGATGCTTGCGCCTCCAAACGGTATGTAGAGTTTCGCTGGTTAGATCAGATACCTAATGCAAATTTAGTATCAGCTTCCGTGGTTGATGGTTATTTACTTGCGGATGGTCAGATCGAAGTGCGAACATCGACTGGCTCAATTCAGGTGAAACTTAATACGCTGGGCGAGCATAACTACCGTAATGCCATAGCCGCCAGCGCAGTCGCGATTGCCGCACAAATTCCGTTAGTGCAAATTAAAGCGGGCTTAGAGAAATTCATGCCTGTATCGGGTCGGATGCAGCGCATCACGATTTCCCAGAATATCGAACTCATCAACGATACCTATAACGCCAATCCAGATTCGGTCGTAGCTGCCGTTAAGTCATTGGCCGCTCTTCGTGGTGAGCGTTATTTGGTTTTGGGTGATATGGGAGAGGTGGGTTCGCAGGGTCCCGCTTTTCATCAGGAACTTGGGAAGTACGCTGCGCAATGCGGTATTGAGCATTTCATGTCGATTGGTTTTTTAACGAAAGAAAGTAATGCAGCATATTTACGTGAGAGACCTACTGGGGATTCACGTCATTTTGATGACATTGATTTATTGAATCGCGAGTTGCTTCAGAATCTGCGGCAATCTGACCAACGTAATGTTTGTATCTTAGTTAAAGGATCCCGATTTATGCGGATGGAGCGGGTAGTGCAAGCTCTCATTGAGGGAGTGAAACCATGCTCTTGATTTTGGCCCAATGGTTACAAGACGATTATGGATTTTTCCGGGTCTTCTCTTACATCACCTTTCGTGCCGTGATGGCAACCATGACCGCACTTCTGATTGGTCTTGTCTTTGGCCCTTGGGTGATTCGGAAGTTGACTTCGATGAAAGTGGATCAAGCGGTTCGTACCAATGGACCCCAAACGCATTTAGCCAAAGTAGGCACCCCCACGATGGGTGGCGTATTGATCCTCATTGCTATTTTTATCTCCTGCGTGTTGTGGGCCGATTTGAGTAATCGCTTTATTTGGATCGTCATGCTAGTGACCTTTGGTTTTGGTGCGATTGGTTGGGTCGATGACTATCGCAAGGTAGTCCACAAGGATCCCAAGGGAATGTCTTCAAGAGAAAAATTCTTTTGGCAAACCTTGATTGGTTTATTTGCAGCGATTTATTTAGCGTTCTCGGTTTCAGAAGTCAATAACCTGAAGGTTCTACAGTTATTCATGAGTTGGGTCGAGAGCGGCTTCTCCTTAGATCTGCCAGCCAAGTCAAACTTAACCGTCCCCTTCATGAAAGAAGTGAGTTATCCCTTGGGGGTTATGGGCTTCATCATTTTGAGTTACTTGGTCATTGTTGGTAGTAGTAATGCCGTGAACTTAACGGATGGTCTAGATGGATTAGTCATCATGCCCGTGATTTTGGTGGGCGCTGCACTAGGAGCCTTTGCCTATGTTATGGGTAACGCAATCTACGCGAAGTATTTGCTATTTCCTCATATTCCGGGTGCCGGTGAACTATTAATCTTTTGTGGAGCAATGGGTGGCGCAGGCCTAGCGTTTCTTTGGTACAACGCGCATCCCGCCCAAGTTTTTATGGGTGACGTAGGCGCTCTCGCTCTGGGCGGCGCCCTAGGAACCATCGCAGTCATTGTTCGTCAAGAGATTGTTCTCTTTGTGATGGGCGGGATTTTCGTTGCTGAAACAGTCTCTGTGATGATGCAAGTTCTATGGTTCAAGTTCACCAAAAAATATTATGGTGAAGGACGACGTATTTTCCGGATGGCGCCTTTGCATCATCATTTTGAACTTGGCGGATGGCGCGAGACGCAAGTAGTTGTGCGTTTTTGGATCATTACGATTTTGTTGGTGCTCGTTGGCTTGTCAAGCCTTAAGTTACGGTGAGAAACGATTAATACGATGAACCAGCGCTTACTTTACCCATTTAGTTCCAGTCATGGCGATGAGTTCGCCAGACTAACTTCACCACAAATCCTAATTGTGGGTTTAGGTGAATCTGGCTATGCCATGGCGAAGTGGTGCTTAAGCCAGGGTGCACAAGTACAACTTGCTGATACACGCCCTCTCTCGAAGCTAAATTCACAACAACAAACTTGGCTTAGTGAGCTTAAGGATGGGGGACTCAAGTCCTTTACCCCTGAAGTAAGCGATTGGAAGGGATTGCTCGAGCAAGCTGATATTTTAGGAATCAGCCCTGGCTTATCGCCACTGCAAGAGCCGGCTAATTCATTTTTAGCCATCTGCGAGGAGCGCAAGATCCCTGTTTGGAGCGAAATCGAATTTTTTGCACGTGCACTAGCAGCTTTGAATCGGATGGCTTTAGAGACTCACGCAAAGTATCAGCCTAACATTCTGGCGATTACTGGCACTAATGGCAAAACAACCACGAGCGCATTAACGGCTCAGATTTGTGAACGAGCAGGTCGCCGTGTTGCTTTGGCTGGGAATATCAGTCCGGCCGCTCTTGAAAAATTGAGTACCGTATTGAATGAGGCGGAGAGTTTTGCTGATTTGCCTCACATCTGGGTATTGGAGTTGTCAAGTTTTCAGTTGCACTTTACCCATACACTCAATCCAACCGCAGCAACCGTTCTCAATCTCTCGCAAGATCACTTAGATTGGCATGGCGATATGCAAGCGTATGCAGCTGCGAAGGCCCGGATTTTGGGAAGGGATTCAGTCTTGGTTCTCAATCGCGACGATTCCTTGGTAAATGAAATATTTAGTGATGTCGTCGATCATAAGATCATTTCGTTTGGAAGTGATGTGCCAAGGGAGAGTGACTCATTTGGCATTGAGCGTGACTTAAATGGCGGTGGAATCGATTGGTTGGTTTGGGCAGAGCCTGATGAAGCGACCCAAGCGCTGGAGCAGGAGGAAGCGCAAGAGGGATTCATTAAGCGTCGCCGTCGCAGGAAAAATAATGCGTATGAGGAAGCTGAAAGCTTACGACTCAAGCGACTAATTCCGGCAGATGCGCTCCGTATTCGTGGTCGGCATAACGCTCTGAATGCACTCGCTGCACTTGCACTTGCTCGTGCCGCAGGCTTAGGTATCGGCTTGCTCTTACATGGCTTACGTGAGTATCAGGGCGAACCGCATCGGGTTCAAACCGTCGCCGTGATTCGGGATGTGGAATACATTGACGATAGCAAGGGTACTAATGTGGGGGCAACCGTTGCTGCATTAATGGGTTTAGGAACTGCTTTTAGCCAAAAAAATATATGGCTCATTGCAGGCGGTGATGGAAAAGGCCAAGACTTTACCCCCTTATCTGAACCGATCGATCGATTTGTAAAAGGCCTCATCCTGATAGGTCGTGATGGCCCAGCGATTAAGGCAGTGTGCTCAAGCCCAATCAGCCAAGGTAGTTTACAAGTGATAGAAGCAAAGGACTTGGAGTCGGCTGTTCAGTCAGCTGCCCAACATGCAGCAGCTGGTGACCTTGTTTTGTTATCCCCGGCTTGTGCGAGCTTTGATATGTTTAAAAACTATCAACACCGAGCACAGGTTTTTGTGGATGCTGTTCATGAGCTCACGAATCAATGGAGCGATAGTCCCAATGAACATCTAGGGGCGTCGGTATGAATATTCGTCAGAACCGTTTTTGGAATATCTCGCGTGAGGGCTTTGATGGATTTCGTTCGGGGCTGCGCGATGCGGTATCCGGTGTTGAGCAAACGCGTTCGCGCATGATGGAGTATGACCAATTGCTGGTTTGGGCGGTGTTGTCTTTAAGCCTAATTGGCCTTGTGATGGTTTATTCAGCTTCGATTACCTTGGCTGATGGCCCCAAATATGCCAACTACAGCAGTAATCACTTTTTGATTCGGCATTTGATCTCGCTCGGGATCGCGGTATTTGTTGGGTTTTGGGTCTTTAAGATTCCAGTGAAAACGTGGGATAAGTTAGCTCCCTATATTTTTGCGTTCACGATTTTGCTCCTAATTGCTGTATTGATTCCTGGAATCGGTAAGGGCGTGAATGGCGCACGGCGTTGGATTTCCTTAGGAGTGATGAATTTCCAACCATCCGAGCTGATGAAATTCGCTGTGATTATCTTTGCAGCCAGTTACACCGTCAAACGCCAGGAGCATCTGCATTCCTTTGTGAAGGGCTTTGTCCCCATGGGGCTAGCAGTTGCCTTAGTTGGACTATTGCTGATGCTTGAGCCCGATATGGGAGCCTTCATGGTGATCGCCATCATTGCCATGGGCATTTTGTTCTTAGGCGGAATCAATGCCAAATTGTTTGCTGGCTTAACGATTGTTGGTGTAGTGATTGTGGCAACCGTCATCGCCTTATCCGAGTTTAGACGTCAGCGAATTTTTGCATTTTTAGATCCTTGGCAAGCCGAGCATGCTGCACGCAAGGGCTATCAATTAGTTCACTCCTTGATGGCCTTTGGACGTGGCGAGTGGTTTGGTGTTGGTTTAGGTGGGAGTGTTGAGAAATTGCATTACTTACCGGAAGCGCACACCGACTTCATCTTGGCGGTGATTGGTGAAGAACTTGGTTTTGTGGGTGTGTTTGTAGTGATCCTACTTTTTTATTGGATCGTACGTCGTGCATTTCTCATTGGTCGTACTGCCTTGCAATTGGATCGAAGTTTTGCGGGACTCTGCGCCAAAGGCATCGGTATTTGGGTCGGCTGGCAAGCCTTTATCAATATGGGTGTGAACCTAGGTCTTCTGCCGACGAAGGGTTTGACTCTGCCGCTCGTGAGTTACGGTGGCTCAGCTATTTTGATGAATATGGTGGCTTTCGCGGTCTTATTAAAGATTGATTATGAGAACCGAATCTTGATGCGCGGAGGCAAGCTATGACCATGGCTGGGCGCTCTATCTTGGTCATGGCTGGCGGCACTGGCGGTCATATCTTCCCAGGCTTGGCCGTTGCAGAATGTCTGCGCAAACAGGGTTGGTCTGTATCGTGGATGGGAAATCCCAGCGGTATGGAATATCGTTTAGTGCCGGCAAAAGGATTTATTTTTGAGGGCGTGCAATTTGGTGGATTACGGGGCAAGGGAATACTGACAAAGTTACTAATGCCATTTCGGTTAGTTCGCGCCATGATGCAAAGCTGGAAAATATTGCGTCGTTTGAAGCCAAGCGTGGTGTTAGGTATGGGGGGTTACATCACCTTCCCAGGGGGCTTAGTGAGCTACCTCATGGGCCGGCCTTTGGTGCTACATGAGGCGAACTCGGTTGCTGGAAGTGCTAATCGAGTATTGGCGCGTTTTGCGACGCGAGTCCTTACTGGATTTCCGCGCACACTCGAACATGGCCAGTGGGTGGGTAATCCCATTCGTGAGAGCGTTGAGGGGCTGGGCGATTGCAAGACACGCTATGCAATGCGTCAGGGCCCGCTGCATTTACTGGTAGTTGGTGGAAGTTTGGGGGCTGCTGCACTCAATGCAGTAGTTCCAGAGGCTTTAGCTCTATTACCAGCCGATCAGCGCCCAAACGTGATGCATCAGACTGGTGAGCAGCATTTGGAGGCAGTGACAAAAAAATATCAACAATTGGACGTTCATGCTGAGCTAAAGCCATTCATTGAGGACATGGCTGCAGCGTATGCTCATGCTGATTTAGTGATTTGCCGTGCTGGAGCAATGACCGTGTCTGAGATCTCGGCCGCTGGGGTTGCTGCTTGTTTTGTACCATTTCCATACGCAATTGATGATCACCAGACCGCTAATGCGCGTTTTCTGTCCGATGCAAAGGCTGCAATATTGATGCCTCAAGCGGAGTTGGATGCAGCTGCGTTGGCAAACTTAATTTTAGGATTGCGGCGCGAGGATTTAGCCGAAATCGCTGTGAAAGCGCAGGCGCTTGCAAAGTTTCGTGCGACCGAGGAAGTTGCCTCAATTTGTAAGGAGTGCGCGCGATGAAGCATATCGTACAGCACATTCATTTTGTAGGAATTGGTGGCGCCGGCATGTGCGGCATTGCTGAAGTACTCCTCAATTTAGGCTATCGCGTTTCGGGATCAGATTTAGCGGAGTCTGCAGTTACGAAGCGACTAATAGCCTTAGGGGCACAAATTGCAATTGGCCACGATGCAAAGAATATCGGTGATGCCGAAGCAGTGGTAATTTCGTCGGCGGTCACTGGAAATAATCCGGAAGTACTTGCTGCCAGAGCCAATCGCATTCCAGTAATCCAGCGTGCCGTCATGCTTGGTGAGTTAATGCGCTTAAAGCAGGGAATCGCAATTGCTGGCACGCACGGCAAAACGACGACGACAAGTTTAGTTGCCTCGGTGCTTGCAGAGGGTGGTTTGGATCCAACCTTCGTGATTGGTGGAAAGCTCAATTCAGCCGGTGTGAATGCACGCTTAGGGCAAGGCGAATTTATTGTGGTTGAGGCTGACGAATCAGATGCTTCGTTCTTGCAGCTCTATCCGGCCATGGAAGTAATCACCAATATTGATGCGGATCACATGGATACCTATCAGCATGATATGGCCCGCTTAAAGCAAACCTTTGTGCAATTTACGCAGCGTATGCCATTTTATGGAATTGCAGTTCTTTGTATTGAAGACAGCAACGTTCGAGATATCCTGCCGTTTGTTTCGCAACCAATCTTGCGCTATGGATTTTCTGAAGATGCTGAGATTCGCGCAACCGATATCAAAGCTGTTGGCACGCAAATGCACTTTACGGTTCATCGTCGAGCAATTCGCAGGCATGGTTCTAGACCTGGCCCATTAAAAATTATTCTTAATTTGCCTGGTCAGCACAATGTACTTAATGCATTAGCAGCGATTGGAATTGCAACTGAACTGGGCGTTAGCGACGATGCAATTACGCATGCCTTATTGCAATTTAGTGGTGTCGGACGTCGTTTCCAACATTATGGCGATATTGCCTTAGCGGGTGGTGGAACATTTACCTTGATTGATGATTATGGTCATCATCCCGTTGAAATGAATGCAACCTTAGCGGCTGCACGTGGCGCGTATCCAGATCGGCGTTTAGTTTTGGCATTCCAGCCTCACCGATTTACTCGTACTCGCGATTGCTTTGGTGAATTTGTCAATGTATTACGCCAGTTTGATACCGTAGTCCTCACTAATGTGTATCCGGCCGGTGAGGCGCGCATTGCAGGCGCCGATAGTAAAAGCTTGATGAAAGCCTTAGGTAAATCGACCCCAGTCCAAGTGGTTGAGGATCTTCAGGAGATCCCTACCGCATTAAGTGGACTTCTCCAAGACGGTGATGTCTTGATTACGATGGGCGCTGGCTCTATTTCCAAGTTACCCCAGATGCTCGTGGAGAATAGCCATGGCTAATCTTCAAACGATCCATCCCTGGGGTCAGCAGGTTGCTGCGCAACTCGCTCAGTTGAGCCCCAAACAATTTGGGCGCGTTGGTGTATTAATGGGTGGACGTTCTGCCGAACGTGAGATCTCGCTCTTGTCGGGTCAAGGAGTGCTGAGTGCGCTTTTAGAAAAGGGTATTGATGCACACGCCTTTGATCCAGGCGTGCGCAGTCCAGTTGAGATTGCTAAGGAACAATTTGATCGTGTCTTTATTACACTGCATGGCCGTTATGGTGAAGATGGAACGATCCAAGGTCTTCTTGAGTTACTTAATATTCCGTATACGGGTAGTGGTGTTTTGGCCTCGGCCTTATCGATTGATAAGGTGGTGACTAAGCAAGTCTGGCAGAGTCATCACTTATCAACACCACGCTATGAGGTCTTAACGGACGATAGCAATTGGGATCGTGTTGCACATCATTTAGGACTGCCTTTGGTTGTGAAGCCAGCACATGAAGGATCCTCATTGGGTTTAAGTAAGGTGCGACGCATTGAGGAACTTCCAACCGCTTATAAGTTGGCAGCCAAATTAGATCGACGGGTTTTGGCAGAAGCCTGCATCGTTGGTCCAGAGCTCACCTGTCCGATTGTAGGTCAGGGCGCTACTGCCCAAGCGCTGCCACTCATCCAAATCATTCCTCCAGAAGCTGGTTATGACTTTCATCACAAATACTTTTCAGATGAGACTCAATATCGCTGTCCTCCAGGACTTGATCCAGAGCTTGAGCACCAGATTCAGGAGCTTGCAGTATCAGCCTATCGAGCGCTGGGTTGCCGAATGTGGGGTCGCGCGGACGTCATGCTCGATGCGGCCAGTCAGAATAAGCCCTATTTACTGGAGATGAACACATCTCCAGGAATGACCTCGCATTCATTGGTACCAATGGCTGCTAAAGCAGCCGGCGTCCCCTATGCTGATCTGGTGATGTGGATCCTAAGCCAGACCTTGGAAGGTACGTTTTCTTCACCAGAGGTTCACCAGTCATGACAGCGATACAACGGATCTCGGACGCAATCAATTTTGCGATCGCACCGGTTTGGAATCATGCGCAGCGCATGCAAGAAATTACGCGTTGGTTGATGCGCTTTTTTATTTTGGCTGTTGTCCTATCCATCTTTATTTGGCTCAGTCATCAACCGGTATTTACCTTAAAGCATTTACAGATTGAGTCTGCTGGTCATCAGGACTTAAAGCATGTGCATCTTCCTGCAGTTCGAGCTCAGGTTTTGGATAAAGTTCAGGGTAATTTTTTCAGTGTTCGTTTGCAAGATGTGAAGGATGCCTTCGAAGCACTACCTTGGGTGCGCCATGCGAGTGTGCGTCGCGCCTGGCCCAATGGATTGATTGTGAGCATTGAAGAGCAAAAACCCCTAGGAGTTTGGGGCAAGGCTGATCAACAAAAATTACTCAATGTTTATGGCGAAGTATTTGATGGCTCAGTTGCGGAGCTTGATGAAAACAGCCCCCTGATTGAATTTAGTGGACCAGATGGATCAAGCAAAGAAGTACTGCGTCTTTATCAAAAAGCCAGTACTTGGTTTAAACCGTGGGATGCTGAGGTTAAATCACTCACGCTATCGGATCGTTATGCGTGGCATATCAAGTTGAGCAATGGTGTGCGTATTGAGTTTGGGCGCGAAGAGGAGCAGGCCAAAGGCGCTCTAGATCAACGCGTTGCACAGCTTTTGCAATATTGGCCACAAGTTCAACAAAAATGGCCCAATCGGGTTGACGCAGTCGATCTGCGCTATCCCAATGGGTTTGCTGTGCATATTGTGGGAGCGCCCACTAAACCAAGTGCACCCGCTATCAAAGTTGAAATACCGAAGGCGTATCAAATCGCTATTTTGAGTCATGACGAGCAACGCATCGAGGAATGGAAATGAGTAAAGACAGCCGCGATTTATTGGTTGGATTAGATATTGGTACATCAAAAGTGGTGGCTTTGGTCGCAGAGCTTAACCCTGATGGCCAATTTAATGTCTTGGGTTTAGGGCAAACCTCCTCGAAAGGTTTAAAGAAAGGCGTAGTAGTCAATATTGAAGCAACTGTCCAGTCGATTCAGAAGGCGCTCGAGGAAGCCGAGTTAATGTCGGATCGTCGCATCGCTCAGGTTTACACCGGTATCGCTGGTAATCATATTGTGAGTTTTAACTCGAGCGGTATGGTGGCGATTCGGGACAAAGAGGTTGGCGCCGGAGATGTTGAGCGTGTTCTAGAAACGGCCAAAGCAATCAATATTCCCACCGATCAACAAATTCTTCATATTTTGATTCAGGAATTCATCATCGATGGTCAAGAGGATGTGCGTGAGCCGATTGGGATGAGCGGTATTCGTTTAGAGGTCAAGGTGCATATCGTGACTGGAGCAGTAAGTGCGGCACAAAATATTGTGAAGTGTGTCCGACGCTGTGGGCTAGAAGTGAATGATTTAATTTTGCAACCACTCGCTTCAAGTCTAGCGGTTCTAACCGAAGACGAGAGGGAGTTAGGCGTTGTATTAATTGATATTGGTGGCGGCACAACCGATATTGCCATTTATAGCCAAGGATCGATTCGTCATACCGCAGTGATTCCTATTGCTGGTGATCAGATCACCAATGACATCGCGATGGCCTTACGAACCCCAACGGTTGAGGCAGAGGATTTGAAGATTCATCATGGGGTTGCCAAACAGGATATGGCCGACCCCAATGCCATGATCGATGTTCCTGGCGTGGGGGATCGTGAGCCCCGCCCAATGTCCAAACAAGCGCTTGCGGCAGTGATTGAGCCACGGGTTGAGGAACTCTTTACTTTAGTTCGCAACATTGTCCGTGAGTCGGGCTATGAAGACATGGTCTCTTCTGGAATCGTGTTGACTGGTGGCACCGCCATGATGCCGGGCATGGTTGAGTTGGCAGAGCAGGTTTTCTTAAAGCCTGCGCGCATTGGCACGCCTGAGTATCGCGGTCACTTACATGAAGTATTGAGAAGTCCACGGTACTCCACCGGTCTTGGTTTGCTCATGGAAGGGCAGGCACAAATGATGCGTGGTCGCAGAGCAATTCAGGGCGGCAGTTTACAAGGCGTGGTTGCACGCATGAAGGAATGGTTTACAGGAAATTTTTGATTTTTTTCGTCGTCGTCAATCGGTGATCCATGGTGGAAAGCCGATCTTATTAAGGAGGGTGTTATGGAATTTGAAATGGTAGAACAAGAAACAGCTGGCAAGACCATCATTAAGGTGGTGGGTGTCGGAGGCGCTGGCGGCAACGCTGTCCAGCATATGATTCGTCGCAATGTCAACGGCGTGGAGTTTATTTGCATGAATACCGATGCAGGTGCCTTGCAGCGGTCGCAAGCAAGCTTAAACCTACAACTGGGCGAAACTGGCTTGGGCGCTGGCGCGAAGCCAGAGGTGGGCGCGGCATCTGCCGAGCAAGCTCGCTCGCGTATTGCTGATGCATTGCAAGGCGCACATATGGTGTTCATTACCGCGGGGATGGGCGGCGGTACCGGAACTGGGGCGGCCCCAGTGGTTGCTCAAGTTGCTAAAGAAATGGGCATCTTAACGGTTGGCGTGATTAGTAAGCCGTTTGACTTTGAGGGCGTGAAGCGCTTAAAAGTGGCAGAGATGGGTGCGCAAGAGTTGGAAAAGCATGTTGACTCATTAATCGTCGTTTTAAATGAAAAGCTCTTTGAGGTGATGGGTGAAGATGCAGAATTTGATAAAGCCTTTGCTTGTGCAGACGATGTATTGCATAACGCAGTATCTGGTATTGCCGAAATCATTAATGAGCAGGGCTTAATCAACGTCGACTTTGAAGATGTCAAGACTGTCATGAGTGAGCAGGGTAAAGCCATGATGGGAACGGCGACAGTTTCTGGAATGGATCGGGCGCGTTTGGCGGCAGAGGCAGCCGTTGCATCGCCACTGCTGGAGGGCGTTGATTTATCAGGCGCACGCGGTGTATTGGTCAATATCACTGCCAGTCGTTCATTGAAGTTATCCGAGACCCGTGAGGTGATGGCTGCGATTCGTGGGTATGCCGCTGAAGATGCTACGGTCATTTTTGGAACGGTGTATGACGATAGCTTGGGCGATGCCCTACGAGTAACCGTAGTAGCCACTGGACTCAATGGTTCCCAATCCCTGCAAAAGGATCAACCCCAGTTAATCTGGCGAGCTGCAACCGGTACGAATGATGCAAGTCCAACCATGACCACCTTGGGTGATTTTGCTCCAACCAGCCCAGCTGCTGCGATGAGCCGCAATGTGACCCAAGCATCTAGTGCTATGGGCTCAGCCACGGCTGCCCCAGTGAATCCTGCGGTCGATTATGGTCAGTTTGATGTTCCAAAGGTATTTCGTAATTCTCGAGAGTCTGTACCTCCAAGCCTTGGTGCCGATAGTTCGCCACAAGCGAAGGCCATGCTCGAGAAAGGGGCGGATTACTATGAGATACCTGCCTTTTTAAGGAAGCAAGCAGACTAATAAATAAACCATACAATAGTGGGTTCGAGGATTGCTAATTCAGTCGCCCCTCCGGACGACGAATCCAGCGCCTGCGTTAGCACCCCAAACCACTATTGATATGGAGATCACATGATTGCTGTAGGACAAAAATTACCAAACGCTACCCTCTACGAGTTTTTTGATGAAGAGCGCGATGGCTGTTCCTTGGGCCCAAATGCATTTGAAGTTGACAAATTAACCGCTGGCAAAAAAATTGTTATTTTTGCTTTGCCTGGCGCATTTACACCAACCTGCTCAGCCAAGCATGTTCCAGGATTTGTGGAGCATTTTGATGCGATTAAAGCAAAAGGTGTTGATGAGATTTGGTGTGTTTCTGTCAATGACCCATTTGTGATGGGCGCATGGGGCCGGGATTTAAAGGTTGGCAAGAAAGTACGTATGTTGGGTGACGGTAGTGCTGAGTTCACCAAAAAGTTAGGCATGGAATTTGATCTAACCGCGCGTGGTCTTGGTGTTCGCTCACAACGCTATGCCATGATCGTGGATAACGGCGTTGTGAAGCATTTAGCACTCGAGGCACCTGGTAAGTTTGAAGTCAGTGATGCCGCAAATACCTTAAAGCATCTTTAATTGATATTGTGTAGGCCATGGTGCTTAAGCAAAAAACTTTAGCGCAGCCGATCAAAACGGTCGGCATTGGCCTGCATTCTGGTCGTAAATCAACGCTAACCATTAAACCCGCACCGATTGATTTTGGTATTCAGTTCGTGCGGGTTGATATGCCTAACGCAGTTCCTATCCCAGCTCATGCATTGGCTGTCTGTGATACCCGCTTAGCCTCGGTGATTCAGAGTCAAGGGGTCAAGGTTTCTACGGTTGAGCATTTACTATCAGCCTGTTCGGGTTTGGGATTGGATAATTTATTGATTGAGGTCGATGCGGAAGAAGTGCCGATCATGGACGGTAGTGCGGCCTCTTTTCTTTTTCTGATTGAGTCAGCTGGTACCGTTGAACAAGAGGCCCCACGCAAATTTATGGTGATTCAAAAGGCGGTGGAAGTGCGTGAAGGCAATAAATTAGCACGCCTAGAGCCACATTTTGGATTCAAGTTGGATTTCACGATTGACTTTAAGCACCCAGCAGTTGATAAAACGGGGCAGCGTTTTGTGGTCGATTTTGCTGAGCACGCTTATCGTAGTGAGATTGGTCGTGCTCGCACCTTTGGATTTGCGCATGAGGTGGAAGCCTTGCGTGAGATTGGTTTAGCTCGTGGTGGCAGTTTAGATAATGCGATTGTGCTTGATGAGCATCGCATCTTAAATAACGAAGAGTTACGTTATGACGATGAGTTTGTGCGTCATAAAATTTTGGACGCGATCGGAGATCTTTATTTGGCCGGTCACCCTATTGTCGGAGCGTACACCGCAGAAAAGTCAGGCCATGCACTTAATAACGCACTATTACGAAAGCTCTTAGACGACCCAAGTTCGTATTCGATCGAAACCTTTGATAAGGCTAGTGCCCCTGCGGCCTATCTGCAAACCCCCGAAAGCATCAACGCCTAGATTTTCTGTTTCTCAATAATCGTTCGATTGATTGCCGCAGAGAAGACTGTGGAGATAGTTGTTGATAAAGCCCTTCCCAAGCACTTTGAGCTGCTGGGGTAAATTCAGGTGGATTTTCATTTACTCGATTACTTCTTACCGTTAATGGTTTCGGTTTTACCTTCACCCGAACTTGATGAATCACCCATTGATATTGCCCAAGTTCTTTGGCAATACTGGGAGCAATTTGTTGTAAGCGGGTGCCAATCGTGGCATTCGGTACCACCAAAACTAGCTCACTAGGGCGATCGGGACGCCATTCAACCTGTAGGGATTGGCCAATAGATGCAAAACCCAGTGAATACACAGCGTTTTGAACGGCATGGGTTAGGGCGTCATGCTTTTTAGCCCGCTCTAGAAGCGGTTTAAAGCCTTGCTCATGGGCTAGGCAATCCTGCCATGGCTGGGCTAACTTAACTAGGGGCTTATTCATCAAAGAGGGGCTCGCGGGTGATAAACTCAATAGCTAAAATTTTTTCTAGATTCCTATGGTACTTGGTCTTATTAAAACACTGGTTGGTAGCAGCAATGACCGCCTTCTCAAGCAATACCGCAAGGTCGTTTCTAAGGTAAATGCCCTTGAGGCCAATCTCCAGGCTTTGGACGATTTTGCCTTACAAGCGAAAACTGCCGAATTTAAGCAACGGATTGCCGCCGGTGAGGCTTTGGATGACCTTGCCGCTGAAGCATTTGCAGTGGTCCGTGAGGCCAGCGTACGGGTCATGAAAATGCGTCATTTTGACGTTCAAATCATGGGAGCCTTGGCCCTTCATCAGGGAAAAATCGCTGAAATGGGTACAGGTGAAGGTAAAACCCTAACCGCAACCTTGGCGGTTTACTTAAATGCGCTCTCAGGTAAGGGTGTTCATGTGGTGACTGTGAATGATTACTTGGCAGAACGGGATGCCGAGTGGATGTCTAAGCTCTACACTTTTTTGGGACTGACCGTTGGTATTAATTTGTCGCAAATGAATCATGAGGCCAAGCAAAAAGCCTATGCCGCTGATATCACGTATGGAACTAATAATGAGTTTGGCTTTGATTATTTGCGTGACAACATGGTTCAGGATGTGGCGCAGCGGGTACAGCGCGGCCTCTCCTATGCAATTGTTGACGAGGTTGATTCGATTCTGATTGACGAAGCTCGGACCCCACTTATTATTTCGGGGCAGGCTGAAGACCATACTGATTTATATATCAAGATGAATGCGTTGCCTGCGCATCTTGATCCGCAGGTGGGAGAAGAAAAATCCGATGGTTCGGGCGTGATTAAACCAGGTGATTACTGGGTCGATGAGAAATCCCATCAGGTCTATTTGACTGAGCGTGGCCATGAAAAAGCAGAACAAATCCTGACCCAAATTGGTTTATTGAAAGAGGGCGACTCCCTTTATGCCCCGCAGAATATTAATTTGATGCATCACCTCTACGCAGCCTTACGCGCACACTCTTTGTATCACCGCGATCAACACTACGTGGTTCAGGGTGGTGAGGTCATCATCGTGGATGAGTTCACGGGCCGCTTAATGCAGGGTAGACGTTGGTCGGACGGCTTGCATCAAGCGGTTGAGGCGAAAGAGAAGGTGGGGATTCAGAACGAGAACCAAACGCTTGCCACCATTACCTTCCAGAACTACTTCCGGATGTATCAAAAATTGGCTGGCATGACCGGAACGGCAGATACCGAAGCCTACGAGTTCAAAGAGATCTACGGACTTGAAACGGTGGTGATTCCCCCCAATCGACCCAGCCGTCGACTGGATCGGCAAGATCAAATTTATAAGACCTCGCCCGAGCGCTACGCAGCAGTCACGAAAGACATTAAAGAATGTTATGAACGAGGTCAGCCAGTTCTAGTAGGCACTACTTCCATTGAGAACTCGGAGCTGATTTCTAAATTACTCGATAAAGAAAAGCTTTCTCATCAGGTTCTCAATGCAAAGCAACATGCGCGTGAGGCAGAAATTATTGCTCAAGCGGGTCGACCCAAGATGATTACCATTGCCACCAATATGGCTGGTCGTGGAACCGATATTGTTTTAGGTGGAAATGTCGAGCGGCAATCACTCCTCATTGAAGCCGATGAGTCCCTTAGTGATGCTGAAAAAGCAAAACGGATTCAGCAGTTAAAGGACGAATGGCAGGGACTGCATGATGCAGTCGTCAATGCTGGTGGTCTGCATATTATTGGTACTGAACGACATGAAAGTCGCCGCATCGATAATCAGCTGCGTGGACGTGCCGGACGTCAAGGCGATCCTGGTTCATCGCGTTTCTATCTCTCGTTAGACGATCCTTTATTGCGTATTTTTGCAGGTGATCGTTTACGTGCTGTAATGGATCGCTTAAAGATGCCCGAAGGCGAGCCGATTGAGGCGGGAATGGTAACGCGCTCAATTGAATCTGCTCAGCGCAAAGTAGAAGGACGTAACTTTGATATTCGTAAACAACTGCTCGAATACGATGATGTCGCTAACGATCAACGCAAAGAGACCTATCGACTTCGCAATCAGATTCTTGAAAGTAAAGATATTGGTGACCTGATTGCCAATTTATGCGAAGACGTTTTTACAGCAATTGTCCGCAATTACGTCCCAGTGGAATCGATGGAAGAGCAGTGGGATATCCCCGCTCTTGAGCACCTCTTGGCAAATGAATGGGGAATTACCGTTGATCTTCAAGGGTGGATTGCCAATGCTGATACGGTCGATGACGAAGAAATCGTAACCCGGGTGATTGAAGCGGCAAAGAAGAATTACAAGGCTAAAGAGGAGCTCACGGGCCGTGAGTCGTTTGCTAGCTTTGAGCGTTCGGTGATGCTATATAGCTTAGATATTCACTGGCGAGAGCATTTGGCTGCCTTAGATCGACTGCGCCAAGGAATTCATTTGCGCGGCTATGCCCAAAAAGATCCAAAGCAAGAGTATCGCCGTGAGGCATTTGAGCTCTACGCAGAACTTTTGGATGTGGTGAAAAATGATGTGATTAAGACCGTGTTTACGGTTCAGATTAAAAATGCCTCAGAGCTTGATGAAGCTGCAGAAACCATCGCTGATGATAGCCAAGTAAAAGAGATGCAATTTAAGCATAACCAGTTTGCTGAGGGGGAAAGTATCCCTGTTGAGCAGGTTGAGCATGCAATTGCACCAGCCCCAGTTCGTGATGGCCCAAAAATTGGTCGAAATGATCCTTGCCATTGCGGTAGTGGTAAGAAATACAAGCACTGCCACGGAAAAATTGCTTAATTTGAGGTTTGCCTTTCTAATTTAACGATGGCTGTTAATTTTCCAATCCTTGATCCCAAATCCCTAAGCCCTATTTCTGGGCTTGCCCTTGGGTTTGCGCAGGCTGGTATTAAGCGGGCAAATCGCAAAGATGTTTTGGTAATGCGCCTAGTTCCCGGTTCGGCAGTAGCAGGCGTATTTACCCAAAATCGGTTTTGTGCCGCTCCCGTACAGTTATGTAAACAGCATCTATTGGAGGCTAATCCAATTGAGGCATTGATCGTGAACACCGGTAATGCCAATGCAGGGACTGGTGAAGAGGGTCTGCGTCGAGCCTTTCAGACCTGTGAGGTGCTAGCAAACTCGTTTGGGCTGAGTCCAGAGCAAGTATTGCCCTTTTCAACAGGGGTGATCATGGAGCAACTACCAGCTGACAAAATTGTGGCTGCGATACCTCAAGCCGTAGCGCAATTATCTGAAGATAATTGGTTTGCAGCAGCCCAAGCGATCATGACCACCGATACCCTGCCGAAGGCGGCTTCGCAGACGATCAATACCGAGCAGGGACCTATTGTCATCACGGGTATTTCAAAAGGGGCCGGCATGATTCAGCCAAATATGGCGACTATGCTGGGTTTTGTGGGGACGAATGTTCAAGTTGATCGAGGTTTACTGCAAGAGCTCACCGCAGAGGCTGCGAACCTGTCATTTAATGCAATCACGATTGATGGCGATACATCAACTAATGATTCTTTCATCGTGATGGCCACCGGCCAATCCCCAATCCGCATTCAGAGTCGCTCTGATCCGCTCTATAGTTTATTTCGAAAGGGTTTAATTGCTATCTCTCAACAGTTAGCGCAGCTGATTGTGCGCGATGGCGAGGGTGCCACTAAATTTATAACAATTTTTGTAAAAGGCGGCAAGAATAGCCTTGAGTGCAAGCAGGTAGCCAAAGCAATTGCACATTCGCCTTTGGTTAAAACTGCGTTTTTTGCAAGCGATCCCAATTTAGGTCGGATCTTGGCTGCGGTGGGCTATGCTGGAATCGATGATCTTGATAGTGGCAAGGTCCAACTCTGGTTGGATGATGTTTGGGTTGCAAAGGATGGTGGTCGACATCCAAACTATCAAGAAGAGCAAGGTCAAGCCGTGATGAAACAATCAGAAATAACCGTCACGGTTGATTTAGGAAGAGGCGATGCGATGGAGACGGTTTGGACCTGCGATTTATCGCATGAGTATGTCTCAATTAACGCTGATTACCGCTCATAAGCAAGTTTTATCATTACGAGAACGTGAACTGTGAATGACAAACTCGATCGCCTTCTAGATCATCTCGAAACATTTTTACCGAAGCCATTGACCGATGCTGAGTGGCAAACCGCTAAGGCGTTTCGTTGGCAGCGTCGCGATAGTATTTTTGGACGAATTGGATTTCTAAAGCCAGTCAAACACATATCCCCAATCTCGTTTCAAGATTTAAAACATATTGATCGCCAGCGCGATGCGATTATTGACAATACCCGGCATTTTGTTGAAAAGAAGCCCGCCAATAATATTTTGTTAACAGGTGCGCGTGGTACTGGTAAGTCCTCATTGATCAAGGCCTGCCTCAATCAATTTGCTTCTCAGGGCTTGCGCTTAGTGGAGGTCGATAAGGATCACTTGGCTGATTTACCAGATATCACCGAGATTCTCGCGGCTCGTCCGGAGCGATTTATCGTGTTTTGTGATGATCTGTCCTTTGAGGATGGCGAGTCTGGATATAAGGCTATGAAGTCTGCCCTAGATGGCTCAATTTCTGCGCAAGTAGACAACATTTTGATTTATGCAACCTCCAATCGCCGTCATTTGTTACCCGAGTACATGAAGGATAACGAGTCT
This sequence comes from Polynucleobacter sp. HIN9, assembly GCF_030297635.1. Classification (NCBI taxonomy): domain Bacteria; kingdom Pseudomonadati; phylum Pseudomonadota; class Betaproteobacteria; order Burkholderiales; family Burkholderiaceae; genus Polynucleobacter; species Polynucleobacter sp. HIN9. Next base: position 168,015 of record NZ_AP028140.1, read on the forward strand.
TATGTTCATACCGACGATGGTGAGATTCATCCAGGCGAGGTTGTTGAAGAGAAAATCTCTTTATCAGAACGTTTTGGTTTGTGGCTTTCTTTTTATCCACCAAGGCAAGAGGAATATCTTGCGATCGTTGCACATTGGTTAGCGCACTTTGGTCTATCGGATAAAGCGATTGAGGCTGCCCGGCCCGAAGCCTTAGTCTGGGCTCTAGAGCGTGGCTCACGTTCAGGACGTGTGGCTTGGCAGTTTGCCAAGCACTGGGCCGGATCCCAATCCGGCAAAAAGTAGTCCATGATAAATCAATCCCGGCCGATCGTTGAGGTCGCTGTCGGAATCCTTTTAAAAGATCAATCATTTGTTTTGATGGGTAAACGACCCAGTGGCAAACCCTATGCAGGCTATTGGGAGTTTCCGGGTGGCAAGCTGGAGGTCAATGAATCCATCACAACTGCCTTAGAGCGTGAGTTATATGAAGAGCTTGGCATTCGGATTGATTTGGATAAAAACCATTGTCAGGAAATCATGATGCTCGAACATGATTACCCGCACGCCTATGTTCGTCTGCATGTGTGCTTGGTTGATCGCTGGGAGGGGGAGCCAGTTAGCCTAGAAAATCAAGAGCTATCTTGGCAAAATATATTTAATTCGGAGTTAACGATTAAACCATTATTGCCAGCTGCTTGGCCGATGATTGAAAAAGTTCGTTGGTATTTGAGAAGTACGTAAGCAGTAATCTGCCTAGGTCAAAATTGGCAGAACGTTAACTTAAAGGGAATGTCTTGATTGATGAGGGTAGGCTTAAGATCTTGCTCACACTTAAGCAGCCGAATTGATACCAAATATTTGTTAGCACTAATTTCAGCAAAGAGCGATGGATCCTCTAAGGTAATGCGCATTAATTGATAAACCTTGCCAGAGGGCGCTTGCTGAAACGAGCCCTGATGAGCTAAAACTTCTTTGCTTTCCCCCGACTCGCGTAGCAGTCGTAAAAATAAATGGCAGGCCTCTTGCCAAGGAAGCATAGGGTAAATGAACTTTTGTAAGAGCTCGCGTCTTGAAGAGGCGGGACTATGACGCCAAGCATAAAAACCTGGTAAATCAATTGGACTAGTGCCGCCCGGTGTATGTAAGCGTGTCCGAATTGCATTAAGCCATTCGTTCTCGCCAATGAGCGCATTGGGTTTAATTGCAGACGCATTCACTTGTGCGCTGGCATGCTCTAACTCGGCCATAGTAGATGCCAGCTTTTCTTGATCTACTTCTTTAGAATTCTTGAGTTGGTTGAGCGCAAACTTCTGGCGTTCTAATTCTTTAAGGAGTAGTGACTTGATATCACCCCGGGCGCTAATGTCGCCTAGCTCAAACAAAGTCGTTAAAGCATTATGGTGCAGTTCGGCGTCGTCCGAGCGTGCAAAGTGATTAAACCGGTCGAACAAATACTCTAGTCGGAGCATGCTTCGGACCAGTTCATTAAAGGGGTATTCGTAAATAATCACAGGGTTTTATTTTATGCTGACCCTTGGCAAAAAAACTACAAATCCAGCATTTTTTGATGAAGACGGTCGACTTCCACCTCAAGGCTAGCGAGATCCCCTTGGTTATGAATCACGGTATCTGCAATTGCCAAGCGCTCAGCCCGGCTTGCCTGATGAGCCATGATGCCCAGCACTTCCTGGCGGTCTAGCTGGCTACGCTCCATCACCCGCCGAATTTGGATCTCTTCCTCACAATCAACCACCGCAATATGATCTAGGTTCTCGGTCCAGGTGCCTGACTCTAGGAGCAGGGGGACTACAAATACCAAGTAGGGAGCATGATTTTCTAAGCCATTTTTAGCCTGGAGTATGGTTTCCTGGCGAATTAGGGGGTGTGTAATGGCTTCCAGTTTTCGTTTGGACTCGGTATCCTTAAATACGTACTCACGCATTTTTGCTCGGTTGAGCGATCCATCCGGAAGGATGAACTCAGGCCCAAATTGGCTTTTAATAGGATCCACTGCTATCCCCCCGGCGGCGCTTATTTGGTGGGCTATTTGATCGGTGTCGATCACCCAGGCCCCGCGCTTTGCCAAAAATGAGGCAACACTCGACTTGCCCGACCCAATACCCCCGGTCAGGCCTAAAAATGGAACTTTTCCTTTTAAATCAAGGAGTGAGCGAGTGGACTTATCCATAGTATTTCTATGATGCCAGCAAATGCTAGAAAGGGGCCAAAGGGAAAGGGGTGGGTAGACGGTAATTTTTGATACTTGAGCCAAAGGAGGCCCCCAATAATCCCGCAAAAGGCAGCTAGAACCAATATCCATAACGCACTATGGATTCCAAGCCAAGCTCCTAGGCCTGCTAAAAGTTTGGCGTCCCCCATGCCAAGACCATGGCGTGCGCGAACTTTTTTGTAGAGTTGATTAATGATCCACAGGAGTGAATACCCCAATATGGCACCGGTCCATGCTAAGTATGGCTCGCACCATGGGAATGGCGAGAGGGAGTTAAAGACAAGACCTAAGGCAATCATTGGGTAAGTGAATCGATTGGGGATTAAAAACCGCTGAATATCAATCCATGCCACATAAACGAGGATTAGGATGAGACCGACTCGAAGGATGAAATCAAGCCACATCAGATGATTCTGCCTAATGAAAAAATAGGTAAGTAGAGCGTCATGAGTAATCCTGCTACCAGAAGACCAAGAAAAATAATAAACACGGGCTCTAGGCTTTGACTAAGAATGGCTAACCGATGCTCTAGCTGATTTTCAAACGAGCGAGACCGATTGATTAGCATGGTATTGAGCATACCGGTGCGAGCGCCTATTTCAAGCAATTGGACGGTTTCAGAATCAAAGAATCGACCATTAGGATCAATGCGCTTCATGGCAAGCCCAAGATCCCAACCTAAGGAAAGTTGCTTAAATAACTTAGCACTCAAATCATGACTGAGCCAATGATTGGATGATTGTGCACAAATACGGATCGACTCTAAGAGACTTAAGCCGGATTGCAGTAAATGCGCAATGTTTTGGCACCACGTGATTTGATGTGATAGTCGGATCAAATCCCCAAATATCGGAATCTGAAAGCAATGACGATCACACCACTTTTGAAACCAGATTGATTTTCTCCAAAGAATTAGCACGGCGACGCCTGTCATAAACATTACACCCATAATCACTAGCGCATGCTCATTCAAACCTCTCGAAAGACCAATCAACAACTGAGTACTCATGGGTAATTCAGCGTGAAAGTGATGAAAGATCTCTTCAAAGCTGGGTATAACCCACAACAACATGGTGATGACCATTAGCATTGCAGCGGCAAAGGTAATTGCAGGGTAGGTCAGCGCTTGCTTCATTTGCTGCACAAGTGATTCCTTAGCAAGTAATTGTTGATGAATTAAAAAAAGCGATTGCTCTAATGCCCCCGTTTTCTCACCAATCGATATTAAGCCAATACAAATCGGACTAAACCATTTACCCTTTGCAGAAAGGCTGGTCGCCAAACTGTGGCCACCTTTGAGTCCTTGGATCGTATGTGACAGAAATGCTCTCCAATGCTTGGGGGAGCACTGTTCTAGCAGATGGAGAGCTTCAAGGAGCGGTACCCCTGCTTGCAAAATGCTATGAAGCCGGTATGTAAAGTTGATTTGATCGCGAAGAGAAAGAGAGCGTCCAATCATCATGGAAGTTCATGAAGTAAAGCCGATTGGTCAATTAACCCTTGATGGAATAAGGCATCAGCTTGATGTCGCATTGAGTGAAACCCATCCGCAATAGCAACTTCTTCAAGTCCCGTTGCGGTCAATTCTAATTCGATCGCGGCAATGAGCTTGGGAGTGAAGGGCAGTACCTCATGAATTGCAAACCGCCCCTGCTGTGAGTTCCGATACCGAACTAAGCGCTGGGAACTAATAAATAATAGATTTTGTGCGATCGAGTGGGGCTCTACCCCAAAATTTCGTAGCCGTTCGATGCACGACAAAGCTTCGCGGGTATGAATGGTACTCAGTACCAAGTGACCCGTTTGCGCTGCACTCACAGCAAGTTTGGCTGTTTCTGAATCACGGATTTCACCAATCATCATGACATCAGGATCTTGTCGTAGGAGGGCGCGAATGATGGCGTCGAAATGGAGCCCAGCCTTTGGGTGATATGCAATTTGATTTACCCCTTGTAGGCGGATTTCAATTGGGTCCTCGACGCTACAAAGATTGAGATGGGGTTGATTTAGATAATGAAGAAAGCTATACAGCGTTCGTGTTTTGCCGCTACCCGTTGGGCCGCATACCAAAATCAAGCCGTGCCGCCGATTTAAGCATCGTTTGACAATATCCAGCTGGGAGTCAGTCAAGCCAATATGGTCAATATCTAATTCAGAATTAGTTGTTCTGAGAAGTCGAATGACCGCCTTTTCACCAAACAAAGTTGGCATTGTGGAGACCCGGCAATCAATTTCATGACTCATTACGTCGCCACTGCTAATTGTTAGTCGACCATCTTGCGGTAGGCGTTGTTCAGCAATATCCAGCTTCGCTAGAATTTTGATGCGCGTAATCAATCGAATATGATCTGTTTTTGGGTAAGACCTAAAAAGATATAAATCACCATGAATACGAAAGCGAACGACACACGCATTTTGCTGTGCTTCGATATGGATATCGCTCGCATCTTCATTAACAGCAGATAAAGCAATTTCTTGCCACAGACGAATGATATGGTGATCAGATTCTTCGAGTGGCTTGCGGGATGGATTCTGGGTATTTGAGACAGTTTGAATCAAGGCGCCGATAGACTTGGCTCTTCGGGTGACGGTTTGTGTAGTTTCACCGTTTTAATCCCTTGATCATCAAATTGAATTATTTCCATCACCACCCCCCCAACTTTGACACTGAGGTCATGATCCGGAATTTCTTCAAGCTCTTCCAGAATGAGTCCATTGAGTGTTCGGGGCCCATCGACGGGGAGCTGTAATCCTAATAAACGATTGAGGTCGCGCAAATTTGCGCTTCCATTGGCTAAATAAGAGCCATCATCAGACCATTCGTCTTGGGAAACCACTCCCGGAAAGGAGGTCGTGAACTCGCCGATGAGCTCCTCCACAATATCTTCAAATGTTAATAAGCCCTGAACACTGCCGTATTCATCCACCACCAGACTCAAGCGCTGCCGATTTTCTTGAAAAAACTGCATCTGTTGCATGACTGGGGTACCCTCGGGAATGAAGTAGGGTTCGCTTAAGAGTTCTCGAAAGTCGCTGTGGCTTAGCTCGTCGTTACCGAGTAAAGAAAGCGCTTTTTTAACCGAAAGGATACCGATAATTTTTTCGGGATCCCCCTCGCATACGGGTAATTTGTTGTGGTAGCAGGTTTCCAGTTGTCCAATGACCTCGTCGATGGGTCGCGACAAATCCAATATCTCCATCTTGGCTCGGGGTGTCATTACATCATCGACCGAGATATTTTCAAGATTAAATAGATTGAGCAAGATACTGCGATGCTGATTTGAAATAAAGTGACTTGATTCCAGAACAAGACTTCTGAGTTCTTCAGTACTCATCGTTTGCAATGCTGCCTCTTTTCGGTTTAAACCCATGAGGCCCATTAACCCTGAAACAAAAGAGTTCACAACCCATAGCAGGGGTTTCAATAAGATTGTCAGAGGGTAAATTACCCAACCAATATTGGCCGATATCTTTTCTGCAAATGCGGCACCAATGACCTTAGGAGTAATTTCACTAAAGATGATGATTAAAAACGCGACGGTTAGAGTAGCGATTGAAATCACTAGTCCATTAGTGCCAAATAAATGCAGCGCAATACCAGTGACCAAAATTGGCAAAATGGTATTGATTAGATTGTTGACAATCAACAAAACAGACAAGAGGGTATCAATGCGCTTCAGTAGTTTTTGGGTTAAAGCAGCGCCAGCATGACCACTGTTTGCCATCGCGCGTAAGCGATGCCGGTTGCTTGCCACCATACTGGTCTCAGCCATCGAGAAAAATCCAGAGAGGGCGAGCAAAAAGACAACCAGCGCAGCTTGTGCCCAAAGGGGCCAAGAATCAAAAAACGAATCCATCTACACTTTCAAGAAAAGCACAGATAAGCAATATAGCAAATACTGAATATTTAGACTATCAAGATCAATTGATTTTGATGTCAGAAAGGACCTTTTCTTGGTAAAGTCAAGCTTGACAGGGCATGTTCAGCACTGCGTGATGCGTGCCCCATTTGGCGGATTGCGAATTCGTACCGAAATCGTTGATTCATCCCTAATGATTAGCTACGTTCAATACCTCAGTCATTTAGACAAAGTTAGTCGACCCCTCAATGAGTTAGCAAGAGATGCCAAAGAGCAAATAGAGGCTTATTTCGACGATCCTTATTTTCTCTTTGATTTGCCAATCAAAACTCAGGGCAGCGTTTTTCAACAACGTGTTTGGTCCGCCATCCAATCTATTCCGAATGGACAAACTATGACTTATGGCGAACTCGCCACTCAGGTTAAATCAGGCCCTAGAGCAGTTGGTGGCGCTTGCGCCGCGAATTACTATCCGCTAATTATTCCCTGCCATCGCGTCCTATCAAAAGCAGGTATTGGTGGGTTTGTGGGTGAGGCTAACGGACCCTATTTAAGAATTAAAGAATGGCTATTAGGCCATGAAAATGCCATCAGGGATTAAGCCTTCAGGGACCTAGCTTGGATTCTGAAAAAGATGTCCATCAGCCAGTCACTGTGAACGGCAAGTTTGGTAAAGACATAAAAGTGACTCACTTGCGACCGAGTTAATTTTGCTTCGATTGATATATGGCTGTGATGACGCAGTGCAATTTGTTTAAGGGTTAGCACAGCTAGGCCAAAGGCAAGAAAGCAAAAGCGCCGAATTCCGAGCTCTGACTTTGGAATGTAATGAATGTAATGAAGAGCATCTTCAAGTTTTTGGTGAGCGATCACCAGTAAATCCGTCTCACCGATCCCAATTGGCTTCCATGAAACACCGCGCGCTCGGTCTTCCGGAGAGTCTTTGAGAATATTAGTCATTTGCAGGGCTTGACCAAACGAAATTGCTAAGTGCTCGTTTTGTGAAATCGCTTTTGCAAAAGCTGGCGAATGTAAGGTAAATACGGTGGTTAGCATTTCACCAACGACCCCAGCAACTACATAACAATACTTTTCAAACTCAGATAAGCTCTCCAAGCCGCGAGGATTTTGACGGGTATGAAAATAGCTCATTCCATCTGACATGATTTGAATACAACGAGCAACCGCTTGGCGTTGTTGTATGTCGCAACTATCGAGTACCCGTAATACCCGAGGAATATTTTGAATTAGATCTTTTTCATCTAGATTGCTATGCTCTGCTAGAGCGATTACGCATTGATCGGTAAATTGTTTAGGATTTTGTTCGCCCAGAACCGTTTTAACAAAACTGGCTGACAAATCTTGTTTGGTCATTGCATCCATGCAGGATGCATCTTCAATCGTATCGATAATGCGACAGAGTAAATAGGTATTGCCAACCACCTTTTCTAGATTTGGGGGTAATAACGGAATGGTCAGCGCAAACGTTCTAGATACTGATTCAAGAATCGAGCGTTGGTAAAGTTCATCAGCAGATAAAGCGGACATGCGGGGTTTGGCTTTCGAATGGAAGTCGGTAATTAATGCTGACCTTTACTTAGTTGATTTGTAGCGCTCGCTGGCGAACGCGGGGCAATTGAACTTCCTAGAATCATGCCAATCAGACTGGCTAGTAGGCCGATTAACTGCGGCTCAACCGGCTCCTCAATACCCATGATTTCCAGTAAGAGCCACATGCTTAAGCCAAAGGTAATCGCAAGCAAGGCACCGAGATCGCTCGCTTTCTTCCAGAATAGGCCAGCAACCAGTGGTACAAATGCGCCCGCTAGCGTAATACGGTAAGCATTTTCAACCATGGTGTGGATTTTGGCCTCAGTCGCAATCGCGTAAAAGGTCACAATGCTCGCAAATACAAATACGGTCAAGCGCGTTGCCCAAAGGAATTGCTTATCCGTCATGTGATGATAAAAACCCTTCAGGATATTTTCTGTAAAGGTCACTGATGGTGCAAGTAAGGTTCCAGACGCGGTACTCATGATGACCGAGATCAGCGCCCCAAAGAAAACCACCTGCATAAAAAAAGGCATATGGCTGAGGATCAGGGTGGGTAAAATCATTTGAGAGTCGCTCGCTAGAAATTTCTCGACCATTTGTGGATCGATGATATTGGCGGTGTAAGCCAAGAAAAGTGGCACACTAGCAAAAAAGAAATAGGCCACACCGCCTAAGGTAGTAGCCCATACTGCGATTGACTCATTTTTGGCTGCATTGACTCGTTGAAAAACGTCTTGTTGTGGAATGGAGCCTAGTGCAATAGTTAGCAATGCCGCGATCCAGCCAAGCATATCGATTGGGTCTAGTGTCGGCAAGAAATTAAATTTACCCTCTGCGCTAGCCTTAGCAATCACAGTAGCAACTCCACCAGCTTGATCAGCAGCATTACTGGCAACCAATAAAAGCCCGATCACAATCACAATCATTTGAACAAAGGTTGTGAGTGCCACTGACCACATCCCACCAAACAAGGTATAGACCAAAACAACGCCAGCACCAATGAGCATGCCATCGCTGATTGAAATTAAATCGTTCGACAAAACATTAAAGGTTAGCCCTAAGGCCGAAATTTGAGCGGATACCCAGCCAAGATAGGAAACGATGATGCAAATGGAGATTAGCAACTCGGTCTGGCGGTTGTAGCGAAATCGGAAATAGTCGCCAAGGGTGATGAGATTTAGTCGATACAAGGGTTTTGCAAAGACCAGTCCGAACAGAATTAAGCAGAGCGAGGCCCCAAGAGGGTCGGAAATAAGTCCTCGAAATCCCTCTTCTAAAAAGGTTGCCGAAATGCCAAGAACGGTCTCGGCGCCAAACCAAGTAGCAAAGACCATCGCCAGAACAAAAGCCATGGGTAAATTTCGGCCAGCTGTGATGTAGTCTCTGGCATTGTGAACTTTGGTGGCGGCGTACAAACCAATCGCAATTGAAATGCCGAGATAAGCAATTACGAACCAAAGCAGCATCGCACCGTCCTCTTTCGACAAAATAGATTGATCATTGGATGGTCTTTAGACCACCCCATTAGGGCCCATTCACTAGCAAGCCCTGATTATAGGTGGGGATTATCTCGCCTTCCTGAATCAGGAAAATACGGCCTAAGGTATTGAAACCTATCAAGATCTGCGCTTATTTAAAGATCAAATTTGATTGGCGATTCATTAAAAGTACCAGTGGCGTCTAAGTCTTATAAAAGAGTTGATCTTTTTTGAGGATGGTCGCTACAAAGTGAGTGGTATTTTTGGATAAATTTGGCAAGAGGAACATTAAAGGAAATCCTAATAGCCCTAAAAAATATCGTACTATTACCAATCATCATATTTAAATTGGAGTGTTCATGAAAATCTGTGTCATTGGTGGTGGCGGCGCAATTGGCGGCTATTTAGCGGTTATGTTGGCAAATTCTGGTAACGACGTAACGGTGATGGCGCGTGGCGCTACATTGCGAGCGATTGAAGAACGAGGACTTGCCTTAATTACCGATGAGCATCCTGAACCCATCATTGCGAAGGTAAAGGCTGTTGAAAATCTACGCGGTTTACCAAAACAGGATGTCATTATTTTGGCAGTGAAAGCCCATCAAGTGGAACCTGTCATTGATGATCTAGTATCGGTTCTAGGGCCCGACACTATATTAATTCCAATGCAAAACGGAATTCCATGGTGGTATTTTCAGAAACTCAGTAGCAAGTACAAGGATCATCCCGTCGATACCGTTGATCCAGGCGGTGTTGTCATGCGGGCGATTAATCCCGACAATATTATTGGTTGCGTTGTATATCCTGCGACTATTACACAAGGTCCTGGTGTTATTCGACATGTCGAGGGTGTGCGTTTCCCGCTCGGCGAGTTGGATGGCAAGTCCACGGAACGTATTCAGAAAATTTCAGATGTGATGGGGGCTGCAGGGTTTAAATCACCCATCTTGGATGATATTCGTGCTGAAATTTGGTTAAAGCTTTGGGGTAACCTCACATTCAATCCAATTAGCGCTTTAACTCACGGTACTTTGGAAGGCATTTGCCGCTTCCCTCTGACGAAAGAGCTAGCGCGCAATATGATGGCCGAAGCGCAAGCGATTGCTGAAAAGCTTGGCGTTACTTTCCGTGTCGATATTGAGCGACGTATCGCTGGTGCTGAAAAAGTCGGCAAACACAAAACTTCGATGTTGCAAGATTTGGAGGCTGGTCGTTCATTGGAAATCGACGCTTTGTTGGGCTCTGTAATTGAGTTAGGTGAGATTACAGGAACCCCGACACCCTGCTTGAATACCGTTTATGCTCTGACGAAGTATCTAGATCAAAACGTGCAGGATGCCAAGGGAAATCTTGTATTACCAGTAGCCGCTGGATATTAATTATTCAAAGCGATTATCAAGGCGCCCAACGCCATCGATCACGATACTGACCTGACTGCCTGGCTTCATGGAGCCGACGCCTACGGAGGTTCCACAGGCAATCACGTCGCCTGGCATGAGGGTCATGTCTTGTGAAATAAGGCTGACTAATTGAGCGGGCGTAAAAACGATATCGCTCATTGGATAGTTCTGACGTTCTTGATCGTTAAGGATTGTTTTAATCGATAAGCCCATGGGATCCACATCGGTTGTGATGGTCGGTCCAAATACGCCAAAAGTATCAAAGCTCTTTGAACGGCTCCATTGAGCGTAACCAGGGTTGCGATTCAAAATCTCGATGGCGGTGACATCATTGACACAGGTATAGCCAAAAATAAATTGAGCGGCATCGGCAACGCTCACCCCATGGCATTTTGTCCCAATCACAATCCCAAGTTCACCTTCATAAATAACCTTTCCTGCATAGGATTTCGGCACTTGGATGGTTTGTCCCGCCGCTAGAAAGGAATTACTTGCTTTTAAGAAATACAAAGGCTCATCTGGAACGGTGTGCTCAAGCTTGGTGACCAAGGCATGAAAGTTATCCACTAGGGCAATAAATTTACTTGGAACGCAGGGTATCTCAAGTGTCACATCCGCAACCTTGAGGAATTCACCAGTTGCTTTGGGGTTAGCAAATAAATCGCCGACATAAACAGCAATTTGATCGCCTTGTAACTGTCCAAATCCAACATTGCCTTGATGCGTGTAGCGTAACCACTGTGCCATAGTACCGTTCTCCTTTGTATATGATTACCATGATCTTATCAATTACCACCGAGTCACTCTAAAAAATGCCAGAACTGTCTTTTGCCCCCGAGTTCGACAGCGCAATTCCATATATTCAACGTACACGCTCATACTATCTGGCACTTGGTTATGACAATCCCTATGTTTGGGCGCATTACAGCAATGTGCCATTTACCCCCTTAAAAAAGTCATTAAAAGCCTCGACATTGGCTTTAATTACAACCGCAGTTCCGTATGATCCTTCAAAGGGAGATCAGGGGCCTGGTGCTCCATACAACGCACAGGCAAAGTTTTATGAGCCCTATGCAATGCCAAGCACAGTCAACCCTGATTTACGGATTGCGCATGTGGGTATAGATCGAAAGCATGCGAATTTATCCGAGATGGCCTGCTGGTTTCCGTTGAATGCCGCTAGACAAGCAGTGGCTGAGCAACGAATTGGAAACTTAGCAGATCGATTCTATGGCCTGCCAACTAACCGAAGTCAACGTCACACTTTAGAAAGCGATGCGCCCCGCATTCTGCAAATGTGCCAAGTCGATGGAGTGGACGTCGCTATCTTGGTTCCTAATTGCCCCATTTGTCATCAAAGTATTTCATTGTTAGCACGCTTTCTTGAGGAGGCAGGCATTCCAACGATCATTATTGGAGCTGCTAAAGATATTGTGGAGTTCTGTGGTGTCCCGCGCTTCGTGTTTAATGATTTTCCCTTGGGCAATGCAGCAGCAAGACCTCAAGACCCACAATCACAGCACATTATTTTTAATTTAGCCCTTGATTTGCTTGAGGTTGCTCCAGGACCGCGAACCACTGTGCAAAGTGCCTTGCGCTGGAGTGAGGATCCTCGTTGGAAATTAGACTACATGAATATTGAGCGTTTAACAAAGCAGGAAATTGAATCTTTGCGCTCTGAGGCCGAAGCAGCAAGGCTAGCGGCAAAAGAGATTCGGCAAAAGACAACTGGGCGATAGTGGTCGGAATGAGAGGATTCGAACCTCCGACCCCCTCGTCCCGAACGAGGTGCGCTACCAGACTGCGCTACATTCCGTATTGACTATTTTATCCCTGACGAATTAGCGAGTACTCGCATAAAGCGCGCAAGGATTCGCTGGCTGGATTTTGTGGGAAATCCTTAATCGTATTGAGGGCTAAATCAACCTCGCGCCTCGCAGCGTCTTGGGTGTACTCTAAGGCGCCAGAGCAGTAGATGCCTTGCAGGATTTGATCAAACACATCATCTGGTAGCTCCTCGTTTTGTGAGATTGCTTCCCGAGCCAGTAGTTGTTGATCGGTGCTACCTTTTTCCATGAGATAAATCAGTGGGAGGGTTGGTTTACCTTCACGTAAATCATCGCCCACATTCTTACCCATTTCATTGGGATCTGCGGTGTAGTCCAGTAGATCATCCATCAGCTGGAAGGCGGTGCCAATATGGCGCCCAAATGCGGCTGCGAGTTCGCGCTCGATATCGCTTGCTTGTGCAATTAGAGCGCCGAGTTCAGCCGATGCCTCAAATAATTTTGCGGTCTTATAACGAATCACCTGAAGATAGCTAGACTCATCGACCTCAGGGTCATTCATATTGAGAAGCTGTAAGACTTCACCTTCGGCAATTGTGTTGGTAGCGTCCGAGAGAATTTGCATCACTCGAATGTCATTGGGGGCGACCATCATTTGGAAAGCTCGCGAGTATAGGAAATCACCCACCAGCACACTCGCAGCATTTCCGAAGGCGGCGTTAGCGGTTTGTTTACCGCGGCGCATGGTGGATTCATCTACAACGTCATCGTGGAGCAGGGTGGCGGTATGAATAAATTCAACCACCGCGGCTAGCTCCAAAGCATGGGGAATTTCCTTGCCGTTGGCTAGAGCTTTAGCCATTAATAAGAGAAGAGCGGGGCGGACCCGCTTTCCCCCCGATTGAATGATGTAAGACGAGATTTGGTCAATTAGAACTACTTCCGAGGCAAGTCGACGGCGAATGACCTCGTCCAAAGCCTGTAAATCAGGGCTGATGGGGGCCAAAATTTGCCCTAAGTGATTGTTTTTGACAGTGTTATTCATCCAAGATATAATACTTGGCTCAGCTCAAAGTGGCAGATTTTCTGTAAGTCACCGACTTTTAAAGGAATCATGCTTCGAATTAAGTTGATTTGTAATTATTTGCAGTATTTTTTGAGAGGTTTAACCATGTACGCGGTCATAAAAACCGGTGGCAAACAGTATAAAGTTGCTGCTGGCGAAAAATTGAAAATAGAACAGATACCAGCGGACATCGGCAGCGACATTACTCTTGACCAAGTTCTCGCCGTAGGCGAGGGCTCATCGCTCAAAGTTGGCGATCCCTTGGTTAATGGTGCCGCTGTGATGGCTACTGTAGTCTCCCAGGGACGTCACGATAAAGTGAAAATCTTTAAGATGCGTCGTCGTAAGCATTATCAAAAACATCAGGGCCATCGTCAGAATTACACAGAGATTCTGATTAAGTCGATTAAGGCCTGAGTTAGGAGAGAAAGATGGCACAGAAAAAAGGCGGCGGCTCAACACGCAACGGTCGTGACTCAGAATCAAAACGCTTAGGCGTGAAAGTCTATGGCGGTCAAGCAATCAATGCTGGCGGAATTATTATTCGTCAGCGTGGCACCAAAGTTCATCCCGGCGTCAATGTTGGAATGGGCAAAGACCACACCTTATTTGCTTTGATTGATGGACAAGTAGAGTTTGGAGTTAAAGGCGCAATGAAGAAAGCGCAAGTTTCAGTATTGCCTCGTTCATCAGCGGCCTGACTGAGATTTAATTAATCAACAGAAACAGGCCTCGCAGATTGCGAGGCCTTTTTATTTATGAAATTCATAGACGAAGCCAAAATTGAAGTGATTGCTGGTAATGGTGGTGCCGGCAGCGCCTCAATGCGCCGCGAGAAATTCATCGAGTTTGGTGGCCCAGATGGTGGCGATGGCGGTCGCGGGGGCAGTGTTTATGCGATTGGGGATCGTAACATCAATACCTTAATTGATTACCGGTATTCCAAAACGCATACGGCTAAAAATGGTGAGCCTGGGCGTGGATCGGATTGCTATGGCCGTGCTGGTGACGATATTGAGTTACGAATGCCAGTTGGAACCATTATTTCGGATTCAGAAACCAACGAAGTAGTTGCTGACTTGACTAAACATGGGGAGCGAATTTGCCTTGCCCAAGGAGGTGTTGGTGGCTGGGGCAATATTCACTTTAAAAGTAGTACCAACCGTGCCCCACGTCAGAAGACTAATGGCAAACCAGGTGAGCGCCGCAAATTAAAGTTGGAATTAAAAGTGTTGGCCGATGTGGGTTTATTGGGGATGCCCAATGCTGGTAAATCTACTTTGATTACCGCTGTATCTAATGCGCGCCCCAAGATTGCAGATTACCCGTTCACCACTTTACATCCTAATTTGGGAGTGGTGCGGGTTGGTAATGAACGCAGCTTTGTGATTGCGGATATTCCAGGACTCATCGAGGGTGCTGCTGAGGGCGCTGGTCTTGGTCACCGATTCTTAAGGCATCTACAGCGCACCGGTGTGCTCCTGCACCTGGTTGATATCGCCCCCTTTGATGAGAATGTCGACGTGGTCGCTGATGCCAAGGCGATTGTCAATGAGCTGCGCAAATACGATGAAGCCTTATATCAAAAGCCACGTTGGCTTGTATTGAATAAGGTCGATATGCTGCAGCCTGAGGATCGAGAGCAAACCATCGCAGATTTCTTAAAACGTTTTGAATGGCAGGGTCCCGTATTTGAGGTCTCTGCCCTTACTGGCGAAGGTTGCGATCGCCTTTGTTATGCGATTCAAGATTATTTGGACGGACTTCGCAAAGATCGCGACCTAGAGGAAGAGCGTGCTGAAGACCCCCGTTTTTTAGACGAGTAATAACGATGAAAAAAACGATTTCAGAAGCAAAACGAATTGTTGTGAAGGTTGGATCTACCTTGGTGACCAATAATGGCGAAGGGCTAGATCGAACTGCGATTGCTACTTGGGCTGAGCAAGTATCTAATTTACTCAAGCAGGGCTGCCAGGTGTTGATGGTGAGTTCAGGTGCCATCGCCGAGGGCATGCAGCGCTTATCCTGGGCTGTCCGCCCTCAAGAAATTCATCAGCTGCAAGCAGCTGCCGCAGTTGGGCAAATGGGTTTGGTGCAAGTTTACGAATCATGCTTTGCAAAATTTGGCGTACATACTGCACAGGTTCTATTAACGAATGCTGACTTGGCTAATGCGCAGCGTCATGCAAATGCAAAGGCAACCTTGCAAACACTACTGTCTTTAGGTGTTGTGCCGATCATTAATGAGAACGATACGGTAGTTACCGATGAAATTAAATTTGGTGATAACGATAGTTTGGCGGCACTCGTCGTTAATTTGGTACACGCCGACGCCCTAGTCATTTTGACGGATCAGGGTGGGCTATACACCGCCGATCCTCGTAAAGATGCCACTGCCACGATGGTTGATTTTGCAATCGCAGGCGACCCTTCATTAGAGCGGATGGCTGGAGGTGCTGGTAGTGATTTGGGTAAAGGCGGAATGCTTACAAAAGTGTTGGCAGCCAAAACAGCGGTAGAAACCGGGGCGAGTACGGTGATTGCCTCTGGCCGTGAGCCAAATGTATTAGTACGCCTGTATCAGGGCGAGTCGATTGGAACCTTGCTGAGTAAGGCCTAATTAGCGCAGAGTCGGTAGCTCTGCTTCGGATCCGACGGGAGCAGTGATCCCCAAAAAGTTATTGGGGTCGAGAGACTTCACAACCTTGGCGTAACTTTTTTCTTGGGTCGCTAGATTGCAAAAAGCACCCTGAGCCAAAGCTGCCTGATAGCGATTTGGAACATTGTCCTTAATGGCTAACCAGCTACCTAAAGGATTGGCACGCCATTGCTGATTGGCTTCAAGAGTGCCATATAACCGCCACTGAAACGTATCGCACCGTATTCCTTCAAAGTAAGCATTTTGACCACCACTGGGATTGGTAATCACCACAATGTAGCGGGTAACGCCGTCGTTTCCAATCTTGATGGATTCGGTATCAACGGCAAACTTGAAAATAGTGGTTTGCGATACTGAGAAAGGTATCAAATATTTTTTATTAGGCGGATTTAAGGGCATGGGTGTTTCCCCTTCCTTAAATACTGTTGGTGCAAACGGATCAGTCCCGTCGGCCAAGGGATCCGAAAAACAGGCACTCAGTACCGTAACTGATGATGCAAGCAAGAGAAACTGAAGTTTATTCATGAAGGGTGCGAGGCGTGTAATGGTGCCCCCCAGACTAATTGTTGCATTTGGTTGGTGGTGACAATAAACCGGGCGAGTTCAGAGAGTGCAAGTTGATAGACCTCGCGCTTGAAATCAATCACAGTGTCGAGCTCAATCCAATATGGATGCCAGCGCCAGGCATCAAACTCAGGATGCCCTGTGGCTCGTAGTTGAATCTCATGGTCTTGGCCTAGCATTCGCAGTAAGAACCAAATTTGTTTTTGACCCTTATAAGCGACACGCTGATGACGGTGATTCATTTGGCGGCGTAAGAACTCCTCGGGCACATCGTAGCGAATCCAATCACGGGTGCGCCCAATGATCTCGACATGGTGAGGAAAAAGACCCACCTCTTCATGGAGTTCGCGATACATTGCTTCTTCTGGACTTTCTCCGTGCGCAATTCCTCCTTGTGGAAATTGCCAAGAATGTTGTCCAATTCGTTTACCCCAAAATACTTCGTTGCGAGCATTGAGAAGCACAATGCCAACATTAGGTCGATAGCCTTCACGGTCAAGCATAATCGTACCTTTTAGTCCCTAATCTTTAATCCTTTAAAATCAACGATTTGATTATAGTCACTCATGAAAGCTTCACAAACCTTTCTTGCAACCCTAAAAGAGGCTCCAGCAGATGCGGAGATTGTGTCTCACCAACTGATGGTGCGCGCTGGGCTAATCCGTAAATTAAGTGCTGGAATTTATAACTATCTCCCTCTCGGGCTCAAGGTAATTCGGAAGGTCGAGAACATTATTCGGGAAGAAATGAATCGCGCCGGAGCCATCGAGCTTCTGATGCCGATCGTTCAACCCGCTGAGTTATGGCAAGAGACGGGTCGTTGGAAAAAAATGGGTCCCGAGTTGTTGCGCATTCAAGATCGCCATGAGCGCGATTATCTGATTCAGCCAACCTCCGAAGAGGTGATCACTGATCTTGCGCGCTCGGAGATTAGGAGCTACAAGCAGTTGCCCGTTAACTTTTATCAAATCCAGACGAAGTTTCGTGATGAGCGTCGCCCCCGTTTTGGGATCATGCGGGGTCGTGAGTTCAGCATGAAGGATGCTTATTCATTTGATCGTGATCAGGCAGGCTTGAAAAAGTCTTACGCGCTCATGTTTGATGCCTACGTCCGAATCTTTCAACGCATGGGTTTACAGTTTCGAGCCGTCGCTGCTGATAATGGTGCGATCGGAGGGTCGGGCAGCCAAGAATTTCATGTGATTGCCGATACAGGCGAAGATGCGATTGTTTATTGCCCTAATTCAGATTACGCTGCCAATTTAGAAGCTGCTGAATCGGTTGCTCTTATTGCACACCGAGCCGCTCCAAAAGAAAGTATGCAAAAAGTGGCAACGCCAGATCAAAAGCGTTGCGAAGATGTTGCGCAGTTTCTCAAGATCGATCTGTCTAATACTATTAAATCCCTAGTGTTGGCAGTTGATCAAGACGCTGGACCCGCCAAATTATTCATGGTGTTGCTCAGGGCTGATCATGAGCTCAATGAAATCAAGGTTAATAAGGTCCCTGGTTTAAGTGCCTTCCGGTTTGCCACCGATGCTGAAATCCTGGCGGCATGCGGTTCTCCAGTGGGTTACTTAGGTCCGGTTGGTCTGCCAGCTTCAGTTCAAGTGATTGCTGATCGCACTGTGGCAAATATGAGCGACTTTGTCTGTGGTGCCAATGCCGAAGGCTATCACTTGACTGGTGTCAATTGGGGGCGCGACGTTCCTGAGCCTTTGGTAGCCGATGTGCGTAATGCAGTGGCCGGAGATCCTTCGCCAGATGGAAAAGGAACTCTTGAGATTTGTCGTGGCATTGAAGTGGGCCATGTCTTTCAATTGGGTACCCGATATTCCGAAGCGATGAAGTGCACCTATCTTGATGAAAATGGTAAAGCTCAGCCAATGGTGATGGGCTGTTACGGAATAGGCGTAACCCGTTTATTAGGCGCTGCGATTGAGCAGGGTCACGATGAGCGTGGAATTGTTTGGCCGATTTCCATGGCCCCATTTGAGGTTGTGATTTGTCCTGTGGGCTACGATAAATCCGATGCAGTGCGTGAAGCTGCTAATCATCTTCATCAAGAGCTTCTTGCTGCTGGCGTGGATGTTGTTTTAGATGATCGCGGTGAACGTCCAGGTGCGATGTTTGCAGACTGGGAGTTGATTGGTGTGCCTTATCGTGTCGTGATTGGCGAGCGCGGCCTGAAAGAGGGTCAAGTGGAGTTTCAGGGGCGACGTGAAAGTGCCGCTCAATTAATACCGTTCCAGTCGATTGCGCAAACGATTATTGCTGCGATCAATACCGCAAAAAATAATTTGATTTAAGCTCTATTTTTTGAACAGCCCGCCGAGTCCTTTGGCGGCGCCACGGGCAGCAAGCGAGCTCATCATCTTGGCCATCTTGCCGCCTTTCATTTGCTTCATCATGCCTTGCATTTGTTCAAATTGCGCCAAGAGGCGATTGACCTCTTGAACTTGAACTCCTGCGCCGGCGGCAATGCGACGCTTACGACTCGCCTTGAGTAGCTCCGGTTTGGCACGCTCTTGCGGGGTCATGCTATCAATGATCCCTTGCATATGCTTCATTTGCTTATCAGCCATTCCTAAGTTCGCTTTACTAGCCTGTTGCGCAATTTGGCTGGGTAGTTTATCGAGCAGATTGGCCATGCCCCCCATGTTTTGCATTTGCTTAATTTGCTCTCGGAAGTCACTAAGATCAAAACCACCTTTTTGTATTTTGTTAGCAATCTTTTGGGCTTGCGCAACATCAACAGTTTGCTGGGCTTGCTCGACCAAGGCCAAGATATCGCCCATACCAAGGATGCGGTTGGTCATGCGCTGCGCATCAAAGGCCTCCAGCCCATCCATTTTTTCTGCAACGCCAATAAATTTGATGGGCACGCCGGTAATATGACGAACCGATAGCGCTGCACCCCCGCGGGAATCACCATCCAGTTTGGTCAGAATGACGCCGCTCAGGGGTAATGCCTCATGAAAAGCTCGCGCGGTATTAACAGCGTCTTGACCAAGCATGGCATCGACCACAAAAAGAGTTTCAATCGGTTTGAGACTCGCATGCAAAGACTTAATCTCTTGCATCATTTGTTCGTCAATTCCTAAACGACCTGCCGTGTCAACAATTAAAACATCGTGATAATGGCGTTTAGCCCAATCGAGCGCCGCATTGGCAATCTCAATGGGCTTTTGGTCAGGTGAGCTTGGAAAGAAATCCGCTCCAACTTGAGCGCTAACCGTTTTTAACTGCTCGATCGCGGCCGGACGATACACGTCGCACGAAACAGTCAAAACCTTTTTCTTTAACTTTTCTTGCAAGAACTTAGCAAGTTTGGCTGCCGAGGTTGTTTTACCAGCACCTTGCAAACCAGCCATCAAGATGACCGCAGGAGGTTGGGTGGCTAGATTTAATTTCCCAGACTCTTCTTCAGTCCCACCCATGATGAGAGCTAGCTCGCGTTGCACAACCCCCACCAAGGCTTGACCAGGGGTGAGACTGCCCACCACATCCTCACCAAGTGCCTTGAACTTGATTTGCTCCATGAGACTCTTTACCACCGGCAGGGCAACGTCAGCCTCTAGTAAGGCGAGACGAATCTCGCGCAGCATGTCGGCCGTATTGTTTTCTGTCAGGCGAGCTTGACCCCGCATGGTTTTAACCACACGACTTAGGCGGTCGGTCAGATTCTCAAGCATTTATCGATTAGACTTTCGAAATGACTATTTTAGGTTACTCAGGATTTGGCTGGTTGCCATCCTTACTTTATCTCTTGCTGATTATTGTTTTGGGTTATCGCGACCAAAGGCGCCCTGAGACCCCATTTTTTATTGGCTTGGTCCAAATTTTGATTCTGATCGTGTTGATCATTCACGGAATCCTGTTGTACGAGTCGATTTTTAATGGTGAGCGCTTTGTATTTGGCTTTGCGCAAGATCTCTCCCTGATGGCTTGGGTGGGACTCAGTTTTTACTGGATTCAGAGCTTTTTCTTACCCATTTCCAGCTTGCGGCTGATGACCATCAGCATGGCGATGTTTTGTGCGATCCTGCCCGATCTCTTTCCAGGGTCGGTCATTTCTCAGCGTGCCGTCGCTGATCCTTGGTTTAAGGCGCACTTTATCGTTGCAACCTTTGCGGTAGGATTTTTTAGCCTATCAGCGATGCTTGCGGTATTAATGAACTTACAAGATCGGGCTTTGCGCAAGGGTATGGCCAATGGTATGGGCGGTGCGCCGACCTGGATTGAAAGTCTGCCGCCATTATTGACGATGGAGAGTTTCTTGTTCCGTTTGCTCTACGTCGGTTATGCGCTATTAAGTATGACCGTCTTCTCTGGTTTATTTTTCTCACAAGAGCTGTTTGGTAAACCACTAGTCTTTGACCATAAAACGGTATTTGCACTCTTATCGTGGCTCTTGTTTAGCGGTTTAGTGGTTGCACGCCTACGGGTTGGTTTACGAGGTCCAACAGCAGTGCGCTGGGTTTTAGGTGGATTTGTGGCCCTGTTGTTGACCTATGTAGGCACTCGCTTTGTTGCCGAAGTGATTTTGCAGAGAACTTAATTTTGCTGAAATGGATTTTGCTTGGCTTGGGCTTGGCCTTTGCCTATTGGTGGTTGGTGCTTAAGAAAAAGCACGATCAAGAAAAGGCTTTGGAGCCGAGGTCAGCACCGCCCTCTCAGTTAAAGCCCAAGCGTATGGTTTCTTGTTCGTATTGCGACCTTCACTTGCCTGAAGATGATGCGATTGCATGGGATGGGCGCTATTACTGTTGCGCCGATCATCGCGATAGCTTAAGTCAAAAGGGTTGGTGGGGTAGGGCGCAGTGGCGAGCTTCTCCTAACTTTGATGAACGACCCGCTTCAATTAAACCGGATTTGGTGGTCATTCATCATATTAGTTTGCCCCCCGGTCAATTTGGTCGTGATCGCATTATTGATTTTTTTCAAAACAAGTTAGATGCGCGCACCCATCCTTATTTTGAGCAAATTGCGCATCAGAAGGTTTCAAGCCATTTCTTGATTGATCGTGATGGACAGGTCATTCAGCTGGTATCGGTTCATAAACGGGCTTGGCATGCAGGCGCGTCTCAATTTTTTGAGCGGGAGCGTTGCAACGACTTTTCTATTGGTATTGAGTTAATAGGGGATGGCGAATCAGCCTTTACCAATGAGCAATACACAGCCCTTGCCCAGCTGATTGACTTCTTAGCAAAGAATTTTTCCAACTTGCAGTTTGCGGGACATAGCGATATTGCGCCCGACCGCAAGACCGACCCAGGCAAATCATTTGATTGGGTGCGAATACAACGATTGGCAAACCTAAGTAAGGAACAATTGCCCTTCGGGGTTGAAGTCCGCTAGCTATTTCTCCATCAGGTAAGCGGTCGCTTACATCGCTTTTTTGAAGATTTCATTTCTATCAAAAATAGGGAAATTACTAATAAATTCTGAAAAAAAGAGCTTACCTAATTTAAAATATTTACCTATACTTAGTATCCAGAACGATTCAAAACCACTACATCTAGTGTTTTTGTTACAAATTTGTCTTTTTTCCAATAAATACATATATATAGCAGGAGCAATATGACCTTCGCCGATCCTCAAGCAGCTGGCCAAGCAGGTACCACGAGTCATGGAGGCGTTAGCCCCGTCGGTAATTTGACTCAAACCCCATCCGCCAACTATGTGGCCGGTGGTGTAGGTCTTGCTCAAAC
The DNA here is from genome assembly GCF_030297635.1 of Polynucleobacter sp. HIN9. Lineage (NCBI taxonomy): Bacteria > Pseudomonadati > Pseudomonadota > Betaproteobacteria > Burkholderiales > Burkholderiaceae > Polynucleobacter > Polynucleobacter sp. HIN9. Next base: position 190,309 of record NZ_AP028140.1, read on the forward strand.
CACCCAGCTTTCAGACTACAAAATCATTCGTCGTAATGGTTCGGTAGTTGCTTTTGAGCCCTCGAAAATTGCCATTGCTGTGACCAAAGCATTTTTGGCGGTCAATGGTGGTCAGGGCGCAGCTTCAGCACGGATTCGTGAGCAAGTTGAGCAATTGACCCAAAACGTGGTTCGTGCGCTATTGCGCAGCCGTCCCAATGGCGGAACCTTTCATATTGAAGATATTCAGGATCAGGTTGAATTGGCCTTGATGCGTAGTGGTGAGCATAACGTTGCTCGGGCTTACGTGCTTTATCGCGAAAAGCGCAACCAGGAACGTGCTGCGCAGCAAAGCGCGGCCCAAGAGCAGGTTGCCGACCCAAGTCTGCCTTCTGTTCAAGTGAACGATAACGGTGTTACTAAGCCCCTAAACGTGGCTGCTTTGCGCAGTGTGATTGAGGCGGCATGCGAGGGATTGGGTAACCACATTGATGCTAACCCCATCATGACCGAGACCATCAAGAATCTCTATGACGGTGTTCCCATGGCTCAAGTCTATGACTCGGCTATTTTGGCATCGCGCACCCTGATCGAAAAAGACCCTGCGTATAGCCAGGTGACCGCTCGTATTTTGATGCATGTGATTCGGAAAGAAATTCTGGGGCGTGAGGTCTTGCAAGGCGATATGCAGTCTGAGTATCCGAATTATTTCCCCCAATTTATTCGTAAGGGAATTGAGGCGGAGCTACTGGACCCCCGCCTTTTAGAGTTTGACCTGAGCAAAATCTCGGCAGCACTCAATGCCGATCGGGATTTGCAATTCAATTATTTGGGTCTCCAAACCCTCTATGACCGTTACTTCTTGCATATTGAAGACCATCGGATTGAGATGCCGCAGGCATTTTTCATGCGCGTGGCAATGGGCTTGGCTTTAAATGAGCCAGAGCGTGAGCGTCGTGCGATTGAGTTTTATGAGGTTCTTTCTACCTTTGACTTCATGTCGAGCACCCCAACCCTGTTTAACTCAGCAACTCTGCGCTCGCAGCTATCGAGTTGCTACCTCACCACGGTCGATGATGACTTGGATGGCATTTACGAGGCCTTGAAAGAGAATGCCTTGTTATCGAAGTTTGCTGGTGGTTTGGGCAATGACTGGACCAATGTGCGCGCCTTGGGCAGCCATATTAAGGGCACCAATGGTAAGTCGCAGGGTGTTGTTCCATTCCTAAAGGTTGTGAACGATACCGCTGTAGCCGTAAACCAAGGCGGCAAGCGCAAGGGTGCGGTTTGCGCCTACTTGGAGACCTGGCACTTGGATATCGAGGAGTTTTTGGAGCTTCGTAAGAATACCGGTGACGATCGCCGCCGCACCCACGATATGAACACTTCCAACTGGATCCCAGATTTATTTATGAAGCGGGTGATGGAAAACGGTGAGTGGACTTTATTTTCTCCATCAAGCACCCCCGATTTGCACGACAAGTATGGCAAAGCCTTTGAGCAGGCTTATATCGCCTATGAAAAGCGTGCTGAGGCCGGCGAAATTAAGCCATCGAAGAAGATCCCTGCAGTTCAGTTATGGCGCAAGATGTTGGCCATGCTATTTGAGACCGGCCATCCTTGGATTACCTACAAAGATCCTTGCAATATTCGTAGCCCTCAACAGCATGTAGGCGTGGTGCATTCATCCAATTTGTGCACTGAAATCACCCTCAACACTAATGAGACTGAAATTGCCGTTTGTAATCTAGGCTCAGTCAATCTCACCGCTCATATGACCACTGATGCCGACGGTCAAATGGTGCTTGACCATGCCAAACTCAAGAAGACCATCCAGACCGCGATGCGCATGCTCGATAACGTGATCGATATCAATTACTATGCGGTTGCGAAGGCTCGTAACTCCAATATGAAGCATCGACCAGTTGGTCTTGGGATTATGGGCTTCCAAGATTGCCTGCACATGCAACGCATCCCCTACGCGAGTGAGGCGGCGGTCAAGTTTGCTGATACCTCGATGGAAGCGGTTTGCTATTACGCATATCAGGCATCGAGTGAGCTTGCTAAGGAGCGTGGCACCTACAGCAGTTATCAAGGATCGCTGTGGGATCGCGGCATTTTGCCCCAAGATACCCTTAAGATGCTCCAAGAGGAGCGCGGTGGTTATGTTGAGGTAGATCAGTCAAGCACCATGGATTGGAATGCACTCCGTGCTCAAATTAAGCAATACGGTATGCGTAACTCCAATTGCGTCGCAATTGCCCCAACTGCAACGATCTCGAATATTATTGGTGTCTCGGCCTGCATTGAGCCCACATTCCAGAATTTGTTTGTGAAATCCAATCTTTCTGGTGAGTTCACCGTCGTAAATGATTATTTGGTGCGGGATTTGAAAGATCGCGGTCTATGGGATGAGGTCATGATTGCCGATTTGAAGTATTTTGACGGTACTCTGTCTAAAATTGATCGTGTTCCCCAAGATCTGCGCGATTTGTATGCGACTGCCTTTGAGGTTGAGCCAAGCTGGTTGGTTGAGGCTGCTTCACGTCGCCAAAAGTGGATCGATCAAGCTCAATCGCTCAATATCTATATGGCCGGCGCATCCGGTAAGAAGTTGGACGACACCTATAAGTTGGCCTGGATTCGGGGATTAAAAACCACCTATTACTTGCGGACCATGGCAGCGACCCATGTTGAGAAATCAACGGTCGCCACAGGTCAACTCAATGCAGTCTCTAGTGGGGCAGTGAGTACCGCAGGGGCAGTTGCTGCGGATGGCCCGGTTTGCACGATGCGTCCTGGCGATCCGGGGTTTGAGGAATGTGAAGCTTGTCAATAAGCTCGATGAGAACATTAGAACAAATAGGAATTAGGAGAATAGTATGTTGAACTGGGATGAAGAAGTCGCTCCAGCCCTTGCTAAGGCAGGGTTTGTGCCGCCACCCTCGCCAATGGCCGTTCCGCCAGTGCAAGTTGCCCCTGTAGCCGACCAGGTTGCGGTTGCTCCTCCGGTGCAAGCGGCAGCAAAATCAGTAGCCGATGCCACTGAGCGTCGGGTTAATGTGGCAGATAAGCGAGTCATTAACGGTACGACAGACGTTAATCAGTTAGTTCCCTTCAAGTACAAATGGGCTTGGGAGAAGTACCTAGCCGGCTGCGCTAACCACTGGATGCCCCAAGAAATCAATATGAATCGCGATATTGCGCTTTGGAAAGACCCTAATGGCCTGACCGAAGATGAGCGTCGCATTATTAAGCGTAATTTAGGTTTCTTTGTAACCGCGGACTCCTTGGCAGCGAATAACATCGTATTGGGAACCTATCGCCAGATTACGGCTCCAGAGTGCCGTCAGTATTTATTGCGCCAGGCTTTTGAAGAGGCTATCCACACCCATGCCTACCAGTACATTGTTGAGTCCTTGGGTCTGGATCAAGCCGAAATCTTCAATGCTTACCATGAGGTCCCCTCGATTCGGGACAAAGACGAGTTCTTGATTCCGTTTATTGATGTACTCACCGATCCCGCTTTTAAGACCGGTACTCTTGAAAACGATCAAAAGCTATTGCGCTCCCTGATTGTTTTTGCCTGCGTGATGGAAGGTTTATTCTTTTATGTTGGTTTTACGCAAATCCTTGCGATGGGCCGTCAAAACAAAATGATGGGGGCAGCGGAGCAGTATCAATACATCTTGCGTGATGAGTCGATGCATTGCAATTTTGGTATCGATTTGATCAACCAAATCAAGCTGGAGAACCCGCAGTTATGGACTTCCGCGTTCAAAGAAGAGATTCGCGGCATCTTCGAAAAAGCGGTTGAATTAGAGTATCGCTACGCTGAAGATACGATGCCAAGAGGGGTGCTTGGATTGAATGCTCCCATGTTCAAAAGCTACCTGCGCTTCATCTGCAATCGTCGTTGTATGCAAATAGGACTTGACGCGATGTATCCAAATGAAGAGAATCCATTTCCATGGATGTCAGAAATGATAGATCTGAAAAAAGAGAGAAACTTTTTTGAGACCAGAGTGATTGAGTATCAAACCGGTGGTGCGCTGAGTTGGGAGTAACAAAAAGCTAGACCAGCGCTTCCTCCGGCAATATAGGAGATAGTTCGGTTGATTAGTATTAGTAGTCGCTTGAAACTGGCAAAAATGCGAAAACCCTTGAAACAGGGTGACCGGGCTTTCTTCCCAATTTTTTCTACCCTCTTTGAAAAGCTGCTTCCCGCAAGGGCTGCAGCTTTTTTTCCAGGATTCATTAGCGTGCAGCACCATGCAGTAAGCCGCGCGCCGATGAATAGCTCGCTCGTTTCCCATGGTGCACCGCAAGGCGTAACGTGGAGTCATGGTCGGGTTTTCTTAATCAGTAGTTTGTTCTAATCCTCACACGTGAAGGAGAATCACTATGGCAATCGCCAAAAAGAAGTCTGCTGCAAAGAAACCAGCTGCTAAGAAAAAAGTAGCTGCTAAGAAACCAGCTGCTAAGAAAGCTGCTGCGAAGAAGCGCCCAGCTGCTAAGAAAGCTGCCGCTAAGAAGCCAGCTGCTAAAAAAGCAGCGAAGAAGCCTGCCGCTAAAAAAGCTGCTAAGAAAAAAGTAGCTAAAAAGCGTCCTGCTGCTAAAAAGAAAAAAGCTGCCAAGAAAAAGCCTGCTAAAAAAGCAGCCAAGAAAAGGCCTGCTGCCAAGAAAGGTGCTTCTGTAAAAAAGCCCGCGGCTAAGCCCGCCGTTGCTGCTCCAGCGCAAACTGCGCTGAATCCGGCTGCGGCTTGGCCATTTCCTACAGGCAGCCGTCCCTAAGCCTAGGCTTAGTGGATAGTTGAAGTAGTCTGGATGGGGTCCTTCGGGACCCCATTTTTATTTAGAGAGCGATAGCAGTACCAAAAGCTGCTTTGAAGCGATCGCTAATTTCCTTGCGAGTGGGTTGATGGTTTTGAGGCCCTTGATGCGCAATTTTGATCGATCCCATGAGGCTGGCTAAGCGTCCGGTTGTCTCCCAATCCAAACCTTTTTCAAGGCCATACAGCAGACCTCCCCGGAATGCATCACCACAACCGGTTGGATCCGCAATCTTCTCAGCGGGAACTGCGGGGATATCAATGACTTTGCCTTGTGCATGAATCTGCGCTCCTTGAGCTCCTTTCGTCACGATTAAGGCGTCGAGGCGACTTGCCAGCTCGTTTAGGGATAAGCCGGTACGCTGGCACAGCATTTCACCCTCATAGTCGTTTACAGCCACATAGGCGGCTAAATCGACGAGCTCAAGCAGTTCTTGGCCGTTAAACATTGGCAACCCTTGGCCTGGATCAAAAATAAATGGAATCTTCGCCTCCGCAAATTGATGGCAATGCTCCCACATGCCAATTCGGCCATCGGGGGCAACGATACCGATGTGTTGATCCTTTTGATCTAGACTAGCCACACAGTCATCGACACGATTTAAGTGGGAGTCATTCATGGCTCCAGGATGAAAGGCGGTGATCTGGTTATTGGCAAGATCGGTAGTAATCATCGCTTGAGCCGTAAAGGCTTGATCGAGTTTTTTAATGAACTGGCGGCTCATCCCAATTCTCTCGAGATGGGTGAGGTAGGGATCTGCATCTGCCCCCACGGTCGCCATGATCATTGGTTTGCCGCCAAGCAGTTGGAGGTTATAGCCAATATTGCCAGCGCATCCGCCAAATTCTCGGCGCATGCTAGGAACTAAGAAGGCGACGTTCAGAATATGGATTTGTTCTGGAAGAATTTGATCCTGGAAGCGACCCTCAAAGGTCATGATGGTGTCATACGCAATGGAACCACAAATAATACTTGCCATAAAGTTCTCTATAGGGATGGGGGTTGGGTGGAGGATGGATATGCTACACGTAAGCGATAACCCGCAGCATTCGCTGGAAGCTGCAAGGGTAGCGATAGGTTAAATAGTTCTTTAGGTGGCGCTCCCGTTAGTAAAAAGCTGGGATGGGCGCTTTGCCAGGTTTTGGGGAGCCACTCCTCAGGGCTCATCAGAATACGAGCAATAGTTTTTTCATCGGCGTCGCTAAGCGTTAGCTCCAAATGGGGGATTGCAACTGGGACCAATAAACGATTTTGTAGCTCGATTTGCAAAATGGATTGAACCTCAATGCCGCGCTTACTGTCATCCATTCCGAGATTGGCAAGTAGAAAGCGCCAGGCCGTGAAATCAATTACAGCCCTCTGGTCACAGGGCAAGACTTCGCAAATTCCCCGATCAACAGTTTGTAGCAATTCAAAGCTACGTAAGGCAATTAGGTTGGGGTTTTTATCTAGGTTGGGTGCAAAAAAATGCAAAATTGGCACACGCCAAAGGCTCATTGCGACTAGGAAGCCGATCATCATTAATATGCCAACAGTGATCAAAAGTTTGCGTAGATGAAACCCCCCATGTTTTGTCATGGGAGCGCTAACAATTGAGCGATTGGGCTTTGAGACATCCTCAATCGAACGCAGATTCGGAACCCGATCTTGCTTAGAGACCGGCTTTTGGCCATGTAGGCAAACCCAGCCCTCCGTGGACCTCCAGATCGACAGCGGAATATGGAGCTGATAGCAATCGATGACCTCTTGCGCTTGGCGCTCTAGGATGCCCGAAAGGATTAATTGCCCACCATCCTTTACGCGTGCGATGAGAGCAGGCGCTAAAACTTGTAAGGGGTTGGCTAAAATATTGGCAATCACGACATCAAAAGGGCGGGACCCAATCGTGGCATCAATATCGTCGGGTAACTGAAACTCAATAGAGGTTTCGTTTTGTTGCGCATTCGTACGCGCCGATTCAATGGCCTGTGGGTCAATATCGGTTCCAAATACGGTCTGAAAGCCCAGTTTTTTGGCAGCGATGGCCAAGATGCCAGAGCCACAGCCATAATCCAGCACACTTTGACTTTTGCAAACAGGGTTCTTGCTGTATTGCTCAAGCCATTCAAGGCATAGTCGAGTGGTGGGGTGACTGCCGGTACCGAATGCAAGGCCAGGGTCAACTGCCAGGCAGATTGCGTCTGGTTCAGACGGTTTTTGATGCCACGAAGGGACAATCCAAATACGTTTACCAATATGAATCGGGTCGAATTGATTTTGTGTCATCGACACCCAATCTTGGTCAGCCACAAGCGATTCAATAGGTGTTTGAACCGCAAATCCAGCCTCTAAAAGAATGCTGGCTAATTCTTCCTTGCTGGTTTCGAAGCCTTGATCAAAGAGTGCTTTAACAACGGATAAATCCCAAGCTTGCACTTCGGGCGATAGTCCTGGCTCGCCATACAGGGGGTTTTCGTCATAGCCGCCCGCTGTAGCATCCTCGACCGAAACCGAGAGCGCCCCAAGTTCCATGAGCGCATCGCCCAAGGGTTCAGCAATTTCAGCAACGACCGTAAATTGGAACTCGCGGTACGACATTGGCTTAAGAAAGCCTACTTTTCACCACGAGTCGCAGATTGCTCCTCAAGGCGTTGTTCAAGGTAATGAATGCTCGTGCCGCCCTCTACAAATTTTGAGTCGAGCATCAGCTCGCGATGCAGGGGCACGTTAGTGAGAATGCCATCGATCACCATTTCGGAGAGGGCAATCCGCATGCGACGAATTGCTTGCTCACGTGTAGCCCCATAGGCAATTAACTTACCGATCATCGAATCATAGTTCGGGGGCACCAGATACCCGCTATAGGCATGCGAGTCAACGCGAATACCCGGGCCGCCAGGCATATGCCATGATTGAATTCGACCTGGGCTGGGAGTGAACTTAAAGGGATCCTCCGCATTTAAGCGACATTCAATCGCATGGCCCTTAAAGACGATATCGCGTTGCCGAAAGCCTAGTTTTTGACCGGCTGCAATCTTGATTTGCTCTTGAACAATATCAATCCCAGTGATCATTTCGGTTACCGGGTGCTCCACTTGCACGCGGGTGTTCATCTCAATGAAAAAGAACTCACCCTTTTCATAGAGAAATTCAAAGGTGCCAGCACCGCGATAGCCTATCTTTTTACAGGCATCAGCACAGCGTTCTCCAATCTTGGCAATTAGTTTGCGATCGATTCCTGGAGCCGGTGCCTCTTCAATCACTTTTTGGTGGCGACGCTGCATCGAGCAGTCTCGCTCACCCAGCCAAACCGCATTCCCATGGGTATCTGCTAAGACTTGAATTTCCACGTGCCTTGGGCGCTCTAAAAACTTCTCCATATAGACTTCGGGATTACCAAAGGCGCGTCCCGCTTCCTCACGGGTCATGTTCACGGCACTAATCAGGGCTGCTTCGGTGTGAACCACACGCATACCGCGCCCTCCGCCACCACCAGCCGCTTTGATAATGACGGGGTAGCCTACACGCTTGGCGGTCGCCAGAATTTCTTTTGGATTGTCAGTGGGTAAAGCGCCGGCTGATCCGGGAACGCAGGGAACCCCTGCCTTAATCATGGCATTTTTAGCCGAGACCTTGTCGCCCATCAAGCGGATCGACTCCGGTCTCGGGCCGATAAACGCAAACCCAGACTTTTCAACCCGCTCAGCAAAATCCGCATTCTCTGAGAGAAATCCATAGCCTGGATGAATGGCTTCGGCATCGGTGACTTCAGCCGCAGAAATAATTGCTGGCATGTTCAGATAGCTTTGGGTCGAGGGTGCCGGTCCAATGCAAACCGCCTCATCAGCAAGCTTTACGTATTTCGCATCTTTATCTGCCGTGGAATACACCACGACCGTTTTAATGCCCAATTCTCGGCAGGCTCGTTGAATTCGCAGCGCAATTTCGCCACGATTGGCGATCAGTATTTTGTCAAACATGGCGATTAGGCGATGACGAATAGCGGTTGGTCAAATTCAACGCCTTGACCGTTCTCGCACAGGATTTGTTTGATTACCCCTGCTTTCTCCGATTCAATTTCATTGAGAAGCTTCATGGCTTCAATAATGCATAAGGTTTGACCAACAGTTACGGTATCGCCCACATTCACGAAAGCAGGTGCCTCAGGATTGGGGGAGCGATAAAAGGTTCCTACCATCGGGGACTTCTGTACGAACCCCTCTGGCGCGGCACTTGCTTGTGGGGTAGCAACAACCGAGGCAGTTGGAACTTCGGGTTGGATCGGTGCTGGTACGACCATGGTACCCATGGGCGTCGCTGCGGGAGCATTTGCAACGGAGCCAGAATGGCGAGCATTCACAATCTTGACTTTGTCTTCACCTTCGCTCACCTCTAGTTCGGAGATTCCAGATTCAGAAACTAAGTCGATCAGGGTTTTGAGTTTTCGTAAGTCCATGCCAAACCTCGTTGTAATGATTTTTAATGAGAAGCCAGTTTGTTCTGAATTGCTGCCAATGCCAGTTCATAACCCTGGGCGCCTAGACCGCAAATCACGCCCATGGCTAGGTCTGAAAAATAAGAATGTTTGCGAAATTCTTCACGCTGGTGAATATTCGAGAGGTGCACTTCAATAAAAGGGATCGCTACACCAGCTAAAGCATCGCGCAGGGCAACGCTGGTGTGAGTAAATCCACCTGGATTAATGATGATGAAACCAATACCATCCTTTTTTGCCTTCTGAACTCGATCAATTAGTTCACCCTCATGATTGCTTTGAAAGCTTTCCAGCGAAATTCCGGCATTTTTAGCAAGCTCGGCCATGCGCTTCGTAATGTCTTCAAGGGTTGTTTTGCCATAAACCTCAGGCTCTCTAGTGCCGAGAAGGTTTAAATTAGGACCATTTAGAAGCAAAACAGAGGAATTTGAATGGTTAGTAGGCATAGATCGCTACAGTTATTGAAAAATATCGATTAATTTGGCGATAAATCCAGAAAATTAACGTAAGAAGCAGTATACCCCCAAGAGCTTGGAATACCTAGAAATTGACCGTTTTTTTAAGAATTGAACGAAAAATGGCCGTCTAAGCCATTTTCAATATTGGTCTAAAAGTAGCTAATTTTAATTAAATTGCGTCTTTAATAAGCTTTCTAAGCTCATCTTCGCTGATCTTGCCTAATTTTCTACCTGTGATATCCCCTTTGGCATTGATCACTACCGTGAAGGGTAGGGCTCCCGATGGGTTTCCTAGCATTTTGTTGATGTCGTTGCCACCAAGTCCACCTAAAACAATGGGATAAGAAATAATGGTAGTTTCAATAAATTGACGAATATTCGAGGGTGAATCGATACCGATACCGACAATTAGCATCTTTTTAGGATCATATTCCCCTTGAACTTTGTCTAAGGCGGGCATTTCTTCAACGCATGGCGGGCACCAGGAGGCCCAAAAATTGATGACCAAAACCTTATTTCTCCAATCTTGGGTTGAAATGGGCTTTTGGTCTGGAGAGAACCATTCGCGTTCAAAAAGAGCTTTGACTGCCTCTTGGGAGGCAGATTGGAGGGCAGTTCTGCGATTGGCAATAAAAGCGCCTGCTACTGCGGCAACAATTGCGACCACACTTCCAATTAGAAAATGACGACGGTTCATGACTCTCCTTAGCTAAAATCCACGCATGCATATTCATATCTTGGGCATTTGTGGCACCTTCATGGGTGGAATCGCGGCAATTGCCAGGCAGGCCGGTCATGAGGTAACCGGATGTGATGCAAATGTTTATCCACCAATGAGTACCCAGCTCGAAGCCCAAGGTATTCAATTAATCGAAGGATACTCCCCCGATCAACTACGTGAATTTAAATCGAAACCCGATTTATTTCTGATTGGGAACGTGGTCTCTAGGGGAAACCCCCTGCTCGAGGAGATTTTGAATCAGGGCTTGCCATATACCTCGGCCCCTCAGTGGCTTGGCGAGCAAGTTTTATCAGGTAGGCATGTCTTGGCTGTTGCTGGAACGCATGGCAAAACTACAACGACGGCCATGCTCACCTGGATTTTGGAGCGTAATCACCGTAAACCCGGATATTTAATTGGTGGTGTGCCATTGAACTTTTCAGTATCAGCGCGCTTAGGTGATGGGAACTATTTTGTGATCGAGGCGGATGAGTACGACACCGCTTTTTTTGATAAGCGCAGTAAGTTTGTGCACTATCGGCCCCGAACTGCGATTCTCAATAACCTCGAGTTTGATCATGCGGATATCTTTAGCGATTTGGCTGCGATTGAAACCCAATTTCATCATTTAGTCCGAACCATTCCGCAAACCGGTTTGGTGCTTGCCAATGGTTCACAACAGTCATTGGATCGCGTACTCGAACGTGGTGTGTGGTCTCCCGTCGAACGGTTTGGTTACGGTGACTGCGATTGGGCGTTAGAAGATATTGAGAATGCGGCTGGTAAACGCGGCGCTGATTTTGCAGTCTTTTATCAGGGCAAGAAATGCACAGAGGTTCATTGGGCTGAAGGCTCTGGAGTGATGGGCGTTCATAATCAACTCAATGCGCTAGCAGCGATTGCGGCTGCCCATCATATCGGCATCACCCCAGAAGAATCTGCTTTTGCTTTGGCAGAGTTCAAAAATGTCAAACGACGCCTAGAGCTCATTGGTGAGCAACATCAGATTCGTGTATACGATGATTTTGCCCATCATCCAACGGCAATTGCTACCACTATTGATGGATTACGTAAACAAGTGGGTGAGGCACGAATTCTGGCGGTGCTTGAGCCGCGCTCCAACACCATGAAGCTTGGAGTTATGAAGTCTCAGCTTCCGGATAGCTTGAGAGAAGCCGATTTGGTATTTGCCTATGGAGCAATTAGTGGCAAAGATGCCCTAGGTTGGGATTTGCAAGAATCGATCGCGCCATTGGGGTCTAAGGCGAAAAGCTTTCATGATCTTGGGCGCTTAGTTGAAGCGGTATGTGGTGAAGCTAAACCCCATGATCATATTTTGGTGATGAGCAATGGTGGCTTTGGCGGTGTTCATCAAAAAATTCTGGCTCGCTTAGAGCGCCTGAATCCCTAATTAGAGGAATTGGTATGCGTTTACGAAACAAAGTGGCACTCATTACTGGAGCAGCCAAAGGAATTGGTTTTGCAACTGCTAAACGGTTTGCCGAGGAGGGAGCCAAGGTCATGTTGGCCGATCTAAATGAAGCTGCGGTAATGGACGCCGTCGGCCAACTCAAGCATGCGGAGCCCTATGTGTTGGATGTCACCGATCGAGCCAGTATTCAGCGTGCGGTTGACGACATCATCGCCAAACATCATCGCATTGATATATTGATTAACAACGCAGGAATTACTCAAGATGCCCGCTTGGTGAAAATGACCGAAGAGCAATTTGATGCAGTGATCGATGTTAATCTCAAAGGCGTTTTTAATTGCACCCAATTGGTGGTTCCCCATATGCTAGAAGCAAAAAAGGGCGCGATCGTCAATGCCTCAAGTGTGGTCGGTATCTACGGTAATTTTGGTCAAACCAATTACTCTGCAACTAAATTTGGCGTGATTGGATTTACCAAAACCTGGGCCCGTGAGTTCGGGCAAAAAGGGATTCGGGTGAATGCTGTGTGTCCTGGATTTATTGCAACCGAGATGGTCAAGGCGATGCCCGAGAACATTTTGCAAAGTATTGAGCAGCGTTCGTGGATGGCGCGCTTAGGCACTCCCGAGGAAATGGCGAATGTGTATCTATTTCTAGCGAGCGATGAAGCCAGTTATGTCAATGGTGTAACCATCGAGGCTAGTGGCGGGATTTCGCTTTAATGCATTTGCTATATGAAGAAGGCGGTGAGCTGCGAATCGCGACCGTCTTGTCATCCTCAGGGTCTGGAGAGACTCAGTCATGGCAGGCAAGCGCTTTATCAGGCAAGCATCTCAAGCTAAAGGCTAAAGAGGTATGGCTGCAATTTGATCTTGCGAATCCTCAAGAAGTTCTTGAAGAAGCGCATGGTATTGCTGCAACAATTGATTTACAACTTCTATGGGATTGCGCGCCCGACCAAGAATTTTTTTTCCAGACAATTGCCAAAGAGTATTTTGGGGACACCATAAGTACTCCCCAATTAATCGGTTTAGCGATTGCATTGCAAGGAGCTCCTGTTTACTTTCGACGCAAGGGGCGAGGCGTCTTTATGCGGGCACTACTCGAGCAACTGCAGGCGGGATTAGCGGCAATTGAGCGCAGGCAAAGAGAGCTTCTACAACAACAAGCATGGCAGGAAGAACTGATTGAAGGAAGGCTGCCAGATGCTTTGCATTCGCAGGTGAATAGCTTGCTGTTCCGTCCAGATAAAAATAGCTTGGCATACAAAGCTTTTCATGGGGCTTGTGAACAGACAGGAGAACATCCGGCGCGTTTGCTGATGCGCTGTGGTGCTTTGGATTCCCCGCAGTCTTACCATCATGGCCAATTTGTGCAAGCGCATTTTCCGAAAGGGACAGGCTTCGCAAGCGATTTTCAATTTACACCAGAAGAATTTGAAAAGGCCATTGCCGGCTTGCCGACTGCCCAAGTGAAAGCATTTTCAATTGATGATGCAAGCACAACAGAAATCGATGATGCCTTGTCATTAACGCCTATCGGTAGTGGTCTATATCGATTGGGTATTCATATTGCAGCACCTGGTTTGCTGATTCAAAAGGGCGATCGTTTTGATCAAGTTGCGCGTCAACGAATGTCAACGGTTTATTTCCCGGGTGACAAAATTACCATGTTGCCAAAGCAGTTTGTTCAGTATTTCTCTTTAGATGCAGGCTCAGCCCATCCTGCCATTTCTTTATATCTTGAGATAGATGCCTCTGGCCAACGAACCCAGACGCCTGTGCAAAGTGCTCTCGAGTTAGTGCCGATTGAAACTAATCTTCGCTTAGACGATTGGGAACCACTAGTTGACGAAGCCTTCTTGGCCCAAGAGAACTCATCGTTGCCGCATCACGAAGCGCTGACTCGATTGTGGGCTTTGGCTCAAAATGAGCATCAAAAACGTCAAGAGCAGCGTGTCAAAGACGGCTTGCGAGCGGAGGTCTTGGGTCAAGCTGATCCAAATGCTTTAATCCGTGATTTCAATTTCAAGATCACTTCGTCAAGCAATGAAATCGTGATTGAGCCTCGTGTTCGAGGTTCGATTTTGGATACCATCGTGGCCGAATGCATGATCTTATGTAATCAGATTTGGGGACAAGCGCTAGCTGAGCATGGTTTACCGGCGCTATTCCGCACCCAGAAAGGTTGGGGTCCTCAGCGTACACGGATGCAAACCACCCCTGGCCCTCATGAGGGCTTGGGTGTTGATTGTTATGCGTGGTGTACCTCGCCATTACGTCGGTATGCAGATCTTGTAAATCAATGGCAATTGATTGCCATGATTCGAAATGGCGTAACAGCGAAGATGACAGCTCCCTTTCCTCCAAAAGACTCGGAGATCATGGGAATTGCCGCTGATTTCGATACGGTATATCTTCAGTACGGGGAATATCAGTCACGCATGGAGCGCTATTGGTGCTTGCGTTGGTTGGCGCAGGCTGGATTGCCCCATTCAATCTACGCACGTCATCTGAAAGAGGGTATGTCGCGGCTTGAGCCTATTCCACTGCATTTACCCATCCCTGAATTGGCGAGTCATCCTCGTCTCACCCGCGCTAAGATCGAAGTTATGGATATAGATCTTTTAGACCTATCTGCTAAGGCCCGTGTGCTTGAGCTGGAAACCAGCCCGAGTGAAGTTAGTGCTGAGGTAGAAGGGGATTTACCAGAATGAGACTGGCTCTGCATTCATTTGAGGTGAGTCGGTCTATTAAGCCGCTATGGATCGCATTAGCCATATCTCTGCTGGTTCACCTTGCCCTATTGAGTCAGCGCTGGTTCAATCCGCCAGAAACCGAGAGGCGTTTCAATACACCATTGAGTATTGTGCTCGTGAATGCATCAAGCCCCGCGCCTCCTCAAAAAGCACAGAAATTAGCACAGGCTAATTTGGATGGTGGGGGCCTAACTATTCGGGAGGATGCGAGTGCATTGCACCGCGCCCACTTGGGTGCCGATGCTAAGTTAGAGGCACTTGAGAAGCGCCAAAAGCAATTGTTATCCAAATTAGATACCGATAAAAAACAGGCCAGTGGAATGCGATCGGGCGAAGAATCTAAACAGCTCTCTCAGACCAATGCGTTGGAAGCCGAGCTTGCTAGACGACTTAGCCCTGAGGGTCGTCTTCCACGTCGCGCGGTCCTTAGTGCAAGCAGTACCAAAACGGTTGCGTTTGCATATTACTATGATGGTATGCGTCAAAAGATTGAAGCCTATGGCAATACTTTTTTTCCTCGCGTCCAGGGTCGGCCGTTGTATGGTAGCTTGGTGTTAACTGTTAGTGTTGATGCAGAGGGTCGAATTACTAATAACGTCAAAGGGCGTGAGGGTATTGAAGTAAGTCACTCATCCGGTATTCCAGAGCTTGATCGTCAAGCAGTGGCGATTGTGCGCGCCGCCGCTCCGTTCGGAGCGTTTCCAAGTGAGATGCGTCAGCAGATCGATGTTTTGGATTGGGTTTCAACGTTTGAGTTCACACGCGATTTGAAAGATCAATCTGGCAATCGACTGGAATTAAGGGGTGCCAAACCATGAGTCACTATCCCTTTTTGACTGAGCTGAAGCCAAATCGTTTTGTTAGCAAAAATATTTATGCGGTATTTGGTAACCCGATTGGGCATAGCAAGTCTCCCTTAATTCATGAGCGGTTTGCGATACAAACCCAGCAAGAAATGGATTATTTAAGGATTCAGCCGTCAGTGGATGGATTTGCAGCAATGCTCACCCAATTTTTTGTCCTTGGTGGTAAGGGTGCAAGCGTCACCATTCCGTTTAAATTGGATGCCTATCAGTTATGCAAACAATTGACTAGCCGTGCTCGCTTAGCAGGTGCCGTAAATACAGTCTGGCAAAAAGACGGAGTACTCTGGGGCGATAACACCGATGGTGCTGGGTTAGTGGCTGATCTGCTTTCTCAAGGGGTTGCCATTTGTGAAGCAGATGTCCTGATTGTGGGGGCAGGTGGTGCAAGTCGCGGGATCATTGAGCCACTGCTAAACCAAAAGCCCAAACGGATTTGGATTGCCAATCGCACAGCTCAAAAAGCTCACGAGCTCGTGTCGATATTTCAGTCTTTAGCAACAGAGCTTGACGTGGAGTTAATGGCAAGCAGCATCGCTCAATTGGAGGATCAAACGACCCCTGCATTCTCACTTGTGATTAATTCGAGCTCAGCTGGACTCGAGGACCAAAGTCCTTTAAGCACATTAGCGGCAGATCACGTGTTTTGCCCTGGTTGCTTTGCGTATGATTTGGTATACGGTAAAACCACGGTATTTATGGAGCAAGCCTTGCAGCGCGGCTGTCGGATCAGTGACGGCTTGGGAATGTTGGTAGAGCAAGCTGCCGTTGCCTTTAGTCAGTGGCGTCAAGTGGACATCAAATGTTTAGATACTCGGGCTGTTATTGCACAGCTTCGGTACGCTTAAATCATGTCATGGGTCATATATTTCCTCAAATGCATGGCTTGGGGACTGATCGGTTTGCAGTTTTACTTTGTGATCCAAATTGGTCTATGGGCATTCATGAATCCAAGCAGTACAGCATTTCAGAGGGCGGAACGTTGGCGTCTTTGTCACTGGAATCTGAGCTGCCCAATCCAGCATCGTTGGGTTTCGTACGAGCAGATCAGCAATGATTTAAAGCGGGCGATTCTGGTAAGTGAAGACGATATCTTTTTTAAACATAGCGGGGTTCGTGTTGAGGATATGCAAAAAGCCTGGGAGCGAAACCAAAAAGGCGGCAGCAAGGTGGTGCGCGGCGGCTCCACAATCACACAGCAATTGGCCAAGAATTTATTTCTTTCCTCTGAAAAAAACTACCTACGTAAAGTACAGGAGCTAGTCATTACCGGACTTTTAGAGTTGATGCTTTCCAAACAGCGGATGTTTGAGATTTATATGAATTCCGTTGAATGGGGTGAGGGGTTTTTTGGGATTGGTGCAGCGACTTCTCACTACTATGTGACTAATCCAAAAAATATTAGTCGCGAACAGGCAGCCGCATTAGCATCTGCTTTACCAGCGCCAAAATGTTTTGATAAAAGTAAGTACTGCAAACGCGGGAGTATTGATTTTGGCCTACGCCAACAATTTATTTTAGAGAATATGGATCGTGTAGCTTTGCCTAAAAACCGCTAGTAATACCAAGCATCTTTTTATTTGGCCTGCGCAGATCGAATCGCATCACGGGTTGCTATTGCTACTTTTCTGGCAGCTTCTGCAAAGTCCTTTCCGTTGCTCGCATACAAAATGGCGCGCGATGAGTTAATCATCATTCCCGTTCCGGGTTTATTCGCTACTTGCCCCGCAGCAACCGTCGCTTCAATATCCCCGCCTTGCGCCCCGATTCCAGGGATGAGTAAGGGCATGGCGTCGACGATGGCTCGAACTCGGGCGATTTCTTGGGGAAAGGTGGCTCCCACCACAAGTGCAATTTGACCCGCTTGATCCCACTCTTTGGCAAGGTGTGCAACGCGTTCAAACACTGCTTGGTTGCTGTTGATGGGAAGGTTTTGTATATCGGACCCGCCTGGATTGGAGGTACGGCACAAGATGATGACCCCTTTGCCCGAGTGCTGAAGATAGGGTTCGATCGAGTCTTTACCCATGTATGGATTGACCGTCACGGCATCGGCCCCATAACGCTCAAACGCTTCTAATGCGTAATGTTCGGCGGTGCTCCCAATATCACCCCGTTTGGCATCCAAAATAATGGGGATCTGTGGGTAGGATCTTTTGAGGTGGGCGATCAGGTCTTCCAGTTGGTCCTCTGCTCGTTGGGAGGCAAAGTACGCAAACTGTGGTTTAAATGCACACACCAGGTCAGCACATGAATCCGCAATTTCTTTACAAAAATTGAGGATGGCTTTGGGGCCTTTGCCTATGCTGGGCGGGAAGCGCTGGGGATCGGGGTCTAGACCTAGGCAGAGCATGCTGCCCTGGGATGCCCAGGCAGCCTCGATCTGATCCCGAAAGGACCCCGAATTTTTTACCAAATGTAATGAACGATTCATAGTGCATAGGATAAACTAGCGCATTCGTCGGGAGTTCACCATGATCAACTTGTTCGTCCTACAAAACGGCCGTCTATCGCAAGAGCAAGTCGAAGATCGCAATGAACTGCTCCAACACCACAATCCAATTTGGATTGATGTGATTGACCCTGAAGAGGAAGAGCTGCTTTGGATTAAAGAGGCTTTTGCCGTTCAACTGCCTGAGTTGGACGATCTTGGGGACCTGGAGGCGTCTGCACGCTATTTTGAGGCAGACGATGGGCATCTGCATATTCGCACCGACTTTTTGCTAGACGAAGAAGATACATCACGCAACGTGAGGGTGGCGTTCGTCCTGACCAATCAGGTGTTGTTTTCGATCCACGATGAAGATTTACCAGTGTTCCGTTTGGTACGCTTGCGGGCGCGTTTGCGTCCGGGTTCGGTCAGTAATGCGAAGGATGTACTCCTTGATCTGTACTCCACCGATGCCGAATACTCGGCCGATGCACTTGAGGAGGTTTATGAAAATCTTGAGCGCGCGGGTAAACGTGTTTTGTCGGAAACGATCACCGACGCCGACGCAGCAGAAGTTCTTGAGACGATTGCCACTGAAGAAGATACCAACGGCCGAATTCGTCGCAATGTCATGGATACGCGGCGCGCACTGTCATTTCTGATGCGAAGCAAATTATTGTCCGACGAACAGCAAGAAGAAGCGCGTCAAATTTTGCGAGACATTGATTCTCTAGAGAATCACACAGCATTCTTATTTGACAAGATTAACTTCTTGATGGATGCGACGGTTGGCTTTATTAGTCTGAACCAAAGCAAAATCATTAAGATCTTCTCGGTGGTCTCGGTCGCCTTAATGCCCCCAACCTTATTGGCAAGCATTTGGGGTATGAACTTTGAGTACATGCCTGAACTCAAAGAGACTTGGGGCTACCCACTGGCAATCATTACCATGATCATCTCGGCAATGATTCCTTTGGGCTACTTCCGCCACAAAGGCTGGTTGAAGTCAAATTAGCGGGACTCGCTTGCAGTGAGTTGCACAAGGAGTGACTCGATCGCGTAAACGCAAGCCTGCTCCCGAATGCTCTGACGATCACCGCTAAATTGTTTCGTTTGTGAGCGGGTTTGGATCTGATCAGCCACTCGCATTCCCCAAGCAAAGCAAACCATCCCGACGGGTTTATTCGCACCCCCTCCACCTGGCCCAGCAATTCCAGTAACAGCAACACTAACTTGGGCTAGGCTATGGTTGAGAGCGCCTTTGGCCATAGCCTTTGCAACCTCTTCACTCACGGCCCCATATTGTTCGATCAACTCCTTTGATACGCCAATACTTTCTTCTTTCGCTTGATTGCTGTAGGTGATAAAGCCCCGCTCAAACCAGTCGCTGGATCCAGTAAGGCTCGTGAGGTGTGCAGCCAATAAACCTCCAGTGCATGACTCGGCTGAGGCAATCTTGAGACCTTTAGCTAACAAAGTTTGAGCTAATTGTTGAACCAGTGGGGTGATGGATGATTTCATATTAGCCAGTGTATTCCAAGCATCACGATCAAAATAGTAAAGAAAGCGGCAATGAGATCGTCAATCATGATTCCAAAACCATGTTTGATGATCTGCGATGGGTTGATATGTTCTTGATGGATCCAGTTTTTCTTAAAGTATTGATCGACGCGATTGATGGGCCATGGTTTGGCGGCATCAAAAAATCGAAAGATTAAAAATGCGATTGCTTGTACCCATAGATTATTGGATCCAATCAACAATAGGATCCAAGCAAAGGAGATGATTTCATCCCAAACAATCGAGCCATCATCGGGGCGCTCTAGATCGTGGCTGCATTGACCGCAAGCCCATAGTCCATAAAGCGTTCCAAGGCTAAGTAAAACAAACATAGCCGTTGTTGAAAGAACTGCGTTTAGGATCAAAAACAAAGCCCAGGCAAGCAGGGTGCCAGCCGTGCCTGGAGCAATTGGAGCAAGGCCGATCCCAAAGCCGATACCAAATACCCGATGCACGGATCCCAGCATCCAATTTAATGATGGGTGGCGAGTTGCTTTCATCAATCTCTAATCTCGAAAGTGATCAAAAGATCTCAGCAGCGCTTGGGATTTCTCGGGGCTTAGTGGCATGCCCTCACTATCCTCGAGTATCAGCAAACTTTCATTCTGGACTTCGGTAATTTGGCCGATACAAGTCAAAGGGAGTCCGAGTTCTCTTGAGAGACTCGCAATCTTGTCATGTTGATCTGGGTTTGCAGTAAAGCAAAGCTCATAGTCATCGCCACCAGAGGCTGCGCATTGATACTGAATTGCCTGATCTTGCCGACGCAACACCGGTGAGCGAGGCAAGGCGTCCACGTTAATTTTGGCGCTCACATGGGATGATTCCAAAATGTGTCGCAAATCGCCTAATAATCCATCTGACACATCTAAGGCTGCCGTTGCGATTTCACGTAGAGCAATTCCGAGTGCCACTCGGGGCAGCGGTGAATGAAGGCGTTGATTGATCTGATTGAGTTCTTCGGCGCCTAGATCCAAAGACCATTCTTTACGAATGCATCCGAGTGCTAGACGAGCATCGCCCAGTGCACCAGAGACCCAAATGAAGTCGCCCACCTGAGCGCCCGATCGTTTAATCGCTTGTCCATTTGGAACCACACCAAAAGCCGTGATGCTAATCGTTAATGGCCCTTGACAGGTATCGCCGCCAATTAGGTGGCAATCAAATAGATCGGCTAAGTCAAAAAGACCATTCGCAAATCCATGTAGCCATGCTTGCTTTTGTTTCGGTAAGGCGAGCGCCAGAGTAAATCCGGTCGGCTTAGCACCCATTGCGGCAAGATCCGATAAGTTCACTGCTAGGGATTTTTTCCCGACGAGGTAAGGGTCGGTATCCGCAAAGAAGTGCCGATCAGCTACCAACATATCGGTTGTGATGACCACTTCCTCGTTTGGATGACAGGCAATCAATGCCCCATCATCACCAATGCCAAGAAGCGGAGCATGTTGCGGTTTAGCTCTCATCATTTGCAAAGCGCGCGTCTTGAAAATATCGCGAATTAACTCAAATTCCCCGAGTTGGTGGGTATCAGATGGCGGGTTTTGAAGGAATTGCTTCGTCATCCTTATATTGTAGGCGGGCTTTAAAGCCCCATTCTTACAAGACCTGCCATTCAAGAGGGCATTCAAAGGGACAGTCTTCAGAGGAATAGAATAGAGCTTTTAGCATTCCTGTTTAAGGCTCCAAGCCCTTTTATTTCATTACCCGTGGAACCCTATGAGTCAATCTGGCAATAAACCTAATCAAAATAAAGAAGAGCAAATTAAGGCTTTGCGTGAGGCTGCCCTTAAGTACCACGAGTTTCCGGTCCCCGGCAAAATATCAATTGCCCCCACCAAGCAATTAACCAATCAACGTGACCTTTCTTTGGCTTACACGCCAGGTGTAGCAGCGGCTTGTGAAGAAATCAAACGAGACCCTGCCACTGCATTTCGCTATACCGCTCGTGGTAATTTAGTTGGGGTGGTCACCAACGGTACGGCCGTGTTGGGTTTGGGTGATATTGGCGCACTCGCCAGTAAGCCGGTGATGGAAGGCAAGGCGGTACTTTTTAAAAAGTTTGCTGGGATTGATGTGTTTGATATCGAGGTCAACGAAAGCGATCCCGATAAATTAGTTGAAGTAATTGCTGCCCTAGAGCCGACTTTTGGCGGAATTAACCTCGAGGATATTAAGGCCCCGGATTGCTTCTTGGTTGAGCGCAAACTCCGTGAGCGCATGAAGATTCCAGTCTTTCATGATGATCAACATGGCACAGCCATTGTGGTGGCAGCAGCGATTCTCAATGGTCTAAAAGTTGTTGGTAAAGATATTACGAAGGTTAAGTTAGTGACATCCGGTGCCGGCGCGGCCGCGCTGGCCTGTTTGGAGTTATTGGTTCATCTTGGCTTACCTAAGAGCAATATCTGGGTAACCGATATTGTCGGTGTGGTTTATGAGGGCCGCACTGAGCTCATGGATCCGCAAAAAACACCATTTGCGCAAAAGACCGACAAGCGCACCTTAGGCGATGTGATTGAAGGGGCTGATGTATTTTTGGGCTTATCGGCTGGTGGAGTTTTAAAGTCCGAGATGGTTGCCAAAATGGCAGATAAGCCACTTGTGTTTGCCTTAGCAAATCCAACCCCTGAGATCTTGCCGGAGGAGGTCAAGCTAGTTCGTCCCGATGCCGTAATGGCAACTGGGCGAACGGATTACCCCAATCAAGTGAACAACGTCCTGTGCTTCCCATTCATCTTTCGCGGGGCTTTGGATGTTGGGGCAACCACCATTACCACTGAGATGGAAATCGCGGCAGTGAAGGCAATTGCTGAATTAGCTCAAGCAGAACAAAGTGATGTGGTGGCGGCGGTTTACAGTAGCGAGAACTTGGCTTTTGGCCCTGATTATTTAATTCCGAAACCGTTTGATCCGCGCCTAATTACGGTAATTGCACCAGCCGTTGCGAAGGCCGCCATGGACTGCGGAGTTGCAAGTCGACCCATCAAAGATTTTGCTCTTTACAAAGATCAATTGCAGCAGTTTGTGTATCACTCGGGCACAGTCATGAAACCCTTGTTTGGGATTGCGAAGAAGATTCCGATGGAGCAAAAACGGATTGTCTTTTGTGAGGGTGAGGATGAACGTGTGATGCGTGCCGTGCAAATCATGCTCGACGAAAGTTTGGTGAACCCCATCCTCATTGGGCGTCCATCGGTGATTGAGCATCGCATCGAGAAATACGGCCTGCGCATGAAATCAGGCGTGGATATCGAGATCGTCAATCCGGAAAGTGATGTGCGCTATCGTGATTTTTGGCAAACTTATTTGCAACTCACTGAGCGCAAGGGGG
Source organism: Polynucleobacter sp. HIN9 (assembly GCF_030297635.1). Taxonomy (NCBI): domain Bacteria; kingdom Pseudomonadati; phylum Pseudomonadota; class Betaproteobacteria; order Burkholderiales; family Burkholderiaceae; genus Polynucleobacter; species Polynucleobacter sp. HIN9. The sequence continues at coordinate 213,149 of NZ_AP028140.1, forward strand.
TGACCGAGTCCTTCGCGAAGCTCGAGATGCGCCGCCGCAATACTTTAATTGGCTCTATTCTCCTCAAAAAAGGGCAGGCGGATGGCATGATTTGCGGCACGATCAGCAACACTGCCATGCACTTGAAATACATTGATGAGGTCATCGGTCATGAACCGGGTGCGACAGTGTATGGAGCAATGTCGGGGCTGATACTGCCGAATCGCCAAGTCTTCTTGGTAGATACCCATGTCAATATTGATCCAAGCGCTGCCGAGCTAGCTGAAATCACACTCTTAGCTGCGAGCGAGATGCGCAAGTTGGGTATGACCCCGAAAGTTGCCTTACTTTCGCATTCGAACTTTGGTTCCAGTGATGCGCCATCGGCTGCAAAAATGCGTGAGGTATTGGCGATTTTGCAAAAAGCTGCTCCTGAGCTTGAGGTGGATGGTGAAATGCACGGTGATTGTGCGCTGGACCCGGAAATTCGGGCTGGTGCGATTACAAACTCAAGCTTGCGTGGAGAGGCCAATTTATTGGTCTTGCCCAATATTGATGCCGCCAATATTTCTTATAACTTATTGAAAACTGCCGCTGGAAATGGTGTTGCAATCGGACCACTTTTGCTCGGGGTTGCAAAACCGATTCATATTTTGACTCCGGCGGCCACGGTGCGTCGGATTGTCAATGTGAGCACACTTGCGGTTGTAGAGGCCGCCACTCAATCCAAGGGCTTATTTTAAAAGGGAAATATACTTAGTAAGTAGTCGCTCACTTTTAAATTATTGATAAAAATCAATAACTTATCAAATTAGTTCTTGGATTAGGCTTGATTTAGGGGCGGGATAAGGGTAATCTACTATCCATCATGAATATTCTTCCTGAAAACATTACTTCAGCAAGCGTCGAAGATCACAGCCGCGCAGAAAATTGGGACAGAAATGATCAAGCCGATCGCGAGATCTCGGCGGCGAGCATTTATGCCCAAGGTGGTCTGTCGCGTCTTCAGACCTATGCTGCCAATCAAGACCTGGGAAAAAAAGTGACAGCTTCTTGGCGTGCTGCTTTGGCTATGAGGGATGCCGGTCCCCCAGCAATGTTGCGCAGTGTGCGCCCCAATATCGTGCAATCGATTCGTGCATTCAGAACTAGTGACCTAGCTGAGGCTGCCACTGAACTTGGACAGCACTTTGTGTATGCGAGTTGCACCAATGCCAATACCAAGGGTGAGGTGCTCGAAGCAATCGCGAACGCCTATATGTTTACCAAGCAGCAGGCTAAAAACTTTGATCCCCTATTGGATGCTCTGACAACCTTGGTTGACAAAGCTGGTCCTCAGCCAGGTTTTGTGGTGGTCCTCGAAGGTTTGCCTTGCACTCAAAAGTTTGACAAAGAAGCCAGGGAGACTCTCCTGGATGTGTTCCGCGATGCCGTTGAGTTTTGGTCAGAGCGCCGCGTCCCATATCGAGTCTTTTACTCGTTCGCTTAACTCGTCTTTAAGCTCCAAATACTCTCTACGGCTGAGATCGTAACGATCCCAGCCGTTTCTGTTCGTAGAATGCGTGGACCAAGTGATAAGGCGGTAAAACCAGCCTGTTTGGCATATTCCTCTTCCTCAGGGCAAAACCCTCCCTCTGGACCAATCGCAAGTGCAATGCTTTGGGGTGGATGCCGATTTAGAAATTGATGCAGCGAATCGGTGGTCGTTGTGCTCAAAAGGATTTTTAACCCAGCCACACTTTGTTTGAATGCATCCCGAGGATGTTGGATTGCGTTAACTTCTGGAATGACGCTGCGATCACATTGCTCACACGCCGCTTGCGCGATTGCCTGCCAATGAAGCAGACGTTTTTCTAGTCGCTTTGAGTCATGTTTGAGTTTGACCACCGAGCGTTCACACTCAATGGGGGTGATGCTTGTCGCCCCCGTTTCAACAGCTTTCTCGATGACCCAATCCATTTTGTCACCGCTGGCAAGTCCCTGAATTAGGTCTATGCGATAAGGGAGCTCGCGCTGGCGATCTTCTTGGATTTGTTCAATTTCAATCTGGGAATAGGTTTCGTTCGTTCTGGAGACTCTTCCTACCGCGGTATGGCCTTTACCATCAAACACAGTGAATACATCATCTGCTCCGATACGACGAACGCGCAAGTGATGGGCTAAATCATTATCAACTGGTAGAAGTTGTTTTGGTAGATTAGATTGGGCCCAATCACCCGCTAGGTAGAACTGTGGCATACAAGCTCAGTGAGTAATTGGATCAATTACTTTTTCTTATTGCGACAGTTCTTTTTCTGGCAATGACCGTACATCGCCAGAGAATGCTCTTGGAGCTTAAACCCGAGGGATTTGGCAATTTCGTTTTGGCGTTTTTCAATGGCCGAATCCACAAACTCCTCGACATGACCACAGTCAAGGCACACAAGATGGTCGTGATGATTTCCTTCATTAAGCTCATAAATGGCTCGGCTATCCCCCTTGCTCGACTCAAAATGGCTTCTTAACAGGATTCCGGCTTGCTCAAATTGGGTTAAAACGCGATAGACCGTGGCTAAGCCGATATCGGAGTTATCCTTCACAAGTGCCATGTAGACCTCTTCGGCACTAAAGTGCGAATCCGCGTTTTCCTGAAAAAACTCAAGGACTTTCATCCGAGGCGCCGTGACTTTTAGACCGATTTCACGGAGGTCGGTGGGGGTGGCGTTTTGGCTCATACGATTTGGCTCGATTGGCAGGTTTGGGCGCTAAAATCAGATACTTAATGATACGTTGAACTGTTAACCCATGCAGATTAGCATTTTTACTTGCCGCAAGCCAAATCGAGCTTTTGCATCACGGATGTTGATCGTGTTGTGCGCCTGTCTTGGTTTGGGTGCGTGTACCTCGGCGGTTGACAATACTCAGCGAGCTTGGATGAATACTATTTTCCAGCCGTATGTCCCCGATGTGGTTCAAGGCAACTTTATTTCCAGTGAGCAATATGCTCAATTAAAAGTAGGCATGAGTCGAGAGCAGGTGCGCCAAATTATGGGCACACCATTACTAGCAAGCTATTTTCATGCCAATCGCTGGGATTATGTATTTGAATTTAAGCGCGAGGGTCAGACCATCGGTAAGGAGAGACGCGTCACATTATTTTTTGAAGGCGATAAGCTCGTGAAGTTTGATGGCGATGCCTTACCTACTGAAGTAGAGCTTGTGGCCGAGATTGACAACTATGCGCGGGAGAAGCGCAGTTTTTGGGAAGTGCTAACGGGTAAAAATAAACCACCCAAGCCAGTAAAGAGGCCACCCCCTGAAGTGATGGTGATTAGCCAGCCTAATAATTTGCCGGTCCCAACACCGCAGCCTGATGTGGTGATCACCCCTGTTAAAAATTAATTAGAGAGCTAGCGATGCCAATGAAATTTGCAGTTGCGGGCGCAACCGGAAAAATGGGCAAAATGCTCATCGACACGATTTTGAGATCATCCAATGCGCAATTAACCGGTGCTCTTGAGCATCCTAGTTGCCCCTTATTAGGAACGGATGCGGGAGCATTTTTAGGTCAACAAACCAATGTCTTGATTACGTCTGATTTAGCCAAAGGATTAGCGGGTGCCGAGTATTTAATTGATTTCACAAGGCCCGAAGGAACTCTATTGCATGTTGAGGCTGCGAAGCGGGCAGGCGTCAAAATGATTATTGGCACGACTGGTTTTACTACTGAGCAATTGCAACAGCTTCGCGGTGCGACCGACACTATTGCCATCGTATTTGCGCCTAATATGAGCGTGGGGGTGAATGCTACCCTCAAAATTTTGCAAGTCGCCGCCCAGTTGCTTAACCAGGGGTATGACATCGAAATTGTGGAAGCGCATCATCGGCACAAAGTGGATGCACCTTCAGGAACGGCCATCAAAATGGGTGAGGTGATTGCCAAGGCCCAAGGTCATTCCCTAGCTGATCTGGCGGTGTATGCCCGTGAGGGTCACACTGGTGAGCGTAAGCCAGGCACCATTGGTTTTGCAACCATACGGGGTGGCGATATCGTGGGTGATCACACCGTGATCTTTGCCGGCGAGGGCGAGCGGATCGAAATTAGTCATCGCTCCACAAGCCGTCAATCGTATGCCGAGGGCGCCTTACGAGCCGCTGCTTTTTTGCAAAACCAACCTAAGGGCTGGTTTGATATGCAAGACGTCTTGGGCCTCAAATAATTTAATCCCTAACAACAAGAATAATTAATGGATAAACATCAGGCTAAGGATTACGATTTTCGGAGTATTGAAGCGCGCGCGCACAATGAGTGGCAAGCGAATGATGTCTATCGCGTGTCTGAAGATGCAAAGACACCTACCGGTCAATTAAAGCCAAAGTTCTATGCCTGTTCGATGCTGCCTTATCCCTCCGGTAAGTTGCACATGGGTCATGTGCGCAACTACACCATTAATGATGTGATGGCGCGCCAACTGCGCATGCAAGGCTACAACGTCTTAATGCCGATGGGTTGGGACGCATTTGGGATGCCGGCCGAGAATGCCGCACTTCAGAATAATGTGCCGCCCGCACAATGGACCTATCAAAATATTGATTACATGCGCGGCCAGATGGCAGCGATGGGGCTGGCAATTGATTGGTCGCGGGAGATTGCAACCTGCAAGCCTGATTACTACCGTTGGAACCAGTGGCTATTTTTGAAGATGCTTGAAAAAGGCATTGCTTATCGTAAAACCCAAACCGTCAACTGGGATCCGGTAGATCAAACCGTTTTAGCTAATGAGCAAGTGATTGATGGGCGTGGTTGGCGCTCGGGTGCTTTGGTTGAAAAGCGTGAGATTCCCGGGTATTACCTCAATATTACTGCGTATGCTGAAGAGTTATTAACTGGACTCGATGATCTAGCGTGGCCTGAGCGCGTCAAGATCATGCAGCAAAACTGGATTGGTAAGAGTCATGGAGTACGCTTCGCATTTACTCATCAAGTTCAGGATGATGCCGGCCGTTTCATTAACGATGGCAAGATGTATGTGTTCACGACGCGCGCTGATACCATCATGGGCGTTACATTTTGCGCGGTTGCTGCCGAACATCCTTTGGCGGCCAAGGCGGCACAAACCAATCCAGCATTAGCGCAATTCATTGAACGTTGCAAAACCGGGAGTGTGATTGAAGCCGATCTGGCGACCCAAGAAAAAGAGGGCATGCCAACCGGTTTGTATGTGACCCATCCCTTAACCAATGAGCCAATTCCGCTGTGGGTTGGTAATTACGTACTGATGTCGTATGGCGATGGTGCAGTGATGGGAGTTCCCGCCCATGATGAGCGTGACTTTGCCTTTGCTAATAAATACCATTTGCCTATTAAGCAGGTGATTGCTGTTAAAGGGGTAACCGATCTTTTTAATACCTCGCACTGGCAAGAGTGGTATGCACAAAAAGAGAACACCGAGTGCATTTACAGCGGGCCCTATGACGGCTTATCACACCCAGATGCTGTGCAGGCCGTTGCCAAGGATCTGAAAGAGCGAGGTCTTGGTGAGCTAAAAACGACCTATCGCTTGCGCGATTGGGGTATCTCTCGACAGCGTTATTGGGGGACTCCAATCCCCATGATCCACTGCACTGATTGTGGCGAAGTGCCAGTTCCTGAGTCGGATTTACCTGTGGTCTTGCCCGAAGACTGCGTGCCAGATGGTTCTGGTAATCCTCTCAATAAACGCGAAGATTTTTTAAAAGTCGATTGTCCGAAGTGCGGTAAGCCTGCACGGCGTGAGACCGACACCATGGACACCTTTGTGGATTCTTCATGGTATTTCATGCGCTATACCGGTCCCGATGCAAAAAGTATGGTGGACTCTCGTAATGACTATTGGATGCCAATGGATCAATACATTGGCGGAATTGAGCATGCGATCTTGCATCTGCTGTACGCTCGGTTTTGGACCAAGGTGATGCGCGATTTAGGTTTGGTGCGTTTTGATGAGCCTTTTCTAAATCTCCTCACGCAGGGGATGGTTCTTAACGAAACCTTCTATAAAGAAGATTCGAGTGGCAAAAAGCAATGGGTTAATCCTGCTGATGTCGATCTTGATCTTGATGAGAAGGGACGACCCATTGCAGCTAAGCTCATCAAGGATGGCTCACCAGTCAATATCGGTGGTGTTGAGAAGATGGCCAAAAGCAAAAATAATGGCGTTGATCCGCAAGCCCTGATTGATCAGTATGGCGCTGATACGGCACGGCTCTTCACGATGTTTGCTGCGCCACCCGAGCAGCAACTTGAATGGTCCGGTGCAGGCGTGGAGGGTGCTTCTCGGTTCCTGCGTCGTTTATGGAGCTATGCGAGTTCGCAAGCGGAATCTTTACAAGCAGTACATTCGTCCCTTCCAAGCGATCTCAATGCTAACGAAAAAGAGCTGCGCTTTGAAGTGCATACGATTTTGAGGCAGGCAAACTTTGACTATCAGCGTCGTCAATACAACACCGTGGTCTCGGCAGCTATGAAGATGTTGAATGTGTTAGAGCCCTTTAAGTTAAATCAGGATGTAAATTCGATTCGCCCTGAAGTGCTTTCGGAATCACTCGGAATTTTGCTACGCATTTTGTATCCCGTTGTTCCACACTGCACCTATGCGTTGTGGGAAGACCTTGGATTTGCCAAGCACTTTGGCTCTTTATTGGATGCACCTTGGCCGCAAGTGGATGAGTCTGCTTTGATTCAGTCGGAGATTGAGTTGGTGTTGCAAATTAATGGCAAACACCGAGGCCAAATTAAGGTGCCAGCTGATGCTTCAAAGGACGCGATTGAGGCCATTAGCTTGCAGTCAGAGCCTGTTTTGCGACTCTTAAACGGTGCGGCGCCCAAGAAGATCATTGTGGTTCCCGGTCGCTTGGTGAATGTGGTTGCATAAGCAGATGAGCGTACCTCATAATTTCAATCGTCGCCTGCTGCTAAGAAGTAGCCTTTTTGGCTTCATAACAGTTTTTGGATTGTCTGCATGTGGTTTTCGTTTACGTGGCTCTGTCACTATTCCCTATAAATCGATTTTGATTTCAGGGCGACCATCGCCCCAATTACGTTTTGACCTCGAGCGCATTATTTCGACAGGAACAAATGCAAAGGTAGTCACCTCGGGTAAGGATGCCGATTTGATTCTGGATATTGTGAGCGAAGATAGTACTCGGCAAATTTTGACCTATACCTCGACGGGTCAGATTTCTGCGTATCGACTCAATAATCGGGTCGTGTTCCGCGCTTTTGATAATACGGGTGCCGAAGTCATTCCAGAATCCGATATCTATGTGATACGGGATCTCGATTTCACTGTGGCAACTGTATTGTCTGCCGATATCCAGCAACAACAATTTTTAGAGAGCATGCGTTCTGATTTGGCGCTGCAGATCTTGCGTCGCATTGCCACCCTAGGTCGGGTGAGTAAATAAATTTTCTATTTGATCGATTTCAATGATCAAAAGTGATGCCTTCCAGATTCATTTGGCTGGTCTAGCGAAGGGTTCCCAGAGCCTTCATCCCTTATATGTTTTTTCGGGGGATGAGCCACTTCTGATGATGGAGGCTGTGGACAGCCTCAGGGCATTTGCCAAAACCCAAGGATTTACTGAGCGCGATGTAATGGTTCAGGATCGCTACTTTGATTGGCCATCGTTATTAAGTATCGGGCAATCCATGTCCCTGTTTGGCGATAAGCGCTTTGTGGAACTGCGTATGCCCACTGGCAAACCTGGTCGCGAGGGGGCGGATGTACTGAAAAACTTTGCCACTTCTCTAGGATCAGCCGGCTCAGTGCCTGACGTGATTATGTGCATTCAGCTTCCGCGTCTTGATCTGAAAACCAAGGGCTCTGCTTGGTTTGTGGCGTTAGATGAGGCCGGGATGGCGGTCCAGATTGATTCGATTGAACGAAGTCAATTACCCCAATGGATTGCTAAGCGAATGTCACTGCAGTCGCAATCCGTTGAACCTGGGGAAGCGGGGCTGCGCAGTTTGCAATGGATGGCCGATCAGGTTGAAGGTAACTTGATCGCTGCCCATCAAGAAATTCAGAAGCTGGGACTTTTGTATCCCAGCGGAGTGATTACCGATGAGCAAATTCGTGCTGCGGTTCTCAAAGTTGCTCGCTATGATCTATTTGAGCTGACAGAGGCACTACTGTCTGGTGATGCGGCACGTCTGAATCGAATGGTAGATGGCCTACAAGGTGAGGGTGAGCCCTTGCCTCTAATTCTGTGGGGAATTAGCGATGAGCTAAGAACGCTTAATCGGGCCCAGACTGCGCTTACTGCAGGGGAGAGTTTGCCAACCATCATGCGTAATTACCGCATTTGGGGAAAGCGCGAGAAGCTCTACCCGATGGCACTCAAGCGCATTCAACCCAAGAAACTCAAACAAGCTCTAATACTTGCGGCTAATTTAGATAAGCAGGCAAAGGGTCTATGGGTTCGAGATCTTCCAGCTAATCCTTGGGATGGTTTGCGACTTGTTGGGAGTTTATTGCGTTAGAGTATCAACTATGGCAAATGAGATGAACCAAACGATTGAGCAAATGATGCTGACCATTGGTCAGCAAGCTCGCCTCGCTTCAAGGGCGATGGCCAGAGCCAGTTCTGAGCAAAAGAATCAGGCATTAAGCAATATTGCGAAGGCTATTCGTAGGGATGTCGCAAAGATTCTGGCGGCCAATGCCCGTGATGTGGAGCGGGCTAAGGCCGCTGGTCATGACGCTGCATTTGTGGATCGTTTGACCATGACCGAGAAATCAATTGAGACCATGGCCTTGGGTCTTGAGCAAATCGTCACCCTGGAGGATCCAATCGGTCAGATTACCCCCTTTAAACAGCAACCCTCAGGTATTTTGATTGGGCAAATGCGTGTACCCCTTGGTGTGATTGGCATTATTTACGAGTCCCGTCCCAATGTCACGATTGATGCGGCAGCTCTATGCTTAAAGTCAGGAAATGCTGTCATTTTGCGAGGTGGATCGGAGGCAATTGACTCCAATACATTTTTAGCTGGATTAATTCAGGAGGGCCTGGCTGCCGCTCAGTTGCCAGCCAATGCCGTGCAAGTGATCCAAACAACTGATAGGGCTGCCGTCGGAAAAATGATCACTATGACCGAGCACATTGATGTGATTGTGCCTCGCGGCGGGAAGAGTTTGATTGCGCGCCTGATGCAAGATGGCCGAGTGCCCATGATCAAACACCTCGATGGAATTTGCCATACCTTTATAGATGAGGCTGCGGATATCGATTTAGCGATTAAAGTATGTGATAACGCCAAGACCCAGCGCTATGCTCCTTGCAATGCGATGGAAACTCTACTCGTTCATGGCAAGATCGCACCTCAGGTTTTACCCAAGCTTTGCCGAATTTATCAAGACAAAGGCGTGGAATTGCGTGTGGATCCAAAGACCCGCTCCTTACTTGAATCGAATCAATTTGCTAACTTGGTCGATGCGACTGAGGAAGATTGGCGCACAGAGTATCTGGCGCCGATCTTATCGATTAAGACTGTTGAGAGTCTTGATGAGGCAATGGATCATATTGAGCATTATGGTAGTAAGCACACGGATGCGATCATTACCCAAAATCAAGAGCATGCCAATCGTTTCTTGCGAGAAGTCGATAGTGCGAGTGTGATGGTCAATACCAGCACCCGATTTGCAGATGGCTTTGAGTATGGCTTGGGTGCCGAGATTGGGATCTCCAACGATAAGTTGCATGCGCGTGGCCCCGTTGGTCTTGAGGGGCTGACCTCGTTGAAGTACGTGGTGATGGGCCACGGTGAAATACGTCAGTAATTTTGATAAAGAGACTCTATGTTTGATGGTTACCTTTGGGCTAAAACCCTGCACATCGTTTTAATTGCCTCATGGTTTGCTGGGCTTTTTTATTTACCCCGTATCTTTGTAAATCTGGCACAAGAAACTAACGATATCGCCTATGAACGTTTAATCGGTATGGCACAACGACTCTACCGTTTTATGACCATCCTGATGATGCCAGCGGTCGCTTTGGGACTCATTTTGTGGCTGTATTACGGAGTTGGCCGCGGCTCGATCTGGATGCATGTGAAGGTGTTATTAGTGCTGATTGTGATTGGCTACCATTTGCAATGTAAGCGTCTCCTTAAGCAATTTGTTCAAAAGCAAAATACCAAAAGCCACGTGTGGTTTAGATGGTTTAATGAGGCTCCAGTTTTGCTGATGTTGGTAGTCACTGCTCTAGTAGTCATTAAGCCGAGCTGATCCTCATTGTGAAATTTTTTATTGTTTGTCCGGGCGGACTTGAGGCAGTTTTAGCCCAAGAGCTCGAGGAGATTGTTGCTCGACCTGAGATAAAAGCATTGGGGCGATCATCGGTTGACCCAGCCCCGTCAAGCTTAACCGGCGGAATGGGGGTTGAGGGACCGCTTGCCTTAGCAATGGCAATGAATCTGCATTCACGGATTGCCAGTCGTGTTTTGCTAAAGATGACCGACGGACCCTATAAATCCGAGGATGATCTTTATCATCAAGTAAAAGCGATTGGTTGGGAAGATTGGTTTTCCTCGAATCAAACGCTTCGGGTCGATATCACCGCACAACGATCGCCTCTAAAGAGTTTGAACTTTGCTACTTTGCGAATCAAAGATGCGATTGTTGATCGTTTGCGCGAGCAAACGGGTGGGCGCCCGAATATTGATACAGTGAATCCCGATGTGCGGATTCAGGTTCATTTGACGCAACAACATGCCACCATCTATTTGGATACCTCGGGTGAGCCTTTGTTCAAACGCGGCTGGCGGGAGGAAAAGGGTGAAGCGCCTCTTAAAGAGAATCTCGCTGCTGGGATTTTGCGATTGACCAACTGGCAAGCTGCAATGCCGCTTTATGACCCCATGTGCGGAAGCGGCACCTTTTTGATTGAGGCTGCCCAGATAGCCTTTCATATTCCAGCGGGGGCGCTGCGAGCGCGCATACTTGGCTCATCCGATCAAAATATAGCCGTATCGTGGAAGCTATCGGTTATGCAAAGTGGCTTTGGCTTTTTGCGACTCAAGCCCTTTTTGAGCTCCCTGGAAAAAAAGAACTGGCAAACACTTTGCGATGCTGCGAAGACGGAAATGCATCGGCATCAGAAAGACACCATTGCAATTAGTGGCAGCGATATCAACGAGAAAATGATTGCCATGTGTAAGGCAAATTGGCAACGCGCGCAGTTGCCTGGATTGCCTGTGGTTCGACAATTGGATGCTATCGCGATTAGGCCCAATATTGATTTAAGCGAAGGGCAAAAAGGGGTGATGGTATTTAATCCACCTTATGGAGAGCGCCTAGCTATGAAGGGTGGCGACTCTGATCGACCCCATGTCTTTGGTGATAGCAAGGCTGCATACATGCAAAAACGACGTACGAGCCGAGAGCCTTTATTAAAAGAGCCGATCGATCCGAAGTTTGCAATGCTACTCGATCAGTTTAGTAAGCAACTGAAAGACCATTTTGCAGGTTGGGAGATCTTTGTTCTCACTGCAGATATGGGCTTACCGGGCCATTTACGCATGAAAGAGTCCAAACGCACCCCATTATTTAATGGCCCCTTGGAATGCAGACTCTTCAAGTTTGAGATTCGGGGGCGAAGCGATGCCCAGAAATCGTAAAATAAGATTTCAATCTGAAAGAAATAACAAATGGAATATAAAACCTATATGTGCCTGATCTGCGGCTGGATCTACGATGAAGCCAAAGGTTGTCCGGATGATGGCATTGCGCCTGGAACCTTGTGGAAAGATGTTCCCATGAACTGGTCGTGCCCCGAGTGTGGTGCGCGCAAAGATGATTTTGAGATGTGCGTCATTTAATGAATTAGACTTTTTAATGAATGCCATGAGCCAAAACGATCAACTCTTTACACGTGCCCAGAAAACGATTCCAGGTGGCGTGAACTCTCCAGTGAGGGCATTTCGGCAAGTGGGGGGTACCCCGCGTTTTATCAAGCGTGCAGAAGGCCCTTATTTTTGGGACGCCGACGATAAGCGCTATGTTGATCTCATCATGTCATGGGGGCCCATGATTGTTGGGCATGCGAACCCAGAAGTAGTGGAAGCAGTGCAGCGTGCCGCAACTCAGAGTTTTAGCTATGGTGCCCCGACCGCAGGGGAGATTGATCTTGCTGAGCGTATTTGTGAGTTAATGCCAGCAATCGAGCAAATTCGTTTAGTGTCGAGCGGCACTGAAGCGACCATGAGTGCCTTGCGTTTAGCCCGCGGCTATACCAATCGTGATTTGATTATTAAGTTTGAGGGCTGTTACCACGGCCATGCGGATAGCCTGTTGGTCAAAGCCGGTTCTGGTTTGCTCACTTTTGCCGATTCCACAAAGAATGCACCTTCATCGGGTGGTGTACCTCAGGATTTAGTGAGGCATACCTTAGTGCTGCCCTATAACGACGTTGGTGCTCTAGAAGAGGCCTTCAAGCGCCATGGTGATCAGGTCGCTGCATTAATTTTGGAACCGATTGCTGGCAATATGAACTTAATTCGTGCGACTCCCGAGTTTGTCAAGGCGGTTCGTTCGCTCACCCAGCAGTATGGCGCCGTATTGATTTACGACGAGGTGATGACGGGATTTCGGGTAGCCTTGGGCGGCACCCAATCCTTGCATGGCATTCAGCCGGATTTAACTTGTCTGGGCAAAGTCATGGGTGGCGGTATGCCCATGGCAGCATTTGGAGGTAAGCGGGAGATTATGGCGAAGCTCGCTCCCTTGGGTAATGTTTATCAGGCAGGCACCTTATCTGGCAATCCCGTTGCAGTAGCTGCAGGGGCGAAGACCTTGGAGATCATCTCGCGACCCGGGTTTTTTGAATGCTTGACCGAACAAACCAAAAAATTAATGGCGGGATTGCAGCAAGAAGCCAATCGAGCTAAGATTCCATTCTCGGTCGACAGTGTTGGTGGAATGTTTGGCTTCTATTTTTCACAGACGGTACCAATTTCATACGAAGCAGTGACCAAAACCGATATTGAAGCTTTCAAACGCTTCTTTCATGCGATGTTGGACGAAGGTGTTTACCTTGCTCCATCCGCCTATGAGGCTGGATTTACATCGATTGCACACGATAACGCAGTGGTTGATGAGATTATTCGTGCAGCTCAGCAATCGTTTCAGAAGATTTAATACGCTCACATCCGTAGCGGGTGATCATAGCCCGCCACACTGACTGTCTTAATCGTAAGCGATTTGGAATCCTCAGTTAAAGCCTTGGGGTTCATTCTTTCCAAGTGGTCAAGATCGATTGCAGTTAGAGTACCGCCCCATACGCAGCCAGTATCAATTCCGATCACCCCTTGGCGATTGAGTAGGCCAAGCGTTGACCAGTGACCAAAGACAATAGGGATCGATTTTGTTTTACGATCAGGCGCTTCAAACCATGGGATATATCCAGCTGGACCATTTTCTAATCCCTCTTTGCTTTTGAACTCCATTTCGCCCTGAGGAGTACAAAACCGAATCCGGGTTAGGGTATTGGTGATTAAACGCAAACGATCAAATCCAGATAATTTTGGATTCCAGCGATTTGGGGTGTTGCCATACATTTGGGATAAAAAATCTCGATAGTTTTTATGGCGTAGTGCAATCTCCACCTCATGAGCCAAAGATAAAGTTTTCTTAATGCTCCATTGGGGTAGCACCCCTGCGTGCACCAGTAAGACCTTGCCATTACTCAGTGCCATGGGACGGCATCTCAACCAATCGATGAGCTCACGACGATCAGGTGCAGCCAAAATATCATCGATCGTATCAAGAGGCTTGGTATCACGAAGTCCTGCATCACACGCCAATAAGTTCAGATCATGATTACCCAAAATACACTCGGCAACCCCCTCTTCCTGAAGTTGCTTGAGTCGCCGCAAGGTACCCAGCGAATCTGGGCCACGGTTGACGAGATCCCCCAGAAAAATGAATTTAGAGCCATGGGGGAGTTTCTTGATGAGTTGATTAAGGGGCCTTAAGCAACCCTGTACATCACCAATCGCAAAGACGCGCGTCATTACTCAAGCCACTTTTTTCACAACGTTATAGCGAATCAAGGTCGCCTTGCGGGCTTCATCATGATCGACGATTGGGCTTGGGTAGTCTTTACCCAATACGATGCCAGCGGCCTCGAGCTCAAGTTGCCCTGCAAGCCAGGGCGCATGGATTGATTTATTGGATAGCTTTTCAAGAGCAGGAATGTAGCGGCGGATAAATTTTCCTTCACCATCAAAGCGCTCAGACTGGGTAATGGGGTTAAAGATACGGAAGTAGGGCTGAGCATCACATCCAGAAGACGAGGCCCATTGCCAGCCACCGTTATTAGAGGCAAACTCAAAATCGTTCAGATGCTCCGCAAAGTACTGCTCACCCCAGCGCCAATCGATGCCGAGGTCTTTACATAAAAAACTAGCCACGACCATGCGTAAGCGATTGTGCATATAGCCCGATTGATTGAGTTGATGCATAGCCGCATCGACTAATGGATAGCCAGTTTGTCCATCGCACCAGGCCTTAAACAATTTTTGTGCTTTGGGACCTTGCTCCCAAACAATCTTGTCATAGTCGGGCTTAAATGATTCGCCATCGGCAAGGCGAGGGTGATTGGCCAAAATCATGAAATAAAAGTCCCGCCATATGAGCTCACTCAGCCATGTGCTTGCACCAAGACTGCTTGCAAGCATTCGACGATGAGCCTCGCGAACCAAGCCACGGATTGATAGAAGACCAAAGCGCAAGTATGTAGAGAGGTAGCTGACGCCTTTGGTTGCTGGGAAGTCTCGGCCAATGTTGTATTGATCAATTCGTTTTAGAAAGTCACCCAAAAAGAGCTCAGCACCCCTCTGACTTGGGGGTAGATACTTTTCTATGCCTGTCGGTCTAAATCCCATGGATTCCAGCGAAGGGATGCCGGTATCAATGCTCTTGGGAATGGGGGCATATCGACCCTGTAAGCCAGCATTAGGGAGATCGCAGACGAAGGGCTCAAGGTCTGAGGGGTTTAGTTTCTTAAGCCATGCATTTTTATACGGAGTAAAGACCGAGAATACAGTTTCAGAGTTAGTTAAGACTTCAGTCTTCTCAAAAATAACCTGATCCTTAAAATGCTGGAACGCAACGCCATTCTTCGCAAGCGTTTGTGCGATGGCCTCATCGCGTGAAATTGCCGTGGGTTCATAGTCATGGTTGGTAAAGACTGCTTGTGCATCAAGTTGTCTCGCTAGGGCAGGGATCAGTTCGGTCGGGTCACCATGACGGGCAATGATCCCGCTTCCTCGAGCTCTTAGCGTTTTATCTAGATCTTCAATCGTTTGCCAAATGAAATCCACCCTGCGATCAAAACCCTGACCTATAGAGAGTAGGGGGGTAAGGATCGAGGTGTCAAAGATAAAACAGACCCAGACCTGTTGATACTGTTTTAGGGCGTGATGAAGAGCCGCCTGATCATATAGGCGTAAATCACGTCGAAGCCATACCAATGCACTTGTCATAGGCTCTATCTTATTCGGGAATGCGATTTTGATTATGATGCCCTCATGGATAGCCTATTTTTTATTACTTCGAAGATTGTTCAATTCCTAATTGAGCCTTTAAACCTGATTTTCTCGGCTACCCTTCTGGCATGGTTTTTTCTTACCATTCGCAAGCCCGTCTTCACCAATCGTCTTTTGGCATTTGCAGTCATTGGCTTCCTGGGCGTGGGGTATATGCCTATTCCTGAGTCTTTGATCCGCATTCTGGAAAATGCCGTTCCCAAACCATCGATTCAGAATCTCAATCCCGACCAATTTGCAGGGATCATTATTTTGGGTGGGGCTATCGAGGGCGAAGATGTTGCCGTTGATCGTGGTGAGATATCTCTTAAATCATCGGCCGAGCGTGTTACGAAGGGACTAGAGCTCATTCGAAAGTATCCTGATAAGCCATTTATCTTTAGCGGTTTTTCGGGAAGAGTAAATCCAAGAGGGTTGTCAGAGGCGGATGCGTTTAAACAATTGATTCAAGAACAAGGGCTTGCCGATAGTACAAACACCACTGCCTTTTACGAGAATCAATCCCGCAATACTTATGAAAATGCGGTTTATTCCAAAAAGATTATCGATGCCATTTATCCACAATCTCCAGGCCAACAGTTAAAACCGTGGCTATTAGTCACCTCCGCGAGTCATATGTATCGCTCTGTAAAAATCTTTGAAAAGCAAGGTATTCCAGTAATTGCCGTACCAGTGGATTACCAAACAGCGAATAACTTGCAATGGCGCGAATTTGATTTAACCGAAGGCGCATTTCTGTGGAATAAGTTATTGCATGAATATATTGGGATTGGAGCTTATCAATTGACTGGAAAAATATCACTTTTCTGAATTCCTGAGGCTTGCTAGAATGGGTTGTGAGCCAAGCCAATGCCTTCCCCTCATTCAGTTCCTTTGCTAACCAGTTCTTGTTAGCCATGCCGGGTATGCTGGACGAAAATTTTTCAGGTTCCTTGGTGTATCTTTTAGAACATAGCGACAAAGGTGCTATGGGACTGGTGGTTAATCGTCCGACCGATATTGTGCTCTCAACCCTGTTTGAGAAAATCGAGCTGAAGCTTGAAATCGCACCATTACTTGACCAGCCGGTTTATTTTGGTGGACCCGTTCAGGTCGAACGAGGATTTGTGCTGCATCCCACTGATCTTGCGGAGAAGTACTCATCTTCATTAATCATTGCAGATGGTCTCACTATGACCACATCTAAAGATGTTCTTGAGGCGGTAGCGAATGGTTCTGGACCTGAGAAGTTTCTGATGACACTAGGGTATGCGGGGTGGGGTGCAGGACAGCTCGAAGAGGAGATTTCGCTCAATGGGTGGATCAATATCGCCATCCCAAATAATCAAATGCAAACGATTATTTTTGATACGCCATATACCGATCGTTATCAAAAGGCAATGCAGGTTTTGGGCTTTGATCTAGCAAGCCTTTCTGGAGAAGCGGGGCATGCCTAATGATGCTTCGAATTCCATAACAATTGTTTTGGGATTTGATTACGGCACTAAGCGGATTGGGGTGGCGGTTGGCAATTCGCTGACCAGAAGTGCTCAAGCTTTGGATGTAATCCAAAATATCAAGCCCAATCAAACATATCAAAAAATTCAAGACTTAATTAATGAGTGGCAACCGAGTTGCCTGGTGGTGGGTTTACCATTGCATCCGGATGGTGCTGAACATGCGATGACCAAACGCTCACGCTCGTTTGGCCAACAGCTTGCTAAGCAATTTGGTAAGCCCATCCATTATGTGGATGAGCGCTATTCCTCAGTGTTATTAGAACAAGACACCCAGTATCAGGGGGCTCTAGATTCGCATGCGGCTGGATTGCTTATAGAGCAGTTCTTTCGCGAGCGCAGTTAACTCCTGATTAATCACTAGCGCAGTAATGCATTAATTGCAATCAAATCCTCATCGGATAAATTAGCGGCCTGAGCTTTCAAGCGCAATGCGTTCATAATCGTGTCATAGCGGGCCTTGTAGAGAGAGGCCCGAGTGGTAAAGAGCGTATCTAAGGCAATTAAGACATCGATGTTAATGAGGGTACCGACGTTGTAACCTAATTTACTCGATTCAACGGCTATGGCCGATGACTTCTCGGCGGCTTCCAGTGCTTTAACAGTAGCCAAACCACCATAGAATCCCGTAAAGGCTTGACGGGTTGCCTGCGCAGCGGTGCGTCGTAGATTGTCGTAATCTGCCTTCGACTTATCAAAAAGTGCTGCGTTTTGGCGGATAACGGACATATTAAATCCGCCCGACACGATTGGTAGTGTCATTTGTAATGCTAAAGTGTTGTTATAAATATTTTGTGTAGGGAGTGGGTTAAAGTTCAGAGCAGAACCATTCGATTGATTAAAACCCGCAGTCCCCACAAAGTTAACGCTTGGATAGTTTGCAGCGAGAGAGCCTTTATATACACTCTCGGCTAATTGCACACTGAGTTGACCAGCCAGTACTCCATAGTTGGCGTTTTCGGATTGGGTAATCCAGTCCTCCAATGCTTGTCCTGGGGGTAGTTTGGGGCTGACACTTTCTGCAATTGGTACTCCTTTGATATCCTTGTTGCGGGCCCTTGGATCAGCCACCACCCCAGCAATCGAAACATCCTTTGCCATTGGTTTAATGTGCTTGACCGGGTGGCCAATCAGCTGTTCGAGAACTCCGCGTTTAACGACTAGGTCTGCATGTGCAGCAATCTCTTGAGCATTTGCGACATCAAAGCGTGCCTGGGCATCATTGGCATCGACGATCGTAGCCGAGCCAATCTCAAACTTGGCCTTTGCAGCCTGAAGTTGTTGACGGATTAACTCTTTTTTGCTCTTGAAAAGCTCAACATTGTCTTGAGCTGTTAATACATCAAAGTAGGCTTGCGATACTCGAATGACCAAATCTTGCTGAGCTTGATAAAACTGAAGATCAGAGATTTTGCTATTAAGCTCTCCTTGTTTAAATAGCTGCACCCCACTTAAGTTAAAGACCGGTTGGGTTAGCGTAAGGGTATAGCTACGCTGATCATATACTCGGTTATTACCCTCTCCGTGCTGGAAAAACCGAGTAGCAGTTGGATTAGCTGAAACCTGTGGTAGCAATACGGATAACCCCTGCCAGTAGAGCTCTTTTCGGGCTGCTAAATTAAAGCGTGCACTATTAATCACTGGATCATTAAATGCAGCCTCTTGATACAGGGTAAGGAGATCCAAAGTACGGCCATCGAGCGCCTTACGGTTTTGGGGATCCGTTAGGTTCGATGAAATCGGTGGGATTGGAATAGCTGTTTGTGGTGGTGCTTCGAGCCTTAGAAGGTCTTGAGGACTTAAGGTCTTGGGTAATGCATTATTTGCCGGTGTTACGGTGACGGAGCCTTGATTAGAGGTTGGCTGCTGATTCGATTGTGAAAGTACCTGGCTAGATACTATCCATCCAGCCAGTCCAATGAGGGTAATTAATGGGAACCGTTTCATTGAATGCATGATCCGAAGTTTAAGCCCAAACGCCAAATTGATGAGTTTAGGGATTTAAGGCTTTAGTATTGATACTTATGGAACCATTACTTTTATTCAAAGCTCTCATTCTCGGGGTTGTTGAGGGCTTAACCGAGTTTTTACCTATTTCGAGTACTGGGCATTTAATCTTGGTGGGGGATCTCTTAAATTTTAATGATGAGCGTGGTAAGGCTTTTGAAATCATCATTCAGTTCGGTGCCATTTTGGCGGTGTGCTGGGAGTACCGTGAGCGCTTATTCAAGGTGACCAATACCTTTTTTTCTAGTAAACAATCACAAAAGTTTGTTTTGCATGTGGTGATTGCCTGTATCCCGGCCATGGGGCTTGGTCTGATTTTTGGTAAGTTCATTAAGACTCATCTGTTTTCACCAGTCCCTGTGGCAAGCGCATTCATTGCGGGGGCCTTTGTGATCTTCTGGGCGGAGTATCGCCAAACTAAAGCATCAACCATAAGGAAAATCGATAGCATTGATCAGTTGACTGCACTCGATGCTTTAAAGGTTGGACTGGCACAATGCGCGGCTCTGGTACCAGGCACCTCACGTTCAGGAGCAACAATTATTGGTGGGATGCTCTTTGGATTGCCGCGAGCCGTTGCAACTGAATTCTCCTTCTTTTTAGCAATCCCGGTCATTGGTGGGGCAACTGCGTATGAGTTACTCAAGATTGCAAACTCGCCCCAAGTATTTGGTTTTGCTGATTTTGCGCCTACCCTTTTAGTTGGTTTTGTCGCAGCCTTTATCTCAGCATTCATTTGTGTGCGCTGGCTGATTCATTATGTTGCGCATCACAACTTTATCCCCTTTGCTTGGTATCGTATTATTTTTGGCGTTTTAGTTTTGGTGACCTCGTACACCGGTCTTGTCGCTTGGTCTAATTGATAGTTGCAGAGTAAAAATATGAACCTTTCAATTGATGCTATACAGGCCAATATTCAGCTGGCCTTAGCACCTGTCTTTCTCCTAACAGCCGTCGCTACCTTAGTTGCTGCGATCACAGCGAGGCTGGCTCGTAATGTAGATCGGATGCGTTTTATCCAGAACCAGCTATATGGCGATCAGCAGCTTAGTCAAAAGCTGAAGACGCATTATGAGAAAGAAATTGATGAGTTCAAGACCAGAGGAAGGTTATGCACTCTGGCCATTTTTTTTGATGTCTTGGCGGGTGTTTTAATTTCTCTGACGGTTCTTGAGCTATTTTTAGTGCAAACCGGTGCAGGAAAATTGGTCAACGTAGGTTATGTTTTGATCACATTTGTTGCAGGCTTAGTCTCATTTGTGGTTTCTCTAACGCTGATCTTGGTTGAGGTTGTATTTGCCTATCGCTCGACAAGTTGGGATATGCCTGCGCAAGAACTATCTCAAAAGCCTAAAAGGCCCTAGGAATAAAATTCGCAGTAACCTAAAATTTCTGAAAGATATCTATGTCAATCAATCAAAGCAAAATCCTCATCACTGGTGGCGCTGGCTTTTTGGGCTCTCACTTGACTGAGCGCTTACTACGTGAGGGTAATGATGTTTTGGTAGTGGATAACTTTTTTACTGGCAACAAACAGAACCTTGCGCACTTGATGGGTAACCCTAATTTGGAGATCATGCGCCATGATGTGACCTTTCCTTTGTATGTCGAGGTCAATCAGATCTATAACTTGGCGTGTCCCGCCTCTCCAGTGCATTACCAATACGATCCCGTGCAAACCACCAAAACTAGCGTACATGGCGCCATTAATATGCTGGGTTTGGCGAAGCGCACGAGAGCACGTATTTTGCAAGCCTCTACGAGTGAGGTCTATGGTGATCCAGAGGTGCATCCTCAACCCGAGGGCTATTGGGGTAGGGTGAATCCGATTGGCATTCGGTCCTGTTATGACGAGGGTAAGCGCTGTGCTGAAACCCTATTTTTTGACTACTTTCGCCAACACCAAACCGATATCAAAGTGGTCCGTATCTTCAACACCTATGGCCCAAAGATGCATCCCAATGATGGCCGGGTCGTGAGTAACTTTATCGTACAGGCCTTGCAAGGTAAAGACATCACGATTTATGGAGACGGTTCTCAGACCCGAAGTTTTTGCTATGTCGATGACCTAATCGACGCCATGGTCAGAATGATGAACTCAGAGAAGGGTTTTACTGGCCCCGTTAATATTGGCAACCCCGGAGAGTTCACCATGCTCGAGCTTGCCGAGATGGTTCTCAAGCTTTCTGGCAGTAAATCCAAGATTATTCATCAACCATTGCCATCGGATGATCCGAAGCAGCGTCAGCCCAATATTGATTTAGCTAAAGCCAAATTAGGGTGGGAGCCCAAGGTATCCCTTGAGGATGGCCTGAAAGAAACGATTGCTTATTTTCGAGTTCTATTGAAATAAAAAGGCATGGATAAATTCCTGCCATCAAATCATCCTCATAGAAAAATTCGCTCCTTTGTTCGTAGAGCAGGACGCACTACAAGTGCCCAAGAGCATGCGATCGCAACTTTAGGTGGTCAATTTTTACTACCGTTTCAAGATGCATTATTTGATTGGTCAGTATTTGGTCCGTCGTATCAGAATGCTCTGCGCATTGTCGAGATCGGCTTTGGCATGGGTGAGTCCACCGCTCAGATTGCGCAAGCTCGTCCCAACGATATATTTTTAGGTCTTGAAGTTCATGAGCCCGGGGTTGGCGCACTTCTTAAACGCATTGGTGAGTTGGATCTTCACAATCTTCGCTTAATTTCCCATGATGCTGTTGAGATACTCGAGCGGATGATTGCACCCAATTCTTTGGATGGGGTTCACATTTTCTTTCCAGATCCATGGCATAAAACGCGTCATCATAAACGTCGCTTAATTCAAAAAGAATTTGTAGAACTACTCGTTTCCCGATTGAAGCCTAATGGCTATCTTCACCTGGCAACGGATTGGCAGCATTACGCGGAGCAAATGCTCTTAGTTCTCAATCACCATCCTCTGTTACGAAATCAATCCACTCAAAAAGTTCGCTTAGGAGCCATTCTCGGCATCGATCAGGATCAAACTATTGGTGGTATTGATTGGACGGCGGAGCAGTTACAGGGGATGCATGAGGGTTTTGTCGATAAGCCCTCGTATCGCCCGCAGACCAAATTTGAGAATCGTGGTCTCAAATTAGGCCACGGGGTTTGGGATTTGCTCTATCGTAAGCGTGAGACTTAAAGCCCCATGCATACGTATTTCATTTCAAGGTACTCGTCGACTCCCCAAGAGCTACCCTCGCGGCCTAAGCCAGATTGCTTGACTCCCCCAAATGGGGCTACCTCATTTGAGATCAGTCCGGTATTGACTCCCACCATGCCAAATTCGAGCGCTTCAGCGACCTTCCAAACCCGACCAATATCCCGACTGTAAAAGTAAGACGCTAGACCAAATTGACTGCTATTGGCCAGTCGAATCACTTCATCATCATTCTCAAATGGTATGACCGGTGCAACTGGACCAAAGGTTTCTTCATGGGTAATGAGCATGCTATTGGTTACATTGGTAAGAACCGTTGGTTCATAAAACGTTCCACCCAAACTTGCACGTTTACCGCCAATTACAAGTCGCGCCCCTTTGCTAATTGCATCCGCTACATGTCGCTCCACCTTTTCAATGGCCGCTTGGTCGATGAGAGGCCCTTGAGAAACGCCTTGCTCTAGACCGTTTCCAATTTTGATTGCTTTGGTTGCAAGGGCTAACTTTTCTACAAACGCATCGTGCACTTTTTTATGTACATAAAACCGGTTGGCGCAAACACAAGTTTGCCCGGCATTTCGGTATTTGGAGCTCATTGCGCCCGATACGGCAGCATCAATATCGGCATCGTCAAACACAATGAAAGGCGCATGACCACCAAGCTCTAAGGAGAGCTTCTTGATCGTTGGAGCACATTGCGCCATAAGAATACGACCCACCTCTGTAGAGCCGGTAAAGGATAAATGGCGAACGGTTGGGGATTCGCAGAGGACCTTACCAACCGCAATGGATTGCTCAGCATCGGCGGTCACGATATTAATGACCCCTTGCGGGACCCCTGCTTGATTCGCTAGTTCCGCAATTGCGAGCGCTGACAGCGGCGTTTGTTCTGCAGGCTTAATCACGATAGTACATCCGGCTGCCATTGCCGGAGCGATTTTGCGAGTAATCATGGCAATCGGAAAGTTCCATGGGGTAATGGCAACACAGACCCCAATGGCTTGCTTTAAAACAATGGTGCGCTTATCACTCCAAGTGGTTGCTGGAATGGCGCCCATGACTCGTTTGGCTTCTTCGGCAAACCATTCCACAAAGGAGGCGCCGTAGACCACTTCCCCCTTAGCTTCGGCAAGGGGTTTGCCTTGTTCAAGTGTCATGAGGGTGGCGAGATCATCCGCATTCGCCAAAATTAACTCAAACCACTTGCGCATGACCTGGGCACGCTCTTTGGCCAGCTTCCCCTTCCAGGCATTGAGAGCTAGCTCGGCAGCAGAGATCGCTTCTTGGGCATCGGAGACGTTCAAATTGGCAACCTCAGCAATAATTGCGCCATTGGCGGGATTGGAAACGGCAAATCGAGCGTTCCCTGACGCTTTCACCCACTGGCCGTTGATAAAAGCATCTTCATGAAAAAGACTGGGGTTTTTGAGGAGTTTGCGGATATCAATCGTTGAATTGGGGGCGTTCATGATGTTCTTCTTTTAAGTGGGTGGTATCTCGATGGCTTAGTGTAATCCCAACCGTAGTGGAAGATTATTGGCAATGATTGGCTCCAGAAGGAGGGGTGCTTGACTCTAGACATACAAAAATAGATCCGCCAATCGTATTGCCTATGGAGCGAATGCTGATTTCTAAAAACTACTACCAATAGTGGATATGACTCAGTTGACAGCCTATAGGTAGTTAGAGTGGTATGTGTTTTTTTCCAAAATATGAAAATATGCCCCGAATAAATGTTTTTTTCATGATGAGGAATGAGTGTTGACTAACTTAATTAAATCATTGTTTTAATTGATCTTTTTATATTCAGTAGCGCATCATATTAGGGTTTAAACCGATAATATGAATTAATTGATATATAAAATCATTTCTTTATTCTTGACAGGTTATATAGGGGTTTCTAAGATTCGGCATGTTTAACAGTTGTTGCACTGCAATATAAATTGAGTCTAGTTATTTAGATTCTTTGTATTGTGTGTGACCCAAGCAATGAAACCATTTAATTTGCCAAAGACAATTGGGATTGAACAGCACTTGGCCTCTGCATCCTTAGCTAGGCTCATACAACGCCTTTTTGCATTTATGGTTGCCGCTATTCTTGCTGTTTGGTTGCTTGGCCCCCGCACCGGTGCTGGAATATTTGATCTTGCCCACTACTTAGTTCCTGCAGAGGCCCGTGCACTGATTCTTGGGGCGGATAGCGCTGAAATCTTAACGGCTGATGAGTCGTCTAATCAGCTCAAATTTTGGAGCTCAAATCCTCAGAGCATCCCTTCTATTGCGGGACCCGCATCGCAAATCCCAGGACATTTGGTCGACTTAAGTGCAATTGATCGCTCTATATTGCGATCTGAGAATGAGCGTCGCGCGGTGGCGGAGCATTTAGCTAAAAAGTTTCGGATTTCTTTAGAAGACACTCTTTTCTATGTCAATCAAGCCATGATGGTGAGTAAAGAGGTCAACTTAGACCCCACCCTCATCTTGGCGGTGATGGCGACGGAATCTAGCCTAAACCCGCGCGCTGAGAGCCGTGCGGGTGCACAAGGATTAATGCAGGTTCGAACCCATGTCCATCAAGAGAAATTTGAGCCCTATGGCGGCCCCTTAGCGGCCTTTATCCCTGAGGCGAACATTCGGGTGGGGGCTCTGATTTTGAAGGCTTGTATCGCTCGCGCTGGATCGCTTGAGGATGGTTTAAAGAGTTATTTGGGCGCCCCCAATGCAGCTAGCGGGATTGGTACCTATACCCATAAGGTATTCACAGAGCGCGAAGAGTTGCGTAACGTTGCGCGCCGCTTAGGCGGTAACGTTTAATCTGCTGCGATTTCAGCTTGCCGCAGTTTTTGGGCAAGCTGATCCAAAACCCCATTGACGTATTTATGGCCATCGGTGCCACCAAAGGTTTTTGCTAACTCCACAGCTTCATTAATTGCAACCTTGTAGGGTACCGATAGATCAGCAGCTAACTCATAGGTACCGATCAGCATGGCAGCATGCTCTACTGGTGATAGTTCAGCCAAGGGTCGATCCAACTCCGGAATAATGAGTGCATCAAGTTCTTGGTGCTGGCCGACCACCCCCTTGAAGATGCTGGAAAATAAATCACCCTGACATTTTTTAAATGCCGGATCTTCGCCAAGTTGTTTTGTGATCGCACTGATTGTTAAGGGGGCATCGCTTAGCTCGCCCGCCTTTTGAATCACCAAATACTGATAGATGCCCTGCAAGGCATACTCGCGGGCACGCCTTCGCGGCGTGAGCGAGCGCTTTGGGTTTTGGGTCGATCCAGCCGTCATGTAATTACGCTGACTCAATATCGAGATCAGGATTGATTGCTAGGGCGAGATTAGCCATTTCAACCGCGGCGCGGGCACAATCACGACCCTTTTCAAGGGTGCGTGCAAATGCTTGATCATCGGTATCGCACGTTAGCACCCCATTGGCAATCGGAATGTCGTGATCCAAACTAATGCGAGTAATGGCGCTCGCAGATTCATTAGAGACTAATTCAAAGTGGTAGGTTTCTCCCCGAATCACAGCGCCCAGGGCAATCATGGCATCAAACTCGTGGGTCTTCGCAAGTTGGGAGAGGGCAAAGCCAATCTCTAAGGCACCAGGTACTGTAACAAGTTGAATGTCTTGATGAGCAACACCTAAATTGAGTAACTCAGTAATGCAGGCTTCCGATAGCGCTTTGCAGTGCTCTTCATTAAAACGAGCTTGCACAATTGCCACCCTTAGGTCTTGACCATTTAAGTCAGCCTCAAAGACATCGATGTCGTTCATGCGCTATTCCTCAAGATGAGATTGGTGTGTAGGGGATGTGATCAATAATTTCTAACTGATAGCCAGACAAACTCGGTACTCTAGAGGAGTTGGCTAGTAAACGCATTTTGCGCACACCCAAGTCTTTAAGTATTTGTGCCCCAATTCCGTAACTACGGAAATCGGTTTTTCGCTCCGTACCGGATTGACCGGGTGGTTTTGAAGTTTTGTGATTGGAACCTTGGTCCAATTGAGTTAACTTCTCAAACTGTGAGAGCCATTTGAGCTCGTTGGGAGCAGCAACTCCTGCAGCATTAAGTAAAACAGCAACGCCGCAGGGTGAATTGGTGATCACTTGTAGGGCTTTACTTAAAGGCCAGGAATGCGTGGATTGATCAATATCCAAAAGATCCAAAACAGTAACCGGTTCATGAACCCGCACAATCGATTCTTCAGCGGACTGCGGGTCTCCTTGAACCAGTGCAAGGTGTAAGCAGTTACTCGGCGTATCTCGATACACTACACCCGTAAATCGACCCCAAGGGCTGGCAAACTCGCGCACGCCTTCGCGCAACACAATACTCTCTGTTTGACTGCGATACTGAATCAGATCCGCAATCGTTCCAATCTTGAGTTGATGCTCTTTAGCAAATTCGATGAGATCGGGCAAGCGTGCCATACTGCCATCGTCTTTCATGATTTCGCAAATCACGGCAGTGGGCGAGCAACCAGCAAGACTTGCTAAATCACAACCGGCTTCCGTGTGGCCAGAGCGAATTAAGACACCTCCAGGTTGAGCCATTAAAGGAAAGACGTGACCTGGCTGAACCAAGTCGGCTGGTTTGGCATTTGGGGCAACTGCGGCCTGGATGGTGCGTGCTCGATCAGCTGCTGAGATCCCAGTCGTTACGCCACTGGCGGCTTCAATCGAAACCGTGAAGTTTGTACCTAGGGCAGTGCCATTGTCTCGAACCATCAGAGGCAGGTTTAATTGCTGGCAACGCTCTTTCGTGAGGGTGAGGCAAATGAGACCGCGACCATGCTTGGCCATGAAGTTAATGGCCTCAGCACTGACGTGATCAGCGGCAAGAACTAAATCACCTTCATTTTCACGGTCTTCTTCATCAACCAAGATGATCATCTTGCCAGCACGAAGGTCGGCCACGATCTCATGAACGGGGCTAATGGCTGGTAATAGTGAGTTTGGCATGGTTGTGGAATTTGCAAATAGAGCGTCATTTTAAGCCTTCTTGCTCTTTGTAGGGCTCTACAACAGGATTTTCAGAAGAGGCTGATGGTGAAGCCCTGTGGATTTATGAACAATCTTGGGGATCAGCCACTTCAGGAGAATCCTAATGAACGATGACCATTTACCCGAATCTGGAATGGTCTTATTTGAGCTTTTGATTGCGATGGCCCTTATCGTGGGCAGTATTAGGGTCGCCCACACGGTTTATTCAAAACTCGTCATGAAGTCTATTCAATTAGAGAAGTCCCATGCCGCATGGATTCATCGGAAGAACCAGCATGAGATTGCAATTTATTTGAATCGATTCAAAAGCCAGCAACCAAAAAATTCGCCTCGATCAAAACAATGAGCCTACTAGCGTGCTTAACAGCACTCACACTCAGCGCTATTTTGCTTTTGCCATCTGCATGGTTAGTTCATCAAGTACTTACTCATCACGCTCAGCTCGAGGATCGAGTTTTGCTACAACAGAATATGGATCGCTCACTGGAGTTAATCAGTCGAGCGATTCAAGGTGCGGGGTATCAATCTAGCTCAATGCAGAATTCATTGACAGCAAACCCAATCACCATCCAAAAAGGCGGCTCTTCTCGCGGTTCTGATGCCATTGTGCTTACCCAAGATATTCCGGACAAATTAGGGTATGACTGCATGGGTAATCCTTTAGCACTCGAACGCACTATCAAACAACAGGCCTATCAGCGGTTTTATGTAGAACCCAGTCGGCATGATTCTCGAACCCAGACGCTGATGTGTCAGAGCGTCGATCGTCAAGGTCGGTTACATCAGGGTGAAATTCTGAGTAAGGTTCAGTCCTTGCAGATTAACTGGGTAAGAGCACATTCACTGAGCCAAGCGCCTACTATCTCTCGGACCCCAAGCGGCCTGGTTGGCATTACTCTGCGCGTACAACCCCATGGAGGGTCAAATAACCCAACGCGGGTCATCGAGCAGACGCGCTACATTAGTAAGCGCCATGGCATTTATAACCCATGATATTGCTTTGGGTGATGAGTCTTTTACTTTATCTGGCATGGGCGGTAGCCCAGTTAGAGTCGGTGATCGCCCTTGAGATTCAATCGCAAGCGACCCAGGTCCAATATCTGTCCCAGTTTGAGAGAGCGGAAGCGCTCTCAACCCAGTGTGAAGATCAGCTTAGAAGATCATTGATTCATGAGCCTAATTCGTCGCAGGAGGACCTCGATGTATTAGGTTCGGAGGGCTGTCGACTAAAGCTCATGAGTGCAACACAAATAGTCCATCAACAGAAACATCCAATGAAAAATACGCTACTAGTCGAGATGGAAGTTGGTCAAGGAATTCGGCTTCGTAGCATGCTTCGTTATCAAATCTCCAGCCAACACCTCAGCCGCATCAATTGGCAGCTAATCTATGAGTAGAGGACAAGAATATTATTCATTTCACTCGCGAGGGTATGGGGAGCGGGGGTATACCTTATTGGAATTGATGGTGGTCATCGCGCTCATCAGTTTGCTGCTGATGTTTGGGGTTCCTCAAATCCAAAATCAGTTCTATGAGCGAGAGCTCGAGCATGCGGCGCGCCAGTTCATTTACCTCGCACAGTTTGCAAGACAGCGCGCTCTCTATGGGGGTCGCGATATGCTCTTAAAGCCAAGAGCAAGGAATGATGATGAAGCGAATTGGAATTCAGGTTGGCAGCTTGAGGGCCTTGATATAAATGGCTCGCCAGAAAAGATTGTCCGACATTCCTTACCTGCCAATATTGCGATTCATTCCAAGGGGTTTATGGATCCACATTCTGGCCAAAGTCAGATTCGATTTAATCCTGCGGGCGGGGCGAAATCAAAACATGGCGGCTTTGTCGCTAATCGCTTGATTTTTGCTCACATCAAGAACACATCCCTGCAGCGTCATGTCATCTTGGCAGCAAGTGGCCGCTGGCGTATATGTAACCCAAATTCTGCAACGAATCCAAAAGGGCTGGGTTGTTAGTGTATTTAGTCATATCAATAAATCGGGTTTAATAGCACTATGACCCAATTTAGTTCACTTGATCAGCAGATGATGGCCCTAGCACTTGAAGAGGCCAATAAGGCGCTGTACCTTTCTAACCCCAATCCACGGGTGGGTTGCGTGATCACCAAGGGTGAGCAGATTTTGGGTAAAGGATTTACCCAGCAAGTGGGGTCTCAGCACGCTGAGATTGAGGCGATCGCTAATGCACGACGGTTGGGAGCAGGTGACGCTGATTTTGCTGCCAGTACGTTTTATGTCACGTTGGAACCTTGTTCGCATACTGGTCGCACACCCCCGTGTTGTGATGCGCTGATAAAACTTTCTCCACAGCGCGTGGTCATTGCCATGCAAGATCCCAATCCCAAGGTCTCGGGGCAGGGTATCGCAAGCTTACAAGAGCATGGCATTCAGGTGGATCTTGGTTTAATGGCGCATGAAGCGGCCTTACTAAATCCTGGATTTATCAAACGCATGACCCAGGGTCTTTCATATATGCGCATGAAGATTGCATCGAGTTTGGATGGTCGTACTGCGCTACTCAATGGTAAGAGTCAGTGGATTACAGGACCAGCTGCGCGTGCCGATGGTCATCATTGGCGGGCCCAAGCATGCGCCATTCTTTCGGGGGTGGGTACGGTCAGGGAAGATGATCCAGCTCTCACGGTACGTGAGGTGAGCACTCAGCGTCAGCCATTACGAGTGATTGTGGATTCGCAATTGGAGATTCCGTTAGGAGCTAAGGTGCTATGTGATGCGAATGCCATCATCGTTTGTGCTAATCCAGAGCTAAGCCACTTACAGAAAACCCAAAAAGAGTTGGCGGAGCGCGGTATTGAAGTAGTGCAACTTGCGAATGCAAAGGGTAAGGTGGACTTACCTAAACTCCTTGCGTATTTGGCTAAAGAGCGTGAGATTAATGAAGTGCATGTTGAAGCAGGTTACAAATTAAATGGTTCACTCATTCGTGAGGGCTGTGTCGATGAGCTACTCATCTATCAGGCGCCCTGCTTTTTGGGTGAGGGCCTGGGAATGGCCAATATTGGACCGCTTCAAGAGCTCTCTGAGCGCAGTGCTTGGAAGATTATGGAGCACACTTTGATCGGAGATGACCTGCGCATTCGTGCTGTACGCCCATAGTATTTACTGCTCTCCAAACTGATATAGTGCATTCATGTTTACTGGAATCATTACCGCGATTGGTGAAATTACCCATCTCGCTCCCAAAGGGGATGGCCTCCATTTAACCGTCACAACCCCTGCTAACTATCTTGATGATGTGGCGATCGGGGATAGCATCGCCCTTAATGGCGCCTGCATGACGGTTACGACTATGCAAGCCAACGCCTTTGAAGTGGATGTTTCTAAGGAGTCGATCTCAAAAACAACAGGACTCGACAAACTTGGTTCTGTGAATCTAGAAAAGGCTCTACGATTTAATGATCGTCTCGGAGGCCACTTGGTCAGTGGCCATGTCGATGGAATAGGTACGGTTCAATCATTTACCCCCGTTCAAGGCGATGCCTATGGCTCATGGAAATTAGTAATCGATGCCCCGCAATCATTGGCCCCTTATCTGGCCTACAAAGGATCGATAGTAGTCAATGGCGTATCGCTAACGGTCAATCAAGCGGGGCCCAAAGATCAATCTCAATGCCCCATTGAAATTAACATCATTCCTCATACCCTGGATCACACCACCCTTGGCCAACTCAAGGTAGGCGATCACGTTAACTTGGAAGTGGATCTGATCGCGCGTTATGTGGCGCGCATGCTTAGTAAAGACTCAACTTAATACTGATATCTCGTTGGATCGGCTACCCCAGCCTCTTTAAATCCTACTTTACGAAGTTGACACGATTCACAAACGCCGCAGGCTTGACCTTCTTGATTGGCTTGATAGCACGAAACGGTTTGGCTGTAGTCGATTCCTAAGGACTGACCCAGTTGAATGATCTGGGCCTTACTCATGGAAATGATGGGCGCGTGGATCCGAAATCGGTGCTGCTCATTAGTAGATTCGACCCCAGCTTTTGTGGCTAAGTTCGCCATGGTTTCGAAGGACTTCACATACTCAGGCCGACAATCTGGATACCCAGAGTAATCCACTGCATTAGCACCATAGAACACATCAATACTGCCTAGAGACTCGGCCCAGGCTAGGGCCATCGAGAGCATGATGGTGTTGCGAGCGGGTACATAGGTAATCGGGATGTCTGTTGTCTTTGGATCGCCCTCGGTTGGAACACGCAGCATCTCGTCAGTGAGGGCGGACCCACCAAAGCGGGCAAGATCCAGGTGGATAACTTCATGGCGCTCAATACCGAACGACTGGGCAATCCGTTTTGCAGCATCTAACTCAGACGAGTGCTTTTGGCCGTAATGAACTGAGAGGGCATAACAGCGATAGCCGAGTTGTTTGGCAAGCGCCAGAATAGTCGTGGAGTCCAAACCGCCAGAGAACAGAATGACTGCAGGGCTATTGGGAGAGCGTGCCTGTGCTGGAGTAAACGAATGCCGGAGAGCAGAAAAGTCCAAAATTAGAAATCCAGGATTTACTTACTTGATATTGGCAACAATCGACTTTGCTTCTTTGGCAGCCTCAGAGTCTGGGTATTTGGTAATTAGATCGCTTAGGACCTTTTTGGCCACCGCTTTCTTCCCCGACTCAAGATTGGCATTGCCAAGCGTGAGCATTGCTGGGGGAACCCGTTGATGGCCTGGGAAGCGGGTAATCAAAGTTTGTAATTGATTGATGGAGCCGTTGTAATCCTTCAGTGCGTACTTGGTATTACCGGACCAAAAGAGTGCAAGGGGTAAATAAGGGCTAGATGGGTATTTCCGGATAAACGCATTGAGATCGGTATCGGCTTTTTTGAGCTGATTGTTCTGAAATGCATTGAGCGCTTCTTCATATGCAGACCGCTCACCAGGTTGAACCACACCAGTCACACCTTCCACCTCGACGGTTTGAGGTTCAAATCGAGTCAGGCGATTATCTAAATCTTGATAGTAGGTTTTTTGATTCTTGGTGAGATCTTCCGTTTGCTTTTGCAAGGTCTCGATTTGGCCGCGTAGTTGGGCGTTTTCTGTACGCAGTTTCTCGATTTGATTTTGTAAATCCAGAATCGCGCCTTGCGAGGCTTGAACCGATTTGCGCATCTCTAGGATTGCTTTGCGAGCCTCGTCATCCGAGAAGATCGCCCACGCATTACTTGAAAGTAATGCCCCCAATGCAATCGTAAGAGCGGTGCGAGTAAATCTGGAGATAGCGGTCAAGCGATTTGCTCTTATTTGGTGATGTAAATGATGTCAGCGCGACGGTTCTCAGCCCATGCAGCTTCGGTGTTACCCTCTGCTTTGGGTTTTTCTTTACCAAGACTTACGGCCTCCATTTGGCTATCGGGTACGCCCAGCGCTGCGAGTGCTTTACGAACGGCATCTGAGCGTCGTTGACCAAGAGCGAGGTTATATTCGGCAGTACCACGATCATCGGTATTGCCCTGAATCATGATCTTTTGTTGGGGGTTTTGTTTTAAGAAAGCGGCTCCGGCTTGTAGCATATTTTGATATTGGGGTTTGATGGTGTATTCATCAAAGTCAAAATAGATGCTGCGCTGAAAGAGCGGGCTCTTAGGGTCATTCCATGGCTGAGAAGCAATATTGCTACTCTTGGCCTCTTGGGTTTTCATGGTACTGACATCATCTAATTTAACGCCCGACGAGCACGCACTGAGTAAGCCAATGCCTCCCAAAATGCTGGTTAGTACTAAGCGACGCTGGGGTGATGTGGTTTTCATGCGCTCTCCCTCGAATAAATTGATGGTCTTCGTAAACCGATGAATTACATACTGACCACTATTATGCCTCGGATCATGCATCACTAAAACCGATTAGCGATCCATAAATGGTCCCCAGGATGGTTGACGTACATCGGATCCTGGAACACTTAATATTTGTTTGACATAGCCATCAACCGAAACCGCTGCTAATACTTTTTTACCCCCGACTTGGGTTGAGTACAGAATATAGCGACCGTTGGCCGCAAAACTTGGGGACTCATCAAAGCTGGTATCGGTCATTGGAGTGCTATCACCCGTGAGGAGATTCATTAAAAAGAGCTTGAAGCCGCCGCCTGCACCGCCGATGTAAGCCAAGTACTTACCATCGGGTGAGATACGCGCTGAGGTTGCATAGGGTTGCTTAAAGGTGATTCGTCTAGCTGGTTCGCCGCGCTCTCCATCGGCACTCATCCGATAAATTTGTGGATTGCCGCCACGATCGCTCGTGAAATAAATAAATTTACCGTCGGGAGAAAACTGTGGCTCGGTATCAATCGTATTGCCTTGTGTGAGGCGCCTTAGATTACTGCCATCGGCATTGACTCGATAGATTTGCGTATTGCCATCTTTGGAGAGTGAGATTGCTAGGCTTTTGCCGTCGGGAGCCCAGGATGGGGCGCTGTTGTTGCCGCGCTCATTGGAGAGAACAATGCGACGGCCTGTCGCCAGCTCATGCACATAAACGATGGGCTTGCGATCTTCAAAGGATACATAAGCGATCTTTTGACCATCGGGCGACCACGCTACAGAAATGATGGGCTCACTACTATTGAGCGCGTTGCGCATATTCTGACCATCGGCATCCGAGATGACTAAGCGATAGCGCTTACCCTCTTTCATGACATATGACAGACGGGTGGAGAATACGCCGCGCTCACCCAAGAGTTTGAAAATGATGTCATCTGAAATTTTGTGGGCTGCTAGGCGCAAGTTATCTTCACTGGCTGAAACAATTAATCCATTAAGACTCTCGCCCTTACGAATGTCGTATAAGCGGTAACGAACCTCATACTGCCCTGGGGATTTTTGGGTGACCGACCCAACTGCCAAGGCATCAGCGCCGCGCGCCGCCCACGTTTTGAAGTTAGGAACAACTTGATCGTCTTCGACTCCATTGCCAAGCTCGACATTTCGGAAGTAACCACTACGTGTGAGATTTTGGCGAATCACATCAGAAATCTTGACCGGTAATTTGTCCTCATCTTTAAATCGGGAAACCGCAATCGGATAGAGGGTTTGGCCAACACCCTTGATCTCAATATTCATTTGAGCATGCGCGGGGTTGATGAAAAGCCCCATGATGATGCCAAGTGCCAGTAGGGGAATGGTGCATAAGCGCTGGAATATCATGATCAATATTCTAGACGCTTGTTATGAACCCTGAATTAATCTTTTGGTTTAAAGGTTAATTTGATTTGACGCATCGGGATTTTGCCGTTTTCGTCACGCGGTAGGCTCTCGGCACGATCAATCGCAATTAGGACCGCACGATCCCAGGCTGGATCGGTGCTGGGCGAGGTCACGGTCCGTTTCAAAATCATGCCATCGGGAGCGAGATCAACCAATACCACCACCGTTGGATTACCGCTGGTGGACTCAGTATTAAAGACGATGAGGGGTTTAATTTTCTTGCGTACCCGATCGGCGTAGCCGGGTGGGGCATTACCGCCCGCACCGACGCCATCACCCACTTTGCCGCCACTACCGCCTTCAGCACCTGCAGCTGCTTTTAAACGGGCCAATTGATCCAGGCGTGCTTTCTCCGCAGCAGCGGCAGCTTTTTTAGCAGC
This sequence comes from Polynucleobacter sp. HIN9, assembly GCF_030297635.1. Taxonomy (NCBI): domain Bacteria; kingdom Pseudomonadati; phylum Pseudomonadota; class Betaproteobacteria; order Burkholderiales; family Burkholderiaceae; genus Polynucleobacter; species Polynucleobacter sp. HIN9. Next base: position 248,021 of record NZ_AP028140.1, read on the forward strand.
CGCATCTTCTTTAGGGTCAGCCTTTTTCTCGGGTGGCTTGGATTCTGCTTTTTTCTCAGGCTTGGGCTCGGGTTTTCTTACTGCCTCTTTGGGTGGCTCAGGCGGTGGTTTGGTTTTCTTAATAACGATCTCAGCCGCTTCGGGCTTTACATCCATTATGGGGGCGGGTGTAACACTTGGGGGTGGAACGCTTGCATCCCAGAGCTCAACCTCAACACCAGCAGGGCTGGAACTCGTTTTCCAATGAATCCCTAAAGCAAGGAGAGTAATCAGAAAAAGATGGGCCCCTAATGAGAGTACAAGCGCTTTGGTGGTTCCTGGTTCGCGATCCGCATGAAACTGCCACGAGGCATTAAGGGTTGCGCTACTCATGCTGACTCATCATTACTGACTACGAACCGCCAATCCCACGCGTTTAACACCATTTTCTTTTAAGCGAGACATCACATCCATCACCACTTCGTATTTGATGGATTTATCGGCCGCTAGAACAACCGGTTGCTCGGCAGATTTCTCGGCTTGGGAGCGCGCAAAGGCGCCGAGCTCCAATTTAGAAATGGTTTGTGCGCTTTCACCCTCTTTACGAATCGTAATGGCCTCATCAGCGCCAATCGTAATAAAGACTGGGGGTAGGGCTTGAACCTTGGCGCCTCCCACCGTTGGAAGATTGACCACTCCGGGGTTAACGAGTGGGGCGGTCACCATAAAGATGACTAAGAGCACCAACATCACATCGATGTAGGGGACCACATTAATGTCCGCAATCGCTTTCCGACGAGAGGAGCGAAAGGATGAGCGGCTAGCCATGATGATTAGAGGCGAGCGCCTTGACGTTGCAAAATATTCGTGAACTCTTCGATAAAGGATTCAAAATGAATCGAGAGGCGATCAATATCGGTGGAGTAACGGTTATAAGCCACGACCGCAGGGATGGCTGCAAATAATCCGATCGCAGTAGCTACCAGCGCTTCTGCAATGCCTGGGGCCACAGACGCAAGAGTCGCTTGTTGCACATTGGCCAAACCGCGAAAGGCGTGCATGATCCCCCAGACTGTTCCGAGGAGTCCAATGTAAGGAGATACTGAGCCAACGGATGCTAGAAAGGGCAAATTGGCTTCAAGGCGATCCATCTCGCGTTGATAGGCGGCTTTCATCGCGCGCCGTGCCGCATCGATTTCTTTGGCCTTTAAAAACTCCTGCATCCCGGCAGCGAAGATGCGCTCTAAAACTGCTGCATTGATTTGGGTACCAGCGCTACTCATTTTGCGCTGGGCAGCCTCAAATAAGGTTTGTAAGTCGCCACCCGCCCAAAAATCACGCTCAAAGCGCTCCGTCTCACGGCGCGCTGCGCGTAAGTTTGAGCCCTTTCGAAAAATGATGGTCCACGAGGCCACAGAGAGGCTCAAGAGCAATACCATCACCGCTTGAACCAAGATGCTGGCGTTGAGAACCAGGGTCAGAATAGAAAGGTCTTCAGTAGGGTTCATAAGGACTTTGTATTATGGAGGGTAATTTTAGCCAATCCTCACTGGATTGCCGCAATTTAATTGTCGTATTTTGGTATTGATTTGTGATTAATTAGGAAGCCACTATGTTTGATCGTCAGCACACTTTAGCGCACATTGACCCTGAGTTATGGACTAGCATCCAAAACGAGAACCGTCGTCAAGAGGAGCATATTGAGCTCATCGCCTCTGAAAACTATACTTCGCCTGCAGTGATGGCCGCTCAGGGCTCGCAATTAACCAACAAATATGCTGAGGGTTATCCCGGCAAGCGCTATTACGGTGGCTGTGAGTTTGTCGATGTGGCTGAGCAATTGGCGATCGATCGAGTCAAGAAATTGTTTGGAGCCGACGCCGCCAATGTGCAACCCCATTGCGGAGCATCGGCTAATCAAGCGGTTTTCTTGGCCTTTCTGAAGCCTGGCGATACCTTTATGGGCATGAGCCTTGCTGAGGGCGGACATTTATCGCATGGTATGGCCCTTAATATGAGCGGTAAATGGTTTAACGCGATCTCCTATGGACTCGATCAAAACGAAGCGATTGATTACGAGCAAATGGAGCGCTTAGCGCGTGAGAAAAAACCAAAACTCATCATTGCTGGTGCGTCCGCTTATTCTTTGCAGATTGATTTTGAGCGCTTTGCAAAAGTAGCCAAAGAGATCGGCGCTATTTTTATGGTCGATATGGCGCACTACGCAGGATTGATCGCTGCAGGTGTGTACCCCAATCCAGTGCCTTATGCCGACGTGGTGACCTCAACGACGCACAAGAGTCTACGTGGTCCACGCGGTGGCATCATTCTCATGAAAGCTGAGCATGAGAAAGCCATTAACTCTGCGGTATTTCCAGGTATGCAAGGTGGGCCGCTAATGCACGTGATTGCGGCAAAGGCGGTGGCGTTTAAAGAAGCCTTGGAGCCCAGCTTTAAAGACTATCAAAAGCAGGTAATTGCCAATGCGCAAGCCTTAGCAAATTCGTTGATTGAGCGGGGCCTACGGATTGTCTCGGGTAGAACGGAGTCGCACGTGATGCTCGTCGATCTACGTGCGAAGAAAATTACCGGTAAGGAAGCCGAGGCCGCATTAGGCGCTGCTCACATTACCGTGAACAAAAATGCGATTCCCAACGATCCTGAGAAACCGATGGTGACGAGTGGGATTCGCTTGGGCTCACCCGCCATGACCACGCGTGGCTTTAAAGAGGCCGAAGCCAAGCAAGTGGGGCAACTAATTGCGGATGTGCTCGATCATCCGAATGATGCCAATCATTTGGCAAAGGTGCGCGAGCAAGTGAATGCGCTTACTAAACGTTTCCCCGTCTACGGAAATTAAGCCCCATGCGTTGCCCGTTTTGCCATAGTGACGATACCCAGGTGATGGATACCCGGGTATCGGATGAGGGCGATTCGGTCAGACGCCGCAGGCGCTGTGCATCGTGCGATAAGCGCTTCACCACTTACGAGCGGGCTGAATTAAGTCTGCCGGCCATTGTGAAAAAAAATGGCAGTCGCGTGGAGTACAGCCATGAGAAGTTAGTAAGTTCAATTCGTTTGGCATTGCGCAAACGCCCGGTTTCCTCGGATGCAGTTGATGATGCGATCGGACGCATCGAAGAGAAACTGATGGCATCCGGCGAAAAAGAAATCCCTAGCGAGCGGGTTGGTGAACTGGTCATGCGTGAACTTAAGCGCTTAGATAAAGTCGCCTACATCCGCTTTGCATCGGTCTATCGTAGCTTTGCCGATCTCGAGTCGTTTGAGAGCGCTCTCAAAGAGCTAAAGTAAAAAACTTACTGCAACGCTGCAAAGATTGCTTTGGTGATATCGTCCACCGAACCCGTGCCTGATACCTTGCGATAGGCAGGCGCCTTAACCCCAGAGCTTACTGGCTCGCTTGCCCACTTTGAGTAGTAGTCCACTAGTGGGCGTGTTTGATCGGTGTAGACCTGTAGACGTTTTTTTACGGTTACCTCTTGATCGTCATCGCGCTGAATAAGTGGCTCACCCGTTACATCATCTTTGCCGTCTACTTTTGGAGGATTAAATTTGATGTGATACGAGCGACCAGAAGCAGGGTGCACACGGCGACCACTCATACGTTCAATAATGGCATCAAAAGGCACATCGATCTCAAGCACATAGTCAATCGGCACCGCCGCATCTTTCATGGCTTGCGCTTGCGGGATGGTTCTGGGAAAACCATCAAATAAATAACCTTTATGGCAATCCGGCTGGGTTAAGCGATCTTTGACGAGGCCAATAATGATGTCGTCAGAAACCAGGCCGCCCGCATCCATGATTTTCTTGGCAGCGATTCCGAGGGGGGTACCCGCTTTGACTGCAGCGCGCAACATATCGCCAGTGGAGATTTGCGGAATACCAAATTTCTCACAAATAAATTGAGCTTGCGTTCCCTTGCCCGCACCTGGAGCACCTAGCAAAATTAAGCGCATGTCATCCCCTGTCTTATTTTTTCATTCCCTATAGTCTAATTGATTGCACCGACTTAGGGCAGATTTATTGGGACCTGCTTCTTAGCGAAATCCCTTAAAAGAAGGCACGCACCCGCGCAAGATCTTCGGGGGTGTCTACACCGGCTGGTGGCAATTCGGAGACGAGGTGTACTGCGATACGGTAGCCGTGCCAGAGCGCACGCAACTGTTCTAAAGACTCTGCGACCTCTAATGGCGAGGTTGCAAGTTGAGCATACTTTTTTAGAAAACCTACGCGGTAGGCATAGATACCGATATGGCGATAGTAAGTGGGTGACGATTGAGTGCGATCGTAGGGCACAGCTGCTCGCGAGAAGTACAAGGCCTCGCGTTGTTGATTGAGGACTACTTTCACCGCATTGGGATTGGTAATTTCTTCAACATTTTGAATGGCCACGGCTGCTGTACTCATGACGCATTGCGGATTTGCTGCTAATGTATCAGTGACTTGATTGATGAGTTCCACCGGAATTAAAGGCTCATCCCCTTGTACGTTCACAATCAGTGCCTCGTCATCCAGGCCTAAGCGAGAGGCAACCTCCGCAATCCGATCAGTACCGCTTGGATGATCAGCGCGAGTCATGAGGACATTGAATCCCGCCGCATGGCAGGCAGCTTCAATCTCAACGGCATCGGTGGCAACCAAAATTTGTTTTGCTTTCGATTGTTGAGCACGTTCGGCTACGCGTACTACCATCGGCTTACCACCCAGATCCGCAAGCGCTTTGCGCTCAAGCCGTGTCGATGCTAAACGTGCCGGGATTACAACGGTAAATACGGTCATCGCAAGTAATTATTTAGAAAGAGCAGCAGCTTCTTCAGAACTGAGACTGCGCGCTTCATCAACTAGCATGACCGGAATGTCATCGCGAATTGGGTAAGCAAGTTTATCGACTTTGCAAATGAGCTCGTGTTTTTCTTCATCCAAATGCAGCGAACTCTTACAAATGGGACACACCACAATATCGAGTAAATTTTTGTTCATCATCTCAGCACCTCAATTATTGCCATGTACTCATCATAGCCCAATAGGACTACCTATTTGCGATAGGGATTGGGCCGCGTGATGACCTCTTGCACCCAATGACTAAACTCGGATGGGATCTCTAAGCGCATCGGAACAACCCAGATGCGAGAATCCTCAATTCCAGCGCATTTAACCGCATCTTTTTCGGTGATTAGGATGAGATCTACAGCAAGTGATTTGAGATCATTGTGGTGAACCGGTGCATGATCGGGTAGCGCGAGGCTTTGATCAAGGTGGACCCCTAGTTTGGTCAGTGCATTAAAAAACTTCTTTGGATTACCAATGGCGGCGAGTGCGCCAACTTTGAGTCCAACTAAGCGACTGAGCATGTGGGCAAAGCTAATAGGCTCATTGGGCCGGTGCAGTGGATACGCACTATCGATCGTTGGACTCAAGTGTAGTTCGCGAGAGCTGGGAAACGGGTCGTTTGGGGGAGGGGATTCGCTAATAGTGATGGTTGCATCGCGCTCACGCTTAGCACTCTCGCGTAATGGCCCAGCGGGCAAGAGTCTGCCATTACCATCCCCACGTTCGTCCTCAACGACCAACTCCAAATCACGCCCACCTTCGCGTGCAGGCCAACGTACTAAGGCCGCATGCTGTAAACCATCGTCACTAATGATCACATTGACCTGGGGATCGGACTGTAAAAGAGCATCAATGCAGGCTTTACGTTTGCGATAGACCCATATTGGCACGCAGTCATGAATGCGTTGCGCCATCAACACGGGTTCATCACCAACTTGATTGGGCTTACTAGCACGATCAACAAGTGTGGGTTGCGAGGGTGATGAGCGAGTATGGGGTTGATAGCCACGACTAATCACGCCAGGCTTAAAGCCACGTTCGACTAATTCATTGGCAAGCGCAATCACGAGTGGAGTTTTTCCCGTGCCCCCCACCCGAATATTACCCACGATGATGATGGGAACTGGCGCAGCGCGATAGATCCCAAGGGTGTGCAATAGCTCGGAGTCCACGACCAGCTGCTTGATCCAAATAGCAAGGCCATAAAGCCACGCCAAGGGCAGTAAAACAAGACTGATGAAGCGATCGATAAGTGCGCGAATGGGCGATTGAGATAAAGAAGTCTTTTCCCAAAAGCGCGGCGCAGTTTTAAAGAGCATTATTTTTTCGCTTGACTACTAAAGGCGATGTTCGGTAGGCCCGCATCACGCGCCAATTCCAATACCGTCATCACGGCTTGATGTGGTGCGCGAGCATCGGCATCGATACTAATGCGTAGGTTTCGCTCAGGAGCGGTATTCATTTGCTTGAGAGCGCTACCTAATTGAGCGCGATTCATGACCTTGCCATTGAGAGCAAAGCGGCCATCACTACTCACCGCAATATTAATCTCACGCGCTGAATCGACTGTCTCGACACCCGAGGCTGTTGGCAAGGTAATCGCAATTTCTTGAAACTTCGTAAACGTGGTGGAAATCATCAAAAAGATCAGAATGACCAAGAGGACGTCAATGAAGGCAATTAGATTGATTTCAGGTTCGGCATAGGAAAACGAGCGGGATGAGCGACCCAAATGCATGCCAAAGCGAGAGGAGCTTTTGTGCGAGGTGTCGAGCCAGCTCATGAAGATGAGGAAGATTGTGGGTACAACTTCTTAAATAACTGCCGAGTGCATTCCTCGCACTCACGTTGGCGTTGATCAGCCACTGCGCGTAAGATCCGCCATCCAGCCAATGCTGGGATTGCAATTAAAAGACCAAACGCGGTGTTGTAGAGCGCAATCGAGATGCCGTGTGCTAATTGCTGCGGATTGGTCGCTCCAACGCTTGCGGCATTCACTGCACTACCAATCGTGCCACCTTGGCTACCAAAGATCTCAATCATGCCAACCACAGTGCCAAAGAGGCCCAGCAGTGGGGCAACAGTGGCGATTGTGGCGAGTGCCCCTAAGTAGCGATCTAATTTGGTCCAAAGGTTTTGGGCGAGGATCTGGAGCTCTTCGATGGCAACCTCGGCCGAGTGCCCCAGGGCATGTTCACGTAAGACACCAGCCAATAGTCCGCCAATCGGGGAGGAACTCGTGAGGTGATTAATGAAGTTGGGATCATTGGCCAGAGTCGGTGTGGCAGCAAAGGCCTCTTCAATCGACTGTTTGCGAACAATGTGGGTTTTGCGCAAATACCAGCAGCGTTCAAGCAAAATGGCTAAGCCGAGAATGGATATAGCAAGAAGTGGCCAGATTGGCCAGCCAGCAGCGATTAAGATGGAATACATGAACGGTATTTTCATGCAAATTCAGAAAAGCCCAAAAAAGCCGGTGACTCTATTTCATCAAGAAAGCCAGTTTCATCGAACCACGGGCATTTATGCTGGCTTGTGGATAACTCTGTGCAAAACTTTGAGCAAAGTCCACCCTAAGTCCTTGATGGGTGGTGTAAGTCCTTGATTTATGCCTAAAGATCAGTCCATTCAAATGATAAAAATATGCATTTAAATCAATTACTTGCAAATTTAATGTTGGATGAAAGCGACGTTGATAAAGAGCGAGTATTCACTAACTTTCTTACTATTTCGGCCAGCCAAGGCTTGTGGATATGTCGCGACCCGCAAGCCCATATAGTTACTGGAAAGTGACAAATAAATGACGGAAAAATCAAGCCCGATTCTGAGCGTTGGCGATTTAAACCGCGCCATTGCTAAGTCTTTGACCGAACAATTCGAGTTTGTCATGGTTAGCGGGGAGGTGTCGAACTTCAAAGCCTATGACAGCGGGCATTGGTATTTCTCACTCAAGGATGAAGAAGGTCAAATTCGTTGTGTGATGTTTCGGGGAAAAAATCTGCAAGTTGGATTTATGCCCCAATCTGGGGATCAAGTGGAGGTCAGTGCCTCGGTCAGCATGTATGTGCCCCGCGGTGATGTGCAGCTAACGATTCATGCTTTGCGTAAAGCTGGCCGTGGAGGTCTTTACGAAGCATTCCTGAAACTCAAAGATAAGTTAGCGAAGGCGGGTTTATTTGACGAAGAGCGTAAACGCGCAATCCCGACTCATCCCAAGGCAATTGCAATTGTGACTTCAACACAAGCCGCGGCCTTGAAAGATGTGCTCACCACCTTAGCGCGTCGTGCGCCGCACATTCCCATCTACATTTATCCAACGTTGGTTCAGGGTGCGGATGCTCCTGTTGGGATCGTTAACGCCATTCAAAAGGCTAATGATGATGGCTTGGCTGAGGTGATTCTTCTGGTGCGTGGCGGTGGCAGCATTGAGGATTTATGGGCGTTTAATGACGAGCAGTTGGCACACGCTATTGCCAGTTCGGATATACCAATCATCAGCGGGGTGGGGCACGAAACCGATTTCACGATTGCCGATTTTGTGGCGGACCTACGAGCCCCGACACCAACCGGTGCTGCTGAATTAGCCACCCCAAAACGAGAGCAACTCTTACAAGAACTGAAGAGCTATCAAGACACGATCACTCAGCGTCTGGAGCAACGCCTCGAGCGCGAAGCTCAAACACTCGATCAAATCAGCCTAAGACTCAAGCACGCTTTACCAAACCCGGAGCGCATGCGCGAGCAAATTGAGCAATGGCGGCAACGTTTGTCTCAAGGTGTACGCATGTATCTAGAGAGCCTGAAACGCAATCAGGCACATTGGCTTACTCAGCTTGAAACCCTCAATCCGCAACGCACGCTCGAGCGGGGTTACGCAGTGATTTTGGATCAAAACCAAAAAGCTGCACGTCAACCCAGTGATATTCGAGAGGATGAGCGGTATCAGCTTTGGCTTGCAGAAGGCAAGATACAAGTTGCCTTTAAAAAATAGATAACTAATCCATTTTCTGTTGGGCTGGAGGGTGGACCCTTGATTGTTCCAATATGGAGTCTGTCAAATTAAAGAGAACTTTAATTTGAAAGTTGAAATTTAAAGCTTTCTTTAATATGGACTTCAATCAAAATCAGGAACCTGCCAAAAGCCAGTCTCTTATTCATCTTTTGGCGAATAATGGCGAAAAATGGCATTTGTCGGCTCAAGATTTTAAGAAGATGCAGATTTATCCTTAAACCTTCAACTTTTGTTTGCTCGCCACTCTTATCGATATCGTAGATTTTTTGATGGGCTGCTCAATCAAAACATTAGGCGAAATACCGAAGCGCTTCGAAATCGCTTTAACTTGACGAAGGTTTAGTTTTCTCGCTCCAGATAGAATCTGGGATATAACGCTTTGGTTACCAATTTCAGGTAGATCCGACTGTCGAAGCCCGTGTTGATCCATCAAAAACTTAAGAATTTCTTGAGGTTTAGCTTGATCGATTGGGAAATGTTCTCTTTCATACGAGCGAATCAATTCACATACGATCTCAAAAAGGTTTAGTAGGGAATGCTTTTTTGAGCAGCCAATCGCATCCGATAGATGGTCGGCGAGCAATACCATACGCTCATAGTCTTTTCGGTTATGAATGGGAGAAAGGGCAACAGTTTTGCTAAGTTGTTGCCAAGCATTTTCTAATTCGAGCATGTTCATTTCTTCCACCGTCCCTTATCGTAAATGGCATGGGTAAGAATCTGCTTAATGTAACAAATTTGTTTTAGAAAACTTATAAAAGTAATTAATCGATAGCGATTTCCGCAAATATCAAAAACAATTAAATCTTCAACTTTATCCATTGAGCCAAAAATAGACTTTAGTTGAGAGTAATTGTCGAATGACTGGGATTCAATAATTCTTCTCCAACTTTGTAAGGGTTTAAGGGCATCTGGGTGGTTTGCTGAAAACTCAATGATTCGTTTATTGGAAATGACGCGCATCACCCATTTTATTGCAAAATGCAATAAAAAGAAAGAAGAATATTTAGCCCATGAAAAAAGAATCGGATTAATTAAAAAAGATTGGTTCAGGAATCAGGTCGACTCCGAAGGTCTCTTTCACCTTTTTCTGAATCTGCTCCGCAAGACCAAGCAGTTCCCCTGCATTCCCGCCACCCCGATGGGTAAGAACCAGGGCCTGTTTGTTGTGAACCCCCACATTACCCAGTTGCATCCCTTTGAAGCCGCATTGATCGATGAGCCAACCGGCTGCTAACTTGCTATGCGTAGCCGATTCTGGATAACTCACAATCTGTGGAAATTGTTCTTTAAGGAATTGCAATTGCTGGTTGGAAATCACAGGATTTTGAAAAAAACTACCCACATTACCAATCACCTTAGGGTCCGGTAATTTTTGAGCGCGGATGGCACACACCGCATCAAAGATTTCATAGGCAGTAATTGAATCAACTGCGCGATTAGCAAAATGGTTGGTGAGATCGGCATATGACACGCGCGGTTGCCATACCTTGGGCAGATCAAAAATTACCGCTGTGATCACAAAGCGATTCGGTTCATCTTTAAACATACTGTGCCGATAGGCAAAGCGGCAATCTTTCTTGGATAGGCTGACCCACTGATTAGTTTGGCAATCATAGGCCTCCACCGCCTCGATGTACTCTTTGACTTCAACCCCATAGGCGCCAATATTTTGGATGGGCGCTGCGCCAACCGTGCCCGGGATCAAGGCAAGGTTTTCAAGGCCGCGATAGTTTTGATCCAAGGTCCAACGAACGAAGGCATGCCAGCTCACCCCGGCCCCTACCCGCAATCGTGTATTTGAATCACGATTCTCTAGAACCTCGATGAAATTGATGTCTATGAGGAGGGTGACTCCTTGTAATTGGTCGGGTAAAACAACGTTACTACCTCCTCCAAGAACGCGATGGGGTAGCCCCGCATTTCTGGCCCAGAGAATCGCAGCGGGGATTTGCTCAGCTTGGGTAATGGGCAACGCCCACTCGGCCACCACATCAAAGCCTAAGGTATTACGATCCTCCAAGGAGTAATTGGCGAGTGGCTTGCAATCAAAGTTCATGCCACAATCTTATTCGGGTTTTGCAGGAAGAACGAAATTGGTCTAAAAATAGCAAAACCGTCATGATTACAACATTCGTTTGGAGAGGTAAATGCCGTCATTTGATACTGTGTGCGAACCCAATGTCGTGGAGCTCAAAAATGCCGTGGAGCAAGCCAATAAAGAAATTGCGAACCGCTTTGACTTTAAAGGTTCAGACGCGCGCGTCGAGCAAAAAGATAACGAACTCATTTTGTTTGCCGACGATGACTTCAAGTTAGGACAAGTGCGCGATGTACTCTTTAGCAAAATGGCTAAACGCAATGTGGACGTACGGTTTTTAAAAGACGATAAGACCGAAACGATGTCAGGCGATAAGCGTAAGCAAACCATGAAACTCTTAAAAGGCATCGAGCAAGAACTTGCCAAAAAGATCGTACGCATCATTAAAGACAGCAAGATAAAAGTGCAAGCGAGTATTCAAGGTGATGCGGTGCGCGTGACTGGTGCCAAGCGCGATGATTTGCAGACTGCGATGGCATTGCTGCGAAAAGAAGCAAGCGAAGCCCCTCTGGCGTTTAACAATTTTCGCGACTAATTTGTGGTTTTGGCATCTCAAAATGCGATCGATCAGTTTTGTGATGCCTGTTGGCTTGAAGATGGACTTTCAAAAAATACGCTTAGTGCCTACCGGCGTGATCTCACTTTATTTGCCACTTGGTTAGGTGGGCAAAAAAATCCCAGCGATCTTTATCACGTGCAAGAAGCGGACCTCACCGCATACATGGCAGCAAAGCGAAGCGATAAAGCCACCACGGCCAATCGGCGCCTAACCGTCTTTAAGCGCTTTTATCGCCACGCACTGCGTCTTGGTTATGTCAAAGAAGACCCCTGTGCAAAATTACGTGCCGCGAAGCAAGCACAGCGTTTCCCCAAGGTCTTGAGTGAAGATCAGGTCATTGCGCTACTGAATGCCCCCAATATTGAAGAGCCCCTGGGATTACGCGATCGCACCATGCTCGAGCTGATGTACGCGAGCGGCTTACGAGTCTCAGAAATTGTGTCACTCAAAACTGTATCGTTGGGACTCAATGAAGGGGTCGTGCGGGTGGTTAACGGTAAAGGTGGCAAAGAGCGTATCGTCCCTTTTGGTGGTGAAGCAGGGCAGTGGTTGCGTCAATACCTTCAAGAAGCCCGACCCATTCTTTTGGAAGGAAAAAACTGCCAAGAGGTTTTTGTGGGGCGCCGCACGGGGACTGGATTAACCCGTCAAGCGTTTTGGTTCATCATCAAACGCTATGCGAGTCTGGCTGGCATTCAAGTGGCGCTCTCACCCCATACTTTGCGTCATGCGTTTGCCACCCATCTCTTAAACCATGGAGCTGATTTGCGCGTGGTGCAACTCTTGTTGGGGCACGCAGATATCTCCACCACCCAAATTTATACCCATGTGGCCCGTGAGCGTCTCAAATCCTTACACGCCACCCACCATCCGCGTGGCTCTTAATCAAATCCGCTAGTATTGATTTATGGACGAGTTGATAAAGTATTTTTGGTTGATCCCGGTAGCGTATTTGCTGGGGTCGATCTCGTTTGCGGTGGTTGTCAGTCGTGCGATGGGTTTGCCGGACCCCTATACCCATGGTTCTAAAAATCCAGGCGCTACTAATGTCTTACGAACTGGCAATAAAGTAGCCGCTGCGCTCACCTTGATTGGGGATGCGGCCAAAGGGTGGCTCGCGGTGACGATCGCACGCGTAGTCTTAGGCGACCCCAGTCAAACAAGCGTCAATATTCTCCTAGGACTGGTGGCGATTACCGTCTTTATCGGACACCTCTATCCGATCTTTCATCGCTTTAAAGGGGGTAAGGGTGTGGCCACAGCCGCAGGGATCTTATTTGCGATTAATTGGGTCTTGGGCTTGGCCACCTTAGGAACCTGGCTCATTGTGGCAGTCTTTATGCGTTACTCATCTTTAGCCGCTTTATGTGCCGCAGTCTTTGCACCGATTTATTTCACCTTTTTATTTGGAATGCAGCCCATGGGATTAGCCATTACCGTGATGAGTGCACTCCTCATTTATCGCCATCGCAGTAATATCCGAAATCTTCTCAATGGCACGGAGACGCGCCTCACTAAAAAATAGGCCATCACTATGAGCATTGCAATTATCTGTGTCATACTCGCTGGGTTTTTACCGATCATTGCAGCGGGCATTGCGAAGTTTGGTCCCACTGAGAACTCTGCAAGCGATCCCTATGACAACAATCAACCGCGCGAGTGGCTTGCCAAGCAAACGGGAATACGCGCACGTGCGAATGCAGCGCAAGCCAATACCTTTGAGTCCTTACCCTTTTTCTATGTTGCGATTGCGATTGCGATGATCTTGCAAGCGCCCCAAGCGCGCATCGATGTGTTGGCGATTGCTTATCTTTTAGCTCGCGTGGCCTATATTGCATGCTATGTGATGGACTGGGCGAACTTGCGTACCTTCGTGTGGCTCATCGGATTTGCGTGTACAGTAGCTTTATTCTTTCAAATTTAGGTCAGCACCCAAGACGCTGAGACTTTTATGCCCCGCGCAATAAAACAAACCCCATCTAAAGCTAGCGCTACATCAGTGACTCGTAAGAGTCGCAAAAGCGAAGAGGGCGCGCCACTCTCGCAAGTCATCCGTAAACGTATTCAAGCAAAGAAAGCCCGCTTTCATGCGAATGACAATATTGCGCAGTTTATTGAACCCGGTGAGATCGACGGCTTGATTGATGAAGTGGCGGGTAAGCTCCAAGGAGTCCTTGAGAGTTTAGTAATTGATACCGAGAGTGATCACAACACGCGTGGCACTGCCTATCGGGTGGCTAAGATGTATGTCAATGAAGTGTTCACAGGGCGCTATACACCGCAACCGAGTCTTACACGTTTTCCGAATGTTAGTCGCTTAAATGAACTCATGATTATTGGGCCCATTGCGGTCAAGAGCGCCTGCTCGCACCATTTGTGTCCGATTATGGGGCGCGTGTGGATTGGGGTGCTACCCGATAAACAAACGGCATTGATTGGTTTATCCAAATACGCTCGTATTACCGAGTGGGTGATGTGCCGGCCGCAGATTCAGGAAGAGGCCGTAGTGGAGCTTGCCAATATCTTGGAAGAGAAGATGAAGCCCACTGGATTGGCACTTGTCATGGAAGCCGATCACTTTTGCATGCAATGGCGCGGTGTGAAGGACCTCAATTCCAAGATGGTCAATAGTGTGATGCGTGGCTCATTTCTAAAAGATGCGAATTTGCGCCGAGAGTTCTTAGCGCTCATGGATAAGCAGCAAGGCAAGCAATAGCACCCCATCGTATTGATTTGAGAATCATTCTCAGTTAAAAAATCAATCAAATCAGTTACTTATAAAACACTACGACGAGTAGTGATTTATGTTTTAAGATGCCATCTGCAGTTTTTATGAACACGGAGAATCCATGAAAAACACACGTCGTCAATTTTTGATCATGTCTGCTGCCGGTGCAGCCACTTTGTCACTCAATAACTTGGCTCAAGCACAAGCCATGGTTGCTGAGACCGATCCACAAGCACAAGCCTTGGGTTACAAAGCGGATACCACTAAGGTCGATACCAAGAAGTATCCAAAGCACGCCAATACGCAGCGTTGCGATAACTGCGCCCTGTACCAAGCCAAAGCTGGTGCTGCTGCTGGTGGTTGCAGCCTTTTTGCTGGTAAGCAAGTGGCCGCTGCCGGCTGGTGCTCAGCATGGGCTAAGAAAGCAGGTTAATTCGAAACAAGCCTTTCAACATTCTTGCGATGTTGAACCAAATAATCTTGCGATGTTGAACCAAATAAAAATGGCGCTCAATTGAGCGCCATTTTCTTTTCCTAAAAAAACGACGAATTAGGAATTTGCCAAGTGTGCTTCTAAGGTCTTGGTGAACTTGTTAGCGTGGCTGCGCTCAGCCTTAGCCAAAGTCTCAAACCAATCAGCAATCTCGTCAAAACCTTCTTCACGAGCGGTTTTAGCCATACCTGGGTACATATCGGTGTACTCATGGGTCTCACCAGCAATCGCTGCTTGGAGGGCTTCGGCAACGGTCTTAGCAGGCATGCCAGTACCTGGCTCGCCAGCGCCACCATTGATCAAATACTCCATATGACCGTGAGCGTGACCGGTCTCGCCTTCGGCGGTAGAGCGGAAAACAGCTGCTACGTCGTTTGCACCAGCAATGTCAGCTTGGTTTGCGAAATACAAATAACGACGGTTGGCTTGGGACTCACCAGCAAATGCTTCTTTTAACGACTGTTCAGTCTTGGTACCTTTTACCGACTTAGCCATATAAATCTCCTTTAGAATGAATGGGTTATAAATTTAGAGGCAGTGAAGGGAGAGGCTCTCCCGGCACTAGTCCACTTGGTAATTATCAGAAATTTTGATGACCGTTTCATCGTATTTTTGTATAGATCCAATAGAAAAAAACTAGTGATTTTCTTAATGGATAGTTAAAGTTAATCAATCCTTGGGGGTATTCGTAAGCACTTGAATTCTTTGGGAGATGTGCGTTACACCCTGAAAATAGAAGCGGCTCTTGGATTTAGGTCGGTTTCATCCCAACCTCTGTTTTGAAGCAATACAATAGCGTGCATTGGGATTGGGTCAAGCGCAGTACAAAATTGGCTCAAAACCAACGGTGAGTCAGTCCAAATCAACCGATTAAACAATATGGATGCTGAGCTTCTCTATCAAAAATTACTAAATCATCTGCGGGAGAAGCTCCGACGTGACCCAACCTTCCAGATCGCAGGACTCGCCATTGGCGGTGCATGGATTGCTAAGCGCCTCGCCAAGGATTTGAGCTTGCCAGAGCACGGTGTGATTAATGTGGCGTTTCATCGCGACGATTATTCGGAAAAAGGCTTGGCAGCGATTCGATCGGCCGACACCATGGCAACGCATCTCCCCTTTGAGGTCACTGGCGCTCAAATCGTGCTCATCGATGATGTGCTCTTTACTGGAAGAACCGTGCGCGCTGCGCTCAATGAACTCTTTGATTTTGGCAGGCCCGCTGCAGTGGAGCTGATGGTGCTCGCTGATCGGGGTCGGCGGGAGTTGCCGATCGCTGCTGATTTTGTCGGTGAGCATATCCAATTACCAGATACTCAAATCCTGGCCTTAGAAAAAGTAACCAAGGGCAATCACGAACTCTTTCGCTTCGTTCTCGAGGAGCGCCCATGACCATGCAAACAAATTCCGCAGGCGAGCTCACCCATTTACTCACGCTCGAAGGTATGCCCAAAGAGCAGATCGTCCACATTTTGGATACTGCGCAGCAGTTTGTGAGCGTGACCGACCCTGCCCGTGAAGTGAAAAAAGTGCCGCTACTGCGGGGCAAGAGCGTCTTTAATCTTTTTTTTGAAAACTCCACGCGTACCCGCACAACCTTCGAGATTGCCGCCAAGCGCCTCTCGGCGGATGTGATTAATCTGGATATCTCGACCTCATCAACCGCCAAGGGCGAGAGTCTCATGGATACCATCGACAATCTCATTGCGATGCAGGCCGATATTTTTGTGGTGCGTCACAGTGTCTCGCGCGCCCCGATTGAAATTGCGAATCACGTACCACCTTATGTGCATGTGATTAATGCGGGTGATGGAAGCCATCAGCATCCCACGCAGGGCTTACTCGACATGTACACCATGCGCCACTTTAAGAAGGACTTCACCAAACTCAAAGTCGCGATTGTGGGAGACATTGTGCATAGCCGCGTCGCGAAATCGAATATTCATGCACTAACGGCCTTGGGTTGCACCGACATTCGCGCCATTGGCCCCGAGAGTTTGCTCCCTAATGATTTGGATTTGCTGGGCGTGAAAGTATTTCATAGCATGGAGGAGGGTCTGCGCGGCGTTGATGTGGTGATGACGCTACGCATTCAAAAGGAGCGCATGGAAGCCGGTAAGGTTCCTGAAGGCGCTGCATTTTTTGCTCAGTTTGGACTCACCCCTGCGCGTTTAGCACTCGCCAAACCCGATGCGATTGTGATGCATCCCGGTCCCATGAATCGCGGGGTTGAAATTGATTCAGCGGTAGCCGATGGTGCTCAATCAGTCATCCTCAAACAGGTTACTTTTGGGATTGCTGTCCGGATGGCGGTGATGTCAATCGTGGCGGGCAACTAAAGCTGCGATTGCGGCTGCGATACTCTCATCAAAATAGACGTGACTGTCAAGAATTGCCTCATCTTGGGTTGCAGCTGAGGATGGTTTGAGGCGCTGACCGATAATCACTTGAAAATCCACCAGTGAACTAAGCCCAAACATCTGTGCCCAGGAGTTATTGCGATGTGGATTAATTTCGAGCACGCGAACATCGCGATCAAGAAATAATAGATTAAAGACTCCGGCACCTACCATGTAAGTAAAGGTTTTAGCCGAAGCCAAGGTTTGCAAATAGTCTTTAAAGCTGAGTTTTGATAAGTAGACAAGCTCAATGTGGTGATCGTTTAAAAACTTGGGATCAATATCGAGTAAATTTTTGCGACTCAGTTCATTGCGACCGTAGAGCAGATTTTTAGTGCGTTGTTCAGTAATGCCATTGCGCGCAAAACAAATCGCTTTAATCTCCTCGCAGATCGAGAGGTAGTCGGGATAGATTTTGAGATCTCGACCTTCCGGAGTGAGAATCAGATCGGAAAATTGGTAAACGCGAGAGCGATCGAGAAAAACCAAATAGTCTTTACCAATCACCGATTCAAGAAACTCTTGTTGAAAGCGATCACCATCAATCGAGACGCAAATTCGTTTTTTGTTCGTGCGCCAGACATAGTAGAGCGGAAAGAAGACGTCATGAAAAAAGTGCGCGATGTTATCAACGTGAATCAATAGCAAATAAAACGATTCGCCTTGTAGGTCAACGACCTGGAGTTCGGGGCCTTTACGAAATGCTTTGCGAACAAAGCGAATCCGATCGTGCTTGATGGCAATGGGTGCTTTGGTATAGAGTCGATGATCATGTAGAACATAGGGCGCTGAGATCCGTTCGCGCGGACGAAAAAAGTCAAGGAGTCGGTGAAGATTAGGCATCTCGTTGATTGAAGAATTGACTAGCGAGTAAGCCTACTATAATCGAGTCGTTCGCTCGTATTCAAAGTCCTTACAAGGACTTCATCAAGAACAATTGGTATTAGGGGATCTTTTTAGAGAGTCCGTTGAAAAAAATATCCGTTCCACCCACGCAACGCCGTTGGCTACTGCTCACCCATGCATTTAATATGGACGGCCGGGCGGCGAGCCTGACCATCACCGATAAGATCCCTTATTTTTTAGAGGCCGGGGTGCAGCCGATTGTGCTGAGCGCCATTACCGGTATTCACGATACGCGCTTTCCTCATCAGCAGTTCTTGGCCTGGGGCCCGTCAGCCTTTCGCTTTGACTTTCGCCATTGGATTGCCAATCAATACGGACGGGGGTGGTTTTATAAACTGACAACTCGAACGGTTTCGGTGCTCCTAGCCCCCTTCATTGCGATTGAAAAACTCCTCTTGGGTTACTCGAGTCAATGGTCCTGGGCGATCCCTGCATTTCTTCGTGGTTATTGGCTTATCAAATCTGGCAAAGTCGATGTGATTTATTCGATTGGCAGTGCATGGTCGGCTCACTTAGCAGGCGTGTGGTTAAAACGCGCTACGGGCTTGCCACTGATTTCCGAGGTGCATGATCCCTTGGTGATTCGTAAAGGTCCCAATGATCTTGGGATGGAAAAACCCAAAAATCGCGATGCGCGCTTTCGCCATTATCTAGAGCAACAATTGTGCAAGTATTCCGATGATGTTTGGTGGTTTACCGATGGGGCGCTTCATTACGCCAAGATTCGTAATCCAAATTTAAATACCCCAGGCAATGCTCGTGGTTTTGTGGTGATGCCAGGGGCCAATCCACCGATTGCTGCAGAGCGCACCCCTCACCACTATGGCAACTACTTGAATCTATGCCACTTTGGTTCTTTGGCCAATGATCGCTCGCTCTCCATGATTTTGCGGGCGGTGCATACCTTAGTCGCTAAATACCCAGAGGCCCGAGAGCTTATCAAAGTGCATGCTTATGGCGCACCCTTGGATTCATTAACCGTGGAGGCAATCAAGCAATACGATTACTCCGATCTCTTGGTGGCGCACGGTCGTCTTGAGCGCGATCCGGTAACCGGTCAATCGGGGCGTGAACGCGTAGCGCAAAAGATGCAACAGGCCGATATCCTTCTTCTCTTGCATGGCAACGATGAGTGGTGTGCGGAATACATCCCATCGAAGTTTTATGACTACCTCTGGGCGGGCCGCCCCATTTGGGGTATCACGCACCGCAATCCGCAGCTCGATCAGATGCTCACGGAGCGAGGATCCTATCTGAGCGCGGATGGCGATGCGGTAGGCATTGCCATGACGCTCGAGCGCATTTGGCTTGATTGGAAGAGTCAGCAACTCATTACCCCGATTTACAATCCAATTGGGGTGGATCAAGCGGTTCACACCATTTTGAGTCACCTTTACAACTAAGCGGGCGCGCCTTTGAAAGACATCGTTTTGTATTGCAAGTCCTACTCCAAGGACTTTTTGCGTCTGCGCAATTTATTGGCATCGATTGAGCAATACAACAAAGACCAGCTCGATTTTTACATTTCCACCTCGGAGAGCGAGCGCGCTGAGCTCGAACGTCAAATTGGCGTTCAGGGCTATCAATGGGTCTCCGACGAATCGATTGTGCGCGCTAACCCACGAGCGCCATTGGGTATTGATAAGACGAAGTCGGGGGGCCTTGCGCAGCAGGTCATCAAATCCGAATTTTGGCGCTTGGGTCTGGCAAAGAATTACGTGTGCTTGGACTCGGATTGCATTTTTATTCAAGACTTTCAAAAAAGCGACTTTATCGCGAGCGACGGTAATCCCTATACGGTGATCTACCAAAATAAGGAATACCACCAGCTAGCGATCAACCGAAACTACGCCAAAGCGCCACGACACTTGCAAAGCGAAGCCGAGCGTGTCAAGGCTATTTTTGGACGCACGGGCCCCAACTACTATTGCCCCTGCCCACCCTTTATTTGGTCGGCTGCCGTGTGGCAATCGCTCGATACCAATTATTTAGAACCCCGAGGACAAACCTTGTGGGATCTGTGCACGCGCGAGCACCCCGAGACCTTGATTTACCTCGAAGCGCTTTTGAACTTTCGGGCGATTACTCTTCACCCCATTGAGCAATTGTTTCGGGTGTATTACTACGATTGGCATTACTTTATCTTGCGCCGCTTGGGCGAGTCTATTCCGAAGCTCAAGGAAAACTACCTGGGTGTCATCTACCAATCGAGTTGGGATTTGAGCCTCGATCTTGGTCCGAGCAACAAATCGATCTTCTCGCGCGCCTTGAAAAAAATCAAGCGCGTGGGGCGCTATTTGCAAAGCTTCATCTAATGAGCACGCAAGCTGCGATGACCACGCCGCTCGTGAGCGTCATCATGCCGGCCTTTAAGAGTGAGAAATACATTGGTCAAGCGATTGAGAGCATCCTCGCGCAAACCCATACGCATCTGGAACTCCTAATTTTTGAGGATGGCTCCCCCGATCAAACCCGATCGGTCATTAATCGCTATACCGATCCACGCATCATCAAGGTACTCTCGGACCAAAATCACGGCGTGGTTTATGCCCGCAATGCCCTCATTGATTTAGCCAAGGGTAAATACATTGCACTCATGGACGCGGACGATATTGCAGACCCCATGCGGCTTGAAGCGCAGCTGCGCGTGTTAGAGAGTAACGGGTGCGATGTGTGCGGCAGTGCCCAGTGGGTCTTGGATGATGCAACGCAACAGGTTAAAAAATCCAAAGACAAATTTACGGACGCGGATTTGCGCGCGCTTCTCGCCATCTACTGCACCTTGTGCAACTCTGCGGTGACGGGGCGGGCTGAACTTTTTAAACGCTTCAAATACGACACCACGATTTTGACCTCCGAAGACTATTACCTATGGGTGCAAATGGCCGCTGCCGGTGCTCGCTTTTTGAATTTGCGAGAGCGCCTGGTGACCTATCGGCAATACCCTGCGCAAACGAGCTCGGTGCATCTGGAAAAATTTAAGCGCTCCACGATTGAAGTGCAAAAGCGCTACTTGACGCTCCTAGGAATCGATGCAAGTCTGCGCCCCGAGCCGCTGCCGTGGCGAGAGCGTTGGCCGGCAGCGCTCACCTTGCTTTGCGCCTTAAAAGGGCGCTTTCCAGGGATGTCGTATCGGGCCTGCGGTGAAATTTATGCGCGCTTTCAGTATCGCCGTTCAGGGCTTTGGACACCCTTGACCCGTTTAGAGCGTGCGTTCGCGGCCTGGTGGGTTAAGCGCTAAGAATTCGGCAATCGCCTCTTCACTCGCTCTATCAATCGCATCGGGAACTTCGAAGAGTTGCTGCGCACCGCGATACGAGTGCCAGAGCTTTGGTACGAGTTTGACGGCGCTACCCAGCATCCCAGCTAAGTGCGACATCCCGCTTTTGGAACCAATGAAGAGATCGGCATAGAGTAGATGGTGAAAGGTCTCTAAAAAGGGCGTATCGATGTGCTCGGTCACTGAGTGACCACGATGGGCAAAGTATTGGGTCCAAGAAAAGGGTTCTCCCTTCTCCGACTGGTAAACACCCTGTTTGCCTTCACTAAAGATGTGGATCGCAAGGGGGCGATGCGTCGTTCTCACAATGAGATCCAAAATAGCGAGGTACCAGGAGTCGGGCAGCATGCGCGTGGCGAGATCGGAGAACTGCCGACCCGGTAATAAATCACCGCGGCGAATGTGGAGAGCAATATTAAAGCGCTCGGGCTCATAAGAAAGCGCAATCGGATCGGCTTGACGTGCCTTGTCATAGAGTTCACGAAACCACCCCCGCGTACTCGCGTACTCGTAATCGCCAAAGCGATTGTTGCTCACCCGAAACACGATATTGGGTTCTGGGTGAGCTTGAATAAACTCATCGACTGGGCGATAGACTTCATCATCGATTTGCGCATTTGATGGAATGTGCATTTCAAACGGGGGAAGATCGATTACCTTGAGTTCACCCTGGCGAATGCGCTCTTCAATCGCACTGCGACTCGGAAGAATGCTTGCGAGACCTAGCATGCGATTGAGATCATCGCCAAGATTGTGGGTTTCATGGGCGCGAGCGCCTCGGAGCCGGCGAAGCCCTTGCCGAAGACGCCAGCGCCAATCGGTATTGGACGATTTACGCAGTTGCTCTTTGGCATAGGCAAATTGCAATTGATGGCGCGTGGCAATTTTGATGCCGCGGTTAATAAACCCGAGTGAGTGACCAATCCCTGCATCGGGATTGTCGTAGTCAATGAAGTAGCGCTGATTCATTGTCCGAGATCACTCAAAATGCGAGTGCGAATGATCGATACGTAGCGCGTGGTGTCAAAGGCCATGGCGGCTGGGCTTTTTAAAAAGTCGGCAATGTGCTCTTGGTAGCGCGCGTAGGTTTTGGCATCGATGGATTTTAAGTAACGATGCACATCGGCGGTGCTTGCAAACTGCCGGCGATCAATAAAGCACTCACTCGGTATGCGCTCACCAATCGTCTGCGACCCCCAGTACACCGGTACGCAACCCGCAAAAAAGCAATCAAAGATTTTTTCAGTAATGTAATCGGGTAAATCTGCCACATTCTCATAGCAATAGGCAAATTTGGTTTTGCGGTAGACCACCGATTTATCTTCGATCTCACCGGCGTAGCTGGGAAAGGGTTTGTAGCCAACCAGTTGGGAAGCGATGCGCTGCGCGCGGCGCTTGATTTTTCCCATGCGATCAAAGGCGGGGCTGGGCTTTCCCCAGCCTAAGCCATAGAGCGCAAAATCAGCCCGCGCATGCGTTTCGTACCAACGAATCACCGCTATACGCTCGCGGTACAGATCCCCGGGGATGCCGGGTGGAAAGGCTTTATTGGCATTAATGATGCAACTAAAGATGGGGCGCTCGTCAAAGTGGGGAGTTGCCTCATAGTGAATTTGATTGGGAATCAGAAGCGGCACGGCATTGGGTAAGTGCAAAAGATCGCGATTCCAGGTAAAGAAGGCATTAAATTGGGCCAAGTAGGTAGGATCGCGATTGAAGGGGCAAATGATCGGATTTTCAGTGGCAATGAGGTATTTGGGAGCAGGTAGATTGGCAATGGCTTGTCCGTCATGCAGCAGGTGAAAGGCAATGGCTCGCCCCAGGTTCACATCGGGGTTATTCAGTTCCACGCCGTGCGCCAAAAACTCGGAGCGCAAAAGCCGATTGGTAAAGGTCGGGTTATAGGTATGATGTTGATCAATGACCTCAAACGAGGCGTTTTTTACCCGATCCGGTTGATAATAATTCGCAAATTTCATTATTGATGACACTATACCGCTCACAAGGCGCTCGCCACCAGCCTATCTCCGAGTCTTCCATTTTATTGGCAGGCCCCGTGCGCAATGTCGCCGCCACCATTGAGCGCGAAGTTAAGACCCTGATGGCGAGTTTGGCGAACTTTAAAACGAGCGCGTGCCTCGTGATTGAGAGTGACTCGAGCGATGCGACCGTTTGGCAATTGGAGCAATTGTCCAAGACCATGCCCCAGTTTTCGTACGTCAGTATGGGGCAGCTCAGTAAGCAATATCCCAGACGAACTGATCGGATTGCCCTGTGTCGTAATGCGATTATCGATGCGGTAGCGCAAAACCCAGAGTACGCGCAGATTGATTACATTGCCATGGCGGATATGGATGGCATGAATCACCTCATCACCCCGGAAAAAATTGCCCAGTGCTGGAGCGTGCCTGAGAACTGGGATGTGATCACCGCCAATCAATTGGGACCGTACTATGACATTTGGGCGCTACGCCATCGCGATTGGTGCCCGACCGACTGTTGGCAGCAAAAAACCGCGCTTGAAGCAGTGATTGGCGATCGACCGGCTGAACATTTAGCAGTAACCGCGCGGCAAGTGACTCTGGATCCGCGCGCAGGGTTGATTGAAGTCGATTCCGCCTTTGGAGGTTTGGCGATTTATCGCCGTGAGGCGTTTCTCGCAGGGCGCTATGCGGGCACGGATCGCCAAGGTGGCTTTGATGTGGCGGACCACATCCCCTTTCATGAAGACTTGCGCCAAAAAGGCTATAAGATTTACATCAATTGCGCACTCATTAATTGCGCGCAATACCCCGATGCCGTCGAACCGCCACTACCCCAAGCACCCAAAGGGGTGCTTAAACTAGTTCAGCGCTTGGGGCAGATGCTCTTTGGCAAAAAACGCTTTAACAAATACCTAGACCTTATGAAGTCACCCTAGGTTTGCAACTTTTGAGCAATAGAAATAAGCGATGATTCTGGTTACTGGCGGAGCAGGCTTTATTGGTGGCAACTTTGTGCTTGATTGGCTCAAGGACCCCCGTGCGGAAGCCATCATTAATCTCGATAAATTAACCTATGCCGGTAATTTAGCCACACTTGATTCGCTAAAAAACGATTCGCGTCATGTTTTTGTGCATGGGGATATTGGCGATCGCGCTCTGGTCGCGCAACTTTTAAAAGAGCATCAACCGCGCGCCATTGTGAACTTTGCGGCTGAGAGTCACGTGGATCGCTCAATTCATGGGCCAGCCGATTTTATTGAGACCAATATTGTGGGTACCTTTAATCTTCTCGAGTGCGCGCGCGAGTACTGGAGTGGCTTACCAGACGATGCAAAACGAACGTTGCGTTTTCATCATGTCTCCACCGACGAGGTCTATGGCTCACTTGCGCCTACCGCGCGAGCGTTTACAGAGACCCATCCTTATGAGCCTAATAGCCCGTATTCGGCCTCCAAAGCGGCGTCCGACCATTTGGTAAGAGCCTGGTTTCATACCTATGGGTTTCCAGTAGTGACCACCAATTGCTCGAACAACTATGGCCCCTTCCATTTCCCCGAAAAACTGATTCCTTTGGTGATTCTCAATGCGATCAATGGTAAGGCTCTCCCGATTTATGGTGATGGTCAGCAAGTGCGCGATTGGCTCTATGTCAGTGATCATTGCTCAGCGATTCGTACGGTGCTCGCTCACGGTACGCTTGGAGAAACGTACAACATTGGTGGTTGGAATGAGAAAACCAATCTCAGTGTCGTGCAAACCATTTGCCAGATTTTGGATGAGTTAAGACCGAGAGCCGATGGACAGTCTTATGCCGAGCAAATCACCTTTGTGAAAGACCGCCCTGGCCACGATCGGCGCTACGCGATTGATGCGCGCAAAATTGAGCGCGAGCTTGGTTGGCGACCCGCGGAAACCTTTGATACGGGGATTCGTAAAACGGTCCAGTGGTATCTCGAGAATCCATCCTGGGTGGAAGGGGTGGTAAGTAGCGCCTATCGTGATTGGCTGCAAAAGCAATACAACTAACATTCATCAACACTTGATCCGATGAACATTCTGGTTTTTGGTAAAGATGGCCAATTAGGTAAAGCCTTTCAAAGCGTCCTTACAGATCAGAAGCTCGGCGAGCATCGCATTCACTACGTGGGGCGTGCGCAATGTGACTTAAGCAACGCCGATGCCATAACCAACCTTTTGCGAGAAACGAAACCAAACCTCATCATCAATGCCGCGGCGTATACAGCGGTGGATCAGGCTGAACAAGAAATCGATTTAGCCTATGCAATCAATGCCAATGCCCCAGCCATCCTGGCGCAATACGCTGTGAAAGAGGGCGCAACCTTATTGCACTACTCCACCGATTACGTCTTTGATGGAACGAAAACCACAGCCTACTTTGAGAGTGATGCGCGCAATCCCTTGGGGGTCTACGGTAAAAGCAAGGCGGCCGGTGAAGAGGCAATAGAAAAAGTATTTGCAGCCCATCCAAACCCCCAAGCGCAATTTGCGATTTTGCGAACCAGTTGGGTCTATGGCGATGGGGGTAACTTTATTCGTACGATTTTGCGGCTCGCTAGAGAGCGTGAGAGTCTCAAAGTCATTGCCAATCAATATGGGGTACCCACCAGCGCACCTTGGTTAGCGAGTATTAGCCTAGCGATGGTGCTTGATGAGAACCACCAACTGCGATCCTTTCCCTCGGGGCTTTACCACGCCATCCCCCAAGGAGAAACCACCTGGTACGAATTGGCCTGTTTTTCAGTGCAGGTTGCCTTAGATGCCGGTGCGGATCTAAAACTGCGTCCTGATCGGATCATTGCCATCCCTGCTTCAGAGTACCCCTTACCAGCACCGCGACCGATGAACTCACGTCTGGCGCGATCTGCTTTAGATGCTCTCATGAACCAGATCTCTAAAGGCAGTGATGTGACAAAATGGCAACAATGGCAACAATCATGGCAAGAGCCAGTCGCTGACTATGTTCAAGATTTAGTGCTTCACAAACGCAGCTAAGGACTTCCTAGAGGCATTTCCCGATGACAGTAAATTCGATGAATTCAAAAAATCGCAAGGGCATTATCTTGGCTGGTGGCTCGGGCACGCGTTTGTATCCCGTCACGCAAGCGGTCTCGAAGCAACTCATGCCCGTCTATGACAAGCCGATGGTCTATTACCCGCTATCAACCCTGATGCTCGCTGGTATTCACGATATTTTGTTGATTTCCACTCCGCACGACACGCCGCGCTTTACAGAGCTATTAGGCGATGGTTCACAGTGGGGGTTGAACATCACTTACTGCGTCCAACCTTCACCCGATGGTTTAGCCCAGGCCTTTATTTTGGGTAAATCCTTTGTCGGTCATCAGCCGAGTGCCTTGGTGCTGGGTGACAATATTTTTTATGGACATGAGCTCGTGGACCAGCTCCAACGGGCGAGTGCCCAAACCGATGGGGCAACGGTATTTGCCTATCACGTCAATGACCCCGAGCGTTATGGTGTGGTGGAGTTTGACAAAGATTACAAGGCACTCTCGATTGAAGAGAAACCTGTAAAGCCCCGCAGTAGTTACGCGGTAACTGGCCTTTATTTTTACGATCATCAGGTATGCGATATTGCTGCTTCGATTAAACCCAGTGCCAGGGGTGAGCTGGAGATTACGGATGTGAACCGTGCTTATCTCAATAACAATGCCTTGAGTGTTGAAATCATGGGGCGCGGCTATGCTTGGCTCGATACGGGTACGCACGATTCGCTTTTGGATGCTGCGGGCTTTATTGCTACTTTGCAAAAACGTCAAGGCTTGATGGTCGCTTGCCCCGAAGAGATCGCTTACCGACAGGGTTGGATTAGCCAAGAGGCTGTGGAGAAGGTAGCCAATCAACTCAGTAAAAGCAGTTATGGTCAGTATCTATCCAAAATACTTCATGAGTTAAATACCAGTGCACAACCGATTGGTTTGTCTGCCAAAGCAAAGTCATGACCATCGATACCAATCCGAAATTGCGCGTCAAGCCCACCGCGATCCCGGAGGTCTTGATAGTCGAGCCTAAGGTCTTTGGGGATCAGCGCGGTTGGTTTACTGAATCCTATAATGCCAAGGATTTTGCAAACGCGACTGGACTTCAGGTCGAGTTTGTGCAAGATAACCATTCTTTCTCACGGCAGTGGACACTGCGAGGGATGCATTACCAACTCGAACACACGCAAGGCAAACTGGTGCGAGTGGTGGCAGGTTCGGTCTTTGACGTGGCTGTGGACTTACGCAAAAACTCGGCGACCTATGGTCACTGGGTGGGTGAAATATTAAGTGCCCAAAACCATCGCCAACTGTGGATTCCACCGGGCTTTGCGCATGGTTTTTTAGTGTTATCCGATACCACAGAGTTTTTATACAAAACCACCGATTACTACGATCCAAAAAGTGAAGTGTGTTTGTCATGGTGCGACCCCACCATCGCGATCCAATGGCCCATTCCAGCGGGCGTAGAAGTTTCGCTCAATACTAAAGATGCGGCAGGTCTATCCTGGGAGCAGGCCCCCAAGTTTTAGTGGTATCCATCGAGTCGCTCTGAGTGTCAAAGGAAATGAGCAAGGCCCATCACTAAACCATACGATAATCGAGCCATGGCTAGTTCATCGCAGACGCAACGGTCACAGCGCGCATCCATCCATGAGATTGATGGGGTAGGATCGATCACTCAAGAGGGGGATGGCCCCAAAATCTTGATCGTCAAGCTCTCGTCCTTAGGCGATGTGCTCCATACCTTGCCCATTGTTTGGGATTTGCGCAAGCGCTTACCCCATGCGCAAATCGATTGGATTGTGGAAGAGGCCTATGTCCCATTACTCAAACCCCTAGAAACCACGAGCACATTTAGAGGTATTGATCGAATTATTCCGCTTGCGTTTCGGCGCTGGCGCAAAAGCCTTTGGAGCCGGAGTACTTGGCATGAGTTTTTAGCGATGCGCCAATTACTGCAAGCCAGGACCTACGATGTGATTCTTGAAACGCAAGGCTTAATCAAATCGGCGCTGGTGTGCGCACTTGCAAAAAAATCAGCTCATGCGGTGGTTGCAGGCCTGGGGAATGCCACCGAGTACTCAGGCTATGAGCCGTTGGCACGCTTTTTTTATACCCAAGCAGTGCAGGTGCCTAAACAGTGCCACGCGGTTGATCGCGCACGTTGGGTGATGTGTTCGGCGATGGACTGGCCACTCATTAAACGCGAGGCCGAACCACCGCAGTTTTATCCCCATGACTTTGTAAAGCATCTTCCAACCCTATCCCTCGAGAGTCTTTCGAGCGCGGCTAATGACCCCATCGCGAAGTATGTGCTGTGTTTTCATTCCACGGCGCGCGCCGCCAAGCGCTGGGCCAATGAGTCCTGGATTGATTTAGGAAAATCATTGGCTAAAGAGGGCTACCGATTAGTACTGCCTTGGGGGAACACGAGCGAAAGGCAGGTGAGTGAATTCATCGCAAGTCACATCCCCGGGGCAATCGTTCCAAGAGCCATCTCGATTGAGGAGGCATATTCGCTCATTGCCCACGCCACACTCATTGTGGGTGTGGATACCGGTTTAACCCATGTGGCCGCTATTTTGGGTAAACCCACGGTCGAGATTTATTGCGACTCCCCGAGGTGGAAAACCGAAGGCTATTGGTCAGAGCGTATTTCCAATCACGGCGATGTGGGGCATCCGCCTGAAGTGGCTGAGGTGCTTGCGGCTTGTCAGCGATTAATCACGCAATCAACGATCTGATCCATCGGAGTAACGAGAGGCTACTGTCTACCAAGCGTACCAAGCGTACTAAGCGAGCTTTTGCGCTTGAGCAGCGCACATGCGCTCAATCACCCCATCAATATCGGTGGGCTTTTTCCACTTCAGTTGTTCAATGGCGCGCTCGGGGTTACCCACACTGTATTGAATTTCATTGGGTCGGAAAAACGCAGGATTGATTTCCACGTGCTGTTGCCAATCCAAATCAAAATACTCAAAGGCCTTAGCGACAAAGTAGGTGAGTGATTCCATGCGGCCCGTAGCGATTACAAAATCATCAGGCTTATCTTGCTGCATCATGAGCCACATGGCTTCTATATACTCTGGGGCCCAGCCCCAATCCCGGCAGATCTCTAAATTACCCAGTTGGATCTTTTGAAGTAGCCCCGCTTTAATTTTGCTAGCCCCCACAATGATTTTTTGGGTGACAAAGCGCTCTGGACGCAAGGGTGATTCGTGGTTAAACAGAATCCCCGTGCAAGCATATAAGGCATAAGACTCGCGGTAACTGTTAATCAGCCACTTGGCGGTTGATTTCGCAACAGCATAGGGGCTACGGGGTGCAAAGGGTGTGGCTTCATTGGCGGGGGTCGTGCCAGTATCACCAAAACACTCGCTGGAGCCCGCATTGTAAAAACGCACAGACTTTCCTAATACTCGAATGACTTCTAGGATGTTGAGCGTGCCAATCGCGATGCTCTCGATCGCTTCGACCGGCTGTTCAAACGAGAGCCCCACCGAGGTTTGTCCAGCCAGGTTGTAGATCTCATCGGGATCGCAGCTTTGAATGGCATTAAAAACGCTACGAAAATCATTAATGGAGACCGAAAGAAGTTTGACTTGTTCGCGAATCCCCAAAATATTCAAATTATGAAAAGAGGAGGCCATCACATCGCGCGATGAACCGGTCACGGTATAGCCTTTGCCTAAGAGGTATTGCGCTAGGTAGGCGCCGTCTTGGCCGGTGATGCCAATAATGAGGGCTTTTTTGCTCATATGCTAATGATACGAACTTTTCCAAAGCGCGAGCAGTACTGGGTTTTCATGAGGATCCATGCAGAGTTCGGAGTCAGGGGCAGAGGATGGCAGCTTAGATGCCTTATGGGAGCCTTTGCTTCCCCCTTTCCCCCTTTACAATAGGATTATTCTGAAAAATGATACGAATTGTGTCCAATCCTAATCTAAGCTCTAAAGTGATCCCTGTCATTCTTTGTGGCGGCTCGGGCACGCGTTTGTGGCCCTTATCACGCTCGGGATTTCCCAAGCAATTTCTTGTTCTTTCAAGTAATGAAGACCAGCATAGCCTTTTTCAGCAAGCCCTAAGCCGTGCTCAAAAAGCCATTGGGTCGTATGCCAAACCAGAGCCAGCCTTAATAGTCACCAATGAAGAGCATCGGTTTTTAGTACTCGATCAATTGCGTGAGTTAAAGGATGTAAAGGCAACGTTGCTACTCGAGCCGGTAGCACGTAACACTGCCCCGGCGCTTACGCTGGCAGCATTGTGTGCACAGGCGCAAGGCGATGATCCCATTTTGCTCATTACCCCAGCCGACCAAACGATTGCCAATCAACCTGCTTTTGAGCTGGCGATGCACTCCGCATTGCAGATCGCGCAATCCGGGGCAATCGCCATCTTGGGCGTCACACCAACTGGTCCAGAGACTGGCTACGGGTACATCAAGGCCAAGGTCAATGCTCAAGCAGTAGTTGATATTGGTATGACCGTTGAGCGTTTTGTTGAAAAGCCCGATATGGCAACCGCGACCCAGTATTTAAAGGAGGGTGGCTACTATTGGAATGGTGGCATGTTTGTGCTCAAGGCCAGCGTATGGCTTGCAGCCCTCGAGGCATTTCGCCCAGATATCTTGGAAGCAAGCACTCAAGCATGGGATGGTAAAACCAGCGACGCGCACGATGGTACCGTATTTATTCGTCCGGACAAGGCCTTGTTTGAAGCGATTCCGAGTGAGTCGATTGATTATGCGGTGATTGAGCAATGCCCGGGTAGTCGATTTCCCATTCAAATGGTGCCATTGGATGCAGGTTGGAATGACCTGGGTGCTTGGGATGCGGTCTGGCAAGTCGGCGCTCCAGATAATGCCGGTAATGTCACACGGGGCGATACCGTTTTGGATCAAACCACTAATAGTCTGGTGTATTCAAGCACGCGCTTAGTAAGCGCAGTGGGCGTGAACGATCTCGTGATTGTGGAGACTGCCGATGCGGTCTTAGTAGCGAATCGCGCCAATAGCCAAGAGGTCAAGGCGATTGTGAGTCGCTTAGAGAAAGCAGGGCGTGAGGAGAAAAACCTGCATCGCAAAGTCAATCGCCCCTGGGGTTGGTATGACAGTGTTGATGAGGGCGAGCGCTTTAAAGTCAAGCGCATTCAAGTTAAACCCGGAGCGAGTTTATCGCTGCAAATGCATCATCACCGCGCTGAGCATTGGATTGTGGTTAAGGGTATTGCCGAGATTACCAATGGTGATCAGATCTTGACCTTGCATGAAAATCAAAGCACTTTCATCCCCCAAGGACAAACCCACCGCTTAGCCAATCCCGGCACAGAGCCTTTGGAGATTATTGAGGTTCAATCCGGTTCTTACTTGGGTGAGGATGATATTGTGCGCTTTGAAGACACCTATGGGCGACAATAAGCTCAAACACGAATAATGAAGTTAAGAGGGAAGCCATGAGTACGAATCAAGCCAAAGTTGCTTTAATTACCGGAATCACTGGTCAAGACGGCTCTTACCTTGCAGAATTTTTATTAGAGAAGGGCTATGTGGTGCATGGCATTAAACGCCGCGCTTCACTCTTTAATACCGAGCGTATTGACCACCTCTACGAAGATCCGCATGTCAATCACCCTCATCTGATTCTCCACTATGGGGATCTCACGGACACTAGTAATTTGGTGCGGATCATCCAACAAACCCAGCCCGATGAAATTTATAACCTGGGTGCGCAAAGCCATGTGGCGGTCTCCTTTGAGTCCCCCGAATACACGGCGGATGTGGATGCGATTGGGGCGCTACGCATGCTCGAAGCGATTCGTATTTTGGGCTTAGAGAAGAAAACCCGCTTTTACCAAGCATCGACCTCTGAGCTCTATGGCCTAGTGCAAGAGATCCCGCAAAAGGAAACGACCCCCTTTTATCCAAGAAGTCCTTATGCGGTCGCTAAACTCTATGCCTACTGGATTACCGTGAACTACCGGGAAGCCTACGGCATGTATGCGTGTAATGGCATTCTCTTTAACCATGAATCCAAACGCCGCGGCGAAACCTTTGTCACGCGCAAAGTCACCCGGGGCCTTGCCAATATCGCCCAAGGCTTAGAGAAATGCCTCTACATGGGCAATATCGATGCGCTGCGCGATTGGGGTCATGCCAAAGACTACGTACGTATGCAGTGGTTGATGCTCCAACAAGAGAGGCCCGATGATTTTGTGATTGCGACTGGCGTGCAATATACGGTGCGTGAGTTCATTCAAAAGAGCGCCAACGAGTTAGGAATCACACTCAGATTTGAAGGCAAAGCGGAGGCCGAGAAGGCGATCGTAGCAAAGATTGAGGGGGATAAGGCACCTGCACTGAAAGTGGGTGATGTGATTGTGCAAATCGATCCCCATTACTACCGTCCCACCGAAGTCGAGACTCTTCTGGGCGATCCCACCAAGGCCAAAGAGAAGCTCGGTTGGGTCCCTGAAATTACTTTGGATCAAATGATTCAAGAAATGGTTACCCATGACCTCGAAAAAGCCAAGCAGCATGCGCTATTGAAAAAGCATGGCTATGCGGTGGCAGTGGGCAAGGAAAAGTAATTGAAAAGTAAGCGAGTAGTAATAGAGAAGTAAGCGAAAGTAACCGATCAGAAAAACTCACTTAACGCTCTCGTAACGAATTTAGGACTCTTCTTGGCAAACGATCTTCAGCAAAAAATCTACATCGCGGGCCACCGGGGGATGGTGGGATCAGCCATTGTGCGGGAGTTAGAGCGCCAAGGGTATACCAATCTGATTTATCGCACGCACCAAGAATTGGATCTTACCAATCAAGCGGCGGTTCGTGATTTTTTTGAGACCGAAAAACCCGATCAGGTGTATTTAGCCGCAGCCAAGGTAGGCGGGATTTATGCCAATAACACCTATCCTGCGCAATTTATTTATGAGAACCTGATGGTGCAAAACAACGTAATTCATCAGGCGTTTATGAGCGGCGTTAAAAAACTCTTGTTTTTAGGGTCAAGCTGCATTTATCCCAAGTTAGCCCCGCAACCCATGGCGGAGGATGCACTCTTGACTGGGAAGCTCGAGCCTACCAATGAACCTTATGCGATTGCCAAAATTGCGGGGATCAAAATGTGCGAGAGCTACAACCGTCAGTATGGCAAAAGCCATGGGGTGGACTATCGCTCGGTGATGCCCACCAATTTGTATGGTCCTGGGGACAATTACCATCCTGAAAATAGTCACGTGATTCCGGCACTCATTCGGCGTTTTCATGAGGCAAAGATCAATCGCTCACCTGAGGTCACGATTTGGGGAACTGGTGCTCCTAAGCGTGAATTTTTATATGTCGATGATATGGCTGCTGCCAGCGTGTTTGTCATGCAGCTTGATCCAGTAGCCTATGAGGCACAAACTGAGCCCATGCAAAGCCATATCAATGTGGGTTTTGGTAGCGATATCACCATTGCACAATTAGCCGATGCGATTGCCAAAGCGACTGGCTATCAAGGTCAAATCACTTTCGATCCGACAAAACCGGATGGATCGCCACGCAAACTCATGGACTCTAAACGATTAAACCGTCTAGGGTGGAGCCCTAAAGTTGGGTTGGAGCAGGGCTTAGCGATTGCCTATCGAGAGTTTCTTGAGCGTTTGAGCTAAAAGCAACGATGGTGCTTTTTGGTCAATTAAAGTCTAGGCAAAGTTGGTTTGAGTCCGCTTTAATCCTGCTGAGTTCAACCCTTTTAGGTATTTGGGCCATTAAAGATACGATTGCATTACGAAATATCCTATTAGTAGTTGGCACCATTTTCAGTTTGATCTATTTGTGGCGTCTTTACCAGCGGGGGTTATTAGACAACATCCGTTTATATAACTGGCTTCCTTTTCTTTTGATGGGACTCCTGTTTGTTTGGGTCATTGCTCATTACTTTATTCTGAGTCCCTTTCCAGAAGTCCAATTGCAAGAGCTAAAGAGTACTTGGTTTAGAGCATTTTTGGCCATGGTTCTGGGGATGGCTACAGGATTTGCATTACACAAGAAGGTCAATTCCATAAATTTACTTTGGCTAGGTATTGGCTTGAGTTTTACCTATCTCTTTTATCAGTATTTATCTCGAGCCATTCTAGAAAAAAATATATTTGTTGTTGATTGGTACGGTGGCTATTACATCTATATTGGCAAGATTAATGGGGTTTTAATGGGAAGCCTATTATTTTGTGGCTTAGGCGCCGCTTGGATTGATCATCTTCGCGTTTCAGGTTTTGCTATTCGCTTTAGCAATACCTTTTTGCCTTTAATTGGCATGGTGCTTACCATTTATGCGTATGTTTTTATATTCGATACTCGTAATGGTGTTGGTATCGCAGTTTTATGTGTTGTTGGATGGGCATTGTATGGATTTTTTTGGTTTTTAGGTCAAACGAATCGGCAACAACTGGTTCAGAAGTTTAAGGGTGCTATCCTCTTGACGACACTCGCTGTGACGATCTTGGCTGCGCTCACGTATCAGCAGACTCGATTTAACACTGGCTGGTCAACGATGATTGAGGATGTAAAAATTGCTGCCCAAATTGAAAAATATCCGAACTGGCAAAACCCAGGGCGCTACGGATATCCGATAGCTGAGTCGGGTAAGGCGGTCGCTGGTAATACGTACGAGCGCGTAGCATGGGGAATTGCCGGAATCCACTTAATCCCAGCCAATCCATTTGGCATTGGCGTACTAAACCAGCCATTTAATCGATTATTGCAAGAAAAATTTCCAGGCGCCACCCCTGGGTCAACTCACAGCGCCTGGATTGAATTAGCACTTGCATTTGGGGTGCCTGGATTTATATTTCTATTTGGAGCATTGGTATGCATCCTGGTTCTTACGATCATCGCACCTAGCCAACGGTTTGGTGTATTCATTGTAAGTTTATCGCTCATGTTAATGCTGCTATATGCCATTGGTGAGTTAAGTCGAGGACATGCCATTGAAGTGCTTTTCTTTGCAATGGCACTCTTAGCGGCATTGCGGATCCCCTTTGGAATTAGTGATGATTCATTTCCTGGTCGGGATAGAGTAACCAAGTGAACAATCAGCCCAATCCTTTTTGGTTGAGGTTTTTGCCTTCTTTACTTCGTAACAAACTAAACGGAAGAGTAAGGGTTTTAGCAGCGCTCAAAAATAGCGGTTGGCTATTTTTGGATAAGGTGCTGCGTGCTCTCATCGGATTGTTGGTCGGTGCATGGGTTGCGCGATACCTTGGACCCTCTGAATTCGGCGAACTAACGTATTACATTGCCTTTATTGCTATTTTTCAATCAGTTACTAATCTTGGCTTAGATGGCATCGCTGTTAGGGATGTTTCTAGCCGCCCTTACGAGGCAAATCTTATATTAGGCACCATTTTTCGATTGCGCTTCATTGTGGGCTTGACGTGCTGGGTCCTTTCCATGCTAATTTTTTGCATGAGCCATGGGGTTAATAGTGAGGGATTAACCATCTTAGGACTAGTGGGTATGAGCCTAATTTTTCAGGCTGCCGATGTGGTTGATCTCTGGTTTCAGGGAACTAGTCAAAGCAAAAGAACGGTAGTTGCGAAAGCATTTTCTTACCTTATTTCAAATAGCCTGCGTATTATTCTTATTTTGAATCATGCACCCATGGCGGCATTTGCTGGTGTGATTGCATTAGAGGCCGCCTTCACTGCGCTAGCCTTATATTTCTCCTACAAACGCTTTCCCTGTGATGGTCAGTGGAATCAGAATTATCAAGTGGCGAAAAATCTACTCAAAGAATCTTGGCCCTATCTAGTTTCTGGCCTATCGATTGTGATTTACATGCGAGTTGATCAACTCATGATTAAAAATATGCTGGGAGAGAGTGAGCTGGGAATTTATGCGTCGATTATTCCGATTTCTAATATTTGGAATATGATCCCCGTAATTATTTGCACAAGTATTGCACCTTTTATTGCGCAAAAGAAAGTGGAGGAAACCAAGCTATTTAATCGAGCCCTTGTTTTAGTCTTTAGGCTATTTTGGTTATTGTCTTGTGTGACCATTGTGCTGACTTGGTGTCTTTCTTCTTATTTGGTGGAGTATCTATATGGGGATACCTACCTCAGTGCCATCCCGGTTTTGAATATTTATGTACTAACTTCTATCCCCGTATTCATGGGGGTGGCGCAAGGCCTTTGGCTTTTAAATCAGCGCCGATCGGACTTGGCAATTATTCAAACCTTCTCTGGTGCTGTCATATCGGTTGTAGGCAATCTCGTTCTTTTGCCAATCTGGGGTATAAAGGGAGCAGCAGTAACCGCAGTCCTTGCACAAACTGTTTCCTGTTTTTTCGTAAATGGTATCTTTGCTAGGGAATTATTTATGATGCAAATGGGCCTTACTTCGAAAAAATAAGCAGACATGCGTAGTCCAATTCTTTTTTTGGCATTTAATCGCCCCATGCAGACGCAACGGGTATTTGATGCAATTCGGAATGCTCGCCCGTCGCGATTGTATCTTTCTCTGGATGGGCCGCGCATCGGCAAGCCCGGTGAAATCGATCAGTGCAAGGCTGTGCAAAAAATTGTTTCCAAGGTTGATTGGCCATGTAAAGTATATTCTCTCGTGCATGAAAAAAATTTAGGCTGCAAATTAGCGGTCTCGCAGGCTCTCGATTGGTTTTTTGCAGCTGAAACCGAGGGAATTATTTTGGAAGATGATTGCCTACCACATCCTGATTTTTTTTCATATTGCGATGAATTGTTGGAAAGGTATCGAGACGATCAACGCATTGGACTAATTTCAGGAACCGCTTTTGGGGATTTGCGCAAGCAACAGTTGGTTAGGGGTAAAGAGGATTATTTGTTTACGCGCTATCCATCCATCTGGGGCTGGGCGAGCTGGCGAAGGGTTTGGAAGTATTACGATGCAGATCTCAGGTTGTGGGAGATTTATCGGCAAGACGTTTCTGCATTAACTTGTAATCCAAAGCTTCGAAAAACTAATGAAACCCACTTTGATCGGGTGGTTGGCCATGAGATTGATACATGGGATTATCAGGTTAGCTTTATGCTCTGGAGCGCATCACAACTCTCTGTGGTGCCACGATTCAATTTAATTGAAAATATTGGTTTTGGTGCTGATGCAACCCATACCAAAACTATACATTCTCAAAATATACAACGAAGTAAAATGGGAGAAGAGCGCCTGACTTTTCCATTGGTTGCTCCTGAGTTGATGGTTCCAAACTATCACTATCAGCAATGGATTGAAAAATTTGCCACCAGACCTTTTTTGTTCAAGTTGCTTTCAATAGTAAAAGATTATGTCTTTAAGAAACCATTGCATTAGTTGCGATAGCTACAATTTGATCAATAAGTCTGATTACCAACTTTGTAATGGATGCGGGCTTATGTTTTCGAATCAAGAAAGTCCTATCAATTATGCATCGACCTACACCGAGCAAGATTCCCTTTATGCAGAGCATTTAAAAAGTATCGATCGGTTTCATCGCTGTTCGCCAGTCAAGCTATCTCGTTTATTGCTGCCATTTGAGTCACGATTGCTCACCCGCATTTGCTTGAATACGGCATGCTCTAGTCTGATCGATTTAGGATGTGGAACAGGTCGATTTTTACGAGCTGCCAAAAATGAATTTAGCGATAGCCGTGGTTATGAGTTTGCAGAAGTTTTGGTGCAAAAACTGAAGGGCTATGGTATGCAGGTTCGACAGGGTGGCATTGAAGATTTCTTAGCCTCGCAGGATCGAGCCGATGTCATTAGCTTATTGGAAGTCGTAGAACACTTGACTGAGCCAGGAAAATTAATCGGAGCGATATTTGAGCAAAAATCACCCCAATTATTGGCTGTTGTTGTTCCGGCATGGGATACTCGCCGAAGGTACGATAAGCGGTTTGCAGAACATGATTGTCCACCCAATCATCTGAGTTGGTGGGATGAAAAATCACTCCGCACGCTATTGGGGCAATCTGGTTATCGAGTAACCATCGAATCGATTGCCGAAACACGATTAAATTTACTTAAATACCTCATTAGGAATTTTAGGGTTGCAAATGATTCAGCAACTTATTTGGATTGGGCGCATGCTTTTATTACCCCACCAACGTATTGGCTACTAGGAATAGCAGAAAGAGTGGATGAAGACAAAAATCGCCTTTGATATTAGCGGGCTTTCATGGAAATATCGAACAGGTGTTCAGAATCTATACTGGGCCTTCGTCGACGCCTTTGCAGCCAATACCAGATATTCAGAGTTGTTTGATATTACCTTTTATGATCGATCTGGAATTTTTAATCATCAAGTTGCAAAATTAATTCCCCGGAATTATTACTCATTAACACCAAAATTATTTTCGAATCGACTCCATAGACCAATGCAATTGGTTATAGGAGCAGGTTTAGTCCCTATCCCAAAATTACAAAATTGCATTAATCACGTTTGGAACTGGGGAATTTTTAATCCGCCTTTGGCGCGTGCTTCGATAACCATCCCGGATCTTTTGCCTCTTGAGTATCCGCAGTGGTTTAGCCCTCGCCTTATAAAAAAAACCGAGAAAGCCATTGAATTTGCGCAACGGGATGCAGAATTTATAAATTGCATTTCCTATGACGTAAAAGATCGACTGTCGACTTATGCCAACCTGGACCCTAACAAGATACGAGTAATTTATCCAGGAATCAGTAGAGACTACTTCACAGATGTTTCATCCCAGACTCAAAACGCAGTTTTAGAAAAATATCAATTGATAAAAGGGGAATACCTTATCTCATCGGGATTTCTTGATCCGCGAAAAAATTTAAAAAACCAAATTGAAGCGTTTAGTATTTACATTCAAAAAAAGAAGACACCCTTGAAATACGTTTTAACTGGATTGGAAAATAATCTCTCGCAAGAGATTATTCAGCTGCTTGCCAAACCCTTTTTAAGGGAGCGAATAATTTTTTTAGGTTATGTACCCATGTCCGACCTAAGGGTATTAATCAGTGCCTCTGCTTGTATGATGTATTGCAGTATTGCCGAAGGCTTTGGTTTGCCCATCATCGAAGCCATGGCCTTGCGAGCGCCGGTGATTACATCGGACTCGAGTTCAATGCGGGAATTGGCGCAGGGTCGGGCTCAATTGGTAAATCCAGAGGATTGCGAATCGATTGCGAGTGCGATTGAAAAAACCCTCGAATCTCAAGATGATGTTCGAAGTCGTTTGTTGGCCAATCGGCAATATGCACATTCCTTCACGATCGAGCGCTGGTTTCAAGGTCACTTAGATCATATGTGTAGTTGAAATGAAGTGAATTAATGAGATGTATGAAACATGGTAATTATTTTTTAAAAATATCTTGTAGTCTAGCCAATTATCAAACCTTTTTGATGAGAAACGATCTGGACCTATTGCCACAAAAGGCCACTGCGCGATGAAAAAAATTCTTTTAAGAGCAATGAGAGTTTGTGGTCGCATATCCGTAGGGCTTATCCTGTTTTTCATAGACTCAATCTTTTTATTACTATTGCCCAAAAGAGTAAGCAATCAACACTCTGTCTTGATCGTGCGCACCGATCGGATTGGTGATTATGTCGTATGGGCGGGGCAATTGGATAGCCTGCGAATGCGCTATCCGTCTAAAACCTTTAAATTAACCTTAGTAGCTAATGAGGTCTGGGCCTCATTAGCCTCAAGGACCCAAATTTTTGATGAAGTCATTGCCCTTGATGCAACGCGATTTATCCATTCTTTGGTTTATCGATTTCAGTTAGTAAAACAGCTTCGCTCTTTAGATATTGGGGTAGCTCTCAATCCAATGTATTCAAGAGATTTTTATCGATCTGATGCCCTCATTCGTTTTGCTTCCGCCCCTATAGCAATCGGTTTTATTGGAGATCCCAATCGAGCGCCAACCGTTTTGCGATGGTTATCTAATTTTTACTACACACAGCTTATTCCAAATACTGATGAGGCTGAAGAGTTAGTTCGAGCTGCGAGCTTTATGCGGTTTTTGGATGTACAAGCCGATCCACAGTTAGCCGCATTGTCGGTCGATCTGATTCCCAAAAGATTGGGCCTAGAAGGAAAACGCTATTTTGTGATTTGCCCGGGGTCAAGTTCTGCTAATCGACGCTGGCCCGTTGAAAACTTTGTCGATGTGATCAAATACCTTCAACAAAAAAGTAATTTGTGTGGTGTTATTTGCGGTAATGGTGCCGATCAATCCCTAGCCCTTAAGATCAATCAATTGCTTATACAGCCCTTAGTCGACTTGACTGGTCGGACGAGTATTGAGGAATTAATCAGCGTGATTGCGCGGGCAGACCTAGTTTGCGCTAACGAGAGTGGAATCACCCACATTGCCGCTGCTCTTCGTGTCCCAACAGTGGCGATTGTTGGTGGTGGGCACTATGGCCGATTCTTACCGTATCCCAATTCTCCAATGTTACCGAAGATTCGCGTAGTTAATTTTGATTTGCCGTGTTATGGGTGTAATTGGCAGTGTCAATATACCTCATCAACACGCGAATTGGTTCCCTGTATCGAAAAGGTTTCTGTATCTAGAGCTATCGCTGCAATCGATCAGCTGATACTATGATTCTAGCTAGGGTTTTGTAAAAACTGCAATGAAAAACTACTCATGAAAATTAGTATCATTACGGTTGTTTTAAATGGTGCACAAACGATTGAGCGTAACCTGCGATCGGTTTTCATCCAAAAAAAACCTCATTTTGAAATTGAGCACATCGTAATTGATGGCCTGTCTACTGACGGGACATTAGCAATTCTTCAAAATCATCAAGATCAAATTGCCATATTAGTTTCGGAGCCTGACCAAGGTCTTTATGACGCAATGAACAAGGGTATTCGACTGGCAACCGGAGACGTTATTGGAATATTAAATTGTGATGACTACTATAAAAATGAAAATATTTTAAGTGAGATCCATCATATTTTTGAAACTGAACAAGTTGATGCAATATTTGGAGATGTTGAGTATTTCAATAGAAAAAAAATTGATTCAATCTCTCGTCTCTACCGCTCTAAAAACTTTAATCGAGAGAGCCTCTCTTATGGCAGGGTTCCAGCGCATCCAAGTTTATTTGTCAAAAGAGAAATATTCATCATTTATGGCCCTTATAAAAGCAACTACCGGATTGCAGGTGATTTTGAATTCATGGCAAGAATTTTTAAAAATAATTATTTCAGGTATTTTTACGTGCCAAAAGTTCTTGTGCGAATGCAAAGCGGTGGTATTAGTAATAAAAATTTAATAAATCGTGCTATTACAACACTTGAAATTTTGCGCGCCTGCAAGGAAAATAATATTGAGACAAATTTATTGAAATTATTTTCTCGCTATCCATCAAAATTATTCGAATATAAAAAACTTAAATAAATGTCTAATCTTTAAGATTCAGATCTTCCATTAGATCGTTGATTTGCGATTTTTCCAGATACTGAAAGATAGTCCCATAAATAAAACTAACTCTGTAATGATGCTACTGTAGGCAGACGCAACTATTCCATACAGAGGTATAAAAAGTAAGTTAAAAACGACATTGACTATTGCAGCTATTGTGGCAGTTAGTGCATAATATTTATCAAGATTTAAGGCTAGTGCAGTTTGAGTTAAAACTATATTTGGTATAAGCAATAAAATCATCCAAGATAAAATTATTAATAATTTAGACGCTGTAGCATACTCTTCACCATAAAATAAGTTAATCAATTGGTTGGATAGTAAATTTGTCAATACTACACCAAGCAGGCCTAGTCCCAGCGCTAATAATGTGGAATGAAATACGTATCGATTACGAGTAATTTGATCATTAAATAGAAGACGAACCTTCCTAAAAAAAATAATTGATAGAGGACTTGATATAAGAACAGATGCCTCAATTAATCTGTAAGCAGAAGCATATCGCCCAATATCTGCATCAGAGACTTTGAATATGCTTAGCATAATTAGGTCAGATCGAAAATAAATTGTCGTTGCCAAATCAATCCATAAAAGTGGCAATAAGGTACGATATAACTTTAGCTTTTCAAAGAGCAAAGGCTTGAATGCGGGTTTTGGTAAAAATCCTTCTCTAAAGATTAGATTTATAGTCAGCGCACCAATGAACCAAGCTAATAATAGTTGCCATGCTTCAAAAAATCCAATGAAGATGGCTGCAGCAATAAATAAAGCGGTGCATATTCGTTGCTTAATTTGCCAAAATGCTTCTACTTTTAAATGACCATCTCCACGAAGAATTGCACAAGCAAATTGAGTAAGTATCACAGCCCAGAAGCACCAAATAATGGAAAGCCCAAGATACAAATGACTGGAAAATAAAAGAAAACATAGAATGCTTGCAAGTAGGGCGACAATGAGGGAGTGCCCCATTGCAATTGAGGGCAGTGTTTGATTAAGATAACTTAAGTCATGGGTTGATTTCGTCCGTTCCCGAGTTAGTAAGTTACGAAATCCACCATCAATAAAAATTGCCAGAATGGATCCTACTGCAAGGGCAATAGAGTACAGTCCAAAATTAGTTGTTCCAATTTGCCTAGCTATTAAAATGCTTAGTCCAAATGATATAACCCCCACACTAATTGCTGAGGTAAGCTGATAAA
Source organism: Polynucleobacter sp. HIN9 (assembly GCF_030297635.1). NCBI lineage: Bacteria > Pseudomonadati > Pseudomonadota > Betaproteobacteria > Burkholderiales > Burkholderiaceae > Polynucleobacter > Polynucleobacter sp. HIN9. The sequence goes on from NZ_AP028140.1 coordinate 290,942, forward strand.
GATAGTTCTTCATACTTGGCAATTAATTTAGTAAGGCGATTTAGTAAAGCTTTGCTCTAGAGGGCAGGAATGGCATAGCAGATTACTTTAGATATTTTTCTTGGTAAAAGTTTATTCCTATCAATGCCTCAATGGTTGAGGGCTTTTCGATAAAGATCGTAATAGGACATTGCCATTTGGTCTGCAGTAAATAGCTTTTGGAATCTTAGACGTGCCTGTTTTCCCATTTTTAAGGCTTCTTCAGGATGGTTCCAAAGCCACGCCATTGCTTGAGATAATTCCATTGAATTGGCAGGAGAAATAACCAATCCAGTCTCATGATCAATGTTGATAAAGGAGGTGCCCGTTCCGATTTCGCAAGAAATAAGAGGTTTACCATACATTGCGCCCTCTAAAAGGCTAACACCAAACGCCTCCGAGCGAAGGTGGGATGGGAAAACAATAGCAAAACAGCTCTCAAGGAGCGCATTTTTGGCCTCTTCAGATATTTGGCCGACGAAAAAGATATTATTGAGTCGCGCTTTTTTGACTTTGACTTTTAGTTTACTTTCAATTGGACCGGCACCAGCAATTACAATCGGATACCTTGAAGTCTTGGCAGCTTCTAATAAATAATGAAGGCCTTTATAGTAACGAAAAGCGCCCACAAAAAGAAAAAAACGATTTCCAAAGTGTGCCTTGAAGAATCTTACAAGACTAGGGTTTGGGCTGGGATAAGTTTGGGAATCCAAACCTATTGGAATAACAGAAGTTTTATCTAAAAAATTTTGTAGAGTGAGGCTAGTTTTTAAGTAGTTTGGTGAGGTAGCGACAATATAGTCAACCGATTTGAGAAAATGATGCATTAGCGGACGGTAAATTGGCAAAAGAATTTTTTGCCGAATAATGTCGGAGTGGTAAGTCAGGATAGTCGGTTTCTTCGGGTTGATAATCGTGTGTACTAGATCAGCAAATGGCCATGGGAAATGATAGTGAATTAAGTCTACCTCATTAACCAAGTCCCGAAAAAGTGCAATTGATTGCCAGGAAAACCCGTTCGATGCGAATTCGAAATCACGTTTAGCTCTTATTAGCTCATAGCCATTTATGGTGATTTTATTTGGGTACGGCAAATTGCTGAGGGCTAAGATAGTATTTTTAACACCTAGTAACTTAGTGCCCTGTGCAATTTGATCTATCACCTGCTCGACGCCGCCTAGGCTATCAGGTAAAGCATTTTTATAAAAGTGAAGAACCCTCACGGTTATTTTATTTTAGGCTAAGAATATTTATATATAATCAGTGTGATTATAAATCATTGATTTATTTTCTTACACTTAAATTTTTCATTTAACCATTAAATCCCATGGATACGGTAAAAAAAATATCAATTGTTGTTCCAGTATTTAATGAAGATAGAAGTATTACGAAGTTATATTCTCGCCTCGAAAGTATTGCCGCCGAGCTGCCATTTCAATGGGAATATATTTTTGTGAATGATGGGAGCTCAGATAATTCATTTATGGAACTCAAAAATCTTGCTATGAAGGATAGAAAAGTTAAAGTTCTTGACTTTTCTCGTAATTTCGGTAAAGAAATTGCGTTAACTGCGGGAGCTCATGAATCCCAAGAATCTGATGCAACCATATGTATTGATGCAGATTTACAGCATCCTCCGGAATTAATTCCTACTTTGATTAAAAAATGGGAAGAGGGGGCAGAAGTAGTTGTGACGATTCGAACTGAAATTGCTAAGCAGCCCTTATTGCGGCGACTGGGTTCAAATATTTATTATTGGCTGATGAGAAAAATGTCTGGAATTGATCTGAAAGCTAAAACGACTGATTTTAGACTCTACGATAAAAAAGTAATTAAGGCATTTGTACGGACTACTGAACGTGAGCGCATGTTTAGGGGAATCATGGATTGGATGGGATTTCGCCGCTCCTATGTTGAATTCAAAGCTGATGCAAGAGCCGAGGGGGAGGCGGCGTATTCCTATGGCAAATTATGGCGTCTTGCAGTAAATAGTTTTACAGCCTTTTCACTATGGCCTTTAAGATTGGCTGGATATTTAGGAGTATTTATTTCAACAATTAGTGGTTTATTGTTTATTTGGATGCTTGCAAATTATCTTGTATTTAATATATGGATCTATACACCGCTTGCAATGACAGTTGTGATTAATACTTTTCTCATTGGAATTGTTTTGATGGCCCTTGGCCTTGTGGCCCTATATGTTGGTATTATTCATACAGAAGTAATTAATAGGCCACTATATATAGTGCGACAAAAAATTTCATACCATGAATAGACTCGTTGGGCGCTATTTTGAATTTATTTCACAAATTTTTTCGAAAAATAAATTTTTAGGTTTTGGTTTTTTCCTAACATTAGCGCAAGTAATTTCTGGTGCTTTTGGTTACCTATTTCAAATATTGATAGGTCGCATGCTTTCACCAGGGGATTTTGCTATTTTTAGCTCCCTTATGGCATCTTTCATGTTTTTGGGTGCGCCGATGGTGGCAGTTTCTATGATCATAGTTCGGAAAGTATCGAGTTTCAAAGCTAACGAAGCATTGTTTCTGGTCAAACCTTTTTTATTTAAGTTATACAAAATATTAATTGTTGTAAGTATTGCAACTTTGATTCTTTTTTGGTTGGTAGATGCTTCATTGAGGGAGTTATTGCGCATACCCAATACTACAACTCTGTTTTTATTTGAAATGATTTTAATATTCAGTCTTTTTAATACAGCTAATAACTCAATTTTTCAGGGATTACAAAAATTTATTTTTATGGCCGTAATAGGTTTAATTTCTATACTATTAAAAATTATTTTGAGCGCTGGATTGATCTCATTTGGCTTAGCATTAAATGGTGCTCTTTTGGGAACTTTGTTATCAATCGGAATCATTGTTCTTGTTAGCACATCAATACTTCTGCCGAAACTCCCAAATCATGTAAATATGGTAAGGCATCAAATTGATATTTCGTCGATTTCAAAGATATACCCAGTGCTTGCAGCCACAATAGCTGCAGCTGCCATGACCCAGCTCGATATGGTTCTTGTTAATTGGTATTTTTCACCTAAAGATGCGGGATTATATGCAGCAGCCTCTGTTCTTGGTAAGGCTATCTTATATCTCCCCGGTGGTTTAATTATTGCCTTGTTTCCAATGGTTGCAGAACTCCACACCAAGGGCAAGAGTGGAATAAAAATTTTTCAACAAGCAATTTTAGTCACATTATTTTTTTGTGGTTCTATATCCATTTTTTATTGGATATTTGGAGACAGTATTATCAATTTTTTTTATGGTCCAAATTATTACGGCGCTGGAGAAATTCTTCGCTGGTATGGTTTTGCCATTCTACCGATGGCTATAGTAATAATTTCAGAGCAATACCTTATAGCAAAAGGGCAAGTTGTGTTTGCTTGGATATTTTTGGCTATTGCCCCATTACAAATTCTAGCGATTTATATTTGGCATACTGAATTATGGATGATTTTAGTAAGCATGGGAATATTTGGATCTTTGTTAGCGCTGATTGGTATCTTATTTATGCATTACAGTGGTAAGTTAAAAGTATCTTCGCTATAATTACTTTATGCAAAAATATCGAGTACTTAAAAATACCCAAAAAAGTCAAAACACCTTTTGTCTAAGGGTTACTCGCCCCAACATTCCAATTAAAAGTGGTCAATGTTTTAATGTTGGCATACCGGGCATGGATATCAATCGTGAATACTCAATGTACTCCAATGCAGAAGCTCCATATCTTGAATTTTTAATTCGGGCTGTTGATAATGGTATGGTCAGCTTGAATTTACAAAAATTAAATGTAGGTGATGAGGTTGAGATTGATGGTCCCTACGGAGAATTTTGTATCCCCCCAAATAGGCTAGGATCGAAATTTTTCTTTATCGCCAGTGGAACTGGAATCGCACCATTTCATTCGTTTGTTCAAACTTATCCTAATATTCAATTTACTCTATTGCATGGCATTCGTTTCCCCGATGAAACTTATGATTTTGAGGATTACCAGGCTGGCAAATATATTCCATGTATTTCTAGAAATGAGGGTGGAAAGAGCGAGCGAGTTACCGATTATCTTCGAGCTAATCCAATCCCCCAAAATTCATTTATCTACCTTTGCGGTAATCGAAACATGATTATTGACTCTGTCCAAATTCTTCTAGATCAGGGAATAGGCGGCGATCAAATTATTAGTGAAGTATTTTTCTAAGGTTTAAAAAAATGCGCATAGCAATCTCATATCCTCCGATTATTAATTCGCTTGGCCAAAAAGCGATGGTTTCACAAAATCGCAATGTTCAATTTTTCAAAGAGCCGACTTATCTTTTGCCCGTCACATATGCACAGGCTGCTACATGGTTAAAGCAAGATGGCCACGACGTTCTGTGGGACGATGGAAATGCCCAATTAAAAACCTATCGGCAATGGCTTGATGATTTGGTTAAGTGGAGTCCAGATATGGTGATTTTGGAGAGCACAACGCCGGTTATGAAATTTTACTGGCGAACAATTGATGAAATTAAATCACTACTACCAAATACTATAGTTGCAATGACTGGTTATCACTCAATGCGGATGCCAGAAGAGACAATGCAGGCATGTGCCGCTGATTTAGTTATTCGTAGCAGTAATGTTGATTTTGTTTTACATCGATTGGTAGATTATATTTCAAAAAACCCCTCTTGGAGACTTACTTGTCCGCTTGAGGGCCTGCACATTCGCATGCGCGATAAGGAAATCCGTTCTACGGGAAATTTTAGACAGGTAGAGCCTCTGGATAGCTCCCCTTTGATTGATCGCAATCTTGTGAAATGGAGGGACTATGGATACGAAAATGGAAATTTTTTACAAACTCCCGGCACTTATGCAACAAGTGTTATTCGGGATTGTATGTTTGGTAAATGTACATTTTGTCGTTATAACGGCCCTGATCTAACTTTTTCCTTAATGTCTGTCCAGCGCAGTCTCGATGAGTATGAAGATCTTATTAATAATCATGGCGTAAAAGAAATTTTTGATGACTCAGGTGTTTGGTATAGAGGTAAAGAAGCAAGAGAATTTGCACAAGGCATTATTGATCGCGGGCTACATAAAAAAGGTTGTTACTTTGGTATTAATACCCGCTTCGAATATCTTGATGAGGAAACCATCAAGCTAATGGGAAAAGCAAATTTTCGATTTGTTCTCTTGGGGTATGAGGCTGCAGATGATGAAACCTTACAACGCTTGAACAAAGGTTATCAATTGCAACATGTAGAAAATTGCTTAAAGTGGCTTACAAAGTATGGATTACATCCACACCTAACTATTATGGTTGGTTATTACTGGCAAACACAACAGCAGTTAGATAAAACAGTCTCTGAAGTAAAGCGATTAATGCTAAGTGGTTTAGCAAGAACATTGCAGGTGACCTTATGTACGCCACTAGACTACACCCCCTATCACCAAGAGTGCATCAAAGAAGGTGTACTTTTGACGAGCGACTATGATGATTTTGACATGAGCAAACTTATTGTTAAGACTCCAATACCACACGATCAGTACTATAAGGCTGTAAGAGAGATGTATGGCATTGCTTTTAATCCGTTATTTATTTTGAGGCAGTTTAGATTTTTATTGAACGGACGAAAAAGAGATTGGCAATTTTTGTTTACTTATAGTGTTCGAGCAATTCGCAGGGTGCGTCAGCATATGTTCAATTTAACAAGACATGAGGGTGTTAAAACTGCGGAAGATTTGGGTGCGGTAAGTTAGTATGAAGTTGTTGTTTGAGCATCTATTCGCGGCATTATTGATTGGTTGCATCGGGTGGTTTGTTTCTGATGATTTTTATTGCGTCCCAAGTACACTCATTGCTGGTTGGCTCATAGATTTAGATCACTTATGCGACTTTCTTCTCCATTCAATCCGTTCAAAGAAAATAAATTTATCTTTTATAAAGACGGGTGAATACTTTAAGATTAATAACGTTGTTATCGTTCCCTTGCACTCATGGGAAATTACGGCTCTTCTTTTGATTTTAGGTCTGCTAATGCCGGGTTACCGAGCACCTTTGCTAGCGGCTGCGATTGCACATGGCGCTCATTTAATACAGGATCAATGTTCTTATCGCGTTCGAATTTTTGGCTATTCATTAATATCTCGCGCCATATATAAATTTTCGTATCAGGGTTTTTGCAGGCCCAAAAATGGTTAGATTCTCAATAATAATTCCAGTAAAAGCGATTAACGATTATGTGCGTGAAACAGTGCCTTATGTGCAATCTTTAGATGGTAATAATTGGGAGCTTCTTATATTGCCTAATGAGGCGGATCAAGACGAATGGTGTGATAACCGCATCAAGCTCATTCCAAGCGGACAGGTTGGACCAGCAGCTAAAAGAGATTTAGGTGCTGAACATGCAGCCGGTGAAATACTAGTTTTTTTAGATGATGATTCATATCCAAGCTCAAATTTATTGAGTGTTGCGACTCCATACTTTGGCGACGAGAGTATCGTTGCAATAGGTGGCCCTGCAATCACACCACCTGCCGATAGTTTTTGGCAAAAAGTTTCTGGCGCTGTTTTCTTAAGTAAATTTTCTGGAGGTAACCCTGAAAGATACATTTCAGTTGGCGCGCCTAAGGAAGTTGAGGATTGGCCATCTGTAAATTTAATGGTAAGGCGAAAAGAATTTCTACAAATTGGTGGTTTTGATTCTCCATATTGGCCTGGAGAGGATACTAAGTTATGCCTTGATTTAGTAAATAAAACAAATAAAAAAATTATGTACGTCCCAAATCTTATGGTTTGGCACCATCGAAGAAGTGGATTAATTGGACACTTAAAACAGATTGGCGCATATGGATTACACAGAGGTTACTTTGCCAAGGTTCATCCTGAAACTTCAAGAAAAATTACTTACTTCATTCCATCAGCATTTGTTTTTTTTATTGTGGTTAGTTGCGTTATGAGCACTCTACCACCCATCATTCAACAAGTCATTTTTGCGGGATGGGCTATATATGGCCTAGCACTTATGAAAGCGCTCTACGATATCAAAAAAAATGAATCAATATGGGTTGGATTGGTTGCATTGCCCTATATATTTTTTACCCATATATGGTATGGAATAAGGTTTATTCAAGGAATGTTTTCTAAAAAATTAATTAGTAAATTAAGGTAGACTGTGACCAATAAAGTTGAGCCTAGCCCTAGAATAGTTTATGAAAATTTTCTCCCATTGGTATCTATTGTTGTAACAACAAAAAATGAAGAAAAAAACATTGAGAATTGTTTAATTAGTATAAAAGCTCAAACTTATAAAAATATTGAAGTAATCGTTGTGGATAACTTCTCAACCGATAGAACTGTAGAGTTAGCAAGAAGAGATGCCGATAGGGTTGAAATTCTTGGCCCCGAGAGATCTGCCCAGAGAAACCATGGAATGATTGACATTGCCAAGGGAGAGTTCGTGCTCTATATTGATGCAGATATGATTCTCTCACCAATACTAATAGAGAATTGCATAGATAGAATTGGGTTGAATGATGGGGCTTTAGCGCTACATTTACCCGAAGTTATACTGGGATCTAGATATTTGAGTAAGGTAAGACGTTATGAAAGACAGTTTTATGATGGTACGGTAATTGATGGCGCGCGATTTTTTAACAGGGAAGTTTTTTGCGATATAAAAGGATTTGATTCTGAAACATTTCAAAGGGGCAGTGGAGAAGACTGGGATATTGATAAAAAAATAAAGCGAATTGGAAAAATTTGTCTTTTGAATGGCAAGGCAAATAAACCATATTTAAACGAATGGAAGTTAAGACACTTTATACAGATTCGTGGTGTTAAATTTGACCCTTTTTACTGTGGCCTGTACCACAATGAAGCAGAATTCTCTGTTACCCAATATTTAAAAAAGAAGCTTTACTATAGCGAGGGATTTGACGGATATATTAAGAAGTGGGGTCGCAATGACCCTGATATTCGTCGACAGTTTGGGTTTTGGTATCGTTACCTAATAGTCTTTGTAGAGTCTGGAAAGTGGAGAAGAATGTTGTCAAGGCCAGATCTAATGATTGGCATGTATATTCTTAGAATCGCGGTTGGGATTACTTTTATATACGGGAAATGCAAATTTTTTTTGTCTAGGTATATCAAGGAATGACTAAGATTTCTTAATAATACGTTATCAGAATCGAATTAAGAGTAGGGGGTATACGACAATAAATAATCAAATTCAGCAATAATATTCTCGATCGGACTTAGGATAGAGCTAAATTTAATTAGCTAAATAATTTAATCTATAAAGCAATTAAACACATGAAAAAAATTACCTACCTAAAGGTGATAATCATCAACCTTCTACTAGTGCTGTCGTTGGTGGGCTCAATTGAATTAATTTTTTCTATATTCGCTGATAACTTTGCAATAAAAAATAATAAAGAGTTTAGGCTATCTAAACCAGAGCCGTATGCTAAAAGCCCTTATTTTTCTAGAGAATTTATTGAGGAAAGCTTTAGGCAACCGGGCGGCTGGAGCGTGCCAGAGGGCACTTCACTAATTATTCCAAACGACTATAGCAGCGCTCACTTTAATATTTCTGGAGGCATAAGAAAAACTGTTGGAACCCCAGAAAACTATCGAAATACAATTTTTATTTTTGGCGGTTCTACTATTTATAACTCTGAGGTGCCGGATAGTTTAACGGTAGCCTCGCTCTTACAGAATTTAATAAATGGCAATAAACTACCATATAGGGTGGTTAATTACGGTACAACTACGATTGATTCAGGGCAACAACTTGAGAGATTGAGGCGTGAAGTTAAAATTACCAATGGCGATATAGTAATTTTTTACGATGGTGTTAATGATGTCCTTCAGAAGGTATGGCTAAAGGACGCCACAAAATCCCTATCAACTCAGGCTCTTGAGGCCCCATACTTCATTTCCTTGGTTAGAAAAATGGCAGAGTATTCTGCATTTTTGCGTTGGTATGATAAAAATTATTTGACATTAAAATCATATCCAATAGATTTTGAATTAATAAACCGCGCCTCAAAGATATATTTAAACAACCTTAATTCTGCACAAATATTTACCGCTAAAAATAAAGGCAAATTTATTCATTTTTTACAGCCAAATTTATATACTAAATCACCTCATAATTTGTATGAAATTAAGTTGCTCAATTGGGGGGGGAATGAGTCTCCAGTGGGCTTAAGAGCAATTTTTCAGGCTACATATCCAGTATTTCAAGAGATGCTCGCTAATACTGGATATAGTGTTGATTTAGTAAATATATTTGACAATCTTAATTATTCTCCATATCTTGATTTCTGTCACGTAACTGAAATTGGAAATGAAGTAGTTGCAAATGCAATTTTTGAAACTATAAAAATTGATCTTTATAAATAATATATGTATATAATTGCTAAAATATATCTATATTGATTAAGTACTTGAATTATGAACACTAAGCTAACGAAAATTGAAAAAAAAGATGACAAGAACTCCAGTCGCGCATTCGGCTTTCTTTTCGCCGCTGTTTTTTTAATAATAGGCCTAATACTAACCATACAAGGTAGCCCAACGATTAGATACTGGCCTTTTATTATTGCAAGCTTATTTTTTGTTTTGTCGGTGATATATCCAGCTTCAATGAAATTTCCGAAGAAAGTGTGGATTGGCATCGGTAATATCCTCCATTATGTAACAAGCCCCATGGTTTTGGCGTTAATTTTTTACCTCGTAATTACCCCCATAGGTTTAATTATGCGATTATCACGATTAAATAATATTGATAAAAAATTTGATATAAATTCACAAACCTATTGGATAGAGCGGTCACCTCGTGGCCCATCACCAGAGTCAATGTTAAATCAGTTTTAAGGTAAATATGTCATTTATTAGAGAATTATGGAATTTCTTGTGTATTAGAAAAAAATTTTGGCTATTACCAATAATCATTGTTTTGGGAATATTTGGCGCGTTAATAGTATTTGCTCAGGGTACTGTTTTTGCTCCATTTATATACACCCTATTTTAAATATAAAATGAATATTCTTGGAATTTCAGCCTACTACCATGATAGTGCCGCTGCATTGGTGAGGGATGGTGAAATTATTGCCGCCGCTCAGGAGGAGCGCTTTACAAGAATGAAGCATGATTCTTGTTTTCCGAGAAATGCAATAACTTTTTGTCTAAATCATTCTGGGGTCGGCGCAGATGAAATTGATTTCGTGGTGTTTTATGATAAACCCTTCTTAAAGTTTGAGCGACTGCTAGAAACATATGTTTCATTTGCTCCACACGGATTTTCGCAATTCAGGATTGCAATGCCAATTTGGCTTCGTGATAAGTTGTTTCTAAAAAACTTACTTTGTAAGGAATTAACTAAATTTAATAAGCAGGTTGACTGGAGAGCTCGACTTTTGTTTAGTGAGCATCATTTAAGTCATGCTGCTAGCGCATTCTTTCCATCACCATTTAAAGAGTCGGCTGTACTCACTTTGGATGGTGTTGGGGAGTGGGCAACCACATCACTCGCGATTGGAAGTGGAAATAACTTAGAAATCATAAAAGAAATTAACTTCCCGAATTCCTTGGGTTTACTCTACTCCGCATTTACTTATTATATTGGTTTTAGGGTTAACTCTGGAGAATATAAAGTAATGGGACTGGCTCCATATGGAGAGCCTAAATATGCTGACATAATCTATAAAAATTTGATTGATATTAAGCCTGACGGAAGCTTTAGATTAAATCAAGATTATTTTGACTATTGCGCAGGCCTAACCATGATAAATAATCGTTTTGAAAATCTTTTTGGTGGAAAAAGGCGCGATCCAGCTGAAGAAATTACTCAAAGACATATGGATTTAGCGGCATCGATACAGGCTGTTACTGAGGATGTAATGCTTCGATTAACCCGCTCTATAGCAAAAGAAACGCGCATGAAAAACTTATGCTTAGCAGGAGGGGTTGCGCTAAATTGCGTTGCTAATGGAAAAATTCTAAGAGATGGACAGTTTGAAAATATTTGGATTCAGCCTGCCGCAGGGGATGCTGGCGGAGCATTGGGCGCTGCCCTTTCTGCATATTACATACACTCACGCCAACCAAGGGTCGTAAATTATGAGGGTGATTGTATGAAAGGTTCATATCTCGGCCCATCTTTTTCTCAAAAAGAAATTGAGTCTCGGCTTAATAAGCTGGGTGCAAAATTTGAAACTCTTAAGGACGACATCATTTTTAAAATTTGTGCACAAGATATTTCGGAAGGAAAAACAATTGGTTGGTTTCAGGGGCAAATGGAATTTGGTCCTCGCGCACTTGGTGCCCGTTCAATTCTTGGTGACCCACGTTCGCCGACTATGCAAAAAACCTTAAACCTGAAAGTAAAATTCAGAGAGTCATTTAGACCCTTTGCTCCATCTATTCTTCAAGAGCATGTTAATGATTGGTTTGAGCTAGATAGAGAGAGCCCTTATATGCTCTTTGTTGCTGACATTGTGAAAAGCAGGCGGATAAAAAATTCAGAGCAAGTAAATCAGCTATTTGGAATAGAAAGATTGAATTTAGTTCGATCCGAAGTGCCTGCTATCACGCACATAGATTATAGTGCCCGGATACAAACGGTAAGTAAAGACACTAATCAAAGATATTATACTCTCCTTACAGAATTTTATGCGCTGACAAATTGCCCAATTTTAGTAAATACAAGCTTTAATGTTCGTGGGGAGCCTATAGTTAACACTCCAGAAGATGCATTTAATTGCTTTATGGGAACCGATATTGATATTCTCGCCATAGGCAATTGCTATTTGAAAAAAGAAAATCAGGATCAGGCCCTAATGAGAAATTACGAGATGGCTTTTGAGTTGGACTAATCCATTCAAAATTTATTTTTAATTACAAGAAATAAGGTAATAACTATCTTAAAGAAAATAGATTTAGTCTTTAGACTTAACTCCAAATAAAAAAATACATAATTGAAGGTTTACTCAAATGAGCATATTAAAAGAAGAAAAAGAACAAAAAATTTTCTTTGAGTTAAATGCTCTTAGGGAAGATGACAAACAAAATTTAGATGAATATTTTTTAGCTTATTCGATTCAAGCTACGCTCGACGGGATGAGATGGCTAAACACTGACGAATTGATATTGGATTACGGATGTGGGCTTGGGGACTCTATTGAAATGTATAGGTTGGCGAATAATAGCTATCCGAGTAGCCTGATTGGCGTTGATATTGCCAAAAATGCAATTAGCAAGATAGAAAAAAAATATGCATATAATTTTTATCAAATTACCGAGAATAAAATCCCAATGCTGCAAGACGGGATTGTATCTTCGGTGTATATGATTAATGTCTTGCATCACACGACAACAAGAAATCAAATTTTTTGCGAAGTTTTAAGAGTATTAAAGCCCGGAGGAAAATTTTTAATTATAGATATTACAGATAAGAATTTATTTATAGAATTTGGGCGAAAAATTTTTATGTATGTACCAGGATATATAAAAAAACAATTTTCAAAGGATTTAATAATTGAAAATACTATTCCTGAAAAATTACCTGTTGATCCAGATACTATAGTAGGAGATTTGATTAGTGCTGGCTATGAAATAGAAAGAGTTGGAAGGCATAGTTTATTTTTCTTTGTATTCGATTGGTTTGAGAAAATATTAAAGCTTGAAATTTCCAAAGGTAAATACAAAAATATTTATAAACCGATTCTTTGGCTTGAAAACTTTTTACTCAGATATAAAATTTTTCAGAATCGAAGCGCAATATTATCTATTTGGGTAAAAAAACCAAACCTACATGAAAAGTAACACTAAAAGAAAATGGACATTTTGGTGTTTCTTTCTAATAATTCCATTAATTATTTCTTATGTTTTAATAAATAATATTTGGTTTCTCGATACAGAGAATAATTCGATATTTGCACCCTGGGATTCTTCGATCCCAATATCAAAAATTAATGCAAATCAAAGTCTTAGTCTACTGAGCTCTAAAAATGGTGGCAGCAAGGGGGCTGTACCACTATTAGTAAGTAGCGCTGATAGCATGTTGTATAAAGCTATTTCAAATTTTGGAATTCGTGGTTTTGAAATTCAAAAAATATTTTTAATAGTTGAAATTTCCATATTAATAATGATAACAACTTATGGGTTTCTAAAATTACATGACTTACTTAATATTAACTCTGGTAAGAGTAAATACAGAATATCAATTGAAGTAGGATTAATTACCGGAATATATCTTATATCCCCTTTTAATTTAATGTTCATGTCATATGGTGTGATTTGGACTTTAACGACCATATTGGCAATCGGCACTCTTCCATTGCTATGTTATTACTTAATAAATATAACTTTCTTTAAACACCATCTCATAAATTTAAAAAATCAGATTATTTTTGCACTTTTAATTGCTCTTCACTTTTATTCCCTTCTATTTTTATTCCCCGTTTTCTTTATGATGGTACTGTTGCTGCCATTTATCAGCATAAAAGCAATAATTTTAAGGACGCGATTAAGTATCCTATTTCTAGTTATATCGACTTTACCAGCCCTATTTATTATCATAGTTGATCGTTACTATTCTGGAGTTAATGTTCATGTCCCAGATTATTTAGGTAATGCGGCTTATGGCAACATAAAAAATGGATTTCTATTTCCAATTTTGCAAATATCGTCTTGGATCATATATACAGAATGGAGCCCGAGAGTAATTTTGGGATTTAGCGACCATTTTTTTTCAATTTACTATCTTGTTATAGAAATAATAATTTTTATTCTAGCAGTTATATCCTTACTTATCGGGATTAAAAAAGCAGAAACAATTAGGCTTTGGTTGGGCTTGGTTTTATTGGGCTCTATTTTTTTTGCGAAAGGCGTTAACCCACCATTCGGTAGCGTTTTTGAATGGTTAGTTAATAATATATTTATTTTTGAGCTAATACGTACGCCTGATACAAAGATTGGAATAATTATTCTAATAGTAATTTCAATTTTACTATTAATGCTAATTGGTAGGATTAAAGACTATTTTTTCTATTTAATAATAATTCCTATAATTGTGGTTTGTATTATTTATAATGCAATCCCAATATTAAATAAAGAAGCACCACTTGGTATTAATTCGAAATATTTATCAAACTCTTCATATGTTACTGTGCTGGGTAAAGATGAGTTAGCAATAATTAATTATCTTAATGAAGATTCTAATTCTAATGTATTCCCCATACCAGGACAATATGCACTTCATTCAGAAATAGATAAAAGCATCTTTGCCCATCGGGACATAATTGCGAACAATGTAAAGAATCCATTTTTTTATAGAGAAATGAGTGAGGTATCTGATTATAGAGTTGCAAACGCCATAGAGCAATTTTTTATTTATAAAAATATTGAAAGTTTAGATTACTTAAATATTAAGTATATTCTTATTAAGAAGAATGTCATTGGTAAAGTCGGCGGAGAGGCTTTAATATTTTCGGAGTTAGTCAATTTATGGAAAAACGAATCTAAGGTTAAGTTAGCTGTAACAACAGAATCTTATGACTTATTCGAAATAATTAATCCTCCTGTAGCCACAAAGAATAATAATATAAAATTTATTGAAGTAACACCATATAGGGAAGTTTTAGAAATTTATAACCAACATGGTTGGGTTACAACTATAGAAAAGTTTGGCTCATATAACTCTAATTGGTTACCAATTTTAATAAGCAATCGATGTGATGGATATTGGTATAGAATCTGTTTTTATGATGGTCTATATAGAAGTATTAATAGTGATTTATTCATAAATATATCAGACCCCAATGCTGAAAATCCTAAAAATGTGTGGCGTTTAAATGTCAGTAATGAATTATTTAAAGAAACACTGCGCGTAGAAATATTTTATATCCCACAATTTTTATTATTTTTAATAATAATTTTTACTTTTTTTGCTTTTTCATTAATAATTATATTTGTTATAATAAAAAATATCCGTATAAATGAAAAATAGTTAATACTCTATGAATAATCTTGGTAAATTAAAATTTAGAATTATTTTAAGCTTGCGTTGCTTTGGATATTGGGTTAATTCTCTATTCCCATTCCTGCTACCATTAAAAAATTACATAAATGGAAATTTATTCTTTGGAGTATATAGATATCTACATGATTGCATGATTTATATTTTTTCAGAAAATAAGGTTCATAGTGGATTTAAAGTTGTTTTTACTAACTCTTTCCCAATCTTTCTTGATCGGTATGATTCAGCTGGAAATATGCCAAGGCATTACTTTTGGCAGGACTTGTGGGCTGCGGAGAAAGTTTACAAATCTAAAGTTGCCAGGCACTTTGATATTGGAAGTCGTCTAGACGGATTTATTGCACATTGTCTACCTTTTTGCGAGGTGGTTATGATGGATATCCGACCTCTTGATATTTCGATTAATAACCTCTCTTTCCTTCAAGTGGATTGCACTAATATGGAAGAGATATGTTCTGATTCAATTTTCTCATTATCATCCCTCCACGCGGTGGAACATTTTGGACTTGGAAGATATGGCGATCCAATAGATCCATTTGGTTACAAAAAAGTTATTTTAGAAATGCAACGTATTTCTAAATTGGGGGGTGATATATATTTGAGCGTGCCAATTGGTTACCAGCGTTTGGAGTTTAATGCGCAGCGTATATTTGATCCAAATACTATAGTTAATTTATTTGATCAATGTGAACTTATTGAATTTAGTGTAATAGATGACGCTAATAAGTTTCACCAGAATGCTAGGCTCGATGACTTTGCGTACACATATTATGGATGTGGTTTATTTCACTTTAAAAAATATAAATTGAGGTCTATTGGGCTAATATGAGTACAAATACTTTGGCTGTTCTGGTTCTTTCTTGCGACAAGTATGCTGATTTGTGGCCCCCATTTTTTAATCAGTTTAAAAAATATTTTCCTGTAGATGATTTTAAAATTTATGTGGGAAGTAACTCCTATCCCTGTAATGAGCCAAACGTAAAGCCCATTTTATCTGGCGTCGATATAGATTGGTCTACAAGCCTAAAGAAAATTCTTGCTCAGATAAATGAGCCAAAAATATTTATTATTCTTGAGGATATATTTTTGTCTTCGCCAGTTGATAGAAGCTTGCTACAAATTGCATCAGTACTTTTAAATGACAATAAAGTTCTACATGTTAAGTACTTCGCAAATCCGATTCCCGATAAACCATGCGTCATGTCTGGCGTGGGGATGTATTTAAGAGGGGCTCCATATCGAGCTACTGTTTGTGGATTTTGGGATAGAGAGTATTTAATGGAGTTATTAATTGAGGGTGAGAGTCCGTGGGATTTTGAAATTTTTGGATCGTACAGAACTTCTTATTCTGATGGATTTTATGGTTTTATGAAGCCGATTTGTTCATACGTTAATATGGTTGAAAAAGGTTGCTGGATACCCAAATCATTAGCTTGGGCCGATTCAGAAGGGCTTGATTTAGACTTAACTAAACGCCCTATGCTTAATGCGATCAATGGTTTATTAAGTAAGCTAAAAATGGTTTATTTTGACTCTGTCATAAAAATTCCTTGGGCTTGGCGCATATCTTTAATGGGCAAACTTAGACGTTTGCTTATTACTTATTAAGAACTTTTATTTAGAAATTTTTTTAAAAAAATGCTTAAGAATTTACAATTTAAAATAAGAAAATATGGAATAAGGACAAGTCTTAAATATGTCATATTAACTTTATTGAGCCAATTAAAGGCTAGTCTGTTTAATATATACGGTCAGCATAGCGAAGATTATATTTCAGAAAAACTACTCGGAGCGCCAGTAAAATTTTATATTGACATAGGCGCAAATCATCCGTCAAGATTTTCAAATACCAGAAGGTTCTATAACAAAGGTGCTCATGGTATTAACATTGAGCCTAATCCTTCTTTGCTTAAGCGGTTCCAAAAGAAGAGAAGGAGAGATTTAAATCTTTCAATGGGGGTGAGTTCTACGAATAGCGCTGAACTCGATTTTTATTCCTTTTCATTAGATACATTGTCAACTTTCGATAGTTCAGTGGCTCAGCACTATAGGGATTGTGGATTCAAACTTCAGGAAGTTATTAAGGTGCCAATTATTTCTCTTGAAAAGATCTTTCAACTCTATTGCGATGGAGTAAGTGTTGACCTACTAACTATTGATGTAGAGGGTTATGAGCTTAATGTCCTAGACTCTAATAATTGGGCAATTTATAGGCCAAAGCTTGTGGTGGTTGAGGTTGCTGATTTTGAGTCAGATGCAAACAGAATTGAGCAGGTCACAAACTTTATGAACAATGTGAATTACAGTTTGGCGTACTTTAACGGGTGCAATTCATTTTATTTACGTAAATAAATTTTATTGAATATGGTAATAATAGGTACCTAATCATTTTTTTGAGATAAGCTTGCTCTAAAAATTTGTGTTGCTACTTCCAGAAAAATCATCCATAACATAATGTTAGTGAGCTGGTCAGTAATAAATATAAGTTCTAATTTGAACATTGCGATTGCAAGTAATGAAATAGTGGAGAGGCATATAATAAAGGCGAAGATATAGGTATTGTGCGGATGATCAATCGTATTTAATCTAATTGCGAAATTGCGTGAACTTATTTTTTTTAGTATTGAATTAACGAGATAAGCGATCGCCAATCCACCGAAGGTAAAGAAATAATTTTCTGTAGTGCCTTCTGTTGACATTAGGCCGCAGAAGTACAGCAACATAGTTGCAACAAAAATATGGCGCAGACTTAAAAGTGGCTTCTGCAGAAGTTTTGAATTTATCCTTGATAATATTACGTGGAATCGTTTTTTAGCGACAAAAACTAATGGTGTAAGTAAAAGAAATGTCCAAAAGATAGGTGATAATGTGCGATTCTTCGTAGCTAAATCTGGTTCTTGGAATATCCATTTCTCGGACATCTTCAAACTCTCTGAGTGTATGTTGATTTGATCAACGTAAAAGAGTTTGTTTTCTATTGGGATTATTGGTTTTCTATTCGCAATAAGTGCCATACTTGTGCCGTCAATCAGTGGAACTGTCATGTTGAGACTGGCATAATCTAGTTGAAATTTTTTTTGATTAGCAAATACAAGATGGCCTTGAATATCTAATAGTGGGTATTTTGTTAATTGTTCTGCCGCTGAAATCATCTCCCAGCCAAGAACTGAAAAGCTAAGATTGAAAGAGCCTGAAGTTTCTACATCACTTTTTTTAAGCGCATCCAGAGTCCACTCTATAGACTTAAGGGTGCCTAATTTCGCCCTAGAATTATTCGACCCAAAATGCGCCGATATTGGAATATAAGTTGAACCTGCGTCACTCTCAAAACATATTTTCTTCTTTGTAATTAGGTTGGTCCAGTTTAGTTGAATTAAAAGTGGACACGGGTTAGTTTTTAAAAGTTCTTGACTAAACAAGTGGTTTAACCGAATCCCTAGTGCCCAGTTTAATGATGGGTATAAGCTTGTTATAAATTTAACAGGCTCATTGCTTAAATTTCCTGTAATTCTTCCAGGTGAAAGTGTTAGATTATTTGTCTGGTAGTTTAAGGCAATTGGAGTTGAATTAATTTCTATGTTTGTGGGCATACTAGTTTTAAATGCCTGTTCATAGTTAATCTTGGAGGGGGAAAATACAACCATCTCATGGAGTTTTAGATGGTAAGGGCCCGCTTTGGGCTGTATATTTAAGCTGATTTTTGAGATTATTTTTTTATTACTTAAAATTTTCAATGGCAAATTTGGAGTTACTTGGTGTTGTTCGATTCTTCCATCGAGCAAGAATAATGTAAGATAAATGTTCTCAATATAATCTGATCCTTCTTTAAGACCGAAAAAAAACCAAGATTCATTGTGTAGATGCTTATTTACAGGCCATAAAAATTCAATATTTTGAGATGTACCCTTGATATCTAAATGATTATTATCATTAGAAAGATTGCTTATAGTCCCATCGAGTTTTAACTCGGATCCATGTGAATATACTATTTTTGGATTTGATAAATTATTCTTTTTAGTAATTTTATCTATATCTTGTTGTTGAATTGGCCAACTGAACGGCGAAGCATTATTAAGCTCATTTATTCGATATGTTAATGATGTATCATACTCTGCGTAATTACTTTGGGTATTATTAAGGGCAAAAGTGGATAAGGGAAGATAAGCAATAACATTTGGATTATTTACAACATCAGGGGGTTGCAACAAATTAATCATTGGCCCCTTCCATCGCCTACTACCATCTTCTATACGGTCCACATAAATGGGGGTCAATAGACTGTAGGCTCTAACGCTCGTTAATTCTTTAATATGAATGGAGCAAGATGATTTACCAGGTGGAGGAATAAGGGATAATTCAAGATTTTTTATAGTTATATTATTTGTCTTGTTAAATCTATGTAGATTTAACAACATACGATTATCTAGGTTATTATATTGAACTATGCTAGGAACCAGTAATGAAGGTTGAGATTCATTATTTTTTTCGTAAAAAATTAGATTTTTTATTGGTTTGCTTTTTTGCAAAGTCTCGTTATCACCATCTATAAAAATTGATATTTCCCCAATATAAAAATTTTGCTTATTAAGGCCATTAAAGTTCTCTCCCCATGGGTTAGAATTTTCTATTTCAGGCGCCTCTTTTAGATTAAGTGTTACCCTCATTTTTCCATTCAATAATGCAACCAACTGAGGCTTATTAAACTTCAATATTATTGTGGAGAGACTATTCTCTTTGATCAATCTCACATTAATATGATTAATAGTTAAATCTGGAAGGAAATCAATATCAAGTTTTTCGATATTATTTGCTGGCACATGCAGTCGTCGTTGAAATATTACGCTCTTCTTGTCCTGTGTGGTATGCCAGCTATTATCTGGAGAAAAATTTAGGAGACGTTTTATATGATAAGAGCCGCCCCTTTTCTCTATAGCATCAATTTCGGCGTCAATAGTTAAAAAATGCCCGTGTGGGGCTAAGTTAGAAGGGGCAGAGCTATAGCGGAAATTATTGATATCTAGATCTATCCTAGGGATGCACAATGACTCTCCTATAATGGCAGCATAGTCTAGCTTAAGACCTTCTATGTTTTTACTAGACAGAAGGTCTAAGGAGCTCTTGGAGATTGGCCTTATAGTTAAAGGAGCTTCTGGTACTCCAATTTTTTTATTCCAATAATAAATAGAGTTAGAAAATTTCCATTGATTGTCACGGCGACCATCAATTGGCTCAAGATCGAATTTATGAGTATCAGTTAATCTTGATTCGTAGGCACTTTTAAGGGTAATCTTTGCATTGGCTAGTAAATTATTTCCATCTATTTGGCGGTTAGCTGGCAAAACAGTAAGACCTCGCATTCTATCCATATATGTTTTATTCGCTAAAGTCGGATCTTTTTTAGAAAAATTTGCATCATATGCAGGGATTGCATTATCAGAATATTCTCTTGCTGTCCCAGCCGAGTAATCCAAATGCGTCAAAAGAAAAAAAGCAATAATTAATTGAAGGTAATAGATTTTATTTTTTTTTTGATTCACAGTGACTTCCGTTCGAGAATCATAAACCCGTCATATTCATAAATTATTTTATAAAGAGCTTTCGTAGATTCAAGAATGGTCAAGAATTCTTTCTCTTTTTTTATATTTTGACATTTCCCATAGGCCCAATTACAACCTTGATCTACCAAAAAATAAGGACGCTTTAAGTCAATGAGAACAAAATGAGCGAATACTTCGATTTCTGAATTTTTTGAACGATACCCAGTCCTAACAAAATTCATAAAATCATCAATAGACCTGCTCGACCAGCTCACTATTTGATAAGGCTCAGTAATCCCCATGGGAAATGATAAATATGTGTTTCTTTGTGCCAGGTGAGTCCAATTTAACGTATTTTGTGTTGTAACTATAACTTTTGGATCGGTAGGTATGTATTCTAAAATTGCAGCCTTAATTGTTGAAGTTCGTTCATTTGGCACATAAGCACTCCACGAGTATGACCAGGATTTATTAGACCAAAATATACGTGAAATTGGTGATGTAGAAAGAATGATATTACCAAGAATAATCCAGGTAGTTAAGAATATGATGAATGAATTTCTTGCTTGTAAAGATTTATTTATTAAGGTATGCGTTGAGGAAAAAAAAATTTTCAGGTGAAATAGAATATCAATACAATTTTTTTCCAATAGTACCCATATTTTCTCGGCTCGACTTATGCTGATTGCGAAAGAAAAAATTACTGGAGCAATAAAGCCCGCCATATAATGGGTATTATAGTCATAATAGTTTGTTAAGCGTGAGAGTAGTGCAATTCCAAGTAGTGGAATAATTGGAATTAGTAATGATATTTTTAGAAGTGGAATAAATGCTAATGCAGCAAACGCAATAGTAAGATAAATTAATTTACTTGGTGTAGAAACTATTTCCCATGCGATGATATTTGGTTGAGAAATTATTGCTTTTATAATTTGACTTAATTCGCCCCCCAGCCAACCGAAAGCTTCATTGCTAAGTGCGCCCCCCCAGTTTTCGCGTGCAAAAAAGGGCAATAAATAGTGAATTGCAAAATAAAAGTATCCAAATCCAGCTATTACCAACCACATCCCGCCTGCAAACATCCATTTTCGATCTTGTTTACTGGGAGATGCATCCCAAATGTAATCTTTTTTAAAAAAAGCATAAATCATCAATATTCCACAAGCCGCTGCCTGCAAAGCAAAAGGTTCCTTAATGAAAATGAGAAGAGTTGCAAAAAATATCGCATATCCAACCCTCATCTTCATTAGGGAAAAATAAAATCCAAATAGCAATGGAACTGACAAATGATCAAAATGAAAGTCAAAAAGATTATTAATCCATAGGGGGAAAAATGCAATATATGCAAAAGTGGAAGGCCAGCCAAACTGACGATAAATTATAAATGTTGGCAGAATTAAAAAAGATGATTGTGATCCTATAAGTACATATGAAGTTATTGCGGCGGGGATTGCAGAATAAATCAGGCCATAGAGTAAGGCTATGCCATGTACATGCCCATTAAAGGCCAGTTGCCATTCATTGTTATAAGAAATCCTATATAGAGTATTCTCAAGAACTCCTAAGTCAAAGAAAGAAGAGTGAAGCGAGTATAATTTTAACATTGGAAGAAAAAAAAATACTGCCGATAAAAAATAAATAACGTCGATAATAAATAATTTTTTTCTACAAATCTGTCGTGGCATATGGTTATCTTATATTAAAATGATTTTTGTATACTTATTAATTACATTTATAGGCATAGCATATATTTTATAAATATGCCTCTCTAACAGTAGCTTCTTTCGCCGCCTATACTTTTTATGGTTACAGTAATCTTCATTTGAAATTGACAGGGAATAGATTTTAATTTCTACGTTTGTACACTTGAATTTTTGATTTAATATTCGCGAATAATTATAAATGACTAATTAATTTTTATTATTTTATAAAATAAAGGTTCTGAGCATTGGAAAAATTCCACAGATACAAGATAGGCGTTGACGCACGCTTACTATCTGAGCCACATACTGGGATAGGGCGCTATTTATTCGAAGTTTTGTCTCGTCTAGTCGATATGGGTCATGATTGGGTTTTGTATTCACATCGTCCGCTTGTGAACGGAGATTGGGCGTATAAAAAAAATGTTGCGGTTAAAACCTGCGCTTTTCAGTCGCGAGTTATGAGGATGATTTGGGCGCAATCAATTTTGCCATTGTGGGCGAAGCGAGATTCTATTGATATTTTTTGGGGCCCATCACATCGTATCCCCTACTTTCTGGAAGATCGTGTTGCAGTTGTGTTAACTATTCACGATTTGGTTTGGTTGCATGCCGGCGGCACCATGCGACCACTAAGTCGATACTTGGATTCTAGGCTGATGCCATATGCCATTACCAGAGCTGATCGGATTATTACTGTTTCAAAGCATACGGCCAAAGATGTAGAAAATGAGTTTCCTATCCCCTCTGGTAAAGTTCAGCCAATACATTTGGGGGGGAATATATCTGCAATGCATGATCAATCGGTTAGCCTTTCAACGCTTGGGATTAATCATGACTATTTTTTATTTGTAGGCACGATAGAGCCACGAAAGAATTTACAAAGATTGATTGAGGCGTTTTCTCGTATTCCGGATTCTGACGTAGGGTCCGTAAAGTTGGTAATAGTCGGCGGCAAAGGCTGGGGTAGTGTTGATGTTGCCGCACTTGTTGCTCAATATAATATTCAAAATTCGGTCCTAGTTCTTGGATATGTTTCGGATGATGTTTTAAATCTTTTGTATAAATCAGCTCTTTTTCTGGTGATGCCTTCACTTTATGAGGGATTTGGATTGCCTCTACTTGAGGCGCTTTCAGTTGGCACTCCTGTCCTAACATCTAATTGTTCATCTATGCCGGAGGTGGTTGGAGATGCTGCAATCTTAGTGGATCCTTATAGTGTGGACTCTATTAAAATGGGTATTCAAACTATGCTTAGTAATCCAACACTTAGAGTTAAGTTATCTGAAATTGGATTGAAACAAGCTGCATTATTCAGTTGGGATAAAGCTGCCGATTTAACTTTAAAAATATTTCAAGAGGCAGTTCTAACTAAGAGATTTAAGAATCAGCTATAGTCTCTCGAGACTTTGTAGTAATAATTATTAATGACTAACAAATTATGAACAAAATCCTCATCACCGGTGGAGCTGGATTTTTAGGCTCTCATCTGACTGAACGCTTGGTTCGGGAGGGTAATGATGTTTTGGTAGTGGATAACTTTTTTACTGGCAACAAACAGAACCTTGCGCACTTGATGGGTAACCCTAATTTGGAGATCATGCGCCATGATGTGACCTTTCCTTTGTATGTCGAGGTCAATCAGATCTATAACTTGGCGTGTCCCGCCTCTCCAGTGCATTACCAATACGATCCCGTGCAAACCACCAAAACTAGCGTACATGGCGCCATTAATATGCTGGGTTTGGCGAAGCGCACGAGAGCACGTATTTTGCAAGCCTCTACGAGTGAGGTCTATGGTGATCCAGAGGTGCATCCTCAACCCGAGGGCTATTGGGGTAGGGTGAATCCGATTGGCATTCGGTCCTGTTATGACGAGGGTAAGCGCTGTGCTGAAACCCTATTTTTTGACTACTTTCGCCAACACCAAACCGATATCAAAGTGGTCCGTATCTTCAACACCTATGGCCCAAAGATGCATCCCAATGATGGCCGGGTCGTGAGTAACTTTATCGTACAGGCCTTGCAAGGTAAAGACATCACGATTTATGGAGACGGTTCTCAGACCCGAAGTTTTTGCTATGTCGATGACCTAATCGACGCCATGGTCAGAATGATGAACTCAGAGAAGGGTTTTACTGGCCCCGTTAATATTGGCAACCCCGGAGAGTTCACCATGCTCGAGCTTGCCGAGATGGTTCTCAAGCTTTCTGGCAGTAAATCCAAGATTATTCATCAACCATTGCCATCGGATGATCCGAAGCAGCGTCAGCCCAATATTGATTTAGCTAAAGCCAAATTAGGGTGGGAGCCCAAGGTATCCCTTGAGGATGGCCTGAAAGAAACGATTGCTTATTTCAAAATAATATTGGTTTAATTTAATTCTCAGGATTGATTATGAAAATTGCTGTGGTTGGCACAGGTTACGTTGGTCTGTCAAACGCTATTTTGCTCTCTCAGAATCATGAGGTTGTTGCATTAGATATTGACCTAAAAAGAGTCGAAAATCTCAATAAAAAAATACTACCGATTCATGATGAAGAGATGATTGATTTCTTACGCAAGAAACCACTCAATTTGAGGGCTACCTTAGACAAGTCTGAAGCTTACATAAATGCGGATTATGTCATTATTGCCACCCCAACTGACTATGATGAAATAACTAACTACTTTAATACTAGTTCGATAGAGTCGGTTGCAAAAGATGTATTACTAATGAATCCCAGTGCAGTTATGGTGATTAAATCTACTATACCTGTTGGGTATGTGAAAAGTTTGCGAGAAAAATTAAATTCCCAAAATATTATATTTTCGCCCGAGTTTTTGCGGGAAGGCAGAGCCCTCTACGACAACCTATATCCATCCCGAATTATTGTTGGCGAAGTTTCTGAGCGAGCAATAGTTTTTGCAAATTTGCTAAAAGAGGGTGCCATCAAGAAAGATATTCCCACTCTTTTTACTGGTCCCACAGAGGCCGAGGCGATTAAATTATTTGCTAATACTTATCTAGCAATGCGGGTGGCATATTTCAATGAAATTGACACTTATGCAGCACTTCACGATTTAGATACACAAGACATCATAAAGGGAGTGGGTTTGGATCCCAGGGTTGGTACTCACTATAACAATCCATCTTTTGGTTATGGCGGCTATTGTTTGCCAAAGGATACAAAGCAGCTTTTGGCAAATTATGATGCCGTGCCGCAAAACCTAATTCAGGCTATTGTTAGTTCAAATTCAACCCGCAAAGACTTCATTGCAAATGAAATTCTTAAAAGAGAGCCAAAAACCGTAGGAATTTATCGGTTGGTGATGAAGGCTGGTTCTGATAATTGGCGAGCATCAAGTATTCAGGGAATTATGAAGCGAATTAAGGCCAAGGGTATAAATGTCATCATCTACGAGCCAATGTTTTCCGATGATAGTTTCTTTAACTCAAAGGTTATTAAAAACTTTGAGCAGTTCAAGGATCAATCAGATTTAATTATTTCAAATCGGATGAGCTCAGAATTAGAGGATGTGTGTAGTAAGGTGTACACAAGAGATTTATTTGGCAGCGACTCTTAGGTATCTTTGCACTACCAGTAGATAACATTCAAACGATACGGTAGTAGTTTTTTTATACCCTGTAGATATTAGTAATTCTTTTTGCAACGATTGAATTGCTATAAAATTAATAAATGTCAGTTTTAATTCTCGCATTCCTTAGTTGCCTTTTTGTGACACTCTTAATAGTTCGCTCGGCCCATCTCCACAAGCGTTTTACAGCTGATTCTGATCTATTAGGAGTGCAAAAATTTCATAGTGTTGCTGTTCCGCGCGTGGGTGGGGTGGGCATTATTCTTGGGACACTGGTAGCTCTGACTGCCCGCTACTTTCAGAATTCCGAGATTGCCACCTTTGGCCTCCTTTTACTCTTTTGTGCATTACCAGCTTTTTTATCTGGCTTAACGGAAGATATCACCAAAAAAGTTGGCATCAAGATCCGGCTCTTAGCCACTATTTTTTCGGCGGGTCTTGCCGGCTTTTTTCTTAATGCATGGCTTGGTAGTCTTCAGATATTTGGCATTGATAATTTGATGTTGACATATCCCATTGTAGCCATTGCAATTACGTGCTTCGCAGTGGGTGGGGTGGCAAACGCATTTAACATCATTGATGGTTATCACGGCCTATCAGCCATGGTTGCCGTCATGATCTTAGCTGGAATCACATATGTTGCCTTTCAGGTGGGGGATCATGCGATCATGATTGCGGCTTTGGCTATGATTGGTGCCCTTGCTGGTTTTTTGGTCTGGAACTATCCGCGGGGCTTGATCTTTTTGGGTGATGGCGGGGCCTATTTAGTCGGTTTCTGGATTGCTGAGCTTTCTGTGTTGTTAACAGTTCGCCACCCCGAGGTATCCAAGTGGTTCCCACTGCTTTTATGTTTTTACCCTATCTTTGAAACCTTGTTTACTATCTATCGCAGGGTTATTGTGAAGCGCACTCATCCCGGAATGCCCGATTCCTCGCATTTACATCAGTTAATTTATATGCGGATTGTACGTTGGGCGATCGGTGGTCATGATGTGAGGTTAAAAACTCAGCAAAATGCAATGACTTCCCCTTATTTATGGGTGCTCGCGTTGTTAACTGTTATTCCAGCGATCTTATTCTGGCGCTATCACATGGTACTTAAGGGATTTGCAGTCTTGTTCGCCATTAGCTATGTTTGGCTCTATTGGAGTATTGTCCGGTTTAAGGTGCCTCGTTGGCTATCCGTCAGGCGCTAATTATTTTGATAAGTTATATTAACCTTAGGGCTCTCTAATATTTGTAAAAATGACTATCAATTAATGAATTAAAGGCCGTAACTCTTCAACTATCCAATAAAGATATACAAAAAAGCGTGGAGATTATTTTTATAAGATCTGCAGCTTTCGTTCTTACAGAATTAATCAGCCTGTACAGTGAGCTAATTTTCCTCTTAGAACTTCTTTTGGATTATTGTGAGCTTGATCATTTTTTATTACTCTCTTGAGCTTTGTATTGGCGAGATTTAAAGAGGTAATCTGAATTACCTCGCTAATCCCAAACGCTAGGCGGGCGCACTGCTGTAAGGTTTTATGCCGCAGCATCCTTCGAGGCATAATCGTCCATACAGGGTGTTCAGTTTTAAGTTCTGCAAAGTACTCCCGTACCGTGATTGGGTGGGTAAGATCACCTCGATAGATGGTGCATTCCATCCAGATCGGAATGCCCGCTTCGGTTTCGGTAGCTTCGCTAAACGTGAGTCCTTCAAAGGACGATTCTCGGTGAATCAGTGCAATCCAACCATCAATCGGAATGTAGATGTCCCACAGATTTTCAGTATTGGACTCCCATGCTATATGGCCGAGAAGCGGATTGAGTTTGTAGCGTTTGGCGATAATCAGAATAGTTTCTAAAACTTTGTTGGGAATTGGAGTGTGTTGTGCCCAGTCGGCGAATTCTTTGGTGACAACCCCGAGAATGTTCGCCACCTCGGCAACCAATTTTTCTATTTCATAAGAATCATCCAATTGTTTTTTGTTGATGATTAAGGTTTTTTGTTTGGATTTTTCTTCCTGACGTTTTTCGTTTGTAGGTAGTTCATCCGATAAATCTTCTGCGAGATCCATGATCGATACGGTCTTCATTAGAATGCTTCCTCACACACTATATTTTCTTGCCAAAGGTCGTTAGGTAGGTCTTTTACCACGAAGCGCCGACTATTTATGACGGAGTGTTGATAAGCCCTTACCAGCTCCGGATGATCCAGACTCAAGCGTTTGGTATCCACTCGATAACTGGGCTTGGGGGCTTTCCACGTAATAACAGGCCTACCTAGGTAAGTAAGTACTTCGGCATCGGCCATGGTTTCCATCAGCGTTTGCTTGATGGCTTCCATTTGCTCTTCGTCGGCTTGGACTTGCAATTCTATGGACTTGAGTTGTTTGATTAATGCAATTGTTTCGCGATTTGCTTCTATTGATTTTCCAATACTGGCTTGCCGAAAGAGTGCTTGGCAGTCATTGATCGATTCTGGTTTGGGTGGAATATCTTTTTTCACATGCTCGGTCCAAAAGAAAACAGCCTTTTCAAACAATAACTTCTCGAGCTCAATATCACGAGTAATCGTATAGACCCGAAGATCCGATCCACCTAAAAGAACGGCAACATCAATTTCAGGTAGATTTGTAATGCCCAAGTACCACAAGCATTGGCATAGGTAGGGCAGGGGAATTGCATCGGTTCCTGGTTCGCCCCACTCACTTTGGCTATAGTGATTGGCGGTTTTGCACTCCAAGAGTTTCTTAGCATTGAGCGTTCCATAATTATTAAATAGCGGTTGATCCTTTTGATTCAATACAAAGCGATCGATGTGGCCAATGCAAAAAGAATGCCCAGGATGAGCCAGGCCCCCGGGATACTCAACCACATGCTCACCGTTGAGTAGAGCGTATTCATCGGCAATAAATGATTCGGCGAAAGAACCAAAGCGCAGGGCAAAACTATCTTTGGTATCAACTTTCTTACCCGTCTTCTCGAGCCATACGTCCATCGCCGAGCGGTACTTCGAGACCCCCAGAATCGCCCCAATATCGCTACCACCTAGGAAACCAGCGCGATTATGTGTAAAATCTTGATTATTAAGCATTTTTATGTTCCTTTTTATAATAAATTAGTTCTTTAATGAACTAATTTAGTTCATTTTAGGATATATTTGGTTTGATTACAAGTGCTCAAATAAGAGGTGCAAGAGCTATGTTGGATTGGTCTCGCGATGATCTATCCAAAAAATCTGGAGTTGGAATCTCAGCACTAATGCGCTTTGAGGCTTCGGAAGGCGTGCCCGCAGGAAAGATTCAGACTCTCCAATTGGTACAGAGTGCTTTTGAAAAAGCTGGAATTGAATTTATCGGCACCCCCGAATCCCAAGCGGGCGTTCGATGGAGGCGATAGTTTCATGCCAAATCCTCATCAACAATTAGTACGTAACCAAATTCGCCAGGCTGGCTTTCCGATTGACTATCGCCAGCAGGCCGAGCAAAAAATCCTTGATGCTATTTGGAATATCCGGGTTCAGCGACGAATTGCTAAAAATTTATATAGCGCAGAAAATAATTCAAAAATAGGTGATCGTACCCCGCAGGTAGGCGCTGGTCGTCCCTCTAAAAGCGCACAAACCACCTATCTCATTAGTGTCTTAAATACCGTGTGGATGAGGGGTATGAGTAAGAAGCCATCGGTCAATCGGCGCGACTTTCGGGATAGTCGCTTTGTGATCTTTGCCGAACCGATTCTGATGAGCCTTGGCATTTTTAACATCATTGATAACCTCAATGACTTTAAATCTTACCGTAAACGCCTCTCTCGGATCATTGACCGTCGCAGTTCAGTGCTGGTAACCATGAAAAAGATTAATTTATAGATCGCCCAAGAATTAATCCGTGAGTTTTGGCAAAAACTCACTCTACGCTTAATTACCTATATTTGAGAGAAAGGTAATTAATATGAAAATCCAAATCCTTGGTCGCACCGGCCCAAAAAGTACTAAAGGCAAGACTATTTCTAGTCTTAATGCCGTCAAACACGGCGGCTATGCCAAAACCAAGATCCTTCCCTTTGAAGATGCGGGAGAGCGCAAGCGCCTCGAGCGTGAGCTCTATCGAGCCTTAGGCCCACAAGATGCGGTTGAGGAAGACTTGGTCGATCGCATGGCCGATAGCTATTGGAACCGTGAGAGATTTATCCTACGTCTAGCGATGAAGCAAGAGGGTATTTTTCGGCAACTTACTCCAATAGCACTTGCCCAGCTTATTGATATTCCAGCTGTCTACCAATCGTTTGCTCCGGATTACTTGAAGGAGCCCAATACTCGATTTTCGAAAAGGGAATTGCAACCCTTACGACACCAATACGCGGACTATCAGCATCTCATCAAAAATTCTAAGGGGATTCAGAACTACCAGATGGTGTTTGGTTCGTATAAAGACCTCTTTCAGGGAGTGCATGATTTCGTGGGACTCGATTACAAGGTTCCTTTTTTAAATCACGATCGCAAAGGGATCCAGATTGCCTGGCAACAGCAACCCAAAAAAGTGGAAGAAGTGCTCTTAGCCTATGCAGCGCATTTGTATTACAAAATAAATTTTGATACTTTACGCCCCGCGATTCGGGTAGCCATGTCCTCATGGTTCTTTTTGCAGCGGATTGAGCGACGCGAGAGTGACATGCAAGATGAGATGGTGGTTAAGGAAATTGCCCGCTATCAGTCGTATTTGACGCAACTCATGAATTACCGCAAGGCGTGTAGAGCAGCAGCTATTACAAACGTTGTGGCAAGCTCGAACCCAACCCACTCATCTTCGAGCGCCCAACGAAACGAAATAGCAGAATCAACAGAAAAAACAAAAACTTAGGTATTTTTTAGAATTAAAAAATACCGCGTTCTTTAATAATTTAGACTCAAATATTGATCCACCCAAGAGACTGCTTGGGTGGATTTGACTGATGCCAAATCTTTCAAAGTATGTACTTATACTTAAGCAAGGATTTGAACCATTTGCCTAGTATCGTGTGTAAACCATGTGACCGGTTTACACCCGCTTTGTAATGGTGGGTCGGGCGAGACTCGAACTCGCGACCAACGGATTAAAAGTCCGCTGCTCTACCGACTGAGCTACCGACCCAGTGTGGTGTTGCTAGATTCAAAACTGAACGAGCAAGAAATTCGCCAAATAAGAACACTGTATGAAACCGTTTTAATTCATGATATTTGGCAAAACCAAGATTATAGCAAGATGTTGGTAGTCTACTGGGTCCCCCGTTTTTGATTTCTGGCATATCTTCAACTGACGGTGAATTGCCCCTAGCCACGCCGTGCCATGGGTGGGTTTTTGGCAAAGTAATCCTTAATGCCCGCCAAAATGGCTTCGGCAATCCGCTCCTGGTAGTTCTCGTCATTGAGCTTTTTCTCTTCTTGGGGATTGCTAATAAAAGCCGTCTCAATCAAGATCGATGGAATGTCGGGGGCCTTTAAGACTGCAAAGCCCGCTTGCTCGACGCGGTTCTTATGCAGTGGCGCAAAGTGACCAATGTTGCGTAAGACCGAGTTACCCACCCGTAAAGAATCGTTAATCTGGGCTGTGGTCGACATATCAAGGAGTAAATGCGCCACTTGCTTATCTTTAGTTTTAATATTGATCCCACCAATGAGATCGGAGGCATTTTCTTTATTGGCCATCCAGCGTGCTGCAGAGCTCGTTGCTCCTTGTTGGGAGAGGGCAAAGACGGACGCTCCCTTGGCATGCGGCTGAATAAACGCATCCGCATGAATGGAAATAAATAAATCGGCCTCCACTTGCCGTGCTTTAAAGACGCGGCGATGCAGGGGCACAAAGTAATCGCCATCGCGGGTTAAAAAGGGCCGCATTGAGTCTTCTTGATCGATCTTGTTCTTTAAGCGCTTGGCAATCGAGAGCACAATGTTTTTCTCGTGCGAGCCGCGTGCGCCAATGGCGCCTGGATCTTCGCCCCCGTGACCAGGGTCAAGTGCCACCGTAATTAAGCGCTTAAATGGAATGCGCTGGGTGTTAGCAGTGGTAGCGCTTGGTGGACTTTGTTGGGTTGTACCGGGACCACCCTTTTTACTGGGGGCGGCGTCTTTCTTGGCAAAGGCCGCGATGGGGTCTTCTTCCGTAGCCATCCCTTTTGGATTTTTCGCTTGTTCTTCTGAGAGCAACTTCTCTTTTCTGGCGGATTCTTTGACGAGTTGCATGAGGGGATCAGGGGGATTGGTGGGGTAGAGGTCAAAGATCAAGCGGTACTGGTACTCAGCGATTGGCTCAAGAGTGAAGAGCTGAGGCTTGACCGCTTCTTTGAGATCAAATACGAGTCGCACCACCGTTGGCTGAAATTGTCCCACCCGAATTTGCGCCACGTACGGATCATTGGGTTTGACCTTCGCAACCAAATCTTTCAAGGTGGGGTTTAGTTCCAAACCATCGATGTCGACCACCAGTCGATCGGGACCTGTGAGTAGTTGATGAGAAATCGGCAGTGCCTTATCCGACTCCAGGGTAATGCGCGTGTAATCCTCCGAGGGCCAAATGCGCACCCCTAAGAGTTTGGCGCCGCTATTGGCTTGCACCAGTTCACTCTCAGTCAGCAAGAGATAGAGCACACCGAGTGAGCCCATCGATTGCAGCCCTTGCGAAATCATCTGGCGACGTTTGGGGTTCATGGATTGATTGATGATTGGGTGATGAGGGATTGAAGGACGGCTTCACCCTTTGGGGTCTGTGCGGCAATCTCAACCGTTCTCGCAAGCTCCGATTGCATCTCTTGAGGATGAATCAGGGTGATCGCCAGATCCATGGTGGGAAGCGTGTGCTCGGCTTTCTCTGGCCACTCAATAATGCACAGAGTCGGGTATTCGGAATGCGTGAAGTGCTCTAAGAGACCAGCATCGACCCATTCCTCTGGGCTTTGCATGCGGTAGAGATCAAAGTGAAAGACGTGGAGTGCTTGCTTGGGTAAATCCAAAATGTGCTCTTCACAGAGGCTATAGGTCGGACTTTTGACCTTGCCCGGATAGCCCATCGCTTGGAGAAGGTAACGGGTGGCGGTGGTTTTGCCCGCTCCCAGGTCCCCATGAAGACTCATAAAGAGTGATTGAGGTTTTTCAGGGGTGGAGGTATAAAACGCAAGGATTGCATTGGCGAGCATTTGTACCGCCTCTGCAGTAGCCTTCTCATCTTTACAATGGATCGTATGGTTGATTGCCAAGCGCGTCATGACCTCGTGCGTTCACACTCATTTAGGGATGGATTCTAAAGTGCCCATGCATTCTCACGCATTTTCGCAAGAATTGCACACCCAGTGGGGAACCTTGCGTACTTGGCTCAATACCCGTGCCAAGGAGTTGGGTTTTGGGGAAGTACGCATTACCGATACCGATGTCAGTCATGCTCACCCTCATTTAGTGAAGTGGTTAGAGGAGGGTCGTCATGGCCAGATGGCCTATATGGAGCGCCATAAGGATCTGCGTTCCGACCCTGGTCTTTTGCAAGCAGGCGCGATTCGTAGCATTTGCCTCACCATGCCGTATTTGAGTGAGCGAAGTAAGTTTCATGAGCAGCATGGGCAGCCTGAGCCGCATGAGATAGATGCGTCTTCAGTCGAGCAACTGCTTCAGTATGAAGAAAAGCGTCTCTTAGAGAGCAATCAAGCGGTGGTGTCGCTATACGCCAGAGGGCGGGATTATCACAAGGTGATTCGTTCGCGTTTACAAATTTTAGCTATGGAACTTGAAGAAAAACTACAAGCTGCGTTCAGTGAACCAAATCATTCTTTGCAATACCGCGTCTTTACCGACTCCGCACCGCTCATGGAGGTGGAGTTGGCGCGCAAAGCCGGCTTGGGTTGGCGGGGCAAGCACACCTTACTGCTTAATCGCGACTCCGGATCGTTTTTCTTTTTAGGCGAAATCCTCATTAACGTTCCACTGCCAATCGATGCGCCTATGGAGGCGCATTGTGGCTCGTGTCAGGCGTGCATCGACATCTGCCCTACAAAGGCGATAACGGCTCCTTATCAATTGGATGCCAGGCGTTGCATTTCCTATTTAACGATTGAGCATCGTGATGCAATCCCCGTGGAGTTTCGGAGCACCATAGGTAATCGCGTCTATGGCTGCGATGATTGTCAACTCGTATGCCCTTGGAATAAATACGCCCAGCTCTCGACCGTAGCGGATTTTGGGGAGCGAAATGGATTGGGAAGCGCATCACTACTGGAACTCTGGAGCTGGAGCGAAGCCCAGTTTATCGAGCGCCATGCGGGTAGCGCCATTTTGCGCATTGGCTATGAGCGCTGGCGACGCAATCTAGCCGTTGCTCTGGGAAATGCTTTGGCATCGAATCTTGATGATGAAGTAAAGAGGGAGATTGTTTGGCACTTACAAGAGGCCTTACCGTGCGCAAGCCCATTGGTCGCCGAGCATATCTCTTGGGCACTCAGTCGAGATAGCTCACAAGATCCCCAAGGGTCAAGCCGCTAAAATAGGGTAGATCCACTATGAGTACACCGCCCATCCATTCGAACGATGTATCTAAAACGGGTGCTGAGCGTCCGGCTGATCGGGTGGTGAGCGAAATCGATGCGCTCGAGTCTCATGAGAAGGCGCTTCAATCGCCATCTAATTCGCCTATCACTCCGCGCTTTACTAGCGCGCACGATGCCTTTTGGAGTGGGGTGCGCGATGCGCGAGGTGCCCCTGCCATGGTGCTCTTTGCTGGCATGGTGGGCTTTGGGGCGATGGGGCGCACCAATGGCTTTGATTTATGGTTTACCACCGCAACAAGCTTTTTGATGTTTGCTCTTCCCGGTCAGATTGTGATGCTCGAGATGATTTTAGTAGGCGCTTCATCGCTCACGATTGCGCTTGCGACCACTCTCACCGCAACCCGCTTTGTGACCATGACCGCCACGTTGTTTCCGATGCTCCATGAGCGCGATCGCAATAAGGCGCTCTATGCCAAAGTGCACCTTCTAGCAATGACCGCGTGGGCAGTTTCTTTGAAAGAATTCCAAACGATTGAACCTAAGCATCGTCTAAGTTACTTTGTAGGGCTTGGGATCTTGTGCTGGTTAATTTCAGTACCCGGAACGATTGTGGGATTTTTAATTGCGGGCTCGGTCCCTATGCCCATTACTTTGGGACTCATCTTTATTAATCCCCTCTTTTTCTTGCTCACCTTTACCGAGATTAAGGTGAGCGGCTATCGCTTGGCCATTCTTCTAGGCAGCATTGCCGGCCCCATCTGTTATTTGCTCGATCGCGATACGAGCCTGTTAACCGCCGGACTGATTGGCGGTACTTTGGCCTACTGGATCGATCGGCGTTGGATCAGGCGCTATGACCGAAAGGTGTCTTCATGAGTGTGACAGCATCTCTAGCCCAAAACCTCGATACCGCCTTTGCGATTCAACAGGGGTGGGGCGCATGGCTTGCGCTTTTGGCAGCGTCTCTTGGAACTTATGTGTGCCGCGCGGTGGGGGTGATGCTCTCGGGGCAAGTCAGCCAAGATAGCGAGTTCTTTCGCTGGCTTTCCGCAGTGACCTATGCGATGGTGGCAGCACTCACGATTCGCTTGATTTTTTTACCGATTGGGCTCTTAGCTACGGTGCCGCTCTATCTGCGTATTCTGGTGTGCATCTTGGCTCTGGGGGTGATGCTCTCCAATCCCAATCGGCGTTTGGTGCCGGCATTGCTCACCGGTACTTTATTGATGGTCACGATTGGTGTGATGCGGTAATTCGTGACCCCAATCTCTAAGTTACTCGACTTAATTCAAATGCTGTTCTAAAACCTTCGCAATATGCACTGCCTCGCGACTTGCCCCATCGGCGATTTGGTGACGACAGCTGGTGCCATCAGCG
This sequence comes from Polynucleobacter sp. HIN9, assembly GCF_030297635.1. Lineage (NCBI taxonomy): Bacteria > Pseudomonadati > Pseudomonadota > Betaproteobacteria > Burkholderiales > Burkholderiaceae > Polynucleobacter > Polynucleobacter sp. HIN9. The sequence goes on from NZ_AP028140.1 coordinate 326,686, forward strand.
ACCACGATTGCATTGGGCTCCTTGCGAATACGTGGCAATAAACTAAGTTCTGCCATTTGTTTGGAAGCCTCGATATGCTCCACCTCATACCCGAAGCTACCCGCCATGCCACAGCACGAGGATTCAATTAGTTGGGGGTTGGCATTCGGAATGAGTTTCAGTAATTCAAGGGCGGGGCTCACGGCCGCAAAGGCTTTTTGATGGCAATGGCCATGTACCAAAATCGGCTGAGCGGACTCTTTGAAGTTCGGCACAAACCGATTGGCTTTGTGTTCGCTGGCTAAAAACTCTTCAAGGAGTTGGGCCTGCTTACTCACGACTTGCGCAGCGTCACCCAGACCCATGGTGAGCGCTTCATCGCGAAGCGTAAATAAGCAAGAGGGCTCTAGACCCACAATCGCTATTCCTTCTTTTGCATAGGCTGCTAAATGGTTAACAAGTACTGAGAGTCGTGTCTTCGCCTCATTCACCATACCGGATGCTAAGTAGGTGCGACCACAGCAAAACGGCTTTTGTTCATCTTGATCGTTTGCAGGTTGCGCCACATGAACCGCGTAGCCCGACTTTTGGAAGAGGGCGAGCGCCGCTTGCAAGTTCTCATTCTCAAAATAGGCATTAAAGGTATCGGCAAAGAGCACGACGCGCTTGTCGTGCTTGGCGAGTTCCTCAGGCGTTGCAAATGGCAGGGGTACTTGATTCCAAAAATGCTTGCTTTTCCACACTGGCAAGGAACGCTGAGCGCTAATTCCGGTAAACCACTCTTGGAGCTTGGCCAAAAGTGGGATATGGTTACGTAAATTCATGAGCGCTGGCAAACCAGGAATGCGTGCAATGATGGGGGCGTAGTTGGGCAAATGGGCCACTAAGCGATCACGTAGGGTATGGCCAAAGCGCTCTTTGTATTGCGCCAAATACTCAATTTTCATTTTGGCCATATCCACGCCCGTGGGGCACTCACGTTTGCAGCCTTTGCAACTCACGCACAAATCCATCACCTCTTTCACTGCTTGGGTGGCGAGTGGCAAATGAGCAGGAGGTGTATCACTCGTACTCGTAATTTGCCCTGAGATCGCAAGACGTAAGGTGTTGGCACGACCGCGGGTGAGATCTTTTTCATTGCGGGTGATGCGATAACTCGGGCACATCACATCGGCATCAAACTTACGGCAATGCCCGTTGTTATTGCACATCTCAATCGCTTTGGCTAAGCCTTGCGCAGGATCGCCACCGGTACCTGCTGCGGTAACAGCTTCGGTCACAGGATTGTTTTGCACATTCCAGGCGGACCAATCGAGCTTCGGTTGAACAGTAATGACCTGATAGGAGGGTGGATAACGAAAGTAAGCGCTGTCATCCATCTTGGGGGGATTGACGATCTTGCCGGGATTAAGAAGCCCTTTGGGATCAAATTGTGTTTTGATCTTGGCAAGCGCCTCGGTAATCTTGGGACCAAATTGCCAGCTAATCCACTCCCCCCGGCACAGACCATCGCCATGCTCGCCACTAAAGGCACCTTTGTATTTGCGCACGAGCTCCGCCGCTTCTTCTGCAATCGCGCGCATCTTGAGAGCCCCATCGCGGCGCATATCCAGAATCGGGCGCACATGGAGGGTGCCGACTGAAGCGTGGGCATACCAGGTGCCGCGCGAGCCATATTTACTGAAGACCTCGGTCAAGGCTTGGGTGTAGTCAGCTAAGTACTCTAGGGGCACCGCACAATCCTCAATGAAGCTCACCGGCTTACCATCACCCTTGAGACTCATCATGATATTGAGCCCTGCTTTACGCACTTCCCATAAGTTCTTTTGCATCGCCGCGTCGGGCATCATCACGACCGACCCAGGTAAACCCAGATCACTCATGAGGGTGTTGAGATCTTGAAGTTTTTGTAAGAGTGGAGCATGCTCATCGCCGCTAAACTCCACGAGCAAAATGGCATCGACTGTTTTGGCGTTCGCATCCACGAGCGCGGTCTCAATGGTTTTGCGAAACGCCGGGTTATTGCGCGAGAGATCGATCATGGTACGATCGACGAGCTCCACGGCAGTAGGCCCTAACTTCACGATGTGCTGGGCGCTATCCATCGCTTGATAAAAACTCGCAAAGTTCACGACCCCTAAGACCTTATGCTTGGGTAAGCGCGCAAGTTTGAGTGTTAAGGATTTGAAATAGGCTAGGGTGCCTTCACTACCTACGAGTAAATGAGCAAGATTGACACTGTTATCCAAGGTGTAGGGCAACTCACTTTGCGGATGAAAGACATCCAAGTTGTAGCCTGCTACTCGGCGCATCACTTTAGGCCAATGTGCGTCAATCTCCGGTTTTAGATCGTCCACCAAGTGCTTAACGTAATCTCCCAATACTTTGGCACGGCCCGCACTTTCGGAATATGCTTCAAAAGAGGCAAGCTCTCCATCAGCAAGCCAGGCATTAATCCCTAAGACGTTGTGCACCATATTGCCGTAGGCAATGGAGCGGCTACCACACGAGTTATTGCCTGCCATGCCGCCAATGGTGGCTTGCGCTGCTGTGGAGACATCAACCGGATACCAAAGCCCATGGGGTTTAAGGTGGGCATTGAGATGATCCAGCACCATACCTGGTTCCACCTCTACCGTAGCGTGATCCGGATCACTGAGATCAGAAGAGAGGATCTTACGAAAGTGTTTGCTGTTATCAATCACGAGTGCAGCACCCGTGGTCTGGCCGCATTGACTGGTGCCGCCGCCTCTGGGTAAAACGGGAATACCTGACTCATTTGCAACTTCAAGAGCCACTTCAATATCCTGCGACGATTTAGGAACGAGAACTGCTACCGGAAATTGTTGGTAGATCGATGCATCAGTCGCATAGCGCCCACGACTAGCACCATCAACCAAGACCTCGCCCTCAACATGCTGTTGGAGCTTGGTGGAAATCTCAGGCGGCAGACTGCTTAGAGTAAAGCTGGGATCGGGTGCAATTTTGGTCATGAATCAAACGAATCTAAATCAATAAACAATTGATTGTATTGATTTGGGGCTAAATTGGGGGAGGGCCCCAATCCATGGCAGAATGACCCTAAAGAAAGAATCAAAATACCAAGGAGACAGCCATGCTAGCCAATAAACCCTATTTGCGCCAAGTCGATGTGCAAAAAATTTTAGATGCCGCCAATGCCCATGCCGAGAAACATAACTGGGCGGTCACCATCGCCGTGTGCGATGACGGCGGCCATTTACTGGGACTGATTCGTCGCGATGGCTGTGCCCCGGTGTCATCCTATATTGCTCAAGACAAGGCACGCTCCGCAGCGATGGGCAAGCGTGAGAGCAAGGTGTATGAGGACATCATTAATAATGGCCGAACTGCGTTTGCGACGGTCCCCCACATTAAGGGCATGCTCGAAGGTGGGGTCAATATTGATGTGGATGGGCACACCATCGGTGCGGTCGGTGTCTCCGGCGTGAAGTCAGCCGATGATGCGGGTATCGCTCGAGCCGGCATCGCCGCGATTTTGCCCTGATCCAAAGACCATGTTGTAGGAAAACATGAGCCGTATTTTTAAAAATACGGCTCAAAATTTGAGCCGATTCGTATAAATTGGCCGCTTACCCGACTTTTTTAACATTTCTATTGAGAAAGTCGGAACTTATCTGATTGTTTTTGATCCATGCTTTGGTTGGTAATATATGACCAAAATCTTAAATGAGTCCCTAAACCCTGTAAAATCAAGGGGTGTCTACAAAAACCGATCCAAACCTACCCGATTCGGGTAATGCGCCCAGCGCTAATTTTGCTGATTTCCAATTAGATCCTAAGATCCTCAAAGCGGTTGAGGAGCAAGGCTATACCCAGGCAACACCAATTCAGGCTAAGGCGATTCCAGTCGTCCTAGAAGGTCGGGATGTGATGGGCGCAGCCCAAACGGGTACTGGTAAAACCGCCGCCTTTACCTTACCGATCATTCAGAAGCTCTTGCCGCAGGCGAATACGAGTACTTCGCCTGCTCGCCACCCGATTCGGGCCTTAATTTTGACCCCGACCCGAGAGTTAAGCGATCAGGTGGCCGATAACGCGAGCCTCTATGCCAAATTTACGGATCTACGCACGGCCGTTGTATTTGGTGGTGTTGACATCAAACCTCAAACAGCCTTGCTGCGATCGGGGGTAGAGATTTTGATTGCAACCCCTGGGCGTTTACTCGATCACATCACCAGTAAAACGGCCGATTTGTCACAAGTGCAACTCTTGGTATTGGATGAGGCTGATCGCATGCTCGATATGGGCTTTTTGCCCGATCTGCAACGCATTATCAATTTGATCCCCGCACAGCGTCAGACCTTATTGTTCTCTGCCACCTTTTCTCCAGAAATTAAGAAGCTCGCACAAACCTATTTGCGCAATCCCGTGACCATTGAAGTGGCTCGGCAAAATGCCGCAGCCGATACGGTCAATCAAGTGGTGCACTTGGTACCCTCCGAACATAAGCGCGCAGCCATTGTGGCAATTTTGCAAAACCGGGTGAAGGCCGGCTTAAGCCGCCAGTGCATCATCTTTACCAATAGCCGCATGGGATGTGCGCGCCTAGCGAGTGCCTTAGAGCGCGATGGCATTAAAGCGGCTGCGATTCATGGGGATAAGAGTCAAACCGAACGGATGGCAACTTTGGAAGCCTTTAAGACTGGGGCAATCGATGCCTTAGTTGCTACCGACGTTGCAGCACGTGGCTTAGATATTGCCGATATGCCGTGCGTGATTAATCATGAGCTACCTTTTAATGCGGAAGACTTCATTCATCGAATTGGTCGCACTGGCCGCGCCGGTAGCAAAGGTGATGCAATTGCCTTAGTCGATGATAGTGAAAAGCGCTTACTCGAGGATATTGAGAAACTCATGAAGCGTAAGCTCACGATTGCGCGCTTACCCACGAGTGAGCGAGAGAGTAAAAGTGGTGGCTCCAAACCGATTGCAGCCGACCCATTTTTCTACATGCCTTATGAGCCTGGGCAAATCACGGCAGAACCAAAGCAAGAGCCAACCAGTTCATCGATCAAGCCGGGCACCAATCAAAAAAAGCCAGTGCTTGGGGCACTCTTGGGCGGCACTAAAAAGTAACTACATGAAGTGGCGTTCCTGCCACTCCTGCACCTTACGGTTTAACCACTGCGTGATACTTCCACTAATCGGATCGTTTTGTAATCCCAAGTGATTTGCCGCACGGCAGAGGTTTTCTCGAATCGACTCCGTGCGAGTGATATCAACCGCAGTTGCTTTCGTTTGTTTGCTGAGTTTCTCGCCAGCGTCATTGGTCACGAGTGGTAAATGCAAATAGTTCGGCGTTTGATAGCCCAAACACTGCTGTAAATGGATTTGCCGTGAAGTGTTGCTGAGTAAATCTTCACCCCGCACAATATGCGTGATCGCTTGTAAGTGATCATCGACCACCACTGCTAACTGATAGGTAAAGAGTCCGTCAGCTCGGCGCAGAACAAAATCCCCCACTTGTGTATTGAGATCTTGGGTTTGCTTACCTAAATCTCGATCCGTAAAGCTGATCTGGCACTCGTGTGGCAAGCGAATGCGCAAAGCATGATTTTCAATCGATACCTTTCGTTCTCGACACACCCCTGGGTAAATCAATTCTTGATTAGGCTTAATCAGAACACCTTCTTTTTGTAAGACCTCTTCAATTTGCTTGCGGGAGCATTGACAGCCATAAATGCGATCGATCGTGATGAGTTGTTCCAGAGCGTTTTGGTAGTGAGTTGTCCGTTGCGATTGCCAGACCGGTGCCTCGTCCCATTCCAAGCCACATGCTTGCAGTTGATCCAAGATCAACCGATCGGCCCCAGGTGCTGATCTGGGAGTATCCACATCTTCGATGCGAACCAGCCATGTTCCACCATGCGCCCTGGCATCGAGCCAGCTTCCTAAAGCGGTTGCGAGCGAACCCAGATGAAGGGGTCCAGTGGGCGAGGGGGCAAAGCGACCCCGGTAGGGTCTATCAACCCCATGGCCTATCTCCGACCTAGTGCCTTGATTGAATTGGGGATTTGAAGGGCGGGTCATCAGGCTCATGATTTGGTGGTGCGCACAGCTAAAATCATCTCATATGGCAGCCCCCCAATTTATTCATCTGCGCTTGCATTCGGAGTACTCGATTACCGATGGGGTAGTGCGCATCGATGACGCGGTGCAGGCCGCTGCTTTGGATGGTATGGGCGCCCTCGCAATTACCGACTTGGGCAATTTATTTGGTCTCATTAAGTTTTACTCGGCTGCCCGCTCCTCCGGTCTGAAGCCGATTGCTGGTGCCGATGTGTGGGTGACCAACACCCAGGAGCCCGACCAACCCTATCGCATGCTGCTCTTGGTGCAAAACCACACCGGTTACCTCAATCTTTGCGAGCTTTTAAGTAAAGCGTCGCTCCATAATCAGCGTCACGGAAGAGCAGAGATCCAACCGGAATGGTTGAGTGAGTCGCTGCCCGCAAGTACTAAAGGATCAAAGAAGAAAACATTGGCCGAGGGCTTAATTGCGCTCTCGGGTGGACATCTGGGGGATGTGGGAGTTGCACTCCTAAACGGGGATGAGGCGAGGGCGCGTGAGTCGGCCAAACACTGGCAAACGGTCTTTGGTGGCCGCTATTTTGTGGAGCTTCAGCGTTTTGGTCATGCTCAAGAAGAGGCGCATATTCAGCTTGCATGCCAACTCGCTAGTGATTTGAAGATTCCGGTCGTTGCCACCCACCCGATTCAGTTCATGAAGCCCGAGGATTACACGGCGCATGAAGCGCGGGTGTGCATTGCAGAAGGCGAGTTATTGGGCGATCCGCGTCGTCCCAAACGTTTTACCGAAGAGCAATATTTTCTGACGCAAGCGCAAATGAGCGAGCGCTTTGCGGATCTCCCAGCGGCGCTTGCCAATACCGTAGAAATTGCCAAGATGTGCAATCTCAACCTGACCTTAGGACAAGCGCGGTTACCCGAGTTCCCAACGCCCGATGGTATGCCACTCGATCAATACCTCATGCAACAGGCGGAGATCGGCTTGGATAAAAATCTGCGCAAACTCTATCCCAACGAAGAAGAGCGTAAGGCCCTTGAGCCCCGCTATCGCGAGCGCTTGCGCTTTGAGGTCAATACGATTGCGCAAATGGGCTTCCCAGGCTACTTCTTGATTGTCGCGGACTTCATTAACTGGGCCAAAAATAATGACGTGCCGGTGGGCCCGGGTCGTGGGTCGGGCGCTGGATCCTTGGTCGCGTTCTCATTGGGGATTACTGATCTGGATCCTCTGCGCTACAACTTACTCTTTGAGCGCTTTTTAAATCCCGAGCGAGTTTCGATGCCCGACTTTGATATTGACTTTTGTCAGCATGGGCGCGATCGCGTAATTGCCTATGTGAAAGAGAAGTACGGCAAGGATGCGGTGAGTCAAATTGCCACTTTTGGAACCATGGCAGCTAAGGCCGCGATTCGGGATGTGGGAAGGGTTCTAGAGCAGCCTTATGGTTTTGTTGATGGCATTGCCAAGCTCGTACCGTTTAAGCCAGGGCAAGTAGTCACGATCGAGTCTGCCAAGAAAGAAGAAAAGCAACTCGCTGAGCGGGAAAAAAATGAAGAGGAAGTGCGCCAACTCTTAGCGCTTGCACAGCAGCTCGAGGGTATGACCCGCAATGTGGGCATGCATGCCGGAGGGGTGTTAATTGCCCCTGGCAAACTCACCGATTTTTGCCCGCTCTATACCCAAGATGGGGGCGATGCCAATGCAGGGGTTATTAGCCAATTTGATAAAGATGATGTGGAATCGATTGGTCTTGTGAAGTTTGACTTCCTGGGACTCACCACTCTGACGATTTTGGCGGGGGCAGAGCGTTGGATTCAGAAACTACATGCGGAACGTAAGGATTGGAGTATCAGTGATATCCCACTGGATGATCCCAAAGCTTTTGAGCTTTTAAAGCGCGGTAATACGGTTGCCGTGTTTCAGCTGGAAAGTCGGGGCATGCAAGGGATGCTGCGCGATGCCAAACCCGATCGCTTTGAAGACATTATTGCCTTGGTGGCGTTATACCGACCAGGTCCCATGGACCTCATTCCCGATTTCATTAAACGTAAACACGGGCAGCAGAAAGTGGAGTATCCCGATCCTCGCATTGAGCCCGTATTGCGTGAGACCTACGGCATCATGGTCTACCAAGAGCAGGTTATGCAAATGGCGCAGATGATTGGAGGTTACTCCTTAGGGGGTGCTGACCTATTGCGGCGCGCGATGGGTAAAAAGAAGCCCGAGGAGATGGCTCAACATCGCCAGATCTTTCGCGAGGGGGCGCAAAAAAATGGACTCACCGAGCACAAGGCCGATGAAATCTATGACCTCATGGAGCGTTTTGCGGGTTATGGATTTAATAAGTCCCATGCAGCAGCCTACGCGCTCTTAGCCTATCAAACCGCGTGGCTTAAAGCCTATTACCCCGCTGAATTCATGGCGGCCAACTTATCGCTCTCGATGGATGACACCGATAAGGTGAAGATCTTGTATGACGATAGCCTGCACAATGGCTTAAAGATTTTGCCGCCGGATATTAATACCGGTATGTACGAGTTCACACCGATTACCGAGCCCGATGATGAGGAGCAAAGCGCAGGGATACGCACAATTCGTTATGGCTTGGGAGCGGTCCGAGGCACCGGTGAAGGGGCAATCCAAATCATTGTGGAAGCTCGCAAGAATGGACTATTTAAAGATCTGTTTGATTTTTGTGCCCGCGTGGATCGGCGTCAAGTCAATCGCCGTGCCATTGAAGCCTTGATTCGGGCGGGGGCATTTGATTCGATTGCGACCGATGCTGCTAAAGGCTTCGCAAATACCTATGATGCGCGCTCCACACTTCTAGCCTCACTCTCCCGTGCGATCGAGGCTGCCGAGCAGGCTGAAGCCTCAGTGCATCAGGTAAGTCTCTTTGATGCAGAGGATGTGGCGCAAGCCCATGCACCGGAGTACGTGAAGGAACTTCCTTTTTCTGAGAAGAAGCGACTTCAAGATGAAAAAGCGGCATTGGGCCTGTGTTTAACCGGGCATTTGTTTGATGCCTACCGGCCCGAAGTGACGCACTTTATTCGTCAACCACTCATCAAGCTCACAGAGGGTAAGGATCAACTCGTCGCCGGCATCATTACCTCGTCACGGATGCTGATGGGGCAGCGTGGACGGATGATGATTGCTACGATTGATGATGGTAGTGCAGCCGTTGAGCTCACGCTCTATAGCGAAGTGTACGAACCCAATCGCTCTTGGCTTAAAGAAGATGAGTTATTAATTGCTAAGGTGAATGTCAGTCCTGATAAATTCTCAGGAGGCTTGCGAATTGTTGCTGAGAGTGTGATGGATATTGTGGGCGCACGTCTACGCTTTGCCAGAAACGTTCATCTCAACTTAGATACCGGCATTGATCTAAAGGTTCTGAAAGCCCAGATCAATCCATTTTTAGTCAAAGCCCCAATGGGGAGCGCCCTACAAAATCCACCGAAAGGACTGCCATTGACTGCTGCTGTAATGGCTAAAGGCGGAGCTTGTTTAGTCCAGTTTCCAGAAGATGTCCGTCTTTACCCGGATGACAATTGCCTACGCAACTTGCATCAGATTTTGGGAAGTAAAACAGGCTCAAGCCCTAATCCGGTAGAAATTCAGTACGCCTAATTTTTATGAGCGATTTTTAAGATAAGACCCAAACTCATCTTTGAGTTCAGGATGTTTGAGTGCAAACTCAATAGTTGCCTTAAGGTAGCCCAACTTACTGCCGCAGTCATAGCGCACACCCTCGTACTCATAAGCCAGTACCGGCTCATCCTTTAGGAGAGTTTGTATGGCATCGGTGAGTTGATATTCCCCGCCCGAACCAGGTTTAAGATTACGAATGTGGCCAAAAATAGATGATGAGAGGATGTAGCGACCTACTACCCCAAGATTGGATGGAGCATCTTTAGCCGCTGGCTTTTCAATGATTCCAGTAACGGAGTGGATTCCAGCGCTTTGGGCTTTGGCTGCTACGACCCCATACGATTTGGTTTGCTCTGGCAGAATTTTCTCGACAGCCAAGACTGAAGCATTGTGTTTGGAATGCAGATCAACCATTTGTTTGAGGACTGGAGTTTTGCCATCCAACAAATCGTCAGCCAAGATAATGGCAAACGGTTCGTCACGTACTAATTTCTCAGCGCATAAAACCGCATGTCCGAGGCCCAATGGCTCTGCTTGGCGTACATAGACGCAATCCACATGGCTGGGTTTGATATTGCGCACGATCTCTAGAAGGCTTTGCTTATTTTTCGCTTCAAGTTCCGCTTCAAGCTCATACGCCTTATCAAAGTGATCCTCAATCGCGCGCTTACTGCGACCGGTCACAAAAATCATTTCCGTAATGCCAGCAGCAATGGCTTCCTCGACTGCATACTGAATCAATGGTTTATCCACCACATTGAGCATTTCTTTAGGAGATGCCTTGGTAGCTGGTAAAAAGCGAGTACCCAATCCTGCAACAGGAAAGACTGCTTTGGTGATGGGTTTTGAACTCATATCAATAATTATGGGGCTTTAGGATGACAACTTCAACTTGGCTAATTGCTCAGTCAGCTTCGCATGACTCACTTCAAAATCTGCTAGACGTTTTTTCTCCTGCTCCAGAACTGCAGCGGGAGCACGGGACACAAAAGATTCATTATTTAGTTTGCTTTGGCATTTAGCGATCTCGTTGGCAAGGCGCGTAATTTCTTTGGTAAGTCGCGCTTCTTCTGCTTTGGGGTCAACCTCAATCTTCAGCAATAACTTATTACGACCGACGAGGGCAATCGGTGCTCCTGGCGCATCTTTTTCCAAAGTGGATTCATCAGTCACGATTTTCACTTCTGAGAGCTTTGCCAGTGCGCTTAGGTAGGGAGCCGCTTTGGTTAAAAAGTCTGTGTCCCCATAAATCCATAAGGGCACCTTCTGAGCAGGCGAGATTTGCATTTCTCCACGCAGATTACGGCACGCATCAATAATGCTTTTAACCTCACCCATCCATAACTCGCTAGCCGGATCGATCTTGTCACTTTGCGATACAGGGTAGGGTTGGAGTGCGATGGATTGCAACGGTTGATTGGAAAGCGCCTTACCACTCTTGGGACCAATGGTTTGCCATAACTCCTCGGTGATGAATGGAATGATGGGGTGAGCCAGGCGCAAAATGGTCTCGAGAACGCGCAAAAGCGTTCTACGGGTTGCCCTTTGTTGAGCAGGGCTGCCATGTTGTAACTGAACTTTGGCAAGCTCTAAATACCAATCGCAATATTCATCCCACACAAATTGATAAATGGCGAGAGCAATGTTGTCAAACCGGTAATCGGCAAAGCCTTTGGCGACATCCGCTTCGGTACGCTGCAGTTGCGAGACGATCCAGCGATCCGCTTGCGAGAAATCCAGATAGCCTTCAGGGCCGCATTGATTATCACAGGGTGCAAAGCCATTATCTTTCTCATCCCCGGGGCAACTCATCAAAACAAAGCGTGTAGCATTCCACAGCTTATTACAAAAGTTACGGTAACCTTCGCAACGTTTTTGATCAAAGTTAATATTGCGCCCTAAAGAGGCCAGTGAAGCAAAGGTAAAGCGCAATGCATCGGTACCAAACGCTGGAATACCTTCTGAAAACTCTTTCTTGGTTTTCTTGGTAATGCTCTCCGCTTGTTTGGGGTTCATGAGGCCTACAGTGCGTTTTTGAACCAAGTCGTCGAGTGCAATACCATCAATCAAATCGATGGGGTCCAGAGTATTGCCCTTGGACTTACTCATTTTCTGGCCTTCGGCATCGCGCACTAAGCCATGCACATACACAGTCTTAAAAGGCACCTTGCCGGTAAAGTGACAGGTCATCATCACCATACGGGCCACCCAAAAGAAGATGATGTCAAAGCCGGTGACCAAGACCGAGGAGGGCAAAAAGTGATCGAGCTCTTTGGTTTGTTTGGGCCACCCCAGTGAACTAAATGGCACTAATGCAGAACTAAACCAGGTATCTAGAACATCCTCATCGCGCTTCAGTTCACCGCTATAGCCTGCCGCCTTAGCCTTGGCCTTTGCCTCATCCGCATTGCGCGCTACAAAGATCTCGCCGTTATTACCGTACCATGCGGGGATTTGATGGCCCCACCATAATTGTCGTGAGATGCACCAGTCCTGAATATTCTCGAGCCACTGGGTATAGGTTGAGATCCAGTTTTCAGGTACGAGTTGAATATCGCCTGAAGTGACCGCATGCAAGGCGGCTCCTGCGATCGATTGACCCGGTTGGTAACGATTATCAGGACTTGCTTTAGACATCGCCACAAACCACTGATCAGTGAGCATCGGCTCAATCACGGTTTGAGTTCGATCACCCCGTGGCACCATGAGGGTATGCGGGTTGACTTTCTCAAGTAGATTAGCTGCTTCGAGATCGGCCACAATTTGCTTACGAGCGGCAAAGCGATCGAGACCCTGATAGATCTGCGGGGCATGCTCATTAATCTTCGCATCGAGCGTTAAGACATTAATGAGTGGTAACTGATGACGCTGACCCACCGCGTAGTCATTAAAGTCATGGGCGGGCGTGACCTTTACTACCCCAGTCCCAAAACTCATATCCACATAGTTATCCGCAATAATCGGGATGCTACGTTGGCAAAGGGGAAGCTCAACAGTTTTACCAATCAGGTGACGATAGCGCTCATCCTCTGGATGCACCATGACCGCCACATCACCCAAGAGGGTTTCGGGACGTGTAGTAGCAACTACTAAATGACCGCTCCCATCGGAGAGTGGATAGCGAATGTGCCACAGGCTGCCTTGCTCTTCGGTGCTAACTACTTCGAGGTCTGAAACCGCAGTACCTAAGACCGGATCCCAGTTCACAAGACGCTTGCCGCGATAAATTAGTCCTTGCTCAAAAAGAGTGACAAAGACCTCAACTACCGCCTCGGACATCTTGGGATCCATCGTGAAATACTCACGTGACCAATCGATTGATGCACCGAGCCGCCGAATCTGCCGCGTAATCGTGGAACCGGATTCTTCTTTCCACTCCCATACCTTCCTTAGGAAGACCTCGCGCCCAAGATCATGGCGGGAGATTTTTTGGGCATCGAGTTGGCGTTCCACCACAATTTGGGTGGCAATTCCGGCGTGATCGGTGCCGGGAACCCAGAGGGTATTCTTGCCGGACATCCGTGCATAGCGCACCAAGCCATCCATGATGGTTTGATTAAACGCATGACCCATATGCAAGGTGCCTGTGACGTTCGGTGGTGGTAGCTGAATACAAAAATTGTCATTACCTTCTTCGACCTTGGCGGTGGCAATACCGCGCGACTCCCACTCAGGCCCCCAGAATGCTTCGATTGGGGCTGGTTCATACGACTTGGCTAATTTGGCCAAGTCAGGATTGTGATCTGGCGAGGGTTTTTCAGGAGAATGGGTAGTGTCAGGCATAAGCATCAAATTATAATTGGGACGATGTACGCTGATTTACTTGAGAACCTCAATCCTGAACAACGGGAGGCGGTGACCCTATCTCCAACTCACCCCGACGGACGCCCTCAATCAGCGCTGATTTTGGCGGGTGCAGGTAGCGGCAAGACTCGAGTTTTAACCACCCGCATTGCTTGGCTGATTCAAACGGGGCAAATTTCTCCGATTGGGGTTTTGGCGGTGACCTTTACCAATAAAGCAGCCAAAGAGATGTTGACCCGTTTGGGTGCGATGCTCCCCATCAATACCCGAGGCATGTGGGTAGGAACCTTTCATGGTCTGTGTAATCGATTACTACGCGCGCACCATCGTGATGCGGGCCTGCCATCGACCTTTCAAATCTTAGATACCCAAGATCAACTCTCGGCGATTAAGCGGCTTCTAAAAAGTCTTAATGTCGATGATGAGAAATTCCCGCCGCGGCAATTGCAGTACTTTATTGCCAATGCCAAGGAGCGGGGCAAGCGTGCCAAGGATCTCGATCCGGGTGATGATTTTGAGGCTCGCATGATCCAACTGTATGAGGCATACGATGCCCAGTGTCAGCGCGAAGGCGTGTGTGACTTCTCGGAGCTCTTATTGCGAAGTTATGAGTTACTTAAACACCAAGAGTTAATCCGCACACACTATCAGGAGCGCTTTAAACATATCCTGATTGATGAGTTTCAGGACACCAATGCCTTGCAATATGCTTGGCTCAAGCTCTTAGCCGGCAATGGTCAGATGACTAGCAGCTCGGTATTCGCGGTTGGTGACGATGATCAGAGTATCTATGCATTTCGGGGTGCAGATGTCGAGAACATGCGACTTTATGAGAGGCAATTTAAGCCTGTAACCGTGAAGTTGGAGCAAAACTATCGCTCCCATGGGCATATCCTCGATGCCGCTAACCATTTGATTGCACACAATCAAGATCGTTTGGGCAAGAACCTGCGTACTGAGGCGGGTGTTGGTGAGCCCGTTCGTATTTATGAGGCTGCGAGTGATGGCATGGAGTGCGCTTGGTTGATTGATGAGATCAAAGCTTTGATTCGTGGTGGCATGAGCCGCAGTGAGATTGCGGTGCTCTATCGCAGCAATGCCCAGTCACGCATCATTGAGCATGGGCTGTTCTCAGCCAATATTCCGTATCGCGTTTACGGGGGCCTGCGCTTTTTTGAACGCGCCGAGATTAAGCATGCATTAGCCTATATGCGTTTACTCGAGAACCCCAATGATGACACCTCCTTTGCGCGGGTTGTGAACTTCCCGGCGCGCGGGATTGGGGCGCGTTCGATCGAAGCCTTACAAGATGCTGCTAAACAACACCAGTGCTCATTCTATGCAGCAGCTTCATTTATTGAGGGCAAAGCCGGTAATAGTATCTCGGGATTTGTGCGCCTCATAGAGCATCTGCGAGATGCGACTAAACACAACACTTTGCCGGAGACGGTAGAGTATGTGATTCAGCACAGTGGTTTGATTCAGCATTATTTGACTGAGCGTGAGGGGCAAGATCGTGTCGAGAACTTGCAGGAACTCATTAATGCCGCCACTGCATTTGTAGCCGAAGAGGGTTATGGTCAAGACGTTCAAGCAGCCACGCCACCTAGTCCTGAGCAGGCGGGCGTGGAGGATATTTCTCCCTTGGCAGGATTTTTGGCTCACGCCTCGCTCGAGGCTGGTGACAATCAAGCCGAGGCCGGTCAAGACGCCATTCAGTTGATGACCGTACATTCGGCTAAAGGCTTAGAGTTCTCCGCCGTGTTTATGACTGGTCTCGAAGAAGGATTGTTTCCGCATGAGAACAGCATTTCAGAGCCCCGTGGACTTGAGGAAGAGCGACGCCTCATGTATGTGGCAATCACCCGAGCGAAGGAACGGTTGTATCTTTCGCATACGCAGTCACGCATGCTCCATGGTCAAGTGCGTTACAACATGCCCTCACGCTTTTTAGATGAATTGCCCGCTGAGAGCCTCAAACACTTAACACCTAAAGCAAAAGATGCCCGCTGGGGAGCAACATCGTGGCAAAAAGGACGATCTGTAAATACAAACAGTGTCGATGAGTTGTGGTGGGGCGGCAACGAGAGTGATGTGCCTGTGCGCAATGATCAGGTGAGTAACGCGATTGTCACAAGCTCTCTCCAGTTAGAGCAAAACAAGAAGCGCGGACATTCTTTTCGGGTTGGTCAAGAAGTATTTCATACTAAGTTTGGTGAAGGGCGTGTGACCGCAGTAGAAGGTGAAGGAGTCGATGCCAAGGCGCAAGTGAACTTCAAACGCCATGGCACAAAGTGGTTACAACTATCGATTGCCAAGCTGGTGGCAGTTGAGACCTAATACTCCGGTCTAATTCGGTAACTGCTCGTAATCATTACCCGTAAAGCAACCCTTCCAGGTCGCAAAGAACGAGCAATACATCACCGTTAATGCAGCCATGGAGAAGGGCGCCACCACAAAGGACGCGTAACGGCTCAAACCGATGATATCCATGATCATTCCTAGCGTGAGCGGAATCACAATCAACACCACGCTCCAGATGGTGATGTAGTAAAAGAATGCACCTTTATTGGTCCAGCACGCCATCCAGCTAACAAATAAAGCTTTGCTCGGTGGCATATCAGCCCATGCCACCAAGACGGGCGCAAACCACATCAGCATGGCTACTGGAATATACAAAATACCACCGATCATCAGTGAGTAATACAACTGCTGCATGACCTCAGAGGTGATCGGTTTGTCATTGGTAATGAATGGCAGGAGCGCCTGAAAATCAATCACCATACTCGCAATTAAGCTCATGGTGAAGATCATGAGGGTATACACCAGTCCTAGTTGCAAGATGCGTTTTTTAACCTCAGGGTTATTCGAGCGGAACGCTGCCAAATAGACGGTTGGCAAAATCCGATCCTTTTGAATCGTTTGACGACACGCGGTCATGAAGCCAACCGATAAGGCAGGGGTCAAAATGAGGACCGCAAATACTCCAGCCAATGGAATCATGATGGCTAGCTGAGCCAGAAAAACATACATAAAGACCAACATCAAGAAGCCTAGCGGGTTTTGCTTGAAGAGCCAAACCCCCTGGCGGACCCATACATAGCCTTCATTGGTTGCAACGGGATTGAGATTCATAGGCACTTAGCTTACCTTAACTTGTGTGACGGCGGTTACGTAGGATTCGCTCAAAATGGGTTGGATCATGCGGGGTGAGCATCTGTGCATTACGCGGTAGATAAAAATCCCAAAGCCGCGAGATCCAAAACCGCAGAGCGGCTGCACGTAACATCGCGCTCCACGATGCCTCCTCGCCATCGGTGAGTGGACGCACTCCCATATAGGATGCTAATAAGGCGTGTAAACGCTGGCGATTAAGAGCGCCTGAGCCATTGGTAAAGGGATCCTCCAAACACCAATCATTGGCAGTGACGGCTAAATCAAATAACCATTTGTCATTGCCCGCAAAGTAGAAGTCAAAAAAACCACCTAAGGATTCTTGACCATGGTGGCGAGTAAAAAGCACATTGTCCCGAAAGAGATCGCAATGGCAAGGGCCCTCAGGAAGAGACTCGTATACCGAGGATTGAAAAAATGTCTCCTGAAATTGCATCTCGGATAAGAGCAATTCTTTTTGAGACGTATTAAGGTGTGGCACGATGACAGGAACGGTCTCTTGCCACCAGGAGAGGCTGCGTAAATTGGGTTGGGATAGCGCAAACGATTGCCCAGCCAGATGCATTTTCGCTAACTCTCTACCCACGGCATCGCAATGCTCGCTCTGGGGGGTAAGTTCTGATTGACCCAAGAGTTTGGTGACAATCGCTGCCGGTTTTCCTTTGATCTCAAACCATAGCTGTCCAGCACGATTGGCAATCGGCTTGGGAACTGAGATGCCTTGATTGGCAAGATGAAGCATTAGCTCCAAGTAATAGGGCAGTTGCGCAGCGCTTAACCGTTCAAAGATGGTCAGAACATAGTAATTGATTTCAGAGGTTTGGCAATCCAGAAAGAAATTGGAGTTCTCAATCCCACCATGAATACCTTTAAGTTCGATGGCATTGCCAATTGAAAAATCGTTAGCAATGCGAGGAGCGATCTCATCAAGAGTGAGGGAGGTATAAACCGCCATGAGTCGGATTACTTTATCGGAATCCGAATACTCGGAACGCTAATCAAATTATCCGATGACATACCGCCTGCTGGAAATACCGTTTGCGGGGGTGACATCTCATAAGTACCAAAGGCGGATTTCACCTCGATCTCAGTAGGTAAATTACTGTCCCGGTATTCGCGGATTTGAGTACCGGAGGGGTCGGTGTATTCAAAGCTGGGCTTGCGCTCTTCTTTGACACCAAGACCCGCAGGATTTCTGGATGACGGAGCTAATGGCTGATTATTAATTTGGTTCAGATCTTCTTTGCTTAGCGCTTGTGTGCCAGATGTTTGGGCAAACACGCCATGCGATAAGAGTGCGGCAGAACATACGATGAAAGCATAGCGCCTCATAAGTAGTCCAGACTTAGTAGGTAAATTGAGGGATATCGTCATTTTTATTAAGAGAGAATGCCACCTATTATCCTAAGAAACTAGGATTTGCCGCACCGTTACGCCGATACAGCAAAATCAGGGGTTTTCCAGACCCCAGCAACTAAATTGTACGATTGAGGCATGTCAGCACACCAATTACTCCTTGTCGACGGCTCTAGTTACCTCTACCGAGCCTTTCATGCCATGCCGGATCTACGAAATAGTGCTGGGGAGCCGACCGGGGCAATCTACGGTATGGTCAATATGATGCGACGCGCCCGTGCAGAAATTGGTGCCGATCACATTGCCTGTGTATTTGATGCCAAGGGCAAGACCTTCCGAGAGGATTTATATCCTGAGTACAAGGCGCATCGTTCCCCCATGCCCGAGGATTTGGTGGCACAAATCGAGCCAATTCATGAGGTGGTAAAGGCGCTTGGCTGGCCAGTTCTAATGATCTCTGGCGTCGAGGCCGATGATGTGATTGGCACTCTGGCCCGGCAAGCTGCTGAGATGGGCTGGTCAACCGTGATCTCCACGGGTGATAAGGATCTTGCGCAACTCGTGAATGACAAAGTAACTTTAGTGAACACCATGACCAACGAGAAATTAGATCGCACGGGGGTGGTAGCTAAATTTGGTGTGCCACCGGAGCGCATTGTGGATTATCTAGCGATTATTGGGGATAGCGTGGATAACGTTCCAGGAGTTCATAAGGCAGGGCCTAAAACCGCAAATAAATGGTTAGCTGAGTATGGTGATTTGGATCAACTCATCGCCCACGCGAGTGAAATTAAAGGAGTGGTGGGTGATAACTTACGAGCGAGTCTTGATTGGTTGCCCAAGGCCAGAGAACTGCTGACAGTAAAACTCGATTGCGATCTCAATCCGCACATCGGTTCATTACATGATTTACACGCGAAGCCCGAGGACCCAAGCCAACTGAGAGCACTCTTTGAGCGCTACGCATTTAAATCATGGTTGAAAGAACTAGACGCTAAGAGTCTATCTGCTCCAACTTCACAGAGCGCAACGAATCATTCAGATACCCCAGTCTTCCAAGAGTCTCTTTCGCAGGAGTCTCAAGCACCATCTAAAAGTGAGATTACGCGTGACTACACATGCGTGACAACCCAAGAAGTGTTTGAACAATGGCTACAGAAAATTGAGAATGCCACACTAACCTGCATTGATACCGAGACCACGAGCCTAGATGCCTTACAAGCCGAGCTGGTTGGGATTTCCTTATCGGTTGAAGAGGGTAAGGCTTGTTACATCCCGGTTGCGCATCGTACTGGCGAAGAGCAACTGGATCGCAATTGGGTGCTCGCTCGACTAAAGCCCTGGCTTCAGAATCCTGAAGCGAAGAAGCTTGGTCAAAATCTTAAATACGACATACACGTCTTTGGCAATTATCAAATTCAGGTGCAAGGAGTGGAGCACGACACCTTACTTGAATCCTATGTATTGGAGTCCCACCTCAGTCACAGCATGGATAACTTAGCCCAGCGCCATTTGGGAGTGAAGACCATTCAATATGAAGAGGTCTGTGGCAAAGGCGTGCATCAAATTGGCTTTGATCAGGTGGATCTCAAAACTGCGACCGAGTATGCCGCTGAAGATGCTGACATCACCCTACGCCTTCATCACCATTTGTGGCCACAATTGGAACGCATGCCCAGCTTGCGGTACGTGTATGAACAGATCGAAA
Organism: Polynucleobacter sp. HIN9; assembly: GCF_030297635.1. Lineage (NCBI taxonomy): Bacteria > Pseudomonadati > Pseudomonadota > Betaproteobacteria > Burkholderiales > Burkholderiaceae > Polynucleobacter > Polynucleobacter sp. HIN9. The sequence goes on from NZ_AP028140.1 coordinate 346,434, forward strand.
TGCCAGCGATGCGCGTCTTGGGCATCATGGAAAGTAATGGCATCACGATTGATCGTGAGAAGTTAGCAATCCAGGGGCAGGAGGTTGGAAAAAAACTCCTCGTCCTCGAAAAAGAGATTCATCAACTGGCGGGTCAGCCATTTAATATCCAATCACCCAAGCAGATCGGTGAAATTCTGTTTGGGCAACTGCAATTACCTGTAGTTAAAAAGACTCCATCAGGAGCGCCATCCACCGACGAAGAGGTCTTACAAAAACTAGCCGAGGACTTTGCCTTGCCGGCACGGATTTTGGATTACCGCAGTTTGGCCAAGTTGATGTCGACCTATATCGAGAAACTGCCGCGCATGATCAATCCCAAAACAGGGCGCGTGCATACTAATTACGCCCAAGCCGTTGCGGTCACCGGCCGTTTGGCGTCAAACGATCCTAATTTGCAAAATATTCCAGTTCGCACTGAAGAGGGTCGTCGGATTCGGGAGGCCTTTGTTCCTCAGTCAGGCTATCGCTTGGTTTCTGCGGATTACTCGCAAATCGAGCTGCGCATCATGGCGCACATTGCCGAGGATGAAAACTTATTAGCTGCGTTTAAGGCGGGTAAGGATATTCATCAAGCGACAGCGGCCGAGATCTTTGCGATTCCACTGGAGCAAGTGAGCTCGGAGCAACGGCGCTATGCCAAAGTGATTAACTTTGGTCTCATCTACGGCATGAGCGCCTATGGACTAGCCAGCAATTTAAAGATCGAGCGCGCAGCTGCTCAGCAGTACATTGCAAAATATTTTGAGCGTTACCCAGGCGTTGCCCAATATATGGAACGAACTCGAGAAGAGGCTCGTGCCAATGGGTATGTAGAAACCGTATTTGGGCGACGCTTATGGTTACCCGACATTAAGGCCAATGGTCCAAGACGGCAGGGCGCTGAGCGCGCAGCGATTAATGCGCCAATGCAAGGAACGGCCGCTGATCTTATTAAGATGGCGATGGTCGCCGTACAAAATTGGCTAGAACAAGAGCAACTGAAGACCCGCATGCTCTTGCAAGTGCATGATGAGCTCGTCTTTGAGGCCCCGCCTGAGGAGCTTGAGCATCTAAAATCATCCCTACCTCAACTGATGGGATCGATTGCTGAACTCAAGGTGCCTCTGATTGTAAGTATCGGAGTTGGCGATAATTGGGAAGAAGCACACTAGTAATTGAAATCAAATAAGGAGACAAGATGATGAGGAACGATCATATGCGCAATGATTTAGGTCGACGTGATTTCATGAAGACCTCACTGAAAGCCTCAACAGCAACGGTGACCGCCGGAGCCTTGGGGATTGGCTTTGTAGCCGCTTCGGATCCTGTTTTGGCCCAAGCGATTAAAACCGACTTTACTGGCATTAAAGCGGGTGAGCAGGATATTCCGGTGGGTAGTTTTAATATGCCGGCTTATATTTCTCGTCCCGAGAAAGCGAGTGGCCCATTACCCATCGTGATTGTCGTGAGTGAGATTTTTGGTGTACATGAGTACATCGCTGACACCACTCGGCGCTTTGCAAAATTGGGTTATATGGCGATTGCGCCAGAGTTCTTTACCCGTGCAGGCGATCCCAATACCTTTGGAACCATTGCTGAGATTCAGAGCAATATTGTGGCTAAGACACCCGATGCTCAAGTATTGGGCGATCTCAAGGCTGCGATTGCCTGGGCTGGTAAAAATGGCGGCGATCTTAAAAAAGTCGGTGTCACTGGATTTTGCTGGGGTGGACGCATTACCTGGTTAGCAGCAACGATGCCTGAGGTGAAGGCGGGCGTAGCTTGGTATGGACGCCTGGTGGGCGATAAAACCGCTAATAACCCCAGACAACCCGTTGAGATTGCAGCTGATCTGAAAGCTCCCGTATTGGGTCTCTATGGTTCAGCTGATACTGGTATTCCACTCGATACCGTGGAGCAAATGAAAGCAGCGCTCGCTAAAGCAAGTTCCAATCCTGCGGCGAAAGCCTCCAAGTTCGAGATCTATCCAGATGCCCCACATGCCTTTCATGCGGACTATCGCAATACCTACCGCGAGGGTCCCGCAAAAGACGGCTGGGCAAAATGCCTAGCTTGGTTTAAGCAGTACGGCGTTTCTTAAAATCCATTGAATCGAGCGGATTGCCTGTGGGTTTGAGCACACTTCAAATGATTGTTTTGGTCACCGCAGGCGCAGGGCTTGCGAGTGTGCTCGCTGCCGCAAGCCTTTCCTTAACCTTGCTTGCCAAAATCGTCAACAATATGGTGAGCCTCTCGGTAGGTATTTTGTTGGCCACCGCCTTTTTACATTCTCTGCCCGAGGCCTTTGAGATCCCAGGTGCGCAAGCCCACTACCTATTTGCCACCCTCTTGGGTGGATTGCTTGGATTTTTTCTCTTGGAGAAAATCGCACTCCTTCGTCATAGCCATCACCACGAAGGCGATGGGCATGACCATCACCACGGCCACGATAAAGAGGAGGCGGGTAGTAGTGGTTGGATGATTTTGGTGGGTGACAGCATTCATAATTTTGTGGATGGTGTTTTGATTGCTGCCGCCTTTATGGTCGATGTGCAAATCGGTATCTTTACTGCCTTAGCCATCATTGCGCATGAGATCCCCCAAGAGATTGGAGACTTCATCGTACTTCTCAATGCGGGCTTCTCTCGGGCACGCGCATTGCTATACAACGGAATTAGTGGTTTGATGGCAGTGGTCGGGGGCGTATTAGCGTATTACTTTTTAGAGCGCGCTACTCAAGTGATGCCCTATCTGCTGGTGATTGCATCGAGCAGTTTTATTTACATTGCAGTGAGTGATTTAATTCCGCAGATGCATCGGCGACCCCATTGGCAGGAGTCGCTACGCCAAGTCGTATTGATCGCAATCGGGGTTGGAATTGTGGTTTTGCTAACCGACCACAACCACTAATTTAAAGAATACAAACTGGGTTTATCGCTCAATCGGACGGCTTGGATCTGAGCACCACTCGCTCCAACTACCCACATGTAAGCGTGAGCCACTGAGGCCTGCTGCTTCCATCGCCAACAGATTATGGCAAGCACTAACCCCAGATCCACACGAATGAATAATAGTTCCAGGTTTTTGTTGACCAATGAGGAGAACAAATTCTTTATAGAGTTGCTCGGGCGATTTAAATTTACCCGAGACCAAATTCTCCTTAAAGCAGCGATTGGTTGCTCCGGGAATATGACCACCGACCGGGTCTAAAGTCTCATTCTCACCGCGAAAGCGATCTGGCGTGCGCGCATCAATCACCATTTTAGGAGCGTCGGATTTGACGTTTTGTTCCATCTCATTGGTTGTGATAACTCCCTGGAAGGGATAGACCTCTGGCATCGAGGTCAATGGTGTTGGTTCACGACCCACATTGCCAATGCTGCCATTCCAAGCGTCTAGTCCGCCATCAAGTACTTGCACCGAAGCGTGACCAGTGGAGCGTAGCATCCACCATAAACGACTCGCAAAGGTACCGCCATGGCTGTCGTAGGCAACCACATGGGTGTGATTAGCAATCCCTAGGCGTTGACGGGTTTTTGCCCAAGCCTCGGGGGTGGGTAGTGGGTGGCGACCATTCGTTCCAGTTTTAGGGCCCGATAAATCATGCTCAACATTCACATAGATGGCGCCAGTGATGTGGGCATTTTTGTACATTGCATAGCCGGCGTTGGCATTCGTGAGGTCGTAGCGACAATCGCAAATTAAGACATCGCTGCCTTCATTGATCAGTTCTTCCAGTTGATTTGCAGTAATGATGGGATTCATATAGCCTCCTGGGTGAAGATCCATTAGTAATTCATTTCACGACGATACCATTCGTGGAAGTGTTGCATGCCATCTTCCATGGGGCTTTGATAAGGGCCCACTTCGTTTTGGCCACGAGCAAGCAAGGCCGCGCGACCTGCATCCATGCGCTCGGCAATTTCATCATCCTCAATGCAGGTTTCCATATACGCAGCACGTTCCGCCTCAATAAACTCGCGCTCGAAAAGAGTAATTTCCTCAGGGTAATAGAACTCCACAATATTGCGAGTCTTGTTTGGGGCAATCGGATGCAGCGTTGAAATACAGAGTACACCTGGATACCACTCCACCATCACATTGGGGTAGTAAGTGAGCCAGATGGCGCCATGCTTTGGCATTTGCCCTTGGTGATGACGTAAAACCGCGTCGTGCCAGGCGCGATAGGTTGGTGTACCAGGCTTACTCAGTTCCTTGTGAATCCCGACGGTCTGCACACTGTGCCAGTCACCAAATTCCCAGCGCAAATCATCACACGACACAAACTTACCAAGCCCTGGATGAAAAGGGACTACATGATAGTCCTCGAGATATACCTCAATAAAGGTCTTCCAGTTGTAGTTGCACTCGTGCACCTCAACATGGTCGAGCATATAACCCGAGAAATCCAAATCGCAACCCACGGACAGCTTTCCGAGATCGGCTTGAACATCCCTAGGACCTTCAAATAGTAGGCCCTGCCAATTTTGTAAAGGTGACTTACCAAGATTCAAACAAGGCTTGTCCCCAAAATGTGGAGCACCTAGCAACTGACCTTCGAGATCGTAGGTCCAGCGATGCAGTGGACAAACGATGTTGTCGACCTTTCCGCTACCATTGAGCATCAGTGCTTGTCGGTGGCGACAGACATTGGATAAGAGCTCAATACCGTTTGGACCTTCGTGATTGCGAACCAGAATACGCCCCTCATTTTCCGCTAGCAGGGTTCGATACGAACCTGTTTCGGGAACCATGAGTTCATGACCGACGTAGCCGGGCCCTTGCTTAAACAGCAATTGCAATTCCTGTTGAAATAAATCAACGTCAAAATATGCCGAAACCGGCAGTTGTAAATTGGACGGCGCAAGGAATTGCGCGGTAGCCAGATTAGTCATTCTCCCCACCCCCGAAAAAGTCAGCCGAAGCTAAGCGGAACAACCAATCCAACCATCGACATGTCGATATTGGAAAGGAAGGAGGATTATACCCATGGGGCAAAATCTTGCTCGTGACATTTGTCAAACGAAGGAAATCCCCATAAACCCCGAAATCAGTTGAAATCCAATTCGGTATTAAGATCTTGATATGGCAAGTAAAAAAATGAACCCAGCCCCAATCGAGGGAAATATTGACCCCCAAATGCGCTATGAGGCAGCCCTCAAAGAGCTTGAGTCCTTGGTGGCTGCTATGGAATCTGGCAAGCTATCCCTTGAAGAAACCTTGGCCGCCTATCAACGAGGTGCCGCACTCTTAAAACACTGTCAGGGCGTGTTGGCACAGGTTGAGCAACAAGTTAAAGTGATCGAGAGTTAAGTCGATTAACACTGAATCGATGAGCTTATTTTCATTCGAGGCATGGTTGGCCTCCCAATCGCAGCGAGCAGAAAATGCGCTCCTGCAGTATCTCGACTCAGATACTGCGATCCCCCAGCATTTGCACTCCGCGATGCGCTATGCCGTGTTGGGTGGTGGCAAACGAATTCGTCCCCTATTAGTATTTGCTGCGAGTGAGTTAGGGTCAGTTGATCAAGTGGATGGGTCGCTCGTGAATCGTGCCGCGAGTGCGATTGAGATGATTCATACCTATTCCCTGGTGCACGATGATTTGCCATGCATGGACGATGATGATTTACGCCGTGGACGGCCTACAGTTCATAAAGCCTATGACGAGGCGACTGCTTTACTAGTGGGCGATGCATTACAAACCCGTGCCTTTGAAATCCTCTCGTATCCAGTCGGTCCTGACCCAAAGACCGGTTTTGCACAGCTGCGCATGATTGCTTCCTTGGCTCATGCCTCGGGTTCTAAGGGCATGGCCGGTGGACAGGCGATTGATTTACAGAACGTGGGCAAAAAAATGGACTTGCCCGCTCTAGAAGAAATGCATGCCATGAAGACCGGTGCTCTACTCATTTGCGCTGTCCAGCTCGGAGGGATTGCCGCCCAATTGTCCAATCCAGCGATGGCTCAACTTGATACTTACGCAAAGGCGATTGGCTTGGCTTTTCAGGTGGTGGACGATATTCTGGATGCGACCGCTGATAGTGCAACACTTGGAAAAACGGCGGGCAAAGATGCGGCGCAAGATAAGCCTACCTATGTGACCCTGAAGGGTTTAGACTATGCAAACGAACTGGCTAATGAATTAAAGGGGAGAGCGCTAAACAGTCTGAATGAGTTTGGGCCACAGGCCGATGCCTTGCGTCATATTGCTCATTTAGTTGTGGATCGCAAAAAATAGTATGTTGCACTCGATCAATGACCCTCGCGATTTACGTAAATTAACACGTGAGGAGCTCCCGGCGCTTGCCGATGAGCTAAGACAGTACATCGTGGATTCTGTATCAAAGACGGGCGGTCACCTCTCGTCGAATTTAGGAACGGTAGAGCTATCGATTGCCTTGCATTATGTATTCGATACACCGCACGATCGGATCGTGTGGGATGTGGGTCATCAAAGTTATCCGCATAAGATTTTGACTGGACGTCGCGATCAGATGCATTCCTTACGGCAATTTGGGGGATTGTCAGGATTTCCAAGACGTTCTGAGAGTGAGTACGACACTTTTGGTACAGCTCACTCCTCTACCAGCATCTCGGCAGCCATGGGGATGGCGCGCGCAGCGCAAACCAAGGGCGAGGATCGGGTGGCAGTTGCTGTGATCGGCGACGGCGCGATGAGTGCAGGGATGGCGTTTGAAGCCATGAACAATGCAGGCGTGTATGAGAACATGCCCCTGGTAGTCATTCTAAATGACAACGATATGTCAATTTCACCAGCGGTTGGCGCCCTCAATCGCTATCTAGCGCGTCTTCTGAGCGGCAATATTTACTCGGCAACCAAAAAAGGAATTGATTCGGTTCTGTCCTCGATGGCACCGCCGCTACGCGAGTTTGCTAAACGTCTTGAGGATCATGCCAAAGGTTTTGTGTCTCCATCCACTATCTTTGAGGAGTTTGGCTTTACCTACTTTGGTCCCATTGATGGCCATGATTTGGATACCCTCATCCCGATGATGCAAAACGTACGCCGTTTGGCAAAGGAGGGGAATGGGCCTCAGTTCTTGCATGTGATCACGCGCAAAGGCCAAGGCTATATGTTGGCTGAGGCGGATCCCATTTTGTACCATGGCCCCGGTAAATTTAATCCCCAAGAAGGAATCAAATCGAGTGGTGCGGGTAAGAAAACATTCACTCAAGTATTTGGTGAGTGGTTATGCGATATGGCGCAGGCGGATCCAAAATTAATTGGTATCACACCTGCAATGCGCGAAGGTTCAGGCTTGGTCGAGTTTGAAAAACGTTTCCCCGATCGTTACTACGATGTGGGCATCGCCGAGCAACACTCTGTGACCTTTGCTGCAGGTATGGCCTGCGAGGGTATGAAACCCGTCGTGGCGATTTACTCCACCTTCTTACAACGTGCCTATGATCAGTTAATTCATGATGTGGCCTTGCAAGATTTACCGATTGTGTTTGCGATTGACCGTGCTGGGTTAGTGGGTGCCGATGGTGCGACTCACGCCGGGGCATACGATATTGCCTATTTGCGATGCATTCCTAATATGTTGATCATGACTCCGGCGGATGAAGCGGAGTGCCGTGATTTATTAACGACCGCGTATCATCAAAATCACCCAAGCGCAGTTCGCTATCCCCGCGGCGCAGGTATTGGCAATCCGCCTTCTGCCGAATTGCGCTCCTTACCACTCGGGTATGGTGAGATTCGTCGTGAGGCGCAAACAAAGGGTAAACGTCTCGCTATTCTGGCATTCGGAACGCTGCTCTATCCTGCTTTGGATGTCGCCGAAAAACTGGATGCTACGGTAGTGAATATGCGTTTTGTAAAACCGCTGGATATTGAGTTGATCAAAACGCTTGCCCGTAATCATGATTACTTTGTGACCGTTGAGGACGGTTGTGTTCAGGGTGGTGCTGGTAGCGCTTGCATGGAGGCCATGAACCTCTTGGGTATCACCAAGCCGGTATTAACTCTTGGATTACCCGATGTCTTTATTGAGCACGGAGATTACAACTTGCTCATGGCTCAGTGTGGATTGGATGCTGCAGGAATCGAAGCAGCAATTCTTGCCCGCTTCCCAGATTTGGGTACCGCCCCACTCAATCTTAAGACCCCATCGGATCAGGTCCCCGTCGGTAAGTAAAGCGTTTGTACAGGCGCTCCTTGAGTCAGTTGGATTGTTTTGAGCGAAAATATTGGTATGAATGATTTAAACACCCACTTCCTGAACACGACTGCCTTACCTGACATTCAAGGTGGTCATGACCTTCGCGCTCTTGCGATTGAGCGTGTTGGAATTCGTGGCATCAAGCATCCCATTCATGTTCAAAGTGGTTCTGGATCATTTCCAACTGTTGCTCAGTTTGAAATGGATGTGGCACTCCCAGCTGACCAAAAGGGGACCCATATGTCGCGCTTTGTCCATCTTTTGCACGATGAGCAAGGCGCTTACAGTGGCTCAAAGATCGTTGGGATGGCAAAAAAAATGTTACCCCTGTTGCAGGCGAAGCAGGGCCGTATTCAAATGCAATACACCCATTTTGAAAAGAAAAGCGCACCCGTTTCCTCGGTAGAAAGTTGGATGGATTACGAGGTCACGTATCGTGCCGAGGCCAAACAAATGCCTGATGAAAGCGTCGATGTTGACTTGTATCTACAGGCTATCGTACCGGTCATGAGCTTATGCCCATGTTCAAAAGAGATTTCGGAATACGGCGCCCACAATCAGCGCTCGCATGTCACCATTTTGGTCAAAGTCGATCCTGCCGCCAATCTGAATGTTGAAGAGCTATTGCGGATTGCGGAGACCGAAGCCTCAAGCGAGTTATGGGCTATTTTGAAGCGCCCTGACGAAAAGTGGGTAACAGAGCGCGCGTATGAGACTCCTAAATTTGTGGAAGACTTAGTGCGTGATGTTGCTACCCGGTTAAAGCACGATGAACGAATCCTGTCTTTGATGGTCGAAGCGGAGAACTTTGAGTCCATCCATAACCACAGTGCGTTCGCCCGTATCAGCCTTCCTTAATGATTGGAGCGATCTAAAGAACTCAGATCCCAACGGGGTTTGATATCAAATGCCCCATTCGTGGTCGAACCACTTTGTAGTAGTCGAAGTGCTCCTGCAAATGCAATCATCACCCCGTTATCAGTACATAACTCGATTGATGGATAGTGCACCTGATACCCGCGAGCAGTTGCCATGGCCGTCAGTTTTTTACGAAGCTGGGTATTGGCACCCACACCTCCGGCAACCACTAAATCACGACACTCCATTTGCTCGAGTGCTGCCATTGCTTTATGACTTAAGACATCGGTCACGGCCTCAACAAATGCATAGGCAAGATTGGCACGAAAGGACTCGGTATCGGAATTGGTGGATTGCGCTTTTTTGACTTGGTGCAGCACTGCGGTTTTTAGTCCCGAAAACGAAAAATCCAGATCCTTGGAATGCAACATCGGTCTGGGTAAATCAAATCCGGCAGCCTTTCCAGACTCTGCCAATTTTGAGAGCGCTGCCCCGCCTGGGTAGTCAAGACCTAACAATTTGGCAGTCTTGTCAAATGCCTCACCGGCTGCATCATCCACTGTTTCCCCAAGCAGTTGATAGTCCCCAATTCGATTTACGAGCATGAGTTGCGTATGCCCACCGGAGACCAATAGGGCAACAAAGGGGAATTTAGGTGGGCGCGAGGATCCATCTGCTAGCAAAGGGGATAGCAGATGACCCTCTAAATGATGAACTCCGACCAGGGGTTTTTGGGTTGCCAGGGCTAGTGCATTGGCAAAGGCTGATCCCACCAGCAGGGCGCCTGCCAGACCAGGCCCCTGGGTGTAGGCAATGGCATCGACTTCCTGGAAGGTGCGGCCAGAATCTTTTAACGCCTTGTTTAATAAAGGAATTAAGCGGCGAATATGGTCCCGTGAGGCCAATTCAGGAACCACCCCACCATAATCTTGGTGCATCTCAATTTGGGAGTGCAAAGCAGCACCTAAGATGCCATGATGGGCAGGTCTTCCAGCCTCCCAGGGCCCTGTGTCATAGATGGCTAGGCCGGTTTCGTCGCAGGAGGTTTCAATACCGAGGACTATCATTGGTGGCAGGGTCGTGCTAGAATCCATGTTTTAGTAAATTTTGATCATTTTCAAGCAATCAAAGAGTAAAAGCGAGTAAAAACAGCATGACCACAGTACGCCTTCGCGAAAACGAACCATTTGAAGTGGCATTGCGCCGCTTTAAGCGCACCATTGAGAAGAATGGTCTATTGACCGATCTTCGTGCACGTGAGTTCTATGAGAAACCCACTGCTGAGCGTAAGCGTAAGAAAGCAGCCGCTGCAAAACGCCATTACAAGCGCATTCGTAGCCAGATGCTCCCTAAAAAGCTCTATTAAGAATTTCTGGGGTTTCGGAAAGTTCCCGAAAACCACCAATCTTCAAAGCCCGCCTAGTCTGCGGGCTTTGTTTTTTTAATCTCTTGGATAATGGATCCATGCCATCTACGATTTGGAGAACTTAAATGACTCTCAAAGAGCAAATTACCGAAGACATGAAGTCAGCTATGCGTGCTAAAGAGACCGAGCGGCTGGGCACCATTCGCTTATTGTTGGCTGCAATTAAACAGCGCGAAGTGGATGAGCGTATTACGGTAGATGATGCCGGCATCATTGCCATTGTTGAAAAACTGATCAAGCAGCGCAAAGATTCAATTGAGCAGTTTCAGAAAGCAGGTCGCACGGATTTAGTGGACCAAGAGAGTAAAGAGCTGGGAATCTTACAAGCGTATATGCCAGCCCAACTATCGGAGGCTGAAGTACAGGCGGCGATTCAAAAGACAATTTCGAGCTTGGGAGCTGTGGGCCCACAGGATATGGGCAAAGTGATTGGGGCACTTAAGGCACAACTTGCTGGGAAAGCCGATATGGGAATGGTCTCGGGCATGGTCAAGGCCGCTCTCGCAAAGTAGTGATTCGTTTATGGCCCTGATTCCCCAATCCTTTATTTCCGATTTACTCAATCGGGTCGATATTGTGGATGTGGTGGGCAAGCACGTCAAACTCAAAAAGGCGGGCGCGAACTATCAAGGCTTATGTCCTTTTCATCAAGAGAAGTCACCCTCGTTTTCAGTATCCCCCACCAAGCAGTTCTATCACTGCTTCGGGTGCGGGGCGCATGGGTCGGCAATTGGCTTCATGATGGAGTACTCCGGACAGTCTTATGTGGATGCGATTGAAGATCTCGCACGTTCGGTAGGCCTCACTGTTCCCCGTGAGGAGCGCAATGTCCGTGATGTGATTGCGCAAAAGCAAGCCTTGGCCTTGGGTGAAGTAATGACCATGGCGAGTGATTGGTATTCCCAGCAACTAAAAGGATCGCAGCGGGCCATTGACTACCTGAAGGGGCGTGGTTTGACCGGCGAGATTGCCAAGCGCTATGGCCTTGGGTATGCACCTGATGGCTGGCAGGGACTCGAGGCGGTATTTGATTCGTATAGCAAGGATGAAACTGCCAAGCTACTGATCGAAGCTGGCTTGATTATCCAGGGGGAGGGTACCGACAGTCAGGGCAAGACCAAACGTTATGACCGCTTTCGAGATCGGATCATGTTCCCCATTCGAAATCCCAAAGGACAAGTAATTGCCTTTGGCGGCCGCATCTTAGATCAAGGGGAGCCTAAGTATTTAAATTCTCCAGAGACCCCATTGTTTTCCAAAGGAAATACTCTTTATGGATTATTTGAGGGACGCTTAGCGATTCGGGATCGCGGATTTGTCTTGGTCTGTGAAGGCTATATGGATGTGGTGGCTTTGGCCCAACTAGGTTTTGCCAATGCGGTTGCCACCTTGGGGACTGCGTGCACACCCTTTCATGTGCGCTCTTTATTGCGCCAAACCGATCGGATTGTATTTTCATTTGATGGGGATGCGGCGGGTCAACGTGCGGCGCAGCGTGCGCTGGAGGCAACCCTACCCATCTTGAGTGACGATAAAGAAATTCGTTTTTTATTCTTGCCCAGTGAGCACGATCCCGATAGCTATATTCGTCAATATGGCGCTGCCGCGTTTGAGCAAGCAATTCATCAGGCGATGTCCTTATCCGGATTCTTTTTCAAGCTTGCGAGCGAGGGTAATGATCTAGCAACTCCAGAGGGTCGCGCTAAAACCCACCATGTTGCTAAGCCCTGGTTGCAATCGATGCCAGCGATTGCCATGCGCTCTCAATTGCTGCGTGAACTTGCTAATCGTACGGCATCCAGCCTAAGTGAACTCGAGCAATTTTGCGCACTGACACCGGCGACTAAAACACCGCCCCCCACAACTCAAAGCCAAACAAATCTGCAGACTATCAAACTGGCAATGACAAAACCAATCGCCCCAAGATCGGCAAAACAGTCGCATCCCAAGGTTGAACCACCAAAGCTAACCGACTTATCGGAACACATCATGCGTTTATTGATTCAGTTTCCGGTTCTAGGAAAAAATATGACAGCCGATCAACGTCAATTGGCATTGGAGGTCGCCAAAAAACGATCGGATAAGGCGCATGATTTAATGGGCGACCTGATTCATCAGTGCGACATTTTGGAGATTAATTCGCAAAATCCAAACTCCTCTTTTGCGGTTTTTCAGGATCAGTTAGCAACCAGTCCATTGGCCGATTTGTACCAAATCCTCAGGCAACGCATTTTGGGTTCTGAGATTGAGTATCTTGGAGCAAAAGAGGATCTGGAGGGAGTCTTAAATAAGCTAGAACTTGGTCATTTGAAAGCCGAAATGACTGAAATTACCGAAAAAATGACTCAGGGAACTGCAAATACACAGGATTTAGAGCGCTACCGGGAAATTAGTCAGCGTTTGAGTAGGCAGTAGGAAAATCAGAAAATAAATGGCTTAAATCGATATTTTTTAAGCTTTTGTAGGTCTTGATTGGCTCAATCGAGTATAATACGCACTTCCAGAAAAAACTATTTGAATCAGCCACTTACCTCCATGGCCTGAGTACCTTTGGATGATCGATGCGGGCAAATGAACCAGATCATCAGGAAATATGGCTTAAGTGAGTATTTACTAACTTATTAGATTGATCGATTGCAAAGATATCCATGAAAAAACCAGCTTCCAAAGTCGCTCCTAAAAAATTAGCAAAACCGGCACCTAAAGCTAAGGCACCGGTTAAAAAAGCAAAGCCTGCTGCTCCGGCAAAGAAGTCAGCAAAAGCGGTTGCTAAGAAGCCCGCCAAGGCTCCAGTAAAAAAAGTGAGCAAACCTGCGGGTAAGGCAATAAAGGCGCCAGCTAAAAAAGTGGTTTCCAAAACTGCCAAGCCGACAGCAAAGACTGCCAAGCCAAGTGCTAAATCAGTGAAAGCGGCACCAAAGCTGACCGCGAAAGAGTTGGCTAAAAAAGCAGCTGAAGAGAAGGCCCTGAAGAAAGCGCAAGAGAAGGCGGCGAAGGAACAAGCTAAGGCGGAAGCAAAAGCCGCCAAGTTAAAAGCCAAAGAGGCAGCGGTTGAGTTGGATGAAAATGGTCAGCCGATTAAAAAGACGCGTGGTCGTAAACCAAAGGTCGAAGTAGCGGGTGAGCCTGGTGTTGATAATCGCACCGATCGCCAAAAAGCACGCGATCGCAAAGCAAAAGAAAAAGCACTCCTCAAAGAGTTTGCTGCACAACAATTGGGTAGTGAAGAGCAGCAAGAGTTACGCCGTGCACGTTTGAAGACCCTCATCAAAATGGGTAAGTCTAAGGGTTACTTAACTCATGGCGAGATGAACGATGTCATGTCCGATGAGTTATCAGAGGTGGACGCCCTTGAAACTCTGATCGGCCTACTTAATGACATCGGGATTACCGTCTATGAGCAAGCTCCCGATGCAGAAACCTTACTCTTAAATGAACATGGCCCTACCGCAACCTCGGAAGAAGAGGCGGAAGAAGAAGCTGAAGCTGCTCTCTCAACCGTTGACTCGGAGTTCGGTCGTACTACTGACCCCGTGCGCATGTATATGCGCGAGATGGGTACCGTCGATCTCTTAACCCGCGAGGGTGAGATCGTGATCGCCAAAAAGATCGAAGCCGGTCTCAAAGATATGGTGATGGCTCTTTCTGCTTGCCCCGTCACCATTTCAGAGATCCTCACCAATGTTGACAAGATTGTTTCCGGAGAGATGGAAATCGATCAGTTTGTCGATGGCCTAGTAGATCCTAATGCTGAAGATATTCCGATGGCTGCCGATGAGCCCGAGGATCTGGAGATGATGGATGAGGGCGAAGAGGGCGATGATGATGAAGGTGGCGGTGGTGGCGCGAGTACTGCTAGTGCGAAGCAACTCGAAGAGCTCAAGCAACGTTCCCTTGAAAAGTTTGCGGTGATTCGGACGCAGTTTGACAAGATGCGTCGCGCCCACGACCGCGATGGTTATAACTCACCAGGTTATTTAAAAGCGCAAGATGCGATTCGAAACGAGTTACTTGGCTTTCGCTTAACAGCAAAGAGTGTTGAAAAGCTCTGTGACACCATGCGTGCCCAAGTCGATGAAGTATGGAAGCTTGAGCGTGGCATTGTGAGTATTCTGGTTGATAAGATCGGGATCCCACGAGCTGAAGTTCTGCAAGCATTTCCAAAAATGGCCATGAACTTGCGTTGGACCGCAAATCTTTTAAAAGAGCCAAAACCCTATAGCGCTCTCTTAGAGCGCAATGTCCCAGCGATTCAAGAGCTGCAACAAAAGTTGATCGATATTCAGACCAAAGTGGTCTTACCGCTCAATGAGCTCAAAGAAGTGAATAAGCAAATGATTGCCGGTGAGAAGCGGGCGAGGGAAGCGAAGCGCGAGATGACCGTTGCAAACTTGCGCTTGGTAATCTCGATTGCGAAGAAGTACACCAACCGTGGCTTACAGTTCTTGGATTTGATTCAAGAGGGCAATATTGGCCTGATGAAAGCAGTCGATAAGTTTGAGTACCGCCGTGGTTACAAGTTCTCTACTTATGCGACCTGGTGGATTCGTCAGGCAATTACTCGCTCGATTGCGGATCAAGCTAGAACGATCCGTATTCCGGTGCACATGATTGAGACCATCAATAAGATGAATCGCATTAGTCGCCAGATTTTGCAAGAGACTGGTCATGAGCCAGATGCTGCAACCTTGGCACAGAAGATGGAGATTCCAGAGGATAAGATTCGGAAGATCATGAAGATCGCAAAAGAACCAATCTCGATGGAAACCCCGATTGGCGATGATGAGGATTCACATTTGGGCGACTTCATTGAAGATTCTAATACCTTGGCACCTGCCGAGGCCGCACTGCATGACTCGATGCGCGATGTAGTGAAGGATGTGCTTGATTCCTTAACACCGCGCGAGGCAAAAGTATTGCGGATGCGTTTTGGTGTTGAGATGAGTACCGATCACACCCTCGAAGAAGTTGGCAAGCAGTTTGATGTGACGCGTGAACGCATTCGTCAAATCGAAGCGAAGGCATTGCGTAAGATGCGTCATCCAAGCCGCAGTGATAAGTTGAAAACCTTCCTTGAAGAAGATTGATGAAGTCTTAGGGGCCCATAGCTCAGTTGGTTAGAGCAGAGGACTCATAATGGACTTAACCATGAGGTCTAGCAGTAAAGACCTCAATGATTTCAAGCGGTTAGTGGTGAAACGAGTGGTTTAAATTCACTACACACCGCTTACACACCAAGGCATTTTTCATGGTGTGTAGTAAATAGAGTTTTTATGTGGTTTTTGGTGTGTTAAAAAAGTTAAGAAGGGCCCATAGCTCAGTTGGTTAGAGCAGAGGACTCATAGCGAAAGTTGTGCACCAGATAGCGAAAGCTGCTGTGTGAATGGTGTCAAATTCGGTGAACGCTAAGTCGCAAGATACGCCAACGCCGAGCCAAGCAGGATCGCAAGATTCTGAAGGTGTAGAGACTAGACGGCACCCACCTAAGTTCTGAAAAGAATACGGTGAAGGCATAGTCCAGGGAGTGATGAAAGTCGCACAAACCGGAATCCTTTGGTCCCAGGTTCAAGTCCTGGTGGGCCCACCAGAAAACAAAAACCCTCATCAGAAATGGTCGGGGTTTTTGTCTTTTGAGTATTACTAATGCGTATATCATGCCTGAAATAGACCCAATTTTGGCTCGCATTGACTGCAGTCAATCATGTTTCAGACTTTGCTTTCTATGATTTATTCAACGAGTAGAAGAGTAAAAAGAACACATGGAATTCGAAATACCAGAAACCCTAGCCAATACGCTTCTTGAAATGATCGATGAGGATACGCTGCTTGCGAAGCGGCTTAGCGAGTACGGCCTTTCCCGCGGTAAACGTGTGGTATCCAGCCGTCTTTTCGATGCCACTTCATTGAACACGCTCTACGGCCTGTGCCGCACGGCCGACGAGCGTGAGCTGATGTTCCAAATGATTGCGCTGGACAATATCCACGCCGCGCCGGCTGCCCGAAAAATCCCAAGCTTGGAGCATCTGATCCCTGGTCTGATCGCTTGGTTGTCGCGCGACATGATCGATGGCTGGCTCTACAAACTTGGCAAGGACGGTGTGTTGCTGCCCTGGCTGGTCCATTCGATGCGCTATGTACAGCCTGTCGATGGCGCAGCTTACGTCATCATCGGCCTTCTGGCGAATACCTTGCAGGCCGCAGATCGTGAGCCAATTAACGATCCGAGGTTAAGGCGCACCGGCATGACCAACAGTATCACCTTTTACGCCGAAGATATTCAGGATTGCACGATTCCTGAATTGATGACGGGCTATGGTTACTTCAAGGAATGTGTGGAATTCAAAAACGAATACGAGACACACTTGAAACATTTCATGCAAATGCAACCGAAGTTTGGTGCGCAATTTACTGTTTCTGGCACTGTCTGGATGTCTAGCGAAGGGTCTCGTCCACAACTCGAATGCCTGAGGCTGCAGGCCGGTACAACAGCTCGATGCGTCAATGATGAAGAGCTACTGGAACGCCACTTCGATACCACCTCTGACGCAATCTTCTGGCGAGCAAGCGGCATTAGCGAGGGTTTTGAGAGGATTCCCCAGCATTGCTATCTACATCTATTCCACCTGGATTACCACTGTAATGTATGGGTGCATGTGCAAAATGTTAAGACTTATCGTTACAAACCAGAATTGCGTGACAAGCTGGTTCTGCCGCATGCTCATCGCGACCTGATTGATATCTTGACCGCTGATCGTAACTTCCTAATGGAGGACATTGTCGAGGGTAAGTCGGGCGGTACAACCATCCTTTGCAAAGGCGCGCCTGGCTTAGGTAAGACGCTGACAGCAGAGGTCTATGCCGAGGTCGTCGAGAAACCTTTATACCGCGTACACTCTGGTCAACTCGGCGTGACGGCAAGCTCAGTGGAAGCCAACCTTTCGAAAATCCTGCGGCGTGCTGCGCGCTGGGATTCGGTGCTATTGCTCGACGAGGCTGACGTCTACATTCGCCGCCGCGACAATGATCTGGAGCATAACGCCATCGTGGCCGAGTTTCTGCGGACCCTCGAGTACTTCAACGGTTTGCTGTTCATGACCACCAACCGCGTAGCCGATATTGATGATGCTGTCCTATCGCGCTGCATCGCTATCATCCAGTTCGAGACGCCGACACAAGAGCAGGCGAAACAATTATGGAAATCGCTCGCGCAGCAGTTCAACACCGAGCTGTCTGATGACCTAGTTGAGCGCTTGATAGTAACTTACCCAGCTGCCAGCGGCCGCGATATCAAGGAGTTGCTCAAGCTGACGCTCAAATTCTGCAAGGGTAGGAATTTGTTACTGAACGAAGAAGCATTTGCTCAGTGCGCGGCTTTTCGCAGCATCAGCAAATCCGTCTAAGATGGCAACGTTTGACACATCCCTCCTTGGAGATTTGCTACTGGGCCGGCTCAGTTTTCGGCCTGGCACTGTACCCGACAAGGAAGCTTTGCCCCCTGGTCGTCACAACCTGGGTATTGCTAGCGAGCGCGATGCAGTATTGATCGTGCCGGAAGATCTCCAGCCTGGAGTTCCAGTTGCTCTGCTTGTGATGTTTCATGGTGCTGGTGGCAGCGCTGATAAGGTGTTGCCATTTTTGATCGAGCATGCGCGTCAGCATGGCTTTTTGCTTCTACTGCCGCAGTCTCAGTTTCCGACTTGGGATTTGGTTGTGGGTGGTAATGGCCCAGACCTAGAGCGGCTAGACAAAGCATTGCACGAAGTAGCCTCACGTTTTTCTATTAATCCATCCCACTTGGGATTTTCTGGGTTTTCAGACGGAGGCAGCTATGCACTGTCAGTTGGCCTGACCAATGGCGACGTTGTTAGCCACGTGATTGTATTTTCTGGAGGCTTTATGTCAGTTCTTCAGCAAAATGGTGCGCCCCGCATTTTCATCGCCCACGGTTTGGAAGACGAGCAACTGTCAATTGAAACTAGTGCGCGTCCTCACGTAACCAAACTTAAGGCTGCAGGTTATGACGTAACTTCTTTGGAATTCAAAGGTCCGCACCGCATCGAGCCAGCAGTAGTTTCGGTAGCAATGGATTTTTTCCTAAAGCCAGCGACGCCACAGTAACAAGCCGTGCTTAGAATGCAGAAATTCACATGGGGCCGACAAATACTTCTACAAAAGCTCGCACACCGATAACTTAGTGATATAACTTCTTGGAATCCTATAGGCATTTTTTAAGTGCCTGCTCTCATAATCCTTTGGTCTCAGGTTCAAGTCTTAGTGGGTTCAACCCTCAAATTAATGACTTCGCACTTTTATGTTGAGCAATTTTTTTAAATAAGTAGGTAATAGCCGCAAGCAAAAAATATTAATTGGAACAATAAATACTTATGATGTGATTATGTATTCATAAAAACATATCTTCAAGATCTTAGGGTTTCATCTTGCGGTTTATTAATTTCCATACATTAAAGACTTATAGATTTTGGTTGTAGAATAAAAGACTGATATCTATTTACTTTAATAAAAATGGGGGTAATTAAATATGAAAGCAAAAATGTTAGTTGCATCTTTCTGTGCTATTGGAATGTCAGGTGCTTTTTCTCAGTCAAAGTTTGAAGGTTTTTACGGTCAAATTGGGGTTGGCTATGAAAATGTAAACCCAAGTACATCTAGTAGTGGAATTACTTTTTCAGGAATTGGTACCGTACCCGCTTCAACTTCTATTAGCAGTCAAGGTTCATTTGTGGGAGTCGCAACACTGGGTTACATAGCACCCATTACCAAAGACTTCTTATTGGGAATTGGTGTTGATTATGAGCCGCTTAACTCACAGTCTGGAAATTTTGCCTACAATGTAGCTGGGACTTCTGTAAATGGAAATTGGAAAAAACAGAATTCATACAATATTTTCCTCTCACCCGCTACACCGATTGGTGCCGATGCATTATTGTATGCAAAGGTAGGTTATTCCAGCGCTCAAATTCAGTCTACTGAGCGTGCTTTTAGCTACACCACAAACCTGAGTGGTTATATGTTAGGTTTGGGATATAAACAAATTATTAGAGGTGGTTTGTATGGTTTTGGTGAAATAAACTATGCTAGCTACAGCAATGTAACTAGAAGCTATGCCGGTTCATTTCAAGGTTTTAGTGCCTCTGGTTCTAACACACTTGGCGCAAATTCAGTAAATGCTGTTATCGGAATTGGGTATAGGTTTTAATTAGAATTTACCCAAAAAGGCTACAGCGGCTTTTTTGGGTACTGCCTTAAATCTGGATTTTCTACACCTGAGTTAAGACAAAATTTTCTATTAAGGCCTTGTGAGTTAATTGGAATTAGTAACTAACTTTGAAATATTTTCTTAATTAATTGTTTCAAGGTATTCAGTAACTGCTTTCATATCACTATCAGACAGTCCTTTTGAAATCATTTGCATGAGATTGCCTCGCGGACGTTCAAAGTGAATAGTTTTTGCCGACCATGTTGTGCCGCCAATTTCCATAAATCTTTTTTGATTAGGATTTTTCCAAAGGTTAAGCTGTTTTTGGTTATAGAAAGCTTTCTGACCGGCAATTCGAGGTATTGAGCCTTGTCCCTGACCTTCATTGCCATGACAGGAATTGCACTGTAAAACAGATTTCTGGGGTATTCCCTTCTCGAAAATTTCTTTTCCTCGAGTTATCGACTCAGATGTATAAGTGGTCTTCTGAGGTTTTATCTTTAATTGAGAAAAGTACTCAGCAAGCTCATTAATTTGTGAGTCGGATAGTCCTCTAGCCATGCCCCACATATACATCACGCCATATTCATTTCGACGAGTCTGATCTCGATAATCATTTAATTGATTTATTAAATACTCTTTTTGCTGTCCAGCAAGATTGGGTATGATCGGAGTGTTTGAGTAGCCATCAAGCCCATGACAAGATGAGCAAATCTGAACGGCAAGAACTTTTCCAGAAACTGGATAATCACCAATGGTTCTACTCCGTGATGGGTTTTCAAGAGTACTTATAGGGGGGGTCGAATTGAAGTATGTACAGCCTGAAAATATTCCAGATACCAGTAAACCAAGGAATATCCTTAGGATACTAATTTTGTTAATGTTTTTGTATCTCACTAACATCACATTGCAATCCAAACGTAAAACCATGATGCGTTATTTGCGCTTGCGTTGGTGCCTAATCCATTGTAGTTTTTATTGCCACCATTAAACTGAGTGAATGCTGTATACGTATAGGTAATTCGGATATTTTGGAGTGGTTGATACCAAATAGATGGCATCCAGGCGACTGAGTTTGGCTGTAAGTTTGCACCGCTAATGGCATTCGTTCCATATCGAGCATCTGCTGAACCAGAAACACTTAAGTAGCCAAGGCCCGCACCATAAGTCGCTTTGTAGACATAGCTGATTTTAGCAATCAATGAATTGAGATTGTTATTTGTGTTGCTGTAAAGAATATTGTTTGCATCAGTGATATTTTCTTGAGTAAAGCGGGCTTGCGCAGTAACAGTATGAGGATCCACTAGGTATTGATACTGCCCATCAACTGCTCGATCCTGATATTGCACAGTGCCTGAGCCCAGAGCGGGCGAGTTTATTGCCAAGCACGATGGAATGTTGCCAGTGAATTGAGCGCTATTGGCAACGGTCGAGCAGCTTTGATATTGATTAATATTCGATCCAAGAAATCCAATCATCCAATTGTGGCCGTTTCGCTCATTACTTTGATAGGCAAACCGAAAATAAGGATTAAGTCCTTGAAGGTATGTTGGTGCGTTATTCGGATTGCTATTTGATGCGGGGTAAGTCATCCAAGACAATGGTCCCGAACCACCTGATTGATATAGGTTAAGTTCACCATAAAAATTATTATTAATATATGCATAAACACCATAGCCGGGAGCGTTGATGCCATAAGCGCTTAGTTTGGTGTTGAAGGGAAGTCCATATGTTGACGAGTTTCTGTTAGAGCCCATGTAGGGATACATCCACATTGGAGAAGAATTCCAGACATCAGTAACGCCCGCATAATTATTAAGTGAGGCACCCCAAATAATATCTTTAATGATGCCATCGCCACCCACAAAGCGGTCAGCATAACGCCAATCCTGAACATCGGCAGCAAAACTGTTTTGATTTTTGACTGAGCCTCCACCACTAGTTTGCTCATCAAATGCGTAGTACCACTGACTAAAAGCACCGAAGTTATCAAAAATCTTACCACCTACATTAAGAAAAAGATAATTTGGTTCTAGTTTGCCACTTTGCTGAGTCTGCCCAGTGCCATTATTACCATTGGTACTGGTAGCAGCACCACCTACAAATTGAATCGAAATGGGCAAATCTTGACGGGTGCCCAACGTGTAACCGGTGAGCTTAAAATATCTGCCATAAGGGGTTAGTTCAGGATATTGACCGCCAGCATGGCATGAGACGCAGTTCTGACCCGTTTGTCTCGAGAAGAGCGGTATTGCGTTGCTGGATTCAGCAATGCTAAATAAAATAATAAAAAACGCAAAAAATTTGAATTTAAGAAACATATTATTTATGTAGAAATACTTGACAGTATTTTGCCAAAAAGAAAGCGCAATAAAAAGTAAATTTTGAATCCACTTGATGAACTGCTTCAGCTATGAAATACAAAGCACTCATCGTTTTCGATGACGGCTTATTTTTAGATCAGCGGCATCTTACCAATATAATCTTACAATCTAAGCATCATGAATTCATCTGAGCCAAACAATACAAATTCAGTTGATCAAGCAAAGGAGGAAGATCAATCCTCAAGCCAACTCAAGGCTGAGATCAAATCTGAGCCCAAGCCCACCATGAGTAAGCGCGAGATCATGGAAGAGTTATCACGCCAACGATTTCCATGGGAAGAATAGGTGACTATTTTTAGAAAGCGCTAGTGCAGTCAGGCTTTTACCTCTCCATCATTCTTGCCAGTCTAGGAGCCATCCTATTTGCTGCTAAAGCAATTGTGGTGAAATTTTCTTACCAATATGGTGCGACTGCGGATGTCGTTTTGACACTCCGCATGGTGTTTTCGCTACCCATCTTTTGGTTGGCAGTTTGGTGGAATCAGCGAGTTACATCCCCTATACCTTTGGTGAGACAGGATGTAATTAAAGTCTGTGCGATTGGCTTATTAGGCTATTTTTTATCGAGCTACCTAGACTTTTTAGGATTGCATTACATCTCAGCAGGCTTAGAGAGGGTCATTTTGTACTTGACCCCAGCCATTGTTTTAGTGCTTTCAAAATTCTTTCTTAAAAAAGAGATTGTTCGCAGGCAATATTGGGCAATGGTCGTTGCTTATTTAGGAATTGTGATGGTATTTATGCACGATATTCAATTGAATGAGCATGGCGCCGTTGTCTTGGGCAGTATTTTGGTCTTTCTAGCGGCTGTGGTTTATTCGATCTACTTAATTTTTGCGGGTGAGCTAGTCGGTCGTGTAGGCAGCATCAGACTGGTTGCGCTTGCAAGTGCATCAGCCACGGTCGCAACCTGTATTCAATCCCTCGTTCTGGGGGCCGATCAACTTTTTGTACAACAGCCCGAGGTGTATTACTTTGCTCTCGTCAATGCCTTGTTTTGTACCTTCATGCCCATGCTCTTTATCATGATGGCCGTCAATCGTATTGGCTCAAGCTTGACCGCTCAGGCAGGCACCATTGGCCCGGTGGGAACGGCATTCTTGGGTTGGTATTTCTTGAGTGAGCCTGTGAGCACATTACAGCTTGCTGGTATTGTGGTTGTACTAATTGGTATTGCGATCTTGCTATCGATTGGCAACAAGCCCAATCAAAATCCAACCCCAACGGAGTAGTTGCTTAGTTTTTGAACGTGACCACGTGATCCGCGCCTAAGCGAATCCCAATCTTTTCACCAATGGCGTGATTATGGTGGCTGGGAACAAAGGCAAATACCTCTTGACCTGAGCTAAGTTTGAGGGTGTATAAAAAATCAGCTCCCCGAAACGCTTTGCGTACAACCTCAGCTTGCATCGGACTTTCATCATCATGCTGAATATCGTCAGCGCGTAAGAGCACATCAATTTGTTTTCCAGGACTTAGTTCGTCACCTGGGTCTAACTGTAACTGACCGAGTTCAATTTCAACGGCACCACCATCTTGGGTTTTGCCTTTGATAAATACCCCGCGACCGATAAACTCAGCGACATACCGTGTATTAGGCTTGTGATAAAGGTCATAAGGTGTATCCCACTGAATAATTTTGCCCTCGTTCATCACCCCAATGTGATCAGCAATTGCGAACGCTTCAAATTGATCGTGCGTGACTAGAAGAGCGGTAACTCCATTGGCCTTGAGGATGTCGCGCATCTCACTAGCCAGACGTTCACGCAAATCAATATCCAAGTTGGAGAAGGGCTCATCGAGCAAAATGAGATCGGGTTCGGGAGCCATTGCACGTGCCAGAGCCACGCGTTGTTGTTGTCCACCCGAGAGCTCATGAGGATAAGCGCTTGCTTTATCGGCAAGTGCTACGCGTTCTAACCATTGCATCCCAACAGTTTCACGCTCTGCTGTTGTACCCGTGCATAGTCCAAACATGACATTCTCGAGAACGCTTAGGTGTGGAAAGAGGGCAAAGTCCTGAAAAACCATCCCCACTTTGCGCTCTGCTGGTGGAACTCGAATACCTGGTGAGCTCACCGTTTTGCCATAAATCTTGATTTCTCCAGTTTGCACGGGCTCAAAGCCGCAAATGGCGCGTAGAACCGTAGATTTGCCACAGCCGGAGGGGCCCAAAAGACAGGCAATATCCCCTTTGGGAAGTTGGAAACTGAGCCCATTCACAATTCGAATAAAGCCTGAGCCTTCCTGCTTTGGAAACTCAATGGCAATGTTTTCAAGGGAAATCAGGGCTGGATTGGAATTCATCCCTATAATTTTCGCATTGAATCATAAAAATTCATAAAAACACCATAACCTACCTATTTATTTGATCCTTCACAGCAGTCGATGCGCACTAGCTCCATTCTTTTAGCCCTCGCCCTCAGTCTTCCGATTCTAGGGTTGATCTTGGCAGCTTTATTGGGTCAACCTAGCCCCATCCTATCCGATGGGATAGTCGCCGAGAGTACGCTAACCCACCTCTGGAACTACGTGCTGACCGATTACATTGTCACGACGATCTTGTTGTGTTTAGGCGTTGGTATCGGCGTCTTTGTATTGGGCGTTGGTAATGCGTGGCTAGTAGCGAACTATCAATTTCCAGGAAAGGCAATCTTTGAATGGGCCTTGATCCTGCCCCTTGCAGTTCCTGCCTATGTGATGGCGTATTTGTTTGTGGATTTTTTGCAGCACGCAGGGCCTGTGCAAACTATGTTGCGTGAGAATTTAGGTCTTTCATTGGCATTGCCCGATCCGCGTTCTTTGGGAGGTGCGATTTGGACCTTCTCCATGTGTTTATATCCATACGTTTACTTAGTGGCTCGCACCTCTTTTTTAGATCGAAGTGCACGATTTATGGAGGTTGCCGAGACTCTGGGGTACACCAGTGTGCAAGCATTCATGAAGCTAGTATTGCCCATGGCTAGACCCGCAATTTTTACCGGTATTGCGTTGGCACTGATGGAGGTCTTAGCCGATTTTGGAGCAGTATCGTACTTTGGCTTGCAAACCTTTGCGACCGGCATTTTTAAGGCTTGGTTATCGTTTGGGGACCGCAGTGCTGCAGTTCATCTATCCCTCATGCTCTTAAGTTTTGTCCTCATCGTGTTTTATTGGGAGCGTCATAATCGAGCCAGGCAACGCTATGCCCTCGCTAACACGAATACCCGACCTGCGATCCCAAAACGCTTAGTCGGTTCGCATGCGCTCTACGCATTTTTATTCTGCGCC
This sequence comes from Polynucleobacter sp. HIN9, assembly GCF_030297635.1. NCBI lineage: Bacteria > Pseudomonadati > Pseudomonadota > Betaproteobacteria > Burkholderiales > Burkholderiaceae > Polynucleobacter > Polynucleobacter sp. HIN9. Next base: position 371,799 of record NZ_AP028140.1, read on the forward strand.
TTAACCCTATTTTTTGCATTTGTTTTGCCAATGGCAGTTTTATTTGATCTTCTAAGCGAGCAGGGGCTAGAGGCTGATCCGCGCTATTGGGGGTGGTTAAAAAATTCCTTAAGCTTATCCGCGTTCACTGCGATATTGGCTGTATTCTGCGCACTCTTTTTGGCGTATGCGGCACGCCTCACTCAAAGCAAAACGTTGCAAGGGGTCAATCGCTTGCTTACGGTTGGCTATGCCTTGCCGGGTGCAGTTTTGGGAGTCGGTATTTTGTCTCTATTGGGTTTATTGGATATTGCTTGGTTGATGTCGGTAAGCGTTGGAGTATTAGTTTACGCCTATCTGATTCGTTTTTTATCTGCAGGCTTGCAAAGTATTGAGACTGGCCTGACCCGTATTACCCCAGCGATGGATGGGACCGCTGCGCTCTTGGGCGCCAAGCCGATGGAGATGATTTGGCGGATTCATCTGCCATTACTAAGACGCAGTGTTTTAACAGCCTTGTTATTTGTGTTTGTTGATGTCATGAAAGAGCTGCCAGCCACCTTAATATTGCGACCATTTAACTTAGATACCTTGTCAGTCGCTACCTATCAATTAGCAGCTGATGAGCGTCTGGCCGAATTAGCCTTACCTGCCTTAAGCATTGTTTTGGTTGGTCTTTTACCGGTGATCTTGCTATCTAGGGCCATTGCTCAGAAACGTTAAAAAACCACATAAGTACCAATATTATTGATAATCATTCTCATTCGTATTACAATGTAATCTTTGTAATTGCTGATAGGAATGGTTTGACATGCAAGGAATTCGCTCAGGCTTCACATCTTCAATCAAGAAGGTATCTTTCGTACTTGGTTTGGGTTTTGCAATTAGTGCCCCACTTAGCCATGCGGCTGAGCCTAATACAGTTCTTAATTTGTACTCCGCGCGTCATTATCAAACCGATGAATCGCTCTACGCCAACTTCACAAAAAGTACTGGTATCAAGATTAACCGGATTGAGGCAGACGACAATGCTTTGCTTGAGCGCTTGAATAGCGAAGGTGCCAAAAGCCCAGCCGATGTGATCTTGCTTGTTGACGCAGCACGATTGTGGCGCGCTCAAGTCAATGGAATGTTCAAGCCGATTCAGTCGAAGGTATTGGATCAGCGCATACCTGCCAACCTGCGTGCTAAGGCTGATCCGGATGGAACCACCTGGTTTGGATTTTCAACTCGGGCGCGCATTATTGTGTACAACAAAGATCGTATTAAGCCGGAGGATGTGAACACTTACGAAAAGTTAGCTGATCCAATCAATAAAGGTAAGGTATGCACTCGTTCGGGCTCACACCCCTATATGTTGTCATTGGTGGGTGCTCTGATTGAGCGTGATGGCTCTGCGGCCACTGAAAAGTGGGCCAAAGGCATGGTTGCCAACATGGCGCGCGCACCGAAAGGTGGCGACACCGATCAAATCCGTGCTGTTGCATCGGGTGAGTGTGCTGTTGCTTTAACCAACTCCTACTACTTAGCGCGCCTAATGCGCTCGACCAAGCCTGAGGATATTGCGGTGGTTGCTAAAGTGGGTCATATTTGGCCCAATCAAAATGCCGGTGGTGTGCACATCAATATTTCTGGGGGAGGGGTAGCCAAGAACGCTCCCAATCCGCAAGCAGCCGTTAAGTTTTTAGAGTATCTAGCCAGCGATGCGGCGCAGATCTATCTGGCCGATGGTAATAACGAATGGCCGGTTGTGACGGGCGTAAAAGTCGACAATCCTGCTTTAAAAGCGCTCGGACCTTATCAAGTCGAAAAAGTATCGATCGCTGCCATTGGCCGTAATCAAGTAGCGGCGCAGCGTATCTTGGATCAGGCAGGTTATCGCTAGACGACTAACCGCGACCAACAAATGGCATCTTGCTTGCCATGATGGTCATGAACAAGATATTGCTTTCGGGCGGCAGTTTGGCCATCTGTAAAACAGCCTGTCCAACATGATCAACATCCATCCGCGGCTCGACTTTGATCGAGCCGTCAGCCTGCATAATTCCGGCGGCCATGCGCTCGGTCATTTCAGTAGCGGCATTACCAATATCAATCTGACCGCAGTTAATATTGAATGGCCTGCCATCGAGGGCGATGGATTTGGTTAGACCGGTAATTGCATGCTTAGTTGCGGTGTAAGGTGCGGTATTGGGTCTAGGCGCATGGGCTGAAATTGAGCCATTATTAATAATGCGACCACCTTGTGGTGACTGGGCTTTCATCATCCGCATAGCCTCTTGTGCACATAAGAAGGCGCCACAAAGATTGCTGTTGACGACATTCATCCACTGTTCATAGGAGAGTTCATCCATCGGGATCGCAGGTGCGCCCATCCCCGCGTTATTGAAAAGTACATCAATGCGGCCGAATTGATTTTTGAGCTTACTGAATAATGATTTCACTTCTTCAGGTTTACCGACATCACACGCCACCGCTAAGCAATTGCTAGCATTGCCACCAATATCGTTAATTGCTTTTTGCAAACGTTCTAGATTACGCCCAGTAAGCACGACCGAGAATCCATCGGATAACAGTGCTTTAGCAGCGGCCTTACCAATACCAGTTCCGGCACCGGTAATAAGAGCAACACGCAGAGAGTTTGAGTTCGTTGGCATGGATTTAATCAGGGCATAATAGTTAAAAATAGAATGATAAAGCCATGAACCTTTTGTATCAGATCGCCTCTCGACCTGCCTACTTGGTGACGGCATTTATCGCGATCATTGCCAGTATCTTTTTGGCGATCTGGCTGATATTGCCTGGGCCTCCCAAGACATTGACGATTGCTACTGGTTTTCCGGAGGGGCTCTACCATCAGTTTGCTACGCAACTTCAAGCAGAACTCGCAAAACAAAAGATCACCTTGCGTATCCGGAATACGGGTGGCAGTGCGGATAACTTGGCGCTAATGGCAGATCCCAAATCGGGAGTGGATTTAGCGATTATTCAGAGTGGGGTAGGTGACCCTAGTCGGTATTCAAAGCTCACCGCATTGGCAGGACTCTTCTACGAACCTCTTTGGGTTTGGTATCGACCCGAGGCCTTTGTCAAAGATGGGAGGTCTTTACAGCAATTGAATCAGCTCAAGGGAAAAAAAGTATCAATCGGTAATGAGGGGAGCGGCACAAATTTACTCTCCCGAGCGATTCTCAAACTCAATGATATTGAGCTCACGCAACTTCATTTATTAACCCTGAATCCTGATGAAGCGATTTCACAGCTTCGCAAAGGGGAGATTGACGTTGCCATGATTGTTCTTGCTGGCGAAGCGCCCCTATTGAAAGATTTCTACCAATTACCCGGCATTCGCCTAATGGACTTTGATCAAGCAGAGGCATACACCCGTGTTCTGCCTTTTCTCAAGAGGGTTGATGTCCCAAGGGGGATAGTGAGCATTGCACATGATTTACCGAAAGAAGATATTCATGTGATTGCACCCACGGCAACCTTAGTAGCACATTCGAATATCAATCCTGCTACGGTGAGTCTTTTGCTAGGCGCTTCCTATGACATATTGCGCAATTACTCGCGCTTGCAAAAACCAGGTGAGTTTCCTTCCAGTAAAGGCTTGGATTTTCCAATCGATTTAGACGCAGAGATTTTCTTAAAAGACGGCCCTTCATTTTTCTATCGACATCTGCCTTTTTGGGGTGCGGTATGGCTTGAGCGCGTCATCAAGATTTTGATCCCGTTGCTCATCATTTTGTTTCCCATTTTTGCCTATCTGCCTGCGATTTTGAACCTAAGCTTGAAGATTCGGCTGGGCCGACTCTATAGAGTCTTGAAAAATATTGAAAAACGCTTTGCATCTTCAAGAGATGCGGATCATTTGTTGACTGAGCTAAATGATCTTGAGAAACGCATTGAGCGACTCAATGTATCCCTAATTCAGTCAAAAGAACTTTATGATCTCCGTTCGCATATTGCTTTAGTACGTAATCAGTTAAAACAGGCAAAATAAGATTTCAATGTTAGCGCCCCCATTTACCCCCTTTGATCAACTGCAACTTTCCTTGCAAGAGCGGGGCTATGCGGTGATATCCCCTGATAGCCTGAGCCAATTGGTGAAAACTCCCCTCAAGGATCTGGAGGGCTTGAAGACCTATTGGAATAATCTGCCGCGCGATCCGTACTTAAAAGATGGGGGACGCTATCGGTTTCGTCGTCATGCGAGCTATCTGCTTCATCAAGGAACTCTTGAATTAGCACCCCATCGTGCCCATTGGCAATCGGTTGATTACAACGCTCTGCATGGCGGGATCGAGCGTTGGTTTGAGCCCCTAGAGCCCGAATTGCAGAACAACTCTACTTGGCAACAATTAATGCTGGGGATCTCGCAATTATTTCCTGCATCTCCAAAATGGTTTGTCGAGGCCCATCCTTTTCGGATTGATACCAGCGATGGTATTGGGCGCCCTACGCCTGAAGGGGCTCACCGCGACGGTGTCGACTACGTTGTGGTGATTTTGGTGGATCGAGTGGGTGTCAAAGGCGGGGAGACCCGTATTTTTGAAGCACAAGGCTCGATTGGTTTGCGGTTTACCTTGCAGGATTCTTGGACAGCCTTAGTTTTGAATGATGCGAAGATGATTCATGAGACCACACCAATTCAACCCATCGGAGCCCATGGCTATCGAGACACCTTGGTGATTACCTTTCGGCACAACGGTTTTCAAGAGCCTTCAAACCGGCAAGATCAATAATTAAATCGTCATGAGCATTCTGAAAGGGAATACACCATGGATGTTGGTAGCTCAAGTCGGTGCTCTATTAGGCTTTGCTGCATATGCTGTGACCCTAACCACTTTGCAAGGCGAGTGGGGCCTCTCTAATTTTGAATCCGGCCTAATTGCCAGTGCATTCTTTGTTGGATATATCGCGGTAGTGCCATTTGCCACGGCGCTAACCGATCAGATGGATGCACGGCGTATTTATATGACTGGAAGTTTGTTAGCGATTGCGGGTCAATTGGGAATGGGCTTTATCGCCAGTGGCTTTATCAGCGCTTGCGCTTGTATGATGGTGAGCGGCGCTGGGTTGGCAGCTACCTATATGCCAGGTCTCAAAATCCTTTCCGATCGAGCTATCCAAGGGGAAATCACCCGCCATATTGCGTTTTATACGGCCTTCTTTGGGGTTGGCACGGGCCTCTCCTACGTCATCTCAGGGTGGATCCTCGATCTGGGTGATTGGCATCATGTTTACCGTTGGGTCGCTTTGGGTCCAGCATGCTCGCTCCTGATCGTGTTGGTGTTGATTCAGCCAACACGTCATTCTCACTGGCAAGACAATATAAGGATTGATTGGCGTAATATTTTTCCGATCCGGAAGTGGCAACAAGTTTTGCAAAATCGCAATGCCTCAGGATACATCCTCGGATATACCGTTCATTCACTTGAGCTCTTTGCCTCGCGCAGTTGGTTGGTTGCCTTTTTTATCCTTAGCACCCAGCTTTCGGGCGAGCAATTTATTCTGGCGGCTACGACACTTGCTGGAGTCATTAATTTCTTTGGGGTACCTGCCTCGATTTTGGGTAACGAGCTTGCCTTAAAGGTGGGTCGCCAACAATGGGTGTGTATTGTGATGATCACCAGCGCTGTTTTTGGAGTGGCGCTCGCTTACTCCATGGGCCATGCCAGTTGGATTATTTTGGCACTGGCAATTGGTCATGCCATTTTTATCATGGCAGATTCTGCTACGTTGACCGCGGGGCTAGTAACAAGCGCTGATGAGAAGCTCAAGGGAGCAGCAATGGGCTTACATTCACTGATGGGTTTTGGGGGTGGATTATTGGGCCCAGCAATCTTTGGTTTTGTGCTTGATCTCACCGGATCCCAGTCCGATCGGATTTCTTGGATTTGGGCCTATGCTTCGATCGTAGTTTGGGGAGTCTTATTTGTGATCTATGAACGTCGCAAGGGCTGGGTCCGCTAAGTTATCAAAAATGCATTTCTGGCTTTTTGAAGTCCACTAGCGAGGTCATGGCAGAAATACTCCGAACTCATCTTGTCGTAAAGACCAGAGCGCAGGGCAATATCATGGGTTTGATGATTTAAGCCGCAGATATAAACTACTACGCCCTGAGTTTGGCAATGGTGCATGAACTCCATCAAACTATCCATCCCAGTCGCATCCATATAAATTACATTCTTAAAATCCAATACCACCGCACATTGCGGCAGCCGTTGCTCGATTTTTTCAAGCAGCTGAATAGCTCCAAAAAAGAGTGCGCCATAAATGCGATACGCTGCCACTTTATCCTCTTGACCCTCAAGAAATGGAAAGTCAGTGATCGGCGCATTTTCAATTCGTGAGAGACTTGAAATTCGATATACAAAAGTGATGAACGCCAAGATTAATCCCACTTGCACAGCAACCGTTAAATCCACCGTGACTGTGAGTAAAAACACGCTGATCATGGTGATGCGGTAGGGCAGACGAAATTGTTGGACATCGATGAACTTTTTCCAATCCCCCATGTTCCAAGCAATAAAGATGAGGATAGCGGCTAAGCATGCCAAGGGAATATTTTTTGCCAATGGTGATGCTAATACGATGATGAGCAGTAGAGTGGCTGAATGAACAATCGCTGAGATTGGTGTTCTAGCGCCAGATTCAATATTAGTGACCGTGCGGGCAATCGTACCGGTAACTGGCATACCCCCAAAGAAAGGCATGAAAAAGTTAGCAATCCCCTGGCCCATGAGCTCTTGATTGGGGCGATGGCGCTCATGCGTCAAGCCATCGGCAATACGAGCGCAGAGCAGGGATTCAATGGCGCCTAATAGTGCTAGGGTCATCGCTGGGGCAATCACCAATTGAGCGCTCTCCCAAGTAATTCCTTGCCATTGAGGACTTGGAAGACCGGATGGAATTCCACCAAAGCGCGTTCCAATCGTCTCCACTGGTAATGAAAAAATGGTGGTTACCAGAGTTGCGAGTACCAGAACCCAAATGGTCCCTGGAATGATCCCCGGTTTTCCGAGGCGCTTATGAAAGAGTCGCCATAGAATCAGAAAGAGCAGACTTGAGAGTGATAGAGCTAAGGTCGTTGGGCTCCAGGTAGCGGCCTGATGAATGAGCGTTTGTACCATGCTAACGAATTGCGATGGTAATTGTGGAATTTGCAAACCAAAGAAATCTTTAATTTGCGAGAGGATTATGAGAACTGCAATGCCATTGGTAAAGCCAACAATCACCGCAATCGGTATAAAGCGAACTAGAGTTCCTAGGCGAAACAGTCCCATCAGAAATAAAAAAACACCTGATAGGGTGGTGGCTAGTAAGAGATTGGCAACCCCATAGCGATCAACAATGGCATAAACGATCACGATAAAGGCACCAGCAGGCCCTGCAATTTGAACTTTAGTGCCGCCAAATAGGGCGACAATCAATCCCCCAATAATGGCGGCAAAGATTCCAGCCTCGGGTTTTAAGCCACTAGCAATTGCAAACGCCATTGCCAGTGGTAGAGCAATCACCCCTACCGTGATACCGGCGAGTACATCTTGTGAGAACTGTTGACGCGAATACTCGCTAAATGAATCAAGGATGGCTGGTCGAAAGAAAGCCATTGTAGGTTTTTAGGTTTTAAACCAATTCCCCAACCACTGAGTAATCCCATAGGCCAACACTGAGCATGTTGCTGTCAGAATACTGCCCCAGGCGATATCAATCAGAGCAAGCTTACTTGGAAAATCACGAATCACGGCTAGATTGGTGAGGTTATAGGTCATGTAGCAAAAGAGTCCAAAAAGCGCACCATAAATGAGTGCATCAAGCCATACCTGCTTTTGTAGGGCGGGATAAATCACAAAAATTAGGGCTCCAAGTCCGTACAACAGATAAAAGCCTAAAGCGGCCATCAGATTGGGATTGGGGGACATGAGGGTACCCATTTCACTGCGATACAGGCCTTTGGCAATTCCTAATAACCAAATTAAATCAATCACTAAGAGGCAAAGCAGGAAGGCAAAATAGGGGATGAAATACTTGAGCATTTTGGTCAGAACCAGCCGCACAGAACGTCAATCAGACTTAACATAGTACTTCGAGTATATATCTTTCAATTATTTCGTTGGAGGCCTCTATGTTTCAGAATTTAATCGTACCCGTTGATGGCGGCGATGTGAGTATGAAATCGCTCAAGAAAGTAGCTGAGTTAGCAAAAGCAGATGGCGCAAAAATTACTTTAGTTTATGTGTCTGATCCATTGCCTCCGATTGCATATGCCGATAGCACGATGGGCGTTGCGTTTACCGATACCGAGCATAAAAAGACCTGCGAGGCCTTTGCAAAAAAAGTGTTGGCTAAATCCACTGAAAAATTAGGTAAAGGATTAATGGTTGATACCCGCCATGTTTTTCATGTCAATCTGTTCGAAGGCATTATTGAAGCTGCCAAGAAATCAAAAGGAGATGTGATTGTGATGGCATCCCATAAAAATACTGGCCTCAAAGGGATTATGCTCGGCAGTGAAACCCACGCAGTGATCGTGCACACTAAATTGCCAGTATTGGTTTTAGGCTAGTTTCTACTTCTTTTTCTGTTGGCCCGCCTCAGCGCGGGCTGCAGCGATGTTTTCATCCATGCCACGTGCAAACTCGCTATCGGCAGGAACCAAGCCTTTTGCCTTCGCCCAATATTCTTCAGCCTTTTTATAGTCGCCCATCTCAAAATAAGCGGTGCCTCCAAGAGCAAGGGCTTTGAGATTATTGGGGTCGATCTGCAGGGCTTTTTGCACCAGGCGCATCGGTTCACCCCGAATACTCTTATTCTCAAACGCTAAGAGATCGGCATAGTCCACTAAGAGCTGGGCATTATTGGGGTTGAGTTCCAATGCCTTCTTATAAGCCGCCCGAGCCTCTGCCATCCGGTTTAATGCAGCATATGAGCGCCCCAGCATTTGCCAGCCCTCAGCGTTATTAGGCTCTTTCTCGAGTCGTTGAGCTAAACGCTCAACCATGCCTTCAATATCTTGTTGCGTCAGCTGCGGTTGGCCTTGATTAGCCTCTGGCAAGTACAGGGCCAATGGGGAGCCGACCAAGAGGTATAAAACAATCGCCCCAATGGGTAATGTAGTGGCAATGAAAATGGTCGACCATTTTTTCTTACGTTGATGCAACTCACCATCTAAAACAAGTTGATCAGCAGCGATCGCCCGCTCCTCTTGAAGTAAGCGTTTTTCAATGTCTAGACGTGATTCATTTAGTTGCTCTTTGGTGATTCGACCTTCTTGGTGATCAAGCTCAAATTGACGCAATTGATTTCTAAGAATGGCAATATTCTCATCTTGCTCGAGGCTAATTTTTTCAGTATTAAGCTTGCTTTTACGAAACGGAATAATGATCAGTAAAACCGCAACTACGGTCATCAATACAGCAATCAGGATGAAAAGAGTCATTACTGGTTTCCTAGTTTGCGGTCTAGTAGTTGTCTCGCGCGCTCAATCTCTTGAGCCGAAAACGTTTCTTGAGACAGCTCTTGTTTGCGTTGCTTAATTTGGCGAACTAATAAAATGAGACCAAGCAGCATCAGTAAAAATGGACCAACCCAAAGCATTACGGTCGCTGCATTAAAGGGGGGCTTATACAGCACAAAGTCCCCATAGCGTTCGGTCATGTATTTCAAAATCTCTTGTTTGGAGCGCCCCTCACTTAGCTGTTGGCGAACTTGGTTTTTGAGATCCACCGCAAGATCGGCATTAGAATCTGCAATCGTCTGATTTTGACAAACTAGGCAGCGCAGTTCATTCGAGACCTCAAGAACTTTCTTCTCAAGCGCTGGGTTATCGGAGACCGAGGGGGCTGTATTGCTTTGTGTAAAACCCAGGCCGGGAATAGCAAAGCTAAGCAAGAGTCCAGTTAAATGAATAGAGAGGCGTTTCATGATTAGAGGCTGGCAATCAAGGGGATAATTTTTTTCTCGATCGCATCCTTGGTGAGTGGCCCGATGTGTTTGAGGCGAATCACGCCAGAGCGATCAATCACAAAGGTTTCAGGAACCCCATAGACCCCATAATCAATTCCAACCTGACCTTTAATGTCCGATACTGAGAGTTGGTACGGATCGCCGAATTGCTTGAGCCACGCTTGCGCCGCCTCAGGCTTATCTTTGTAGTCAAGCCCAATCAGAGGTGTGCTCTGAGTTTTTGCAAAGTCAACTAGTAAAGGATGTTCGTCCCGACAGGCAGCACACCAAGATGCCCAGACATTGAGAATCCACACCTGTCCTTTCATCTGATCAGGAGAAAAACTTGTTTGTTCTTTACCAAGCACTGGTAGATTAAACATCGGAGCAGGTTTACCAATAAATGGCGAGGGAACCTCACGCGGCTTCAGCTGTAAGCCGATTCCCAGAAAAACCAGCAGCACCAAAAAGATGATGAAGGGAATCAGGTAACGTCGCATCTTAAGCTTCTTTCTTACGATAGCGACGATCGGTAATCGCCAAGAAACCACCGAGAGCCATCAAGAAGCATCCGCCCCAGATCCAATCAACAAATGGCTTGTGATAAATCCTTACACTCCATTCGCTTTCATTAATTGGCTCTCCTAGAGATACGTACAGGTCGCGTGTCAGGCCAGAATCGATTGCTGCCTCGGTCATCGGCATTTGGCTTGCGGTGTAAATCCGCTTCTCAGGGAACAAGCTGGTTACTGGTTTGCCATTCTTGCTTACATCAAATTGACCCTGAATGGCCGCATAGTTAGGGCCATTGATGGTTTTTAAGCCAACCATCTTGAAGTCGTAGCCACCGGACTGCGATACGCTACCAATTTGCATGCGCACATCCTGCTCGGTTTCAAAGCCACGCACTGCGGTCACGCCAATAATAAATACTGCAACCCCAAAATGTGCCAGTAGCATGCCGTAGTAACCAGCTGGTTGAATCCGTAGGTTTTGCCACCAGGTCTTACTTGGGTTAATCCTGGCACGATCGATTAATTGCGTAATACCAGAGCTAATAATCCAGGCAGCAATCAAAAGTCCAAAGCCGATCATTGGCGTCCAGGAACGCAGAATTAGGGGGGCAATAATCGCAGAGATCGCACTTGCTGCAAGTGCCCACTTCAATTTAGTCGCCAGTTCGATTGGCGGCGATTGGCGCCAGCGCGCAATTGGACCAACTCCCATTAAAAATAATGCAGGCGTCATGAGTGGTACAAATACTGCTTCGAAGTAAGGCTCGCCCACCGAGATCTTTCCAAGGTTTAAGGCATCTAAGATCAGTGGATAGAGAGTGCCTAGTAACACTGCGGCGGCGGCAACCAATAAGAGAACATTGTTGACGAGGAGCATGCCTTCGCGTGAGACGGTCTCAAAGTTACCACCAATGTTGGCTTTCGGGGCTCGCCATGCAAATAGCAATAAGGAGCCACCAACGATCAGACCTAAAAAGCCCAGAATAAATACGCCCCGCTCAGGATCGGTAGCAAAGGCGTGAACCGAAGTAATCACACCTGAGCGAACTAGGAAGGTTCCCAATAGTGATAGTGAGAAAGCTAAAATCGCTAAGAGGGCGGTCCACATTTTGAAACCACCACGCTTTTCTGTAACGGCAAGCGAGTGCATCAATGCGGTACCGACTAGCCAAGGCATAAAGGACGCATTTTCAACGGGGTCCCAGAACCACCAGCCACCCCAACCGAGTTCGTAGTATGCCCAAGCGCTTCCAAGCGCAATACCAATGGTTAAGAAGCACCAGGCGGTAGTAACCCAAGGGCGCGACCAGCGCGCCCAGGCAGCATCGAGTCGACCAGATAAAAGAGCAGCAATTGCGAATGCGAAAGCGACTGCTGAACCCACATAGCCCATGTATAAAAACGGCGGATGAATAATCATCCCAGGGTCTTGCAACAGAGGATTCAGATCGCGCCCTTCAGGAGCGGGAGGAAAGAGCCGATCAAAGGGGTTGGAGGTCAGGATGGTAAATAGCAAAACACCCACGCTCAAAATACCCAATACGGCCAGAATGCGTGCAATCATTTTGTCTGGAAGGTGTTTTGAGAAAACAGCCACGGCTAAGGTCCAGGCCGCCAACATTAATGCCCATAACAAGATGGAGCCTTCATGGCCACCCCAGACGGCACAAATTCGATAAATTAGAGGCAGATTGGAATTGGAGTTTTGTGCCACATACAGCACACTGAAATCATTTTGAATGAAGTTCACTGTGAGGCAAACGAAGGCAACTGCGACCCAAATAAAGAGGGCCCAAGAGGCAGGCCTAGCAATGGCCATGAGATGAGGGCGATTACTCTGGGCGCCTACCATTGGAAACACAGAGAGGATGAGCGCAGTCACCAGCGCCAAGATCATCGCGTATTGGCCGATTTCTGCAATCATTTTTTACCCCCATACTCTTTTAGAGTAGGTGCGGCTTGAGGGTCTTTTGATTTGGCTTTTTCAAGAGCCTCAGCAGCCTCTGGTGGCATATAGTTCTCATCATGCTTAGCAAGCACTTGCTTTGCCTGAAAGATTCCGTTTTGATCGAGTTGACCTTGAGCAACCACGCCTTTACCTTCCTTGAATAAATCTGGCAAAAGACCTTCGTATTGAACGGGGACATCGTGTGCAGTATCAGTCACGATAAAGTTCACCTTCAGACCACCGGGGTCGCGTGTAATGCTACCTTCCTTAACCAAGCCGCCAATCCGAAATAATTTGTTCTTCGGTGCTTCATTGGCATAGACCTGGGATGGGCTAAAAAAGAACACTAAATTACTTTGGAAGGTCTGCAATACCAAATAGGCTGCAACACCTAATGAGGCCAGACCACCAGCGATCGCAAGACCGCGCTTTGTACGGGGTTTCATAACCCCCTATTTTGCCTAATTTCTTTGGGACTCGCGAATTTCAGAAATTAGGGTTTTTCGGAGGGTCTTATTCCGACTTCGTAACAGGGCTATCTCAATGACTAGAGCCAAAATCGTGACCAGGTAAGACCCCCAAACGAAGAGGGCATAGCCACCCATGTGAAGAAAGTCAGAAAAGCTCGACCAATAAAACATTACAGCAACTCCTTCACCCAGTCGGCGTGGCGCTCGCGGTCCAGAATGAGATTGCGACAGCGATATAGGGCAACTGCAATCGAATACATCCAAAAAGCAAAAACCATGATGAGCATGCCAGTCAACATTTGAGTGGCCATCGTAGGGGCTTTGGTGAGGCTAACGGAGGCCCCTTGATGAAGGGTATTCCACCATTTCACTGAAAAATAAATAATGGGGACATTGATCACCCCCACTATTGCCAGTAGTGCTGCGCTTCGGTCGGCCTTGCGCACATCCTCAATCGAGGCGTGTAATGATAAGAAGCCAAAATACAGAAAAAGTAATACGAGCTCTGAAGTGAGGCGAGCGTCCCAGACCCACCAGGTACCCCAGGTTGGCTTACCCCAAACCGCACCCGTCCACAGAGCAATAAAGGTCATGATGGCTCCTGTTGGCGCTAGGGAGAGAGCCAACATACTTGCCAAGCGCGCATTAAAAATGAGACCAATCGCCGCCCAAAATGCCATGACCAGATAAATCAGCATCGACATCCAGGCCGCAGGAACGTGGATAAAGATGATGCGATACGAGTCACCCTGCTGATGATCGGTGGGGGCAATACCTAAGCCGATCACCAAACCAATGACGGTCAGGATCACACCGCTCACCACAAACCATGGGATTAGCGATCCGGCAAGCCCATAAAAACGTTGGGGGGCTGCATACTTAAACCAATTTAGATTGAGTAAAGACAAAGTAATAAAACCTAAAGGATTAATTAACCGAAAGTATTGTAAGTCGATTGCGTGTGATCGTCTTTTATTCCAAGGCAATCCGAATGCTAGCCGCGCTGGCAAGGGGGGCTAAAAATAATGCGATTGCGAGCATGGCGCCAAGCAAAGAAAAGTGGGCGGCAACCCCAAGGCCACTCTGGTAGGACTCGACTGCGCCGGCTCCAAAAATGAGGACGGGGCTTACGAGGGGCAAAATGATCAGGGCCAACAGGGTCCCGCTACCACGACTGGCTAAGGTTAAGCCTGCACCAATAGAGCCGATTAGGCTCAATAGAGGTGTTCCCAGTAGAAGGGATAAAAACAAAACACCGACCGTATCCATCGGTAAATTAAATTGCAAGGCAAGGATTGGTGAGATGAGGGCAAGTAATAGACCACTGCTCATCCAATGCGCAATGGTTTTAGCAAGCACTACGAGTGGCAAGGGTAAGGCGGTTAACGCAATTTGGTCCAAAGACCCATCGATAAAGTCCTCTGAAAATATTTTGTGAAGCGATAGCATGGCTGCTAGTAAGGCGGCAATCCACAGCATGCCTGGTGCAATTTGCATCAACAAGTTTTGCTCTGGCCCAATACCCAATGGAAAAAGACTCGTAACTACGGCAAAAAAAATGATGACCGCAAGGCTATCGCTTTTGCGTCGCAGAGCGAGGCGCAGGTCGCGCGTAATCACGCCTTGGAAGATCACAAATCCGGATGCGCTTTGACTCATAGTTCTAATCGAATCACACAAGGTTCGCTATCGATCTGTAGCTCTTGATGGCTACTAAGTGCTACGATTCCTCCATGATTGACATGCTCAATTAATAAGCTTTGTAACGCAAGGTTGGCCTCTCGATCCAAGGCATTAAATGGTTCATCTAAAACCCAAATTGTTTTTGCTTGAGGAAGGCGCAAGCGACTTAGCGCGATACGTTGCTTTTGCCCTTGCGATAAGGTGCGAATAAAACGATGGGCTTGGCGCTCCAAACCCGCTGCACGCAGAGCGAACATAGCCTCATCGTTGGAGATCGATTGTCCACCTAGTAATGCCAATGACATTAAATTCTCGATCGCACTAAAGTCTGACTTCAGGGCGGGGATATGCCCAAGATAAATCAGCTCGCTATGAAATTGATCCCGGTCCTCGGTAATTGGATCTGGTCCCCAAAATATCTGTCCCGAATGGGGTGAGAGTAGGCCACACAGAATACGCAGAAGACTGGATTTGCCTGAACCGTTATCCCCAGAGATGCGTAGAATAGATCCCGGTTTAATTTCAAGGCGGAGATCTTCAAACAAGGTACGACCCCCACGCACGCATGCAATGGACTCAAGGCGTAACGATTTAGACATGCGCACTCATTCTTTGGGGATGCTACCTAACATTAACAGCTGCTTCGTGAACGAGCCGCTATCGCTTGGGCGCATGGTCCACAAATCCAGCTGGATTTTTGGGTTATATGGATCCACATAGATACCATTCTTTCGTAATTCGTAATGCAAATGGGGGCCGGTGGAACGACCGGTCGAGCCAACATAGCCGATCTCCATACCGCGCCGAATATCATTTCCGACTACTAATTCATTATTGTAATTACTCAAGTGGGCGTAATAGGTTCGATAGTTGCCTGGATGGTCAATGATGATGAGTTTGCCGTACGCGCCGCTGTAACCAAGAAAAGCCACTTTCCCATTCGCAACGCTAAATACTGGCGTACCAGTAGGGGCTGCATAGTCAATCCCCATATGGGTTCGATAGCGTCGGTCTTTGCTTTGGGCTTGCGGATTATTAGGATTGGTTCGGGAGCGAATCGGAACCTGTCCAACACCTCGAGAGATCCGTCGATAGCTAAGAGGATTGGTCCAAAAGCTACGCTCAATAGAGTCGCCGTTGGCAGTAAAAAATGATCCAGGAATATCATCGCGATCCAACCAAAATGCATCGGCTAGTACTTGATTGGTTGCTAGGTTCAGAATCTCAACTGCCCAAATTTGTGCCCAACGATCCCGAGTACCAAAATCAACGATCACGCGCACTTGCTTTGGGCTATTTCCAAGTGAGGCGGAGTCATCTGGATAAAGTTGCTTCACGATCGAGTTGAGTTCCCAGGCAAGCTCAACAGGTAATTTATCTCCTAAACGTTGGGGGTCATAGAGTACCTCTTGCAACGGAATAAATAACTCTGTCCAAAACTGCATTTGGTCAGCAAGGTTTTCTTCTTGAACGAGGTATCCCCCAAACCCTGAGGCAGTAAAGGTCAAAATCTGCGATTTTTCATTCCTACTTGGCCCATTCATGATGCTCAGCGACTCAAAGCGCCCCCGTTTTCCGAAAGCAACGACATAAGGGATGCATGGACCACTTGCGGAGTCGAAGAACCGACCCGTTTGATTCTTGAAATACTCTAAAAATTCTGGATCGTTGATTCCAATTCGACTGGGAAGATTCCCCTCTCGAAATCCTCGCTTTAGACAGCCACGTTGTACCTGAAAATCAGGTACCGCATCAAACTGACTGTATTCTTCGGTGCCGGGATCGGTCAGCTGTTGGTTTTGCTCTGCAACGGATTTACTTTGCAAGCCCGAGGCACCACTCCCTGCTTTACTTTGGGTGCGTTGATTAACCTGAATTCCTTTTTGGGGAGCGGTCACTTTTTTGTTGGTGACATTCGATTTGGTGTTTTGATTAGATTGAGAGAGCGCGATCTGACTGCAAAGTATGAGGCAAACTCCAAGACATACTTTGCCCCAAGGAGCCAAAGATTGAACACTGAATCGAGAGGTATGGGTTTGATGCACACCTCGATTATCCAATATCAAGAGGGGTAATCGAGGTATTTATTCCGTAGTGCAACATTTTTGTATCTAAAAACTAGGTATGATCAGGCATTGACTTCAAGGGAGCGGTAATCGATGCAAGCTGTGATGATTCGTTTGATGACCGCTGCCTGTGTATTTAGTATCCCTTCTTCGCAGGCGTCGGCCAAGAGTTGCTCAGAACAATTGGCCCCACAAAATTCTGCTCGTCCAGGATCCAAGCTCATGAGTTATGACGATTGTGTCAAGCAGGCTCGCATCGATTGTGAGCGGACGGCACGAGATCGTAAATTGATCGACGTTGCTAAAGAGAGTTTTATGAAACGCTGTCTTGCAGAATCCATCGGCAAATAATCGCTACAATCATTTTCTTTGATTGGTTAACCAAAAGAGGAAAAGATGCCGATTATTGAATCTGTTCAAGTGGCCAGCGTGCCAGTTCCCTTAGATGTTGTAACATCGTTTGCGACTCGAACCGTGAGCGAGCGCCATTACTGCATCGTTAAAGTTCGCAGTAAAGATGGTCACGAGGGGGTTGGCTTCTGTTACGTCGGATCTGCCGCCGGTAGTATCGCCAAAGTCGCCGTTGAGCAATTGTTGGCTCCTAAATTGATTGGTCAGAATAGCCATCGTAGCGAGGGTCTGTGGTCGGAGATGTATGCGGAATCGATTTTGCAAGGTCGTTCTGGCTCTGTGATGCGTGGCATCTCGATTCTGGATACTGCAATTTGGGATCTCAACGCCCGCTCCGTTGGTTTGCCTCTCCATCAATACTTGGGATGCGTGGTAGATGATCGCGTCCCTGCCTATGCCAGCGGTGGTTACTACTTGGAAGGTAAAACTCCAGCTAAATTGGGCAAGGAAATGGAATCGTTTGTGAAGCTTGGCTTTAAGGCGGTGAAGATGAAAGTGGGTCGCCTATCCCCCCGTGAGGAGGAGGCTCGAGTCAAAGCCGCTCGCAGTGCAGTCGGCGATGATGTCCTTTTAACCCTCGATGCGAATAATGCTTGGCGCGATTTACCAACCGCGATGGAGTATGTCCGTCGTTTTGAGAAATACAACCCCTATTGGTTGGAAGAGCCATTTTCCCCGGATGCTATTGATTTGCATGCCCGCTTGGCAAAAAATACCTCCATCACGATCGCTACTGGCGAAATTGAGGTAGGCCGTTGGCGTTTTCGTGAGCTGGTTGATGCCGGTGGCGCAACCATCCTGCAAGCGGATGCGGCAGTGTGCGGTGGCATTAGCGAATTCAGGCGGATTGCTGCTTATGCTGACTCTAAAGGGATTACAGTTTGCCCCCACTGGTTCCATGATTTGCATGCTCCCTTAGTTGCGGCAACACCCAATGCTCGCTTTGTGGAGTTTTTCCCTGACAACCAAGTCTTAAACTTCAGACGCCTTATTAACAAGCAGTTGGCATTTAAGAACGGTGATCTGATTTTGCATAAAACACCAGGATTGGGATTTGAGTTTGATGAAGCTGCGGTTAAGAAATACGCCGGCAAATCAGCCTGGACTACGATCAAAAAATAGTACGAAACGAATCAAAAAAGCCGCTTGATGAAAGCGGCTTTTTAGTTGATGACCATTTAGGCACTGGCCTTAGGCTTGGCCTTAAAGTACTTAAAGAACTGCAGGATGAGTACCAAGCCAAATCCAGCAAAGCCAATCATATCGGCGGTTGGTGAGGTGTAGGCCAGCGCGACCCCAGAAACAATCATCAGGGTACGCTCCACAATATTAGTCTTCTCAATAAACCAACCTTGCAGACCGCCGGCCAGTGCCACAATTCCGACGATGGCGGTTAGTGTTGACCAAACGATTTCCATCCAATTTGCCTCGGCCAATGCAGTTGTAGAGCCCATCAGCAAGAGGCTAACCCCTGATTTATCTAGCACGAACATAAAGGGCACCAGAATCGCAGGCGCCACGTATTTCCAGCTTTGTAAGGTTGTTTTGTATGGGTTACCCTTACAAATCGCTGCCGCCGCAAAGGGCGATAGGGCGGTAGGCGGTGAAACCTCCGATAACACTGCATAGTAAAAGATAAACATATGCGCTGCAAATGCGGGTACGCCCAAGTTAATGAGCGCAGGAGCTGCAATCACAGCACAAATGATGTACGAAGCAGTGACTGGTACTGCTAGACCGACAATCCAAACAATGAAGGCAGTAAATATGGCGGTGAGTAATAAAGAGCCGCCCGCATACTGAATCACAATCGAGCTGAACTTGAGGCCTAAACCAGTCAATACCACGGTACCCACAATCAGGCCGGCACCAGCGCAGGTTGCCGCAATCGCCAGAACACCGGTTGAGCCAGAAGCGAGCGCCTTGGTTAAATTGGATTCATAAAGACCCTTAAGGATGGGCTGTTTACCCATAAACCACTCGTAGGGGATGATGGCCGTATCCCGGCGCAACATGCTGGTCAACGCGGAAATAATTGTTGCCCATAACACAGCCATGACGGGCGTGAAGCCCATCAGCATAAATAGAACAATTGAGATCAGCGAGAAGAAATGAAACCAGTATTTTTTGCTGAGGGACCAGGCACTCTCGACTGCCTCAAAATGCATTGCTTTCATGCCGTACTTACGAACATCGATTTCCACCATCGTAAAAAGTCCGAGATAAAACAAAATGGTCGGAATAATCGACATTAATAAAACATCGAGATACGAAATCTTCAAAAAGTCGGCAATCAAGAAGGCTGCTGCACCCAATACTGGCGGAGAAATGATCGCCCCTAGGCCACCAGCTGCTAAGAGGCCACCAGCCGCGTTTTTCTCGTAACCTACCTTATCGAGCATTGGGGCTGCTACTGAGCCGACGGTGACGGTAGTGGCTACGCCGGACCCAGAGGGGCCGCCCAGCAAGAATGAAGATAAAACAATGGTGCGTCCTACACCAGATGATTTGCCGCCCATGGCAGCAAATGAGAAGTCGATAAAAAACTTGCCCGCACCCGTAAATTGCAAGAATGCCCCAAAGATCGTAAAGAGAATAATGAGGGTAGCGGATACATCAACCGCGGTACCGTAGATACCCTCTAGGGTCATATACATAAACCCAACCAGACGGTCTACTGAGTAGCCTTTATGGGTCCAGGGGGCTGGAAGCAAGTCTCCAAAAAGTGCGTAGAGTAAAAATAGTATGGTCACTGATACCAAAATAGCGCCACTGGTGCGACGCACAGCCTCTAGGATTAATAGGATCAGTATGGAGCCCCAAACCACATCCATGCGGTCGGGCGCAGTATTGCGATCGCCAAAATCATCTCCACCGGCAATTGCGTAATAGGCAATATAAATCGCCAACAGGGCGCAAATCACATCCCACCATTTCACTTGATTCTTGTACCGAGCCAACATCGGAAAACTTAAGAAGACCAAAAAGAGCATAAAGCTCACGTGTACTGTTCTAAGCACTTGGGTTGGAACAATGGAGTAAGCGGCGTACAAATGAAACAGCGACATGCCAACCGCCATTAAGGTCAAAAAGATCGCAAAGATCCCTTTGTAATTATTGGAGTCACCCTCTTCTTGTTTAATCAGCGCATCTAATTTTTCTTGGGTTGCGCTATCAATTGCACTTTGGCTCATGGTATTGGTCTTTACTGAAAAATGGCCGCATTAGCGGCCATTCAAACAAAACGAAGAAACGAATTAATTGACTTTAATGTTTTTCTCTTTGAAGTACTTCAAAGCACCAGGATGAAATGGAACTGGTGTTGAGGCAGCTTTTTGACCTTCGGGGGTCACATTGATGTACTCAAAGTGTGAACGAACCAAGTCGATCTTGTTATCAAACACGGCTTTCACGATGTCATAGGCTTCTTTTTCAGACATCTTTGAGCTGGTGACCAAGATATTGGCAACAGAGATCACATTATTGTCTTTATCCATACCCTTGTAGGTAGTTTTTGGAATCACGTCCTTGAAGTAAAGGTTGCCATATTTTTTGTTCATGGCATCCACTTCTTTGGAGTGATCAATCATCACAATCTTAGTTCCGGGAGTATTGGCAAGATCAGTTACAGCAGCGGTTGGTAAGCCACCTACCCAAAAGAACGCATCAATCTTGCGATCTTTCACTGCATTGACAGACTCCGCTACACCAAGACGCTCACGCTTCATGTCTTTATCTTTATCGAGACCAGCAGCCTCAATCACGCGAAAGGCCATCACTTCGGTGGCGCTACCAGGGCTTCCAGTACTTACCCGCTTGCCTTTGAGATCTTGCATCGTTTTGATGCCCGATGCCTCGGTGGTCACAATGTGCATCCGATTAGGATAGAGAACTAACAAGGTGTTGAGGTCAATTTTTTTACCCGAGAACTTGCCTTGACCAGTTTGTGCATCTTTAGCGGCATCGGCCATTGAGAAGCCAATGTAAGGCTTACCAGTGCCGATCAGGTTGAGGTTATCCACTGAGCCGCCAGTTACCTCAGCAGTCGCAGACATCCCAGGCACTTTTTTGGACAGAACAGCTGCTAGGCCGCCACCCATGGGATAGTAAACACCGCCGGTACCGCCAGTCGCGACCGAAAGATTTTGAGCTTGAACGCTGCCCCAAAGCAGTGCAAAACACAGAGGCAACAATTTAAGTAGTTTCATGTAGATATCTCCTGTAATCATTATTGATCGTTACTACAAGCCGTAAGTCTATACCAATTTAATCGTCTTAAAGCCCTTCCATCTGGAAGTTAATTTTTTGCAGTTCGTGAACCAGTCTGTTTTGCTGCTCTGCATCGAGGGATAGCAGAGGGGGTCTCACGCGAAGCCAATCAAGATCACCACTATAGTGAGCGACCGCTGCCTTCATGCCAGGAATCATCGGGAACTGGGCAAAAATGGCCCGAACTGCCGATAAGGACTCTTGTAGGGCATCTGCCCCTGGTTCTTGCCAACGCGCTGCCAGTTGGGCAATTGCTTTTGGA
Organism: Polynucleobacter sp. HIN9; assembly: GCF_030297635.1. Taxonomy (NCBI): domain Bacteria; kingdom Pseudomonadati; phylum Pseudomonadota; class Betaproteobacteria; order Burkholderiales; family Burkholderiaceae; genus Polynucleobacter; species Polynucleobacter sp. HIN9. Next base: position 393,353 of record NZ_AP028140.1, read on the forward strand.
TTGACATTCGCAGTGGCTGAGATGCAACCCACGCCCCCAGCTTTTAAGGTGCGCAGTAAAAATACCTCACTACCTGCATAGACCCGAAATCCTGAGCCCGCCAACGCTTTAATCACAGATTCGGTATATGGCCAATCTCCCGAACTATCTTTCATCCCGATGACAGTATTGGGATAAGCCTTCACCAAGCGCTCCAACAGAGGAATACTCAGACCAATTTTGGTGACCGGAGGGATGTTGTAGACATAGATTTTTAAGTTTGCATCAGCCACTTTTTCAATGACTTCAGCATAAAACGCAAATAAGCCATCGTCGGCGACGTCTTTGTAATAAAAGGGTGGGAGCATCAATACTCCGGCACAACCAGCATTCACTGCGGCACGTGTCATGGCAACTGTATCATCAACCGAGCATGCACCAGTCCCTGGCATCACATTATTTGGGTTGAGCCCACCATCAATCAATTCCTCTAGCACCATGATCTTTTGGCGTGCGGACATGGAATTGGCTTCAGAGTTCGTTCCAAAGACCGCTTGACCCACTCCGTGACTTTGTAGCCAATGACATTGTCGCAGGAGTTTTTTGGAATTCGGACCACCATCGGCATTAAATGGGGTTAGAACCGGTGACAGGACTGCTGAAAAACTTGAGGGGTGAACGGGCATCACAATCTCCAATTACAAGACAATAGGGGTTGGTAGAGGGCGCTGATTAAAAAAAGCATCAAGATTATCAATCGCAAGATTCGTCATCGCTTGACGAGTCTCCTGGGTCGCGCTGCCAATGTGGGGTGTTAGTAAGACATTGGGGAGCTCTAAAAATCGTGGATCAGGATTGGGTTCGTTTTCAAATACATCCAAGGCAGCTCCAGCAATCTTCCCGCCATGAAGTGCGTCCAATAAATCGGACTCGTTGATCACAGTGCCACGGGCGACATTAATCAAGTAGGACGAGGGACCTAAAGCCTCAAGCACCTCCCGATGAATCATGCGCTCGGTTTCTTTGCCGCCGGGGCAGCACAGAATCAAGATATCACTCATTCTTGCTAGCTCAATTAATGAGGAAATGTATGGATAGGACAGGTGCTTGTCATGTGGGCCATGGTAGGCAATCTTTACCTTAAAAGGCACTAGTCGCGCTGCGAGCTCTTGACCAATTCGTCCCATGCCTACGATCCCGATTGTTTTACCTGCCAAGGAAGTTGTAAACGGAAAGGCCCCTTTACTCCAATTTTTATGAATTACAAACTCATGCGCCTTCGGAATTTGTCGCAGTAGGGCAAACAACATGCCGATCGTGAGTTCGCACACTGCATCGTTGAGTACCCCTGGCGTGTTCGATGCCATGATCCCTTTTTGCCTTAAATAATCGAGCGGAAGATTGTCATATCCAACGCCACAGCAGGCAATCATTTCGACCCGGGGCAATTGATCTAAAAGAGCGGGCGTGATTGGATAGCTGGGTCTTGTCAAAATCGCCTGAACATCCTGTTGTGGAATGAGACCCTGAGGGTCAGGCATCATCACTGGTGTTAGGCGACGTAAGACCTCATCTTGCATGCTTTCAGGGAAAAATCCCACTTGTAATACGCTATTGACTGGAATCATGTCTTGTTTCTATTTTTATTGGAATAATGTGACATTGTAAGTCGATATTTTTAACATTTTGGATACCACCCATTGAGCACTAATAACGATCCTAAAGCTGCATCGAACAGCACACCCCAAACAGGAATTCGCAAGGGCCTCACTCGCTACGGCGATACTGAATTTTCTTTATTTATGCGCAAAGCCTTTATCAAGGCGATGGGATTTAGTGACAGCGCTCTTGACCGACCCATTATTGGAATCACGAACACCTATAGTGACTTCAACCCTTGCCATGGTAATGTGCCGCAAATGATTGAGGCGATTAAGCGTGGTGTGATGCAGGCGGGTGGGATGCCGATGGTATTTCCAACCATCTCCATTCACGAGTCGTTTGCATTTCCAACCAGCATGTATTTGCGCAATTTGATGGCGCTTGATACCGAAGAGATGATGCGCTCGCAACCGGTGGATGCCGTAGTACTTGTTGGTGGTTGCGATAAAACCATCCCCGCCCAATTAATGGCTGCGGCTAGTCTTGATGTGCCAGTGTTATCAATTCCAACAGGCCCTATGCTGACCACCTTGCATCAGGGCGATCGTTTAGGAGCTTGCACCGATTGCCGTCGATATTGGGGAAAGTTTCGGGCTGGGGAAATTGACCAAGCAGAAATTGATGAGATCAATGGCAAATTAGCTCCAACGACCGGTACTTGTATGGTAATGGGAACCGCCAGCACCATCGCCTGCATGGTTGAGACCGCTGGTTTGAGTTTGCCTGGCACAGCAGCAGCTCCAGCAGTCACTGCAGAACGCTTTCGTTTATCGGAGCTCACCGGTCGCAGAGCGGTTGAGCTTGGCAAAACAGCTGGTGAAGGTAAATTCTCACCACGAACCATCTTAAGTCCCGAAGCGTTGACGAATGCGCTTGTTGTCTTGCATGCAATCGGGGGCTCAACCAATGCCTTGATTCATTTCACGGCGATCGCAGCACGTCTGGGAATCAAACTGGATTTAGAGCGCTTTGACCGCTTGGGCCGAAATATACCGGTCCTGGTTGATTTAAAGCCCAGTGGTTCGCACTACATGGAGCACTTATACGAAGACGGTGGTTTGATGGGTGTCTTGCGAGAGCTAAAACCCCACTTGTACCTCGATTGCTTAACAGTATCTGGCAGAACACTGGGCGAGGAGATTGACGCAGCAAAAGTGACCAAAGCCCGTAAGGTCATTCGGATTGCGAGCGAACCAATTTACCCTGTCGGTGGCTTGGCTGTTTTGAAGGGCAATTTAGCACCACGTGGAGCAGTCATTAAGCATTCAGCAGCTAGCCCTAATTTGCTCAAACATCGCGGTCGCGCAGTAGTCTTTAAATCTTTGGAGGATTTAGCCTTGCGCGTGGACAGTCCAGATCTAGACGTCACGGCAGAAGATATCTTGGTATTACAAAATGCTGGCCCCAAAGGTGCGCCGGGTATGCCTGAAGCTGGCTATTTACCAATTCCCAAAAAGCTGGCTCAATCAGGGGTCAAAGACATGGTCAGGATTTCAGACGCACGCATGAGTGGCACCGCCTTTGGCACGATTGTGTTGCATGTCACCCCAGAATCGGCCGAGAATGGACCGCTTGCCATCGTTCAGGATGGCGACATGATTACCTTGGATGTTGAAAAACGTTTATTGCAATTAGATCTTGATGATGCAGAAATTGCGCGTCGCATCGCTGCTCTTGAGACACCAGCAAAGCGCTTGAATATTCCAGAAACAGGTTATCGTCATCTCTATCAAACGACGGTTACGCAAGCAGATGTTGGGTGTGATTTTGACTTTATGGTTCCCTCTGCACATGGCGTGGTACCACTTCTAAAGGGAAAATGAGATGCTATTTAATCCAGCCGAGACTAAAGTTTTAATCGTTGGTGGTGGAACCATGGGGGCTGATGTTGCCCTAGTCTGTGCTCGTGGAGGGTGCGCAACCCAAGTTTTTGAATCGAGCGCTGAACGTCGCGCTCTATTGCCCAATTATTTTGAAACTAAATTGCAAGAAATTGGCTATTCGCATCGATTCCACTTACTCTCCGTCGTTGATTCACTCAATCATTTTGACTGGTCAGAAATTGACTTGGTGATTGAGTGCGTTCCAGAAAAACTCGAAGTCAAGCAGGATTTATTTGCCCAACTCGAGCAGGTGGTTAACCCTGAAACTGTTCTAGCAAGTAATAGTTCTAGCTTTCCTATTAGTGAAATTTCCAAAGGTTTAAAAAGTCCTGCTCGCATGATTGGTTTGCATTTTTTTATGCCCGCACATTTGGTTCCTTGTGTGGAAGTGATCTATGGTGAAAAAACATCGCGTTTGGTAGCAGACAGTTTGAGTCGTTTAATGACCGCGTGTGGCATGGTTCCCGTTACAGTCAAAAAAGATCTGCCAGGGTTTTTGGCCAATCGATTGCAACATGCACTCTCTCGTGAAGCTTTTGATCTGATCGATGCGGGGATTGTGACCCCCGAGGATGTTGATAAAGCAGTACGTTTTGGTTTCGGGTTTCGTTACTTGGCTGCAGGCCCAGTATTACAGCGTGATCATGCTGGTGTTGAGGTTCATGCCGCGGCCGGAGCCAGTATCTACCCCTCCCTGAATAACAAAGGTGAGATTGCACAATGCCTTAAGGAAAAAGTAGATTCTGGAAATCTCGGAATGAAAACAGGCCAAGGGTTTTATTCCTGGGATGCCGAGGCGATCAAAGCAGAGCGCCAGCGGTATGATGATTTGCTTCGTGCCGGTTTGAAACTCTTACAAAAAGAACTTCCTGAAATCAAATAAAGTGAGCACGCCGGTTCGCATTTGGGATTTGCCAACGCGGCTATTTCATTGGGCTTTGGCGATCTGTATTGTGCTCGGTATTGTGTTTGTAAAAATTGGCGGTAATGCTATTCAGTGGCATGCCTATTGTGGCTATACTGCGCTGGCACTGATCTTGTTTCGCATCATTTGGGGTTTTGTGGGTTCGCAGTATGCACGGTTTGCTAATTTCATTCCCAGCCCCGCAACGCTAATTGCTTTTCTTCGGGGTCAAGTCGATGGCGGACTTGGTCATAACCCGCTCGGCGCCTTATCCGTCATCGGTTTATTACTTGTCGTTTTAATTCAGGCTCTGACAGGCCTATTTGCCGATGATGATATTTTTTTCCAGGGACCACTTGCAAAATATGTATCAAATAGTACGGTCGCACTACTCACTAGTATTCATCGCTTCAACCAATACTCAATATTTGCTTTGGTCGGACTGCATATTGCCGCAATCTCGTACTACTATTTCGTGAAACGAGAAAACTTAGTCCGACCTATGGTCACTGGAGATAAATTAACTACTACCGCTCCAAAGTTGCAGGAAACGGTTGATTCATCTCGCCAACGCATGCTGGCACTGGCAATATTTTTGTTGATTATTCTCGGCTTATATCTCCTGATTGCTTAATCAGAGAATATAGGCCGAGTTGTGGCGAATAATTACTTCTTGCGGAAATCGTCGTGACAGGCTTTGCAGGTTTGACTCGTTGCCCCCAAGGCCCTTTTCAAGTTCTCCGGATTGCCTGATTGAGCGGCAGTATTGAGTTCTGCAACTGCGGCTTGCATCCGATCAGCAGCTGTCTTGAATTTAGCACTTTCCTTCCAAATGGCTGGTTCAGCCTTACCACCTTCTGTCCCAGGACCAAATGCCTGCCAAGGCAAGCTCGAGAGCGTTCCAATGACCGCTGCATTGCGAACAACCTCATCTCTGTTGTAGGGGGTTTCACCCTTAACCACGGCAGCAAGTCTGCCCATATGAGCACCCATCAATACAAATGCACTTTGACGGTACTTGACTGCATCTTCTGGCTTGGCAAACTGGGCCATGGCCGGTGATGCAGTTACGAGAGCAAGTGCTGGGATGAGGGCTTTTAGGGAAAAGCGAAGTGATTGAATACTCATAAATCCTCCATGAAACTAATCAGAATTGATTCAGATCTAAGAATACTCCAGTTTTGTGATGGCGATAAGACAGTCCTTGCGAGCTCATTAAGCTCCAAAAATCATCCTGATGGGGTAGGTGAGGCCCCGCACGATCGAAATGAAGAACTCACTTAAGGGAACCATCCACCATTGAGAAATAATTCCGGTAAACACGAGTCCCAACACAATAAAAAAGCCCCAGGGCTCTAATTTACCTAATAACAGGGCTTGGCGGTACGGTAACAAGCCTGCCAAAATGCGGCCACCATCCAATGGAGGGAGGGGAAATAAATTAAAGACCAAGAGTCCAATGTTCCAAAAGACCCCCGCCTTAGCCATGGAGATCAAAAACGGCTCATTAATACCTGACCCTTGAAGCAAAATCCAAGCAATAGCCCAAGCGATCGCCTGAAAAAAATTAGAACCAGGCCCAGCGAGTGCGACCCAAATCATATCGATTCGAGGATTGCGCAAGTGATCAAAGCGCACTGGAACCGGTTTAGCATAACCAACCAAGAAGGGGGAGTTTGCCAAAATCAGTGCAATCGGGATTAAAACAGTGCCAATCGGATCAATATGTTTTAGGGGGTTAAGCGTGACACGACCAAGAAAGAAAGCAGTGTTGTCGCCAAAGCGTTTGGCTGCATACCCATGAGCAGCCTCATGAATCGTAATGGCAAAAACCAAGGGAATCGCATTAATTGCAATAGCTTGGATAGAATAGTCAGAAATCATATTAAGATCATATCGAGAGGAGGCTATTGTGACCGATGAGAAGAAACCCCTAGTTAAATCCGCCGTGAAGGCACCTAAGCTTCCAGCCCGCCCACCGGTCGGGAAGGGCCCTCAAAGTATGGGGGGCAAGCCACAACAAGGATTTGGGGGTGGTAAGGGCATGATGCGAAAAGCTGGTCGGGGCCGATAATCACCTAAAGTGTGGATAATATTGACTATATCGTTTAGATAAAGGGGCAGACCATGAACGAATGGCAAAATGAAAGCAAAGACGTCATCAACAAAAAGATGATTACCCTAATTGTGATGTTGGCAGCCGCTACCAGCCTAGCGATTTTGTTTGCCTTGGTTGCAGCCCATATGGGTTACGTATTTGGTTAAATGCCAGTGCTTCTAGCACGATGATGTAAGCCGGTATCACTTGCCATGATGTCAAGTAATTCCGCAAGTTATTCACCTCCCGGGGGTATCAAAGCCCCTGCTGCACTCCAACAAATTCTTCAGCAAGCCGGCATTGTCGTTAACGGTACTCAAGCTTGGGACATGCAAGTTCATGACCCGATGGTTTTTGATCGGATTTTACAAACATGGTCTTTGGGCCTTGGTGAGTCCTACATGGATGGGCAATGGGACTGCCAGCGTCTAGACGAGTTCTTTTATCGTTTAATGCGTGATGAATTAGACGAGAGCGTGCAGGGTTTCGCTAAAGTCCGCCTTCTTTATGAAATCGCCCGCTCCAAACTATTTAATTTGCAATCCAAAGATCGAGCCTTTCAGGTGGGTGAGCAGCACTATAACGCGGGCAATGATCTGTTTGAGGCCATGCTTGATCCACGCATGATCTACTCCTGTGCTTACTGGGCTCATGCAAAGGATTTAACCGAGGCACAAGAACATAAACTTGATTTGATTTGTAAGAAGCTTCAGTTAAAGCCAGGTGAGTCGCTATTAGAAATTGGTTGTGGTTGGGGTGGGTTGGCTAAATTCGCGGCGGAGCGCTATGGTGTGAAGGTTTTAGGTATCACCGTATCGAGCGAGCAGCGGGCCTTAGCTATCGAACATTGCCAAGGTCTTCCAGTTGAAATTCGTTTAATTGATTATCGAGATCTTACGGGATCGTTCGATAAGATCGTTTCAGTTGGGATGTTTGAGCACGTTGGGCAAAAAAATTATGCAGAGTACTTTGATATCGCTCATCGCTTGTTAAGTGATCAAGGAATTTTTCTCTTGCACACCATCGGCAGTTACGCAACGGTTAAAAAAACGGATGCTTGGATTGATCGCTATATCTTTCCGAATGGGCATTTACCATCTTTAGTGGAGTTATCGCAAGCATTAGAGCGCCGGTTTTTGGTCGAGGATTTGCATAACTTTGGACACGACTACGACAAAACGCTGATGGCATGGTTAAGTAATTTTGAGCGCGCTTGGCCGCAGTTACAAACCCAGTATTCCAAGCGTTTTTATCGGATGTGGCGCTATTACCTGTGCTGTTGCGCTGGATTTTTCCGCTCTGGCCAAGGGCAACTATGGCAACTGGTGTTAACTAAGCGCGAACGCCAGCAAACCTATCTGGGCTATCGTCCCAGTTTCTAATCCCTCATAATCCCAGTTATGGGAATGTCTACTACTTCTGTATCCATTGCCGCCATCTTTTTTGGAGCCGGCCTTGGGGCGCTCTTACGCGCCTGGTTTAATGTTCTTGCCGAATCATTTTCTTCTACGATCCCCGCAGGAACCTTAATCGCTAATCTCCTTGGCGCCTATCTAGTAGGTATTGCTTTGGCGTATTACATGGATCAACCAACGATTTCTCCACAATGGCGACTTTTTATCATCACCGGGTTCTTGGGTGGGCTGACTACGTTCTCAAGCTTCTCGGCAGAGGTTGTGCAGTTGATGCAGCGAGATCAATTGATGCTCGCTTTAGGCCTCGCCCTCATGCATGTCTGCGGATCCTTATTACTAACTTTTCTAGGGATTTGGACTGTCCATGCTCTCAAATAAAACCAAAAAATCCCAGGATTGCACCGAGTCCAATTAGATAGAGAGGATGACGCTTACTGAGCAAGACAAACAGAATGCTAAAGATGGTTAATGCATAGGCTGCCCAATTGCCATTAATGCGAATGGCAATTTGCCAGGCAGATGAAAGCACTAAGCCAACTGCAAGGGCGCTTGCTGAGTACTCAATGGTTTTTTTCCACTGCAAATGTTGCAGTTTTGCGATCACCCGCTGTAGATAAAAAATCAAAATACACGATGGCCAGCAAACGGCTAAAGTTGCTAAGAGGGCGCCCGCTAAGCCAAAGGCATTCCAACCAATTAAGGTAACGGTTAATAGATTAGGCCCTGGTGCCGCTTGCGCAATCGCAAAGTAATGAATGAAGGTTTGAGGATCGATCCAACCCTCTTGGTTGACCGAAATGTCATACAAGGTTGGGAGGAGAGCGTTGACCCCGCCAAATGCAATTAATGAGAACAACGACAGTTTGATAAACAGTCCTAAGAGGCCGATCATCATCGCGCTTTTCTCCAAGCAACCAATAGCGCAAGCGGCAAGGTGATGGCAACGACCCAGCCAAGCGCTAACTGATAGATCGTAGCGATCACGATGCTAATCAAAATCACCATTAGCATTGGTGGGTAACTCAATTCATCTTTGAGCATCTTAAATCCTGTAGCAGCGATTAAGCCAACCCCCACGGAAGAGATGCCTCGCAAAATACCTTGCACCCGCTCAAACTCTCCGTAATGGTCGTAGAGTAAGGCCAGCAAAATCACAACGGTCATGGGAGCCAGCATCAACCCACCAACAGCGGCGAATGCTCCTCGTACGCCCCCAAAACGCTCGCCTACACACACCGCAAGGTTAACAATATTAGGACCAGGAACTAACTGACAGACTCCCAAGAGCGCATTGAACTCTTGAGAGCTGAGCCATTGTTTTTGCTCCACCAAGGTTCGCCTGGCCCACGGCAGAACGCCACCAAAGCCAGATAAACCAATGAATGTGAAAGTAATGAATAAATGAGCTGGGCTGTGCCGCATGGCTTATGAATTGGCAGGGTAGGGCATCGGTACAGGCTTGCCATTGAGCCAGGCATTAAGCGTATTAACAAGACCTTGGGCAAAACCCTGAAAAATAGGCTCAGCCACAAAGCCTAAATGGGGGGTCATTAGTAAATTTGGGATGCGATGCAGTTCAGAGTCTTTTGGAAGTGGTTCTTGATCAAAGACATCGAGGGCAGCCTGACCTGGTCTACCGGATTTGAGAGCCGCGATCAGATCATTGGTCACAATCAGGCTTGAGCGCGAGGTATTTACCAAGATAGAGTCTGCTCGCATCATCGCTAAGCGATCCCGATGAATGAGGCCTTTGGTGCGCTCGCTGGCAACCAAATGCAAACTCACAATTTTTGAGGTTTGAAGAAGGGTTTCTAGTGGCAAGAACTCGCACCCAGCGGCATTGGCGCGTTCATGGGTCATATTCGGACTCCAGCAAACCAATTCCATTCCAAATGCAGCGCCTACTTTGGCGACTAAGCTACCGATGCCGCCTAGTCCAATAATCCCAAGACGTTGCCCGTGGAGCATGGGTAATACGGAATGGGCATTACGCCATTGCCCGTCACTCATCATCTGAGACTGATCGACCACCCGCTTACTGGTAGCCAGAATGAGGGCCCAAGTTAGCTCAGTGGTGGTTTCTTTGGATGGTCCGCCGCGTGTACAAGCGACCGTTACCCCTTGATGGAGGAGGGCGATGTGATCAAGTAAAGCATTGCGTGTTCCAGTAAAAACAAATAATTTGAGCTTAGGTAAGCGCTTAATGAGTGATGCGTCAAAGGGAGACCGATCACGGACCAAAGCAATCGCATCTGCATCATGAACAGCTTCATAGAGCGATTCCCCGGAGAGAGGTTCATGAAAAAATCGCAGTTTAGAGTGCGCTTGAATTGGTGACCAATCCGCATAGTCTTGCAAGCAGCGCTCGTAGTCTCCTAAGACAGCAATAATCGGTTTGGTATGCATAGAAATTCGCAGAATCAATGAATAAATCGATGATAATTGATGTTTAACCGTGATCTTGAGGAAACAAAATGATTCTAGAAGTGGTTGATATTCGTATCGATGAAAGTAAGCAAGCTGAATTTAATGAGGCAATTTTACGGGGAGTGCGCACCACCATCGCTCCTGCTAAGGGCTTTCGGGGCTTTAAAGTCAATCACAGCATTGAGTCACCCAATCGTTACCTACTGATGATCTATTGGGACACCCTTGAGAACCATATGGTTGATTTTCGGGGATCCCCAGCGTTTACCGAATGGCGCAGCATTGTGGGCCCATTTTTTACCCAAGCGCCTGCCGTTGAGCATTTCAATTTAGTCGGTAAGTCCGACTAGGTTTAACTAAGCTTGATTTTTCTTGGGCTTGAGTCTGCCCTGGGGCTTAGCAGCAAGGCTGGGCTCTAGAGTTTCGCGTTCATCAAAGACGAAGCAATCACCCACATAGTGATCGCCACCAATATCTTCAAAATATTGCAAGATCCCACCGTCTAATTGATAGCTATGCTCAAGACCGCGTTCTCGCAAATATAGCCCTGATTTTTCACAGCGGATCCCGCCTGTACAAAAGCTGACCAAAGTCTTATCACTTAGTTCCGGGAGATGCGCCTCAATCGCCTGAGGAAATTCACTGAATTTATTGATGTTGAAATGCAATGCATTCTTGAATGTTCCGTATTCCACCTCAAATCCATTGCGCGTATCAATCATCACTACAGGGCGCCCCAGATCATCTTGGCCCCGATCAAGCCATTCTTTTAATTTCTGCGGAGAGATAAACTTCGCCCGACCTTTTTCCGGGGCGATCGTCGGATGATTCATGCGAATAATTTCTTTTTTGATCTTAACTAAAAGCTTACGAAATGGTTGCGTTGCTGACCAACTGTCCTTTGTTTGAAACGATGCCAGTCGTGGATCATCTCGTAAAAAGGCCAGAAAACTCTGAATGTTGGTCTCGAGACCAGCCAGAAATAAATTAATCCCTTCTTCTGATAGCAGAATTGTTCCTTTGAGGTGAAGCTCTGAGGCAACTTGATAGAGTGATTCTTTTAGTTGATCAAGCTCGCCTAGACGGACAAACTGATAGCCAGCAATATTGAGGATGGAAAGGGCGTTTGAGCCCGGACGCTCATGATTCATGCCTGTATTATCGACCAAGTTTATCGGTACACTTATAGCACTGATACCAACCCCATCATTTAATGAAAAACGATCGTTTAATTCCCTACCAACCCCTAGATTTAGCGGAGCCCGCAGATCTGGTTGCCGAGATCCGCAAACGTCGCGGTGGCCAGCTGATTAATCTGGATCGGATGCTGTTGCATAGTGAGCCAGTAGCCCGCGGCTGGAATCATTTTATTGGTAATGTGCGCCAGCAACTCTCACTCGATCCCAAGTTACGTGAACTGGGAATGTGTGGTGTTGCAGTTCTCAATGGTGCCGAGTATGAGTTCTTCCATCATGCCCCACCTTTTCTGAAAGCAGGAGGCACACAAGCCCAAGTCGATGCAATGCGGTATTTGGGAGGTAACAACTTTGACCCTAGCTCCTTTAGCTCATTAGAGCGAGACGCTCTCGAACTAACCTTACAAATGACCCGAGCCATTCAGGTTGATCCTGCATTGATGAAGCGCCTGCAAGAAGCCTTAGGCAATACTGCATTAGTTGAGTTGGTAACGGTGATTGCAGCGTACAACATGGTGTCACGCTTTCTGATTGCTTTAGATATTCATCCCGAAGATCAGGCTCCCAAGGCTTAAGTAATGGATCGTCAAATTATTCAGGTGATTCCAAGTGTTGCAACCTCTGATGGGGCGGGCGTTCGCTTACGTCGCAGTTTGGGCGGTCAAGATCGGCAGCGCCTAGATCCATTTTTGATGCTCGATGAGTTTTCATCCAACGATCCAAATGATTATGTTGCTGGATTTCCACCCCATCCACATCGCGGTTTTGAAACCGTGACCTATATGCTCGAGGGTCACATGTTGCATGAGGATCACTTGGGTAATCGTGGCCACTTAAAAAGTGGTGGCGTGCAATGGATGACGGCCGGTCGCGGAATAATTCATTCAGAAATGCCCCAGCAAGAAAGTGGTGCGATGCGCGGGTTTCAGCTTTGGATTAATTTGCCCGCTCGCGAAAAAATGAAACCAGCAGGTTATCAAGATATTCAAGATATATCCATTCCAAGAGTTCATTTACCGAAAGGTGGATTAGTTAAGGTGATTGCTGGGGAGTGCCAGTCGCCCGATGGCACTGCGATTCAGGGCCCGATTCATGGATTAAGTACCGAACCTTTATTTTTTGATATTCACCTCTTGGGTCATGAGATGTTTAGTCATCCAATACCAGTCTCGCACCGTAGCTTTCTCTATGTCTACGAAGGTGATTTAGCCCTTGGTGGTCAAGTGGAGCGAGTACCACGTCAGGCGGCGCTCGTTTTGGGTGAGGGCGATCAAGTGACGATGCAATCTGGCGCTCAGGGGGCTAAAGCCATTTGGCTTGCTGCAAAACCACTCCATGAGCCGATTGTTCAGCATGGCCCTTTTGTCATGAATACCCAAGAAGAGATTATGCAAGCAATTGCAGATTATCAACAGAATCGACTAACTACTCCCTAAGAGCAAGCCATGAGTCTTTATCAACAACTTTTACAACGTGAGGCTGAGCAAAAACCGATTCGGATTGGACTAATTGGTGCCGGTAAATTTGGTTCGATGTATCTGGCCCAAATTCCTAGAACCTCTGGGGTGCAATTGGTTGCAGTGGCGGATTTGATGCCCGCGCTTGCTAAACAGAATTTATGTAACGTTGGCTGGGACGCAACTCAATTAGAGGCTTCATCAATTGATTCGGCGCTTCGTGAGCGTACGTGCTATGTTTCCGATGATTGGCAAGCGATTGTGCGGCATCCAGCAGTTGACGTTGTTGTGGAATGCACAGGTAATCCAATCGCAGCAGTTGAGCATTGTTTACGGGCATTTTCAGAGGGTAAACACGTTGTGAATGTCACTGTGGAGGCAGATGCCTTTTGTGGACCCTTGTTAGCCAAAAAAGCGAGAGATGCGAACGTCATTTACTCCCTTGCTTTTGGCGATCAGCCGGCCTTAATCTGTGATCTGGTAGATTGGGCTCGCACCTGTGGCTTCCCAGTCGTGGCTGCTGGTAGAGGTCATCAGTGGTTGCCGCACTATGCGGATTCAACCCCAGAAACGGTCTGGAATTACTACGGTTTAACTCCTGAACAGGCAAAACGGGGTGGTCTCAATCCCAAAATGTTTAATAGTTTTTTGGATGGTTCAAAACCTGCAATCGAATCCACTGCAGTCGCCAATGCGACGGGATTAGCTGTACCAAGTAACGGTCTTTTATACCCTCCAGCCAGTGTTGAAGATATTCCTGTCGTAACACGACCGATTTCAGAGGGTGGCCATTTAGAACGTAAAGGGATGGTCGAAGTGATCTCTTCTTTAGAAAAGGATGGCCGAAAAATACCCTATGACATTCGCATGGGGGTTTGGGTCACGGTTGAAGCAGAGACTGATTACATCAAGAATTGCTTTGAAGAGTACAAAGCCCATACCGATCCAAGTGGACGGTATTTCACGCTGTATAAGCGCTGGCATTTAATCGGACTAGAGGTTGGTTTGTCGGTAGCCAGCGTTGCTCTCCGTAAAGAAGCAACCGGGGTGCCCTATTGTTGGAATGCCGATGTCATCGCAACCGCCAAGCGCGACCTAAATCCGGGTGATCGATTAGATGGTGAGGGTGGGTATACCGTTTGGGGGAAATTACTACCCGCCAAGAAATCACATACCATGGGCGGATTACCTTTAGGCTTAGCGCATCAGATTAAAGTCATCAGACCGGTGAAAAAAGGACAAAGTCTTTGTTGGGATGATGTACTAATCGATAAAACCACCGATGCTTACAAAATTCGCATGGAAATGGAGCAATCGTTTAAGGGAGCGATTCTCCCTTAACAAATTTCTTATAAAGATCAATTCCAAATTTACAGATGGAAATAAATAACAGGGCTCCTAAAATATCGCCAATGAGCATCGCAATCGCATTGGAGAGACTGCCACTCGGGATGCCCACTATTACAAACCACACTTGATGTAATCCGGTACTCAAAAGAGCAAAGACCAAAACGCTAATAGCGATTATCTGTATATTGAGGTTGCTCAAATCCGGATTAATTTTGAGATTATGAATCACGATTAGGCGGGCTAAATAGGGACTAAATCCTGAAATAAGGCCGATGCCAAGAATGCCAATCATGTCATCACCAAGATCGCGACCAAAAGTGATTAAGGTCGAGGCAATCGCAATCCCAAGTGCTCCAGACAAACCAAAAATAAGAACTAAAAATAGCCTGAGTCCTGCGGGAAGGTAAATCCAGTTGACACCAGGAGCCACCTCTAAAAATGAGGTAAGCCAATCATTGGCATAAAAAAGAAGGCTATAAACGAGAGCGCAAGCAATGATTGTCTTTGCAGAAAGGATTGATTCCTTTGAATAATTTGCTTGGCTCATGAAAAATTGACAACGATTATTGCGATTCGAGTTTGTTTGGTATATGGTTCACATTTGCATGTTATTCACCAATTCTAATTAAATTCATGTCACACCGCTCTCTATCGTATTTACGTTTTCTCAACTGTTTGGATACTTTGGATCGGATCAATCCCGGAAAAAAATTAGATTCCATTGAGGAGCAGTTATTAAATCGGGTGATGTTGGCCTGGGATCGCCAACAAACGATCTTGGTTGGAGACTTATTAACTGCCCATGAGCTTGGCTCTCAGGCAACACTTCATGGACGGATCAAAAATTTGCAGGCGATGGGTTATATCAAGTTGTCAATTGATAAAGCCGATGCTCGCAAAAAGCACATCGTCCCAACGAAATTGGCTTTCAGCCACTACGAAAAGCTCTCCATGCAGATGGAGAGTGTTCTACAAACACCTTAAGTTGGCAGCTGTTTTAAACAGTTCCAACCTTAAATTGGTGGAGTCGGCGGGAATCGAACCCGCGTCCGCAAACACGCTACAACAAGTTCTACATACTTAGTCTAATTATTTAATTTAACTAAGGCAACGCGAATCGACACGCTTTGCATTAGCGATTCACTCAGTTTTCGTATCAACTCTCGTGACGCGGGCTGATCTTATCTCTTGTATATGACCCTGACGTAGCTTGCGCTACCTGACCCAAGAGAGAATCAGTTCAGGGGCAGCCGCAATCAAGCGGCTAGTGCGTAACGTTCGTCGTTAGCAGTTATTGCATTCCCATTGATTTACGAGATAACGGGTCCTCGGTATGCCCTTGATGCTTTGTAATCCACGTCGAAACCATGTCGACCCCGAATTATTTTCACACTGAGACCACTATTTTAAGTCTTTGTGGAGTAATTTGCACACCTAATTGGCAAACAGAATTTGGCGCAGATCCTGTGGGCGATGAATCAGGTAGTCTGCACCCCAGGCGTGCGGCGGCTCTTCGCACCCACAATAGCCATAGAGAGCGGCTGCTGTCTGCATCCCAGCAGCCTTACCAGACAAAATGTCACGAATATCATCACCAATGTAAATGGCTCTCTTGGGATCGACCTTAGCCAAGCGAGCGGCGTACAAAATCGGTTCTGGATGGGGCTTGGAGTGGGGTGTGGTATCGCCTGAGACCACGCAATGGGCTCTTTTTAGTAAGCCCATTTGCTCCGTGAGCGGTTTGGTGAATCGTTGTTGTTTATTGGTGACAATACCCCAAGGAATCTTTTGCTCATCAAGTTCTTGTAAAAGCGCTTCCATGCCCTCATACAGCTTACTGTGAACCAAGAGCGCTTCTTCGTAAAAGTTTAAGAAGCGATCGCGCAGGGAAATAAACTCAGGATGATCGGGATCAATCCCAAAACTTTTCTGGATTAGTCCCCGCGCTCCAGCAGATGCCATGGGTCGGAGGACCTCATAGGCCATGGGCGTACGCTGATTGGCAATTAGCAGACGATTGGCTGCTGCAACTAAATCTGGTGCGGTATCCGCGAGCGTGCCATCGAGATCAAAAAAGACCCCCTCAAATACTGGCGTGCCCATTATTGAGGCTTGCGGGTTGCCATCATGTAATTCACATCCGTATCGCTACCCAAGCGATAAATTTGTGTGATGGGGTTATAGGTCATACCCTTGAGTTGCAATACCTCTAGGCCGACAGTCCGAGTAAATTGTGCCAGTTCAGATGGCTTGATAAATTTCTCATACTGATGAGTGCCTTTGGGCAGGAGTTGCAAAATATACTCTGCGCCAATGATCGCAAAGAGGTAGGATTTTGGATTGCGATTGAGGGTGGAAAAGAAGAGATGCCCACCAGGTTTACAGAGATTTGCACAAGCTTGCACCACGGAGGCTGGATCAGGTACATGCTCAAGCATTTCCATGCAGGTGACCACGTCATATGAATGGGGCTCTTCTTTTGCTAAATCCTCCGCTGAAATCGAGCGATATCGCACGGTAGTACCGCTCTCTAATTGGTGCAATTCAGCGACCTTGAGCGCTTTGGTCGATAAATCAATACCAGTTACTGTTGCCCCTGACTTGGAGAGCGACTCAGCCAGAATGCCGCCGCCACACCCGACGTCGAGTACTCGTTTACCATCTAAATTAGTGATCGATTTAATCCAACCTAGTCGCAAGGGGTTGATTGCATGCAAAGGTTTGAATTCACTGGTCGGATCCCACCAGCGATGCGCTAGGGCGCTAAATTTATCAATCTCACCTTGGTCAACATTGCTCATTGAAAATACCATTTAAAGGAATAAGTAAGACTATACAAAAAAAGCAATAAAAAAGCCCGGCAAGCCGGGCTTTTAGTGTCCAGTGGACTAAATTACTTAACAGCTTGTGTACCAACTACTTCGATTACAGCACGACGGTTCTTGGCGCGGCCTTCAGCAGTTGCATTGCTAGCGACTGGATCAGCTTTACCTTTACTTTCGGTGTAAACGCGGGTTGGATCAACCTCTCCAGCATTAGTCAAAAACGCTTTGACAGCATTGGCACGACGCTGACCGAGGGCAATGTTATAAGCATCAGTACCAACACTGTCCGTGTAACCAACAACGATGACCACCTCAAGCTTCATCTTTTTGATGTCTTGAGCGAGTTTGTTCAGGGTTGCAACACCTTCCGCCTTGAGAGTCGACTTATCAAAGTCAAACAAAGTATCGGCTTGTAGAGTGATTTTCTTTTGGGTCACTTTGCTTGGAGCTGGTTTCGCAGCAGCAGCAGGCTTAGGAGCGAGCCAGCCGTCGCAATTTGGAGCGGCGGTTGCTGGGGTCCAACTAGCGTCACGCCAGCAGAGTGTACCGTCACCGTTTCTCCATGGAGTGCCGGTGGAGTTTACCCAGTTATCAACATTCTTTGGCTGGGCCATGACTGAACCGGCAGAAATCGTAATCACTGCAGCAAGCATCAGTTTTAGGGTTTTGTTCATTTTTTATCCTCAAAAAACATTTAATAAATTAATGCAACCGAATCGCCTAAAAGCCCAAAAAAGCCCAAAGCGCTACAACATAAATAGTTACCAACTATCAGAATATTAGCACAGGTTATGGGCCTGTGAAATGATATTATTTCGAGATGGAACAAGCCGCTAAAGAAACTCTCCCCATATCCCTAGAAGACGAAATGCGGCGGTCCTATTTGGACTATGCCATGAGCGTAATCGTCGGCCGAGCCTTGCCAGACGTACGGGATGGGTTAAAACCCGTACACCGCCGGGTTTTGTACGCCATGTATGAATTAAACAACGACTGGAACCGGGCTTTTAAGAAATCGGCCCGTATCGTGGGTGACGTGATCGGTAAATACCATCCCCATGGCGACACGGCGGTTTATGACACGATTGTCCGCATGGCCCAGGATTTCTCGTTGCGCTATATGTTGGTCGATGGTCAGGGTAACTTCGGATCGGTCGATGGCGATAATGCCGCGGCGATGCGTTATACCGAAATTCGTCTTCGTAAGATCGCCCATGAGCTATTAGCGGATCTGGACAAAGAAACCGTTGATTTTGGCCCTAACTATGATGGCAGCGAAAAAGAACCTCTCATCCTGCCCGCAAAAGTTCCCAATCTACTCATTAACGGCTCCTCTGGTATTGCGGTGGGGATGGCCACCAATATTCCCCCCCATAATTTGGATGAGGTGATCAAGGCCTGTCTGCATGTCTTGCATCAGCCGGATTGCACGATCGATGAGCTCATTGAGATTATTCCAGCGCCTGATTTCCCAACCGCCGGAATTATTTATGGCGTTCAGGGAGTTCGTGAGGGGTATCGTACTGGGCGTGGCCGAGTTGTGATGCGCGCCAAGACCCATTTTGAGGACATGGACAAGGGTCAGCGTCAAGCCATTATTGTGGACGAGTTACCTTATCAGGTGAACAAGAAAAACCTACTTGAGCGCATTGCCGAGTTGGTCAATGAGAAAAAAATTGAGGGCATCTCGGATTTGCGCGATGAGTCTGACAAGTCGGGAATGCGAGTCGTGATTGAACTCAAGCGCGGTGAAGTGCCCGAAGTCGTTCTCAATAATTTATACAAGAGTACTCAGCTTCAAGATAACTTCGGTATGAATATGGTCGCCTTGGTCGACAATCAGCCAAGGCTCCTTAACCTCAAGCAAATGCTCGAGTATTTCTTGGCGCATCGCCGTGAGGTGATTACCCGGCGCACCATTTTCGAGTTACGCAAAGCCCGCGAACGGGGTCATGTGCTTGAGGGTTTAGCGGTTGCCCTTGCCAATATCGATCGATTCATTGCCATCATCAAGGCAGCCGCTAATCCAGTAGTTGCCAAACAGGAGCTAATGGCACAGGCCTGGGACTCTTCGTTAGTGCGTGAGATGCTGGCCCGCGCTGAGGGCGAGGCTCCCGGTGGTCGCAATGCCTTCCGGCCCGAGGGCCTCTTGCCAGAATATGGCATGCAAGATAGCGGACTATATCGCTTGTCGGATGATCAAGCCCAAGAAATTCTGCAAATGCGCTTGCAGCGTTTAACTGGTCTTGAACAAGACAAGATCGTGAATGAGTACAAAGAGGTGATGGATCAGATTGCTGATTTATTGGATCTGCTCGCAAAGCCTGAGCGCGTCACCAAAGTCATTGAAACTGAGTTACTTGAGGTGAAGGCAGAGTTTGGTTCAGAAGGTAGCGACTCGGGTCGTCGTTCTTATATTGAAATGAACGCCACAGAGCTGTTTACTGAAGATCTAATTACTCCAACCGATATGGTGGTCACACTTTCGCACGCTGGATACATGAAGAGTCAGCCCTTAAGCGAATACCGGGCGCAAAAGCGTGGGGGTCGAGGTAAGCAAGCTGCGGCTACTAAAGATGAGGACTGGATCGATACTCTGTTTGTCGCCAATACCCACGATACGATTTTGTGTTTCTCTGACCGAGGTCGGATGTATTGGTTAAAAGTTTGGGAGGTTCCCCAAGGAAGTCGGACTTCGCGCGGTAAGCCAATTGTCAACATGTTCCCACTGGTAGAGGGCGAAAAGATCACAGTGATTCTGCCAATTCAGGGCTATCAAGAGGATCACTATGTATTTATGGCAACTCGCCGAGGCACCGTGAAGAAAACCCGTTTATCGGATTTTTCGAATCCTCGTAAGGCCGGAATCATTGCGGTTGACTTGGATGAAGGCGACTTTTTGGTTGGAGCAGCCATTACAGACGGTAAGCATGATGTGATGTTGTTCTCAGATGCAGGCAAAGCCGTTCGTTTTGATGAGAATGACGTACGACCCATGGGTCGTACCGCGCGTGGTGTCCGCGGCATGAATTTGTCGGATGGGCAAGAAGTGATTGCGATGCTAGTTGCTCCTGCCGAAGTTGCAGAGGGGTCAGTGGAAGCAGTTGAAGATGCCGCAGCACCAAATAGTGTGTTAACTGCGACCGCAAATGGTTACGGTAAGCGCACCCCGATTGCCGAGTACACCCGGCATGGGCGCGGCACGAAGGGCATGATTGCGATTCAGACCAGCGAGCGGAATGGTAAGGTAGTTGCGGCTGCTCTGGTTTCCCCAGAAGACCAAATTATGTTGATTACTACTGGTGGAGTACTCGTTCGTACGCGGGTATCTGAGATTCGGGAGATGGGTCGTGCCACACAGGGTGTCACTCTAATTAACGTCGATGAGGGAACCCATTTATCTGGATTGCAGCGCATCGCAGAGAGTGATTCGGATGAGGAGGGCGACGACGTAGGCGATGAGCAAGGTAACAGCGAATCCGACACAGCGCCTGATGCCTAAGCAAAGCTTCGACTAACCGGACTTCATGATGAGTTTTGACCGCCGCATTTATAACTTCGCAGCGGGCCCAGCAACCTTACCTGAAGAGGTTTTGGAGCAAGCACGCGATGAACTGTTGAATTGGCAGGGCCTCGGTACCAGTGTGATGGAAATCAGTCACCGCAGCAAAGAGTTTATGGCGGTCTATGAAAAAACCTTAGCCGATCTTCGCGAGCTTATGCGCATTCCAAACGATTACGAAATCTTGCTCTTGCAAGGTGGGGGAATTGGTCAAAATGCGGCGATTCCGATGAACCTGATGCCCTTAGCCAAGAAACCCAAGGCAGATTTTGTGGTGACCGGGATTTGGTCTGAGAAATCAGTCAAGGAAGCGCAAAAATATGGGGAAGCTCACATCGCTGCGAGTTCCCAGGCGCAGGGGTTTCGGTCGATTCCAGATCAAAGAACATGGACTTTGTCCGAAGATGCGGCCTATGTGCATATCTGCGCTAATGAGACGATTGGCGGCGTTGAATTCTCTGGGTTTCCAAAGCTTGGCAAGACCCCATTGGTTGCTGATATCTCGAGCAATATTCTTTCAAAAGCGATGAATGTGAGCGAGTGTGGCGTACTTTTCGCTGGCGCACAGAAGAATATTGGTCCCGCGGGGGTCACCATTGTGATTGTGCGCAAGGACTTGATGGGGCATGCGATGTCTATTACCCCCTCAATCTGGGATTGGGCCAAGGAGGCGGCTAATCAATCGATGTTCAATACTCCACCCACTTTCCCAATTTATGTTTCGGGCTTAGTATTTGAGTGGATCAAGCGGCAAGGTGGGGTAGAAGAGATGGAGCGCCGCAGTCAATTGAAATCAAACATGCTCTATGAGTTGATTGATGGAAGCTCCTTGTATGAAAATCGCGTGGATCCAATGTGTCGCTCGAGAACAAACGTCACATTTTTTCTGAAAGACGAAGGTTTAAATGCAGAGTTTTTGGAGCAATCCAGTGCTGCAGGTTTGGCAGCCCTCCGAGGTCATAAGGCCGCAGGAGGGATGCGCGCTAGTATTTACAATGCCATGCCAATTGCTGGCGTTGAGACCTTGGTGGAGTTCATGCGTGAGTTCGAAAGGCGTGCCTAATGTCAAATGATGATCAGCGCTTAGCTCCGCTACGTGCCCAGATTGATGCGATCGATCAAGAGCTTTTGGAGCTTTTATCGAAGCGCGCAAAGGCGGCCCAAGCGGTTGGCCATATTAAAAATGAGTCATCAGCCCCTATTTTTCGTCCTGAGCGAGAGAGCCAGGTAATCCAGAATGTTTTACAAAAGAATCCTGGCCCGTTGCTGCCAGATGGTCTTGCTGCGATCTGGCGCGAGATCATGTCAGCATGTCGTGCACTTGAATCCAAGCAAACTATCGCTTATTTGGGTCCAACCGGTACCTTCTCGGAACAGGCGGCGCATGAATTTTTTGGGCAGTCGATTGACGGCTTGCCATGCGCGAGTTTGGATGAGGTGTTTAAGGCGGTTGAAAAAGGGGTCGCTACTTTTGGGGTGGTGCCTGTTGAGAACTCCAGTGAAGGCGCTGTTTCGCGTACCTTGGATTTATTGCTAGAAAGTCCATTGCAAATTAGTGGTGAGGTAGTCTTGCCCATTCGGCATCACCTCTTAACCAAGCTTGGAAGTTTGGATGGTGTAAAAACAGTTTGCGCTCATGCTCAGGCCTTGGCTCAATGCCAACAATGGTTAAGCATGCATGCGCCTCAATTGCATCGGCAGGCTGTTAGTAGTAATGCCGAGGCTGCACGGATGGCCAGTCATGATCCAAGTATTGCCGCGATTGCTGGTGAGCCGGCTCAATTGGCTTATGGTTTGCAAATTGTTTCAGCGCAGATTCAAGATGATCCAAACAATCGTACGCGGTTTGTCGTGATCGGCCAATATGCATGTCAACCATGCGGTCATGATCAGACATCTTTGGTGCTGTCGGTCGCCAATCAACCTGGAGCCGTTCATCACTTGTTAGGGCCATTAGCAAAACATGGAGTGTCCATGACGCGGTTTGAATCACGACCAGCCCGCAAGGGGTCTTGGGAATACCATTTTTATATCGATATTGATGGGCATGCGAGTAATGGCAAAGTAGCCACGGCAATTGCTGAGTTAAAAACGATTGCTGCCTTTTATAAAAACCTGGGCTCCTATCCGCGCGCTAAAAATTAAGACTTTCATTCATGACCAAAAAAATTGGCTTAGATCATGTGCATGAAATTGCACCCTATGTTGGTGGTAGACCCATTAGCGAAGTGGCGCGGGAGTTTGGTTTAGACGAAAGTACGATCGTGAAGTTGGCCTCCAATGAAAATCCTTTGGGTATGCCAACATCGGCTAAGGAAGCGATGTTGCGGGCTGCCAATGATTTGGGCCGCTATCCAGATTCCAATGGTTTTGAGCTTAAACGCATCTTATCCAAGCGTCTGGGGGTTCCAGAAGACTGGATTACCTTGGGAAATGGTAGCAATGATGTTTTGGAGCTTACCGCTAGAGCGGTAGCGCACGCTGGCGATGCCGTCGTATTTTCTAAACACGCGTTTGCAGTTTACCCTTTGGCAACGCAAGCGATTGGCGCAAAAGCAGTGGAGGTTGCTGCTGATGCAAGTTACGGGCATGATCTGCCGGCCATGCTGCAGACCATTCGATCACTCGGGGAGATTGCCAAGTTGGTATTTGTAGCGAACCCAAATAATCCAACCGGTAGTTACTTGCAGCCAAAAGCGATTGAAGCATTTATATCTGAGATGCCTGCGCATGTCGTGGTGGTGTTAGATGAGGCATATAACGAGTACCTTGCCCCAGAGCAGCGCTACGACGCGATTGCTTGGGTAAAAAAATATCCTAATTTAGTAGTCTCACGCAGCTTTTCAAAAGCCTACGGATTAGCAGGGTTACGTATTGGATATGGTATCGCGCAACCCCATTTAACTGATTTATTAAACCGGATTCGACAGCCATTTAATGTGAATAGTTTGGCGCAAGCCGCTGCTATTGCAGCTCTAGGTGACGAAGCATTTTTACAGCAAGGCTATGAACTAAATCGAGCCGGTTATCAACAATTGATACAGGCATTTGAGCAAATGGGCTTAACCTATCTGCCCTCATCTGGAAATTTTGTTTTAGTGAGGGTGGGCGATGATGACGAAGCGGGTGCACGCGTCAACCGTGAGCTATTAAAGAGGGGTGTGATTGTACGACCCGTTGGTAATTATGGGCTACCTCAGTGGCTCAGAATCTCGATTGGTTTACCAGAAGAGAATACTATTTGCATTCAAGCGCTTGGCGCCATTTTAAGTAAGCCACAGGGTACTGCATGAGCCAAAATCAGTTTGGAACAGTCGCCATTGTTGGCGTTGGTTTGATTGGTGGATCGATCGGCTTAGCGCTCAAAAAGGCGGGGGTCGTTACCGAAGTGATCGGCGTCGGTCGAAGTGAAAGCAATCTTGAAGAGGCCAAAAAATTAGGGGCGATTGATCGCATCGATGATCTTGTGGGCGCAAGTAAAAAAGCCCAGTGGATTATTTTGTGCGTGCCTGTTGCGCAAATGCGCGCATGTTTTCAAACGATTGAGCCACATCTCAATCCGCACACATTGATTACTGACGCCGGTAGTACTAAAAGTGATCTGATTGCGGCGGCTAAAGAGGTTTTGGGTAAGAAGGCCTGTCAATTTGTTCCGGCCCATCCCATTGCAGGTGGTGCGCAGCATGGTGTGGTGGCAGCGAAGGCCGATTTATTTCAGGGAAAACAAACCATTATTTGTCAGTTGCAAGAGAACTCGGCAGCAGATGTGGCTCTGGTTGAGAGTTTTTGGCAGGCATTGGGGTCGCGCATTAAACGGATATCAGCGATTCAGCATGATGCAATCTACGCAGCGGTTTCGCATTTGCCTCATTTGCTGTCATACGCATTAATGACGAGCGTGCTGAACTCCGAAGATGCTGAGCAAAAGCTTGGCCACGCTGGGGCTGGATTTCGGGATTTCACGCGGATTGCTGCTTCGAGCCCTGAGATGTGGCGCGATATTTGCCTTGCTAATAAATCAGCGATTTTGAAAGAGCTAGACCAGTATCTCGTGATTACAAATGCTCTTCGTGACCTGATTGCCAAGGAGGATTCGCAAGCACTTGAGAAGGTTTTTCTGAAAGCCAGTGAAGCTCGCAAACGATGGGAAGAGTCGTAATGGCGAGCGAGTCATTACAGATTGGACCTTTCCAAGGTGCCAAGGGGCAGATGACCCTGCCTGGATCAAAAAGTATTTCAAATCGGGCGTTGTTGCTTGCTGCATTAGCAAGCGGTACGACCATACTTAAACAACTCCTTGATGCCGATGATACCCAGGTGATGCGTAATGCCTTGCGTCAATTGGGTGTAAAGGCTGAGGATCGTGGTTATGATTGCGAAGTGACAGGTTGTGCTGGCGTTTTCCCGGTCAAGCGCGCTGACTTATTCATGGGAAATGCCGGAACTGCCATTAGGCCGCTCACTGCAGCATTAGTCATGCAAGAGGGTGAGTATCGACTCTCTGGAGTACCGCGGATGCACGAGCGACCGATTGGTGATTTAGTTGACGGACTCTCGCAAATTGGTGCACAAATCAATTATGAGCAAGCGGTTGGTTATCCACCGATTCAAATCCATGCAGGCAAGCTTGTCTTGCCAGAGGTGATTCGGGTTAGGGGCGATGTCTCCAGCCAATTTCTAACGGCTTTATTGATGGGACTGCCTCTCGTAGCCCGTAAACCAATTCAGATCGAAGTGATCGGTGAATTAATTTCTAGACCGTACATCAACATCACAATTCAATTGATGGCCCGGTTTGGGGTTGAGGTAAGCAACCCAACGCCCAATCAGTTTGTGATTGCGCCCACTCAAGCTGGGGCCGTATACAAAAGCCCTCAAACACTCTGGGTCGAGGGCGACGCATCCTCCGCATCTTATTTTTTGGCTGCCGGCGTTCTAGGCCGTGGTCCAGTGCGCGTTCTTGGGGTTGGTAAAAATAGTATTCAGGGGGATATTGCCTTCGCAGATGCCATCGAACAAATGGGAGCAAGAGTGCTACGTGGCGATGATTTTCTTGAGACCAGCGGCGTTATTCATGTCGATGGAAGATTGCGAGGGATTACGATTGACTGCACCACAATCCCAGACGCAGCGATGACTCTCGCTATGATGGCATTATTTGCTCAAGGAAAAACTCGCTTAGAGAAGATCGCCAGCTGGCGGGTCAAAGAAACAGACCGAATTGCGGCCATGGCAACCGAGTTGCGTAAATTAGGGGCAGTGGTTCATGAGGGCGAGGATTTTATTGAGATTCATCCATTAACTGATGAGCAATGGCAGACTCCACCGCAGGGAATCGATACCTATGATGATCATCGGATGGCGATGTGTTTTTCTCTAGCAGCATTTGGTCCAAAGCCAATCTTAATTAATGATCCTTTATGCGTTGCTAAAACCTTTCCGAATTACTTTTCAGAGTTAGCACGAATCACGTATTAATTTCCTATAAAGGAGTGTTGGGTTGAGTCTTCCCCCGGTTATCGCAATTGATGGACCTACTGCCTCAGGTAAAGGTACCGTGGCCATGCAAGTTGCCAACCGTCTTGGGTTCCATTATTTAGATAGCGGCGCCCTGTATCGTCTAGTAGCGCTTGCTAGCCAGCAAAAGGGTATTTCACCTTCCGATTGCCGCGCCTTGGGTGGGCTTGCCCTCACTATACAGATTGAGTTTAAAAATGGACTCATTTTCTTGGATGGTGAGGATGTCACAGAGGCGATTCGAGACGAATCAATTGGGGTTTTGGCGTCCCAAATTGCGGTTTATTCAGAGGTGAGAGATGCCCTTTTGGCTCTCCAAAGGGGGTTTCGGAGGGCTCCAGGCTTGGTGGCGGATGGTCGGGATATGGCTAGCCGGATCTTTACAGACGCTGTTTTGAAGGTATTTTTAACGGCCAGTGTGCAGGCTCGGGCGGAGCGTCGATATAAGCAATTGATCGCTAAGGGAATTTCTGCTAGAATGGATGTCCTTTTGCAAGATTTGCAGGAACGAGACGCTCGAGACATTCAACGAGCAACCGCGCCTCTAAAACAAGTTGAAGGGGCGCATTTGCTCGATACCTCGAACTTATCGATTGATCAGGCAGTTGAGCGGGTACTGTCTTGGTACCAAGAAGTAAATAGAAATTAGAAGTGAAAGTAGAAGTTGAAGTTTGGCGCTTAAGTTAGCACCTACGGTAAAAACCGCTAGCTTGAGTTTTATTAACCTAACCCGTCAGTAATTGGCGGCACAAAGTGAACCTCATGTCTGAATCTTTTGCAGCACTATTTGAAGAATCCCTAACCCGTTCCAATATGAAAACCGGCCAGGTTATTTCGGCCGAAGTCGTTCGTATTGATCATAATTTTGTGGTTGTGAATGCCGGCCTAAAGTCCGAAGCATTCATACCTGTTGAAGAATTCCAAAATGACCAGGGCGAGCTCGAAGTCAACCCTGGTGATTTCGTATCTGTCGCAATTGACGCCTTAGAAAATGGCTATGGCGATACGATTTTGTCACGCGATAAAGCAAAACGCCTTGCGTCTTGGATGAACCTCGAGAAAGCTCTTGAAGGGGCTGAGATCGTTACCGGTACAGTGACTGGTAAGGTGAAGGGCGGCTTGACCGTCATGGTAAATGGCATTCGTGCCTTTTTACCTGGATCGCTCGTCGATACCCGTCCAATTAAAGATACCAGCCCTTATGAAGGCAAGACCATGGAGTTTAAGGTCATTAAGCTAGATCGTAAGCGTAATAACGTTGTTCTTTCGCGTCGTGCCGTGGTTGAGGCCAGCCAAGGTGAAGAGCGCGCGAAGATGATGTCTAACCTCCAAGAGGGTAGCGTTGTTCAGGGCACCATTAAGAACATTACCGATTACGGTGCATTCGTTGATCTTGGCGGTATTGATGGTCTTCTCCACATTACTGACTTGGCTTGGCGTCGTGTGCGTCACCCCAGCGAAATGCTGACTGTGGGCCAAGAGGTAACCGCTAAGATTCTGAAGTTTGATCAAGAGAAAAACCGCGTTTCATTAGGCATTAAGCAGTTGGGCGATGATCCTTGGGTTGGTATTGCTCGTCGTTACCCACCCAATACACGCCTATTTGGTAAGGTCACCAATCTGACCGATTATGGTGCATTCGTTGAAATCGAGAGCGGCATTGAGGGCTTGGTTCACGTATCTGAAATGGATTGGACCAATAAGAATGTGGCTCCAAGTAAAGCAGTTGCTTTGGGAACCGAAGTAGAAGTGATGGTTCTGGACATTGATGAAGATAAGCGTCGTATTAGCTTGGGTATTAAGCAATGCAAAGCAAACCCATGGGAAGAGTTCTCACGTAGCCATCAAAAGGGTGACAAGATCAAAGGCGCAATTAAGTCCATCACGGACTTTGGTGTCTTCATTGGCTTGCCTGGCGGAATTGATGGCTTAGTTCATCTGTCTGACCTATCTTGGAATGAGCCTGGCGAAGAGGCTGTTAAGGCCTTCAAGAAAGGCGATGAATTGGAAGCTGTTGTTTTGGCAATTGATGTTGAGAAGGAGCGTATCTCTCTTGGCATCAAGCAAATGTCAGGCGACCCCTTTAACAACTTCACATCGACCAGTGATAAAGGTAGCATGGTCACCGGTACCGTGAAGAGTGTTGATGCTAAAGGTGCTGTGATTGCCCTCGCTGATGAGGTCGAAGGTTATCTGCGCGCCTCAGAAATCTCAACCGATCGCGTTGAAGATGCGCGCAATGCTCTGAAAGAGGGTGATTCTGTCACTGCCATGATCATTAATATTGATCGTAAATCACGTTCGATTAATTTATCGATCAAGGCAAAAGATAGCGCTGATCAACAAGATGCCATGAATAAGTTACAGGGTGATGCTGGCTCTGGCACAACCAATCTTGGCGCCCTGTTGAAGGCGAAAATGGATAATCAAAGCTAAGGTGATTCCGCCACCCTTTGGGTGGCGGGCTAATTAGACTATGTCAGATCAAGAGCACCAAGCGATAACCCGTTCTGAGCTGGTTGAGAGTCTTGCGGAGCAGTTCCCGCAACTCCTGCCTCGGGATGTTGAGCTAGCAGTAAAAACCTTGCTAGACACCATGACCCAAGCCTTAGCTGAAGGCAAGCGTATTGAGTTACGTGGTGTGGGCAGCTTTGTTTTGCATCATCGTCCCGCTCGGACTGGACGCAATCCCAAATCTGGTGAGAAGGTTCTTATCCCAGAAAAGCGCGTTCCGCATTTCAAGCCGGGTAAAGAGCTCCGTGAACGCGTTGATTACAAGCCACTTGATCAAAAAATTACTTCTGACTCGGGTAGCTCGGGTGCCTAATCCTGTGGTGGCAGATCTCTTAGGGATCTAAAAATAGTACGTCTATTCATTTGCCACTGAAATGATTCAAATTGAAACTGGTTGGTTACTCCTAATCCCCATATTTTTTGGTTTGGGTTGGCTAGCTTCTCGCTGGGATTTACGCTTAGAGGCAAGGCAGGAAGAGCGTGAACGACTTAAACAGCAACGCTCAACTTTCAAGGGCTTAAACTTATTACTCAATGAGCAGCCAGATCAGGCGATTGAAACCTTGGTCAAGGTTGCTCAATTGGATCCAGAAACGGTTGATCTGCATTTTTCATTGGGTAATTTGTTTCGCCGTCGCGGTGAGACCGAGCGCGCGATTCGCGTTCATCAGCATCTGGCCAACCGTGAAGACTTGAAACCGCGCGATCGAGATCATGCCGCATATGAGTTAGGCCGCGATTTCTTGCGTGCCGGTCTATTAGACCGAGCTGAGGCATCTCTCAATCAAGTCGGTGCTGGCAAATATGCCGTACCCGCCAAAGAAAGTCTTCTCGAGATGTATCAAATTGAGAAGGACTGGAAAAAAGCCATTATTGCTGCTAATGAACTTCAGGGCTTGCAGGATAAAAGCCATCAATTAGAGATTGCGCAGTTTTATTGCGAGATTGCCCAAGAAGCGCTAAGACGCGCTGATTTTCCTGAGGCAGATGGGGCCATCCATCACGCCCTATCGGCAATTCCAAACCATGCCAGAGCCTTAATCTTGCAGGGTGATTACTACTTGGCCAATGAGCGCCCCCAACAGGCGATTGATGTCTGGGCAATTGTGGCGAAAGAGAATCCCGCTTATATGCATTTAGTAGCCGATCGGTGGATGGCTGCACATCATGCTGTCAACCAAGTCGATCTTGGTTTAGATCAATTACTCGTTCTTCTCAAAACCCAAGCCATTGGGGAGCTCTTGGACATCGTGCATAAGCATATGATGCAAATTCGGGGGGCTCAGGCGGCCGAAGCCATGTTAGTTGATGTCATGCAGCATTCTCCGACACTCAGTGCTTTATCAAAACTGGCGGAGACGCGTTTAGCCTTGGCAGAAGTGACGGGTCCCGAGACACGGGTAGCCGATCTTAAGTCTACCCTTGGGTTACTCAAGCAGCGGACAACTGCTTTAGCGCGTTATACCTGTGGCAATTGCGGATTTCGGGCAAGGCGTTTTTATTGGCAGTGCCCTGGTTGTAATCATTGGGAGGCATACTCACCCCGACGGACTGAGGGCGCTGTTCCGAGCGGCCCGTCGATGTAATCAATCACTCAAATGATCTAGTAAGTACTTTGAATGAGGAATAAAGATTGAAAGTCACTATTGTTGGAAGTGGATATGTGGGATTAGTTACCGGGGCATGTTTAGCCGAACTCGGTAATACGGTTTTCTGTTTAGATCTCGATCAGAAAAAGATCGATATCTTAAACTCGGGCGGAGTTCCAATTTACGAACCGGGGTTGCAAGAGATGATCGCCCGTAATCGCGCGGCTGGACGCATTCAATTTTCGACCGATGTGGCAGCGGCTGTTCAGCATGGTGAAATTCAGTTTATTGCCGTGGGTACCCCGCCAGATGAAGATGGCTCGGCCGATTTGCAGTATGTGATTGCGGCAGCACGCAATATTGGCAAACATATGAACGGTCCCAAGGTCATCGTTGATAAGTCAACGGTGCCAGTTGGTACTGCAGATAAAGTGACTGAAGCCATCACCGAGGAATTAAAAAAGCGCAATTTGGATCTCACATGGTGCTCAGTGGTCTCCAATCCTGAGTTTTTGAAGGAGGGTGCTGCGGTTGAGGATTTTATGCGCCCCGATCGCATTGTGATTGGCACCAATCAGGATGCCGCAGGACTGCGTGCCAAAGAACTGATGCGCAAACTCTATGCACCATTTAATCGTCATCATGAGCGCACCTATTACATGGATGTAAAGAGTGCCGAGCTTACAAAATATGCTGCCAATGCAATGCTAGCAACGCGCATCTCGTTTATGAATGAGCTTGCCAATTTAGCCGATGCGGTTGGCGCTGATATTGAGGCCGTTCGCCAGGGGATTGGTTCCGACTCACGGATTGGTTATGGATTTTTATACGCAGGAACAGGCTATGGTGGCTCTTGCTTTCCAAAGGATGTATCAGCCTTGACCAAAACAGCTTTACAGCATGGGCGTGACCTAAAAATCTTAGAGGCCGTCGAGGCAGTCAATCAGAGCCAAAAAACAATCTTGATCAAGAAGATCACCAAACGTTTTGGTGATGACCTCTCTAAGCATCGATTTGCAGTATGGGGTTTGGCATTCAAACCCAACACGGATGATATGCGTGAGGCTCCTAGTCGCTATATTATTTCTGAGTTAGTCAAGCGTGGTGCAGAGGTGATGGCTCATGATCCAGTTGCAATGCCTGAGGCACAACACGCCTTTGAGATCGATTTTCAAGGAAAACCAGATCAGCTTCAAAAAATTTCCCTAGTAAAAACTCCTGAGGATGCCTTAGTAGGGGCCAGTGCATTAATCATTGTGACCGAGTGGAAGGCGTTCCGTAGCCCTGATTTTGATCATCTAAAACAGGCGATGAAGAACCCGATCATTTTTGATGGGCGTAATTTGTATGAACCTCAGTCCATGACCGACCTCGGTTTTGAGTATTACGGAATTGGTCGGCATAATTAACATTTGAATTAAATTTAGAGCGATGACTGAGAAAGCTGACCGTACACAATTTAGCAAAGCACGCCTTTTGGTGGTGGGTGATGTCATGCTCGATCGCTATTGGTTTGGTGACACTAGTCGTATCTCGCCTGAGGCCCCAGTTCCTGTGGTGCAGGTTGGTAAGATTGATGAGCGTTTAGGGGGTGCAGCTAACGTAGCCCGCAACGCCTCGGCTTTAGGAGCGCAAACCAGCCTTCTAGGGGTGATTGGAGTGGATGAGGCTGGCAAACGTGTAGAAGCCTTATTGCAAGATAGTGGTGTACAAAGCTACTTACAAGCTGATCCAAAAGTACCCACCACGGTTAAGTTAAGAGTGATTGCTCGGCAGCAGCAACTGATTCGTTTGGACTTTGAGGAAACTCCGAGTCCAGGCTCGCTCGCTCAAAAGCTCAAGCAGTTCGAGGCATTATTGCCCGAAGCCGATGTTGTTATCTTGTCCGACTATGGCAAGGGTGCACTTGAGCAAGTAGCAAGCATGATTGCTCTAGCAAAAGCCAAAAATAAGATCGTTCTGGTCGACCCAAAGGGTGATGCATATGCGAAGTACCAGGGGGCTACTGTATTGACGCCCAATCGAAGCGAATTGCGGCAAGTGGTTGGCGCATGGTCGAGCGAAGCGGAGCTCACCCAAAAAGCGCAAGCCTTGCGAGAGCAGCTTCAGGTTGAGGCTTTGCTATTAACTCGCTCTGAGGAAGGCATGACATTATTTACATCAGCGGGCGCAAGTCATGTACGTGCGCAGGCCCGCGAGGTATTTGATGTATCAGGCGCTGGCGATACCGTCATTGCTACTTTAGCTGTAGCCTTGGCAGCCAAATGGCCGCTGGAGCGTGCGATGGCCCTAGCCAATCGCGCTGGAGGAATCGTAGTCGGTAAACTGGGAACAGCAACCGTTTGTGCAGAGGAGCTACAGTGACCTATATCGTGACTGGTGCCGCCGGATTTGTGGGGGCGAATATTGTTCGTGCCTTAAATGCCCGTGGTGAAAAAAATATTATTGCAGTCGATGATTTGCGACCTGCAGATAAATATCGCAATCTAGCCGATTTGGATATTGCCGATTACATCGATAAGAATGATTTTTTAGAAGGCTTTCATGAGGGCTGGTTTGGTAAGGTAAAGGCAGTATTTCATGAGGGTGCCTGTTCAGACACGATGGAGACCGATGGGGTTTTCATGATGAACAATAACTATCAATACTCTATCAATCTCTATGAGATTTGCACCGACCAAAAGGTGCCATTTCTTTATGCATCATCGGCTGCAACCTATGGGGGATCTGATACGTTTGTAGAGGATCGTCAGCATGAGAAGCCTTTGAACATTTATGGCTACTCAAAGTTTCTGTTTGACCAATATATGCGTGCACGCATGGCTGAGAATGCTCCGACCGCTCAGGTGGTTGGCTTTCGGTATTTCAATGTATATGGTCCACGTGAGTCCCATAAAGGGAGGATGGCCTCAGTCGCATTCCATCATTACCATCAGTTCAAAAAAAATCAAACGGTCAAATTATTTGGTGAATATGGCGGCTATGCACCCGGTCAGCAATCACGGGATTTTGTATCGGTTGAAGATGTTGTAAAAGTGAACCTATTTTTCTTGGATCATCCAGAAAAGAGTGGCATTTTTAACCTTGGCACAGGGCGCGCTCAACCTTTTAATGATGTCGCACTAGCAACTGTAAATACCATGCGTAAACTGGCCAATCAACCAGCGTTAGCATTGGCAGATTTAGTACAACAAGGTTTCATTCAATACATTCCATTTCCTGATGACTTGCGGGGCAAATATCAGTGCTTCACACAAGCCGATTTAACTCAATTAAGGGCGGCAGGCTATACCGATAGCTTCTTGGATGTTGAGCATGGTGTCAGTCAATACATTGCCTGGTTATCAGCAAATTCTGATTTTTTAGCCAATCCCCTCTAGACTATTTTTTTCGTCAACCCAATCAACCATTGGGCGTTGAAGAAGGCCATGACATATTCGTCATGGTTTATTCATCAACCTCAAAGGAGAAATTATGGGTTTATCGACTCTGTTTCACACATCTGCTAACGCTGTATCTAAAGGATCGATGATTGGCATGATGGCATTAGCACTGACACTTCCTCTTGGCATAACTCTTGCAAATGCTGCTCCAGTCAATGTCAATACGGCCAGTCAGACCGAGTTAGAGGGTATTCGTGGGCTTGGGCCATCAAAAGCGAAGGCAATTATTGCTGAGCGAGAAAAGGGCGGTGCGTTTTATGACTCCTATGATCTGCAATCACGGGTTCGCGGTATTGGCGAGCGTTCGGTGAGTAAATTAATGGAGAATGGTTTGAAAATCGAGGGTCAAAGTGGATACCGTGAGACAAAAAGTGGCCCACGCTCAGAGGCGCGTTCCACAAAAAAGAACTCCAAGTATCAAACTAAAGCGTCTACGGCGGAGGGTGAGCGGTCGACAGGTTCGCGTCACCGCTACTGAAATCAGCAGTTTTGGGTGAAGTTATCGCTAAAATAACTCTATGACCCAATTCAATCCATCTGCGGCACTCTATCCAACGATTTCTCAAACCATTGGTAATACCCCCTTGGTTCGCTTACAGCGTATTCCTGGTGTGGAGAATGAGCGCCGCGGTAATGTGATTTTAGGTAAGTTGGAAGGTAATAATCCAGCCGGGTCGGTCAAAGACCGACCCGCGCTCTCCATGATTAAGCACGCTGAGTTGCGTGGTGAGATTAAACCTGGCGATACTCTAATTGAGGCTACCAGTGGCAACACTGGTATTGCAATTGCGATGGTTGGGGCTATGTTGGGCTACAAAATTATTTTGGTCATGCCCGAAAACCAAAGCCTTGAGCGTCGACAGAGCATGGCGGCGTATGGTGCGGAACTTATTTTGACCTCTAGTTCGGGCGGGATGGAGTTGGCTCGTGATTACGCAGAGCAATTGCAAAAAGAGGGTCGCGGCAAACTGTTAGATCAATTTGCAAACCCAGATAATCCGCGGGCTCACATCGAGACCACTGGGCCTGAGATTTGGCGTGATACGCATGGTCAGATTACCCATTTTGTTTCTGCGATGGGGACTACGGGAACGATTACTGGCGTATCAACATATCTAAAGTCCATGAATCCAGAGATCCAAATTATTGGTGGGCAGCCTGAAGAGGGCTCGCAGATTCCTGGAATTCGGAAATGGGCACCTGCCTACTTGCCCAAAATCTACCAAGCTGAACGTGTTGATCGAATTGAGTATGTTAGTCAGGCGGAAGCGGAGGAAATGGCCCGTCGTATGGCTAAGGAAGAAGGTATCTTTTGTGGCGTGTCTGCTGCAGGCGCTTTAGTGATTGCACTTCGCGTTGCTCAAACGGTTGAGAACGCCACGATTGTATTCATTGTGTGCGATCGGGGCGATCGCTATTTATCGACAGGTGTATTTCCAGCCTAGTTACTAGGTTTTGGTGGCTTGCTCGATTTTTTCAATTTACTATCTTTTTTTGCCGTTTTAGTTGTCGTGGATCGATTTTTACTAGCGGGCGTAGGCCCCGGTTTCTCGATTTGGTCACGTGTAAACACACTTTTGTTTTGATACCCTAGCGCCTGCGCAAATTCAGCAACACTTTGAGCATAAAAGTAACTACGGTTGTAGTTCACGATACTGAGGAAGTTTTGGAGTCCAACAACATACAGAATCTCGGGCTCTTGATTGACTCCAGGAGATGGCAAATCAACAATCAAAGCTTTGCTACCCGGTTCAACCCCGCCTTGCAGCAGGTCGCCGTTGCTGGGCTCCAAAATACCGAGCTGAATTAACTCTGCAACTGTAATTTTGGCAATCGGCTGGCCATCGGCTAGCTCAATAATTTTTGCCCGAGTTTGCTCATTTTGAATGACAGGAAAGTAGATGGGCATTCCAGGTTGCCAGCCATGAACTTTGAGAAAGTTGGCGACGCTAAAGATTGCATCACGTCGACTATTGCGAAGATCAATTACGCCATCCCCATCCCCATCGGTGGCAAATTGCAAAATACTCCCAGGCATAAACTGGGGAAGTCCAACGGCACCTGCATAGGAGCTGCTTTGATTGAGGCAACGATTAAACGCATCTTGCCGATTTTTGGCCTCTTGCCAGCACAAAATAATGAGGTCTTTCAGTTGATTCTGAAAAAGAAGCTCACGCGCTGCTTGATTGGGCGCCCCTGGATAGTCAAAAGCAAGGGTGCTCAGTACATCCTTGACCCGGAAGTTTCCCATTTGACGACCATAAATCGTCTCAACCCCAATAATCGCCGCAATCACTTGATGGGGAACGCCAGATTCCGATTCGGCAGCTTCTAGGGCAGCACGATTTTGCTCGATAAAGGCAAGGCCAGCTCGAATACGGACTGGTTCCACAAAGCGCGAACGATATACCCGCCAGTTTTTTTGAAAGCTAACAGGCGGGGGAGCAACTAATTTTTTGACTTGGGATAGATGTTGAACATCTTTAAAGCCACTATCCAGAAATGCCAAAGGAATGTTTTGCTGCCGTGAGATCTGATCAAGAAGCTCCTTGAGTGAAGATGGATTTCGTTTAGCACTAGATACAGTAGCCTTATCAGCATGAACCTCTACTTCGGGTTTTTTGGATTGAGGATTGGATGCTGTGCTTGGTGGAGTGGGCGATGCACAGGCGCCTAACAGAACCGCTAGTACCAGGCTGGAGAAAAACGGTAGAAAGTTCAAGATCGCGCTAAGATAATAATAAAAGTATTTTTAATATAAATTCACATTAAGTATAGTTAGTTGTTATTCAATGAGAGACAAATATGAGCACAGCCTACATCAGCCATCCTGATTTTATGAAACACGAGATGGGTCGCCATCATCCAGAGTGTCCTGAGCGAATTGCCGCAATTGAGGACCAGCTTATCCAGAGTCGTCTGGATACGCATTTAAAGCGGATTGATCCCCCACTTGCATCGGATGCTGATATCACACGAGTGCATAGCGAAGATCATTTGGCGTTTGTGAAGAGTAAGGCTCCGAGTAGTGGCTACTCGATGATTGATGGCGATACCATCATGAACCCAGCAACGTTAACAGTCTCCTTGCGTGCAGCCGGCGCAGCAATAGCAGCAGTGGATGCCGTGATGCAAGGTGAGGTCAATAATGCATTTTGTGCGATTCGGCCTCCGGGACATCATGCTGAGCCTCATCGCTCGATGGGGTTTTGCGTATTTAATAATGTGGCAATTGCCGCGCGTTATGCCATCGAAAAGTATGACCTAGAACGTGTCGCCGTGATTGATTTTGATGTCCATCACGGTAATGGCACAGAGGCTGCATTTATCAATGATCCACATGTACTCATGTGCAGTTTTTTTCAACACCCCTTTTACCCCTACAGTGGTTTAGATGGCGGGGAAAATATGGTCAATGTGCCCCTGCCGGCAACCACTAATGGCAAGATCGTCCGCGACATGATTAGTAAAACCTGGATTCCACGACTTGATGAATTCAAACCCCAGCTCATTATCATTTCGGCGGGTTTTGACGCTCATCGTGAGGATGATTTAGGCCAAATGGGCTTGGTTGAGGATGATTATGTATGGATGACCAAGCAATTAATGGAGGTCGCCAATCGCTATTGCGATGGCAAGATTGTGAGTTGCCTTGAAGGCGGATATAACCTGTCGGCGTTAGGCCGAAGCGTTGCTGCCCATCTAAAAACCTTGGCCGAGATTTAATCTGAATCACGATAAAATGGAGGTTTAGATACGTAAAAAGGTCCTCTTTCATGAAGGTTTTGGTCGCAGTCAAGCGAGTGGTCGATTACAACGTGAAGGTCCGGGTCAAATCGGATCAATCGGGGGTAGACATTGCGAATGTCAAAATGAGCATGAATCCCTTTGATGAAATTGCTGTTGAGGAGGCGGTTCGACTCAAAGAGGCAGGCCTTGTTACAGAAATTATTGCTTTTTCAGCAGGCCCCCAAGCATGCCAAGAGACCTTAAGAACTGCCTTGGCGATCGGTGCAGATCGTGCCATCTTATGCGAGACCGATATCGAATTACAGCCTTTAGCAGTTGCTAAATTACTTCAGGCAATCTATTCCAAAGAGCAGCCTCAGCTCATCATTATGGGTAAGCAGGCGATTGATGATGATAGTAATCAAACCGGCCAAATGTTAGCCGCCTTGCTCAATCTGCCCCAGGCAACATTTGCTTCTAAGGTAACAATTAGTAATGGGCAGGCATCGGTTACACGTGAGGTAGATGGCGGCCTTGAGACCGTCGCAGTTTCTTTGCCTGCTGTGATTACGACCGATCTACGCTTAAATGAGCCGCGTTACGTCACTCTACCCAACATTATGAAAGCTAAGAAAAAGCAGTTGGATATCGTAAAACCCGATGATCTAGGAATTGATATTACCCCACGGTTGAAAACCATTCGGGTCGAGGAGCCACCAAAGCGCTCAGCAGGTATCAAAGTGCCGGATGTAGCAACTTTGATTGATAAATTAAAAAACGAAGCAAAGGTACTGTAATGGCTGCACTGGTTCTCGCTGAGCACGATCAGCAATCATTAAAAATGGCCACGCATCATGCGGTAAGTGCTGCGAAGCAGTGCGCCAATACGGTCGATATTTTGGTAGTGGGCCATGACGTGGATGCGATAGTCCAGGAAGCCAGCAAGATTGAGGGGGTTGGAAAGATTCTTTATGCCAATGCACCGCATTTTGCGAATCAGTTGCCGGAGGCAGTTGCGGAGCAAATTCTTGCCCTAGCCCCAAACTATGACTATTTTTTAGCACCTGCGACGGCACACGGTAAAAGTGTGATGCCCCGGGTTGCGGCCAAGTTGGACGTTGCCCAGCTCTCCGATATCACTAAGGTTGTGTCCGCCGATCAATTTGAGCGTCCCATTTATGCGGGTAATGCAATTGCAACGGTTCAAACGATTGACCCTAAAAAAGTGATTACCGTACGAACCACGAATTTTGATCCTGCGGGAACTGGCGGATCATGCTCAATCGAATCAATCTCTCCAGTAGAGCCATATACTGCCAGTCAATTTGTAGGTCGCGAGTTAACCAAATCAGACCGCCCTGAGCTGGCTGCCGCAAAAATTATTGTTTCTGGGGGTCGTGGGCTTGGCTCTGCCGAGAAATACCAAGAGTTGATTGAGCCCCTAGCCGATAAGCTTGGCGCTGCCTTGGGAGCTTCGCGTGCTGCCGTGGATGCTGGTTATGTGCCCAATGATTATCAAGTAGGTCAAACTGGAAAAATTGTAGCCCCTCAGCTTTATATTGCAGTGGGGATCTCTGGGGCAATCCAGCATCTTGCTGGCATGAAAGACTCTAAAGTCATTGTGGCGATTAACAAAGATCCAGATGCACCGATCTTTGGGGTCGCCGACTACGGACTCGTAGGTGATTTGTTTACTCTGGTACCCGAGTTAACTGCCTCGATCTAAGCTCAACTTATTGACTGAGCTTTTTGGCCTCTTCAATTTGGTAGATGAAGAATTGTTCAAAGCCAATAGCCAGAAAGCTCATCATGACCCCTGCGCCAATCACCAACGAGAGGATTACGCAAATTACGACAGGCCAACCCGATTCCGTTTTTTGTTTGCCTTGAAAGGAAGCATTAAATTGCGCATCCCATTTCTCATCGGGACGCAATCCAAAAACAATCGTACTTAACCAACTTGCTTCCAAGGCAATAAACCCAAGAATAATTAACACCCAGGCTGCCGCAGAAGATTCTGGACTTGTGTTTAAGAGCATAAAACCCAGAATGCCCGCGATTAGGGATGCAAGCTGGATCCATCCCCAAAAACTTTTGATACCGAGCAAATAAAAGCAATTCAATCCAGTTCCAGGAAGAAATAGCCCCAGTGCAGAGAATGTTAATTTGGACCGAAATGGGGTGCTCATGGATTAGTTCGTTGAATTAAATTAAAGCCCAATACTTCGCGATTGGGTCCAATGATAAGTAAATAATTACCATCGCGTGCAATGCTTCGGTAATCCCGCAGCAAATATAAGAAATCGCGTTCAATATCCTCTCGATTGGAAGCGCAGGCTATACGAGTAGTGGCGATCTGGTTGATCTCAAAACCTCGAGGATCCTCGATAATTTGTGCAGTGAAGCGATTGCAGCCGCTATAACCACTCATGCGACCCTGACTAAATTGCAAACTAATTTTTGGCCCACCATCACTGGGCATCGAGCGAAGGCGAACCTCACCCATACTGTTTGGTGGCATATTCCAGCGATTTAGTTCCCATTGAGTGCCAACCAGTTCAGAGTAGGGCGGGGTCGTTTTCCCGGGACACGGCGGCACTATATTGGCGCAAGCAATCAAAAAAATTGGGGTTGCACTAATGAGTCTCATTAGCCCTCTCTTAGTCTGTGAGACCTCTAGTCCGGGATTTTTTATATAAGTCTCTGATTTATATGTATATTTATTGGTCACAGTCAATAATCTTTGGTGAAGTGATGGAGTTTTTAGGGCATTTCGTCTAGAATATGAGGTTTTCTGCGATCGTCGCACTCGTTGGTCAAAAACCCTTTTGAGCGAAGACGATTCAGTCAACCATTTTGTAATCATTTGATTTTAAGGAAATACCTATGGTCGTCATTCGACTTGCCCGCGGCGGTTCTAAAAAGCGCCCTTTTTTTAGCATCGTTGCTACCGACAAACGCAATCGTCGCGACTCGAACTTCATCGAGCGTTTGGGTTACTTTAATCCCCAAGCTTCTGAAAAAGAGCAGGCAATGCGCCTTTCTCAAGACCGTTTAACTTATTGGTCTGGCGTTGGTGCGCAAATTTCGCCAACCGTAAAGCGTTTGATCAAGGATCACCCAGCGGCCTAATCTTGGCCATGACTGAAGGGGGAGTGGTGAGCGGTCATCAACCCCCCTCTGATTTGATTGATTTGGGTATCGTATACGATGCCCAGGGGCTAAAAGGCCACATCAAAGTCCGTCCCTATTCCCCTGACCCAATCTCCCTCTTGGCGTGCAAGGAGGCTTATTTGAGGGGCCCTCACTCAGCCGCATCCCCCGTTGTTTATCGTGTACATAGTGCAAAAATTCATTCTGGCTTTGTGGTGATGCTTTTGGATGGTATTTGTGATCGAGATGCTGCGTTAGCCCTCAAGGGTCAGACGGTTTTGCTACCAAGAAAGGCATTTCCAGTGCCTGAGCAAGATGCCTATTACTGGGTCGATTTGATTGGCTGCGAAGTTTATAACGAGCAAGGAGTTCATCTGGGCATGATTGAGGATATGGCCGAGTTTGGGGCTCATCCAGTCATGACGATTGGCAGTGAGCTGATTCCTTTTGTCCCTGCAATTGTGAAATCAGTTGAGCTGAGGTCAGCAGAACTTCCATTAGGCAAACTTGTAGTGGATTGGCAGCCCAACTGGAGTGAATGAGCATGGATTCAACCAAGATGGATTTTGATGTGTTGACGCTCTTTCCAGAGATGTTTGCTGCTCTCACGCAATATGGGGTGACCGGCCGCGCCTGTGAGCAAAGGCTAACTTCCGTAACTACCTGGAATATCAGAGATTTTTCTGAGGATTCTCGAAAAACGGTCGATGATCGGGCTTATGGGGGCGGTCCGGGAATGGTAATGATGGCGAGACCCCTAGATTCTTGTCTTGAGGCTGTGGGTCGCTCCCATCTCAGTCGAGGAATTAATCCTGGGCCGGTTTGTTTATTGAGCCCCCAAGGAGAGCCATTTTCACAAAAGTTAGCGACAGATATCCTCAATTATCGACAATTAACCCTAATTTGTGGTCGGTATGAAGCTATTGATCAACGTTTTATTGATGACAAAGTGGATTTTGAGATCTCAATCGGTGATTTTGTGGTTTCGGGGGGCGAGTTGCCCGCTATGATCCTCATGGATGCCGTAATCCGCTTAATTCCGGGGGCTTTAGGGGATGAAGACTCTGCTCTACAAGATAGCTTTATGAATGGCCTTTTGGACCATCCCCACTACACCCGTCCAGAGGTTTATGGAAATAAATCGGTGCCAGACGTGCTTTTGGGCGGACATCACGCTAAAATAATGGATTGGCGTCGGCAAAAGTCTTTGGAGCTGACGTTCAAGCGCCGCCCAGATCTCATCATCAAAGCGCGTGCAAATGGGTTGCTAAGCCCGAAAGATGAAGCGTTTTTAAAGACGCTTAAATCCTAAAAGCTTGGCAAAAATTGAACTGCATCCTCTATTGAGTCCACCTATGTGTGGGATTAACGTCAATACGATGCCAAAGGAGTTGAAATGAATTTGATTCAAACGATTGAGCAAGAAGAAATTGCTCGCCTAACTGCCAACAAAACGATTCCAAGTTTTGCTCCTGGCGATACCGTTGTTGTCAGCGTCAATGTTGTTGAGGGTAACCGTAAACGCGCTCAGGCATTTGAGGGTGTGGTGATTGCCAAACGTAATCGCGGTCTTAATTCCAGCTTCATTGTTCGTAAGATTTCATCGGGTGAGGGTGTTGAGCGTACATTCCAAACCTACTCACCATTGATTGCCAGTATTGAGGTGAAGCGTCGCGGTGATGTGCGTCGTGCCAAGTTGTATTATTTGCGCGATCGTTCCGGTAAGTCCGCGCGTATCAAAGAGAAGCTCACTGCCCGTGCTAAAGAGGTCGTTGCTGAGCAAAGCGCTGAGTAATTAATCTGATATCAGCAATCAAGGCGACTTCGGTCGCCTTTTTGTTTATTTAAATCACCTAAAATGATGGCATGGTTCATTCATCCACATCCATCAAAAAGAGCTTAGCTGCTCCACCGAGTTTTAATCCGCGAAGGGTGCCAATTGCGCATCGCTGCGAGGATCAAGCGCAGGTGGCTGAGCATCTGTTTGATGCCAAGGCCCTACGAAGGCATTTTGCTGCTCCACCGGCCTGGACTCCTGAAATTACCGATGAAAATCGGCATGTGATCGCCAGTGACATCATTGCGCAACGCGAGGCAGAGGGCTTGATCACAGAAGCCGCTATTTTGTTAGCACTTGTGATGCAGCCAAACGGTTTAAATGTTCTCTTAACGCAGCGAACCGATCATTTGCATGATCATGCCGGGCAAATTAGCTTTCCAGGTGGTCGAAAAGATCATGCCGATGAATCAATCATTTCCACTGCATTGCGCGAAAGTGAGGAAGAGATCGGCTTGTCCAGCGATCATATTGATGTGATTGGAACCATGCCGGAGTATTTGACCGTCTCTGGTTATCGGGTGACCCCCGTGGTTGCTCTGGTTGAGCCTCCTCGAGCATATCGACCAGATCCATTTGAAGTGGCGGATGTTTTTGAGGTTCCTCTACCATTTCTGATGAACCCAGCGAATCACGAGGTACGGGTGTGGCATAGTGATGAGGGCTCGCGACGGTTTTATGCCATTCCGTATGCGGATCGATTTATTTGGGGCGCTACTGCTGGAATGTTACGAAATCTATATCATTTATTAAAAGCATGACCTTTTTCTCTATTCTTTTCGCTCTCATTGCCGAGCAATACCGGCCCGTTACCGCATCGCATTGGATTCGGAGAATGAGTGCCGCATGGCTCGATTGGGTCGCTAAAGAGTTTGGTGGCAAATCCGAGCAGGGTGCAACACCCGTGGGCGCCCGCTTAGCCTGCTTAGTTGGGTTTGGCTTACCAACAGTATTGGTATTCGCAGTCTATGTATTTGCATACATCGTGAACCCATTGTTAGCATTTGTGTGGAACATCATCATCGTGTATCTGTTCTTCGGTTTTAGGCAATTTAGCCACTCCTTTACCGAAGTGCATGAGGCAATTCAAAACCATGATCTACCTGCTGCGCGGCAAGCACTGCAAGTGTGGGTGGGTGATGAGTTTGATACCTCACATCTATCTGAAAGCGAAATCATCGCGATTGCTCTCGAGCGAGCTATTATTGGGGCTCATCGCCACGTATTTGGGGTATTTTTCTGGTTCTTAATGCCCATTGGCCCAGCTGGAGTCGTTTTGTACCGACTGGCAGATAAGGCGAGTAAGCGTTGGGAGAGCTTTGGTCTTAATTTATCTGAGGCCGCTAAACATTTCTTCTTCATATTGGATTGGGTCCCTGTCCGACTCAGCGCAATCAGCTTTGCGATTGTCGGCAACTTTGAGGATGCGATTTATGCCTGGCGGAACTTAACCGGTAAGTGGGCAGATCCACTCTCGGCTGTTCTCTTAGCATCAGGTAGTGGAGCACTAGGCGTTCGCTTGGGAGAGCCTCTGCGGGAGCCAACCAGCGATGAGGCATTGGCAAGAGCTGAAGCAGGTGAGCCGCCGATTTACGAAATCGGTCA
This sequence comes from Polynucleobacter sp. HIN9, assembly GCF_030297635.1. Lineage (NCBI taxonomy): Bacteria > Pseudomonadati > Pseudomonadota > Betaproteobacteria > Burkholderiales > Burkholderiaceae > Polynucleobacter > Polynucleobacter sp. HIN9. The sequence goes on from NZ_AP028140.1 coordinate 437,498, forward strand.
TGAGCCTAGCGAGCGATCCATGCGCTCGGCAATCGGTCTGGTGTGGCGGGCCCTTATCGTTTGTATGGTGGTTTTAGCAATGTTGACCATCGCTCTTTGGCTGGGCTAATCCCCTGGATCTGAATATCTGCTGTTCTCGAGTCTGAGACCAGCTGTTTAAAAAGTGCTAAGCGCTCGCTCGCAATGACTCCTGCCAAGACGGCGGCTTGAACTGCACAATCAGGTTCATTATCGTGCTTGCAATTATGAAAGCGACACTGACCCAAATAGGGTTTGAACTCCCGAAACGCATGTTGTAACTGACTCTCTGATACATGCGCAAGGCCAAATTCTTGAAAGCCTGGTGAGTCAATGATTGCTCCCAAACCATTTGCATTGCGACCCCATTCGGGTAGATCAAAATAGCGGCAGGCTGTAGTGGTGTGTTTGCCACTATCCAGTTTTTGCGAGTATTCCTGAGTGACAGCTGCTGCATTGGGGATCCAGGCATTTAGAAGCGTTGATTTACCCATTCCGGATTGGCCGACCAAAACCGATACTTTGCCCTTTAGGAGTGGCGCAAGTGCGTCGAGCGATTGCGGATTCAATTTTGCAGAGACTTCATGCACTGTGTAACCCATCGATTTGTATGGGGCAAGCTGATCACGTGCCGCTTCAAGCTTATCGTGTAGGTCGCATTTGTTCAAAATGATATGAAGATCAATTTGACTCAGTTCAGCTGCAATCACTGCGCGTCCGAGAAGATCGGGCGAGAATGCGGGCGCGGTTGCCAAAACAATCAGTATCTGATCAACATTGGCAGCAATGCTTTTACTCTTAAATGCATCTGAGCGATAGAGTAAATTCTTGCGAGGTTCAATCTCAAGAATACGGGCCTGATCCGCCGAAGTGCTCTCTAGAATCAAGCGATCGCCAACTGCCCCAAGGTGTTGTTTACCAGGAGCACTCACATGAATGAATGGCCCGTGATGGGATCCATCAGCCTCAATCCGTTGCGCTAAGTAATGTCTGCCATACGAAGCGCTTAGAAGGGCACGAAAAGGGCCCATTACCGAATATCACTCATGCAAATCGCTGAAGATGCGCAATCCGCAATGGGGCGGGAGGGTGAGAACTATAGAAAGCCGTATAGATTGGATCGGGTGTGAGGGTGGAAGCATTGTCTTGATACAGCTTCACCAAGGCAGAGATCAGGGCGCTTGCAGATGACTTCTGGGCTGCAAAATGATCGGCTTCGTATTCATGTTTACGCGAAGCAAGACTTCCCAGTGGCGTAAAAAAGAATCCAAATACAGGCGCTACCAACATAAAGAGGGCAAGAGCCAGACCACCGTTGTAACCATTGAGATCGGGGGTTACCCCCAATCCGAAATAGAACCAGGGTTGTGAACTAATCCATCCCAAAATAGCTAGCATTACAAAACTGAGAGCAAATGAGACCAGTAAACGCTTACGGATATGTTGACGCTTGAAATGACCCAGCTCATGCGCTAGAACTGCTTCTACCTCTAAGGGCTCTAACTTTTCAATCAGGGTGTCAAAAAAGACAATACGCTTGGCTTTGCCGATACCCGTGAAATAAGCATTGCCATGGGCACTTCGTTTACTCCCATCCATGACAAAAAGACCTTGACTAGCAAAGTCACAGCGTTTTAAGAGTTGCTCGATTTGGGTTTTTAGGGGGCCATCCTCGAGCGCCTTAAATTTGTTAAATAAGGGTGCGATTACCGTGGGAAAGAGCCATAGCAGTAGGGCGTTGAATAGTGTCCAAACTACCCATGTCCACAACCACCAATAAGTGCCACTAGTGGCCATAAGCTCGAGAACTAACCATAAGAGCGGTAAACCAAGCGCAGCCGCCAAGGCAATTCCTTTGAAGGTATCCAGCCAAAAGAGGCGCGGGGTCATGCGATTAAAGCCAAAGGCTGCTTCAATCCCAAATTGTTTTTTCCAGGTAAAAGGTAAATCTAATATACCGGAAATGAAGGCCAGAGAAACTAAAAGAAGGATTTGCTGGGTAATGCCTGGTCCCACTAAGCTCAAGAGCGTTTGATTAAGCCACTCCAAGCCACCCAGCAAAGTAAAGCCGATCAACACAAATGCACCAAAGGCATTTTCGAGAAGACCTAAGCGTAATTTAGTAATCGTGTAATCAGCTGCTTTTTGATGATCAGCCAAAGAAACTCGCGAAGCAAATTCATTCGGTACACTAGCGCGGTGGAGGGCGACATGGCGTATTTGTCGCATGGCCAACCAGTGGCGCATACCAACGCTTAGCAGTAGGGCGGCAATGAAGATCAATGTAAAGGTCATGAAAGTATTATAGAGATGAGCGAACAAATGAAGCACACCCCCAACGGGAATGATCCTTTGATTTGGGTCGACATGGAAATGTCCGGCCTAAAGCCCGACAGCGACCGAATCTTGGAAATCGCTATGATCATCACCGATGCTCACTTAAACGTAATAGCCACAGCGCCGGTATGGGTTGTTCACCAAACGGACGAGGTCCTAAATGGCATGGATGCTTGGAACAAAGGAACCCACAGCAAGTCGGGTCTAGTGGATAAAGTGAAGGCTTCCTCGCTAAGTGAGTCGGAGGTTGAGCAGCAGTGCATCACCTTTTTAAAGCAATATGTAAAAGCGAATACTGCGCCAATGTGCGGTAACTCCATTTGCCAGGATCGACGCTTTATGGCTCGGTATATGCCTAAGCTTGAAGCCTATTTCCATTATCGAAATGTTGATGTTTCAACCGTTAAAGAATTGTCAAAACGTTGGCAGCCCAATTTGGTAAAGGGCTTTGAAAAGCAGCAGGCCCATACGGCATTAGCCGATATTATGGAATCGATCGAGGAGCTAAAGTACTACCGAGAGCACTTCTTTCGGCTACCCACGCCAACTAGCGATTAATTACTTCTTTTTCTTGGGCCTAAAGGCTTTGACAATGGCCTCATCGGTTTCAATGATCGGCCCACCCATGAGCTCAATGCAATAGGGTATGGCTGCAAAAATCCCATGAACTAAGACTTTGCCCTCAGAGTCCTTTAAGCCTTCCAAGGTCTCTTGAATGGATTTAGGCTGGCCCGGAAGATTGAGAATCAGGGCGCTATGACCTTCAATTTCTCGCAGAACAGCCACCTGCCTTGACAAAATTGCGGTGGGTACAAAATGCAAACTAATTTGACGCATTTGTTCACCAAACCCCGGCATTTCGCGAGTCCCCACTTCTAGAGTTGCCTCTGGGGTGACATCCCGACGTGCGGGGCCGGTGCCGCCGGTGGTCAAGACCAGATCGCAGCCCATTTCATCAGCGAGCTCAATTAAAGTTGAGGAGATATGTTCTATCTCATCGGGGATTAAGCGCTCATGGAAAACAAGGGGTGTGGTGATGACGCGCGATAGCCAATTTCGTAGGCTAGGAATGCCTTCGTCGACATAAATACCCTGACTGGCTCGATCTGAAATTGAGACCAATCCAATTTTGGCTTCATTAGGAAAACTGCGTTCAAAGGGGCTTGGCTGCTTCATGGTTCTATTCTAGCTATCATTAGAAGATGTTTGCATATTCACAAGATCAGTTCAGAATCATTATTGACTTTATTTTGGCAGAAGCCAAGCGAGTTGGAGCCACAGATGCCGCCGCTGAAATTTCAGAGGGCCATGGCTTATCCGTCACGGTTCGCAAAGGTGCGGTAGAGACGATTGAGCAGAGTGTTGACAAGCAAGTCGGGGTTAGTATTTATTTGGGTCAGCGCCGAGGCAATGCCAGCACCAGCGACTTCTCACCCGAGTCATTACGAACCACGGTGCAAGCCGCTTTCCATATTGCTAAACACACTGCAGAAGATGATTGCGCTGGATTGGCCGACCCAGATCTGCTAGAGCACTACCCATTGGATTTGGATTTATTTCATCCATGGGAAATTGACAGTAAAAAAGCGATTGCAATTGCACGGCAGGCAGAGAAAGCGGCTTTTGCGGTCGATCGAGCCATTGTTAATAGCGATGGAGCCTCGGTATCTGCGCATCAAGCGCACTTTATGTTGGGGACCAGTAACGGATTTATCGGCGGTTATCCATACTCAAGACACTTTATTTCATGTGCTCCGATTGCGAATGCAACGGGGAAGACCAGTTCGATGCAGCGCGATGATTGGTACAGTACCTCTCGGGTACCCACCGAACTTGCTAAACCAAGCTTGATTGGTCGATATGCGGCCCAACGCGCTCTCTCTCGTTTAAATGCGAAGTCATTAAGTACGCGTCGTTGCCCAGTCATTTTTGAGGCTCCCATTGCGGTTGGGCTGATCGGATCTTTAGTGCAAGCAACTTCAGGGGCCGCACTTTACCGACGCTCTAGTTTTTTAATAGACAGTCTTGGTAAACCTGTGATGCCAAGTCATCTTGATTTATTTGAATTACCGCACTTAAAACGACAGACCGGTAGCGCTCCTTTTGATGAGGAGGGGGTTCGTACCCAAGCGCGCTCAGTCGTTGCCAAGGGAGAGCTGCAAGGATATTTTTTATCCAGTTATTCAGCTCGTAAGTTAGGAATGCAAACCACCGGCAATGCCGGTGGTGCTCATCACTTGAAATTGCACAGTCAAAATACCCCGTCCGGAGGTTTGCCTGGTTTACTCAAAGAAATGGGTACCGGTCTGCTGGTGACAGAACTTATGGGTCAGGGCGTGAATTACGTGACCGGGGATTACTCACGTGGTGCATTTGGTTACTGGGTAGAGAATGGAGAGATTCAGCATCCGGTTGAAGAGATTACGATTGCGGGTAATCTCAAAGAGATGTTGATGGATATTGCCGCAGTGGCAGACGACACCATTATTCGTGGCACCAAAGAAACGGGCTCTATTTTGATCGGTTCGATGACGATTGGTGGTAAATAGTTAGTGACGAACTCGATTTAGGGTCACATAACTAAACTGAATATCACCTTCGCTTGCCGCAAGCTGCTCCATAATTTGCCAATTCTGCGGATCGGGAATCTCAAAAAAGGTATCGCCCTCGACCTCCAGCTCAATCTCGGTAACGAAGAGCTGATCTGCTAATGGAAAAGCTTGATTAAATAATTGTTGACCACCAATCACAAACACTCGCTCAAACTCGCGCAATGATTGCAAGGCCTCTTCAAGCGACGAGACAAGCTCAGCCCCATTTGCCTGATAGTCAGAATTGCGACTAACCACGATATTGCGTCTTCCAGGTAAGGGTCTACCAATCGATTCCCAGGTCTTACGCCCCATAATAATTGGGTAACCCATGGTTACTTTCTTAAAAAATTGCAAATCGGCCGAGATCTTCCAGGGCATTTGATTGTCTTTGCCGATCACATGGTTGCGTGAGCGAGCAACGATCATCGATATAGCAGGTTTTGTTATCAATTTATTTAGACCGCAACCGGGGCTTTAATATGGGGATGGGACTCATAGCCCACGATTTCAAAGTCTTCAAACTGATAATCAAAGATCGACTCAGGTTTGCGATGAATCTTAAGGCTCGGCAATGGATAGGGCGTGCGTGATAGCTGAAGCTTCACCTGTTCCAGGTGGTTGCTGTACAAATGACAATCTCCACCGGTCCAGATAAACTCACCAGGCTGTAAATTACATTGCTCTGCAACCATATGTGTTAGCAATGCGTAGCTGGCAATATTAAAAGGTACACCCAGAAAAATATCGGCACTACGCTGATAGAGTTGGCACGAGAGTTTTCCATTGGCGACATAAAACTGAAAGAAGGCGTGACAGGGCGCCAAGGCCATTTTGGGAATATCAGCAACATTCCAAGCGGAGACAATAATCCGGCGGGAATCCGGATTGGTTTTAATTGTATGAATAACCTCTTTAATTTGATCGATGTGCTCGCCATTGGGTGTGGGCCAGGAGCGCCATTGGTAGCCATAAACCGGTCCAAGATCCCCATTGGGAGCGGCCCACTCGTCCCAAATGGATACGCCACGCTCTTTGAGCCATTGATTATTCGTATTACCACTCAGAAACCATAAAAGCTCATAAATGATGGATTTCAGGTGAAGCTTTTTCGTGGTAACCAGTGGAAAGCCTTCTGCGAGGTTAAAGCGCATCTGATAGCCAAAAACCGATAAAGTTCCAGTTCCGGTGCGATCCGATTTTTCAGCACCATGTTCTAGAACATGGTGCATGAGTTCGTGAAATTGGCGCATGCGAAATTAAGTCAGTGCAGTTTGATATTACTTCTCGAGATGCTCAAGCTTACTTTTGACATCTTTCCAATCATCCGCATCGGCGAGAGGCGCCTTGGATTTTGTAATGCTAGGCCATTGCTTCGCAAGCTCAAGATTGATTGCAATAAAGTTTTGCTGATCACCTGGCACATCATCTTCTGCGTAAATCGCATTGACAGGACACTCTGGTACGCATACCGCACAATCAATGCATTCATCCGGATCAATTGCTAAAAAGTTCGGACCCTCACGAAAACAGTCAACAGGGCATACATCAACGCAATCGGTGTATTTACAACGAATACAGGATTCAGTGACAACGTAGGTCATAGCTCGCTCTGAAGAATAAATACCATCAAAAACACGAAAATAATCAATCACTAGATTTTATCCCAAATGGTGTAAAGTCTTGATTCCACCGATATCACACCCCATACAGAGCCATGACAACCAAACCAACAATCCTCGTTGCCCGCGCCATTTTTCCAGATGATTTAGTAAAACTACAGGATCGTTATGAGGTGATATCTAACCAGGCTGATCAGGTGTTTGCCCCGGATGAATTGCGTAACCATTTAGCGAATGTAGATGGGGCATTAGTGACTGGCAGTGAGCGAATCGATCAAAGCGCCTTGGCCGATGCAAAGCGCCTGAAAATCGTAGCCAATATTTCGGTTGGCTATAACAATTTTGATGTACCAGCGATGACTGCAGCCAAAGTCATGGCAACAAATACTCCGGATGTATTGACTGATACAACCGCTGATTTTGGCTTTGCGCTGCTAATGGCTACTGCCCGTCGGATCACAGAATCCGAGCATTGGATCCGAAATGGCCAATGGGATAAATGGTCTATCGTGCACAATCCCTTGGGCATGGATTTGCACCACAGCACCTTGGGTATTATTGGTATGGGTCGAATTGGGCAGGGTATTGCTAAGCGTGCCTTAGGTTTTGGGATGAAAGTGGTTTATCACAACCGTAAACGCTTAAGCGAGGCGGATGAAAAAGCGTGTGGTGCTCGATATCTTGATAAAGAAACCCTACTTCGCGAAGCTGACCATGTGATCTTGGTGGTGCCATACTCTGCAGAGAGCCATCATCTAATCGGCGCCAAAGAAATTGCGCTAATGAAACCGACTGCTACGCTAGTTAACATTGCCCGTGGTGGTATTGTGGATGATGCAGCTTTGGCGGCTGCATTAAAAGCAAAAACAATCTTTGCCGCAGGTCTTGATGTTTTTGAGGGAGAACCGAAAGTTCATCCGGAGTTGCTCAAGTTAAGTAATGTGGTACTGGCGCCCCATATTGCCAGTGCGACTGAAAAAACTCGACGTGCCATGATTGCGTTAGCGGCTGAAAACCTTAGCGCAGCTCTCGAGGGAAAACGTCCGCCGAGTTTGATCAATGCCGAATTGTGGCAAGCCTAATTCAGTTAGTCCTTATTGCTGAATATCGTCGGTCTCTTCGGTGAGTTCTTTGAGCGCAAGCTCAATGCCGCCAAACTTTTCCGCAACCCAGTTATAGACCTTACAGGCGATCCATAAGAGACCAAAGCCCAAAATCGCATTTAGGACCAGGGCAGAAATCACCGTAAAACCCGGAATCGACCCATCTCGAATAAAGGCGACAAAGAGTGCCAATAAAACGATGGGGACCGAAAAGCATAAGTAAACCAAAACCAAGGTTTTGGCGGTATGCATGGGATCTAAAAACACAATCTCTTTTTTAGTAAATTTCATGATCCCGCCATCTTAAAGCAGTCCATCAAAAATCTCTACATCCACCCAATCGCCAGGCGCAATATTTCCCTGATCATGGTGAAGAATGATGAAGCAATTCGCTTCACTCATGGAGCGCAAAATCCCAGCGCCTTGGCTACCCGTTGTTTTAACGGCCCATTGACCCCGGCCATCCTGAAATAGAATCCCCCGTTGAAACTCTGTACGACCGGATTTCTTTCGAATTCCCACAGCAGATCGAACTGGAATCAAAGGGATCTCAACCCGTTTGGCACCATTTAGTTGCAATAGTGCATTGCGGACAAATTGATAGAAGGTCACCATCACCGCCACGGGGTTACCGGGTAAGCCAAAAAATACGGTTGGGCTAGGCTTGCTCGAACTTGGCTTTAGGCTGCCGAATGCCATGGGTCGACCAGGGCGCATGGCAATTTTCCAAAATCCAACCTCGCCCAACTCCTCCATCATTTGCTTAGTGAAATCCGCCTCCCCAACCGAGACTCCACCTGAGGAGATGATGACGTCGGCCGTTTGAGCTGCGGCAATGAAAGCCCTGCGAAGATCGTCGGGGTTATCTCGCACGATCCCACAATCAATCACCTCCATACCCAGTCGCTCAAGGCAGGCGCGCAGACTATAGCGATTGCTGTCAAAAATCCTACCAGGTGCTAAAGACTCATGGATATCGCAGAGCTCATTGCCAGAAGAGAGGATTGCCACCTTGGTCCGCTGATAGACTTCAAGCTGATGAATGCCCAAGGATGCCGCAAGACCTAGGTCAGCAGGGCGCAAAATTCGGCCCTGCAAAATGGCTGCTTTGCCCGACTGCAAATCTTCGCCCCGTAAGCGACGATTCTCGCCAGCACGAACGATGTCACTGGAAAAGCTCACCAGACCATTGCTAAGAGTCATGGTAAATTCCTGGGGGACAACCGTGTCGCAAGTTGCGGGCATCAAGGCACCCGTCATGATCTTGATGCATTGCCCAGGCTTGACGGTAAGCATTTCAGTTTGCCCAGCATGCAGTGTTCCAATAATAGTTAATTCAAGATTTTGGCGATCATCAGATAGTTCACTGCTATTGAACGCATACCCATCCATGGCAGAGTTATCATGGGAAGGAACATTGATCGGGGATAAAAGATCGCCCGCCAAGATGCGACCAAGGCATTGATGGAGGGGCAAGGTCTCTTTTCTGAGATGCATTGCCGACAATTCGTAACTTGATCTAATTAAGTCAGCAATAGCTTGCCGTGCATCCGTTACAGACAAAAAATCCGATTGGAACTCTTGATTTGCTTTATTGGTTTCCATATCTTTAGTTGGTAAATTTTTCTAATTGAGCTAGCTCTTCCGGAGTATTGGCATTGGCAAATGCAGATTCATTTGCAAATATAGCTGTGCATGCATCTTGAGATGCAAACCAGCGATCAATCTTGCGTTGTCCATTAGCCAAAAACTCTTCTAAGGACTGAAGTACTTCTCGTTTCATTAGACAAAAGACTGGCTGTGCCCAAATTTTCCCTTCAGAATCATGACTTGACGCATAGGCAATATTCGCATCTTCTTTTTCCATTTGATCAGCGAGTACTACGACTAAATCGGTCGGAAAAAGTGGAGAATCGCAGGGAGCAGTCACCAGATACGGTGTTTTACAAGTCTTCAGGCCAGCTAGATAGCCCGCTAAGGGACCAGCAAAATCCTGGTTTTCATCAATCACAATAGGGTAACCATAGTGTGAATAGATATCCTGATTACGATTGGCGTTAATTAGCAAACTCGAGACCTGTGGTGCAAGGCGATGAATGGCATGTTCGATTAAAGGCTTGCCTTGAAACCGCACTAAGCCCTTATCGATACCGCCCATGCGCTGCGCTCGACCGCCAGCAAGTAATAGTCCGGTAATTTCAGAACGCGCAATCATCGGCAGGTCCTAGCCACCAATATAGGACATTTCAACTTTACCTTGCTTGCGTTCTAAATCCTTGGTGTGAAGGTGTCTGATCTCGGAGTAGCGATCATCGCGATTTGACCATGTTTGCATAACAGCGTTTGCAATTTCAAGATCAGAACGACCAGATCGAATGAGAGTTTTAAAATCAAATCCTTCGGTAGCAAATAAACATAAAAACAGTTGACCATCTGTGGATAGCCGGGCACGGGAGCATTCATGACAAAACGCTTGGGTCACGCTGGAGATCACACCAATTTCGCCAGCTCCATCCTGATACCGCCAGCGTTGAGCGACCTCGCCGGCGTAATTGGGATCGACTTGCTCAAGAGGGAAGTGCTCAGAAATCTTGGCAATCACTTCAGCAGATGGCAGAACTTGATCTAGGTTCCAGCCATTTGAAGAGCCAACATCCATAAATTCAATAAAGCGTAGGGTGATGCCGCGATTACGAAAATACTTCGCCATTGGTAGGATCTCGTGGTCGTTCACCCCTTTCTTAACCACCATATTGACTTTGATGCCTTCGAAGCCCGCCTTTTGTGCTGCCTCAATTCCTTTGAGCACATCGCTGACTGGATAGTCGACGTCATTCATCGCCTTGAAGACTGAATCATCGAGCGCATCCAGACTGACCGTGAGTCGTTGCAAGCCTGCTTCTTTTAGGAGCGTTGATTTTTTGCTCAATAGACTGCCATTGGTTGTAAGTGTTAGGTCTAATTCCTGATCCTTGGGTGTCCGAAGCTTGGCAAGCATAGAAATTAAGGTTTCGAGATCTTTACGAAGCAAGGGCTCACCACCAGTTAAGCGAATTTTTTCAACCCCAAGAGAAACAAAAATCGTGGCTAAGCGATGAATCTCTTCAAAACTTAATAATTCGGATTGTGCGAGATATGGATAGTCTTGATTAAATACCTCTTTGGGCATGCAGTAGGTGCACCGAAAATTACAACGATCGGTAACCGAGATGCGTAAATCACGTAATGGCCGCTGTCGACGATCAAGGGTGCGACTATGGGCCTCGCTGAGTATGTTTGGGATCAATGGCAAAGGACCCCTGGGGGTCTCTTTGCGTATCGGTATGACGGGCTTCACCATAATTCACATTATGGCCTTAAACGACTAAATCGTTTTATCGATGGTTTTTTCTTGGCCACCTGTTTCGACCAGCACCATCGGGCCTATTGGGAGGCTTGCAGGCGCTTTAGGCACTCGCGGAACGCGGGGCGCCGGGATTTCTGCCTGAATCTGGGTTTGAACTTCTGCTAATTTCGATTGATCTGTTCCCACCCAAACCATTCCCGCTCCTTGCACGACATCCTTTAATGGTTCTTCAGCTAAGGGTGTGAATGCTACTTTGGGTAGTTCAGGTAGAGGTGCTGTAGTAGCCACTTCTAGACTCATCGCGGGCACATTCATCGGTTCAGTCACGATTGGGCTTGCTTCCTCACGTCGCTCCCGACGCTGATTCGGACGTCGTCCTCCGGTGGACTCTCGGAAAGTGCTCACAATTCGAGTCAGCGGCACCGATGCCGAGCGACCACCTAGCCCCATCGGAAAGCCTGGATTGGATTCTGAATTGATTGCTGAGTTACCAGTCTCGTTGCGCTCATTTCGATCGCCACGGTTACGGCCACGACCTCGACGGTTACGTCCACGGCGGCGTTCGTCCCCAGCGCTTTCAGACTCATCGGTGGCACCAACCACTTGCGGTGCTGGATTAGCACTTTCTAGCTTCTCTTGGGTATTTTGTCGTTCACTGCGGTTACGGCCACGACCTTCTGAACGCGATGGGCGATTTGCTGCAGCTTCGGTTGGCTCAGAAGTTTTCTCCATGCGATCAGATGAATCGGTACGCTGATTTTTTTCATTGCGATTGCGACCCCTATTGCGGTTGCGATCACCATTACGGCCACGATTTTCAGAGCGCAGATTTGGTTTTGTCTCTGGGGCTGCCGTTGGAGCGCTTGAGGAAAATAGTTTTTTGATAAACCCGAGGAAACCACCTGACTCTGGAGTCGAGGAACTTGGTTTGGAATCCCGAACCGGACGCGGTGATGCGACAGGTGCCGGTTGACTTGGGGTAATCCCTTTCACTGCGGCCTCAGGGCGAGCTCGCACTTCGTCGTTTTTGCGACCAATGACTGCATCGGTTTCAAGCTCGCGCGCGGCTTCTTCCACCATGACGTAGCTCAGTTTTTGCTCATCTAAGCGAGGGTCATCATGACGCAGACGTTCTAATTTGTAATGAGGGGTCTCCAGATGCTTATTCGGGATCATCAAAATATGCACCTTAAAGCGCGTCTCAATCTTGATCACTTCAGCACGCTTTTCATTGAGCAAGAATGCAACCACCTCTACTGGTACCTGGCAGTGGATTGCAGCCGTATTCTCTTTCATGGCCTCTTCCTGAATAATTCTCAGGACTTGTAATGCAGAGGATTCGGTATCACGAATATGACCGGTTCCATTGCATCGTGGGCAGGTAACGTGACTACCTTCTGATAGAGCAGGGCGCAAACGCTGACGCGAGAGCTCCATCAAACCAAACTTTGAAATCTTGCCCATTTGCACCCGTGCGCGATCATGGCGCAAGGCATCGCGCAGACGATTTTCAACGTCCCGCTGACTCTTCGAGGACTCCATGTCGATGAAGTCAATCACGATTAGACCGCCAAGATCACGCAGGCGCATTTGCCGTGCAATTTCATCGGCCGCCTCGAGATTGGTTCGGGTTGCCGTCTCTTCAATATCCGACCCACGCGTTGCGCGTGCGGAGTTCACATCGACCGATACCAAGGCCTCCGTGTGATCGATGACGATCGCGCCGCCAGAAGGTAGGGGAACGGTTCTGGAATAGGCGGTTTCAATTTGATGCTCAATTTGGAATCGCGAAAAGAGGGGGACGTCATCTTGATAACGCTTCACCCGAGGCAAGTTATCCGGCATCACCACTGACATAAATGCCTGGGCTTGCTCATAAATATCATCGGTATCGATCAAAATCTCGCCAATATCGGGCTGGAAATAATCGCGAATGGCGCGAATCACAAGACTCGACTCTAAGTAAATGAGTAAGGGTGCTGAGTTTGCTTTGGCTGCCTCATCAATGGCTTTCCATAATTGCATGAGGTAATTAAGGTCCCACTGCAACTCGGTGGCATCCCGACCGATTCCTGCCGTTCTAGCAATGATGCTCATTCCGTCGGGTACCTCAAGTTGCGCCATGGCTTCGCGTAACTCTTGCCGATCCTCACCTTCAATGCGGCGCGATACACCACCTCCACGCGGATTGTTTGGCATTAATACTAGATAGCGACCTGCTAGGGAGATAAAGGAGGTCAGGGCAGCGCCTTTTTGACCGCGCTCTTCTTTTTCAACCTGAACAATGATTTCTTGACCTTCTCTCAGTGCATCCTTGATCGACGCATTGCGGACATCAATACCATCCTTGAAGTAGGTTCTTGCAACTTCCTTAAAAGGTAAAAAACCGTGCCGCTCCTCGCCATAGTTGACGAAGCAGGCCTCTAAAGACGGCTCAATACGGGTGATGACCCCTTTATAAATATTGCCTTTGCGCTGTTCGCGGCCGGCAGTTTCAATATCGATATCGATTAGTTTTTGACCATCAACGATGGCAACCCGCAACTCTTCCTGTTGCGTTGCATTGAATAACATGCGCTTCATAACACTCTCCTAAATGGGAGGCGGACTTGAGCGACACGAAGTGGATGACAAATATGCTCTGAGGAAAATCCCCAGAGTACTGGGGTGAGACAAACAAAGTTCCTAAACAGGAAAAATACCAATCAAATTGGCTTGGGTCTCACATGAACGCTCGCCACAGAGATGTCCTTTAGTTCTCAATGTAGGCGCTCGTTTTAAAAACGGTCATCTGCTTTCGGGGGTCGCGGCAAATATCACGCCAACCCTTGCGCCTCATTAAAACGGGAGAGGGGCAACCCCGGGAGTCTATTCATGGGCGACTCCAAGCTCCGGAATTCAAATTCTTAGTCATCAATGACTTAGAGCCTTGATTATAGGACACAAAACGGTCGACAATGGGAATATTCCAATGAATAAATCGCTAAAGCCCCCCTCAAAACCACGTATTTCAAGCAAGGATGCCCCTAAAACTAAGGTTTTGGCAGCTGTTTTGGAAACCGTGGGACCGGATTTTGCCGGTCAGCGACTGGATAATTATTTATTAAGGTGGGCTAAAGGGGTTCCAAAAAGCCATATTTACCGAATTATTCGCTCAGGCGAGGTGCGGATTAACAAAAAAAGGGCGTTGCCAAGCTCTCGTCTGGTTGAGGGCGATGTGGTTCGCTTGCCCCCCACCCGATTGGCTGAACCTAAGAAATTGGATCAAGTCATCTCGGAAGCACAGGCTAAAACCCTGGCAACAGATATCCCCATTTTGTTTGAGGATGAATATTTATTGGTGATTGATAAACCCTCTGGGCTGGCGGTCCATGGAGGTTCGGGTGTTCAGTTAGGGGCTATCGAGTTATTTCGTAAGGCAAGGCCAGAGAATTCATTTTTGGAGCTGGTCCATCGCTTAGACCGAGATACTTCGGGAATCCTGATCATGGCAAAGAAGCGCAGCGCGCTTCTGGAAATGCATCGGCAGATTCGGGAAGGTTTAACTGATAAGCGTTATCGTTTAATCGCCCATGGAGCAATGGATGCAATCAGTGGCACGAAGCAACTAAAGTTTCCTCTGTTGAAATATTTGCTAGAGAACGATGAGCGTCGGGTTCGGGTGGACCCAAAAGGACAAGAAAGTCACACCAACATTCGGGTTACTGAGCTCTTTCAACGAGATGGCGCGAGTTTTACATTAGTTGAAGCACAGTTAAAAACTGGGAGAACGCATCAAATTCGGGTGCATTTGCAAAAAATTGGGCACCCAATCTTGGGAGATGATAAATATGGATTGGAAGCCGGAGATAAGGAGTTGAAAGTTAAGCAACTTTTTCTCCATGCGCATCTTGCGGTCTTTTCGCATCCTAAAACTTTGGAGAAAATGCGTATTGAAGCCGATCTGCCAAAACGGTTTCATGATTTTCTCGCACAATGGGACAGTCGTTTTTTGGCTAAAACGCTACAACCGAAAGAGATCGATTGAAGACAAACGAACGTCGCTATGAGCTAATCGTGTGGGACTGGGATGGCACGATTATGGATTCCACGCCAACGATTGTTCAGTGCATTCAGCAAGCCTGCCGAGACCTCGATTTCCCGGTACCCGGGGACTCGATTGCGAGCTATGTAATTGGTTTGGGTATTCATGATTCACTAAGACGTGTCGTGCCGACTATCGACCCGAAGCATTTTCCAACGCTCGTTGATCGTTTTCGCTATCACTATTTAGCAAAGGATCATGAGTTGCATCTTTTTGGGGGCATGCGAGACTTGCTTGAGAGCTTAAAGACTCAGGGTTTTATGTTGGGAGTTGCAACCGGTAAGCCTAGGCGCGGGCTCGATCGATCCTTGCGTCATCATCAGTTAGAGCATCTATTTCATGACACACGAACTGCGGATGAGTCCTTTGCCAAACCCCACCCGGGTATGTTGATGGACTTATCGGATCGTCTTCAAGTTCCAGTTCGCAAGATGCTGATGATTGGCGATACGACGCACGATCTTCAGATGGCCCAAGCGGCTGGAGTGGATGCGATCGCAGTCACTTATGGCGCCCATCCGGCCGATGCCTTGCGGTCTGCAAATTCTTTGGCTTGCTTTGATAATGTAGAGACTTTGGGAAACTGGTTGATGCAGAATTTGCATCAACCATTCCAAGATCCTGCCGAATTCAGTAAAGCGAGCTAAGTGTATGAATCAAAACCCCGAGTCATCCAATTCCAATGCGCAGTGGGAGCGTAGCGCTCTCGAACATCTCTTGCTTGAGAACCTAAAAGAAAATCGCAAGGCAAGACGTTGGCGAGCTATTCTGCGTATCTTGACCTTGGTTGTGTTGGTGGGCCTAGTCACACAAATCTTTGACATTGGTTTACCCGGCGGCGGGGGTAGTGGCAAACATACCGCACTCGTTAGCATTGAGGGTGAGATCTCACCCAATTCGGTTGCAAATGCTTTGGATATTAATTCGGCATTAAGCGCCGCATTTGAAAGCAAAGAGGCTGCCGGGGTAGTACTCCGCATCAATAGTCCAGGCGGCTCTCCCGTGCAAGCCGGCATGATTAATGATGAGATTAAACGTTTACGCGGCTTGTATCCTGATAAACCCTTTTATGTCGTGGTCGAAGATGTTTGTGCTTCCGGTGGATACTATGTGGCTGTAGCTGGAGACAAGATTTTGGTGGATAAAGCCAGTATTGTTGGCTCGATTGGAGTCGTCATGGGTGGCTTTGGATTTACGGGGCTGATGGATAAGATGGGCATCTCGCGACGCTTGATTACAGCGGGGTCGGATAAGGGCATGCTCGACCCCTTCTCTAAAGAAAATCCCAAGCAAGTTGAGATGGTTAAAAAAATGCTTGATGAAATCCATCAGCAATTTATTAATGTCGTGAAAGAGGGTCGTGGCGAGCGCCTAAAGAATGATCCGGATATTTTTTCGGGTCGCGTCTGGAATGGCGAACAGGCAGTTCAGTTGGGATTGGTCGATGGTTATGGCACAGTTGATTCTGTCGCACGTGATCTTTTAAAAACCCCTGATGTGGTGGAGTACACCTTGAAAGAGAATTTTGCTGAGCGTGTCGCAAAGCGCTTTGGGGCAGAGACCGGTGCTGCGATTAGCAAGGCCTTATCGCGAAGCGCGGAGATGCGGTAAAACTAAGCCAGCATCAAAAAAATAGCAGGCTTATTTTTGATGAGATCGGAGAGTGCTTCAGGTTTGGTATAGCGCTTGCGCCAAGAATCAATTGGCCCTGTCCACACCCACTCACTACTCAGTGTTAAATCGATTGCTACACAGAGTCGCGTTTGGTGAGATAGTGAGCTCAAGCAGCTTTGCAGCATTGCGGTATTTCGATAGGGAGTTTCAATCCAAATTTGGGTCTCGCGGCGCTGCCTAGAGGCCCCCTCTAACTCCTTGAGTTTTTTTGAACGCTCTGCACCTTCGACAGGAAGATATCCATTGAATTGAAAAAACTGACCATTAAGACCGCTTGCCATCAGCCCAAGCAAGATCGAGCTGGGGCCGACTAAGGGCTTCACTTTGGCCCCCCACTGATGTGCGACTTGGACAATCTCTGCGCCAGGATCGGCAACCCCCGGAACACCTGCTTCTGATAAGAGGCCCACATCATGCCCCGCTTGAATGGGAGTAAGCAATTCCTCCGGTTTAAGACTTAAGGCATGTTTGCGGTCCGGGCCGCGCCACTCTTGTATCACCATCTCTTGTAATGAATGATGCAGTGGTTCGATTTCATGAACGGCATTTAAAAATGCACGACTTGTTTTGGCGTCTTCCACAATCCAATACTTGATCTTGGCAATTTGCCGAAGGTTCTCGGCTGGTATGACGTGATGGAGTTGCGCAGCTCGGTTTTCACTACCTAATGTATTGGGTACCAAATATAAGTTACCAATTTGCATGCTATTGAGAGTCTTGAGTCGCAGGCAGAGAAATTCCCGCTTCAAGAAATAGGCTTGTTAAGGCAATTAACGGTAAACCAATCAGCGCGGTTGGATCTTCGCTCTCAATTTTTTCGAGAAGAATAATTCCCATACCTTCTGATTTAGCGCTACCAGCGCAATCATAGGGTTTCTCAAGGCGGAGGTATTGATCCAGAACCTGCTCGGGTAGATTACGAAATTGAACCGTGGTTGGGACATGGATTGTTTTGCAAAAATTCTGACCGATTAGGCAAAGCGATGTATGAAAAACAACAGCCTGACCTTGCATTTGTTTGAGTTGAGCTAAGGCGGCGGCGTGCGAACCTGGCTTGCCAATCATGTGACCATTTAAATCAGCGCTTTGATCGGAGCCAATCACCCACGCGTTCCGGTGCAAGGATGCGATCGCCTGTGCTTTTGCTTGCGCTAACCGAAGCGTGAGATTTTTTGGAGTCTCGCCGAGCAGGGGGGATTCATCTAGGTTGGGTGCAATCGCTACAAATGGCATCCCAAGTCGTTCAAGCAGCTGCTGTCGATAGGGTGAGCTTGAGGCAAGAATCAGGGTGGGGGCGGACGGCATGAATGAGTAACTGAATGATGTTTGATAATGTCAATAGTTTGAATGAATTGCAAAACGTCGATCGGATGACACAAAACTCGCCTTACCCAATTCAATCTTTAGAAATCAACCCCAGTTCTTTGCTAAGAGTTGATATGTTAGCGCCTGTCTCTTACCAAGGCGAGGGATTTATCCAGTTTGCCGATTTTCCAAGACTTTTAGCCGAATCAGCCTCTGTGAGCCCAGGCGATGGATTTGATTGCCAAATTGTTAGTTTGCATCGTGATGGCCGGCCGTTCATGGAGGTAAAGATTCGAGGGCGGATGGCGATTGCCTGTCAACGGTGCTTAGACCCCATGGCATTAGAGTTGGAAATACAAAAGACCTACGTTTTTTTAAGAACGGAAGTAGAGGCAGATCAATTCCCCATGGATCGCGATGATGAGGAGGCAATGGTCGCCTCAACCCACTTTAATTTGCTTGAAGCGATCGAAGATGAGATTTTGCTAGCACTGCCTCACGCCCCCAAACACCCGGTCGGCCAGTGTCAATTGCGGCAAATCGGGGCTGACTTGGAAAAGCCCAATCCCTTTAAGGTACTGAAAAACCTCAAGAAATAGCCATCATTTTGCTGGCGAATGCGGGTTTTTACCACTTTCTATGCTAGAATTGCGCCTTGCTTAGGAGTTCATTATGGCCGTCCAACAAAATAAAAAATCCCCCTCAAAGCGTGGCATGCATCGCGCACACGACTTTTTGACTGCACCCGCAATCGCAGTAGAGTCCACTACCGGTGAGGCCCACTTGCGCCACCACGTATCCCCTAATGGCTACTACCGTGGTCGTAAAGTCGTTAAAACAAAGAACGACTAATTCCTCATTGTTTGATCGAAGCGGCTCAGGCCGCTTTTTTCTTAAACAGAATCGACGTTTTATACATATTCAATGAGTATCACTCTGGCAGTTGATGCTATGGGCGGGGATTTTGGGGTAGAAGTGACTATCCCAGCCTGCTGTGATTTTCTGCAAGATCATCCTGACGCTAAGATTCTTGCAATTGGCAACGCCCAAGCGATTGAGCAGTCGGTTCGCAAATCTAATCCAAACTTACTAGATCGCTTCCAGATTCTCGGTGCCTCTGAAATTGTCTTGATGGACGATCCCATTGAAGTTGCTCTGCGTCGTAAGAAAGACTCATCCATGCGAGTCGCCATTGAGCAGGTGCGTGATGGCAAGGCAGATGCCGCCATTTCTGCGGGCAATACGGGTGCATTGATGGCAATCTCCCGCTATATCTTAAAAACCTTGGATGGGATTGATCGACCGGCAATTGCAACTGCGATACCGAATGAGTTGGGGAAAGGCACTACCGTACTTGATCTGGGTGCAAATGCCGATTGTGAGCCAATTCACCTTTTACAATTTGCGCAAATGGCTGATGTGATGTTGCGCGTGGTCAATGGCAATCCAAAACCCTCGATCGGCCTTTTAAATATTGGCGAAGAAGTCATTAAGGGTAATGAGGTGGTTAAACAAACTGCGGAACTATTGCGCCAAAGCCAATTGCATTTTTATGGCAACGTCGAAGGCAACGATATCTTCAAGGGAACCACGGATATTGTGGTTTGCGATGGCTTCGTTGGTAATGTTGTTTTAAAAGCTAGCGAAGGCTTGGCGAAAATGATGAGCGGTATGATCCGTGAAGAATTTAATCGATCCATATTAACCAAATTAATGGGTCTTGCTGCTCTATTGCCGTTGAAAAGAGTACGTCAACGGGTCGATCATCGGCGCTACAACGGTGCAGTTTTATTGGGTCTCAAGGGTTGTGTGATCAAAAGCCATGGCTCTGCCGATCGTTTTGCCTTTAAGGTCTCGCTTGAGCGTGCATACGATGCCGCTAAGAATCGGATGGTTGAGAAAATTGCTGAGTCATTTACATTGAGGTCCACATAAGTATGGGTCGATTTGCTCGAATTGCAGGAACCGGCAGTTACTTGCCCGCATTAAGGCTGAGTAACCAAGATTTGGTGGACCGTTTGGCCAAAGAGGGTGTTGAGACCAGTGATGATTGGATTAAAACTCGCAGCGGTATTTCATCTAGGCATTTTGCTGCGCCCGATGAGTTAACGAGCGATTTAGCGGTCAAGGCAGCACAGCGCGCAATGATGGAAGCGCAATGGAATGCCGATGATATTGAGTTAATCATCTTGGCGACCTCAACCCCCGATCATCTAGGCGGTTTTCCAAGCACGGCATGCGTGATTCAAGATAAATTAGGTCTAAGGAATGGTTGTGCTGCCTTTGATGTGCAGGCGGTATGCGCTGGATTCTCATATGCCTTGAGTACGGCGGATGCATTCATTCGTGCTGGTATGTATCAAAAGATTTTGGTCATTGGGGCTGAAGTATTCTCTCGAATCTTGGATTTCAAAGATCGCGGTACCTGTGTACTTTTTGGCGATGGAGCGGGTGCTGTTGCGCTCGAAGCCTCTGATCAGGCCGGAATCTTAGCGAGCGCTTTGCATGCAGATGGTAGTCAACGTGACATTTTGTGCGTCCCTGGACGAGCAAGCTGCGGCGGGATTGAAGGAGTTCCCTTTTTACGTATGGATGGTCAATCTGTCTTCAAATTAGCCGTGAAGGTGTTAGAGCAGGTTGCCCATGAAGTTTTGCAAAAGGCCAATATGCAGCCTGAGCAAATTGACTGGCTCGTTCCGCACCAAGCTAATATCCGCATTATGGAAGGAACGGCCCGCAAAATGGGAATGTCCATGGATCGAGTGATTGTTACGGTGCATGAGCATGGTAATACTTCAGCAGCATCGATTCCCCTGGCGCTCGATCATGGCATTCGATCGGGTCAAATTAAGCGCGGTCAGCATATTTTGTTAGAAGGCGTTGGGGGCGGTTTTGCTTGGGGCGCGGTTGTATTGCGCTATTAATGAGAAAAAATTGATATGACATTTGCATTTGTATTTCCAGGTCAAGGCTCACAATCGGTGGGGATGCTTAATTCCCTGGCTTCGCGAACAGAAGTGCATGCCACGCTGCAAGAGGCATCCGATGCACTGGGTGAGAACATTGGTAAGTTAATTGCCGAAGGGCCTGCCGAGGCATTGGCCCTAACTACCAACACTCAACCGGTGATGCTGACCGCTGGGGTAGCCTGCTATCGAGCTTGGTTGGCCTCTGGTGGACCCAAGCCCAGCGTAGTTGCGGGTCACAGCTTGGGTGAGTATTCAGCTTTGGTTGCTGCCGGAGTGATTCGTTTTAAAGATGCCTTACCTTTGGTGCGATTTCGTGCAGAGGCCATGCAATCTGCGGTGCCAGTTGGCACAGGTGGCATGGCAGCAATTTTGGGGCTTGATGATCAGCAAGTGATCGAGGTGTGCGCGCTTGCAAGCCGTGAGTGCGGCAAGGTTGTTGAGGCCGTTAATTTCAATGCTCCTGGCCAGATTGTGATTGCCGGTGCGACCGAGGCAGTTGCCAAAGCATGTGAGCTTCTTAAAGCAGCTGGTGCTAAGCGTGCTCTACCCCTCCCGGTTTCCGCCCCGTTTCATTCCTCGCTCCTGCAGCCTGCATCCGAAAAGCTGAAGACTTATTTAGAGGGCATTGAATTTCATGCGCCTTGTGTGCCAGTGATTAATAATGTGGACGTATCTATTCTCGAGACCCCAGAACAAATCAAAGATGCCTTAGTTCGTCAAGCGGCTAAGCCAGTGCGTTGGCAAGAGACCATCCGCGCTATGGCTGATCGTGGAGTTACTCAGGTTGTCGAGTGCGGTCCCGGTAAAGTACTAGCTGGACTAACAAAACGAATTGATGATCGACTTCAAGGCATGGCGATTACCGACGAATCAAGCTTGATGGACGCATTGCAACAGTTAAAAACCTAATTTGTGAAATTCTTATGAACCTCGATTTAACAAATCAAGTAGCACTAGTAACCGGCGCATCGCGCGGTATCGGACAGGCAATAGCCACTGAATTGGCATCTTGTGGCGCAATCGTGATCGGTACCGCAACCTCAGAGTCTGGCGCGAATGCAATCTCCGAGCGATTGAGCGCATCTAAGGGTATTGGTAAGGTCTTGGATGTGACTCAAGGAGCCGCCTGTGAGGCAATGATTGAGGAGATCGTCAAGCAATTTGGGCGCATTGATGTTTTGGTCAATAACGCAGGCATTACTAAGGATCAATTAGCAATGCGCATGAAGGAAGATGAGTGGTCCGATGTGATTGCTACTAATCTGAGTTCGGTATTTAAATTATCACAGGCTGTGTTGCGACCCATGATGAAGGCTCGATCAGGCCGGATTATTAATATCACCTCGATTGTTGGGCATATGGGTAACGCTGGTCAGGCAAATTATGCGGCTGCTAAAGCGGGAGTTGCTGGCATGACCCGTGCTCTGGCGCGTGAGATTGGTAGCCGTAATATTACTGTGAATTGCGTAGCACCCGGATTTATCGATACCGATATGACCCGCGCTTTAAGTGAAGACCAGCAAAATAGCCTCAAAGCCAATATTCCTCTAGCTCGCTTAGGAACCCCTGAGGATGTTGCTCAGGCAGTCGCTTTCTTGGCCTCTCCCGCGGCAGGTTATATCACTGGAAATACCCTGCATGTCAATGGTGGCCTATATCTGGCTTGAGTCTCCCGTCAAATGATCGGTGTCACAAACAAACTGATAAAATCCTGTAATTCGTTTTAACAAGTCCCGGAGGGAATGAATGGACAACATCGAACAACGCGTTAAGAAAATTGTGGCTGAGCAGTTAGGCGTGCCAGAAGCAGACATCAAGAATGAGTCTTCTTTTGTGAACGACCTGGGCGCAGACTCTCTTGACACAGTTGAATTGGTAATGGCCTTAGAAGATGAGTTTGGTATTGAGATACCAGACGAAGAGGCCGAAAAAATTACCACTGTACAGCTTGCGATTGATTTCGCAAAAACGAAAGCTGGACAGGCTTAATTCGTATCTAGGCTAAGCCGTGCCCGCATCAAATCAACCACGTCGCGTGGTGGTCACCGGCTTAGGTCTGATTTCACCAGTTGGCAATTCAGTCGCAACCGCATGGGATAACCTAATTGCGGGCAAGACTGGTATTGCTACAGTCACTAAGTTTGACCACTCAGCACTTAGTGTGCATTTTGCCGGTGAGGTTAAAGATTTCAATGTCGAGGACTACATTTCTGCCAAAGAAGCTCGGCATATGGATACCTTCATTCATTATGGAATCGCAGCCGGAACCCAAGCGATTAAAGATAGTGGTTTAGAGGTCACCGATCAAAATTCCGAGCGAATTGGTGTGTTAGTCGGCTCAGGAATTGGTGGTTTACCAATGATTGAGGATACCAATGCCGAGTTACTGTCTCGTGGCCCGCGCCGTATCTCACCATTTTTTGTGCCAGGCTCGATCATTAATATGATTTCTGGGCATTTGAGTATTCTCTTTAATCTGAAGGGTCCCAATGTTGCGGCGGTGACCGCCTGCACGACCGGTTTGCATAGTATTGGTTTGGCTGCTCGCTTAATTCAGTATGGCGACGCAGATGTCATGATCGCCGGCGGCGCTGAGTCGACCATTTCTGCTCTGGGCATTGGTGGTTTTGCAGCTGCCAGGGCATTGTCGACCCGTAATGATGATCCTGCAACTGCTTCGCGCCCCTGGGATAAAGACCGCGATGGATTTGTTTTGGGTGAGGGTGCTGGTGTAATGGTTCTCGAAGAGTACGAACATGCAAAAGCGCGTGGTGCCAAAATTTATGCGGAGTTATGTGGCTTTGGAATGAGCGGTGATGCGTATCATATGACCGCTCCCAATATGGATGGACCGCGCCGTTGCATGGTCAATGCAATGCGTGATGCGGGTATTACGGTAGATCAGATTCAGTATGTAAATGCACATGGCACATCAACACCCTTGGGCGATAAGAATGAGACAGATGCCATCAAGGCAGCTTTAGGCGATCATGCCAAAAAAGTGGTGGTGAATTCCACGAAATCGATGACGGGCCATTTATTGGGTGGCGCTGGGGGCCTTGAATCGGTCTTTACAGTTCTTGCATTGCACCATCAAAAATCACCACCGACTATCAATATTTTTAATCAAGACCCCGAATGCGACCTTGATTACTGCGCCAATACTGCTAGGGATCTCAAAATTGATTACGCTGTGAAAAACAATTTTGGATTTGGGGGTACCAACGGTACCTTGATATTTGGGAAAAAGCCCTAATATCTGAAGTATTGCAACTAATGGGTTGAGCAAAGCTCAATTTGGTATGAAAAAAATTCTATTGGTCGTTTTCTCAGTATTTAGCTGGGGAATCCTGTCGTTTTCACCGACGGTTTCCTCTCAGACAAACACTCAGCCTCCTCGGGTAGCGATCCCAGATTTCGTGGAATTGGTTGAAAAGGCTAGTCCCGCAGTGGTTAATATCCGTACTACCGAGAGGTTATCCAATCAACAGGCTCAAGGCTCTGTCCCAGGCATACCTGATGAGCAAGCGGAATTCTTTCGTCGCTTTTTTGGGGTACCGCTTCCAGGAGCACCCAATACCCCTCGCGGTCAGGGTAATCGACGTGGCCAACCAGAAGAAATTGAACGCGGTGTTGGTTCGGGATTCATTATTGATTCCAACGGAATTGTGATGACCAATGCACACGTAGTTGAAGGTGCAACAACGATTTATGTCACCCTAACAGATAAGCGTGAGTTCAAGGCAAAACTACTTGGCGCAGATAAGCGTACCGATCTTGCGGTCCTAAAAATTGATGCCACCGGTTTACCAAGGCTGCCTTTAGGTGACTCCTCTAAGGTGAAAGTGGGCGAGTGGGTTGTAGCGATTGGCTCACCCTTTGGTTTGGAGAATACCGTAACTGCTGGAATTGTGTCGGCCAAAAGCCGTGACACAGGAGACTATTTGCCATTCATTCAAACCGATGTCGCAGTCAATCCCGGGAACTCTGGTGGACCATTGCTCAATACTGCTGGCCAAGTGATTGGTATTAATTCTCAAATCTTTAGTCGCTCAGGTGGCTATATGGGAATTTCATTTGCAATTCCAATCGATGAGGCCATTCGGGTCGCAGATCAATTAAGAACTACCGGCCGTTTAGTGCGTGGACGAATTGGCGTGGCGATTGGTGAGATCAATAAAGATGTGGCTGAGAGCCTTGGGCTTGGTAAACCACGCGGCGCTTTTGTCCGCAATGTGGAACCTGGTGCGCCTGCAGCTAAGGGCGGCATTGAGGCCGGTGATGTGATCTTGAGCTTTAACGGGCGTGATATTAATAAGTCCACCGATCTACCTCGTATTGTGGGTGAGACAAAACCCGGTACCTCTGCAACGGTTAAAGTTTGGCGCAAAGGGACAACACGTGACCTAACGGTTGTGGTTGCGGATGCAGAGCCCGATAAAGCGGTTGCACGCAAGTCAGAGACTCCAGCTCCGCAAGCTGGCACGGCAAACAAATCATTGGGTATCAGTGTTGCCGAATTGACTGAGGCCAAAAATAAGGAATTGGGTGGCAAAGGTGGGGTTGAAATTACCAATGTGGGTGATGGTGCCGCTGCTAGAGCAGGTTTACGGGTTGGAGATGTGATTGTCCGAATTGGAGATGCCGATATTACAGGGATCAAGCAATTTGAGTCGGTAACCAAAACCCTCGACCCCAGTAAGGCGGTACCTATTTTTGTGCGTCGCGGTGATGCCACCATCGTGGTACCCATCCGACCCGCTCAGAAGTAAATCCGGATATAGGAGCAAAACCATCAAGGGGTGACCAAAAAGTCACCCCTTTTTCTTGGGTTATTTCTTTTGGGGGTGGAGAAAAGCGCTGATTTTTCTGCTCCCAGTACAATAGGGAAAAGACATCTTATTGCAGCGCATCATTGTGTTGCGTTGCGACAAGGCGTTTTATCAAGACCTCTATCGAACAGCGCCAATGGATCACATCCGTAATTTCTCCATCATTGCCCATATTGACCATGGTAAGTCAACCTTAGCCGATCGTATTATTCAGCTGTGCGGCGGTCTTTCCGACCGTGAAATGGAGGAGCAGGTTCTCGACTCCATGGACATTGAGCGCGAGCGAGGCATTACGATTAAGGCCCAAACCGCTGCCCTAACGTACAAGGCAAAAGATGGGAAAACCTACAACCTTAATTTGATTGATACCCCAGGGCACGTCGATTTCTCTTATGAGGTCAGTCGCTCTCTTTCTGCCTGTGAAGGGGCATTGTTGGTTGTCGATGCCAGCCAAGGAGTTGAAGCGCAAACGGTGGCTAACTGCTACACCGCTACTGAACTGGGTGTAGAGGTCATTCCAATCCTCAATAAGATCGATTTACCATCTGCAGATCCTGAATCAGCTAAGAAAGAGATTGAGGACGTGATCGGTATTGATGCAACCGATGCTATTACCTGTTCTGCCAAAACAGGACTTGGTGTTGCTGATGTTTTAGAAGAAATGATTCGGCGCGTCCCGCCACCAAAGGGTGATGCCACATTACCTCTGCAAGCCTTAATTATTGATTCATGGTTTGATAACTATGTGGGTGTAGTCATGTTGGTCCGAGTGGTGAACGGCACCCTAAAACCAAAAGACAAAATTACCTTGATGGCTACTGGATCCACTCATTTGGTCGAACAGCTTGGTGTTTTTACTCCGAAGTCAGTGACTCGTCCCCAGCTCAGTGCAGGCGAGGTCGGATTCATTATTGCTGGCATTAAAGAGTTAAAGGCTGCCAAGGTGGGTGATACCGTGACCCATGCATCCGGTCAACAGGGTCGTACCCCTGCGCCACAGCCGCTGCCTGGATTTAAAGAGGTTAAGCCACAGGTATTTGCAGGTTTATATCCAGTAGAAGCCAATCAATACGATGCATTGCGTGAGTCTTTGGAAAAGCTCAAATTAAACGATGCATCCTTGCAGTTTGATCCGGAGGTCTCTCAAGCCTTAGGGTTTGGATTTCGGTGCGGTTTCTTAGGTTTATTGCATATGGAAATTGTGCAAGAGCGTTTAGAGCGGCAGTTTGATATGAGTTTGATTACAACCGCGCCAACGGTTGTTTATCAGGTGGAGCAGCGTGATGGCACGAAGGTTGTGGTGGATAACCCTTCCAAAATGCCTGACCCTAGCAAGATCGAGACAATCTTAGAACCGATTGTGACAGTCAATCTGTATATGCCCCAAGAATATGTTGGCTCGGTCATTACCTTATGTACTGGTAAGCGGGGCATTCAAACCAATATGACCTATTTAGGGCGTCAAGTACAGCTCACTTATGAGTTACCAATGGCAGAAATCGTGTTGGATTTCTTTGATCGCCTGAAATCCGTCTCACGGGGTTATGCCTCGATGGATTACGAGTTCAAAGAGTATCGGCCAGCTGATGTAGTAAAGGTCGATATCCTAATTAATGGGGATCGAGTTGATGCCCTATCCATTATTGTGCATCGAAGTAATAGCCAGTCACGCGGTCGCGAGGTGGTTGCTAAGATGCGCGGCATTATTCCTAGACAAATGTTTGATGTCGCAATTCAAGCGGCAATTGGTAGCAATATCATTGCCAGAGAAAACGTCAAGGCTTTACGTAAGAATGTATTGGCGAAGTGCTATGGTGGTGATATTACTCGCAAGCGTAAGTTGCTCGAGAAGCAAAAGGAGGGCAAGAAGCGCATGAAACAAGTGGGTAATGTTGAAATTCCGCAAGAAGCATTTTTGGCCATCCTTCAGGTGGAAGAAAAATGAACTTTGCCCTTATCTTATTCATCTTGGCCATCATCACGGGTATCGCATGGGTTGCCGATAAACTCTACTTTGCCCCACAACGCAAAGCTGTTGGAATTGAGCGGATGCCACTTTGGTTGGAGTATTCGGCAAGTTTTTTCCCGGTTATTTTGGCGGTATTCATTCTGCGCTCATTTTTGATTGAGCCATTTAAGATTCCATCCGGATCGATGATTCCAACCCTGCAGATTGGAGATTTCATTGTCGTCAATAAATACACCTATGGCATTCGGTTGCCAGTAATCAATCAGAAAATTATTGATATCGGTACCCCAAAACGGGGTGATGTGGTTGTCTTTCGTTATCCCAAAGATCAGTCGGTTGATTACATTAAACGCGTGATTGCGATTCCTGGTGATGACATCCTCTACGAGGATAAAAAGGTCACTGTTAACGGGAAGCCACTTCAATACGCCGGTGGAGCTCCTTACCTTGATCCTGAGAGCATGCGGTATGCCAAGCTCTACCAAGAGAGCTTTCCAGCCGATCTTGGTGGCAATGTCCATGAGATTTTGAATGATCCCGATCGCAGCACGATCTACCAAGGCGAGAACTTCCCTGGATCGGAGAACTGCCAATATCAAGGAACTGCACTGCGCTGTAAGGTGCCAGCTGGCCATTATTTTGTGATGGGTGATAACCGCGACAATAGTCTGGATTCGCGGTTCTGGGGATTTGTACCCGATCAAAACTTAGTTGGTCGCGCCTTTTTCATTTGGCTGAACATGGGTTCACTTGGCCGAATTGGAAGCTTTCAGTAATGAATGCCCGGGCAACACTCGATCTTGGCCCACTGCAGGATCGCTTGGCATATCAATTTAAAAAGCCTGATTTATTAACTCAAGCTTTAACCCATCGCAGTCATAGTAAAAAGAATAATGAGCGCCTCGAGTTTCTGGGAGACTCTGTATTGAACTGTGTAGTTGCTGAGATTTTGTATGAGCGTTATGCCGATCTTGATGAGGGCGATCTATCACGGGTACGAGCCAACTTGGTAAAGCAACAAGCGCTGTATGAAATTGCTCAAGCCTTGATGCTATCGGACTATCTCAAGCTTGGAGAAGGGGAGTTAAAAAGCGGTGGATTTCGTAGGCCTTCAATCCTAGCCGATACACTTGAAGCCATTGCGGGGGCAATTTTTATTGATGGAGGATTCGAGGCGGCAAAGGCAAGTCTACGTAAACTTTACTCCACCATCTTGCAAAACGTGGATCCCAAAACCTTAGGTAAGGACGATAAAACCTTGTTACAAGAGTATCTACAGGGCTTTCAGCTACCTCTACCTACATATAACGTGGTGGCTACGACTGGCGCCGCTCACAATCAGCAGTTTGAGGTCGAGTGCATTGTTCCAAATCTTAAAGTGAGCGTAAAAGGGGAAGGGGCATCGCGGCGTGCTGCAGAACAGGGCGCTGCAAAAATTGCTTTGGTTGCTGTACAAAAAGCCTTGCCACAAGAGTCGCGTAAGCCCAAGAAGACTCGTGCTGCAAAAAAGAAAGCTGCCAAAGCCGATCCGGTTAAAGGGCAGTTACCTCTTAAGTTAAAGGATTGAAGTGTTTAGGTGCGGTACGATCGCATTAGTGGGCAGGCCCAATATGGGCAAATCCACCTTATTAAATGCACTTGTAGGTCAAAAAATTAGCATCACATCGCGCAAAGCGCAAACTACCCGTTACCGAATTGCGGGGGTGCAAACGCGTGAGCACGCGCAGTTTATCTTTATCGATACTCCGGGCTTTCAGACGCGCGTCATGAATACCCTTAATCAAACCCTCAATCGAACCGTGACCAGCACTTTGCACGACGTTGATGTTATCTTTTTCATTGTGGAGGCGGGTTGCTGGGGTGCCGATGATGTTAACGTTTTGCGTTTATTACCAAATGACAAGCCGGTACTATTAGTTGCAAATAAGCTGGATTTATTTGCGTCGCGTTTTGATAATTCCGACGCTCGTGATCTGGAACTTTTTGAGTTCATGAAAAAAATGGCACAGCCATGGGGGGCAATTGCCGAGCAAACCAAGGGTTGTGAAGCGCAAACAATTGCAAGTCCTGAGCAAACTTTTGCTGAAGTGATTCCAATGAGTGGTAAGAACAAGGATGATATTGAACGCTTATTGGATTTAATTGCAGAGTATTTGCCGGAGGGCGAGGCGCGATACGAACCGGACACTCTGACGGATCGTAGCGAACGCTTTATGGCTGCTGAGATCTTGCGCGAGAAGGTGTTTCGTTATACCGGTGATGAGTTGCCGTACTCAAGCTCTGTGGTGATAGACCAGTTCAAGCTAGATGGCAAAATGCGACGTATTGCTGCAACCATTCTGGTAGATCGTGACAGTCATAAGGCAATGATCATTGGCCAGAAAGGTGAGCGGCTAAAAAAGATCTCGACCGAAGCTCGTTTAGACATGGAAGCATTGTTTGATAGCAAAGTTTTCTTGGAGACTTGGGTGAAGGTGAAGCGGGGTTGGGCGGATGACCTTGCTGAACTACGTGCTCAGGGTTTAGAATAAATGGCAGGAACTCGTGTTCTGGATGAGCCGGGATTTGTACTGCACAGTATTCCCTATAAAGAGACAAGCTTAATTCTGGATGTATTTACCCGTTCGCACGGACGACTGGCATTAATCGCTAAAGGTGCGAAGCGCCCTCATTCGAGCTTACGACCAGTTCTGCAGCGCTTTCAGCCACTTCTTATCTCGTGGAGTGGTAAATCAGAACTGAGAACTCTCACTAAATCAGAATGGGTCGGAGGTTCTCCGGCTTTGGTTGGAGATGCACTTTTGTGTGGTTTCTATCTCAATGAGTTGCTGGTGAAGTTTTTGGCTAGAGAAGATGCCTACGAGTCGCTCTACGATCATTATGCCGAGACAGTTTATGCGCTCTCACAAATCGAGTCCGCCGGACCATCGATCGAGCAAACCTTAAGACCATTTGAGCTGGCCCTTTTGCGAGAGACTGGATATGCTGCAGCTCTTGATCATTGTGTGGAGACCCGCTCGCAACCAATTGATGGCGAGCGATATGTCTATCAGCCCGAGAAGGGGATCCGTCCATGGCAACCCGATGACCCCAGTCATTGGCCGGTACTTGAGGGGTCGGCACTGCGAGCCATGGCGCAGGGAGACTTTTCGGGATCAGAGACCCTAAGCCAGAGCAAACAATTAATGCGTTTCCTCTTGGGAATTCACTTGCAAGATCAGGCTTTGACCACTCGTCAAATCTTGATTGATCTAAAAAAGATCTAAGTGGGACTATGGCTTTAATATTCGGTATGGCCCCACTAGAGCTCGGAATCAATATCGATCACGTTGCAACCCTGCGTAATGCTCGCGGGACATCCTATCCCGATCCACTCATGGCGGCACAAATTGCCGAAGCAGCAGGCGCTGATTTGATCACCTTGCATTTACGTGAGGATCGGCGTCATATCAAAGATGCCGATTTATTTGCGCTTCGACCCTTGATCCGAACCCGTATGAACTTGGAATGTGCAATTACAACGGAGATGCTGGGCATTGCGATTCAGGTTAAGCCGCAGGATGTGTGCTTGGTCCCTGAGAAGCGGACCGAAATTACTACCGAAGGCGGGCTCGATGTGATCACTCATCAGGATCAAGTCCATTCTGCTACCAAACAACTACAGGCTGCTGGTATTCGGGTATCACTCTTTATTGATCCAGACCCTCGCCAAATTGATGTCGCTAAGGAGCTTGGAGCACATGTAATTGAGTTACACACTGGAGCCTATGCAGATGCTCAAATAGAGCATCAATCATTTGAGCTGCAGCGAATTACAGAGGCTGCACGCTATGCAAAGAGTTTAGGTTTTCGAGTCAATGCCGGGCACGGTTTGAATGAGCAAAATGTTCAGCCCATCGCCAAAATCCCTGAAATTAGCGAGCTGAATATTGGGCATGCGATCATTGCAGAGGCTATTTTTAAGGGTCTTCCCAATGCGATTCGGGATATGCGCAGGCTCATGAATGAGGCGCGTTCGTAATGATTGTCGGGATTGGCACTGATCTCTTACAGATGGGTCGACTGCAGTCGGCTTATGAGCGCACCCAAGGTCGCTTAGCCAAGCGGGTTTTGGGGGATGAGGAGTATCAGGTGTTTCAACAGCGACTTAGCCGTAATCACAAGCGGGGAATGGCCTACTTGGCTACCCGTTTTGCAGCTAAGGAGGCATTTTCAAAAGCAATTGGCTTGGGTATGCACATGCCAATGAGTTGGCGATCTTTGCAAACACTCAATGAGCCCAGTGGTAAGCCTTATACAAAATATTCTGGGGCTCTGTTGCAGTTTATGGAAGATAAACAATGGCATGCGCATGTGACAGTGACTGACGAGCAAGAAATGGTGATGGCATTTGTGGTTGTCAGTTACGGCACACCCATTGTTACCAGCTTTGATCCACAAAACTATCTTGGATGAGACCGTGGCAACCCAAAAAAAATCGACTTATAACCCAGGCCCCATTATTTTGGATGTTGAGGGGCTTACCTTAAACCAACACGATATCCGACGCATAAAAAATCCCTTGACGGGAGGCGTAATTTTATTCGGGCGGAACTTCCAATCTCGTAAACAATTAACTGCACTCACTAAATCAATCAAGCAAGTCCGCTCTGACATTCTGATATGCATTGATCATGAGGGAGGTCGAGTACAACGTTGTAAAACGGATGGGTTTACGCATCTTCCTGCTATGCGCCGCCTGGGTGATCTATGGATGCGCAATGGAGTTGGGGCAAGCTCTGCAATTTCCGCGATGAAGGCAGCAACCGCATGCGGCTACGTGCTTGCAACCGAGCTAAGAGCGTGTGGAGTTGACTTTAGTTTCACGCCCGTTTTGGACTTGGATTATGCCCGCAGTGGTGTGATTGGCGATCGCTCATTTCATCGCAACCCAGAAATTGTGTATGTTCTAGCAAAAAGCTTGAATGAGGGACTCCGCTTAGGTGATATGGCTAATTGCGGTAAGCACTTCCCGGGACATGGATGGGCTGAGGCAGACTCTCATATTGCTATTCCCCAAGACGAACGCTCACTAAAATTAATTGAGAGTGATGATATGAAGCCGTATGAGTGGCTTGATATCAGTCTTGCCTCGGTGATGCCCGCTCATGTGATTTATCCAAAGGTTGATGCATTACCCGCTGGCTTTTCTAGTATTTGGTTGCAAACCATCTTACGTAAAAAGCTAAAGTTTGGTGGAGTGATTTTTAGTGACGACCTCTCCATGGAGGGGGCCAGTGTTGCTGGTGATGTGGTGCAGGGTGCTCAATTAGCACTCAAGGCAGGATGTGACGCGGTACTGATTTGTAATCGCCCCGATCTTGCTGATCGCTTACTCAATGAACTAAGCGTTTCTCCAAAGAAATTCACAGAGTCTGCAACGCAACTCAAGAAATTATTTCCGAAGGGTGAATCTCAGTCCTGGGATGAGTTGCATAAAAACGATGAGTATCTGCATGCCAAGGATTTATTAAAAACCCTTGGCCTTACTCATTAGTTAGCGCGACTACGATATTCGCCGGTACGGGTATCGATTTCAATCTTGTCCCCAGTATTGCAGAACAAGGGAACTTGAATCTCAAAGCCGGTTGCAATTTTGGCGCTTTTGAGAACCTTACCGGAGCTGGTATCCCCTTTAACAGCGGGTTCGGTATAGGTAATTTCGCGAACTACTGTGGTGGGTAATTCCACTGAGATGGCTCGGCCGTCATAAAAAACAACCTCAACCGCCATCCCTTCTTCGAGGTAATTGAGTGAATCACCCATATTGTCTTTCTCGACCTCATATTGGTTGTAGTCGCCGTCCATAAAAGTGTACATTGGGTCTGCAAAATAGGAGTAGGTGCAATCCTTCTTCTCAAGAATCACAACATCGAATTTATCGTCCGCTTTGTAAACACCCTCATTTGGCGCCGCTGTTAATAGGTTCTTGTACTTCATTTTGACTACAGCCGAGTTGCGGCCAGAGCGGCTGTATTCGTGTTTCTGGACCACCATGGGGTCACCATTAATCATGACAACATTACCCACGCGGAGTTCTTGAGCGATTTTCATAATATTTCCTGATATTTACGGATATTGGCTCCTATTGGGGCCAACTGATTCAAACCTAGTATTTTAACTGGTTAATGATTTAACTGACAAACCGAACTAATCTGCCCGCTAAGCCGCCATCGGATTGGCGATCAATTATGGCTCTTTGCCAGTGTTTGGCATGCTCTAACCACATCGGTAGTTGGTCCCACCAGTTTTGAGCCCCCCGCCAATTCATTGCATCTGTAATGAGGTTTTGCAGTCGTGGATCGACACCCTCAAGGTAGAGATCTAAAAAAGCGTTGAGCTTGGTGTGATGCGCGCCGTCGTCTTGAGGATAGATATTCCAAATAAAGGGCTTGCCTGCTAACTGCGCCCGAATAAAGGAATCTTCCCCGCGCACAATGTTGAAATCACAGTGTGCCAAGAGCCAGTCATAATCATCTTGTGGAATAAACGGCATCGAGATCAGATTTAAATTTGGCCAATGGTGTTGTTGTAGATTGAGCAGTTGCGCATTACCAAATGCTAAAAAAATATCAAAGGGCTCTCTCAGTTGATTAAGGTTTACGAGCCATTCTTTAATTGGCGCCCCGGGATACGAAAAAATACTCAGTTTTTTTGAATCGGCCCGAGACTGTTGCCAGATTGTCTTTAGGCTCTTGGGGCAATCCTCTTGATCATTTTTTGGAAGGGGATCAAGCAATAGGCCTCCAGTATTGGCTTGAAATCCTGGAAAGAAGAAATACTTTTGTAAGCCATGCGTATTAGGGGATGGTTTGCCATGAAAGTCCGCAACCCATGGCTCTGCACTTAAGTACTCGAGATGAATCAGAATCGGCTTTTGGGGGGCGACCAAAATGCTATTGAGATAGCGGGTGGGTAGCTCACATGAAAACGCTTGGATTACAACATCGGGAAGCTCTGGCGGATGCCGGGCATTTTGATAACTGGTTTCCCAGGGAAGAACCTCAATACCCTTAAGATGGGATTGTTCCATCATGATGAGTTGTAGGGTATGCAAATCATCGCAAAATAGGCGTATATTTTGATCGTATTGAGTTGCCAGTGATCGTGCTAGACGCCAGCAAATACCCGCATCGCCATAGTTATCGATAATTTGGCAGAAAATATCCCAACGCATGACTAATTTACTTCCTGAATCCTTACGAATTGATTTAAAGGGACTTCCTGGGCTACCAGGCGTCTATCGTTTTTTTGATGAGTCAGGCCATATCTTATATGTTGGCAAAGCCAAGGATCTCAAACGGCGGGTCTCGAGTTATTTTCAAAAGAATAACCACTCCCCTCGAATTGAGCGAATGGTCAAGCGCATTATCCGTTTCGAAATCACGATTACTCGCACCGAAACGGAGGCCTTGATTCTTGAAAATAATCTGATTAAAGAATACAGCCCACCGTTCAATATTCTTTTTAGAGATGACAAATCCTATCCTTACCTGATGCTCACAGGGCATGATTACCCTCGTTTAGCCTCCTATCGCGGCAAGATTGATCGACGCAATCGTTACTTTGGCCCCTTCCCGAACTCTTGGGCAGTTCGTAATAGTGTGCAAATTTTGCAAAAAGTATTTCGTTTGCGAACCTGTGAGGATACGATTTTTCGTAATCGAAGTCGCCCCTGTCTCTTGCATCAAATTCATCGCTGTAGTGCACCATGCGTGGGTAAGTTGACCAAGGAGCAATATTCTCAAGATGTTGGTCAAGCCCTGCGATTCTTGGAAGGTAACCACCAAGTTGTTTTGGCTGAACTAGAGCGTGAGATGGAAAACTATAGTGCTGCTATGGAGTTTGAGATGGCTGCTGTAATTCGTGATCGTATTGCTGACTTATCCAATGTTCTTCAGCAGCAGTCTATGGATGTGGCGGCCGAAGGGGAGGGCGATGTTGATATTTTGGCGGCTGCCGAAATCGATGGCCAAATTTGTGTCAATTTAGCGATGGTTCGTGGCGGCCGTCATTTGGGGGATCGTGCCTATTTTTCCAAGGGTCTAAAGTCATCCGAAGATGAGCCGATTGATCTCCAGATCATTCTTGAAACATTTATTCAGCAACACTATTTATCGACCGATTCATCTTCTGACCTAGCCGTGATCACACCCCCTGTCATGATTACGAACGTACCATTCAAGGGCGAACGTGCGCAAGCGATCTGTCAAGCACTGACGGAGCGCTCGGCACGACCCATTTCGTTTTTGTTCCAGCCACAGGGTCAGCGCAAGCATTGGTTAGCGATGGCCGAGGGGAATGCCAAGATTGCCTTGCTGCGGCGCATTGCAGAAGCGGGCGGACAACTGGCTCGGGTTCGAGCACTTACAGATGCACTTGGTATCGATTTGGAGCAGCTTGATCAATTACGCATTGAGTGCTTTGATATTAGTCACACATCTGGTGAAGCTACTCAAGCATCTTGCGTAGTCTTTGCCAAAAATGAACTCCAACCCAGTGAGTATCGACGCTTTAACATTACTGGCATTACAGCCGGAGATGATTACGCAGCGATGCAGCAAGTATTACAACGCCGCTATGCAAATTTTCAGGAAATCCCAGCCGACAAAGCGCCACAACTCGTTCTCATTGATGGCGGTAAGGGTCAGGTAGAAGTAGCCAGGAAGGTCTTTAGTGAGCTCGGTATTGATATTGGGCTAATTGTTGGTGTTGCCAAAGGAGAGGACCGTAAGGTTGGTCTAGAAACGCTGATCTTTGCTGATGAGCGGGAGCCCATCCGATTGGGTTCGGATAGCCAGGCGCTCATGTTGATTGCACAGATTCGGGATGAAGCGCATCGTTTTGCAATTACCGGGATGCGTGCCAAGCGTGCTAAGTCAAGGACTGTTTCTAGGCTTGAAGAGATGGAGGGCATTGGGGCCAAGCGTCGACAAAAACTATTAGCGCGCTTTGGTGGGTTGCGGGGGGTTGCAAATGCAACCGTTGAAGAGTTAGCGAGCGTGGAGGGAATTTCTCAAACTCTCGCTGAGCAGATATACCGCCAGCTTCATTAATCGATCAATTAAATCGTTTATTCTCCAAAAATGCCATTTAATTTACCCATCGCCTTGACCTGGCTGCGTGTAGCAGCCATTCCATTATTGGTGGGGATTTTCTATTTACCCAATGATTGGTTGTCACTGCCCGAAAAAAATATCGTTTCAACAGGCCTTTTTGTATTTGCCGCCATTACGGATTGGTTAGATGGATTCTTAGCAAGACGGATGAACCAAGAGTCGGCCTTTGGTCAGTTTTTAGATCCTGTAGCAGATAAATTAATTGTGGCTGCTGCTTTGCTGGTATTGCTCAATTTAGATCGGGTGCAGGCCTGGGTCGCATTAGTCATTATTGGCCGTGAGATCACAATTTCTGCTCTGCGTGAGTGGATGGCGCAAGTTGGTGCGTCACGCAGCGTTGCCGTCCATATGGTCGGTAAATTAAAAACGACTGCCCAATTAATTGCCATTCCCTTCTTGCTCTTTAATGGGCAAATTTTGGGTATCCATAGCTCTCTTTTGGGGACTTGGCTGATTTGGATTGCAGCTTTTCTCACGCTTTGGTCCATGTTTTACTATCTACAAAAGGCTTTACCGCAATTAACCAATAAGCCGTAAAACTAGGAAATTTTGCTAATTAGGACCCCATCCCTGAATCTTTGCTAAACTGTCGATCCTGTAATGCGGGAATAGCTCAGTTGGTAGAGCGCAACCTTGCCAAGGTTGAGGTCGCGAGTTCGAGCCTCGTTTCCCGCTCCATTCATTGATGGGAAGCCCCAAAAGCTTCCCATTTTGTTTGAGTTGTTGTTTGGTGGATTCCAAACCAATTAGGGCGCGTTGGCCGAGTGGTTAGGCAGGAGCCTGCAAAGCTTCGTACGGGGGTTCGATTCCCTCACGCGCCTCCACCCATAATCATTGACGAATTAACCCTCTGCCCTAAAATAGAGACTGTTGGTACTTTTATCCATTAGCCTTGGAACAAAACCATGAATCGATTGATCTCCAAAACTCACTTTGTTACTCTTGCCGCTGCTGCGCTGTTGGGGGCCTGTGCCACTGGTGATAGCCCTACTGGAACTCAGGAAGAAATCAATCAAATCCAGGCGCAGTTGCTTGGCGACATGCCTTTGCCAACTGGGGCCAAAATTATTGGGTCTGATTCATTAATTATTGGTCGTGGTGATGGCTGGGTAGGCCGCGTTAATATCAGCGCATTACAAGGTGCAACCGATGTGTACGCTTTTTTTCAGTCCGAATATCCCAAAGCGGGGTGGACCACGGTTACCGCCACGAAATCAAAAACCAGTTTCTTGGTCTTTACCAAAGGCGAACGCACTTGCACGGTTGAAATTAATGAGGGATCTCTAACAGGCCCTAAATCCATCATCACCATCACCTCTTCGCCTAAAAATGCGAATGTGATTGCGCCGACCCGTAAGCCTTAAAGTCCGTTTGCTCGGATTAGCCCAACCGCTTGCCCCTCAAGGGCAAAGTTGGAATCTGCGCGAACGATGATGTTCTCAAAATCTGGATTTTCAGCTTGGAGCTCGAGGTATGAACCAGCAGCCCCTTTCTTTTGCAAAAAGCGCTTTACAGTGACCTCATCATCGATGCGAGCAACCACGATGTCGCCATTACGCGCTTCAGTGGTCTTTTTAACGGCTAAATAGTCACCATCGAGAATGCCTGCATCCCGCATACTCATCCCCTTGACGCGTAGCAGGTAGTCTGCGCCTTTACTAAACAAGCTAGGGTCAACTGGAATATGTTTCTCAATATGTTCAATCGCAGTAATGGGTGAGCCTGCGGCAACCCTACCAATTAAGGGAAGGGTCAGTTGTTGCAAACTGCCCGATGGCAAATTCAATTGACGAAAATTTTGCCCTTGTAAAAGAGTCTGCGTATTGGTAACTCGAATGCCCCTCGACGTTCCAGGACTTAATTCGATATAGCCCTTTTTGGCTAGAGCACGTAAATGCTCCTCGGCAGCATTGGCAGATGCAAAACCAAGTCGATTTGCTATTTCAGCGCGGGTGGGAGGAAGACCACTTTCCTCAATGGCCAAGGTAATGAGCCCCAAAATCTCTTCCTGCCGAGCAGTCAGTTTTGGTAAAGATGAGCTGTCAATTACTGTATTTATGTTCATACTGGGATTGTATACAGTAAAAAATGGCATTTCAAGAACTTTTGCTTGGTTGGATAATGCCTAGATGTCAAATTCCTCTATTTCCCCCTCTATTTTGGTGATAGGCACTGGCGGTACCATCGCTGGCCTTAGGACCGATTTAGGAAATGGGGGTTATCAAGCTGGTCAAGTGCCGATTTCAACCCTTTTGACCCAGATCAATAGCAAATTTCCTTTAAAAAACATGCAGTTATCAAATATTGATAGCTGTGATTTGAGTGAGCCCCTTCTAAGCGAATTAGGTGTCCAGGTTCGCATGGGACTAGCAGACCCCGAAGTAATAGGGATCGTAATTACCCATGGCACCGATACGATGGAAGAAACCGCTACTTTTTTGGAGTTTGTCTGCGGTGGATCTGCCAGAAATTTTGGCAAGAAGGTGGTTTTGACTGGAGCGATGCTTCCCTCTGATCATCCACAGGCTGATGGTCCGGGGAATTTATCCGATGCGATTGAATTTGCTGGGAAAAGGGATAGTCAGAGTGGAATTTGGGCTGTGATGGGCTCTAAGCCAATACTGGGCCTTGCTTTGGTCAAGGGACATAGCTCTCAGACGAACGCCTTTTTTGGTGAAGCGCTGCCTAATGATTGGGTTCAAGTTAGCAATGACTTACCGATACCACCAGACAATCAATGGCCCTGGGTTGAAATTATTACAAGTCACGTCGGGGCCAGACCAGAAACCATTACCTTTTTAAAGAATCATGGGGTTCAGGGCATTGTTCTAGCAGGCACTGGTGCTAGTACCGTTCATGAGAGCCTTGCGCCCGCTTTGGAGCAGTTTATGGAGGCTGGTGGAGCCGTGGTGCGTGCCTCCCGAATCGGTAGGGGCTATATTGGCGGAAGTCTTGCAAATGGCCGATTAGCAAAGGCATTGAGCGCGGGTAATTTAAATCCTGCAAAAGCCCGTATTGCTCTGCAGCTAGCCTTATTCGCTAGCACCCAATCAAGTCCTAATCCATTGAGTTGGCAGGATTATTTTGCTAGAATGGTGGGCTTACCGGAATTTCGGTAAGTAATTTAAACAATTTGTTCCACCCTTGCTGCACTGGTGCTTAATTCTTGACAGCGGAATTAAGCAAGACGCCTAGGCAGTTTTATCCATAAGGAGTGATTAATGCGTCATTATGAAATCGTTTTTATCGTCCATCCGGACCAAAGCGAGCAGGTTCCAGCGATGATTGATCGCTACAAGTCGATCCTAACCACCCATGGTGGCAAAGTGCATCGCATCGAAGATTGGGGTCGTCGTCAGATGGCTTACATGATCGACAAGCTCGCTAAAGCCCACTACGTTTGCATGAATATTGAATGCGATCAAAAAACGCTTGAAGAACTCGAGCATGCATTTAAGTTCAATGATGCAGTGTTACGTCACCTCATTGTCAAGATGAAGAAGGCTGAGACTGAGCCATCCATCATGATGAAAGAAGTGCAGCGTGAAGAAGCTCGCAAGCTCGCTCAAGCTGACGCACCGGCAGCAGCCTAATTATTGTTGAAAAGGAGGCTTTGATTCGTAAAAGTCGGTCTGATTGTGAAGCGTAGTTCAAACCTTCTCATCCTGACTGCTTCTCTAATCGCCAAGGACGCCATTCGATATACCCCAGCGGGTTTGCCCGTGATTCATTGTCAGTTACATCATGATGGTGAGTTAAGCGAAGCAAATCAAGTTCGGCAAATTCGGATGAATGTTGAAGCCGTGGCAATTGGTGAGATTCATCGAGAGTTACTAACGATGGATTTAGGAGCAGTAGCAGTATTTGAGGGGTTCTTAACGCAAAAGACCATACGAAATGAGCGCCTCGTTTTTCATATTACAAAGATCACATCGAACAAATAGGAAACCATCATGGCTTTTGGAAAAATGAACAAAAAGACAGACTTCAAAAAGAAGCCTGCACAGAACCCACTCTTTAAACGCAAGCGTTATTGCCGTTTTACGGTTGGAGGCGTTGAGCAAATTGACTACAAGGATGTCGATACGCTTAAGGATTTTATTGGTGAGAACGCTAAGATTACGCCAGCTCGCTTAACGGGTACTAAGGCGCTGTATCAGCGTCAGTTGGATACCGCAATTAAACGCGCTCGCTTCTTGGCATTGCTGCCATTCTCAGATCAACATAAGAAATAATTAGGAGCCCACGATGCAAGTTATTCTGCTTGAAAAAGTAACCAATTTGGGCAACCTTGGTGATGTTGTTAAAGTCAAAGACGGGTTTGCTCGCAACTTTTTAATTCCTCAGCGCAAAGCGCGTCGCGCAACCGAGGCAGCCATTGCTGACTTTGCTGCACGTCGTGCCGAGCTTGAGAAGATTGCTGCAGAGAAGCTCGCGGCCGCGCAAGCGATTGGCGAGAAGCTCAAAGGCTTAGTGTTGGAGATTAGTCAAAAGGCCGGCGTTGATGGCCGTTTGTTTGGCTCAGTCACCAATCACGATATCGCTGAAGCTTTGGCGAAAAAGAGTTTTCAAATTGAAAAAGCTGCAGTTCGGATGCCAACCGGACCATTGAAAGTAGTCGGTGACCACCCAGTGGCTGTTGCTGTTCATACGGACGTTGTGGTTGATATTAATATTCGTGTGATTGGTGAGCAGGCCTAGTTGACTTCGGTACACTAGCCCTATGGCCGAACCTCGCAACCGTCCCGTACCAATGAACCCAGGCATGCCTGGGCCTGGTGACGCGGTTGTGCAGGCTCTCAAAGTCCCACCCCATTCCGTCGAGGCTGAGCAATCGGTTCTCGGCGGCTTACTTTTGGATAACACCGCATGGGATCGTTTAGGCGGTATCCTCTCCGAGCGGGATTTCTATCGTAGCGAGCATGCGCTGATTTATCGAGTTATCGAGCGTTTAATCGGCGATAACCGACCGGCTGACGTGATTACTGTATTTGAGGCGATCAAGAATGAGCCCGAAGCAGATCTCATCGGTATCGATTATTTAAATTCCTTAGCACAAAATACTCCTAGTGCAGCCAATATCAAAGGTTATGCAGAGATCATTCGGGATCGCAGTATCTTACGCCGCTTAATTGAGGTCTCAGACAGTATTGTCAATACGGCATTTATGCCTGAGGGTCGATCAGTTCGTACCTTACTGGATGAGGCTGAATCACGCATTCTGCAAATTGGTGAAGAGGGGAGTCGCAAAGCAGATTATCTCGAAATCGAACCTCTCTTAAAGGCGGTGGTTGCGCGTATTGATGAGTTATATAACCGTGATGGCGGTAGCGACATTACTGGAATCGCAACTGGTTTTATTGATCTCGATAAACAAACCAGTGGTCTGCAAAAAGGCGATCTGGTCATTGTGGCTGGCAGACCCTCGATGGGTAAGACCGCGTTAGCCCTAAATTTTGCTGAGAATGTGGCCTTGCATGAAGGTCTCCCGGTTGTTGTGTTTTCGATGGAGATGTCTGGAGCGCAACTAGCAACCCGTTTACTTGGATCAGTCGGTCGAGTTGATCAAAGTCGGATGCGGACTGGTAAGTTAAATGATGATGAGTGGCCACGTGTTACTGATGCGATTGCACGACTGAGTAATACCCAAATCCTCATTGATGAGACCGGCTCCTTAACCTGTCTCGAGTTGCGCGCCCGCGCTCGTCGTATTGCGCGCAATTATGGCGGCACCCTAGGAATGGTTGTGGTTGATTATCTGCAATTAATGAGTGGTAGCTCGGGTGGCGGTGGAGAAAACAGAGCCACCGAAATCTCTGAGATCTCAAGATCTTTAAAGTCGCTAGCCAAAGAGTTGCAGTGCCCAGTGGTCGCCTTATCTCAGCTTAATCGTGGTCTTGAGCAACGTCCCAATAAACGACCTG
Organism: Polynucleobacter sp. HIN9; assembly: GCF_030297635.1. Taxonomy (NCBI): domain Bacteria; kingdom Pseudomonadati; phylum Pseudomonadota; class Betaproteobacteria; order Burkholderiales; family Burkholderiaceae; genus Polynucleobacter; species Polynucleobacter sp. HIN9. The sequence continues at coordinate 480,430 of NZ_AP028140.1, forward strand.
TTATGTCTGATCTGCGTGAGTCTGGAGCCATTGAGCAAGACGCTGACTTAATTTTGTTTATTTATCGTGATGAGGTATATCACCCAGACACCACAACCGATAAAGGTGTGGCCGAAGTCATTATTGGTAAGCAACGTAATGGTCCAATTGGTACAGTCCGCTTGAGTTGGCAAGGACAGTTCACTAAGTTCGATAACTTGGCCCCCAATACACCTTCGTACGGCAGTGGGTTTAGCCCCTTTTAATTGCCTGTAATCCGGCGCGCCTCGGTATAGCGCGCTGCCCAGTAGGGTGAATCAATCCGTTCAAGACGGACTGTGCCACCTGCGCTAGGCGCATGTACAAAACGGCCTTGGCCAACATAAATTCCGGCATGAGAGTAGCGCTCACCAGTGGTATTAAAGAACACCAAGTCGCCGGGCGCAGGAGCCTGTTGCCCAATACCAGTGCCAACATTACTCATTTGCTGAATCGTTCTTGGTAGTTTGATGCCCGAGCTGTTTTTGTAGACGTAAACAATTAATCCACTGCAATCAAATCCACCTGCTGGGGTGTTGCCGCCATAACGATAAGGGACACCGACCAAGCCCATTGCTGCAATCGAAATACCTTCGTTACCAACGCTTGTATCGTTCTTAAAGTGCGCAATACGCGGGTTACTTACCACCCCGCCAGATTTACGAGTTGGGGTGGTGGAGCAAGCACTGAGTGTTAATACACTCAGTGCAACCACCGCTGTGACTAGTAAATTGGTATTACAGTGCTTCAGCTGCATGATCGGCTAGTCGCGAACGTTCGCCACGAGCCAAGGTAATGTGACCGCTGTGACGCCAACCTTTAAAACGATCGACCACATAGGTAAGGCCGGATGAGCCCTCAGTAAGATAAGGAGTGTCAATTTGGGCAATGTTCCCAAGGCATACGATTTTGGTACCGGGACCAGCTCGTGTAACAAGCGTTTTCATCTGTTTAGGTGTTAAGTTCTGAGCTTCATCAATAATCAGAAATTTACTCACAAATGTACGACCTCGCATGAAGTTCATGCTTTTAACCTTAATCCGAGAACGGATTAGTTCTTGAGTGGCAGCGCGACCCCATTCTCCTGCAGTGTCGTCACTCCGATGTAATACCTCTAAGTTGTCGTCAAAAGCGCCCATCCAGGGCTGCATTTTTTCTTCTTCGGTGCCTGGTAAAAATCCAATATCTTCACCAACCGGAACGGTTGCTCGAGTAATGATGATCTCGTTATAGCGTTTACTATCCAATACTTGCTCGAGGCCGGCTGCAAGGGCAAGTAAAGTTTTACCGGTACCAGCTTGACCAAGCAGAGTCACAAAATCAATGTCTGGATTCATGAGGAGATTCATGGCAAAGTTTTGCTCGCGATTGCGCGCGGTGATACTCCACACATTATTTTTCTGATGGGAGTAATCCTTCAGAGTTTGAAGTAATGCAGTTTTGCCATTGATTTCGCGCACCAGGGCATAAAAGGGAGTCGTGCCGTCTGGATTTTCTTGATAAACAAATTGATTGATCAGCATGCTGGACACCAGCGGGCCAGTAACCCGATAAAACATCGTACCGCTCTTGCCATCCGCCCAACTCTCCATGGCCTTGCCATGCTTCGGCCAAAAGTCACTCGGTAGCGCCATCACGCCCGAGTACATTAAATCTCGATCTTCTAAGACCTGGTCATTGAAGTAATCTTCGGCCGGAAGGCCCAGAGCTCTGGCCTTGATTCGCATATTGATATCTTTCGATACCAAAACAACTTCTTGCTGAGGTTTGGCTTTTTGCAGATCACGAACCACCCCTAAAATCAGGTTATCGCCTTTACCCTCTGGCAACCCCTCGGGTAGGGGGGCGGTGGAAAACTGGGTCTGGAAAAATAACCTCCCCGTTGCATCTTGATTACCCAATTTATTGAGCGGGATTCCTTCGTCGAGCTGACCGCTGGTACCGGCAATCAGCTGGTCGAGCGAGCGACTCACCATGCGTGCATTACGAGCAACCTCACTCATCCCCTTTTTATGGTTGTCGAGCTCCTCAAGAGTTGTCATGGGCAGATATAAATCGTGCTCCTCAAACCGAAAGAGCGAGGACGGATCGTGCATTAATACATTGGTATCTAAGACAAATAAACTTGGTGGACCTGTACGCACTGTGCGCTTTGGTCGCTCTAGCTTGGAGTCCAGTTGCTTTTCCAGATGTTGGGTGGGAGCAATTGTTTTAATCTGTTCTAATGCCACCTCCGCGGCTGACAGATCATCATCCATATCAATATTGGGTTCTACCTCTTGGGCCCAGCTTGGCGCATGTGCTTTTTTTACCTTTTTAGGGGGATTTTTGAGATCCGGCGTTTTCTGACGACTTAAATTGACTTGATCGGCAATTTGGGTGGGCAGTGGAGGTAATGGCATGCGAGAACTTCTCCTAAATGAAAAAACCGCCTACGAAGAGCGAAAGGCGGTTTTGAGGGGTGACGCAGAGGGCGGGATCATATGCACGATTTACTAGGGGGCCGGTCTCCCGTCGTGGCCTAAATAGACCCCGATGCGGGTTTAATGGCATCCATCGCTTACGGTGCATATAGCCATACTGTAACCCAAATTGATGTCTTTGCAAGTACCGTATAAATCCCTAGGACATAGCCTTGGCGGCAGCGAGTACTTCGGCCACATGTCCTGCAACCTTAATGCCTCGCCACTCCTTTTGGAGAACGCCTTTGCTATCAAATAGGAAGGTGCTGCGATCAACGCCACGAACTTGTTTGCCGTACATATTTTTCATTTTGATGACATTAAAGATCGTGCACAGTTTTTCTTCGGTATCGGCAACCAATTCAAAAGGCAGACCTAATTTTTGGCGAAAGTTCTCATGTGAACGCAAATTATCCCGGGACACCCCAACCACCAAAGCATTTGCTTGATTAAATGCGTCAATATGATCCCGAAACTCTCCTGCTTCAACCGTGCATCCCGGTGTTGAATCTTTGGGATAAAAGTAAAGCACTAGCTTTTTACCTTGATACGCTTTTGGCGAGAAAGTGAGGTTTGATGTTGCCGGAATCTCACACATTGGCATCGTCTGCCCAATCTTAATCATCATCGTAATTCCCCTCGTCAATGGTTATGTGAAATTAGTTGCATGGCGCATTTGGATCATCAGTTCACCGCTGCGATTGGCAATACTGCCATACTGGAATGGCTCGGTGGCTATTTTATCGAGTTGCCCAGTCGCCAGCCAAGATTTGTGCAATTGGCCCATCGTAACCAGTTCGTGACCTTGCATCATCCACCCCTGAAGCAATGATTTAAAGGCAGGTAACAACTTTTGTCCTTCTAACTCAGCGTGCAGGGTAAAGACTTGATCATTGGGATTGCTTTGAGTGAGCCCAAGAATTGCTTGGGCCGCTCCAAAGGCATCCCGCCCATCCACTCCAATGAGCTCATCAAAGGTTGGAAGTGTGGTGGGGTACTGAATATGCTTGCTTCGCTGATGCTTAAATTGAATACGGTACGGCGCGAGATTGGGCTCAGAGCGCCCATCAGAGGCGTATTGCATCCCCCAATCATCGAGTTGCATCAGGGCCGCTTCATTCATTTGCCAGCCTGCAGCACCATGCGTAAGTGGAGGGTGTTTGAATATCTCACAAAAACGATCATAGGCTTTTTGCATTTGGATTCGAGTCCACGTTGCATCACGTTGATAAACATGATCTTGCCAATAGACATGATCCCAGGTATGGATCCCGGTCTCATGACCGGCCTCATCAACAGCACGCATTTCATGCGCAGCAGTTTTGCCAATGTCAGGCGCCGGGAGGAGAACCCCGTATAAAAGGGTTTTGATGCCGTAGTGCTCTACCACCGAAGTGCGCGATACTTTTTTCAGAAAACCTGGCCGAAAAACTCGTTTTAATGCCCAACCTGTATGGTCGGGCCCAAGACTAAATAAAAAAGTCGCTTGAATATCGAGCTCTGCAAAAAGCTTGGCTAGATTTGGAGTTCCAACTTGGGTTCCAAGTAATGTATCAACGTCAACTTTCAGTGCAATTTTTGCCATGGGACTCAGTACTATTCAACCAGATGTCGCGCTTTATCGACATCATGGCGATAGGCTTCAAAAATCTTACTAAGTGCATCGTTCATCGCAATAGTGGGTTTCCAACCAAGTTCAGCCATCGTATTTTCGATGGCAGGAACTCGATTTTGGACATCCTGATATCCAGCGCCATAGTAGCTTTTGGAGGTTGTTTCCACCAATTGAACTCGATCTGCCGTAACTGCATACTCAGGGATTTGCTTGGCAATCGCAAGCATCATGGCAGCCAACTCTTTAACTGAGTAATTATTTTTGGGGTTACCCACGTTATAGATCTTGCCATTGGCAATATCACCTTGATTAGTGATGATGCGCATTAAAGCATCAATGCCATCGTCAATGTATGTAAAGGCCCGTTTCTGAGAGCCCCCGTCGACCAGATTAATCGGCTCACCACGCACAATATGGCCTAGAAACTGAGTAACCACCCGTGAGGAACCCTCTTTGGGCGTGTAGATACTATCTAAACCAGGGCCAATCCAGTTAAATGGTCTAAATAAAGTAAAGCGTAAGCCCTCCATGCCATAACCCCAGATGACTCGGTCCATCAATTGCTTGGCGCAGGCATAAATCCAGCGCGGTTTATTGATGGGGCCATAAACCAAATTGGATGAGGCTGGATCAAATTCAGTATCTGTGCACATGCCGTAGACCTCGGAGGTTGACGGGAAGACGAGGTGCTTGCCATACTTCACGGCCGAGCGCACGATGGGAAGATTGGCTTCAAAGTCCAACTCAAATACACGCAGGGGTTGTTGTACATAGGTTGCCGGTGTGGCGATTGCAACGAGCGGCAGGATCACATCGCACTTACGAACGTGATACTCCACCCATTCACGATTAATGGTGATATCACCCTCAAAGAAATGCATACGAGGGTGGTTGAGAAGATCACCAATTCGGTCGTTTTGCATATCCATGCCGTAGACCTCCCACGACGTGGTCTCCAATATGCGCTTTGAGAGGTGATGGCCAATAAATCCATTCACACCCAAAATCAAAATCTTTTTCATAAAACCATTCCTTTGATGAACTTCAGAGGCCAACGACCGACTACTCTTGCATTAAAAATAGCTCAAGAGCCTTGCCATCGCCGCACAGGCCAAAGTAACGATTATCGACGAGATGCATCCCCAACCCGGATTTTTTGAGGAATGCTGCGATTGAGGGGGGTAGGTCTACGCTAGGTTCCAGTGGTAGGGAGCTTTTGGTAAGAATCACTTTTTGCCCACTTAATTCGGTAAAGGCACCAGGGTAGGGCGGCGCCACCGCCCGAATCAGGTTGTAAATCGACATGGCTGACTTGGTCCAATCGATGCGACCATCCTCGGGTTTGCGACCCCCAAAATAAGAACCTTCTGCCAATCGATTGGCTTGTCGAGGAAGCTCTCCTTGCATGAGTTGGGGTAGCACATTCTCCATCACCCGTTTTGCGGCTTGACTGACTTTGTCAAACACCTCTTTGCCTGTCTCATGAATTTCAATGGGAACAGCCACTTGTCCCACAATATCACCGGCATCGGGTTTTGCTTCCATGACGTGTAGGGTTGCTCCCGTTTCAGTCTCGCCATGTAACACGGCCCAGTTCACAGGAGCACGGCCGCGGTACTTCGGTAAGAGCGAGCCATGCATATTGAGAGCCGCAATGGTTGCGGTCTCAAGTAACTCAGTGGGCAACATGAAGCGGTAATAAAAAGAAAAGAGATAGTCGGGTGCAATCTCCTTGATCTCGGGCAGCAACGTTAACAACTCACTCTGTTGCACTATTCGACATGGCAAACCCCGCTGTTCGCAGAGTTTTTGAACGCTGCCAAACCAAATCCTCTCATTGGGGTCATCGGCATGGGTGATGACTAAATCAACTTGCATGCCTGCATCGATTAATGCTTGCAAACAAGCAACACCGACATCATGGTAGGCAAAAACAACTGCGCGCTTTGGTGTTTGATTCAAGATCTAGGGTTTAGATTGCTCTAAGACCGCGCTCACCATATAGCGAGGCCGTTGACGAACTTGTTGGTAAATCCGCCCGATATATTCCCCTAAGAGGCCCAGGCCAAATAGCATGACGCCAATTAAAAAGAAGGTGAGCGCAAAGAGTGTGAACACACCCTCAACTTCAGCGCCCAATACAAAACGACGGATTAAAAGGAGAAGGAATAGGGAACCTGCTGCTCCAGCTAATAGCATGCCGAGGATCGAAAAGAGTTGCAGTGGCATCACTGAGAAGCCAGTGACCAAATCAAAATTAAGACGAATCAATTGATACAGGCTGTATTTTGATTCTCCAGCAAACCGTTCTTCATGTTTAACGGTAATTTCAATTGGATTGTTGGCGAAGGTGTAAGCCAAGGCAGGAATGAAGGTATTCGCTTCCTCACACTGCCGCACTAAATCAATGATGCGGCGATGGTAGCCACGCATCATGCAGCCTTGATCGGTCATGGTGATGCGAGTGAGCTTATCGCGTAATCGATTCATGGCACGCGAGGCCGTCTTTCGGAACCATGAGTCTTGGCGATTTTCTCGAATCGTGCCAACATAGTCATGACCTTCCTCCAGCTGACGCACAATTTTCCCAATCTCTTCCGGAGGATTTTGTAGATCCGCATCTAAGGTAACAATGTATTCACCGCGTGCATATTCAAAACCAGCCATGATCGCCATGTGTTGGCCAAAGTTATTTGCAAATAAAACCACGCGCGTTACATCAGGCCGCTTTTCGTATTGCATCGCGAGCATGGCAGCAGACCGATCTTTACTGCCATCGTTAATAAATATAAGTTCGTAGCTGAGTGCATACTGACTCGCAACATGATCAAGTGCGGGGTATAGGCGATCAAATAGAGCCTGTAAGCCCTCTTCCTCGTTATAAACCGGGATCACGACACTTAAGCGTGGATGAGCAAAGCTGTTCATGACACCATTTTGCCTGATCTAGAGGCGTTTACGCTAAAACCTCTTGTAGTGCCTTGACCACACGATCAACGTCGGCATTGGTCATGGTGGGGAAAAGTGGCAGAGTTAAGATGGATTGACCAATCATATTGGCAACTGGGGTTGCCTGTTCCGAGTACCCACGCTCACGATACAGTGCAAAGCTGGTAATGATTGGGTAATGCACCCCAGTACCAATACCACGTTCTTTTAAGGCAAGCATGATTTGGCTACGTGATTGGCCTAAGCGCTCCAAGGGCAGTAAGACCTGGAACATATGCCAATTACTATTTGCAAAATCGGCGATTGGCAGACCTAAACCTATTTTGCTCAAACCCGATTGTTCGAACTGATCAAAATAATGACGGGCGAGAGCGAGGCGTTGCCCTTGAAACCGGTCCAATTGTTTTAATTGATGAAGACCAATAACAGCATTGACATCGGTTAGGTTGTCTTTGCCACCCAGAACATCGACCTCCATGCCATCAGGACCATGACGCACCAATCCTTGCAACCGTAATTTCTCGGCCAGACTGACTTGACCCTCGCCAAAGCGCTCGGTGTTAAAAACTAAGCAACCACCTTCGATGGTGGTTAGATTTTTATTTGCCTGAAAACTAAAACTGACTAAATCATGCCGACCTTTTGTGCCAATGCGCAACCCGTTCCACGAGGATCCGAGTGCTTGAGCGGCATCCTCAATCACGCGCAATTGATGATGCTCCGCAATCGCGTAAAGCGCATCAATATCAAGAGGCAATCCAGCCAAATACACCGGCATAATAGCTTTGGTTTTGGCGTTAATGGCAGAGCTAACTTGACGAAGATCTAAATTACGGGTCTTCGGATCAATATCAACAAAAACAGGCTTTGCGCCCACAGCTAAGATCACATTGGAAGTGGCGACCCACGAAATTGGAGTTGTGATCACCTCATCGCCTGGACCAATCCCAGCAACTTGAAGGGCGATTTTCATGGTGGCCGTGCCGTTTGCAAAGCAACGAACAGTCGCGCCACCTAAATACTGACTCAAAGCCGCTTCAAACTCTAAAACCTTTGGGCCGGACGTAATCCAGCCAGAGCGCAACACATCGGCTACTGCTGCAATCGTGGCCTCATCAATCGTTGGCTTAGTAAAAGGAATAAATGGCTGGCTCATTTGCTCCATCTGCCTATTGTCGCAAAGGCTCTTGTGGATGTCGAACCACAACCCGTCGACTATCGCGACCCAATACCTCCATGGGAAGCCCGAGACCTTCTAGCTCAACAAATTGATCGGGGCGCATTAGCGCGATGGCATTGGGATCTTGATTCCAGACGATGATAAATTCACTGAGAGTCGGTACCCATTTCTGGGGTTCTTGTTTGGCACCAAAGGTCAGTTCATCGGTAAACTCGACCATGATGGTGTTGCGCTCCAGGTAAAAGGGAACAGTGTGATCGAGTAAGCGAACCGAGTAAATCTTGGCATCCTTTGGGATTTGTGATTTCACTCTTTGTGCCAGGTCATAGCCAGAGACAGCGCGACCCAAAGTTTCATGTCCCGTTCCAGCAATGGTGGCGGTTAAGAAAAAGCCAAAAGCAAATAGGGCAATGCTGAGCAGTGAATTGCGCTTCGCAAACAGGCTTGCTACCAGACTAAATGCCAATAAGCAAGATAGAGCGATCACAATCCAAACGGTGTAAGCCTGATAGGCAGCGACTTCATCAGGCTGACCATTGCGACCAATTTCGGACAAAAAGAAGAAGCCGGTGAGCGCGAGTAAGGCAAAAAATAAGGTTTGTAATCGCCAACCTATGGAAAGGTGCGCATGCGATTCTAAATAATCAGCGATTGATTTGGCTGCCAAAATAGTCAAGGCTGGAAAGACCGGCATGATGTAGCCCGGTAATTTTGAGCGCGAGATACTAAAGAAAATAAGGATAACTGCGAACCATGCCCAGAGCATCCACTCTGCCGAGAATGATCCGATTCTATATTCCTTGAGGGTTTGCCAGGCGGACCGAAAGAACTGGGGCATCCAGGGTAAAAAGCCCACAAGGACTAATGGTAAGAAAAAGTAAGCCGGTGCCGTGCGCCCATGAGCTGTTGCTGTAAAGCGCTCGAAATGTTCGTAAATAAAAAAGAAGTGAGCAAACTCTGGATTTTGAATCGATACCGCAATAAACCAGGGCGCAGTCACGATCAGAAAAATCACTAATCCACTGAGAATATGTAAGCAGCTTAACAGTTTCCAGTCAAAGCGCGTCACGATATACGCAAATAGCACCATTCCTGGAATCACAATGCCGATCAGTCCTTTTGATAGGGTGGCAAGACCCATTGCCAACCAGCAGACCCACATCCAAAGGCGGCCGGATTGTGGGCGATGTTGTTGATACGCATGTTGAGCTAATAAAAGTGAGCATAGGGCTAAATTTAAAAAAGCCGATAAGCCCATATCGAGCGCATTGAAATGTCCGCCCACGACCCACATGGGGCTTGATAGCAGAATAAGTGCGGATAGATATCCGGTAACCCGCCCAAATAATTTAACCGCAGTAAATCCAACCAATAAAATCGTAAGATAGCCGGTCAGTCCACTCCAAAAGCGTGCTTGCCATTCCCCTAGTCCGAAGAGTTGAAACGTAATTGCTGAAGCCCAAATATGCAGAGGTGGCTTCTCAAAATATTTGTAGTCGTTGTAACGGGGTGTGATGTAATCGCCGCTCACCATCATCTCGCGGGCCATTTGCGCATAACGACCTTCATCCGTTGGAATCAGATGCCGATAGTCCAGAGTGGCAAACCATAATATGCTCGCAAGGACGAAGACAATCAGTAGTGCAACTGTATTGAGCGGTGTGAGTTGGCGTTCAGCAAACATCTAACTAATTTTTCTCCAAGATGATGGCGGCAAGCACTTTCCGCCCCTCGCCCATCAAGATGTTGTAGGTGCGGCATGCTGCTTGGGAATCCATCATTTCAAAACCAATTTTGGCCTTAATCAGTGGTTGCAGAATTTTGGGGTTCAGAAATACCTGCTTCTTGCCGGTGCCTATGATCACCAACTCAGGTTGCAAACCACTAATTAACGAGAAATGATCTTCTGTAAGGTCAAGACTTTCTTCAACTGGCCACACCATCACTTCGCCATCAGGCTGAACGATAAGGGCTTGCGAATACGGGGTTTTATTGACCTCAATAAAGCCAATTCCGTAGCCGGTAATCGTATTTTGGCTAGATTGTGGGTCAGAATGTAACTTCACGCTGAGGCTCTGTCATAATTAGAGGATTATAGCTAGCAAATTATCCCTAAATTTCAATGGCTTAACCCTGTAGAAGATCTGATTGTGAAACCCATACAAAAGTCCGACAAACTAAACAACGTCTGCTACGACATTCGTGGCCCTGTACTTGAACTTGCTCAACGCATGGAAGAGGAAGGGCACAAAATTATCAAGCTAAACATCGGCAATGTCGGTGTGTTCGGCTTTGATCCTCCGGAAGAAATCCAGCTCGATATGATTCGTAATCTTGGAAATGCGTCCGCTTACTCGGATTCCAAGGGGATTTTTGCGGCTCGTAAAGCCATCATGCAGTATTGCCAAGAAAAAGGGATTCAAGGTGTTACCTTGGATGATATTTACACCGGCAATGGTGCATCTGAGTTAATTGTTCTGGCGATGAATGCGCTTTTGAACAATGGCGATGAAGTGTTGGTGCCAGCACCCGATTACCCACTATGGACTGCCGCTGTTTCATTATCAGGCGGGACCCCGCATCACTACTTGTGTGATGAGTCTAAGGATTGGCAGCCTGATCTTGAGGATATGCGCTCCAAAATCACTCCGCGAACCAAAGCTATTGTGGTAATCAATCCTAATAATCCAACCGGTGCTTTGTATTCCAAAGAAGTGTTGCTAGAAATCATTGCGGTTGCGCGCCAGCATAATTTGATCTTATTTGTCGATGAGATCTACGACAAAATGCTCTTTGATGGCGAGAAACACATTTCGCTGGCATCGCTATCGACCGACGTAGTCACCATTACGTTTAATGGTTTATCAAAGAACTACCGCTCCTGCGGTTACCGCTCGGGCTGGATGGTTGTGTCTGGCGACAAAGCAATGGTTGCTGATTACATTGAGGGTTTAAACATGCTGTCCTCAATGCGGCTCTGCGCTAATGTTCCAGGGCAATATGCGATTCAAACGGCATTAGGCGGCTACCAAAGCATCAATGACCTGGTGGCCAAGGATGGTCGATTAACTCGTCAACGCGACTTGGCTTACAAACTCATGAGTGAGATCCCAGGGGTCAGTGTTGCCAAGCCAAAAGCAGCACTCTATTTATTTCCAAAACTCGACCCACAGATGTATCCGATTAAAGATGATCAGCAATTTATTGCCGATCTTCTCAAAGAGGAGAAAGTTCTTTTGGTGCAGGGCACGGGTTTTAATTGGCCCAAACCAGATCATTTCCGGATTACTTTCTTACCCCATGAGGATACTTTGCGTGAGGCTATCAAGCGGATTGCTCACTTTCTTGAACGCTATCGTACGAAACACGCAAGCAATTCGGTCACAGTAACTACAGTAAAAGCATGATGAAACCTATTCAAGTTGGTCTTCTGGGGATTGGCACCGTTGGTAGCGGAGTTTTTACCGTTCTCGCTCGTAATCAAGAGGAAATACAGCGGCGCGCAGGGCGCGGTATACGGATTCATACGGTGGCGGATTTAAATACCCAGCGCGCGCAAGAGCTTGTACAGGGCCAGGCCGAGGTGGTCAACGATGCACGTAAGGTGATTCAGAATCCTGAGATAGATATTGTGGTCGAGCTGATTGGTGGCTATGGGATCGCCAAGGATTTGGTGCTTGAAGCCATTGCACATGGAAAACACGTGGTCACTGCCAACAAAGCTTTAATTGCTGTGCATGGTAATGAGATCTTTAAAGCAGCGCATGCTAAGGGAGTGATGGTCGCATTTGAAGCTGCGGTCGCTGGCGGCATTCCAATTATTAAGGCCTTGCGTGAGGGCTTGAGTGCCAATCGGATCGAATGGATTGCTGGAATTATTAACGGTACGACTAACTTTATTCTCTCTGAGATGCGCGATAAGGGTTTGGACTTTAATGTCGTCCTAAAAGAGGCGCAACGCTTAGGCTATGCTGAAGCGGACCCAACCTTCGATATTGAAGGAATTGATGCGGCTCATAAGGCAACTATCATGAGTGCTATTGCTTTTGGAGTGCCGATGCAATTTGCGCAAGCGCATGTTGAGGGAATCACCAAGCTCTCTGCCACTGACATTCGGTATGCTGAGCAATTGGGCTACCGCATCAAGCTTTTAGGGATTACCAAGAAAACCCCAAGTGGTATTGAGTTACGTGTGCACCCAACCTTGGTTCCCGCTAAGCGTTTGTTGGCTAACGTTGAAGGCGCCATGAATGCGGTACAAGTATTTGGTGATGCGGTAGGTACCACTCTTTATTACGGGAAGGGCGCTGGTTCAGAGCCAACAGCCTCTGCCGTGATTGCCGATTTGGTCGATGTGACACGTTTGCAAACGGCAGATCCTGAAAATCGGGTGCCCCATTTGGCGTTTCAGCCAGATGCCTTGCAAAATACTCCGATTCTGCCGATCGCAGAAGTAACGACCAGTTATTATTTGCGCTTAGCAGTTGCTGATCAGGCTGGCGTTTTGGCCGATATCACACGAATTTTGGCTGCGCATGGCGTATCCATCGATGCTCTCTTGCAAAAAGAAGCTGCCGAAGGTGAAAGCCAAACCGATCTCGTGATTCTGACCCATGAGACCAAAGAAAAAAATATGACGGCGGCTTTGTTAGAGATGCAAGATCTAAAAACCGTGATTGGTGAGATCGTGAAGATTCGTCTTGAAAATCTTTCCTAGACCCAGTTTTACATATGCTTTATCAATCAACCCGAGGCGCAAGCCCAGAACAAACTTTTCAGGGAATCTTATTAGGTGGCCTGGCACCCGATGGGGGTTTGTATTTGCCAACTCACTATCCTCAGGTGACCAAGGCGCAGTTAGATTCTTGGAGGGGTCTGTCGTACCCCGACTTGGCATTTGAAATTATTCGTTTGTATTGCGATGATATTCCCGCTGATGATTTAAAAGCCTTACTTCACAAGACCTATACTCCGCAGGTCTATTGCAATGGTCGTCCTGCTGACGCAGCAAGTGACATTACCCCGGTGCATTGGTTAGGTGAGGAGCATGGTGCAAGGTTGGGACTCTTAAGTTTATCGAATGGCCCAACCCTTGCTTTCAAAGATATGGCGATGCAGTTGTTAGGCAATCTCTTTGAATACGCATTAAAACATGCCAAGCAGGATCTCAATATCTTGGGGGCCACTTCCGGGGATACTGGAAGTGCGGCCGAGTACGCTATGCGAGGTAAAGAGGGCATTAAAGTGTTTATGCTGTCGCCGCGTGGCAAGATGAGCCCGTTCCAGTCGGCGCAAATGTATTCCTTGCAAGACCCCAATATTTTTAATCTCGCGGTCGACGGAGTATTTGATGATTGCCAGGATATTGTGAAGGCGGTTAGTAATGATTTGGAGTTCAAAGCTAAATATCGAATTGGAACAGTGAACTCTATCAATTGGGGACGTGTTTTAGCGCAGGTGGTGTACTACTTTCAGGGATATTTATTAGCAACAGCTTCGAGTGAGGAAAAAATATCTTATGCAGTGCCATCCGGTAATTTTGGTAATGTTTGCGCAGGTCATATCGCCAGGATGATGGGTTTGCCGATTGCGCACTTAGTAGTTGCAACCAATGAAAACGATGTCCTCGATGAGTTCTTTAAAACCGGCGTTTACCGAGCACGCAAATCTGCCGAAACTTTACATACCTCAAGCCCGTCGATGGATATTTCGAAAGCAAGTAATTTTGAGCGTTTTATTTTCGATCTACTTGGTCGTGACGGTAAGCGAACTGCCCAATTATTTAAACAAGTAGAAACGGATGGCGGCTTTGATTTATCGCATGATCCGGCATTTAAAAACATCTCTCAATTTGGATTTGTCTCGGGTCGAAGTACACATCAAAATCGTTTAGAAACGATTCGGGATATTGATGAGCGCTACGGTGTCATGATTGACACCCATACCGCTGACGGCATTAAAGTGGCGCGTGAGTATTTGCAGGATGGCATTCGGATGCTAGTGCTGGAGACCGCCTTGCCAATTAAATTTGAAGAAACGATCCAAGAAGCATTGGGTCGGCCTGCCGATTGCCCACCCGCATTTCGTGACATTAAAAATAAGCCACAACGTGTGACGAATGTACCGGCTAGCACCCCAACGGTGAAGGCCTTTATCCAAGATCACGTCGATTGATCATGGCCATCAGCTCATCCTCAGGCTCTAGTAATAAACCACCACTACTAAGTGCAGCCGATGCTTTATCACATTTACTGAAAAACCCTGTGCCGGTTGAGGCCCAAGAGTTAGTGCCAACCCAAGATGCACTAGGGCGTGTACTTGCTGAGGATATTGTTAGTACAGTTGATGTGCCGCCACTCGACAACACATCGATGGATGGTTATGCGCTAGCTACTCGGGATATTTCGGAGCCAGGCGTAATCTTAAAAGTGGATCAACGCATTCCAGCGGGATCGGTCGGTAAGCCGCTTAAGCCAAAGACCATTGCCAGAATCTTTACGGGTGCGCCGATACCCCCAGGGGCAGATGCGGTTGTGATGCAAGAGGATTGTGTAACTCAGGCCCAATCCGATTTGGTACAAATTAACTCTATTCCTAACGCGGGACAATGGATTCGTCGACGCGGGGAGGATTTAAGTGTCGGAAAAGTTGCTTTATCGGCTGGCACCGTTTTAAGACCTCAACATCTGGGCGTCGCTGCGTCTGCTGGCTATGCACAGCTGCCTGTTAAACGTAAGGTAAGAGTAGCAGCATTCTTTACTGGTGATGAGTTGTCCTTACCAGGCGAACCTTTAAAGCCTGGCGGTATTTATAACTCGAATCGGGACACCTTATTGGGGCTTATTCGGAGCATGGGATGTGTTGGGACAGATTATGGGATTGTTCCTGATCGATTGGAGTCAACCCGCCAAGCTTTACGAACTGCTAGCGAAGATCATGATCTGATTATTACCTCAGGCGGAGTCTCCGTGGGCGAAGAGGATCACATTAAGCCAGCCGTTCATGCGGAAGGTCGACTGGATTTATGGCAGATTGGTATTAAGCCAGGTAAACCGCTGGCATTTGGCGCGGTTCGCAAACAAAATCAGGCAAATCGCGAGGCATGGTTTATCGGTCTTCCTGGTAATCCAGTATCTAGTTTTGTGACCTTCATTCTATTTGTTCGTCCATTTATCTTAAAACTTCAGGGGCGGTCCGATTTGGCACCACCATCTTTTCAGGTGAGAGCCGACTTTGATTGGCTAAAGCCAGATCGCCGTAATGAGTTTTTGCGAGTCAAAATGAACGCAGAAGGTGGTCTTGACCTATTTCCCAATCAGAGCTCGGGTGTTTTGACAAGCGCAGCTTGGGGGGATGGCTTGATTGATTGTCCGGCCGGACAGGGATTCAAAAAGGGTGATATGGTTCGATATATCCCCTTTAGTGGACTACTTTATTAATTCATCGCCATGAAACTGCATCTGCGTTTTTTTGCCTCGATACGAGAAGGCCTAGGTGTGGCGCAAGAAGAGATTGTGATTCCCGACTCGGTCAAAACTATTGCAGATCTTCGCGCCTTCTTAACAACGCGAGGCGCGCCGTGGTCCGATGTGTTGTCGAAGGATCGCGTCTTGCGATGTGCTCTCAATCAGCAAATGGTCAGCGCAGACACCGCTCTATTGGAGGACGCTGAAGTTGCTTTCTTCCCTCCGGTCACTGGAGGCTGATATGCCGGTTCGTATTCAAGAGCAGGATTTTGACCTCAGTACAGAAATTGCAAATTTACGAGCTGGCGACGGTGCAGTTGGTGCGGTCGCTATTTTTGTTGGTACGGTTCGGGATCTGAATGACGGTTCCGCTGTGAGGCAAATGACCTTGGAGCATTACCCGGGGATGACCGAAGCAGCCTTACAGTCAATTATTGATCAGGCTAAGGGTCGCTGGGATTTGAATCAAGCCCTGATTATTCATCGCGTCGGTCCCTTGCAGCCGCTCGATCAGATTGTGCTGGTCGCCGTTACCAGCGCCCACCGTGGCGAGGCCTTTGCTGCATGCGAGTTCATGATGGATTACCTAAAGACACAAGCGCCTTTTTGGAAAAAAGAAGATACTCCAAATGGCGCTCGTTGGGTCGATGCCCGCGTTTCAGATGATGCCGCTTTGGCCCGCTGGTCTAAAAGCTAGGCTGATTGCTAAAGAACCCTCTTTTCTGGGCTCGTGGTAAACGTTTCACGGCACATTCCGCTTTAGAGGCCTCTGAGCGGTCAGGATAGGTCTTTACCTCCAGTAACCTCACTGGCCCTCGTCCACGCGTATAGCGTGCACCAAGCCCTTGATTGTGTGCAAGTATCCGCCCCTCCAGCTGATTGGTAATGCCAGTGTAATAACTACCATCAGCACATTCGAGGAGGTAAAGGAACCAGGGCATCGCAGTTTGCATTGAAATAAAAAACTTGAATAATGGGGTTTTACCCCCATATTCTAAGTAGACTTATTCATTAGTAAATAAATTCATTTAAATCATGCGAATCGATAAATTAACTACTAAATTCCAAGAGGCGTTAGGGGACGCACAAAGCCTTGCCCTAACTAACGATAACCAGTTCATTGAGCCCGAGCACTTGTTGCTTGCCATGTTGCGCCAGCAAGATGGGGGGGCGCGTAGCTTATTAACTCGGGCCGGTACCAATGTTGCTGGCCTTGAAAAGGCTGCCGAGGCGATGATCGCCAAATTACCTCAGGTGCAGGGTACCGGGGGCGACGTTCAGATCGGTCGGACTTTATTAAGTTGGCTCAATCAAACCGAAAAGGAAGCAAGTAAACGCGGAGATCAATTTATTGCTGGCGAGCTATTCTTATTGGTTTTGGCAGACGATAAAGGCGAGCTTGGCAAAGCAGCCCGTGAGAATGGGCTGAGTCGAAAGGCCTTAGAAGCAGCCATTGATTTAGTGCGCGGCGGAGAGTCGGTGAACTCAGCGGATGCCGAAGGGCAGCGCGAAGCTCTAAAGAAATACACCCTTGATCTGACCGAGCGTGCTCGACTTGGAAAGCTTGATCCAGTGATCGGGCGCGATGATGAGATCCGTCGTGCGATTCAAATTCTTCAGCGGCGTAGTAAAAATAACCCGGTCTTAATTGGTGAGCCAGGTGTCGGTAAGACGGCCATCGTTGAAGGCCTTGCGCAACGTATTGTGAACGGTGAAGTGCCGGAAACCTTAAAAGACAAACGCGTCTTGGTGTTGGATATGGCACTGTTACTAGCAGGCGCAAAGTATCGCGGTGAATTCGAAGAGCGTTTAAAAGCCGTTCTTAATGATGTGTCAAAAGATGAAGGCCGCACCATTATGTTCATTGATGAAATTCATACCATGGTTGGAGCTGGTAAGGCCGATGGTGCAATGGATGCTGGCAATATGTTAAAGCCCGCACTAGCGCGGGGTGAGCTCCACTGTATTGGTGCCACCACACTGGATGAATATCGTAAATATATTGAAAAGGATGCCGCTCTAGAGCGTCGTTTCCAAAAAGTGATGGTTGATGAGCCAAGTGTTGAGGCAACGATTGCGATTCTGCGTGGCTTACAAGAGAAATATGAACTACATCACGGCATTGAGATTACCGATCCAGCGATTGTGGCCGCAGCTGAGCTTTCTCACCGCTACATCACAGATCGATTTTTACCGGACAAAGCAATTGATCTTATCGATGAGGCTGGTTCTCGCATCAAGATGGAGATTGATTCAAAGCCTGAGGTGATGGATAAATTGGATCGTCGCCTGATCCAATTAAAGATCGAGCGTGAAGCGGTCAAGAAAGAGAAGGACGATGCTTCCAAAAAACGCCTAGATCTCATTGAAGAAGAAATTACCCGTTTGGGCGCCGAGTATGCTGACCTTGAGGAAATTTGGAAGGCAGAAAAGGGTGCGGCCTTGGGTGCTGCCTCTGTGAAGGAGGAGATTGAACGCGTTAAAGCAGAAATCGCCAAGCTGCAGCGTGAGGGTAAGCTCGAGAAAGTAGCTGAACTCCAATACGGTAAATTGCCTGAGCTTGAGCAAAAGCTCAAGTCAGCGGCGGCTGCTGAGGCAAAAGCAGAACAAAAAGATACAGGCCGGCCGAAATTGCTTCGTACTCAAGTTGGTGCCGAAGAGATTGCTGAGGTGGTCTCGCGCGCCACTGGTATCCCTGTTTCTAAAATGATGCAAGGTGAACGGGACAAACTGCTCAAAATGGAAGAACATTTGCACGAACGCGTGGTGGGGCAAGATGAAGCCATTCGCGCGGTATCGGACGCGATTCGTCGCTCGCGTGCCGGTCTTTCTGAGGAAAATAAACCCTATGGCTCATTTATGTTCTTAGGGCCTACTGGCGTCGGCAAAACGGAGCTCTGCAAAGCATTGGCTGAGTTTTTGTTTGATAGTGATGACCGACTCATACGTATTGACATGAGTGAGTTCATGGAAAAGCACAGCGTCGCTCGCTTAATTGGTGCGCCCCCTGGGTATGTGGGTTATGAGGAGGGTGGTTATCTTACTGAGCAGGTGCGTCGCAAACCCTATAGCGTGATTTTGTTTGATGAGATCGAAAAAGCACATCCTGATGTATTTAATGTGTTACTACAAGTTTTGGATGATGGACGCTTAACCGATGGTCAGGGTCGCACGGTTGATTTTAAAAACACGGTGATTGTGATGACCAGTAATATTGGTTCTCATTTGATCCAGTCCATGACTGGAAAAAATCAAGCAGAAGTGAAAGAAGCAGTTTTTGGCGAACTTAAGAATCATTTCCGTCCTGAGTTCTTAAACCGGGTCGATGAGATCGTGGTCTTCCATGGACTTGACCAAAAGAATATTGCCTCGATTGCAAAAATCCTCTTGCAAAACCTCTCCGAGCGCTTGGCGCGTCTTGATATGCAATTGGATATTAGTGATGCCGCGTTGAATAAGTTAGCCGAGGTTGGCTTTGATCCTGTTTTTGGAGCAAGACCACTCAAGCGAGCGATTCAGCAACATATTGAAAATCCGGTATCGAAGATGATCTTGGAGGGTAAATTTGGCCCGCAGGATGTAATTCCGGTGGATGTCGATAAAAAGGGCGATTTCAGCTTTTCGCGTCTCGTGCATTAAGCGTTTTGGCGGATTGAGCGACTGGCGCTAAACTAGTGCCATGTCGCTTGCCCAAGGCAGTTTTTATTCTAGTGATAACCGTACGATTGGCTTAATTAGCCTTGCGCACGGTACCTCACATTTTTACCATTTAGTTCTTCCCCCACTATTTCCTTGGCTCAAGATTGAGTTCGGCTTGTCGTACGCCGAACTCGGTTTATTGATGACCGTCTTCTTTGTGGTGTCTTGCATTGTTCAGGCCTCGTCTGGTTTTCTGGTGGATCACAAAGGCGCGCGACCAGTCCTTTTCGCCGGGATCGGACTATTGGCTCTATCCGCAGTGACCTATGCTGTGAGTTCAAGCTATTTGGGGTTGATGATTGGTGCAATTTTGATGGGGTGTGGTAACGGCGTTTTTCATCCTGTTGATTACACCCTAATTAATCATAAGATTTCGCCAAAACGACTACCGTATGCGTATTCCTTCCATGGGGTCACAGGTTATCTAGGCTGGGCTTTAGCCCCAGTCTTTATGGTGGCGATTGCCGAATTGGCAAACTGGCGAACGGCGATGATGGCGGCAGCCATCTTAGCCATATCGGTTCTGTTGTTGCTCTGGTTTAACCGTGACTTGTTAACGGATGATGCAAAAGAGCGTCAAGCTAGTAATTTAGCGAATGCGCGTAAGGAAGACCCAAACCATAGCCCCTTGGGAACTTTTGATTTCTTAAAGTTGCCTGCCGTTTGGCTATGCTGGCTCTTCTTCTTTTTTAGCATGGTGGCGATGTCAGGTATTCAATCATTTGCCCCTAGTGCCCTGTTTAAGACTTATGAAATCTCGGTTGCCTCCGGAAACTTTTTCCTAACTCTCCTAGCACTTGGAACCGCTGGCGGCATGCTATTAGGCGGTTATCTGGCAAGTCGTTTTGCTGCCCCGGAACGAACGGTTGTGATCTGCTTATTTGTTAGTGCGCTTATGTCGGTGATCATCGGTGCAGAGTTAGTATCGGCTGCCTTCATTCCAACCTTGTTTGTTGTGATCGGAATTGGCTTGGGTATTGCTGCGCCATCACGCGACTTAATGATTCGGTCAGCAACGCCGCAAGGCGCCTCTGGTCGAGTCTATGGCATTGTCTACTCAGGCATTGACCTTGGCGCCTCAGTCGGCCCTCTTGCCTTTGGAATTTTGCTCGATGCTGGCAGGCCCAACTGGCTCTTCTTAGGGGTTGCCTTTATCCAATGCTTAATTATCTTTACCGCATTTAGGGTTGCAAGTAGCATCCCCAATCGACCAGCTACGGCGGATTAAATCTAATTTCCATCTAGTGAAATCAAAATTTCATTAGATGGAAAGATAGAAAAATGAAAATTGTTACCCCATTTCATTTTCTAATTCTTTATTTCATAAAGCAAAATTTTATCAATAAGTAATTGAATCTGTTGAGTTAATTTATTTTTATATCATTAGTAGATTTAGTCATTAATAATCAATTGCTTTCTAAACTCTTATATAAGACATAAGAGTTTGGGTTTCTCAAGCCCTCGTCGATATCCATTTTTATCGTGAATGAAGGAGAGCAATATGGTGACTCGCAAAGCAGAAGCAGCAATTATTCAGAAGGATTGGGATACCAATCCACGTTGGCAGGGGGTAAAGCGTGGCTACACCGCAGAAGATGTCGTTCGTCTTCGTGGTTCTGTTCGCCCAGAGCACACCTTAGCGAAACAGGGCGCTGAGAAGTTATGGAATTTAGTGAATAACGAAGCCTATGTAAATTGCTTGGGTGCATTGACCGGTGGTCAAGCCATGCAGCAAGTGAAGGCAGGTGTTAAAGCAATCTATTTGTCAGGCTGGCAAGTAGCTGCTGATAACAATACCTATGCAGCAATGTATCCTGATCAATCCCTCTATCCAGTGGATTCAGTACCTAAGGTGGTTGAGCGAATTAATAATACATTTGAGCGCGCAGATCAGATTCAGTGGTCAAAAGGAATTAATCCAGGCGATCCTGGTTACATCGATTATTTCGCACCCATCGTTGCCGATGCTGAAGCTGGCTTTGGTGGTGTTCTGAATGCCTATGAATTAAGCAAAGCATTGATTAAAAATGGTGCAGCCGGCGTGCACTTTGAAGATCAGTTGTCATCCGTTAAAAAATGCGGACACTTAGGTGGCAAGGTGCTGTTACCAACCCAAGAGTCCGTGCAGAAATTAATTGCTGCTCGTTTGGCTGCCGATGTCATGGGTGTGCCAACCATTATTTTGGCAAGAACCGATGCTGAGGCTGCTGACCTATTAACCTCGGATTATGATGAAAACGATAAACCGTTCTTGACTGGTGAGAGAACACCTGAGGGTTTCTATAAAACTCGTAAAGGGCTCGGACAGGCGATTTCTCGTGGTTTGGCTTACGCAGAATATGCCGATATGGTCTGGTGCGAGACGGGTACCCCAGATTTGGATTTTGCGAAGAAGTTTGCTGAAGCCATTCGTGAGAAGTTCCCCGGAAAAATGTTGGCCTACAACTGCTCGCCGTCATTTAACTGGAAGAAAAACTTAGATGATGCAACGATTGCTAAGTTCCAGCGCGAGCTAGGTGCGATGGGTTATAAGTACCAGTTCATTACTTTGGCCGGTATTCACTCGATGTGGTACAACATGTATGACCTTTCACAAGACTATGTCAAGCGCGGTATGACGGCTTATGTTGAGAAGGTTCAAGAGCCCGAGTTTGCAGCACGCGATCGGGGTTATACCTTTGTTTCACATCAGCAAGAAGTTGGCACCGGCTACTTCGATGACGTTACAACCGTGATTCAAGGTGGGAAATCATCGGTAACTGCCTTGACTGGATCGACCGAAGAAGAGCAATTTCATTAATCATTCATTCGCCTAATCTGCGGCTAATGCAGTTATGGAAGGCGCCTTTAGCATCCCAAAAGGGTGACTTAGGCGCCTTTCTGTTTTACAGTAGTAACTATGAACCATTGCATTCTTTGCAAAGACGAGGGCGGGCATCTAGTATGGCGCGGTGATGATGCGCGCGTTGTTCTGGTCGATGCTCCCGATTTGCCTGGCTATTGCCGGGTGATTTGGAATCGACATACTGCTGAGATGAGTGAGCTATCACGAGTTGAGCGAGAAATCTTGCTGGCCTTGGTGGACGTGGTTGAGTTTGCAGTCCGCCGTGTGATGCGACCCCAAAAAATAAACCTAGCCTCATTGGGTAATCAAGTTCCCCATCTTCATTGGCATGTGATCCCCCGTTTTGCCGATGATCCATATTTTCCAGAGTCAATTTGGTCTTCAAGGCAGCGCGATACAGCTGAAGCTGTACTGAAGTCGCGACGTGAGCTTGCTAAGGGAGTTCCAGAAGCGATCCGATCAGGTATTGCTGACTTATCTTAAGCGTTGGTAGCCCCAGGCTTGATGAAAGCCGTGGGCGTCTAGTAAATCTTCCTGATGAAAGCCTGCCTGGCGCGCGAGCGATTGATATTCAGAGGGACTCAAAGGAAAGTCATTGGCTCGCACATGCTCAGTAATGCGGGCACGTTCGATGGAGCTGATTGCTACCCAATCATTTTCAATCATGCATAAATATTGATCAAGATAATCATCTCGACTTTGTCGATCATTGCGCATTACATCGATCAACACAAACGACCCCGACTGTTTTAAGACTCGAAAGCATTCCTTAAAAAGAGCCAGCTTGGATTGATCATTCAAATGATGAATGGCATAACTTGAAAATACTAAATCCAGGGCACAGTCCGGTATTTGACGAAGTTGCTCAAGCATATCCAGACAATTTAATTCCAATTGCGAAGACCAGGGTGCCAAATTAGTTTTAGCAAGCTGTAGCGCTGGTTGTGAAAGATCGCATGCTATGTAGCGCGAGATTTGATTATGCTTAAAAAGTGTTTGACTGAGAGTGGCGTCTCCACAACCAAGATCTACAAGGGATATTGGTCGATCAATTGCCTGAATCAGCCGTTGACTGGCATCAACCAATTCGTGATGAAACATGTAGTTATGCTCAAGTAGTTTTTGATATGTCGCCCAATTGGAGCGAAATAAAGTGATTGGGTCAGATTCAGACGCTTGATTCATTGAAAACCTAGAGTAATTTTCGGATCGATTCAATATATGCATGCGCATCGAGAGCCTGACTATTTCGCTGTGATTCCCAAAGTGCCCGACCTAGGCATTCCATGATTTGGTGTTGGGCCTCATGCTCGGAATCTAATTTTCGACTAAGTTGCTCAGCTACCAACTTGATTCCTGGGGGCTGATCAATTGAAATCTGCTCGCTAATCGATAGGTGCATCGATAAATGCAAAAAAGGGTTGGTTTGCCCTTGTTCGGGCGTGAATTCATGAGAGAGCACTTCATTGCTTGTCAAAATAGCGTGGTACTCAGGGTGAAGCTTGATCCATGAGCAGGCCATCATCTCCAGGGGCGTTAATACACCCCCAGATAACTCTTTTTGCCATGCCCCGCAAAAGAATTGTCGAACCTCATCACGGCTTGGGTTAAACAGTGCCACGTATTCTTCCTTGATTGGTTTTATATCGATAGGAGCATAAAGGCTCGACGATGCATTGCGCGCAATCTGGATTGCGAGCTTTGCATACATAGCGGCCGTGCAAAATCAGCCAATGATGAGCATCCATGAGGTAGTCCTTCGGAATCCGTTTCATGAGTTTTTTTTCAACTTCAATGACATTTTTACCAGGGGCAAGACCTGTCCGATTGGATACTCGGAAAATATGAGTATCTACCGCAATCGTTGGTTCCCCAAATGCCGTATTGAGGATCACATTGGCGGTTTTGCGCCCAACCCCAGGAAGTGCCTCAAGGTCAGATCGGTTTCTGGGTACTTCACCACCATGGCGCTCAAGCAGGATTCGACAGGTCTCCTGTAAATGTTTACCTTTTGTTCGATACAGTCCAATATGTTGAATATAAGGACGTACCCCTTCTTCGCCGAGCTCTAGGATGGCTCTAGGAGTATTGGCGACTACGAATAATCGACGAGTTCCCTTATTCACCGATACATCGGTTGCTTGCGCAGATAGTAAGACCGCAGTTAATAGTTCGAATGGCGAGCTGTATTCGAGTTCAGTAGTCGGCTTTGGATTATTTGCCTTCAATTGCTCAAAAAAGGCAATGCGCTGCTCAAGATTCATGATGTTGATGAGCCTGATTGCTTTACTCGTGCAATGGCTGCAGCAATAATCGCCCGTTTCCGTTTGATTTCATCGAGTTGTGCTTGGCTAGTGGCTTCATTTTGATCCAGTGCAGCCAATTTAGCTTTGGCTTTAGTGGCCAATCGCTCTTGCTGATCACGCTCTTCACGTCCTAATCGATTTAAATGCGACTCATAGCGAGCTCTCGCAAGATCGGCTTGGGCGGCTGACCAGGCATTCCAGCCGGTTTGTTCACCCGTTACATTGAGCATGTGAATGCAATCGACTGGGCAAGGGGCAACACATAAATCGCAGCCTGTACACCACTCGGGAAGAACGGTATGCATTTGTTTGGACGCGCCAACGATAGCATCGACGGGACATGCCTGGATACAGAGTGTGCAGCCAATGCAGGCTTTCGGATCAATCCAAGCGACAGGGCGGGGACGCTCAACCCCGCACTCTGGGTTAATGGTGCGGGTCTCATCATCCAAGGGGTAATTCAGGATTTGGCTAAGACGAATAATTCCCTCGACACCGCCCGGGGGGCAACGATTGGGTTTTTCTCCCTCAGCGAGCGCCTCTGCGTAACCGCGGCAATCGGGGTAGCCGCACTTTGTGCATTGTGTTTGCGGAAGTGCGTCTTCGAGTAGGCCGGCCAGCTTGGTTGAGGGCATGGACTTTAAATCCGATGCAATTTAATTCGCGTCTTGATTGCTAGGATTCGATGAGTGGTGAGCCCGAATAAATTGCTGGATGCGGGGATAGACCTTATTGCGCCAACGACTTCCAGAAAAAATACCGTAATGTCCGGCACCGCTTACTTCGTAATGCTCTTTCCTCGATTCCTCAATTCCCTTGCACAGTTTATGAGCCGCACGTGTTTGACCACTCCCAGAAATATCATCCATCTCGCCTTCGATCGTCAGTAAGGCTGACTCCTGAATATCTTGAGGTTTAACGAGCTCATTGCGTACCATCCAAGTTCCATTTGGTAGTGCATAGTCTTTGAAGACCGTACGTATGGTATCTAAGTAGTAGTGAGCATCCATATCCAGCACCGCGTTGTATTCGTCATAAAAACGGATATGGGCTTGCGCATCTTGTTCGTCACCACGTACTAAGTTTTGAAAATAATCCCAATGTGATTGCAGATGGTTGCTTGGGTTCATGGCAATAAAACCCATGTGCTGCAAGAACCCTGGATAAACTCGTCGCCCGACACCAGGATGGGGTGGCGGTACGTTATGAATCGTATTTGCCTCAAACCACTCAATCGATTTACTCATCGCTAGAGAGTTCACTGCGGTTGGTGATTTGCGTGCATCGATTGGTCCGCCCATCATCACCAGTGAGCGAGGTGTGCTCTCACCACGTGAAGCCATCAGAGATACAGCGCCCAGTACTGGTACGGTTGGTTGGCACACCGATATCACATGCAAGTTTTCAGCGCCAATGTGGCGAATGAAATCTTCAATGTAATGGACGTAATCATCTAGGCCGAATACACCTTGGTCATTTGGAACCATTCTGGCATCGATCCAGTCGGTGATATAGACCTTGTGATCTTGCAACATGGTGCGAACGGTATCGCGCAATAAGGTCGAGTGATGACCCGAGAGTGGGGCAACAATTAAAACAACAGGGTCTTGCTTCATTTTGGAGATGACTTCAATATCATCTGAAAACCGCTTGAAGCGAACCAAATTACAAAAAGGCTTGGCTAGAGCAGTAAATTCTTGGACAACCACTTCTTTGCCGTGTGCCTTGACACTCCGAATTCCAAACTCGGGTTTTTTATAGTCCTTGCCAAGACGGTGCAAGAGTTCATAACTGGCTGCTAGACGTTCGGCACCCGGCACCAGTGAGAGCGGGTTCGCGGGATTAACAAAAGTCTCAGCGGTCGTTTTAGCCCACTCTGTTAGGGGTTGCAATAATGCTTTTTGAAAATCATAGATTTGATAAAGCATTGAATACTCTCCAGAACCAGCAAAGATCTTATTTTGACATGAGAACCCGGGCAATTGCCTGAGCGACCCGATCTATATTTTTAGTATTTAAAGCAGCCACGCAAATGCGTCCCGTGGACAGAGCGTAAATGCCATCCTGTTCTTGGAGCTTGGCGACCTGGTCAGAGGTCAGCCCTGAGTAGGAGAACATTCCCCGTTGTGCTTCAATAAATGAAAAATCTTGCGATACGCCAGCTGCTGCCA
Organism: Polynucleobacter sp. HIN9; assembly: GCF_030297635.1. Lineage (NCBI taxonomy): Bacteria > Pseudomonadati > Pseudomonadota > Betaproteobacteria > Burkholderiales > Burkholderiaceae > Polynucleobacter > Polynucleobacter sp. HIN9. The sequence goes on from NZ_AP028140.1 coordinate 507,141, forward strand.
ATTTCTCTTTTAGGCCTTGACGCATGGATTTAATCCGATCGCGCATCTGGGCTAATTCATCTTCCCACATTTGACGCAGTTTTGGTGAGTTGAGAACCGTTGCCACAATCGCTGCACCATGCGTTGGTGGGTTTGAGTAATTGGTTCGAATCACGCGTTTGAGCTGCGACAGAACGCGGGCAGACTCTTCTTTGCTTTGTGTCACGATGGATAAAGCACCAACACGCTCACCATACAAAGAGAATGATTTGGAGAAAGAACTCGATACGAAGAAAGACATTCCCGAATCAGCAAACATGCGTACGGCAGCACCATCTTGTTCAATACCGTCCGCAAAGCCTTGGTAAGCAATATCAAGAAATGGAATTAACTGTTTTTGTTGGCAAATCGAAATAATTTTTTGCCATTGATCTTTGTTGAGATCCGCACCCGTTGGATTGTGACAGCAGGCATGAAGGATGACCAAGGTTTTCGCAGGAAAAGACTCCAGCGATTTCACCATGCCATCAAAGTTAACACCCCGTGTTTTTGGGTCAAAGTAGGTGTATTCCAAAACCTCGTATCCAGCAGCTTCAAAAATACCGCGATGGTTCTCCCAGCTTGGGGAGCTAATGGCTGCTTTTGCAGTAGGTTCAAGGCGTTTAACAAAATCTCCACCAACTCGGAGGGCTCCAGTGCCACCAAGGCACTCTGCAGTGACCACTCGCCCAGCCTGAATCAATGCTGAGTCTTTGCCAAAAAGTAAGTTCTGAACAGCTGAGTTATATGGATTGGGTCCTTCAATCGGAATGTAGGCACGAGGCGCTTCTTTGGCAACGACTTCTTTCTCCGCCTCCAGGACAGCGCGCAAGAGCGGAACTTTGCCTTCATCGGTGTAATAAACCCCTACACCTAAATTAACTTTGCCGGGCCTTTGGTCAGCGTTATAAGCCTCGGTTAGGCCAAAAATTGGATCTTTGGGAGCAAGCTGGACGGAAGAAAACAGATTCATGGTGGAAATTTCGATTAGTTGTTGTAAATCAGGCTCTTAGAAGCGGTTGGTATAAACGGAATAAAAACGGCAAAATTGAAGATTATTTATAAATTGCTAGGTAATTCATCCCTGGCCATAAATGATAGCCGAGATGCCAAAGCTCAATCCAAAATCGACCAGCAAAAAAAAGAACCCAGATCCGGTCGTTTTTACCGATTCTTCTGGAGTCGCAGAGGATGTTGTTCTACAGATTGAGGAGGCGACGACTCTGGATGAATCGAAGTTTGTTACCTTTCCAAATTCACCATATCAACTCTATCAACCATTTCCCCCCGCCGGTGATCAACCGACTGCGATTGATCAGTTATGCGAAGGACTTGAGGATGGATTGTTGTTTCAAACTCTATTAGGGGTTACCGGTTCGGGCAAAACATTCACCATGGCGAATGTCATTGCGAGAATGGGCCGGCCGGCCATTATCTTTGCGCCCAATAAAACTCTCGCAGCACAGTTGTATTCTGAGTTTCGGGAATTCTTCCCCAGAAATGCTGTTGAATATTTTGTGAGTTATTACGACTACTATCAACCAGAAGCTTACGTACCTCAGCGCGATCTGTTCATCGAAAAAGACTCATCAATTAATGAGCATATTGAACAGATGCGTTTATCGGCCACAAAAAGTTTATTAGAGCGTCGAGATGTGGTGATTGTGGCAACCGTATCGGCCATTTATGGCATTGGCAATCCAGGTGATTACCACAGCATGGTGTTGACCTTGCGACCCGGTGATAAATTAAGTCAACGCGATATCGTGACTCGATTGATTTCCATGCAGTATGAGCGCAATGAGATGGATTTTCAGCGAGGCATTTTTCGGGTCCGCGGCGATACGATCGATATTTTCCCGGCCGAGCATAATGAACTGGCGATTCGGGTTGAGCTATTTGATGACCAAGTTGAATCACTTCATTTCTTTGATCCATTAACCGGAAAGATTAAGCAAAAATTACCGCGTTTTACGGTGTATCCAAGCTCGCATTATGTAACCCCAAGAGAAACAGTTTTAAGAGCGATTGAAACTATTAAAGCTGAGTTACGGGAGCGTTTGGATGAGTTTGTTAAAGGGAATAAGTTAGTGGAGGCGCAGCGTTTAGAGCAGCGTACCCGTTTTGACCTGGAGATGCTCTCAGAGCTCGGCTTTTGTAAAGGGATTGAAAACTATTCACGACATTTATCGGGTGCAAAACCGGGTGAAGCGCCACCCACATTAGTTGATTACCTGCCAGATGATGCGCTCATGTTTTTAGATGAGAGCCATGTTTTGATTGGGCAATTGAATGGGATGTATAACGGGGACCGCTCTCGTAAACATACCTTGGTGGAGTACGGCTTTCGCTTACCATCGGCGATGGATAACCGACCGCTGAAATTTCCAGAGTTTGAGACGAAGATGCGCCAAGCAATTTTTGTCTCAGCAACTCCAGCCGATTATGAAAACCAAAAAACGGGCCAAGTGGTTGAGCAAGTCGTACGTCCTACAGGTCTGGTCGATCCTGAAATTGAGGTTCTACCCGCCAGCTCTCAGGTGGATGACTTACTGGGTCAAATTCATGAGCGTGTGAAAGCGGGTGAGCGCATATTGGTCACAGTGCTTACAAAGCGTATGGCCGAACAATTAACAGAATATTTGGCTGATAACGGCGTAAAAGTACGCTATGTTCACTCGGATATTGATACGGTTGAGCGTGTCGAGATTATTCGTGATTTACGTTTAGGTGTTTTTGATGTGTTAGTTGGTATCAATTTATTGCGCGAGGGTCTTGATATCCCCGAGGTATCTCTCGTCGCAATCTTGGATGCGGATAAAGAGGGATTTTTACGAGCAGAGCGGAGTTTGATTCAGACCATTGGAAGGGCGGCGCGAAATGTTCATGGCAAAGCGATTTTGTATGCCGACAAGATAACGGACTCCATGAAAAGAGCGATGGGGGAAACTGAGCGTCGCAGAAATAAGCAAATTGCGTTTAACTTGCAGCATGGCATTAAGCCCAAAGGTGTTCAGAAGCGAATCAAAGACATTATTGATGGCGTTTACGATGTTCAGGAAAAGCGCGCGGAGTTGCAAGTTGCGCAGCGTAAGGCCCAGTATGAGATGATGAGTGAGCGTGAGTTAGCGAGCGAAATTAATCGTCTCGAGAAGCAAATGATGGCTGAGGCCAAAAATCTCGAGTTTGAGAAGGCGGCCGCAACTCGAGACCAGATTGCTAAAATTAAGGAGTTGGCATTTGGAGCGCTTGCTAAAGATTCTATATAAATCAAGCGCTTATCGTTTTTATCCCCACATTACTCCTATGGCTTATTCCTGATAAAAATACTCGGGAATATGTTATACTTGAGTGGAATTGTCAGGTATTACCCCTCTGGCAATGGCTGTCCATATCAACCCACAACCAAGGTGATTTATGAGACTTACTACTAAAGGTCGTTTTGCTGTAACCGCGATGATTGACTTAGCCCTGCGCGAAGCGCATGGTCCCGTAACCCTAGCTGGAATTAGCCAGCGCCAGAAGATTTCGCTTTCGTATCTAGAGCAACTCTTTGGAAAATTGCGTCGCTTTAACATTGTTGAGAGTACTCGCGGTCCAGGTGGCGGCTATACATTAGCCCGCAAAGCCGAGGAGGTCAGTGTGGCCGACATCATTGTGGCTGTGGATGAGCCCTTAGACGCTACCCAGTGCGGCGGCAAGGGAAATTGCCATAGCGAGGAAGACACCCATAGTCGCTGTATGACCCATGACTTATGGACCAATTTGAACGCCAAGATGGTTGAGTATCTAGACTCGGTCACCTTACGCGATTTGGTCAAACAGCAAGAAAGCCGCGGAGTGGTGATTGCTGATATGCGCGAGAAAAAAGTGCGCGTTGAGCCTGCGAAGTTGAAAAAGCCCGCAGTCGCTGCAGTTGCTAAAAAAGAAGAGGCTCCTAAGCGGCCCTTAATTAATTCAGTATTCAATTTAGCAAGACAAGGTTAAGTATGAACGCTCCCATGAAGGCAGCTTTACAACCCGTTTCCATATATAGCCCCAAGCATTTCCCGGTCTATATGGATTACTCGGCGACGACGCCGATTGATCAGCGCGTGGTTGACAAAATGCTGCCTTATTTGCGGGAGCAATTTGGTAATGCAGCCTCCCGTAGCCATGCATTTGGATGGGCGGCCGAGGAAGCGGTCGAGGAAGCGCGGGTTGAGGTTGCTAAATTAGTTCATGCCGATCCTCGTGAGATCGTATGGACCAGTGGCGCAACCGAGAGTATTAATTTAGCGCTGAAGGGCGCAGCCCATTTCTACAAAGAAAAAGGCAAGCACATTATTACGGTGAAGACTGAGCATAAAGCGACCCTTGATACTTGTCGTGAGCTTGAACGCGAGGGATATGATGTTACCTACCTCGATGTCATGGAAAACGGTCTAATTGATTTTGCTCAGTTTGAGGCTGCTATTCGTCCAGACACCATCTTGGCATCGGTGATGTATGTCAATAACGAAATTGGAGTGATTCAAGACATTCCACGACTTGGCGAATTGTGCCGCTCGCGCGGAGTCATTTTTCATGTGGATGCTGCGCAAGCAACCGGCAAGGTTGAGATTGACTTAGAAAAGCTCAAAGTCGATCTGATGAGTTTCTCAGCACATAAGACTTATGGCCCCAAAGGGATTGGTGCTCTATATGTGCGACGCAAGCCCCGAGTGCGAATTGAAGCGCAGATTCATGGCGGCGGTCACGAGCGCGGAATGCGTTCGGGAACTTTACCTGTTCACCAAATTGTTGGCATGGGTGAGGCGTTCCGGATTGCTCGGATTGAGATGACTGAGGAAGCCGCGCGGATTCGCAAATTGCGTGATCGTTTGTTAGCTGGTTTAAAAGACATTGAAGAAGTTTATGTCAATGGTGATATGGATCACCGTGTTGCCCATAACCTCAATATCAGTTTTAACTATGTTGAAGGTGAATCGATGTTGATGGCATTAAAGGACATTGCGATCTCTTCTGGATCTGCTTGTACCTCAGCATCTTTAGAGCCTTCTTATGTATTGCGTGCATTGGGGCGTAACGATGAGCTTGCCCATAGTTCGATTCGTTTTACGATCGGTCGCTTTACCACCGAAGAAGAAGTAGATTTCACGATTGCGTTGGTCAAAGACAAGATTGCAAAATTGCGGGAACTTTCTCCCTTATGGGAAATGTACAAAGACGGCATTGATCTCAATACGATTCAATGGGCAGCGCATTAATGATGTTTGTTGTTCTAAACGAGGTAATTTGAAATGGCATATAGCGATAAAGTAATTGATCATTATGAAAACCCCCGAAATGTTGGCTCCTTTGCCAAGGGTGATGAGCAGGTTGGCACCGGAATGGTTGGTGCGCCCGCATGTGGTGATGTGATGAAATTGCAAATTCGCGTGAATGATCATGGTGTCATTGAAGATGCGAAATTCAAGACCTATGGTTGCGGTTCTGCGATTGCATCCTCCTCATTGGTGACCGAATGGGTAAAAGGTAAAACTCTTGATCAAGCTTTGGAGATTAAGAACTCCCAAATTGCTCAAGAGTTGTCATTGCCACCCGTGAAAATTCATTGTTCGATCTTGGCTGAGGATGCCATTAAGGCAGCAGTAAAAGATTACAAAGACAAGCATCCTGTTAAATAAAAACTACTATGCCCATCACCCTCACTGAAAAGGCCGCTAACCACGTCAACCGTAGTTTGCAAAAACGCGGTAAAGGCTGTGGTTTGCGTTTGGGCGTGCGCACCACTGGCTGCTCAGGCCTTGCCTATCAATTGGAATATGTTGATGAGGCCGCTCCAGAAGATCAAGTATTTGAATCCTATGGCATCAAGATTTTTGTTGATCCAAAGAGCCTGACCTATATCGACGGCACCGAGCTTGATTTTGTCCGCGAGGGCTTAAATGAAGGATTTAAGTTTCAGAATCCCAATGTGAAAGATGAGTGTGGTTGTGGCGAATCTTTCCGCGTCTGACAACTACTTCACTTTTTTTGGCCTCACTCCCCGATTCGTATTTGATACGTCGGCATTGGATCAGGCCTATTTAGCGATTCAAAAGGAAGTTCACCCCGATCGTCACGCCTCGGGGTCTGATGCCGAGCAACGCTTAGCGATGCAAATGGCGACTTATGCCAATAGCGCTTACCGAACCCTGAAAGACCCCATCGCGCGTGGCCTCTACCTCTGTCAGCTCCAGGGCGTTGAAGCTGATCTCGAGACTAATACTGCAATGCCAGCCCAGTTTCTCATGAAGCAAATGGAGTGGCGCGAAGCTTTGGATGACCATGCCGATGATTTGGAGGCTCTGGAGCAACTTGCAACTGAGGTTGAAGCCTCTCGTAGCGATTCATTACAGCAGCTTACCAATGCATTTGAGCAGTCCTCTTATTCCAAAGCGGTCGATATCTTGCGTGGCTTACTCTTTATCAACAAATTTGCTACCGAGCTCGATGATGCAATCGCGCAACTGGTCTAAGACAAACAAATATGGCTCTACTACAAATTGCTGAACCTGGAATGGCATTGGCGCCCCATGAGCGCAAGGTGGCCATTGGAATCGATTTAGGAACGACGAACTCCTTGGTTGCGGTCGTTCGTGATGCCTTACCAAAAGTCTTAACGGATGCTGCTGGTCAGGCTCTATTTCCCTCGGTGGTTCGGTATTTGCCAAATGGCAGAACGCAGGGTGGATTTGAGGCTTTAGAACATGTGATCGAGGATCCAAAAAATACGATTGTCTCAGTTAAGCGTTTCATGGGACGCGGTTTAAATGATTTCACGGGTCACGATTTCCCTTACACGTTCATCGATGAGCCAGGCATGGTTAAGTTACGAACTGCTGCAGGGGATAAAAGCCCGGTGGAGGTGAGCGCAGAGATCTTGGCGCGATTACGACAGTTAGCCGAAGATTCCGTACAGGATGAAATCGTCGGGGCGGTCATCACAGTTCCCGCTTATTTTGATGATGCCCAACGTCAAGCTACGAAAGACGCTGCTAAGCTTGCCGGGCTCCACGTCCTGCGGCTATTAAACGAGCCCACAGCGGCTGCGATTGCGTATGGCCTAGATAATGCCTCGGAAGGTATTTATGCCGTCTATGATCTTGGCGGCGGAACCTTTGATATTTCGATTCTGCGAATGAGTAAGGGCGTGTTTGAGGTTTTATCCACCGGTGGAGATTCTGCCTTGGGTGGTGATGACTTCGATCGATCGGTATATGACTGGGTTATTAATGAGGCTAAGCTGATAAGCCTTGAGCCTCAGGATCAGCGGGCGCTTCTGAGCGCAGCCAAGCGCGCCAAAGAAGAGTTAAGCAATGTGACCGAAACCCCTATTGAGCTCACGCTCACGAACGGACAGTCCATCTCCCTAATTCTGACTCGCGACAAGTTCGGAGCGCTTACAAAGCCATTGGTGGATAAGACTATGGTTTCGGTTCGTAAAGCACTGCGTGATGCTCAACTCCAAGTGGATGAAGTAAAGGGTGTCGTGATGGTTGGTGGCGCCACCCGTATGCCGCAAGTACAAGCAGCGGTTGGGGCATTTTTTAAGACTCAGCCCTTAAACAACCTTGATCCCGATCAGGTGGTTGCTCTTGGCGCAGCAATGCAGGCCGATCTTCTAGCGGGCAATCAAAGCAAGAACAATGAGTGGTTATTACTTGATGTTATCCCGCTATCCCTTGGTTTGGAAACCATGGGTGGACTCGTAGAAAAAATAATTCCGCGCAATACGCCAATTCCTGTTGCCAGGGCACAAGACTTCACGACCTTTAAAGATGGTCAGACCGGTTTATCGCTCCACATTGTGCAGGGGGAGCGCGAGGTCGTTGATGCTTGCCGGTCCCTAGGGCGATTTGAGCTCAAGGGTATTCCTCCGATGGTTGCTGGTGCTGCGCGTATTCGAGTGACATTCCAGGTCGACGCAGATGGACTTTTATCGGTGCATGCGATCGAGCAAAGCTCTGGGGTCCAGGCATCCATTGAAATCAAGCCATCCTATGGGCTAAGTGATTCTGAGATTGCCCGCATGCTGCAAGATGGATTCCAGGCCGCCGGGGATGATATGCGCGCTCGTGCATTACGTGAAGAGCAGGTGGAAGCAAGGCGCTTATTAGAGGCAGTAACTGTAGCACTGCAGGAGGATGGTGATCTGCTAACCGATGTCGAGCGTGCCCTGATTCGTAAGGAAATGACTCAGTTACAGACACTTTTAGAAGTGGAAACAAACAGTGATGTGTTGCGTAAAGCGATTGAAAAAGCCGCCAAGACTACCGATCCGTTTGCTGAAAAACGCATGAATGCCAGCATTCAGCGTGCACTGACTGGAAAAAATGTTGCTGAAATTTAACCCTTGAGATAAACGTAATGACCCAAATTGTTGTCTTGCCCCACTCTGAGTATTGCCCTGATGGCGCAGTGATTGAAGCTGAACCAGGGGCCAGTATTTGTGAGACCTTGCTTGCTAATGATATTGAAATTGAACATGCGTGCGATATGGTGTGCGCTTGCACCACCTGTCATGTCATTGTGCGCGAAGGATTTGCAAGTCTTAATGAGCCTGATGAAAATGAAGAGGATATGCTCGATCGTGCTTGGGGCCTTTCCCCACAATCCCGTCTATCATGTCAGGCGATTGTGGCCAAAACGGATTTAGTGATTGAAATCCCAAAATATTCGATCAATCACGCTAAAGAAAATCATTAGCTCTAAATTCTATGTTGGGTCGGATTCGCCAAAAGCAAATTGATTCAATCGATGCGGTGTCAGTAACCCCCAACCCTATGATTTGCCCTATTTGCGAGCGCGAGATTCCTCCCGCTCAAATGGATGCGCATCATCTGATTCCGCGCTCTAAGGGTGGCAGGGAAACACAGTATTTACATCGAATCTGTCATCGTCAGATCCACGCTTTATTTACCGAGACCGAATTAGCAAGACGTTTGAATTCAGCAGAAGCGATTCGCCAACATCCGCAGATGCAACGCTTCATTGAGTGGGTGAAAAATAAGCCAGATGGCTTTTATGAGCGAGTTGCTAAAAGCTCTCGCTTAAAAGAGTATTAGGTTTATTCGTCTTCCCGACGTAAATGAGGAAACAGGATCACATCACGAATATTGGGTACGTCGGTCAGTAACATCACTAATCGATCAATACCAATACCGCACCCTCCGGTAGGGGGCATGCCATATTCAAGTGCCCGAATGAAGTCGTGGTCAAAATACATGGCCTCCTCGTCGCCGGCATCCTTTTGCGCCACTTGTTTTCGAAAACGCTCGGCTTGATCCTCGGCATCATTGAGTTCCGAGAAACCATTTGCAATTTCACGGCCTGTAATAAAAAGCTCAAAACGCTCGGTTACTCCTTTGCGAGTGTCAGACTCGCGCGCCAACGGACTCACTTCGATGGGGTAGTCAATAATGTACGTCGGATCCCAAAGGTGCTCTTCAGCTACCAGTTCAAATAAGGCAAGCTGCAATGCTCCCAAACCAGCGTTTTTTAGTGGCGGAGCGTTCAGGTCTTCACCACCTTTTTTAAGCTCGCTGCGAATAAATTCAGGATCCTCTAGTTGAGTCGCGGTATAGGATTTTTTCGAAAGAGGACTGTACTTTAAGATCGCCTCGGTAATGGTCAGACGGTCAAAGGGTTTGGCAAGATCCAGTGGACGACCTTGGTGGGTTAGGGTTGCAGTCCCCTGTGCATCGATGGCAGCGCTACGAATGAGATTTTCAGTGAAATCCATGAGCCACCGATAGTCGGTATAGGCTGCATAAAACTCCATCATGGTGAACTCGGGGTTATGCCTAGGACTTACACCTTCATTACGGAAATTACGATTGATCTCAAAAACCCGTTCAAAACCACCTACGATTAGGCGCTTTAGATATAACTCTGGAGCGATACGCAAAAACATTTGCATATCAAGTGCATTATGGTGGGTAATAAATGGTTTAGCTGCAGCTCCACCCGGAATCGGATGAAGCATGGGCGTCTCGACTTCCATGAACTGTGCGTCAGTCATATGACGACGCAACGAAGTAATCACTTTGCTGCGCGCCAAGAACGTATTTCGGCTATCTGAATTCACAATCAAATCCACATAGCGTTGCCGATACTTCAATTCTTGATCGGCAAGACCATGGAATTTATCGGGCAGGGGGCGTAAAGACTTGCTTAAAAGTCTCAGTGTTGAACACTCAATCGATAACTCACCCTTGTTCGTTTTAAATAAATAGCCTTCGGCAGCAATGATGTCGCCTAAATCCCAATGCTTAAAGGCCGCATGAACATTACTGCCAGTGACATCATCACTGATGTAAAACTGAATTTGACCACTACGATCTTGAATAGTCGCGAAGCTGGCTTTGCCCATCACTCGCTTTAGAACCATCCGACCAGCAACTTTTACATGAACACGTTTGCTGGCCAATTCTTCTTTGTTCAATGAGTCGTAATGCTGATGAAGGTCAGCCGCCAAGTGAGTTGGTACAAAATCATTGGGGTATGCAATGCCTGCTTGGCGTAGCTTTGCTAACTTCTCACGTCGCTCGGCAATGATGTGATTTTCATCTTGCGCAGGAAATAGCGGGTCTTGTTGGTCTAAGTTACTCATAATGGAATCTCACACGCCCTGTTTAAGGCTGGCCTCAATAAATGCGTCGAGATCACCATCCAAGACTTTCTGGGTATTCGAGATCTCAACATTGGTTCGTAAATCTTTAATGCGACTTTGATCAAGCACGTAAGAGCGGATTTGATGCCCCCAGCCGACATCGGTTTTGCTAGCCTCTAACTTATCTTGTTCGGCACGTCGTTTACGCATCTCATGTTCATATAGGCGTGATTTGAGCATACTCATTGCCTCAGCTCGGTTGCGATGCTGGCTACGATCGTTTTGACACTGCACCACAATGCCCGTTGGAATATGAGTAAGACGAACCGCAGAGTCAGTCTTGTTAATGTGTTGACCGCCAGCGCCAGAGGCGCGATAGGTATCAGTACGAATATCGGCAGGATTGATCTCGATTTCGATCGAGTCATCAATCTCAGGGTAGACATAAATGCTGGCAAATGAGGTATGGCGACCACCCGAGGAGTCGAATGGTGATTTACGGACTAAGCGGTGTACACCCGTTTCGGAGCGGAGGTGACCATACGCATATTCACCATCCACCTTGATTGTGGCACTTTTGATGCCAGCGACGTCACCGTCAGATTCTTCCAAAATCTCGGTTTTATAGCCTTTGCGCTCGCAGTATTTTAGGTACTGGCGATACAGCATACTGGCCCAATCGCATGCTTCGGTACCCCCGGCCCCCGCCTGAATATCAATAAAGCAATTGCAAGGATCCATTTCATTATGAAACATCCGCCTAAATTCGAGATCGGCAATAATTTTTTCATAAGTACCTGCATCCGCTTCAAGAGATAGCAGGGTATCTAAATCATTCTCGGCGCGAGCAAGATCCATTAGCTCCATGCTACTAATAATGTTTTGCTGCAAATCAGTTAGGGTGCTCACTACGCCTTCAAGTAACTTTTTTTCTTTCCCAAAGGCTTGTGCTTGTTTTGGATCATCCCAAATTTTGGGATCCTCCAAAATACGATTGACTTCAATTAGGCGATTTGATTTAGCATCAAAGTCAAAGATACCCCCGAAGGGCGTGCTCGCGAGCGAGGAGATCTTTGAAGGCGTTGGTAATTTGATTGAGTTGTTCGGCTTCCATTAGCGAATTATACGGGTAAGCGCCTAATGGAGTGGGTCGTCGATGGCCTCAATGATCAATTGGATACGGGCCTCTTCGCGAAAACGATCACTCACTAGACGAAATGCCAAAAATGCGAGCTGCGGTAGTGTTTGGGTGCGATTAAACCAAACTGCTGATACGACGGAGGTATCACTTTCGTCCTGCACAATTGGGCGTAGTAAGAGACGTAAATGTTTATCTTTCATTAACGACTGCTGTAGTACCTGAAATTCGCCATAAAAGAGCGGTTGCGGAAAACCTTGTCCCCAGATCTCTTGCACCAGGCGGTCAGCAATTTCAACAGTAAATTGATCTGGGCTCAAGGAGCCATCATGGATACAGCGCCTTTGTAAAATTTCATCATCGAGCAGGCTTGCGCTGATCTCTCGAAAGTAATTCTCAAAGTCATCAAAGTCGGATTGGCGAATGGTTAGGCCTGCGGCCATGGCATGACCGCCAAACTTCAAAATGAGCCCAGGGTATTTTTTTGAAACTAAGTCAAGCGCATCACGCAGATGAAAGCCCTGAATCGACCGACCAGAGCCACGCAGCAATCGAGCGCCAGAGTCATCATCGGCAGGTGCAAAAACAATCGTTGGGCGATTAAAGCGCTCCTTCAGTCGCGAGGCGACAATGCCCACCACGCCTTGATGCCAATCAGGGTGCCATAAGCAAAGTGCGGGTTGTTCATTCACGGATAAATTAGCAAGGCTCGCAAGCGCGGATTCTTGCATGCCGGACTCGATCACGCGCCGCTCTCGATTAATGCGATCAAGCTCTTGTGCCAGGGATCTTGCGCGAAGCTCATCATCACATAGGAGCAATTGAATTCCTAGGCTCATATCGGCTAAGCGACCAGCAGCATTTAAGCGGGGCCCAATTGCAAATCCTAGATCAAAGGGGCTGGCAGCCCTGGGATCTCGTCCGGCCACCTCAAATAAGGCGAGCAATCCTGCCGGAGCGAGACCCTGACGTATTTTTCTGAGACCTTGTGAGACCAGGATGCGGTTATTGCGATCGAGTTGGGCAACGTCTGCCACTGTGCCAAGCGCTACTAAGCTAAAGAGCTGCTCGAGTTTTGGCTGGGTCTCGACAGTAAATACGCCTCGCTCTCGTAACAGGGCTCGTAAGGCAATCAAAATGTAGAACATCACACCAACGCCCGCTAGTGCTTTGCTGGAAAATAGACATCCTGGCTGATTGGGGTTGACTATTGTTAGAGCATTTGGAAGTTCCTCGCCGGGTAGATGATGATCAGTGACCAGAACATCGATGCCGTGTGTCTTGGCATAGTCAATTCCTTGATGGCTAGCAATTCCGTTATCAACCGTAATTAGGAGCGATGGTCTTGGATTGAGTTCAAGCGCCATATCAACCACCTCGGGGGTTAGCCCATATCCCATGGTAAAGCGATTGGGAACCAAGTAACCCAATTGCTGGTCAGATGCCCCTAGCATGCGTAATCCTCGCAGGCCAACAGCGCAGGCGGTTGCGCCATCACAGTCGTAATCAGCGACGATCACCATCGATCGTTTAGAGCTTATTGCATCTGCTAATAATCTCGCGGCTGTCTCGCATTCCTTCAGTGACGAGGGTGGTAGTAAATGCTTTGCCTCAAGACTTAAGTCGGAGTACTCCTGAATGCCTCGAGCAGCGTATAAGCGGGCAAAGAGCGGATCAATGCCATGCCCCTCTAAGCTTGTAGTAACTTCATTTGGGTAGGCGCGTTGGCTGAAAACACTCATGCCTGTAATTCCTCCCAGGTCGGTGGCTGATTTTTATGCCAAAACTTCCATGCAGGTCCTCGATAGTCTTTGGCTCGAAGCGTGCGCTTGCGAATGCCTTGCGGAAAATCAATTAGCGTGATTTCTAGGTCAAGTTCGAACATCGCTTGCACCAGTCTTGGCCATTGTTTGTCAATATCCTTTAACCACACAAAGATATCGCTTGCTTGTTGTTCCCACTGAACAGTTTGGGATTTCAGAAGAGGGATGCCACACTGTGCAGCAATCGATGTCATCCAGGGATGATCACTAATAATTTGCGTAGCATTAGTTAATTCAGGCGAATAAGTAATATCGGTTGCTTTACCAATCCCATATACCCAAACTGAATTAATTCGGGGTAATCCTTGCGCCTCCCGTGCCTCATTAATGGGGTGAATATGCCAGCGCATTTGGATTTCGTTCTGAACCCTGCGCCAACGCTTGGCTAAACCTGACACGACGGTATCTTTTGGGAGCCACCAATCGATATTACGGCCTGTAGCTTGTGCCAGGCTATGGGTGTAGAGTGATTGATAATCACTTGCTGCATAAACCCAGGCATAGCTATTATTTGAAATTGGGATTATTCCTTCTTCGCCGAAGATGGTGTTTGCCTCCTCCATCAAGATCATGATTTCATCACTAGATACAGTCAATTCCGATAACGGAAGTAGGACGAGATGGTCGCGCGTCGCGTGTAAATGAACCGGCTCAATGCATAGCTGAACTTGATTATTCGGATTTGTATGCAGGGCACTACCAAGTGCAAAGGAGTTGCCAATCAGATAGCGCTCATGCGGCAAAGCTTTGGGCGCACGCTCAACATCGTGATTAATCTGATCTTCGCCAGGCAGGAGAATGCTAATGTGATGATTCATGACCCTAATTTTAGGTGGCAATTACTCAATTTGCTTAGTAGGCGTTGCCAATTGCTTAAACTGTGAAGATGTGGAAGATTCCGATTGAGCTAGAGATAGGTCTTAAGTACACGCGCTCACGACGCAGGAAAGCGGTTGGTCAGCGTGATGGGTTTCTATCCTTTATTTCTGGGATCTCCATGGCTGGGATCGCTTTAGGGGTAGCGGCTCTAATCGTAGTGCTCTCTGTCATGAATGGATTTCAGAAAGAGGTGCGAGACCGTATGCTTTCGGTTCTCTCCCATATTGAGATTACCTCCCCAAGTGGTTTGGTCGATTGGGAGCCAATCGCCGAGACACTTGCAAAACAAGCTCATGTTCTCGGGGTTGCCCCAATGGTAAGTTCCCAGGGTCTTTTATCTCGAGCTGAATCAATGCGCGGGGTTTCGTTGCGAGGCGTGGATCCAGCCTTAGAGGGTCGAGTATCTGATCTACCCAAGCAATTGATTGTGGGTTCAATGAGCGATCTCAAGCCCGGGCAATTTGGGGTTGTATTAGGAACCCAACTGGCAGGTACGCTTGGTGTAAGGGTGGGTGATCGCGTAAACCTATTAGTTCCGGAAGGTGATTTGACTCCCGCCGGCATGATGCCGCGGATGCGCGCTCTCCAGGTAGTTGGCATGGTGGATAGTGGTCACTATGAATACGATAGTACTTTGGCAGTGATGCACTGGAAGGATGCTGCTGCCTTGTTACGAATGACCGATCCGACCGGTTTGCGGGTAAAAGTTGATGACATGCAAAAAGCTCCTGAAATTGCGGTGCGTCTAGCTCAGGTCGTACCGCAAGCGCTCTGGGTTAGCGATTGGTCACGCTCTAATCGCAATTGGTTTGCTGCAGTCCAAACTGAGAAAAAAATGATGTTCATTATTTTGACCTTGATTATTGCGGTAGCAGCATTCAACTTAGTTTCCACTCTAGTAATGACTGTGACCGATAAGCAGGCCGATATTGCGATTCTTCGAACCATGGGAGCGAGCGCGGGACTCGTACAGCGTATATTTTTAGTGCAAGGTTTGGCGATTGGCTTGTTGGGCTCGCTCCTAGGCGTTGCATTTGGATTACTTATTGCTCTTAACATCGATGTGATCGTGCCATTTATTGAGACTCTTTTCCGAGTACAGTTCTTGCCAAGAGATATTTATTTCATTAGCCAGCTGCCATCGGATGTGCGTCTCGATGATGTACTAAAGGTAGGAATCATGGCTTTTGTTCTATCGATTCTTGCGACTATTTACCCAAGCCGTAGAGCAGCGCAGGTCAAACCAGCCGAGGCATTGCGCTATGAGTAAGCCAGTTCTGAAAGCGTCCAAACTTGCTAAAACCTATGGGGTGGGCGTTAATGCCGTTGAAGTATTGAAAGCAGTTGATTTGGAGTTAAGTCCGGCCGAGAAGGTTGCGATTGTGGGATCCTCCGGCTCGGGTAAGAGTACTTTGCTTCACCTTTTGGGGGGATTGGATACGGCAAGCGCTGGTGAGGTAGAGCTAGCAGGTCAATTACTCAATCGGATGAGCCCGAAGGAGCTTGATCAAATCCGTAATGAACGCCTGGGCTTTGTATATCAGTTTCATCATCTGCTTGACGAATTAACAGCGCTTGAGAATGTCGCCTTGCCTTTACGTATTAGAGGCCTGAGTCAGGAAGAGGCAGAAGCCCCAGCCCATATCCTATTGGATGCGGTTGGCTTAGGAAAACGTCTGCATCACACCCCAGCAGAGTTATCGGGTGGGGAGCGTCAACGCGTTGCAGTGGCGCGCGCCTTAGTTGGAAAACCCGATTGTGTGTTGGCCGACGAGCCAACTGGTAACTTGGATACGGAGACTGCTGATCGGGTATTTGATTTAATGCTCGATATTGCCAAAGAGCAGGGCACCGCATTTTTAATTGTGACCCACGATCCGATTCGTGCTAAACGCTGTGATCGTATTTTGCGCTTAACCCGCGGTGTACTCGAGCCATTTGGGGAATAGTAAGTGATGTGGCTTGATACCCATTGCCACCTCGATGCCCCAGAATTTTTGAGTGATATCGAGAGCATCGTAGAGCGTGCAAAATGTGCTGGCGTAGCCGGTATCTTATTGCCTGCAGTACGAGCCCAAGATTTTGAGGCCGTTCAAGAGCTTACCCATCGGTTTAAGGGCGACATTCCATATTTAGTCTATACCTTAGGGATTCATCCCCTGTTTACCGATCGTGCTAGCGAAAGTGATCTAAAAACGTTAGAGACTGCAGTAGCCAATGCTAAAAATGACCCTCACTTTGTCGGTATTGGTGAAATTGGCCTCGATTATTTTGTTGCTGAGTTAGATCCGCATCGACAGGCTCTATTCTTTCATGCGCAACTAGACTTAGCCCAACACTATCAACTGCCGGTGATCTTGCATGTTCGTCGCTCTCAGGACATGATTTTGAAGGCGCTTCGCCAACGAAATTTAAGTGGCGGCATTGCCCATGCATTTAATGGTAGTTTTCAGCAGGCCCACCAATTTATTGATCTTGGATTCAAACTGGGTTTTGGAGGCGCGGCAACTTATGAGCGTGCTTTACAAATTCGTAGGCTTATTCAAGAGTTGCCACTAGAAGCTATCGTGACCGAGACCGATTCGCCAGATATTCCACCAGCATGGTTACGCTCTGAACAAGGGCGTCGCAATGAGCCGGCATTTTTACCTCGTATTGCGCAGGTGTTGGCAGAAATCCGTAGCGTGCAGCCAAACACCCTTTCACAAGCAGTTATCCGTAACGTCAGTCAGGCCCTACCGCGCTGGGGCCAGCTTCTGAACCAATAACGTGCTCCGCATCGCAATTACGGCATGGATTGCCGGAGGGTCGGCTTTTTTCTTTTTACCCAAATTACCGAATCACGGCCTCGAGATCAGCATTATTTCCGGAATTATTTTGCTGAGCGTTAGCTATTACTTGCGAGATCGTAATCGCACCTTCGCATGCGTAGCACTTGTGCTAGCTTTGGGATTATTGGGGTGGGGATATCACTTTCATTATGCAAAGGAGAGACTTTCATCGCCCTTACCAGTTTCTCTTGAAGATCAAGAATTAACGATCCGGGGATACGTCGATCAACTACCTAGTGGTTATCATCAACATCAGCGCTTTGCTTTTGACGTGGTTGAATGGAATGATGATCAATCTGAGACCTTGCCAAGAAAAATCTACTTGAGTTGGAGTGGGGCGTGGCAAAAAAATCGTTTGATTCCAGAGCTCGCCCCGGGCGAAGAGTGGCAATTTGTTGTCAAACTCAAAAGACCACATACCTTAATGAATGACCATGGCTTTGATTTTGAACGATGGATGTTTCATCAAGGCTTTGGAGCACATGGTTCAGTTAGGTCGGGTAAGCGAATTCAAGAGTCTCGATGGATTTCATTAAAAACAGCCATCGAGTATCAACGCTGGCGACTTCGCAATAAGATCAAAGCGGCTCTTGAGCCTTCTGCTCCCTATGTTGGGGTATTAGTTGCCTTAGTGATTGGCGATCAAAATGCCATTGCGCAATCTGATTGGCGGGTATTTAATGCTACCGGTGTCGGCCACTTAATTTCCATATCGGGCTTACATGTCACGATGCTCTCTGGATTGGGCGCCTTATTAGGGGCATGGATATGGCGTCGTCGTGAATGGCCGCTCATCATTCCTGTTCAAAAAGTTGCAGCTGCCACTGGGTTATTGACTGCGTTTTTATACGCATGGTTAGCTGGATTTCAAATACCAGCCCAACGAACGCTCTACATGGTTGGGATTGTGGCTTTTGCACTCTGGACCTCCAGAATTCCACGCGCCTTTGATATTTGGTGGATCGCACTATTACTGGTTCTGGTAATTGACCCCATGGCCCCTTACACCCCGGGATTTTGGTTGTCGTTTGGAGCGGTAGCCATCATCTTGTATGGGATGGGTTCCTCATCAAGCCTCATTGGCATCCCGAATGGAGGTGAGTGGGAGCGTAGCCGACTCGAACGGCTCAAACAAGCCTTTTTTGAATCCTGCCGCTTGCAATGGATTGTGACCATTGCACTCATTCCTTGTACTTTATATTGGTTTTACCAAGTATCTATCGTATCGCCACTAGCGAATGCACTGGCAATCCCAGTGATTAGTTTTGTTGTGACCCCCTTGGCGATTGCTGGCGCGATTCTTCCTGAGTGGTTTGCACCCATCCCTCTCCAGCTCGCTCATGAGGCAATGGAATGGACGGCGAAATACCTGAACTGGCTTGCAAAATTTGACTGGGCAGTGCATTGGTCTCATCAACCAACGCTCTGGGTAATGGCGCTGTCATCTCTTGGAATCTATTGGCATATTCGTCCCGGTCCGATGACAAGCCATCGAATGAGTCGTATTGTGGGGCTTGCCCTTTGCATCCCTTTATTTTGGCAAGTGACCGATACCATTAATCATGGTCAATTTAAGGCATATGTATTTGATATTGGGCAGGGCACCGCAGTCCTAGTTGAGACCAAATCACATCGGCTCTTATATGATGCCGGCCCACTTTCTGGAAAAAATGACAATGCTGGAGAACGGGTATTGCTTCCTTACTTTCGCGGAGAGGGAATTGATCGATTAGACCGATTGGTTATAAGCCATAAAGACTCAGATCACATAGGGGGTGCAAACACTCTGATGAAGAACTTAAATATTCAATCATTCTTGGGAACGATGCCGGAGCATCATCCGTTAATGAATGACATCCAACAATCAGCCATACCAGCATTGCCCTGTCAGTATGGTCAAGAATGGCAATGGGATGGTGTGGACTTTAAAGTCTGGCATCCGTCTGAGGAGGTAGACTTTAAAGCAGAGTCCCATCGCGGAAAGCCCAATGAAAATAGTTGCGTGCTAGAGATCCGCAATGCCAACACAAGCTTCTGGTTAACAGGCGATATTGAAAAACGTGGAGAGCATGAGCATGCTCGACGCCTAAAGGAAATGGGTTATCAAAGGCCCAATAAAGTGGTGGTCATGGCCCCGCATCATGGTAGCAAAACATCATCATCTCGAGTATGGCTAGATGCCATCCAACCAACTGTGGCATTTTCTCAGCACGGATATCGAAACCGATATGGTCATCCACATCGTGTTGTGAAAGAACGATATCGGGATAATCAAATCCCGTTTCTAGAAACAACCACTACTGGTTCTCAACATTGGCATGCTATGACAGACAAGCTGATTGTTGATTTCGTGAGACAGAAGCGAAAGCGATTGTGGCATCACGACTAGTCAATCACAGTGAATACCTAAAGATAGGCATTCTGAGTCGGAAAGGCTTGAGAGATTGGTTGCGGGGATAGGATTTGAACCTATGACCTTCGGGTTATGAGCCCGACGAGCTGCCAGACTGCTCCACCCCGCGCCTGAGCCTTAGATTCTACCATTTTTTACTTTCACCTGTCGAGCTTTTCCCTGTTTTAAGTGGTTTAAAGGGCGTATCATAGCCACAAGATCATTTTTACCCAATTGTTGAATGACGATTAGTAAGCCTGAGTACTCCAATTCATCCCTATTAGAGCCAGTCGAAATCTCGAGTAGTGGTGAGCATCAGAAGAAGAGTTTGCCAATCATGATGCTTGCGGCCTTGGGAATCGTCTTTGGAGATATTGGTACAAGCCCGCTGTATGCTCTCAAAGAATGCTTTAGTCCAGATCATGGCATTGCATTCTCGAACGAAGCGCTATTTGGAGTGATCTCCATGATGATCTGGGCGCTTCTGATTGTGGTGACCTTCAAATATGTCTTTGTCGTTATGCGTGCCGATAACAAAGGCGAGGGTGGTGTCTTATCTTTAATGGCACTTGCCCTGCGCTCTATGAAAAGTGATTCAAAGCAGTATTTCATGGTGATGGTTCTTGGGATGCTGGGTGCCTGTATGTTATTGGGTGAGTCTGTGATCACCCCGGCGATTTCAGTGCTTTCTGCTGTTGAGGGTATTGCGGTAGCAACCCCCAACTTGGCAGACGCAGTAATCCCAATCTCATTACTAATTTTGGTTTGTCTATTTTTAATTCAGAAATATGGCACTGCCGCTGTGGGGCAATTATTCGGGCCTATTACTTTGACATGGTTTCTTGTTTTGGCGATTTTAGGGGTTATGAACATAACCCATTCACCCGGGATAGTTTTGGCATTCAATCCCATATACGCCATACATTTTGTGATCGATCATCCTCTAACCGCGTTTATTGTGATGGGAGCAGTTGTTCTTGTTGTTACGGGCGTAGAAGCTCTTTACCTGGATATGGGACATTTTGGCAAGAGCCCGGTCCGATTAACCTGGTTATTTATCGTGTTGCCTTGTTTGTTGCTCAATTATCTTGGGCAGGGCGCACTGTTATTGGCAAACCCAACAGCAATATCAAACCCGTTTTATCTCATGGTTCCAGAGTGGGCTTTGTGGCCCGTCATCGGTTTAGCGACTGCCGCAACTGTGATTGCCTCTCAGGCAGTTATTTCTGGCGCCTTCTCTCTCATTAATCAAGCCATTCTTCTGGGTTTTGTACCGCGTATGAATATCTTGCATACCTCAGTCTCTGAGCGGGGTCAGATTTACATACCAGCTGTCAACTGGGCCCTATTGATCATGGTCATCGTGACCGTTTTGGAGTTTAGGGAGTCTGTGAGCTTAGCAGCCGCATACGGACTTTCGGTTACTTCAACAATGCTTGTAACAACTATTTTATTGAGTATTGTGATGCGTCGTGAGTGGCATATTAATCCGATCATCATTTTGTGCATGATCGTAGTTTTTTTGGCAATTGATATTGGTTTCTGGACTGCTACCCTAATCAAGATCAAAGATGGCGGATGGTATCCATTAGCACTGGGTATGGTCATGTTTACTTGTTCAATCACATGGTATCGGGGCCGTAAACTCTTGCGGGATAAACTGATTGCCGAATCAATTCCACTTGAGGGATTCATTAAGAACCTGTTGGCTCATCCGCCGCATCGAGTCGAGGGCACCGCTATTTTTCTGACCCCGCATATTGATTTTGTACCGGCGGCAATGCTGCATAACTTAAAGCACAACCATGTCATGCATGAACGTGTCTTTTTCTTAAAGCTGAGTACCTGGGACGTGCCTTTTGTCCGAGATGAAGATCGCTTATCTCTGAAAGACCTTGGTGGAAATGTTTATGTTGTTCGCAGTGTGCATGGCTTTAAAGAAACCCCTGATATCAATAAAGTACTTGAATTAATTACCAAGCAGTATGGGTTGCCATTTGATCTAATGGATACCACCTTCTTCCTCGCGCGAGATGCCATTACGCCATCTAAATCTCCAGGAATGGCCGTTTGGCGCGAGCGTCTCTTTGCTTGGATGATGCAAAATGCTACTAAGCCATCGGATTTTTATAACATTCCGGCTAATCGCTTAGTCGAGTTGGGTGCCAAGGTCGAGATTTAATGAAGTACGCCAATCGATTTTTAACTGTTGCTATTCTTTTTGGATTGACGATTGTTCCGGTCAATGCGTCAACAAGTGACGAACTTGAGCTTGAAAAGTTGAATCAAATCGAGGCTCAACTAACGTTGCAGCGTGAATGGGTTGAATATCGTTGGAAGAAAACGAGTGCGGAGTGTTATGAGAAGTTTTTCGTAAACTCCTGTCTTGGCGATGCAAGAGCTAAGTATCGGAAAGAAATCGATCCGATTCGGGCACAAGAAGTATTGCTCAATGAAAACCAACGCATTATAAAAGAGCGTATCAAGACTGAACGCGATGCTCGCAGGGCTGCTGAGCGAGCTGATCCAAAACGTGCACAAGAACGCGCTGAGAATGAAAAAGCATTTTTACAAAAACAAAAGGATGCGGCAGCCCGTGCTGCAGACTTAGAGGAGCGTCGTAAAGATGCTCCACGACGTGCACAAGAAAATAAATCTGGTGTGAAATTAGACTGATATGGCAAAGACCAAAACCCTCTATGTTTGCCAAGCGTGTGGAGGCAGTTCTCCTAAATGGCAGGGCCAATGTCCTGCATGCGATGCATGGAACACGCTTGAAGAGTCTTTGGCTGAGACCGCCAACCATCGTTTTCAGGGATTGGCCAAGTCAATCCCGCGACAAAAATTAGTGAGCATTGAAGCGCAGGATTCGCCTCGTTTGCCCACAGGAATTACGGAGCTCGATCGCGTGCTGGGTGGGGGATTGGTAGCCGGTGGAGTAGTTTTGCTCGGCGGTGATCCTGGAATTGGTAAATCCACTTTGCTATTGCAAGCCCTCGCCGAGCTCAGTATGCAAGGGATTGATGTTTTATATAGCTCCGGAGAGGAGTCTGCTGCTCAAATTGCCTTGCGTGCTCAACGTATTTCTTTAAATGCACCTCAGCTTGAAATCTTGGCAGAGATTCAGTTAGAAAAGTTATTACTATCGGTTGAGGCTGCGCAGCCGCAGGTATTGGTAGTTGATTCCATCCAGACTTTGTATTCCGAGGCATTTACATCGGCTCCTGGATCGGTTGCGCAAGTTCGGGAGTGTGCCGCCCAGTTAACACGTTTGGCGAAGTCAAGTGGCATCTGTGTTTTATTAGTTGGCCATGTGACTAAAGATGGTCATTTGGCTGGCCCACGCGTACTTGAGCACATTGTCGATACCGTTTTATATTTTGAGGGCGATACGCATTCGTCATTTCGCTTAGTGCGCTCGATTAAAAACCGCTTTGGGGCGGTCAATGAGCTCGGCGTCTTTGCGATGACCGAGAAAGGTCTCAAGGGTGTCAACAATCCGTCCGCTCTTTTTCTATCGCAACATCCGCAAACGGTGCCTGGCTCCTGTGTATTGGTAACGCAGGAGGGGAGTCGGCCACTGTTAGTTGAGATTCAGGCGCTGGTTGATACGGCGCATATTCCTAATCCTAGACGCCTAGCGGTTGGCTTAGAACAGGCGCGTTTGGCCATGCTGTTAGCGGTCTTGCACCGTCATGCTGGAATCGCTTGCTTTGATCAGGATGTGTTCCTAAATGCAGTGGGTGGTGTCAAAATTACCGAACCAGCTGCCGATCTTGCGGTTTTGCTTGCGATCACATCATCAATTCGTAATCGTGCTCTACCAAAACATTTGGTGGTATTTGGTGAGGTTGGCTTGGCTGGAGAAATTCGCCCATGTCCGCGCGGTCAGGAGAGACTCAAGGAGGCCGCTAAATTGGGATTCAAGATTGCAATTATTCCAAAGGCTAATTTGCCAAAATCCAAAATTACCGATTTACAAATGATCGCAGTTGAGCGGATTGATGAGGCCATCGCTGCTATCAACGACCTGTATTAGAAAATGCTAGCGGCGTAAATCCTCTGCCTCAATCAAGCATACCTGCCGATCACCCGCTGATACATCCATCCAAATCGGGGAAAGATGCCCAAAAGCTTTTTGGAAATGATCATATTCATTGCCAATCTCAAGCACTAATGCGCCGCGTTCATGAAGGTATTCGCCAGCGGAGCGAATGATCTCACGAATCAGATCCATACCATCTGATCCACCAGCAAGCGCCTCACGCGGCTCAGCACGATATTCTGGAGGCAGTGCTTGCATTGACTGTTCATTTACATAGGGTGGATTACAAACAATTAAATCAAATCGTAAATCCTGCTCTGCAATCGGTTCCCATAGATCGCCATGCAGTAATTCAATGCGATCGCTTAAGTGATGGCGATCAAGATTGCGAGCGGCCAGAGCGAGAGCCGGCAAAGAGAGATCACTTGCCACAACCTGCAAGTCAGGATAGTGAAGGGCCATGAGAACTGCCAGTGAACCATTGCCGGTGCATAAATCAAGCACCCTGCCATCTGCGGGTAACCAAGACTCAAGGGATTCATGAGCGATTAACTCAGCGATGAATGAACGCGGAATGATGCTTTGCGTAGTGCAATCAAAGGGTACCCCCATTAACCATGCTTCTCCCAAAAGGTAGGCGAGAGGTTGACGTGATTCAATTCGTTTTTGAGCCACCGCGAAAGCCTTTTGGCTAAGCTCTCCAGAAATCATGGAGTCTAGATGCTCAAGAGTTTCTGAAGGCGATCGCTCTAATTGTTTGCTGACAATCCACAATGCCTCGGCCTCTGCATTACTCGCACCATGTCCGTAATGAAGATCAGCCGATTCCAGAAGACTTTGAATGCGTTGACAACACGCATCAATTGTCATGCTGGGCAAATTGGTTGTTATGGGAATGGGGTCCATGGGCAATAGCTTACCCAGCAAATCCTTAGGCAATTAGTTTTTCAAGTGCGCGACGATAGATATTCTTCAGTGGCTCAATGGAGTCGAGCGCCACGCGTTCGTCAATCTTGTGACTAGTTGCGTTCACAGGTCCAAATTCAATCAGCTGGGAGCAAATCTTTGCAATGAATCGACCATCGCTGGTGCCACCGGTAGTTGAAAGCTCTGTATGAACTTGGGTTTCAGCCAAAATGGCTTCGCGCATCGCACCCGCTAATTCGCCATCGCCGGTTAAAAATGGTTCGCCACCCAAGGTCCAATCAATGCTGAACTGAAGCTTGGCGTCTCGCAAGATCGATTCAACCCCTGCTTTTAACTGCTCTGGCGTACTTTCGGTGGAGAAGCGGAAATTAAAGTCAATTACCAACTCACCCGGAATGATATTGTTTGCACCGGTACCGGCATGAATGTTTGAGATCTGAAAACTAGTCGGCTGAAAGTATTGGTTGCCGCGATCCCACTCTTTGGCAACCAGTGCCGCAAGGGCCGGGGCAACTTCATGAATGGGATTACGACCTAAATGAGGGTAGGCAATATGCGCCTGAATCCCTTTGACTTTTAATTTCCCCGAAAGCGATCCGCGTCGCCCATTTTTGATCATGTCGCCTAAGCGCTCTACGGAGGTGGGCTCACCAATGATGCAGTAATCCAGTTTTTGACCCCGTTTTTTAAGGAGGTCGCATACGACTACGGTCCCATCATGGGCAGGCCCTTCCTCATCGCTGGTAATTAAGAAGGCAATTGATCCAGAGTGATTCGGGTGCGTCTGTACAAATTCTTCGGTTGCCACTACAAAACCGGCAAGGGAAGTTTTCATATCCGCAGCGCCACGACCGTACAGAAATTGATCACGCTCAGTAGGGACAAACGGGTCATTAGTCCACTGCTCGAGTGGTCCGGTTGGAACAACATCCGTATGTCCAGCAAAGGCTAATACTTTGCCTTGGGAGTTTTTACCTCGTTTGATTGCCCAAAGATTGGTCACTTGAAAGTGTTCTGGACCGCTGACGATGGTTTCGACCTCAAAGCCAATTGCTGCCAAGCGCTTTGCAATCAGCTCTTGGCATCCGCCATCCGCAGGAGTCACCGAGCGACATGCAATTAGCTCTTTAGTCAGCGTAAGGGCCGTATTCATCAATTAGTCACGCAAGAGTTCATTAATAGCCGTCTTCGCTCTGGTTTGAGCGTCAACCTTTTTCACAATCACTGCCGCATACAAGCTGTATTTACCATTGCTTGCTGGAATCGATCCTGGAACCACGACGGATCCTGCCGGAACACGACCATAATGAACCTCACCAGTTTCGCGGTCATAAATCTTGGTACTCTGGCCAATATAGACTCCCATTGAGAGAACGCTGTTTTCTTCAATCACCACTCCTTCAACCACCTCGGAGCGAGCGCCAATAAAACAGTTGTCTTCGATGATGACAGGACCCGCTTGAATGGGCTCTAGGACACCACCAATACCTACGCCGCCAGAGAGGTGAACGTTTTTACCGATTTGCGCACATGATCCAACCGTGGCCCAGGTATCGACCATCGTACCTTCGTCCACATAGGCGCCAATATTGACATAGGAGGGCATGAGTACAACATTTTTGCCAATGAATGAGCCGCGACGAGCAAAAGCGGGTGGCACCACCCGAAACCCACCTTTGGCAAAGTCTTCGGATGAGTAATTTACAAATTTGCTGGGTACCTTGTCGTAAAACTGGGTAAAGCCACCGGCTGACATTGGCTGGTTGTCTTCAAGGCGAAACGAAAGCAATACCGCTTTTTTGACCCACTGATTGACATCCCATTGACCGACGGCTCGTTTTTCGGCAACCCGAATTGAGCCATTGTTGAGACCCTCTAAAACAGTGCTAACTGCTTGTTTAATCTCGACCGGTGCTGAGCTCGGAGATAAATTCCCACGGTTTTCCCAGGCTTGTTCAATAGTGTTTTGGAGGGCTTGCGTCATAAGGTGTAGATAACTATAGGATTGATAAGGATTTTTAGAAAAAACTGAAATATAAATACTTAATAGTCATTATATTGGGGCTTGTACGGAAGGGTTAAATGGTCCTGGGATTGTTATCATCTTGGATTAGAACGTTTAGACCATTAATCCCCTAATTTGCCTTACTAAGAAGAACATCCGTGCAACTGAAATCAATCAAATTATCTGGCTTTAAATCTTTTGTTGACCCAACCCATTTTGAGTTACCTGGCCAGTTAATTGGTGTGGTTGGTCCGAATGGTTGTGGTAAGTCGAACATTATTGATGCGGTTCGCTGGGTTCTAGGAGAGTCACGGGCGAGCGAGTTGCGCGGTGAGTCGATGCAAGACGTCATATTTAATGGCTCTGGCTTACGTAAACCATCTGGTCGGGCCAGCGTAGAACTCATTTTTGATAATGCCGATGGTCGTGCACAAGGTCAATGGTCTAGTTTTGCTGAGCTCTCAGTTAAGCGTGTTTTAACCCGCGACGGTAACTCAAGTTACTACATCAACAATCAGGTGGTACGCCGTAAAGACGTACAAGATATTTTTCTTGGAACCGGCCTTGGACCGCGTGCATACGCGATTATTGGCCAAGGCACTATTTCTCGTATTTTGGAGTCCAAGCCCGAGGAGTTACGCGTTTTTCTAGAGGAGGCTGCTGGCGTCTCGAAATATAAGGAGCGCCGCAAAGAAACCGCTGCCCGCTTAGAAGATACTCAGGAGAATCTCGTTCGCGTTCAGGACATTTTGCGGGAGCTAGAACAGCAGTTAGCACGTTTGGAAGCACAGGCTGAGGTGGCTAGTCGTCATAACGAACTGCTGACTCAGATGAAATCCCAGCAGCAATTGCTGTGGTTTGTAAAGCAAACAGAGTCGGGCAAGGAACAAGAGAAACATGCCAACTCGATTCGGGAAACCCAGGTCAAATTAGAAGAAGAAACTGCAAAGCTGCGTCACGCAGAGTCCGAGCTAGAAACGATGCGCACGCAGCAGTATGCACTGCAGGACGTGGTATCCAAAGCACAGGGCGATTTATACGAAACCAATGCGGAAATCAGTCAAGTTGAAGCCGAGATTAAATACGTTCATGAATCCCGCCAACGCCTTCAAGAGCAAGTCGCTGATTTGCAGGCCCAGCTTGATCGCTGGACTACGCAAGAGAAGGAGGCCGCTCAAGCGCAGCGCCAGGCTGAGCAAGAGTTCCGGGCTGCGAGTGAGAACGAGACAAAATTGCAAGCAGAGTTTGGGGCTCTGCAATCGCAAGCACCTTCTTATGATGAACGTTTGCAGTCGGCAACCCAAGCACTCGATGGCGCGCGTGCTGCATTAGCAAGCCTTGAGCAGCGACTTGTTAGTCTGCAAGAACGGATTCATGCTGGTGAAGCCCAGTTTGAAGACGCTACCTCACGGTCGACTCGTTTACAGGATGAGTTAGCGACGATGCGTAAACCAGATGACCAAGCATTGCAAATGGCTACAGATCGTCACATCATGGCTTTGCGCAAAGCGGAAGAGGCAAAAGCTAAGGCGCTTCAAAACCAAGAGCACGTGCCTGTCACCGATGCCAAGCGGCAAGCTGCATTGGATCAGATTCAAAAAGCCAATCAGGATGTGCAGCAAAGCGAGGCCAAACTCAGCGCACTGGCTGCTTTACAAGCAAGTGTTCAAGCACAAGGCAAGATTGGCCCTTGGTTAGAAAGTAAAGGCTTAAAAGAGAGTAAACGCTTATGGCAGGAGCTTAAAGTTGAAAAGGGTTGGGAGCCCGCTCTGGAGTCAGTATTACGCGAGCGCCTAGCGGCATTAACCGGTAAAAGTCTGAATGAGACTCTAAGCCTTGCTAAAGAGGCGCCACCAAGTCGCTTAGCCATTCTTTTGACCGATGATTTGGAGTCTGGGGAGATTAAGGCTCCATCGGGATTTGTGCCATTTATCTCACGTGTGCAGGCATCTGGTGTCATCGCCAATGTTTTGCAAGAGTGGTTGAGCAATATTTATATCGCTGATACCTTAGAGGATGCGTTACGGCGACGTACACAACTCACCCGTGGCGCTGCTTTGGTCACCGCACAAGGACATTTGGTGACGCGCGCTGGTGTCCAGCTGTATGCACCTGATTCTGAGCAGGCGGGAATGTTGGCTCGTGCACAAGAGATGGCAAGCCTTGAGAAGCAACTTAAGGCGCAACAGTTAATTCAGAGCGAGTTGCAAAGCGAGCTCGAGCAAGCTAATGCGAACTATCAGGCTGCACTTGCTGCTGCCGATCAATCCCGAGTTGCCGCAGAGCAAGCCGTTCAAGAGGCGCATGCCTTTGAAGTTGAAAAAATGCAATTAGTGCAAGCTAAAGAGCAGTACAGTACTCGGGCTGCACAAATCGATTCTGAGTTATCGGAAATTAATCAACAGTTAAATAGTATTTCTGTGACGAAGACTCAAACTGAAGAGCAGCTCCGTGATGCGAACGCACAAAAATTAGACCTGGAATCTCAGCTCTCAACAGCTCAGAATGACCTAGAGCAAGCGAGTGCTGCGCGCGAACAATTGCGCCTTACCTTGCGTCAAGCAGAAATGACCGCCCAAGAAGCCACATTTAATACTCGCTCCTTACAGCAACGCATCAATGATCTACAGCGTGATCAAAGTACTGCTAGAACCCAAATTATGGAGCTTCAGGACCGCTTTGATGCTAATCAAAACGAGCTAAAGACCTTGAGTGATGAGGCAGCACAAAACAAACTACAAAGCTTGTTGGTCACCCGTTCTGAGCGCGAGGCTTCGTTAGCAAAGGCTAGAACCGAGCAAGAGGCGATGCAGCACCAGTTACGTCAGGCGGATGAAGCGCGTTTAATGCTTGAGCAAACCCTACAGCCGATGCGCGACCGAGTGGTTGATCTGCAGTTGCGAGAGCAAGCAGCTCGCTTGAGTTATGAGCAGTTCACAACTTTATTGAATGACGATGAGGCGGATTACCAAGCACTTGCTGAGCGCTATAGCCCAGATCTGCGTGCGAGCAGTCTGCAAGGAGAGGTCACTCGCCTTAATAATGAGATTCAATCATTGGGACCCGTCAATATGGCTGCTCTTGATGAGCTATCGAGTAGCCGTGAGCGCAAGTCATTCTTAGATGCGCAATCAGCCGATTTAAATGAGGCGATCCAGACATTGACAGATGCGATTGCAAAGATTGATGCTGAGACACGTGATCTATTGCAAGGCACATTTGATCAGGTGAACACCCATTTTGGGCGATTGTTCCCTGAGCTCTTTGGTGGTGGTAATGCGCAGCTCGTTATGACAGGCGAAGAGATCTTAGATGCAGGTGTCCAAGTGATGGCGCAGCCGCCCGGTAAGAAAAATAGCACAATTCATTTACTCTCCGGTGGGGAGAAGGCTCTGACAGCTATCGCCTTAGTCTTCTCCTTATTCTTACTAAATCCAGCACCGTTCTGTTTGCTCGATGAGGTGGATGCACCCCTTGATGATGCGAATACAATGCGCTATTCTGAGATGGTCGCACGGATGTCGGATAAAACTCAGTTCGTCTTTATTTCACACAACAAGATCACCATGGAAATTGCCAGCCAATTAATTGGCGTTACGATGCAGGAACAAGGCGTATCGCGGATTGTTGCTGTTGATATTGCGTCGGCTGTTTCGATGGTGGAGGCGGCTTAATGCCGCTTGATCAGTTTGCATCTCAGTTGGGTTTATCAGAGCTTCAACTAGCGCTTGGAGCGGTTGGGGTTCTGTTCCTAACTTGGGTGGTGATCTATAACATTCGCAATGCTCGAGCAAAATCTAAAGTAACTGAAGAACGTGTTGAGCCAGATTCCAATGTCTCTAATGACGTTCCAATTGAGGCTTCCCCCGTTTCTGTCGATACAGTAAACCAAGGCCCAGCACCTCAAACGATTGATCCCCGGATCGATTGCGTGATCACTCTGCGTTTTAACCAAGCCATTTCTGGGTTGGAGATTTTGGAGGCTCTTAAATCGTGGAGCGATCTGCCAATTGCGTGGATGGCCGATGGGCTTCATGCAACCGGTGCAAATGAGGGTATTTGGGAGCCCCTAGAGGCAGATCATTCGTACTTAGAAATTCAGCTCGCGGTTCAACTCGCCAGTCGGCGTGGTCCCATTGGGGTTCTTGAGTTATCGGACTTTTGTTCCCGTGTTCAGGTATTGGCGGAGTCCTTGGATGCCCAAATTGATATGCCAGCTGTAAATACTATGCTAGAGAGTGCAAAAGAACTGGATGCCCTTGCTGCGCAAAGCGATATTTTGTTGGGAATGAACATTGTGTTTGATCAGCAAACATGGTCTTGGCCCCATATTGAGTCAGCCCTTACCCAAAGAGGCTACCGCATGAGCCCTCAGGGATATGCCTTTGAATATGCAGTAGATGGTAAGCCAGTATTTCGGACAGGGACATTTGATCGGCAAGCGCCAATTGGACAAATTACTTTCTTACTGGAAGTGCCTGTGGTTGCACAACATTTGCGACCCTTTGAGCTGATGCTCAATGAGGCTGCGGATGTGGCACAGACCTTGCAAGGACGCTTGGTTGATGACAACGGAGTTCACTTGACTGAGAACTCGGTGTATGTGATTCGCCAACAACTTGATTCTCTTTATGCTCAGCTTGACAAAGCAGGCATCCCTGCAGGGTCCGGCACTGCACTCCGTTTATTCTCTTAGGACAAGATCTTGAGTCAAGGTAGATCCTCGGCCGCGGATCGTTATCATTATTTACAGCAAGAACTTGCTCGTCTTGAGCATGCGTATTATGTTTTAGACCAGCCCTTGGTCCCCGATGCTGAGTATGACCGTTTGTATCGCGAGTTATTGGAACTTGAGGCCCAACACCCTGACTGGGTAACCCCTGACTCCTTATCGCAGCGGGTAGGAGGTGCTCCCCTTAAAGAATTTATGGAGATCAAGCACTCGGTCCCCATGCTTTCTTTAAACAATGCCTTTGAGGAGTCTGAACTCATTGGGTTTGATCGACGTTGTCGTGAGGGTCTAGGTTTAGATCGCGTGGAGTACGCATGTGAACTGAAGTTTGATGGCTTGGCAATCTCATTGCGCTACGAGAACGGTGTCTTGGTCCAGGCAGCAACCCGCGGCGATGGGGCAAGTGGCGAGGATGTAACGAGTAATATCCGAACGATTCGGGCAATTCCATTGCGTTTGTTGGGACCCAATCTTCCAAAGGTGATCGAAGTTCGTGGTGAGGTGTTTATGCATCGAACGGATTTTGAGAAGATGAACAAAATGGCTGCAGCCAATGGTGAGAAGGAATTTGCCAATCCTAGAAATGCGGCTGCAGGAAGCTTGCGTCAGCTAGATTCAAAGATCACTGCAAAACGTCCCTTAAGTTTTTTTGCCTATGGCCTGGGTACTTTAGAGCCAAGTCAATGGCTACCCTCAACCCATAGTGAGTTACTCAATCAATATGAATCACTTGGTTTACCTGTATGCAGAGAGCGCAGGGTAGTGGATTCGCTCGAGGGCTTGATGACGTTCTACACTGAGATTGCTGCTAAGCGTCAACAGTTACCGTATGAGATTGATGGTGTGGTTTATAAGGTGAACTCCTTTGCTGAACAAGCGCAACTAGGTTATGTATCACGCGCGCCACGCTTTGCCATTGCGCATAAATATCCTGCGCAAGAAGAAATTACCACGGTCCTAGGAATTGATGTGCAAGTGGGTAGAACTGGAGCGATTACACCTGTGGCTCGCTTAGCACCTGTTTTAGTAGGCGGTGTTACTGTAACCAACGCCACCTTACATAATGAAGATGAGGTACGACGCAAAGATGTTCGCATTGGTGACACGGTGGTCGTTCGTCGGGCGGGTGATGTAATCCCTGAAGTGGTATCGGTCGTTTTGGATCGTAGGCCAGTCAATGCACAAGTATTTATCATGCCAACCCGCTGCCCAGTATGTGAGTCCAATATTGAGCGCTTATCGGATGAAGCAGTTGCCCGCTGTAGCGGCGGCCTATTTTGTGCAGCACAGCGTAAGCAGGCACTATTGCATTTTGCACAACGCCGCGCGATGGATATTGAAGGCTTGGGTGACAAAATTGTGGATCAATTGGTTGATCTCAATTTGGTCCGAACACCAGCAGATCTCTATCGCTTGGGATTTACCGCTTTAGTCAACATGGAGCGCATGGGAGAGAAGTCCGCTGACAACCTTCTGCAATCCATTGCTCAATCCAAGAAAACCACCTTAGCGCGATTTATTTTTGGATTGGGGATTCGTCATGTTGGCGAAAGTACTGCCAAAGATCTTGCGAAGCACTTTGGAGGCATCCACGCCTTAATGGATGCACAAATGAATGAATTATTAATGGTCAATGATGTTGGACCGGTGGTTGCTGATTCAATTGTTAGTTTTATGTCAGAACCGCATAACCGCGAGGTCATTGAGCAACTACTCGCATCTGGTATCGAATTTCAGAAAGAAGAACGAATCGCAGCCGTTGATTTAAGTGGTAAGACCTTTGTTCTGACCGGAACACTCCCAACACTCTCTCGAGATCAAGCAAAAGAACTACTCGAGGCAGCCGGAGCTAAAGTGGCAGGCTCAGTCTCTCAAAAAACCTCATTCGTAGTTGCTGGCTCCGAAGCGGGAAGTAAGCTTGATAAGGCGAATGAGCTTGGTATACCGATCTTGGATGAGCTTGGCTTACTGAAACTTCTAGGCCGCTAACACTTCCAACAACTCAGTCTCGAGCTGAATTTGCAGCTTTGGATTCTTACTAAGATTGCTACCATCAAGCAACATGATGTCTTCAACGCGCTCACCCAAGGTATTAATACGTGCGGTATGAAGTGAGATTTGGTGCTTAACAAGCGCTTTAGCGACTGCGTATAGAAGACCCGAGCGATCTGCTGCCGAGAGGGTGAGAGCAAAGTATTGATTGCGTTCATCTGGCTGCAAATTAACCCTAGCTTGGATTGGAAAGCTTTTCGATTGTCGAGATAAACGACCCATATTGGGTTCTGGTAGAGGGGCCGATTTTTTGATGGACTCCGCAAGTTCATACTCAACTAACTGAATCAAGTCGCGATAGCTGCCACCTTCATCAACTAAATGACTGCCAGATATTTGGAAGGTATCTAAGGCATAGCCATGCTTTGTTGTATGAATCCGCGCATCCCAAATGGAAAAATGATGGCGCTCAAAATAGGCGCAGATGCGGGCGAATAAATCCAATTGATCTTTGACATAAACCGCGACTTGTAAACCATCGCCCGCTTGTGAGAGACGGGTACGGACAATTGGTTCATTCGTATGGACGTTTGCATAGAGGTGTCGTGTAAGCCACGCAATATCATTAGCCTCGTGGCGCAAGAAAAATGCCACATCTAATTTCTGCCATAAGGCTTGAGGTGCATCGTCATCAATTCCTGCTAGACGCAGTTGGGTTAACGCTTCCTCCTTATGCTGAATTAACTCCGACGATGGATCGGGTTTGGCGCCCCCTAGGACCCGAAGAGTTACTCGATAGAGGTCCTCTAGTAACTTACCTTTCCAAGCGTTCCAGACCTTAGGGCTAGTACCCCGAATATCCGCAACGGTCAGCAAGTAGAGTGCAGTTAAATGCCGTTCATCGCGCATGCGTTTTGCAAAGGCAGTAATGACCGTAGGATCCGTAATATCCTGCTTTTGAGCAATTTGACTCATTGTCAGATGTTCGGCAACTAACCAAACTAATAGCTCGGTTTCATCGTTGGCTAAGCCGTGGTCTTTGGCAAAGGTACGGGCATCGCGTTTGCCGAGTTCGGAGTGATCGCCCCCGCGCCCCTTAGCAATGTCATGGAATAGGGCAGCCAAGACAATAATCCAGTTTTTGTCAAAGCTTGCAATCAGGTTGCTACAGAATGGGAACTCATGGGTATGCTCAAGAATCATGAAGCGTCGCACGTTGCGCAAGACCATCAAGATGTGTTGATCAACGGTGTACACATGAAATAAATCGTGCTGCATTTGACCGACGATACGACGGAAGGATGGCAAATAACGTCCCAGAACACTGGTCTGATTCATTAGGCGAAACGCCGTGGTCACACCATCCGGTAATTTGAGTAATTCCATAAACACAGCACGATTTCGTGGGTCTTTGCGCCACGAGGCATTCATAAGCTGCCGTGCGTTATAGAGGGCCCGAAAGACGCTTGCTGACAAACCATTGATGGCTGGGTTTTGGGCAAACACTAAAAATGTCCGCAATATTTGTTCGGGATGTTTTTGGTAAAGCTGGGGATCAACAATATCTAATAAACCTTGGCGCTCGATAAACATTGTGTTATCGGGACCTGGGATGGGATAGGTCGTGCGTGACTCATTGGGAAATAAGATTGCTTCGATGTTTTGAAGCAGAATCATGTTGAGCTGGCTCACGGCCTTGGCCGCCCAGTAATAACGTCGCATCAGCTCTTCGCTGGCCAGCCTGCCTGATTCTTGATCAATCCCGATCTGCTTAGCCAGACCGGCTTGAAGATCAAATACCAGAACGTCTTGACGACGTTTTGCAAGCAAATGCAAATTAGCTCGAATGTTTTGCAATAACTTCTGATTGCGATTGAGTTCTTTGAGCTCGCGCTCTGTGATTAACCCTTTTTTGAATAAATCAGTAAAGCTATTGCCAAGGGATGCAGCTTTACTGACCCATAGAATGATTTGTAGATCACGCAATCCCCCTGGACTCTCTTTGCAATTTGGCTCGAGTGCATAGGGTGTTTCTTGAAACTTATAGTGACGCTGCTGCTGCTCCAATAACTTCGCCTGGAAGAATGCCTTGGGATCCATCGCTTCATCAAGACTGCGCTTGAATAACTTAAATAAGCCGCGATGACCACCAAGTAAGCGCGCCTCTAAAACCGAGGTACGCACGGTAATATCTTGTTGGGCTTCTGATAAACACTCGGACAGCGTGCGAACCGCAGAGCCGATTTCTAGACCCGAGTCCCAACACAGCGCAATGAAGGATTCCAGGTTGGACTGCAGTTGCGGATCCTCACTGCGTGCATCATCAAGCAAAATTAAGATATCAATATCGGAGTGGGGAAATAATTCAGAGCGACCATAGCCACCAACGGCTAGCAAGGCAGCATCTGTACTAAGATTGCAGCGATTCCATAAATCCAGCAACTGTTGATCGGTTGCTTGGGTTAAACGCTGCATTAACTTGCCAACATTCTGGTGAACTAAAAAATCAGAACACGCTAAGCTCCGTGCATCTTTGAGTGGATGGGATTCCGAACTCATGAGCGCGTTCTAAAGATGAGAAGAATCTAAGCAGCGACTACGCTGGGTCGGTAGTTTAGGCTGCCAACGCAAGCAGGAGCCTTTGGTGTATCTGCAGACCAAGTTAAGACCTCAACGCCATGGTGAGTGACTAAAACAGTGTGTTCCCACTGGGCTGAAAGACTACGATCTTTTGTTTTCACGGTCCACTGATCGGGCATGGTTCGGATCTCGCGTCGACCAGCATTAATCATTGGTTCAATCGTGAAGGTCATGCCTTCTTCTAATACTTCCCCGGTACCTGGTTTTCCATAATGAAGAATCTGAGGATCTTGATGGAATACTTTACCGATACCGTGGCCACAGTATTCGCGTACCACCGAGTAGCCAGCCTGCTCGGCATGCGACTGAATCGCAAAGCCAATATCGCCTAAACGCGCTCCAGGTTTTACCTGGGCGATGCCAAGCCACATGCATTCAAACGTGATTTGGTTCAATCGGGCAGCCAAGATCGAGATGTCGCCGACTGCAAACATCCGGCTGGTGTCGCCATAGTAGCCAGCTTGGGTAATGACCGTGATATCGAGATTAACCACGTCGCCATTTTTAAGTACTTTGTCACCTGGAATGCCATGGCAAATGACATCATTGACCGACGTGCAGATTGATGCCGGAAAAGGGGGGTAGCCTGGAGGTTGATAATTTAATGGGGCGGGAATAGTCTTTTGCACATCACGCATGTAGGCGTGACAAAGACGATCCAATTCCCCAGTACTCACGCCGGGTTTGACAAAGGGGCCAATGTAATCGAGAACCTCGCTTGCAAGGCGGCCAGCCTCTCGCATCCCATTTAGATCTTTTTCATCAGTAAATACGCTGTGCATAGCGCATATTATGGCCGAATCTGGTCGATTTCGAGTAACTGCTAAATCACTAGTGGATTGATATTTAAGGTATAATTCACAGATCGGTCTCATGGTGAGACTGAAATCCCAGATCAAGCCATCCAGGGTGGCGCTTTTGAGCGCAGTCAGGACTTGATCTTAGAACCAACCCTTAGGAGATTGTAATGTCAGTGACAATGCGTGAAATGCTGGAAGCTGGGTGCCATTTTGGCCACCAAACGCGCTTCTGGTCCCCCAAGATGGCCCCTTACATTTTTGGTCATCGCAACAAAATTCATATCATTAATTTAGAGAAGACCTTGCCCATGTTTCAGGATGCCCTGAAATTTGTGCGTCAGGTAGCTGCCAACCGCGGCACAATTCTCTTTGTTGGTACTAAGCGCCAGTCTCGCGAAATTATTGCCCAAGAGGCAACTCGTGCAGGTATGCCTTATGTTGATAGCCGTTGGCTTGGAGGCACCCTGACCAATTTCAAAACGGTAAAGGGTTCGATCAAGCGCTTAAAAGATATGGCCGCTGCAAAAGAGGCGGGCGATTGGGAGAAGCTCTCGAAAAAAGATGCCCTCACCAATGAGCGTGAGTTTGATAAGTTACAAAAATCACTTGGTGGTATTCAAGACCTCAACGGTGTACCGGATGCTATTTTTGTTGTGGATGTGGGCTATCACAAAATTGCAATTACCGAAGCCAACAAATTGGGTATTCCTGTGATTGCCGTAGTGGATACCAATCACTCACCAGAGGGCGTTGATTACATTATTCCGGGTAACGATGACTCGAGTAAAGCAGTCATTCTTTATGTTCGCGGTATTGCAGATGCCATCCTAGAAGGTAAAGCAAATGCGGTACAGCAAGTCCTCGAGTCTGTTAAAGAGGGCGAAGAAGAGTTTGTTGAAGAAGGGAAGGAAGACTGATGCCCGCGATTACCGCAGCAATGGTTGGCGAACTCCGCGCCAAAACCGACGCTCCCATGATGGAGTGCAAAAAAGCATTAACGGAAGCCGATGGTGATTTAGCTAAAGCCGAAGAGATCCTGCGTGTAAAGTTGGGAAGCAAGGCCAGTAAAGCTGCATCACGGATTGCGGCAGAGGGTGTAATTGTTTCCCATATTGATGGAACAACCGGAGCTTTATTGGAAGTGAACTGCGAGACTGATTTTGTATCCAAAAACGATGACTTCTTGGCATTTAGTAATGGCTGCGCCAAGCTGGTTGCCGAGAAAAATCCCGCAGATGTCGCCGCTTTGGCCGCTTTAGAACTCAATGGTAAGCCTGTCGAGGCTGTGCGCACCGAACTGATCGGAAAGATCGGTGAGAACATGAACCCCCGCCGCTTCAAACGTTTTGCTGGTGGTGGCCAACTGGTTTCTTATCTTCATGGCAACCGAATCGGTGTGATGGTGGAGTATGAGGGTGATGCAACAGCAGCGAAAGATGTTGCCATGCACATTGCCGCAATGAAGCCTGTTTCTCTATCGACTGCTGACGTTCCCGCAGAAAATATTGCAACCGAGCGTAAGATTGCTGAGCAAAAGGCTTTGGAGTCTGGCAAGCCAGCTGATATCGCTGCCAAAATGGTTGAGGGTTCGGTTCAAAAGTATTTAAAGGAAGTCTCTTTATTGAACCAAGCTTTTGTAAAGAACGACAAGCAAACCGTTGAGCAAATGCTAAAAGCAGCCAATACGACGATTAAATCCTTCACCCTTTACGTTGTCGGCGAAGGAATTGAAAAGCGTCAAGATGACTTTGCTGCAGAAGTTGCTGCCCAAGTTGCTGCTGCAAAGGCAACTGCCTAAGGTATATGCCGGGATATCAACGCGTTCTACTGAAGTTATCGGGCGAGGCCCTAATGGGTGATGATGCCTATGGAATCAATCCGAAAACGATTGATTCCATGGTCACCGAAATCGCTGAGGTGGTTCAATTGGGCGTTGAAATCGCCATCGTGATTGGTGGCGGAAATATCTTTCGTGGTGTAGCAGGCGGTGCAGCTGGGATGGATCGGGCCACGGCTGATTACATGGGGATGTTGGCCACCATGATGAACTCGTTGGCCTTACAAGATGCGCTAAGACAAAAAGGCGTTGAGGCAAGAGTGCAGTCTGCTTTGCGAATGGATCAAGTGGTCGAGCCTTATATTCGGCCGCGAGCCATTCGAGCCATGAAAGAGGGCAAGGTTGTGATCTTTGCTGCTGGTACCGGTAACCCATTCTTTACAACTGATACTGCTGCCGCATTGCGTGCCGCCGAAATGGGTGTCGAGGTGATGCTCAAAGCAACTAAGGTGGATGGTATCTACAGCAGCGATCCTAATAAAGATCCAAGTGCCACGTTGTATTCCACTATTACTTTTGATGAGTGCCTCATTAAAAATCTTCAGGTGATGGATGCAACTGCATTTGCTTTATG
Source organism: Polynucleobacter sp. HIN9 (assembly GCF_030297635.1). Taxonomy (NCBI): domain Bacteria; kingdom Pseudomonadati; phylum Pseudomonadota; class Betaproteobacteria; order Burkholderiales; family Burkholderiaceae; genus Polynucleobacter; species Polynucleobacter sp. HIN9. Next base: position 546,413 of record NZ_AP028140.1, read on the forward strand.
CCGCGATCGAAAATTACCTATCCGCGTATTTTCGATCTTAAAACCAGGTGCATTATTAAGTGTTGTGCGGGGCGAGCCAGAAGGTACCCTAGTTCACGTTTAAAAGGAGAGTGGCATGTCGGCTGGACAAATAAAGACCAATGCAGATCAAAAAATGCAAAAGTCAATTGAGGCATTTAAAGCTAATCTCGCAAAAATCAGAACGGGTCGTGCCAACCCAGGCATTTTGGAACACCTGATGGTGGATTATTACGGTAATCCCACGCCAATCTCGCAAGTGGCTAATCTAGGGCTAGCCGATGCACGCACCATTAATGTGACCCCATGGGAAAAAAATATGGTCGCGGTGGTTGAGAAAGCGATTCGCGAATCAGACCTCGGTCTAAATCCAGCAACTCAGGGTACGGTGATTCGAGTGCCAATGCCCCCCTTAACTGAGGAGCGTCGCAAAGAGCTGACCAAAGTCGTGAAAGCAGAAGGCGAAGAGACTAAAGTAGCAATTCGGAATTTGCGACGTGATGCCAATGAGCATTTAAAACGTTTAACCAAAGATAAAGAGATCTCGGAAGATGATGAGCGTCGTGCTCAGGATGAGATCCAGAAACTGACCGATAAATTTGTGGCAGATGTGGATAAATTGGTCGTTGAGAAGGAAAAGGAAATCATGACGGTTTAACCGTCATGATTTGGTCACATGACCCAAGCAGCTACCAGCTCTACGCTTGCAGTTCCTGCCGTTGGTAGTGTTCCCAGGCATGTAGCCATCATCATGGATGGCAATGGTCGTTGGGCAACTAAAAGATTTATGCCGCGCGTAGCTGGGCATTCAGAAGGGCTTGAGGCGGTGCGTAAGGTGGTTGAGGAGTGCGTCAAGCAAAACGTTGAATACCTGACCTTATTTGCCTTCAGTTCAGAGAACTGGCGTAGACCCCCTGAGGAAGTGGGATTTTTAACAAAACTCTTTCTGAAATCCCTTCGTAAAGAGGTTGCTCGCCTTGCTGAAAATAATATTCGTCTGAAGATGATTGGTGACCTTAGTCGCTTTGGAAGTGCGATTACCGAAATGGTCGAGTTCTCGGAAGAAAAAACGAAAGATTGCAATCGCTTAACCCTGACGATTGCCGCTAATTACGGTGGGCGCTGGGATATCTTGCAAGCGATGCAAAAAGCACTAGCGCAAAACCTACATCTTGATCCAGATGGCATTTCTGAGGAGTGGTTGGCCCCCCATCTTTCGATGGCCTATGCACCCGAGCCTGATTTATTTATTCGTACGGGTGGTGAGCAGCGGGTTAGTAATTTCCTCTTGTGGCAATTGGCATATACCGAACTGTATTTCACAGATATTCTTTGGCCAGACTTTGATGCCGCTGAATTACAAAAAGCATTTCTTTGGTATGCCCAGCGGGAGCGTCGCTTTGGTCGCACCAGTGCCCAGCTAGCGGAAGGGTCCAACCCCATTTCCCTCTCCGATGCCGTCTAATTGGCATGCTTAAAACTCGGATCGTAACTGCCATCATCATGCTGGCCATTTTGTTGCCAGTATTGTTTTTGCTACCCCCAATCTATCTCTCTGGATTATTTTTATTAATCCTAGTGGCAGCGGCTTGGGAGTGGAGTCGCTTGATTGCTCCCAATGCATCGTATGCAGCCTATTTTTATGCACTGGTGTGCGCCATGGTTGTTCTTTTCCTATGGCTCTTTGCAATCCCTACGGTAGAAATCGCATTACTGAGTATCGCGCTTGCGTTTTGGATCATTGGTATGCCAATGATCTTGTCCCAAGGGATTCATCTTTCGCTGTCACGGTGGCGATTTATTTTTAGCGTTCTTGGTTTCATTATTTTGCCGAGCGCATGGCTATCTTTGGATTTGCTTCGTGAAATCGGCTTGGGGTGGTTATTAAGTGCTTTGATATTAGTTTGGCTCGCTGATATTGGCGCCTATTTTGTTGGCAAGTCCTTTGGTCGACGAAAGCTTGCAAGCCAAATTAGTCCAGGTAAGTCTGTGGAAGGGGCTCTCGGTGGCTTAGCCATATGTTTGGCGTACGCCATTGGCTGCGCACACTATTTACCGGTGAACGACACCCTATTTGGATCGTATCAATCGAAATGGGGCTGGGGCTGGATGCTTCTCATGACTGCAGTTTTGGTGGCTTACAGCATTATGGGAGATCTATTTGAGTCGCAACTCAAGCGGATCGCAAAAGTAAAGGACAGCAGCCATTTATTGCCAGGGCATGGTGGATTTTTAGATCGTGTCGATGCTTTACTGCCGGTCATGCCAATTGCTGCATTATTCTCGATAATAGTGAGAAGCTAAAAAAAGACTTTGCTTATGCACGACCCTATCGCCCGCAATCTCTGTATTTTAGGATCTACCGGATCAATCGGGATGAATACGCTTGATGTGGTTCGGGCTCATCGTGATCAATTTAGGGTAAGCGCGCTCACTGCTGGTCGGCAAATTGAACGTTTGGCAGAGCAGTGCTTGGAGTTCAGACCCAAGATCGCAGTGGTTCACTCGGCCGCTGATGCCAACACCCTAAAAGAATTACTCGAAGGTAAAGGCCTAACGATTGCTGTGCATCATGGTGAGGCGGGTCTCATTGCCGCAGTCTCAGAGAGCGACTGCGATACCGTGATGGCGGCTATTGTTGGTGCTGCGGGTCTTTTGCCCACCTTACGCGCGGCTGAGCTCGGTAAGCGGGTACTGCTTGCGAATAAAGAATCTCTAGTGATGTCCGGAGATATTTTTATGAATGCCGCAATCCGAGGTGGCGCAGAGTTATTGCCAATCGATAGTGAACACAATGCAATTTTTCAGTGCTTGCCGCCGCACTTTACCAGTCCAAAAAATACTTCGAGCATGAAAGAACGTTTGGGGGTTGAGGAAATTTGGTTAACGGCTTCTGGTGGACCCTTTCGAAATACCCCAATTGATCAGTTGGCTAATATCACGCCAGATCAGGCATGCGCTCATCCAAATTGGGTAATGGGCCGCAAAATTTCAGTTGATTCTGCAACCATGATGAACAAGGGCCTTGAGGTAATCGAGGCGCATTGGTTATTTGGATTGCCCCTCGAGCAAATTAAGGTGCTCATTCATCCGGAGAGCGTAGTGCACTCCATGGTGCGCTATCGAGATGGTTCGGTCATGGCTCAGCTCGGACAGCCAGATATGCGCACACCCATCGCATTTGGCTTGGCTTGGCCTAATCGAATTGATGCTGGTGTTGCGCCTCTCAATTTGACTCAGTTATCTGGTTTGCACTTTACCGAACCTGATCTTTTGCGTTTTCCCTGCTTAGGTCTTGCCTTTGCTGCTGCGAGGCAAGGGGGGACAAGCCCCACGGTTCTAAATGCTGCGAATGAGATTGCCGTCGCTGCATTTTTAGAAGGCCGCTTGCCATACTTGAAAATTGCGCAGGCCGTTGAGTTCGCGCTTAATCAGTTTCCCGGCCAAAAGGCAGGATCCTTGGATGAGGTTTTAACGGTTGATCGAGAGGCTCGCCTTAGAACCAGTGACTGGATTGCACGCCATTAAGCATGGAAGCGATTTCAACACTTCTTTATTTTTTAATCACCATTGGGATCTTGGTGAGTTTTCATGAATTTGGCCATTACAGCGCCGCTCGGATGTGCGGGGTGAAGGTGCTGCGGTTTGCAGTTGGCTTTGGCAAGCCACTTCTAACTCTGAAATCAAAATCTGGAACCGAATGGGTCATTGCCGCGATTCCTTTGGGCGGCTATGTGAAGCTTTTGGATGGACGTGATTCGGAGCAGCGGATATCGGCCGAGGAACAAGCGTTTGCCTTTGATACTCAGCCCTTATGGCAGCGCTCATTCATTGTGGCTGCCGGTCCGCTGGCGAACTTCTTATTGGCAATCATTCTGCTGGCGTTCATCTATATCAATGGCGTACCCCAATTACCTGCACAAATACAGGCGCCTGCTGAGCAAACCATGGCAGCCCAGTTGGATATGGAAAAGGGTGATGAGATTTTGGCTTGGAAGACTGCAGGCGATGACGAATTTATACCAATTGTGAGCTGGAATGATTTACGCTGGCGTTTATTGGATGCAATCACTGCGGAGCGTGGCTTCTCATTGGAGCTGGAGGCGGAGTCTGGTAAGCGCCACATCGTGGAATTTAAGGCAGATGCTCTGCCTCGTCTGTCACCGGGTACAGATCCCTTTGCGCGTTTGGGCATCCTACCCATTCCAGGCAAAGATGCCGATGGAGAGTCTACGTGGTTTGAGCTCCAGCTCGGTCCAATCGATTCTCTGGTTTATGCCAGTGAACGGGTTTGGTTGATTACCAAAGTCTCGACCCGAATGATGATTGGCTTAATTACCGGGGAGACCTCCTTAAAACAGCTAAGTGGTCCGATTAGTATTGCCGATATGGCGGGCAAATCGGCCCAGTTTGGCTGGCAATCCTTCGTTTCTTTTCTAGCACTTCTCAGTATTAGTATTGGATTGCTAAACCTCATCCCTTTACCAATGCTGGACGGTGGTCAGCTCCTGTATGATGCATGGGAGTTGGTCTCTGGAAAGCGCTTATCCACTCAGTTGCAAGCGGTTTTCCAGCGTTTTGGCTTTATATTAATTATTGCGCTCACACTATTTGCTGTATTTAACGATCTACAACGCTTATTTCTGTCTTCATGATCCGTTTTTCGTCACTTCCTAATCGCCTGATGCAATATTTAGCCTCGTGCTTTTGCATCATTTTGTTGGCCACTGCAGGATTGACTCAGTCAGCATTGGCTGCGGACTCATTTATCGTCAAAGACATTCGGATTGAGGGTTTGCAGCGGGTTGAGCCTGGTACCGTATTTAGCTATCTCCCCGTCCAAGTGGGTGAGCGTTTTACCCCTGAAAAGGCAGCTGATTCAATTAAAGCCTTGTATGCCACTGGATTTTTTCGGGATGTACAGATTCAGGCGCAAGGTGATGTCTTAATTGTGATTGTGGACGAGCGCCCCACGATTTCTCGTATTGAGTTCACGGGTATGAAGGAGTTTGACCCTGAAGTGGTCCGCAAATCATTGCGAAGCGTCGGGGTAGCTGACGCACGTTTTTATGACAAGGCCTTAATTGATAAAGCAGAGCAGGAGCTCAAGCGTCAATATGTGAGTAAGGGATTGTTTGCTGCTGAGGTGGTTACAACGGTTACCCCAGGAGCTCGTAATCAAGTGACGATCTTCTTCAATATTGATGAAGGACCAGTAGCCAAGATTAAAGAGATTAATTTCATCGGCAATAAGGTATTTAGTGAGAGTACTTTACGCAGTCAGATGCAGCTTCAAACCGGTGGTTGGTTATCGTGGTACTCCAAAGATAATTTGTACTCAAAGCAAAAGCTAACCGCTGACCTCGAGACCATTCGTTCGTATTACCTCAATCGGGGCTATCTCGAGTTTGTGATTGAATCCACCCAGGTTTCTATTACCCCCGATAAGCGCGATATCTATCTAACCATCAGTATTCGTGAAGGCAATAAATTTACTGTCAAGAACATTAGTCTTGCTGGGGAATTACTTGGCAAGGAAAAAGAGTTCCAGTCTCTATTGAAGATCAAAGCTGGCGATACTTTCTCCTCTGCAAAACTAGCGGAAAGTACCAAGGCCATCGCTGAGAAGTTGGGTTCGTATGGCTATGCCTTTGCGGTGATTAATCCGCAGCCCGATATCCGACGTGATTTAAACGAGGTGGATATTACGCTGGTCATTGATGCCGGTCGGCGCGTGTATGTGCGCAAAGTCGAAATTACAGGGAACTCAAAGACACGGGATCTGGTAATTCGGCGAGAAATGCGACAGTTTGAGAGTGCCTGGTTTGATAGTGAAAAGATCCGAATTTCGAAGGAGCGGATTGGTCGAACCGGCTATGTGAAGGATAGTGAAATCACCACTTCCGATGTTCCCGGCTCCCCCGATCAAGTCGATGTGAACGTGAAGGTTGAGGAAAAGCCAACGGGTGCGATTTCGATTGGTGCTGGATTTTCTTCTACTGAAAAGTTAATTCTGAGTGCAGGTATTAACCAAGAGAATGCGTTTGGAACTGGAACCAGTATTGGTCTTAATTTCTCGCTCGGTAAAATTAATCAATCCTTGGCACTATCACAATTTGACCCTTATTTTACTGAGGATGGTATTAGTCGTTACACCGACTTTTTCTATCGCTCCAATAAGCCGCTGTATTACGTGGGTGATCCTGACTATCAGATCAAGTCTTTTGGTACGAACTTGAAGTTTGGGGTGCCTTACACTGAGGTTGATCGGGTGTTCTATGGAACGGCGCTCGAGTTTTTTGATATTTACGTCACTCAAAATACCCCGCAACCCTACCAAACCTATGTACAGGATTGGGGTCAAACCATCCCCAGTCGTTTGCAAACCTACAATATTCCAGTGAATGTGGGCTGGGCGCGTGATGGTCGTGATAGCGCACTCATTCCATCAAAAGGTTCATTGCAACGCTTGTCTGCAGAGGTTGGAACACCATTGGGCAATCTTCTGTACTATCAGTTAAATGCCCAATATCAGCAATACCACTCATTTTCTAAAGGTAATATCTTGTCTTTTAATGGCGAGGTTGGTTATGGAGAAGCCTACGGTAATAAGCCATACCCCATTACCAAGAACTATTTCGTCGGCGGTATTGGATCAGTTAGGGGTTATGCCCCGGGTTCCTTGGGTCCAACTTATTTCAACACCACAACCGGTACCTTCTTGCCAACCGGCGGTCAATCGAAGATCGTTACCAATGTGGAATATACCTTCCCAGTCCCGGGTTCGGGGGCAGACAAAACCTTACGCCTCTTTACCTTTGCGGACGGCGGTAATGCCTTTCAGGACATCAATTTAGTCCTGAAATACTCTTACGGTGTTGGCTTGTCTTGGATTTCCCCATTGGGACCATTAAAATTTAGCTACGGCATACCGGTAAATGCACAGCCTACTGATAGAATCCAAAGATTGCAGTTCCAAGTGGGTACAGCGTTTTAATTGTAAGGAAAATGATGATGATTCAGGGATTAATGACCAAAGGGTCTAAATTAGTTATAACTGCATTCTTAACGGGTATTTGTTCTGTTGCTTTTGCCCAAGAGACTGCTCCTCGCATTGCGTTTGTGAACGCCGAAAAGATTTTTGTTGAGTCCAATATGGCAAAAGCAGCCCAATCGCGTTTGCAAAATGAGTTTGCGAAACGTCAGAATGAAATTCGGGATGGTGCTCAGAAAATTAAAGCCGCTGCTGAGAAATTAGATAAAGAGGCTGCCGTGATGCCTGAGGCTGAGAGAATTCGCAAGCAGAGGGAGTTGGCCGACTTTGACCGTGAGTTGCAACGCAAGAATCGCGAGTTAAACGATGATGCCAATCAACGTAATGCGGAAGAGCGAGCAAAAATTGCTGAAAAGGCTAATCTTGCCATTCGGCAGGTGGCTGAACAGCGTAAGATCGATGTGATTTTTCAAGAACCCCCAGCGTACCTCAATCCAAGACTTGATGTGACCGATGAGGTTATCAGGGTATTAAATAATCTGAAGTAATTCACATGCCAACTGCCATCGAGCTAGCCGAACAATTTCAAGTTAGCTTGGTGGGGGATGGTTCCCGATTATTGCGCGGGCTTGCTCCGCTTGAGCGAGCCCAATCTGACGAGCTTTCTTTTTTATCGAACCCTCTCTATCGCCAACAGGCACTTGATAGTGGTGCGGGTGCATTAATCGTCAGTGAAGCAGACCTAAAGTTCCTGCAAGGGCACTCTCAGACTACAAAGACTAGTTATCTGGTATCAAAAAATCCTTATGCCAGCTTCGCTAAGATGGCGCAGTGGTTTGCAAAGCAAAGTGCTCCAATCTACCCCCCTGGAATTAGTCCCATGGCGGTCGTGGATAAAACGGCCGTGATACCTGCCTCATGCCATATTGGACCCTTTGTGCAAATTGGCCCCGGTGTTCGTTTAGGAGAGCGTGTGGTTCTTCTGGGTCAAATTAGTATTGGTGAGGGCACTACATTAGGTGATGATTGCCTCATTTACCCCAACGTCACGATTTATCACGATTGCACAATTGGCGATCGTTGCATTATTCATAGCGGTGCCGTGATAGGGGCTGATGGTTTTGGCTTTGCCCCTGACTTTTCAGCACAGGGTGGTCAATGGCTCAAAATCCCACAAACAGGTGGGGTAAGGATTGGTCAGGATGTTGAAGTGGGGGCCTGCACGACGATTGATCGTGGTGCAATGGCGAATACCACGATTGGGGATGGTTGCAAGATCGATAACCAAGTCCAAATTGCGCACAACGTAGTGATTGGTGTTCATACCGTGATTGCTGGTTGTGCTGCCATCGCTGGCAGTACCACGATTGGTAATTACTGTGTGATTGGTGGCAATGCGAACTTTGCCGGTCATCTTCAGATTGCAGACCGCACCACCGTATCGGGTGGCACTCCCGTGATTCGTTCTATAACGGAGCCCGGTACGCACATTACCGGTGTATTCCCATCAATGCCCCATTCTGCCTGGGAGCGAAATGCAGCGATTTTGCGCGGACTGGATAAAATACGGGAGCGGATTCGAAGCCTTGAAGGTAAAGCATCCGATTCGGTTAGTAAACCCGATTAGTAACTTTTATGGACATGCTATGAGTCAAGCAGTGATTGATATTCACAAGATTCTGAAACTACTCCCCCATCGATATCCATTTTTGTTGGTCGATCGGGTCATTGAGTTAGATCCCGGAAAAACCATCAAAGCATTGAAAAATGTCACGATGAATGAGCCATTCTTTCAGGGTCATTTTCCAGATTTTCCGGTGATGCCAGGTGTCCTGATTATTGAAGCGCTAGCTCAAACCGCAGCACTCTTGACGTTTTCTGAAGAGCATGACCCGGAGGATGTGTATTACTTTGCTGGAATCGATGGCGCGCGTTTTAAACGGATCGTATTACCTGGTGATCAGCTCATCATGCACGCTACATTTGAGCGCGGTAAGGCTGGTATTTATAAGTTTCAGGTTAAAGCGACCGTCCAAGATGAATTAGCAGCTGAGGCATCCATTACCTGTGCGGTTCGAAAGAAGAGTGTGTAATGGCCACAATCCATGCAAGTGCCATCGTTGATTCCAAGGCGCAATTAGCCGATAACGTCGTTATCGGACCTTATGCTGTGATTGGGCCTCATGTCACCATGGGTTCAGGTTGCACGGTTGGTTCGCATTCCGTGATTGAAGGGCATACAAGCCTTGGACAAGATAACCGGATTGGTCACTTTGCAGCCATCGGCGGCGAACCGCAGGACATGAAATACCGTGGCGAGCCAACCCAATTGATCATTGGTGACCGCAATACGATTCGGGAGTTCACGACCATTCATACGGGTACTGCGCAAGATCAGGGCATCACTCGAATCGGCAATGACAATTGGATCATGGCTTATGTACATATTGCGCATGATTGCCAAATTGGTAATCACACCATCTTCTCAAGTAACGCCCAAATTGCCGGGCATGTTGAAGTAGGAGATTGGGCGATTCTGGGTGGAATGTCGGGTGTTCATCAGTTTGTTCGTATTGGGGCGCATGCGATGTTAGGTGGGGCCTCGGCACTTGTACAAGATATCCCCCCATTTGTGATGGCGGCGGGCGATAAAGCTGGACCCCATGGAATCAATGTCGAGGGCTTAAAGCGCCGCGGCTATTTACCGGAGGCGATTATGGAGCTCCGTAATGCCTATAAGGTTTTATACAAAGATGGGCTGAGTTTTGAAGAGGCAAAAGTTGCGATCGACGCCATGGCAAAGCAGCAAGCGGATGTCAAAACCCAAGAAGCCTTGCTTCAGTTTCATCAATTCTTAGCCGCCTCCAGTCGCGGCATTATCCGGTAACTGATTTTGCCGAGTCTGGCTTGTGTTGCAGGAGAGCCGTCTGGGGATTTAATCGCAGCCCCTGCGCTTTCAGCCCTAAAGCAAATACCGTACACTCGCGATCTTAGGATGTTTGGGATTGGCGGGCCAGCGATGCAAGCAGAAGGTTTTATCTCCCGTTGGCCGATGGAGACCTTAAGTGTGCGTGGATATGTTGAAGCGCTTGCGCAACTACCTGCTATTTTGCGATTACGCTCCGAGTTGCTGCACTATCTTTTAAAGGTCGAGCGGCCTGATATCTTTCTAGGCATTGATGCGCCTGACTTTAATCTGGGGGTCGAGACCCGCTTAAAGCAGCATGGAGTCCCAACGCTTCATTTAGTCTCCCCATCCATTTGGGCTTGGCGAGGTGGCCGCATTCATAAAATTGCTCGTGCGGTCGATCGGGTTCTGTGCCTGTTTCCATTTGAGCCAGAGATTTATGAGAGGGCTGGGATTGCTGCAAGCTATGTTGGTCACCCCTTAGCCAGCGAGATCCCAGAAATTGTGGATCAAGCTGCAGCAAAGAACGATTTAGGTATTGATGGCATCACTATTGCGGTGTTACCAGGCAGTCGTCAGTCGGAGATTGAGTTAATCGGCCCACTATTTTTTGAGACCATCAGCATTCTTGCAAAGCAATTGGAGGGCCAGAAGGTTCATTTTGTTCTTCCTATTGCCGCACCTCATTTACGACCTGCCATTGAGCGTTTACAGCAGCAACTCCTAGCCAGTCATCCCGATGTCCAATTGATCCTATTGGACGGAGATGCTAACCTGGCATTAGCCGCTGCCGATGTGGTCTTGATCGCCAGCGGGACCGCAACCCTACAAGCGGCGCTTTGGAAAAAACCCATGGTGATTTCATATAAGGTGCCTTGGCTAACTGCCCAGATTATGAAACGACAAGGGTACTTGCCATACGTGGGTTTGCCTAATATTCTGTGTGGCGAGTTTGTGGTGCCCGAGCTTTTACAAAATGCAGCCAAACCCGAGGCCTTGGCTCGTGAAGTGATGCATTGGCTGAGCCACCCCGCAGCCGTTCAAAAACTTCAAAAGCGTTTTGAAGAGCTGCATCGAATACTGAAGAGGCCAACTGGGCTTTTAGTGGCCCAAGCAGTTGAGCAAACTCTGCGTGAGAGAGCATAGTTCACCATGAGTATTTGGATTTGCGGAGTTGATGAAGCAGGGCGCGGTCCATTGGTTGGTGCAGTTGTCGCTGGAGCGGTCGTACTGGATCCCCGGCAACCCATTATTGGACTTAAAGACTCAAAAAAGTTAAGCCCTGCCAAGCGTGAAGTGCTTTATGCTGAAATTGTGTCAAAGGCAAGGGCTTGGGGTATTGGCGAAGCATCCCCCCAAGAGATTGATGAGCTCAATATCTTGCAAGCGACCATGTTAGCCATGCAACGAGCGATACAGTCCCTAGTTGATCGAATGGGTGAGTGGCCAAGCGAAGCGCTCATCGATGGTAATCGTTGCCCATCCCTACCTATACCAGCGCGTGCAATTATTCAGGGAGACGCAAAAGAGCCGGCCATTTCAGCTGCATCGATCTTGGCTAAAGTGCATCGCGATCAACAGATGCAAATCCTGCATGAACAATTTCCTCAATATGGCTTTAATCAGCATATGGGCTATCCCACCGAGGCCCATATTGCAGCCCTTAAACACTATGGCCCATGCGCGGATCATCGACGCTCCTTTGGGCCGGTTCGGGAGCTCATCAATGCATAACTCCAAGGGTGTTATTTCTTCTAAAGAAAATCATTTGCTCAAGCGCATTCGTCAACTTCAGCAAGCGGGTAGCAAGGGGCAGAAGGCTCGCCAGGAGTATCAGCTTGCGGTCATGGAAGGCATCCATTTACTCCAAGTCTGGCAAGGCGACCCGCGTTTACAGAGCATCCTGACTACTCCATCAGCACTCGCAAATACAGAGATTGCAGCGATTATTGATGTTCATTGTGAGCAATGCCCAGAAGTTGAGATCCAGCTGCTTGATGAGTCTTTATGGTCCTCTATCAGCGAGCTAGAGAATGCTCCGCAAATCATGGGCTTAGTTCGCCTTGAATCTCCAAAGTCTACTGCAAAGAATCTGCTCGGTGACACTGTAATTCTGGATGCTATTCAGGATGCTGGGAATGTCGGAACGATTTTGCGTACCGCTTTGGCTTGTAATTTCAATCAAATTGTGTGTACGGTTGGAACCGCCCATATTTGGTCGCCGAAGGTGCTTCGTGCGGCCATGGGAGCACATCGTTACCTGACTTTTTATGAGGCACAAAGCATCGATGATGTGACCAGTAATATTGAGGCACCCTTATTGGCAACGACCATGACTGCCGAGCGCTCACTGTACTCTATTGAAGCGCGTCTACAAAAGCCGGTTGCTTGGGTATTTGGTAATGAGGGACAAGGGGTCTCCCCAGAGCTCTTGGGACAAGCCACTCCAATTCGGGTTCCCCAAAATCCACAGCTGGAGTCTTTAAATGTGGCGAGCACCGCCGCCATTTGTTTGTATGAAACCCTGCGGGCCCGAGGGCAATTTAATTCCTGAGCCTTGCTAGCCAAGGATGGTTTTATCAGAACGAATGGCCTGAAGGATGGTGGTTGCAATCTCTTCAATTGATTTGCTAGTGGTCGAGACCCACGGAATGGACTCGCGTCGCATCATGGCAGTGGCTTCATTAATCTCATATCGACAGTTTTCTAGCTTGGCATAGTTGCTTCCCGGCCGGCGTTCATTCCGGATCTCAGAGAGGCGTTCGGGGTCGATCGTTAAACCAAAAATCTTTTGTTTATGAGAGAGAAGATCTTTGGGCAGCTGGCCGCGCTCAAAATCTTCGGGGATTAAGGGGTAGTTGGCTGCCTTTAATCCATACTGCATCGCCAAATAAAGGCTAGTTGGTGTTTTACCAACCCGAGATACGCCCACCAGAATTACATTCGCATCGACCAGATTTTGATTGGACTGGCCATCGTCATGGGCTAAGGAATAATTAATCGCTTCAATCCGGTTTTTATAAGCATCCGTATCAGCATTGTGATGTAGGCGATTGATTGCATGGGTTGAGCGCATTCCTAGTGTTTGTTCAAGGGGCGCCACAAAGGTTTGGAACATATCAAGCACCAGGGCTTTGGCTTGCCCAACGATCTGATTTACCTCCGGATTGACAAGGGTGGTAAAAACAATCGCTTCGCCATACTTGGGATCGGTGCCATTAATTTGAGATACCGCGTCATGCGCTTTATCTACAGTATCGACAAAAGGAATACGAACCTGTCGAAAGCTAGCCTCGAACTGCGCTAGGATCGATTGACTAAAGTTTTCAGCGGTAATACCCGTTCCATCAGAGACGATGTAAACAATGCGAGGTAGAGTATTGGCCGGAAGAGTCATGGTGGTTATTGCGATAAAGATTGATTAAAAAATAGGCAAATTAAGGTCCAGTAATACAATATTGATCATTCAAGTATGCCCGATTTTAGGGGCAACGCTTTAGTCAGTTTTTTAACTTTACGAGAGTCTTTATGTCTATGCAAAATAAGCAAAACGCCTATGTTTTGCCTTTTGAGGAGCTGCGTGTCGGCGATGTTGAGTCGGTAGGCGGTAAAAATTCCTCACTGGGTGAAATGATTTCACAATTGGCATCTGCAGGGGTCCGTGTGCCAACCGGTTTTGCCACCACATCCATCGCATTTCGGGATTTCTTAAAACACAATCAACTCGATCAAAAAATTTCAGAGCGGCTTGCCAAGCTCAATGTTGATGACGTTCGTGCTTTGGCAGAAGCGGGTGCGCAGATTCGTTCGTGGATCGAAGGAGCTGCCTTTCAACCTCAGTTAGAGGCCGAAATACGAGCAGCTTTTCAAAAACTCGATGCATCCGGCAAAGGATCGTTTGCGGTCCGCTCTTCGGCAACGGCTGAGGACCTACCTGACGCTTCATTTGCAGGTCAGCAAGAAACCTTTTTGAACGTATCGGGTATTGATGATGTATTAAAAAAGATCCGTGAGGTGTTTGCATCCCTGTATAACGATCGTGCGATTTCCTACCGTGTCCACAAAGGATTTGCCCATGCAGATGTGGCTCTTTCTGCGGGTGTGCAGCGTATGGTGCGCTCAGACCTTGGAGCGGCAGGCGTGATGTTCACTCTCGATACAGAGTCTGGCTTTCCAGGAGTGGTTTTTATTACCTCAAGCTATGGCTTGGGCGAGACCGTCGTGCAGGGTGCAGTTAATCCCGATGAGTTTTATGTTTTCAAAGAGACTCTTGCAAAAGGTAAAAAAGCGATTATCCGGAAGTCGTTAGGATCGAAATTAATTCAGATGCAATTTGCTCCCCAGGGATCCGCAGAGCGTGTACAAACTGTTGAGGTGGGCCCTGAAGAACGCAATCGTTTCTCGATTACTGATGAAGATGTTACTGAGCTTGCCAAGTATGCAGTCATTATCGAGAAGCACTATGGTCGACCCATGGATATCGAATGGGGCAAAGACGGTGTGGATGGCAAGATCTACATCCTTCAAGCCCGTCCAGAGACCGTGAAGAGCCAAGCGGCAGATCAAGTGGAACTTCGCTATCGCTTAAAGGGAAATTCAAAAGTCATTACAACCGGCCGAGCCATTGGTCAAAAAATTGGAGGCGGTCCGGTACGTGTGATTCGGGACGCCAGCGAAATGGATCGGGTTCAGCCTGGCGATGTTTTGGTGGCTGATATGACCGACCCAAATTGGGAGCCCGTCATGAAGCGGGCCTCAGCGATTGTTACCAATCGAGGTGGCAGAACCTGCCATGCCGCGATTATTGCGCGCGAGTTGGGGGTCCCTGCAGTTGTGGGCTGTAGTAATGCAACCGATGTCTTACAAGATGGTGCGGTTGTTACTGTTTCGTGCGCCGAGGGTGATGAAGGACGCATTTATGACGGTCTGATTGAAACCGAGGTTACTGAGGTAAAGCGCGGAGTTCTGCCAGACATACCAGTCAAGATCACCATGAACATCGGCAACCCTCAATTAGCGTTTGATTTCTGCCAACTGCCGAATGCAGGGGTTGGCCTAGCTCGTCTGGAATTCATTATCAACAATTACATTGGCGTGCATCCCCGCGCAGTGTTGGAATACCCCAATATTGACGCTGATCTAAAGCGAGCAGTGGAGAGTGTAGCGCGTGGCTATTCAAGTCCTCGAGCATTTTATGAGGATAAATTAGTTGAAGGTGTGGCAACGATTGCTGCGGCTTTCTATCCCAAGCCAGTGATTGTGCGCCTGTCAGACTTTAAGTCCAACGAGTATAAGAAGTTGATTGGTGGGTCTCGTTACGAGCCAGATGAAGAGAATCCCATGCTCGGTTTTCGGGGGGCATCGCGGTATGTGTCGGAGGATTTTGGCGAGGCCTTTGCTCTTGAATGCGCGGCGATGAAGCGGGTGCGCGAGGAAATGGGCTTAGATAATGTTGAGATCATGGTGCCATTTGTGCGCACGATTGCCCAGGCAAAGCGCGTGATTGACATGATGGCTAAGTTTGGTCTGCAACGTGGAGTGAATGGCCTGAAATTGATCATGATGTGCGAGATTCCATCGAATGCCATTCTGGCCGATCAATTCTTGGAGTATTTTGATGGCTTCTCGATTGGTTCAAACGATATGACCCAGTTAACCTTGGGGCTTGATCGCGACTCTGGCATGGAGCTCTTAGCGATTGATTTCGATGAGCGCGATCCTGCGGTGGAGTTCATGATCGAGCGCTCGATTGATGCCTGCGTCAAACAAGGCAAGTATGTCGGTATTTGTGGACAGGGCCCGTCTGATCATCCAGACTTTGCCAAGTGGCTGGTCAAAAAAGGAATCACCTCAATCTCACTCAACCCAGATAGTGTCGTACAAACCTGGGAGTTTTTGGCGAATAACGGATCCTAGGCTCGATCCAATGAGACCAATAAGGCGGCCGCTCCCCGCCTTATTTTTTTGATCCTAATACCTTTTTTGTTGGTTTAGAGCGACCTAATGGTTTAGTTTTAGGTTTATGGACAGGTACGCTGCCCAGCTTCTTTGACGGCGATAGAATCGAAATACTTTTCTTAGAGCCATTCCAACTGGGTTCTGGAATGCTGAGTGCCACTTCTTTTAGTTTCTCACCCCAAATTCGATGCATCATTTCGAAGTAGGGATTATCTTCATCAATCGTGATTAATCTATCTAAATTGAAAGAGTCTTTCTCATAGACCAAGAGATCGAGCGGTAAGCCAACGGAAATATTACTTTTAATAGTCGAGTCCATCGAGATCAGGACACATTTGGTCGCTAAATTAAGCGGGGTATTAAAACGAATCACCCGATCGAGAATGGGTTTACCGTATTTGGATTCTCCAATTTGAAAGTACGGAGTCTCCGGCGTAGTTTCAATGAAGTTACCGGCAGCGTAAATATTAAATAAACGAGGTTTCTCACCCTGGATTTGTCCACCAAAAATTAAGTTGCAATTAAACTCAATTCCTGACTTTTGCAGATCCTCAAAATCACGCTCCCGTACTTTTTTGACGGCCGAACCAACCACCGTCGCTGCTTCATGACAGCTTTTGGCATTCCAAAGATTGATGCCATCGAACATTTCACCTTGGAGGAGAATTTCTTTGACTGCTTGGGTAATGGCTAAGTTACCCGAGCTCATGAGAACAAAAAAACGCTCTCGGTCTTGATGAAAGAGGGCCATCTTACGAAAGGTGCCGATTTGGTCAACTCCCGCATTCGTTCGAGTATCGGCTAAGAACACTAGGCCTTCATCGAGGCAAAGGGCAACGCAATAGGTCATGGTTACAGCACTTTCACTTGTTGTATGGCAATGCGAGCCCGTAGCTCCTCTTGGCCACCACCGGAACGGATTCCTTTGATGGGTGCAGCTGAATAATAATCCCTTCCAATGGCCAAGCGAATATGCCGTTGATCCGTCAGGCAGGCATGGGTTACATCAATACTGATCCAGCGACCTTGATCTGCATCCAAACAAACATCTACCCAGGCATGACTTGCTAGGTTTGGAGATTCTTCGGCAAAGAAGTAGCCGCTAACATAGCGCGCTGGAATATTGGCAAACCGACATAGACTTAGCATGATGTGACTATGATCTTGGCAGACCCCAGTCTGCATCGCAAATGATTGAGCTGCTGTCGTTGCAAAGGTCGTGACACCTGCTTGATAACGAATGCCGGCACGAATCGCATCGGCTAGAGCCAAAACAGAATCAATGTCACGTTTTTTAGGAAGTGCCGATTCAAAATACGATTGCATTGGTTCTGATATTTGTGTGAGGGTGGTTGGCTGTAGCAGATAGTAAGGGGACACGGCATGGGTATCATCCTGGTACTCATAGCATCCATGGCTCTTGACTTCTCCTTTGGCAGTAATGCTCATTGATTTATAGGGCGTGTCGAGTACTAATGTTTGGCAGGTATTACCAAAAGTGTCTTGAGTGGACTTGGCTTTGACGGGCGACTGAATTTGCCACTTTACAATCGTTTGCCCTTTGTTATCTAGTGGGCTTAGTCTTAACTCCTGAATCGAATAGCGAACTGGATTGTCGTATTGGTATTCGGTATGGTGCTCAATTTGTAAGTGCATCGATTTCATCTTAGGCAACGGCAAGGGGGATGAGGTATGCATTACTGAGCTCGTCACCAATGTGATTAATTCGTTTTAAAAACTGCTTCGTGAACTCTTCAAGACCCATATGAAAGACTTCATTGATATCAGAATAATCAAGGTCTGCTTGGAGTTTGCCGATAAGGCGTTCAATCTCTTTGGAGTTCTGATTCCGAATTTCACCTAACAGCACAATTAAATCACCCACGCAATAGCGCAATGAACGGGGCATTTGTTGATTAAAGATTAGCAACTCTGCTGCCTTTTGCGGGGTAATTTGGTCTGAGTAAATTTGGCGGTAGATCTCAAAAGCAGATACAGATCGCAACAGGGCAGCCCAGTGATAGAAATCAAAGAATGCTGAATCCGCCTCCTCATGGATATCTTGAATGGGTTTTAATTGACGCAAGCTTGCTGGATCTTGGTACTTGGTTTCTAGGATGCGAGCAGTATTATCGGCGCGCTCTAGTAAGGTGCCAATGCGCATGAAGTAATAGGCCTCATTTTTCAGCATCGTGCCATGCATGACCCCCCGCGAGAGGTGGCAGCGATATTTAACCCAGTCTAGGAGGCTGCTGGGATCCGCATAATCCTGTTTAGCAAGTAATTGCGTTAACTCCAGCCAGGTCGTGTTTTGGGTTTCCCACAGCTCAGATGTAATCCGTCCACGAATCGCTCGTGCGTTTTCACGCGCGGCGCGCAAGCAAGACACGATACTCGATGGATTATTCGCATCAGCGATCATGAACCGCAAAATGGATTCCTGATTCATCTGCGAGTGGCTCGCGAGGAATGCCGGTTCTAATTTAGAGATGGTCAATAACTTACGCCAACTTTGGTCTCGGTATTCAGAGGGTTGCGGTAGCAAAGAGGTTTGATAGTTCACATCGAGCATGCGCGCGGTATTCTCAGCCCGCTCGGTATAGCGAGCCATCCAGTAGAGGCAATCGGCGGTGCGGCTTAACATGGATTAATCCTCCAGTACCCAAGTATCTTTGGTGCCACCACCTTGTGAAGAGTTCACCACCAAAGAACCCTCCTTGAGGGCAACGCGAGTTAAGCCTCCCGGAACCATCTTGATGGTTTTGCCAGAGAGCACAAAAGGTCGTAGATCAATATGGCGCGGGGCAATTCCAGACTCAACAAAGGTTGGACAGGTTGATAGAGATAGCGTCGGTTGAGCAATATATTGATCTGGATGTTGAATTAAGTTCGCTCGAAAGCGCTCAATTTCCTCTTTGGTGGATGCTGGACCTACCAGCATGCCATAGCCACCAGCGCCATGAGTTTCTTTGACGACCAGCTCATCAAGATGAGCCAAGGTGTAAGCCAGATCTTCGGCCTTGCGGCATTGATAAGTCGGTACATTGTTAAGAATCGGCTTTTCACCTAAGTAGAACTCAATCATTTGCGGCACATACGGATAAATGGATTTATCGTCCGCAATTCCAGTGCCAATCGCGTTGGCTAGAGTGATATTGCCCGCACGATAGGCATTGAGTAAGCCGGCTACGCCTAAAGCAGAATCGGATCGAAATGCTAAGGGATCTAAAAAGTCGTCATCAATACGTCGATAGATTACATCGACCCGCTGAGGCCCTTGGGTGGTTCGCATGAACACTTCTTCATCTTTGACATAAAGGTCCTTACCTTCGACTAGTTCGACACCCATTTGTTGAGCAAGGTAAGTATGTTCAAAGTAGGCCGAGTTAAACATGCCTGGGGTGAGAACAACCACATTTGGTTTTTTTACTCCCTCGGGCTTGACGGACTTCAGGCATTCCAACAGAAGGTCAGGGTAGTGCTCTACAGGAGCAACTCGATAGCGCTGGAATAGATCGGGAAAGAGGCGCATCATCATTTTGCGATCTTCGACCATATAGGACACGCCAGATGGTACGCGCAGATTGTCCTCTAGGACATAAAACTCACCTGCACCAGCGCGCACAATATCAATCCCAGCGATTTGGGCGTAAATATTCCGCGGTACATCGATATAGCGCATTTCCGGTCGATATTGAGCATTATTAAAAATCTGCTCCCCGGGAATAATCCCAGCTTTAATGATTGCTTCGTCGTGATAGACATCATGAATAAAGTGATTGAGTGCGGTCACGCGTTGTCGCAGACCTGCTTCAAGCGTCGACCATTCTTCTGCTGTGAATATCCGTGGGACTTGGTCAAATGGAATAGTGCGCTCAGTCCCCAAATCATCACCATAGACTGCAAAGGTGATGCCAACCCGACGAAAGATGAGGTCGGCCTCAGCCCGTTTAAGGGCCATCAGAGCATCACTTTGCTCAGTTAGCCATTGCTGAAAGATGGCGTAGTGGGGTCTAGCCGCACCATGCACATCAAACATTTCGTCATACGGGGTTTTCATAGTCTTTACGGTATTACGCTCGAATGACAAATCATCCGTAGATTGGCATGGCTTGGTGCAAATATGCACCTAAATGGTGCAAGAAACAGGATTATGAGAGTTGACCGCGCACGATTCTGGCTTTTTCTCGCTCCCAGTCGCGCTCTTTACTTGCCTCGCGCTTATCGTGTTGTTTCTTTCCGCGGGCAAGCCCAATTTCACATTTAACTCGACCCTTTGAGAAGTGCAAATTGAGCGGGACCAAGGTATAGCCTCGCTGCTCAACTTTGCCGATGAGTTTCCGAATCTCGCTCTCATTTAAGAGGAGCTTGCGGGTTCGGGTGGGGTCGGCATGAATATGAGTCGATGTCGAGGAGAGTGGACTGATGTGAGAACCAATCAAATAAATTTCAGCATTACGCACTACGACATACGCTTCCTTAATTTGCGCACGACCAGCACGAATTGCCTTAACCTCCCACCCTTCGAGGACAAGGCCCGCTTCATAGCGTTCTTCAATAAAATAATCAAAGAAGGCTTTTTTGTTATCGACGATACTCATGGTTTAGAGTTTTTATAGGTTCCACGGTTTCATTATGGCAGACGTCAATAAGACGGTTTTGATTGGTCAATCCGCTGACCGCATGTACAGCCTAGTAACGGATGTTGCGCGCTATCCAGAGTTTTTACCCTGGTGCGGCGGTGTGGATATTTATGAGCAAACCGAAACGGTTCTCGATGCCAAAATTAAGATCCACTTTAAAGGGATTGAGCAATTCTTTCATACGCGAAATGCCAACCATCGCCCTGATTCGATTGATATGCAATTTGTTGATGGTCCATTTAAAAAGTTCACTGGCCAGTGGCGCTTCATTCCCTTACGCGATGATGCATGCAAGATTGAGTTCAATTTGCACTGGGAGTTCAAAAGTGCCATCTTGGATAAGATTATTGGTCCGGTGTTCTCCTACATCGCCAGCACCTTTGTGGATTGCTTTGTAAAGCGTGCGGAGCAACTCTATGGCCACTAAAGCGCAGACCATGGAAATACTTTTATGCGATGCGCGCCAGGATCCGCCATTACTTCAAATTCATCATCTTCCGTTAAATGGTGTTACAAAGCCCACGGTGGGTTGGGCGCTTCAAAGCTTGGGCATTGCCAAAGATCAAGATGATCCAGTGATTAGCCGTAAGGGCTGCTATGGGGTATTTGGTAAGCGCAAGGATTGGAGTAGCCCGCTATATGCCGGCGACCGTTTAGAGCTCTATGCACCATTACGCATTGACCCTAAATTAGCCAGACGAAAGAAGGCCAATCGCGATAAAGATAGCCTTTTAAAGGCCAAAGCCATGCGCCGGCAAGCTGCGAAACCGAGACCTTAAAGGAGTCCTCGACCCAGAACCTTTATAATCGGATTTTGCGACTAGGGGTTTTGCATGCGACTCATACAAAAAGCACTGACCTTTGATGACGTGCTCCTTGTGCCGGCCTACTCGGCCGTCCTTCCTCGTGACACCAGTTTGGTCACCCAGTTAACTCGCGATATTACGATCAATATTCCCTTGGTATCGGCCGCGATGGATACGGTCACTGAGGGTAGGCTCGCGATTGCCATGGCAAGTGAGGGTGGTATCGGAATCATCCACAAAAATCTCAAGCCTGCCGAGCAGGCCAAAGAAGTAGCTAAAGTAAAACGTTTTGAGTCGGGAGTCCTGCGCGACCCCATCACGATTACTCCAGAAATGACCGTCCGTCAGGTGATTGCTCTATCGAGGGAGCATGGCTTTTCAGGATTCCCCGTGCTGCAAGGAAAAACCGTAGTTGGCATCATCACCAACCGCGATCTTCGGTTCGAAGAGGATTTAGATGCAAGCGTGAAGACCAAGATGACTCCGCGTGAGCGTCTTATCACCGTGAAGGAGGGCGCAAGCCTTGAGGAGGCCAAGCGCTTAATGAGTAAGCATCGCTTAGAGCGCGTACTCGTTGTGAACGATGCCTTCGAGTTACGCGGCTTAGTGACCGTTAAGGATATTCTGAAGGCGACCGAGCATCCCAATGCTGCTAAAGATGGTGAGGGTAAGTTGCGCGTTGGCGCTGCCGTCGGTGTGGGCCCGGATAACGATGAACGTGTTGAGCTGCTGGTGAAGGCCGGTGTTGATGTGATTGTGGTCGATACCGCACATGGCCATAGTCAAGGCGTTCTCGATCGTGTGAAATGGGTCAAGAAGCACTACCCTCAGGTTCAAGTGATTGGCGGCAATATAGCGACTGGCGAGGCTGCGAAAGCACTCGCAGACCATGGTGCTGATGGTGTAAAAGTCGGCATTGGTCCGGGCTCGATTTGCACCACCCGCATCGTGGCGGGCGTCGGGGTTCCACAAATTACGGCCGTGGTGAATGTTGCCAATGCGCTTAAGGGAAGCGGTATTCCATTAATTGCAGACGGCGGTGTGCGCTACTCAGGAGATGTTGCAAAAGTCCTTGCTGCGGGTGCCAATAGCGTCATGATGGGTGGCATGTTTGCTGGGACGGAAGAAGCCCCTGGTGAGGTCTTTTTATATCAAGGACGATCCTATAAGAGTTATCGTGGCATGGGTTCATTAGGCGCCATGGCCGATGGTGCTGCTGATCGCTACTTCCAAGAAGATATCAGCGCAGCCAATGCCGAGAAATTAGTCCCCGAGGGGATTGAGGGGCAGGTGCCTTACAAAGGAAGTGTCCTGAGTATCTTGCATCAACTGAGTGGTGGTATTCGTTCGTCGATGGGCTATTGTGGTTGCAAAACCATTGCGGAATTACATGAGAAGGCCAGTTTTGTGGAGATTACTTCTGCAGGCGTACGAGAGTCGCACGTCCATGATGTGAAGATCACGAAGGAAGCCCCTAACTATCACATTGACTAAGAGTCGCTTGGGCAAAACTGTGCACGATACGATTCTGATTCTGGATTTTGGTTCGCAAGTTACCCAATTGATTGCCCGCCGTGTGCGGGAGTCAAAAGTCTATTCTGAGATCTGGCCGTATGACTCGGATCCGGAACGAATCAAAACATTTGTTCAAGAGCGTCGCTGCAAAGGAATCATTCTTTCGGGTGGGCCAAGTTCGGTAACGGAGCCAAATAGCCCCAGGGCCCCTGAGATTGTTTTTCAACTTAATGTTCCAGTTCTAGGTATTTGTTACGGCATGCAAACGATGGCCACCCAATTGGGCGGTCGGGTTGCTTCAGCCGAGTCTTTGGGAAAAGCACGTGAGTTTGGGTATGCCGAGGTGCGTGCCCGGGGCCATACGGATTTGCTAAATGGCATTGAGGACCATCGCACCGCCGAGGGGCATGGAATTCTCAAAGTATGGATGAGTCATGGCGACTCAGTTACTGAGCTACCTCCAGGGTTTAAGTTAATGGCCTCGACGCCATCCTGCCCGATTGCAGGAATGGCCAATGAAGAAAAACATTTCTACGGCCTGCAATTTCATCCTGAGGTAACTCACACCTTAAAGGGCAAAGAGATCTTAAATCGTTTTGTACATGACATTTGCCAATGCCGAGCTGATTGGGTGATGGGTGACTACATTGCTGAAGCAGTAGCGAAGATCAAGGAGCAGGTCGGTAGTGATGAAGTTATTTTGGGTCTGTCGGGCGGCGTGGACTCCAGCGTGGCTGCAGCCCTGATTCATCGAGCCATTGGACCTCAACTAACGTGCGTATTTGTCGATCATGGCTTGCTGCGCCTTCATGAAGGCAAGATGGTGATGGATATGTTTGCCCGGAACTTAGGGGTCAGGGTGATTCATGTGGACGCCTCGCATGAGTTCCTGTCCCAGTTAAAGGGTGTGACCGATCCGGAGCAAAAGCGCAAAATCATCGGTAAAGAGTTTGTGGAGGTATTTCAGCGCGAGTCTGGCAAGATCAAAAATGCCAAGTGGCTTGCCCAGGGTACGATTTATCCGGATGTCATTGAGTCAGCAGGTCAGGGTAAAAATAGTGCCCACACCATTAAGAGCCATCACAATGTTGGTGGATTGCCTGAGGATATGCACCTCAAACTTCTTGAGCCATTACGAGAGTTATTTAAAGATGAAGTGCGAGCCTTGGGCGTTGAGCTAGGTTTGCCAAAAGAGATGGTCGATCGCCATCCCTTCCCAGGCCCAGGACTGGGCGTCCGAATTTTAGGGGAGGTTAAACCTGAGTTTGCCGATCTTTTGCGCAGAGCGGATGCCATCTTTATCGAAGAACTTCGTAATACGATTGATCCAAGCACCAAGCAATCTTGGTACGCATTGACGAGTCAGGCATTTGCAGTCTTTTTACCTGTGAAATCGGTTGGGGTCATGGGCGATGGACGTACCTATGAATACGTCGTTGCACTGCGCGCAGTCCAAACCCAAGACTTCATGACTGCGCATTGGGCGCATCTGCCACATGAACTGCTAGGTAAGGTATCAAATCGCATCATTAATGAAGTGCGCGGTATTAATCGTGTGGTCTTTGACATCAGTGGGAAGCCACCCTCCACAATCGAGTGGGAGTAATTTTTCTCACGTAAGTTGTTGATTTATATAGATTTTCAAGTTACACAAAAGTGACACACAGCAAAATAAGTTGTTGATTTTGCTGGGCGCAGGTTTTATAGTTGCACAAAAACTTGCACAAAAAAGTGCTTATTGATTTTCGTAAGTGCTCCTGCGCCCAAAAATGCCAAATAAAAAAACGTTTTACGCTGACGACGAAATTCCAATTTACGACGAAGCAGTCATACACAAGCGTGGTGACTACTGGCAGATGCGTATGTGGCTTGTTAAAGAAGGCAAGTACGCTCGTTTTAGTCTCAAAACTCGTAACCGTGACACGGCTATTGATAAAGCCAAAAAGTATTACCACGAGCTAAAGGCTGGCGAGCTTGCTGGCAAGACTTACTTCTCCCTCACAACAAAGCAAGGCGTTGAGCTATGGCTTGAGCAACGCAAGAAAGATATCAAGGCCGAGTTGATTACAGAGGGACGCTATAAGACTATCGTCACCCACCTTAATCATTTCCTTAAATTTATTGGTAAGGATACAAAGCTTAAAGAGCTTGCTAGGACTGATTGTGAGAACTACTTTAATGAGCGCCGTCAAACTAAGAAACGCAATGAAATAAAAATCAGTCAATCAACAATTGTTAATGAACAGAGCACTATTAATGCAATGATTTCTTGGTTGTTTAAACGCAACGAGACTTACATTGAAGCGTTTGACTTTAAAAAGCTAAAGCCTATTGACGCTGGTGACATGGCTTTGAAACGTCCAATTTTTGACAAGGACGAATTGAAGCGTATGGCAAAAGTCTTGCGTGTTTATGTGCATGAGCAAGCAGACGATAAAAACGATAAAAATAACACTACCAAGGCCATATGTGGGTGTTTCAATGCTATCGCAATGCTAACTGGTATGCGTCGCGGTGAAATGTTGCAATTGAAGTGGGAGAACATTAGCTTTAAGGATGTGGAGCGAGAAGTTCGAAAGCCGAAGGGCGGACGTGTCGATGCATTGTTTGAAATTACTGTTCCAGGTGCAATTAGTAAGGTTAGGAGAACTCGGCAATTCATGGTCGGCGATGACGGTTATGTCTACGTTTTGCTTTACGCAGCCGCTAAGCGCATCAAATTTAAGGGATTGCCAGCTTCCTATTCAGCAAAGGCAGAACAATTCTTAATTAAGAATCTAAATGCTCTCCGCAAACTAATTGGGAAAGACTTGGTTTTTAGTGTTGATGGAGAGACTGCCATTACACCTCGTGCAATTTACGTTCATTTTGATAATTTGCTTGAGAGAGCTGAAATTGTTGATGCGGCTGAACGTGGAATTGTTCATTACAGCTTCCGTCACTCTTTTATCACTCACAAAGTTAACAGTGGCTTAGATTTGATGACTGTAGCTGAAATGGCTGGTACTAGCGTGGCGCAGATCGAAAAGACATATTACCGCACAACACGTGAAAAGATGCGTAGTAATGCGCTTAGTGACTACGACGTAGTGGATGGCAGTATTGTGCGGAACAAATAAATTGGAATTTGGTTTTGGTTTTGGTTTTTGAAATCGAGTTGTGGATTTGGTTCTTCAGGCGTAAAATAAACGTGCACAAATTGCACGGAATTTGAACAGCATGCCAAGCAGTAAACCGTCGAAACCAAAAGCCAAAAACCAAACTCAAAAGCCAAAGCCAGTCGTGCGTTCGATTGATCAAAAGCGTTTGGAAAAGCTGACAGCTATCAAAACAAAGCTTGAGCTTGGTAAGCATGTGCAAAACAGGGATTTGCAGACGTGGTTGACGCGAGACGAATTTGCGGAAATCGAAGCAAGATGGACAAATGAAAAAGAGCGCCGCCTTAGCATGTATGGTGAAAAGCCCGATGCGATACGTGAGTACGAATCAAGGCTAAGCAAGGCGATTTTGACGTACAACAGGGCAGACAGCTACAGCCAACAGCGCAAACATGCAGCTGCAAAAAAGCTCATGGCGCAGTCTGAAGTGCAATTCGAGCATGCGTTAGAGTGGCTGGAAGAAAGCCTAGGCCTAGACCCTAGCTTGCAAGCATGGCTTGATAGACCATTTGATCGAGGTGATGCTGGACTAGACCCTGACAGTGTTCCACGTCTCGTCACATCACGCAGCGCAGCACGTCAGGCGGGCATGGCAAAACAAACGATAGCTGGTATAAAGATGCAAGTGGTATCAGCTGCAATTGAAAACAGCAGTCGCCCAGCGCTGGCTGTGCAGACTACTAAACCAAGCAAGAAATTAAACGAACTGCTTGAAATGAATAATGGATTTGAACTGAAGTAGAGACGTGGAAAGGAAATTCGAGTGTCATACATAGTTTTGAAATACGATCCTGAACGTGATGTTGCTCAATACGTGACAGGCCTTGCATTTAGTCTGCTTTTAAATGATGGCGAGCTTGAGGTGCTCGATGCAAAATTGCGATATGCAACCCAAAAAGCATTTATGGACATGACAGCTGATCAACTTGCAGCACAGCTCGTTCACAAGAAAATTCAACGATCATGTGAATTAATCAAAACAAAAAAAGAATTCAAAACAGATAAAGCGTTAATTAGTGTTTGTGGTGACGATTATGTTGGAGTGATTTCTAGTGCATTGAAGAAGAAGGATTTTCAACATATTTTTGATACGCAGGAACGTGCAAAGGCATATGAATATCTGCGCTCTAATACTAGCCCCAACTTGATAATTGAGCGCTACAAGGCTTTATCACTAACAATTAAACAAGCGCATGAATATATTGCAGAGCTTGAGAAGGGCGAGCAAGAAAAGCTGGCTTGGGTTGATGCACATGCAAAAGCAACTACTGACGCATTGAAAGCCTTGCCGACACTAATCAAGCGTAATTTTTAAATAAGTTCCACAGCGTTACGCAGCACGCCTGGACGCAAGTCGATGTAACGCTGGGTTGTGCTCATGTTTTGATGACCTGCAAGCGCCATCATTACCCTCACGCTCACGCCTTTCTCAGCCAAGTTCGTTAGAAAACCACGACGACCACTGTGGCTGCTGCATCCATCCAGTCCAGCTTTCTTGTAAATGCCATTCACCACTTGCGTAAGTGAGTTGGCAGTAAATCCAGCACTGCGCTGGGTTGCGAACAAGGGTTGCTTTTGATCGCGTACACGCACTGTCTGCAAGTAAGCAGCTAGCTCAGCTTGCATACGCTGGTTGAGCAGGACGGTTCGGCTGCGATTGCCTTTTGTCTGCATCGCGCTCAACGTAACCTCTTTGCGCACTGTTCCATCGCTAGCAAGTACGTCTGCAATACGCAGCGCAGCTACTTCACCAATTCGCATGCCCGCAAGGTGCGTAAGCAGGATGATTGCGCGGTTGCGCTTTTGGCTTTTGGTTTTGGAAACGAAATCGAGCAAGCGTTGCAGTTCGCGCTCGCTAATTGTTCGGGCTTGTTTTGTCATTTGCACTTCCTGTACTGTTGTGAAAATAGTGCATTGAGTATGTTTTCGTATGTCCAAAATTCCTACCTCTAAATTTCTTCAATAGCAGCAATGGGTTAGCTGCACTGCGCATATTTTGTGAAAACTATGCGCAGTTGTATTTAGCGATTTTGGTGTGGCACATGCGCTACGAACGAGCTCGATTTGCAAGCAAGCCCTGCAAGCGTTATGTGCAGCTAGGGTAGGCTTGGGTAGCTGGACTGGGCTTTGCGCTGCTTGTAGGTCGTTTTATGCAGCTTGCGTGCGCTGTGCCAAGTCTGGTCTGCTGCCGTTAAAAAAACGTGCAGCTAGAAATTTTGCGTAGCTACTGTTTTGTTGGTGGGTGGTGATTTTTCTTCTATACCCACTAGTTGCTGTGTGATAAAGTGGATACACATTGGAAACACGGAGAGGCAGCATGAAAGACGCTGGCATGCGTATACGAGTTGAGCAGGAGCTTAGAGATGCTTTTGTGGCTGCTTGTCAAAAGATGGACGTTCCAGCTGCACAAGTCCTGCGCCAACACATGCGTGTGATTGTGGAGAAAGCAGAACAAGCCACATCCAAAAAACAAAAGAATGCAGCAAAGGTTAAAAGCTCCTAATGATTACTGGTGAAATCAAGTCGCAAATCGACAGAGTGTGGGCAACGATTTGGGCAGGTGGCATTTCAAATCCGCTTGAGGTTGTCGAGCAGCTGACCTATTTGCTGTTTTTGCGTAGGCTGGATGAGATGCAGACTTTGGAAGAGAACAAAGCTGCCCGTCTAAACAAGCCTGTCGAGCGCAACATCTTCCCGCACAGCAATGATGCAAAAGGTCGCAGCTACCAAGACATGCGTTGGAGCAGGCTTAAAAACCTAGACCCACAAGATATGTACACGGTAGTGAGTGAACATGCATTCCCGTTTTTGCGTGAGCTTGGTGGCGATGGCAGCACCTACAGCAAACACATGCAAGGCGCACGTTTTACATTGCCTACACCTGCGCTGCTTGCAAAGGTTGTGGACATGCTTGATGAAGTGCGCATGGATGATAGGGACACGAAGGGCGACATTTACGAGTACATGTTGGGCAAGATTGCGAGTGCTGGTCAAAACGGTCAGTTCCGCA
Organism: Polynucleobacter sp. HIN9; assembly: GCF_030297635.1. Classification (NCBI taxonomy): domain Bacteria; kingdom Pseudomonadati; phylum Pseudomonadota; class Betaproteobacteria; order Burkholderiales; family Burkholderiaceae; genus Polynucleobacter; species Polynucleobacter sp. HIN9. Next base: position 575,423 of record NZ_AP028140.1, read on the forward strand.
CACCGCGTCACATCATTCAGTTACTTGTTGAGCTGACTGCACCACAGCCTAAAGACACTATTTGTGACCCTGCAAGCGGTACGTGTGGGTTTTTGGTTGCTGCGAGTGAGTATGTGCGCAAGCATCATTCAGCAATGCTTGTTGATGCAGCTGGTGCTAAGCACTTCAACAGCACAATGTTTCATGGCTACGACTTTGACAACACCATGCTGCGTATTGGCAGTATGAACATGTTGTTGCACGGAGTTGAAAGCCCTGAAATTACTTACCGTGACAGCTTGTCGCAAGACTATGCAGTTGAAGAAGAAAAGTACAGCTTGATTCTTGCTAACCCACCGTTTGCTGGCAGCTTGGATTACGACACGACAGCAAAAGACTTGCTGGACGTTGTGAAGACTAAGAAAACTGAGCTTTTGTTTTTGGCTTTGTTCTTGAAGCTGTTAAAGCCGGGTGGACGTGCTGCTGTGATTGTGCCGGACGGTGTGCTGTTTGGTAGCAGCAAGGCGCACAAGGACTTGCGCAGAATTTTGGTTGAAGAGCAGAAGCTTGATGCAGTTATTTCACTGCCTAGTGGTGTGTTCAAACCATACGCTGGCGTGAGCACTGCCGTATTGATTTTCACAAAGACAAACTCAGGCGGTACTGACAACGTTTGGTTTTACGACATGCAAGCCGATGGCTTTAGCTTGGATGACAAACGACAGGCACTGCTCGATGCAGACAAGCTAGGCGTTGTTCCAGTAACTGCTTTGACCGCCGAAGAGCATGCAAAAAATAACTTGCCAGACTTAGTAAAGCGTTGGCAGGAGCGTGCAGGCAATGAAGTTGCGAACGCACGTACTGCACAAAGCTTCTGTGTTGCTGCAAGTGAGATTGCTGCTGCTGGCTTTGACTTGAGTTTGAACAGATATAAGGAAGTGGTACATGAACACGTGGAGCATGTACCGCCGCAGCAACTCATTGCAGAGTTGAAGCAACTGGAAGCCGAGATACAAGCTGGCTTGGTTGATCTTGAAGGGTTGCTGAAATGAGCACAGCAACAGTACGCTTAGGCGATGTAGCGACATTTGTGCGCGGCATTACGTTTAAGCCAGCAGATGTGTTGGATGGGGTAACTGCTGATGCTGTTGGCTGTATGCGTACAAAAAACGTGCAATCTAAGCTTGATGAGACAGATGTTTGGTTTTTGCCTAAAAATTTTGTTGCTAATAAAAATCAAGTACTGCAAGAAGGTGACCTGCTTGTCTCAACCGCTAACAGTTGGAATTTAGTTGGCAAGGCTTGCTGGGTACCTAAGCTAAATTACGAATGCACATTTGGTGGTTTCATTAGTGCGTTGAGAGCAACAGATGCGCTTGTTGATAGACGCTATTTGTATTACTGGTTTACATCAGCAAAAATTCAAGCAAAGCTGCGTAGTTTTGGAAATAAAACAACCAACATTTCAAATCTAAGCATTAAACGTGCAAACGATTTAGTCATCCCACTCCCACCACTTGCAGATCAAAAGCGCATCGCTGCGATACTAGATAAAGCTGCTGAAATCAAAGCAAAGCGTGAACAGGCTATTGCTAAGCTAGATGAGTTGGCGCAGAGCACGTTTGTTGAGATGTTTGGTGAGCAGATTTCAAAATCAACTAAAACAGTTAACGATTTTTTTGAAGTTAACGCGAATAGATACGAAACGAATCTTAAGGACGCAGATAGAGTTTCATTTGTGCCTATGTCAGCAGTTAGTGAGATTTCTAAAACAATTGAGAACGAAGAATTTAGAGAATATGGAGAAGTAAAAAAAGGCTATACGCCAATAAAGCATGGAGATTTAATAGTCGCAAAAATAACACCATGTTATGAAAACGGAAAACAAGCAATTGCGACTGTTTCAACTCAATTTGCATACGGGTCTACAGAATTTCATACATTTCGCAGCAGCAACAAAAACCTTGTTACATTGCTGCACTATTATTTGCAGACAAAGAATGTAATGCGTGAAGGTGCTGCAAATATGAAGGGCGCTGCAGGTCAAAGGCGTGTGCCGGATTCGTTTTTCAAGTCACTCCCATTTGCGCTTCCTGCTACAAACGAGTTGAATAAATTTAGTGCGGCGATTGCCAGTCAAAACAAGCGCAGAGCAGAGCAAGTAAGGCAGTTGGCGGTTATTGAAACCACAATTGCATCACTTCAACACAAAGCGTTCACGACGGGATTTAACGCATGAGTAACTTTGTCTTTCTGCAAAAAGAATTCTTTGCGATTTGTGACAGCGCAACGAAGGCAGAAGGATATTTGAATACAGACGCACGTGCTGCATGTTGGTATGCACGCATGACGTTGGAGCAGATTGTTGATTGGCTGTACAGGTACGACAACAACTTTAAGTGCTATGAAACCAGCTTGGGCGCACGTGTTCACGACCCTAGCTTTAAAGACAATGTAGGCGAAGCAATCTTCACAAAAGCTACGGTTGTGATTGGCATTGGCAACCGTGCTGCGCATGCCAAGGCTACAAAGAAAGCTGATGCAGTCATTGCAATACAGGAGCTTTTCCACGTTGCTTACTGGCTAGCTAGGACGTATGGCGAGCGTGCAAGACCTAATCCTGCGCTGCAATTCGACGAAGCACTTGTACCCGCAGCAAAGCAAGAAAGGGCAGTATCTGTTGAGCAGCTAAAGCGCCAAGAAGATGCGCTAAGAGCTAAAGATGCTGAAAACGCTGCGCTGAAAGAAAAGCTTGATGGCTTGAGTGTGGTGCATGCAGAGCTTGAAGCGTTGCGTGCTGAAATTGCTAAGGCTAAGGCCGAAAACACGAAAGTACAGGACACACACGACTACAACGAAGAGCAAACACGCGACTACTTTATCGACATGCTGTTGCATGAAGCTGGGTGGGCTCTGGACAAAGCAGAAGATCGTGAGTTTGAAGTTCAGGGCATGCCGAACAACAAAGGCGTTGGCTATGTTGACTATGTACTATGGGGTGATGACGGTTTGCCCTTAGCTGTTGTTGAAGCAAAGCGCACAAAGCGTGATGCAACAGTTGGACAGCAGCAAGCCAAGTTATACGCAGACTGCCTTGAAGCAAAGTACAAACGCAGGCCCGTTATTTTTTACACGAACGGCTACGAGTACTGGTTTTGGGATGACAAGGCTGCACCACCAAGACGTGTGCAGGGCTTTTACAAAAAGGCTGAGCTTGAACTGCTGATGCAGCGCAGGACAGGCAAAAAATCAATCGCACTCGAACAAATTAACAGTGACATTGCAGGCCGTGGCTATCAGCAGCAAGCCATTCGCAGCGTTACTGAGGCTATGGAGAAGCATAACCAGCGCCGCAGCTTGATTGTGATGGCTACTGGTTCGGGCAAGACGCGAACTGTTATTGCGCTGGTGGATTTGCTTTCGCGTTGCAGCTGGGTGAAGCGTGTGCTGTTCTTGGCTGACAGGGTGAGCTTGGTCAAGCAGGCAACCAAAGAATTTAACAAGCATCTACCAAACGCAGGTGTTGTAAATTTGCTTGATAGCCAAGATGGTCAAGGCCGTGTGTATGTCAGCACATATCCAACCATGCTCAACTTAATCAACAGCGACAAGGACGACACACGGCAGTTTGGTGTTGGACACTTTGATTTGGTGATTGTGGACGAAGCTCATCGCAGCATCTACGCAAAATACGGTGCAATTTTTGACTACTTCGACAGCTATCTAGTTGGTCTAACAGCTACGCCGAAAGATGAAATCGACCACAACACGTATGGCATGTTCCAGTTGCAACGTGGCGTTCCAACCTATGCGTATGCACTTGAAGATGCAATTGCTGATGGCTACCTAGTTCCACCCAAAGCTGTATCTGTCCCGCTTAAATTTCAGCGCAAGGGTATTAAGTACAGCGAATTGAGCGATGAGGAAAAAGCGCAATGGGATGAACTTGACTGGGGTGAACAGGGAGCGCCAGACGAAGTTGATGCAGCTGCGTTAAACAATTGGCTGTTTAACGAACAGACAGTTGACTTGGTGCTTGAGCACTTGATGACTAAGGGTGAGCGTGTTGCAAGTGGTGACAGGCTTGGCAAGACCATCATCTTTGCAAAAAACAACAGGCATGCTGAATACATAGCTGAACGCTTCAACATTAACTACCCTGAGTACAAAGGACACTTTGCACGTGTCATCACGTACCAAACCGAGTACGCACAAAGCTTGATTGACAGCTTTAGCGTGAAAGACAAAGAGCCGCACATCGCAATCAGCGTAGACATGTTAGACACAGGCATTGACGTGCCGGAAGTTGTCAACTTGGTTTTCTTCAAGCTCGTTCGAAGCAAGACAAAGTTTTGGCAGATGATTGGGCGTGGCACAAGGCTTTGCCCAGACTTGTATGCACCAAGCCAAGACAAGAAGTTCTTTTACATCTTCGATTTCCTGCAAAACCTAGAGTACTTTGCCGAAAATCCAGAAGCTACTGACGGTGCTGTAACAGCCTCGTTAGAAGCTCGTTTGTTCAAAGCAAGGCTTGAGTTGATTACCAGCTTGGATGCAAGTTCTGGCGACAACAAGACTGGCAAGCAGGAAGAACAAGATGGTGCGCTGAGAAAAGAAACAGCAGCACATCTACACAGCATTGTTAGCAACATGACGTTTGCCAACATGATTGTGCGTACCAAGCGCAGACATGTTGAAAAGTACAGCGTGGCTGATGCATGGAAGGCAATTACACCAACAGAAGCAGTAGAGATTGGCAACGAGTTAGCTAATCTTCCATCACAGCTTATTGATACTGAGGAAGAGGCAAAACGTTTTGACCTGCTGATTTTGAAGATGCAGCTTTGCGTACTTAACAAAACGCCTGGCTTTGATGGACTGAAAACAACCATTCAAAAAATCGCAGCTGCATTGGAGTTACAAGAAAGCATCCCAGCAATACGTGCGCAGATGGTTTTGATACAGAGCATTGGCACTGATGAGTGGTGGCAGGACATCACGGTTGGCATGCTGGAAGCTGCACGCAAGCAGTTGAGGTTGCTGGTGAAGCTTATCGAAAAAGGTTCTAAGTCGATCATTTACACACAATTTGAGGATGAAATTGGTGAAGGTGAGGGCGTTGACTTGCCCTTAGTACCTGCTGGCCTTGACTACGAAAAGTTCAAATCGAAAACACGAGCCTTTTTAAAGCAGCACAACGATAGGCTTGCACTGCAAAAGCTACGTAGAAATTTGCCAGTTACGACTAGTGACTTGCAGGAACTGGAAAAGATACTGCTTGAGCAGGCAAGCGGCAATGCGAGTTACGTGGACATGGCACGTGAAGAAGGGCATGGCCTTGGCTTGTGGGTGCGGTCGCTTGTTGGGCTTGACCGTAACGCAGCAGTAGAGGCAATGGCTGAGTTTTTGAACGACAAGAACGCTACAGCGAGTCAGCTTGAGTTTGCCAAGATGATTGTTGAGTACTTGACTGTGGATGGCGCTATTGATGCTGGACGCTTGTACGAAACACCATTTACGTCTATTTCATCGACTGGCCCTGACACAGTCTTTGGTCTAGCAAAGGTTGAACGGCTGTTTGCTGTGATTGAAGACATACGGCAAAGGGCGGTTGCATAAAACACGAGAAAAATATGACCATTTACTCAATCAAAAACAATAAGCTGGACGAAATACACGAAGCGCCTTTTAAGCTTGAGCGTGAAATACAAGAGCTGTTTGAAGCAAACTTAGCTGAGGTAATGGGCTTGAAGTTTGTTCGCAGTGAGTTTTCGATCAAGAATAAACGCATCGACACACTTGCTTATGACGAGCAAGCGAAGGCTTTTATCATTATTGAGTACAAGCGCGATAAAAATGTGAGCGTAGTTGACCAAGGCTTTACATACTTGGGACTGATGCTGGAAAACAAGGCTGACTTTGTGCTTGAGCACCAAGTACAACTGAATAGCAATCTAAAAATTACAGACGTTGATTGGACGCAAACTCGCGTTGCATTTGTATCGCCTAGCTTTACTGAAAACCAAGTTCAAGCAACGAACTTTAAAGACATTGCGATTGAGCTTTGGGAAGTTAGACGTTACACGAATGGCACAGTCTCAATTACACCAATCAAAAAATCTAAGTCAGCAACCAGCATTAAGCCGCTGACGCAACAAAACACTGAGCTTAAGGCGATTGCTGATGAAATAAGGGTGTACACAGAAGACGATCACCGCAGTAACGCGAGCGAAGAGATATACGAGCTGTATGAGCAGTTTCGAGATGCTATTTTGAATTTGGCTGATGGCATTGAGATTAAGCCGCAAAAGTTTTACGTTGCTTTTAAGAAGGATGGCAACGTGGCCTGCTTGGAAATGCAGAAAAAGAAGATGAAGATTTATATTGGTGCAAAGGCTGGTGCACTTGACGATCCAAAGAATATTGCGAAGGACGTTTCGAACATTGGGCATTACGGTACTGGTGATTACGAAGTTCAAGTGGATAGCGACAAAGACCTCGAATACATAATGAGCTTGATTAAACAAGTTGTGCAGGGCTAATCATGGCACTACTTGATGAACAGCTTGTTGAGGAATGGCTGAACAGGAAGAATTTTTTTACGATACGCGGCATCAAGTGCGGTGTAGATGAAATTGACTTGTTGGCAGTACACCATGGCGCAACTGAAAACGAGTGTCGGCATGTTGAGGTACAGGTCAGCTTTAGACCAATTGGCTATGTTGGTGGCGACACTAATGCACGCAGACGCACTGCGGACGAGATTCGAGCAGGTGTAGAGCAGTGGGTTGAGAAAAAGTATACAAGTGAACGTAAGGTCGCTAGGCGCAACGAGGTGCTACCTGACGCTAACTGGCGTTACGTGTTTGTGCATGGTGTGCTGCGTGATGAAACAGAGCTTGAGTACATGAAGCAGCTTGGTGTTGAGCTAGTTTCATACAGACAAGTTTTGAGGGAGCTGATGGACGACAAAACACAAAGCTCGTCTGTTGCAAGCAGCATTGCGGAGTTGCTGCGATACATGGAGCAATAGCCGTCAAAAAAGCGTGCAATCCCCTGTTTATGCCTTGATGCTTTGGCTTGGGGATTTGGATTGCACGGATTTTCCACACATATTCCATTTTCCAAAGCCAAATCCAGTTTGCTTCTTCAAGCTACAGCGGGGCTTTTGCACTTACTAGCTAGCCTCACAAAGCATGCTCGAAGATTCCTTCTATTCAGCGCATGGCTAGAACCGCGAAAACGAATCAAAATCGCTGTTTGGTCTTGCAGTCCTGCTTTCTTATGCTGATAGGCAGACAGGCTATGCTGTAGGCAATATTGATGGAAAAACGTGGATTTTTGGCTAATGGCGAAGATACCTGACGCAATCGAAAACGAAGCTGACTTGAAGGCAGCAGTTGAAGCTGTTGGTGGTGGCTTGCAGCTTATAAGTGACTACCTAGACGCAAACCCTAAAGCACAAGGCAAAGTGCGCTTCCCGCGTGGCTTTCTTGGCAGTGTTGGCAAGCACAGCAAGAAGTACGACTGGATTGAGAACGAGGTTCTCAAGCGCAATCTCTCGTACCAGTACATCTTTTATGACGTGCTGCGTTGGGTAGCTAATCGAACTGATATAGCTGTGACTGCACGTGAAATGATTTACAAGCACGCCATTGTGGTTGTTTCGTCAATTGCAGAAGGACTACTTGAAGCAGCAGCAGTGCAGCTTAAATATGCAGAAGGTAAGTTCCCAAAACGCCTTAAGCACTTACTGACTGACAAGATCATCACTCAAAAGCTGCATGATGAAATTACGTGGATGTGGGATGCACGTCATGCAGTCCACGTACACATCGTTAATGACTTGGAATGGGAGAAGTACAAAGTTACTGATGCTCGACGTGCTTCCAAGGCAGTTAAAGAGCTGGAAGAAGCATTAGATTTGCATTTCCTGTTTGGCATATGAAAGCGAACTTACAGTTCGCTTGTGCTGCATCAATGTTTCGTATCGCATTCGCTCACTCACATTGCTTTGCACATGTTTGAATATTGAATGAAAGCCGATAGCTACGCAGTAGCTATTGGTGCTGTTAGGTTGATGCAGATTGTATGGGCGCACGACGGCTATGCGCAGTTGGAAATTAAAGCGCACAGCCGCCGTGTGTAGTTTGATGCGAGTTGCACAGACACACTTGCAATAGAGTTTTAAGGGAGACGGATGTGTTGAAACTCCCAGCGCAAAGCGCACACTCTTCGGCATCCACTGTTGTTCTGTAGCCTTGCTAACTACAGCAGTTCGAGCTCATTAGCCGTCATATTACAGCTTGAGTTTTACCTGTTGGGTACGGTTGGTTGTACCGTGTTCTTGCCTTTTAATTTGCCTGTTGTTGCCTGTGTAGGGTGCGTACTATTTTTGTGCTGATGTTAAAGACTTTATTGGCTGCATCAGGTTTCATTTGGACGCGAATTTCATTTGTATTCATTTTTCGTTTGAAGTTGTTGAGCTTCTTTATTTGGCTATTGGTTAGTAAGTGCCTGTAGTTCGTTAGCAGAATTTGCGCCTCTTGTTGTGCTTTCAAAAGCTTTGTATCCGTGCTACCAACGAATTGTGGGTTTATGCCATTTTTACGCAACCACTTGTCTGTAGCGTTGTTATCGCGTCTGCTTTTGCTTTGTATAGCTTTTTGCTTTTCATTTAAAAATTTACTGTTCTTCATGCATTTATTTATGCAGACTGAATATTTTTTCAATTAAAAATGGATGCAGCGTTATCAGTCCTAATCTTTTCGGTTGTTCGCATTGGCAGCTGAAAATAAATTTGTGTTTCCAAACTACTTTGAAAGGAAACGCAAATGGCAACACTTACTTCACTCAAACTTGTAGCAGCTAAAAAGCCTGCGCACAAAGACCCAATTCAGCACCGTCGCAACAAGCTCAGCTTGAAAGTGCTGGAGCAGTTGCAGTACGCACGTGCGCTGAAATTGGGCGAGGTTTACGCACCTACACGCATCAAAACCACTACGAACGCTGCTGGTGAGCGTGTGCAAGTTACACAGCCTAAACGCATCAAACCCTGGTGGTTTGTTGATGGCAACAAGGTTGTGCTGCAAGTGCGTTATGGCGCAAAGACCTTGATGCTCAATAGCAAGTCGAACGCAGTTGAATGCGCTGACGCAGATGCATTGATTGGCGCACTGGAAACAGTTAACACTGCTGTTTTGGCTGGCGAGCTGGATGCACAGATCGAAGCTGTGTCTGGGCAAATTCGTGGTGGCTTTCAACGCTAATGCAAGCAAGAGCAATGCTGTACGCAAGTAAGGCTGCTGTTGAGCAGTTACATGAAGGAATGGCACCTTATTTGCGCACGGAGATGCATTTCTTCAAGCCAAGCCTTGTACGCAAGCATCGTCTTCCACGTTTGCCAGTTCCACGTGATGAGCAGCACTTCTGGCTTGTTCATGCAGCGTCAAGCTCGATGCGCTTGCAGCTGGGAACAAAGCGGCTAGTTATTGGCGTGGCGATGGTTTTCGAGCATGGCATTGAGCTGACTATTTTTAATGACAGCTACGAGCAGGCCAGCAATGTGTCCAGCTCAGGTGCTGTTGCTTGCTACAAGCTGTATGGCACTGCTACTGATGATGACGTATGGGTGCTGCGGGTGGCTAAGGAATTTTGATGGGCAATACAGACTTTGAGCAGCAACTGTCACTGTTTACTGGCACAGAGCACTACTACCGCATGCACGCCAACATGCTTATTACAGATGGCGTGAAATTCTTAGCAGAGCAGGCCAATTGCTTTTGGCTGTTGGACTTGTACTGGTCACACCTAACAGGCATTGATTTTGACCAACACCCATTCACCGTACTCAAAATGGCAGTGCTCAAGTCGGCAGCCATTGTGCATATTGAGGATGGCAACGACAAGATTTTGGCTACGCAGTTTATTGACTACACGGATTTTCCGCTTGCCAGCATGCGTCTATATGGTTGCTGGGAAGTTGGGCAGTGGATTGTGATGCTGACAAGTGAGTACTGAGCATGCAGTTCAAATTCATTCTTGCCTTGGTAGTTGCACCTTGTTTCGCTGTTGCTGCGGATTGGCGTGATGGAGATGCAATGTTCAGCACCAAGCCAAATCGAACTGAAACGCTGGTTGTGAGCTGGATGGTTGTCTCAAATGTGCAAGCGACTTGTGAAGCTGTTAGCAAGGACAGTGGTTTAGGTGGCTTTGGTCATGCAATCTCGGCATGCAGCTTTTGGCGCAAAGACACCTGTTTGATTGTTACTGGCAAGCAAACGACCATGCATCAAATTGGGCATGAGCTGCGTCACTGTTTTCAGGGCAGCTTCCATTAACAGTAGGAGACCACATGAACACATACGAAGCTACAGTGCGTGTACAGTCCAACAATATGTTCGTCAAAACACGTGTCCAAGCAAACACTGCACAGGACGCACTTTGGTTGCTTGAAGGGCAGTACGGTGCTGGCAACGTAGTTACGTTGCCTAGTCTTGTCTAGCTGCGTCAAATTAGGCGTGCGAAATTCGTGCAGTGTTTTAGTTTGGGTTTTGATTTACGTGCACTCTGTTTTGCCATGATCAAAAATTGCACAACGTGTAACATTTAGTTCACGTACAATGCTCACGTGCCAAATGCGTCCCGTAACTATGAGAAAACAATAAAACATGAAGTTGCACAAAAGTTACACACAGAAAAATCACGCTTGTAAGTTGTTGAAAATAAACAACAATTTACAAGGTAATTATTGAGTGGGAATAGCTATTTGTCTTTAGGAGTTTGTATGAACCCCCTGCGTCGTCTGGTCATTAGTTCAGCTGCTTTAGCTCCCTTAGGTTGCGCAACCGCTACCTTTGACCGCGGAATTCCGGTAGCCGCTCCCAAAAAAATCCCCAGTGTGCGCTCACCCCAATTGGGCCAGGAGTGGACTTATCTGCAGTTCGATACATTCTCAAGTAAGTTACTCGATGTGGTGACCGAGCGTGTTGAAATTGTCGGGCCAGGAGTCACGATCTCCCGTAGCAATCAAGATGGTGCAACGCTTCCAAGTGAGATTCAATCGTCATGGGGAATGATTGCAACGGATCCGCATTGGGGCCGAATCTTGAACTATGGCCCCCCGATTCCTCTTTGGCCAGAGCAAATGCAGGCTAACTGGAGTAAACAATTTACAACGCGCTACTCGATTGCAGGTTATTCAGATAACTCATTTGGTTGGCAGCAGTATATGTATTGCGCTGGCTGGGAAAAGCTCAAGGTCCCGGCAGGAGAGTTCACCTGTTTGCGCTATCAGAACCTGATTAATTTTCAGAGTGATGATGCTAATAAACTGGATTGCATTCGCCATGAAATCATTTGGTTTGCTCCAGAGATTGGTCGTTGGGTCGCACGCGAATCCTCTGGTTCCTATCAAATCCAGGGCCAAATTGGTGCGGTATTACTCGAGAACAGCACAGCCTGGCAATTGCGTTCTTGGAAGTAACCCGTATGCTATTTAAATACCTTTCTTGGCGAAGCGTAGCCACTGTGATGGCTAGCTTGTTATTGACCGCATGCCTGGGTTCGGTATCGCATATCCCAAAGACTGAGATTGCACCCCCTCAATCAATCCCCTTGGTTCGAGCACCAGCGGTAGGTCAGCAGTGGGTCTATGAAGTTCGCAATATTTTTAATGGCGAGTTGGTAGATATTTTGACCGAGACCGTGGTCTCAGTGAGCCCAAAAGTACAAATTGCCAGAGAGGGTAAAAAACTGGGTAAGTTACCCGATGAGATTCAAGAGCCTTGGGGAATGATTTTGCAAGATCCCCACTGGACCCCACCGCAACGATTTGCTAAAGCTGTTCCACTCTGGCCACAAGAAATGAAGCCTGGCTGGTCTGGGTTTTATCGGACTCGCTATCAGGTAGTTGGATTTCCAGATAATGATTTTTACTGGGGCTTAACCATTCAAGCAAATGCTTGGAATCGGATTAAAACGCAGGCTGGTGAGTTTGATGCTCTCTATTATGTGAACACCGCAGATTATTTTGAGAGCGACGACTTCATGCGCTACGTGAATAATCGACGTGATCAAGTTTGGTTTGTGCCACAAATTGGACGCTGGGTGGTGCGTGAGAGTTTTGGTGAGTATCTCTGGCTGGGGATGGTCGGCTGGTCCCAGTCTATCAAGGAGGACTATCTACGCTGGGAACTAATTTCTTGGAAGTAAGTCCGGTTTATGTATTCCGTTAAAGAAATTTTTGCAACTTTGCAAGGTGAGGGAGCTCAGGCTGGGCGGGCCGCTGTATTTTGCCGATTTGCAGGTTGCAATCTGTGGTCTGGGCGTGAGGAAGATCGTTCATCTGCTATTTGCCAGTTCTGTGACACGGATTTTGTCGGAACCGACGGCATTGGGGGCGGTAAGTTCGTAAGCCCGGAGGAGCTTGCGCAGGCGATTGAAAATGCTTGGATTGACTCCATGGGAACGCGACTTTATCGCTATGTAGTGATGACCGGTGGAGAGCCTTTATTACAGCTCGATGAACCTTTAATTAAAGCCTTGCATGCCAAGCAGTTTGAGATCGCAATTGAAACGAATGGAACGATTGCGGTTCCCAAAGGGATTGACTGGGTTTGCTTAAGCCCTAAGGCTGGGGCTGATCTCATTGTGAAGCAGGCTCATGAAATTAAGTTGGTCGTTCCGCAAGCAGGGCATCAACCAATTGAATCCGTTTTGCATCGCTTTGAGGCAATGGACTTTCGCCACCGTTATATCCAGGCGATGGATGGACCAAATCTAAGCGACAATATGGCCTTTGCGATCCAACTGTGCCAAAAGCACCCGCTATGGCGCTTAAGTGTGCAAACCCACAAGATGATTGGAATTCGGTAATGCAGCAACTTACGATAACTCGCCGCCTCGAATTTGATGCGGGCCATCGCATTCCCAATCATGGTGGGCAATGCCGCCACTTGCACGGCCATCGCTATGCAATCGAGTTAACCGTTGAAGGTCCTGTCCATGAAAGTCGCGGGCAGGCAGATGACGGTATGGTGATTGACTTTGGTGATATCAAACGCATTGCATTGACCCATTTGGTGGAGCCCTGGGATCATGCATTTTTGGTTGCCAAGCAGGACACCTTGCTACTGAACTTCCTCAAAAGCCTGCCTAACCATAAAACCGTCGTATTGGATGATGTGCCTACAGTTGAGAACCTGGTTAAGTTTGCTTTTGATCGTTTAGCACCAATTTTTGGAGCCGAGACCCAAGGAAAACTTTCCCTTTCTAGTGTGCGGCTCTATGAGACCCCCAATTGTTGGGCTGATTATCCTGTTCGAGTGGCTTAAGGACTAATGGTATCGCCACAAGACGAAGCGTTTATGCGTCTTGCCATCCTGCAAGCTCAAAAGGCTGCGGCGTGTAATGAGGTTCCGGTGGGTGCAGTCCTCGTGTTTGATGATCAAGTGATTGGTCACGGTTATAACCGGCCAATTGGCTTACATGATCCCAGTGCCCATGCTGAGATGATGGCAATTCGGGAGGCGGCAAAATCCCTTGAAAACTACCGAATTCCGCAATCAACCCTGTACGTGACGTTGGAACCTTGTGCAATGTGCTGTGGAGCCATTCTTCATGCTAGAGTCAAACGTGTGGTGTTTGGTGCGGCCGATCCTAAAACAGGAATGGCCGGTAGTGTTGCCAACCTCTTTGACCTGAAAGCGATTAATCATCAAACAGATATTGAGGGCGGTGTTCTGGCAGAAGAGTGCGGCAATTTATTAAGAGAGTTTTTTAAACAACGACGTTCATGAAGATTCATTTAATTGCTCCGTCTGGCGCAAGTCCTGATATGCGTAGTCCAGAAGCCGGTTTACGCTGGCTCAAAGAGCAGGGCGTTGTGGTGCATAACGCGGCCTGTACTGAGCGTGTGCATGAGCGTTTTGCAGGTACCGATCACGAGCGCTTAGCGGAGATGAATGCGATTCCTACAGTTGATCCCAACGAGGTCGTCATGGCGGTTCGGGGTGGTTATGGACTTCATCGCTTGCTTGATGCAATTGCCTGGAAAGAGATAGCAATTTCAGTAAAACAGGGGTTGCAAATTTGTGGGCATAGCGATTTCACGGGATTTCATTTGGGGTTACTTGCTAAAACTGGGGCGATGAGTCTAGCTGGACCCATGCTCAATTATGATTTTGGGCCACTGAACGAGTATGGCGAGCCACAAACTCCAAGCGCTTTTACCTGGCGTCACTTTCAAACCGCGATTCAGTCGCGCCGCATGAGTGTGGCAGTGCCCGATCTTCAGCACTTTGCCGGTGAAGTTGATCTCTCCCAAAACATTCAGGGGATGTTGTGGGGCGGTAATCTCAGTATTCTGACTACGCTATTAGGAACCGCCTATTTTCCAAGTGCTAAGAAGATTCAGGGTGGGATTCTATTTCTTGAAGACGTGAATGAGCATCCCTATCGCATTGAGCGAATGCTCTTGCAGCTTCATGAAGCTGGGGTACTTGCCAGTCAGCAGGCCATCATTTTGGGACACTTTAATCAATACCGCTTGTACGAAGTCGATCGTGGCTATCAATTAGATAGTGCGATTCGATACATTCGGGAGCGCTTGACCAAGAAGACCCCAATTCTTACCGGGCTGCCATTTGGTCATGTGACCGATAAATTAACCCTACCTGTTGGTGCCCATGTCAACCTACAAGCGAGCTTAAAAGGATTTGTATTGGAAGGAAAATGGTAAAACGTGCACTACAAGCAATTATCTCCAGCCTGATTTTTTTGGTATCCACACCACTCATGGCACTCGAAGAACCAAAATACACTGTAATTGAAAGCGCTGCTCCATTTGAGTTGCGCCAATATGCGCCCATGATCATCGCCGAGGTTACTGTGGATGGGGATATGAGTGATGCGGGAAGCAAGGGGTTTCGCTTAATCGCTGGATATATTTTTGGTAAAAATCAAAGCAAAGCCAATCTATCGAACGATGCAAAATCAAATGAAAAGATTGCAATGACCGTTCCAGTCACCATGGAGCCTGCCAGCGAGAAGATTGCCATGACCGCACCAGTTACGATGGAAAACCAAGCGGGACCCAATCAATGGCGTATGTTCTTTGTGATGCCTAGTCAGCACACCTTAGCTACCTTGCCAACACCGCTAAGCCCTGAGGTTAAGCTCAAAGAGGTTCCGGCGCAGCGGAAGGCCGTTATTAGTTTTACTGGGTTTAATTCGGAAGAAAAGACGCAAGAGAAGACTGCAGAACTCAGGGCTTGGATGAAATCGAAGAATCTAACCCCATTGGGTGAGCCACAATTGGCGCGTTACAACCCACCTTGGAGCATTCCTTTTCTGCGACGCAATGAGGTTATGCTGGACTACTAGTTTCTAAGTCAAACCTTGCGCCCGTATCCTCGCCCAAGACCCTTTGTAAGATTGGTAGGGCTCTTTCTAGAAAGGGCGCCAAGGTCCAAACCGGATTAATCACCCATACCCCGCTGGACTGGAGTCGCTTCTCACCAACCGA
Organism: Polynucleobacter sp. HIN9; assembly: GCF_030297635.1. Classification (NCBI taxonomy): domain Bacteria; kingdom Pseudomonadati; phylum Pseudomonadota; class Betaproteobacteria; order Burkholderiales; family Burkholderiaceae; genus Polynucleobacter; species Polynucleobacter sp. HIN9. The sequence goes on from NZ_AP028140.1 coordinate 590,928, forward strand.
ATGAGAGATACGTAACTCGGCTCTTAGCCATGGGCGTTGGAATTGCTCAGATAAAGTACGTAAGCGCTTGATGAGTTGTTTGGACTCTGGGCGCTGTAAGACGGGATACCAAATCAGATAAGTACCGGTTGCAAATCGGTCTAAGGCCTCATGTAAGCTGGTTTCGACTGCTCGGTAATCGGATTTGAGCTCATACGATGGATCCATGAGGATCAAACCCCGACGGCTTGGTGGGGGTAGCAGAGACTTTAGGAATGTGAAACCATCGTGTTGGCGTACTTCAATCTGGGAGCGCTTATCTAGGCTTGCAATATTGGTTTGTAAAACACCAATGTCACTTGGGTGAAGCTCAAATAATCGAAGGCGATCTTGAGAGCGTAGGAGATGCGCCATGATCAATGGAGAGCCAGGATAGACATCTAGCGCCCCTTTGGGATTGCAATCTACAATCACCTCTCGATAAGGCTTAAAGTCTGAGTTATCAAACTCCGGGCTTGCCCATAGACGATCGATTCCGCCTTGCGATTCTTGGCTAATTACCGCATAACCATCGCGCAGTGAATAGATACCTGCACCCGCATGGGTATCAATAAACATTACTGCCCCATCTTTTTCTTGCAGGTATTGCGCACTATGTATCAGCACTAAGTGTTTTAAAACATCGGCATGATTACCCGCATGAAATGCGTGGCGATAACTAAACATTGGACTGCGGTTTATTTTGGCGCATTACAAACACCAGTAGTGTGATGAGAACAAGCGCGCTACCGAGGTGTTGTAAAAGTTGGTTGTGCGGAAAATCCAAAACCGTAGTTTGCAAAATATAGAGCTCCAAGATCCCCGCTACTGCAATGATCCGAGGAATGAGGCTAGTTGGGGTAAGGTATTGATACTTCACATGATTCATGAGGCGACTAGCAATCAGCCCACACCAGATACCGAGTGCGGACCCCACCAAAATATCCCCCGGCCAGTGGGCACCAACGGCACTGCGTGATATACCGGTCAGAGTAGCAATCACAAATAACACAAGCAATAAATTACGACGTGCTGGACTGGTGGAAAAAAATAAGGCGCTTGCTACCGAGAACACCGTGAGAGTATGACCAGAAGGGAGCGCATGTTGAAGTAAGGGGTTACCCAAAATCGTAAAACTGTTCTCTGCTAATACGCCTGCAGGTCTGGGTAAATTAATCAATGGTTTTAAGATGAGACTAAGGATGGCTGCAAAGCCGCCAGCGAGCAGAGCGGCACAGAGCTGCCGAGGAGCAATGATGAGCAGGGGAAAGCATAAGGCAAACACTCCCCAACCATTGCCTAAGAATGTAAACCATGCCCACACCCAGTTTGGTAGAACTTGAGCAGCTTGATTCATCCACAAAAAGAGTTCAACTTCGTGCCCACTCAATACCAAGGTGAGCCAAAGGATGAGTGGCAAAAGTGGAACTGCCCAGGCACGACCCAGTGACATGGGCATCTTTATGACGCGCGGGCGCGATCAGCCGCAGTAATTTGCACAGCTAATTGCTCCATGACCTGGGACACCGAAATGGATTTCATGCACACATTATCTTGACACGGTGTCTTGCGATGGTTGGCTGCACTGACGCACGGTGAGCAGGCGAGGTTGGCAGTGATCGGAATGGAGTTACCGAGCGAACCGTATAGAGCCGGAGTCTCTGGTCCAAATAACACCACCGTATGCAAGGCAGTAACGGATGAGAAATGCCCAGGACCCGAATCATTGGTCACCATCGCATGCGCAAGCGTATAGAGGGCAGGGAGTTCAGAGAAACGAACATGGCCAGCAAAATTCAGAGCGCGCTTGACGTTGGCTGCCAAGCGTACACCCTCAACATAGGTATGCTCTGCAGGTGATCCGGTAATTAGGATTAAGTCTTCGGGATAGCGCTGATGAACTGCCATAATGAGTTCGGAGAAGCGTTCAGGAGCCCAACGCCGTTGAGGTAATAAATCACTAGCATTTGGATTAATCAAAATGATGCGCTGTTGACCCACTTTGAACGGAATGAGGGCTTGCTGAGCTAAATTCTCAATCCGGATCTGTAAGTTTTGTTTGACACTAGGATCGATGACCGCCTGAGCGAGACGAATTTCATCATCGGTAATCGCAATTTTGCTAAATGGCAACTCTTCCCGCTCAGCAAATGCAGCGTATACCAAAGAAATAAAATTCTTGGCAATATGAATATGGGGGTTGTAATGCACCTTGCGTGTGAGCATGGTGCCACGCCATAAACCTTCACCATGAAAAATATCGTACCCGACCCGTCGTTTTGCACCGCATAAACCAGTTAATAGGGCAGTAAAGCGCGAGAAGAGTTCTAAATCAATTACGGTATCAATGCGATGAATGCGGGCTTTGACTAAAAATCCAAAGGTATCAAGTGCCAACTTCCAAAGACTCGAGGAGTCAATCGTAAAAATATGTTTGGGGTTTACAGTGTTGAGTAAACCCAAGCTCGCCGCATTGCTTTTAAAGATTAAGAAGTAAATCTCCGCACCATTTGCTTGTGCCTTACGCATGGCAGGATCCACCAAAATCGCACTCCCCATCTCAGAGAGTTCAATAAATAGGAGTCGCTTGGGCGGGCCTGATTTTCTGAATGGTTTTGCAATCAAATCGAATAAAGCCACAATCGGACTGGCAAGAGCGCAAAGCGGGACGCCTACCCAGTGATCAATGGTTCGCATTGCGTTAACGCTGATTGCCATTCTAATTTTCCTAACAGTCGAAGACTGTATTTTATGCTGAGCGGGGCCTACTTCCGTTTAAGTAGTTGATAGGTGCCTGGAAGAACACATAACAGGGTAATGGCCCCATAACTAATTGACCCTAAAACAGTCAATGATGGGCTCACGCCCCAGAGGGCCAACACTGATGCCAAGGTGGCCTCACGCAAACCCCAACCAGAAATACTAATGGGCAGCATTAATAGCAAACTCAAGGCTGGTAAACCGATCATAAGAGCCTCGGTGGGAACATCCGCTCCATAGGCTTTTAAACAAAAGCCAAGCGCCAGAATATTAAAACAATGAATGCCTACCGCAAAAATAGCTTGCCCAATATTGGTTGGCCAAGCAAAGGCAAACCGAATTCCAGGTAAGGCATGATCCAAAGAAAAGCGTGTTAGAAGCGAACGAATCATGGTCATTAATGGTTGATAGGTCAGCGCAAAGGCTAATGCAACACCGCCACCCAGCATCAGTGCTAAGACCCAATACCCCAACTCGGTTCCCCAGGAGGCCAGGGTAGCCCCACCCAATACCAAACCAATCCCACCCAAGATGTTATTTCCCATGAGACCGACCACGCGATCCAAAAGGGTCATTGCAAAGCCTAGCCGTAATTTTGGGTTCTGCTTAGCAAGGTCTTCAGCATGAGAAAGCTCTTTTGTAAGCTCTTGTTGTTGACTGAGCTGGCCGCTAGGAGTTAAGTGCGTACCGGCAATGGCTCGGTAACTATCACCACCTAAAGTGCTCGGTAAGCCCTGATTAATTAATCCCCCCGAGAAATACAGTCCAATGTATCCTATTAGGCTCCCCTGAAATCCTGCGCGTCGCATGAACAATCCCCAACGTAGGCCACCGCATACAAAGGCGGCAGTAATGCACAGCGCACCAGCAACTAGCCATTGGGCCTCTAGTTGCAACTCGGATTCAAAAAGGGTTTTCCAATCAATACCGCTCGTCGCTTTCCACAGCAATGCAATCGATAGAACAATCCGAATCGTGGGCCAACTCTTCTTTAGTACGGTTTTCCATGAGGCGCTCATGGGCGTAAGGATAATGCCTCTCGCTGCGGGTTTGCCTTTCCGCCCCAACCCTGGCAGTAACTGAGCTCAAATTGGCTAAGTGCTTCACCCATATGGCCGATGCTCAGTCGATCCAAGGGGCGACAGGTCCGAAATTGACCTTCCCCCACCGGAGGCTTAAAGGACATTTGCGACCAATTGAGCAAAATAACATTCGATCCCTCGGGCAGTGACCCAAACCATAGATCAAATTGATCAAATCGATCATCCAATACAAAAACAGAGGTTGGTCTGGCATACCAAGCGACTCGGCTTGCCAAGGTCCAGTTCTGGACTGCAATACCACTTGCCTTGAGCTCTTTCACCAAAAGATTAGCAAGTGTGGATGCGGAACGCCAACCATATAAATCAGCTAGCGGATTCGATTTCATCTGATTAGCAACTGGATAGCCAGCAGTCATTACGAGTGTTAGTCCGACGACAACCAGCGTCCCTTGGATTGCCAAAAACAAACTAATCAACCAACGCTTGCCTTGCTCCCACCAAAGTGCAAGCCCAACGCCCGCTAAAGGGGCTAAGCAAAACCAAGCAGGTGTGGTCCAGTGCGGCAAGCCGCCGCCTCCGGACAAGATAGCAAATACTGCAAAGGGGAGTGCAAAGAAAATAAATAACACCACCAGCTTCTTGGAAGGCTGGGCTAATGACGAGCGCAGCATACTCCACGAGCCCAGTAAGGGCAGAAATCCAAACACGCCGATTTGGATTCCAATAAAAGCGGCCACTCGGCGCCATTTCCATTCACCACCGGCGCCATGATCAATTTGATATCGAAATGAGATCCAGTCATGGGCGGCATTCCACAGAAGAACAGGACTAATGAGAAGCAGTGCAATCAGGATGGCAATGTAAAACCCTGGCTCCCGCAAGACGCTCCACCGTGGGACGGTCAAGCAAGCAACGCTAAATGCCAGTGCATATAAAACAGCTGTGTATTTACTCAATCCAGCCAATCCAAACAACACCCCCAATAGAATCCATTGGCTAAAACGATATTGCCCATCTTGCACAATCCACCGCAGGGCCATCCACAAAATACCGAGGGCAAGAGGCGTTAATAGGGAGTCAGGTACCAGCCCAACAGCTAATACATGCGGTAGGGGGGCAAAAACAATCACTGCAACGGCAAATAATCCCGCACGTGAGAACGATTGCGTCTCTGATTGTGGGTGATAAAGATTCCAGAGTTGCTCGGCAATCTGATAGACCAGCGCGCAGGAGATAATCCACAGCACAATCGGAATGAGTCGCAAAATGCCATCGGGCGCATCAATTGCGACTAGCGGCCACTGTATCCAGCCCACTAGCGGCGGGTGATCAAAATAACTCCATGCAAGACGATCTGCATAGAGGGCATAATGCGCCTCATCAACCGATAGCTCAGTCGTAAAGCCCAATGCCAAATGAATAATTGTGCCGAGCGCAATCAGAATAAATGCCCAAGCATAGGGTGTTTGCTTGGTAATTAGCGTCGACATGGAACGTCAGACTTTGTTAGCTATGTAAAGTTGGTAAAGAGCGTGATAGCCATCGCGTGCCATCCCGTCATCGAGCATTAGTTGGTAGAGACGCTTTGCTTGCTCCAAGCCAGGTAAATGAAGCCCCATCTGCTCTGCAGATTCAACTGCAAGACCAATGTCTTTCATAAAGTGCTCGGCCATAAATCCTGGGGCAAAGTCGCCTTTAATCATGCGCGGCCCTTGCGCATTGAGCTGGGTGCCGCCTGCTGCGCCACTACCAATCACTTTGAGGACCGCCGAGGCATCAAGCCCCGCCGCTTGGGCATAGCGAATACCCTCGCAAACTCCCATGATGGTCGATGCAATCACAATTTGATTGCAGAGTTTGGCATGCTGACCGGATCCAGCAGGACCTAGTAGCGCAATGTTATTGCCCATGCATTGCAAGATTGGTAAAGCACATTCATAAGCACTTGGATCACCACCAACCATGATGGAAAGACGCGCATCGCGTGCGCCAATATCACCACCGGATACCGGTGCATCTAGAACAAAGACTTGTCGTTCACTAGCGAGTTTTGCAATTCGCACAGCCAATGCTGGACTAGAGGTGGTCATATCAATGGCAATGCAGTTTGGCTTTGCGCCAGCCAAAATACCATTCGTTCCTAAATAAACCTCTTCAACGTCTTTGGGATAGCCAATGATGGTGATCACCACATCGCACTGAGCAGCCAATTCTTTTGGAGAAGAATGCCAAATCGCTCCTTGCTCAAGTAATGCCGCTGCCTTCTCGGGAGAGCGGTTAAAAAGATGCAATGGATAGCCCGCCTTTAATAGGTGCGAAGCCATGCTCTTGCCCATGATGCCAGTGCCAATAAAACCAATAGCTGGCAAGGATGTTGTTCTAGAGTTCATGGGCCTATTTTAAAGGGGCTGGGCTCGCACAGGTTTGCGCTGAACCCCAAGCCAGATCAGGGCAAGGGCAATGATTGTGAGCGGAACAATTGATCCTAAATTAAGGAGGGTCCAGCCTTGCGTCGTGATTAGAACGCCGGAGCTCAATGCAGACAAAGCGGTGGCTAGAAACACAAAGAAATTAATGGCACCTTGAGCCTTATCACGCTCCGATGGGCGATAAGCCTCTAAGGCTAGGGTGGTACTACTCGTAAATAGAAAGTTCCAACCCACCCCCAGTAAAAATAGTGCAGTCAAAAAATGGAAAAAAGTAATGCCTGATAGCGCAATCATGACGCAGGCGATGTTGAGTACCACTCCCATTCGCAAGACCCACATCACGCCGATACGCTTAATGAGGGCGCCAGTAAAAAATCCAGGAGCAAACATGCCAATCACATGCCACTCAAGAACCCATGCGGTTTTATCAAAACTAAATTGACAGGCTTCCATCGCTAAGGGTGTTGCCGCCATGAGTAGGTTCATTACACCGTAGGCGAGTGCGGCAGTAAGAGTGCAAACAATAAATAAGGGCTGGCGCATGATTTCGGAGAGAGGGCGACCGGGCTCTTGGTTGGGATCCCCGCGTTTTTCAGGAAAGCGAATCTGACTAATCACTGCGAATGCGATCACCGCAACACCAGCTAAGGTGATATAGGCACCCGCAAAGGGTTGCATAAACCAATCACGCGTCCAGCTTGCCATATTCGGTCCTAAAACAGCGCCCAAGATACCCCCAGCTAGTACCCAAGAGATCGCTTTCTCTTTAGCGGTTTTGTCGGCAAGTTCAGCAGCTGCAAACCGATAGAGTTGAGCATTGGCGTTATAAAACCCCGCAATGATTGTTCCAAGGTTTAAAAGCCAAAATTGTTTCTCTAAGGTCGCAAAGGCACACAAGAGCGATGAGAACAGGGCTACGAGCAAGGCAATCTGAAAGGAGCGCTTGCGACCTAAGCGCTGTTGAACTCTAGCCACGAGGGTAGTTGCCATGGCGCTGCCCACCACATACGCCATCACCGGCAGAGTTGCTAACCAAGGCTCGGGTGCCAGCGCGAAACCCACTAAGCCATTAATGGCAATAAAGGTAACGTTATTGGTGAGATAAAGCCCTTGTGCCAGGGTCAGAAACCAGAGATTTTTATTCATTCTGCACGGTCATAAAAGCTCTACGATAATGCATTGCATGATGCGTAGGCATACTGCTCTAATCCCTTTGTATCTTCTTCTTGGCTATCTGCTTCAAGGTTGCGCCGGGTTTGGTACTGACTCTAGTCAGTCCAGTGCAGATAAGCTCGACCCCTTGGTGGCTCGTGAAGATATCAAGAAGTTTTCAGCACAACCTGCGAATGAACCCCTTAGAGGATGGAGCTTTTATCGCTTGGCACCCTATAAGAAAAATACTGCTTATCGCCTTGAGAACTACCAGGGTCGAACAGTGCTCAGTGCGAATGCAAAAAAATCAGCCTCAGGGTTGGCGGTAAAACTCAAACCTCGGCCATCGCAACATCTTTGGCTAGAGTGGGAATGGAAAGCCACCGGTGCTTTGGATAAAGCAAATAATTTAGATCGATATGCGGATGATGCGCCATTGCGAATCCTAGTTGCGTTTGATGGCGATCGATCAAAGTTAACTTTGAAAGACAAAATGGTCGGTGAGCTTGCGCAGATCATGAGTGGACAAGAAATGCCGTACGCCACATTAATGTATATCTGGTCACCTAATGGTCAGCTCAATCAAATCAAGCCAAATTCACATACGAATCGGATCAAGATGATTGCAGTCGATGCCGGTAAAGAAAACCTCGGACAATGGCGTAAGCACAGCAGAGACCTAACCGCTGACTATGAAGCGGCTTATGGTTACGCACCAGGGAATTTGATTGGAATTGCACTCTTGACGGATACAGACAATACCAACTCTGAAACCAAAGCCTATTATGGGGATATTGAGCTGAAATATAAGAACTACAAGCCCAATTAATCACTGGCTTGGGAAATTTCCTTTAGTTCCCGTTATGATCACTTTAAAAGATATATTTCTTGCATTAGAAACGCTTTAAGGAGACAAAATTGTCGGTTAGTACGGAACAGGTTCAACAAGCCCTCAAAGGGGTAAAGGATCCAAATACACAAATTGATTTTGTGAGCTCAAAATCAGTTCGTAATCTCAAAGTCAATGATGGAGATGTTTCTCTCGATATTGTTTTGGGTTATCCAGCTAAAAGCCAAATTGATCTGATTCGTCAATTAGTGGTCAGTGCCATTCGAGAACTTCCTGGGGTAAAAAATGTCAGCGTGGCGATTACCACCGATATTGTCGCGCATGCTGTGCAACGTGGAGTCAAGTTACTCCCTGGTGTAAAAAATATTATTGCAGTCGCCAGCGGTAAGGGCGGTGTTGGAAAATCAACCACCGCAGTGAATCTAGCCTTGGCATTAGCCGCTGAGGGCGCTCAAGTCGGAATCTTGGATGCGGATATCTATGGCCCCAGTCAGCCCATGATGCTGGGCATCACTGGGCGCCCCGAGTCGCTAGCCGAGAATACGATTGAGCCAATGGAGGGACATGGCTTGCAAGCCAGTTCAATTGGATTTTTGATTGAGCCTGATAACCCGATGGTGTGGCGAGGCCCCATGGTGACCTCGGCCTTAGAGCAGCTATTACGCCAAACACGTTGGCGTGATCTTGACTATCTGATTGTGGATATGCCACCAGGAACTGGTGACATTCAGTTAACACTCTCACAAAAGGTTCCGGTCACTGGATCCGTGATTGTCACTACACCTCAAGATATCGCATTACTTGATGCGCGCAAAGGTCTCAAAATGTTTGAGAAAGTGGGAATTCCTATCATCGGCATTATTGAGAACATGAGCACGTATGTGTGTCCCAAGTGCAATCATGAGGAACATATATTTGGTGAGGGTGGCGGCAAGAAAATGTGCCAGGACTATGGCGTTGACTTTCTTGGGGCCCTCCCACTTAATCTCTCGATTCGTGAACAGGCAGACTCTGGAAGACCAACCGTTGTGGCAGATCCTGATGGCGCAATTAGCTCGATCTATAAAGGGATTGCGCGTCAAGTCGCCATTCGCATTGCCAACCTTAGCAAAGACATGACCAGTAAGTTCCCCAGCATTGTGGTGCAAAAGACCTAACGGATCAATGCTATGCGTTTTGCCATCGTCATTCGAAAGCAAAAGATTGATAATCCATGGCAAAACTATCGTTGGTGTTTACTTCAGGTTGTTCCTGATATTGGGCAGTTTGGTAATTCTTTAGAACAGGCGGGTACACCCATTAACCCTAAGGTGGTTGGACGACTTCTAGAGCGGGATGATGATGGTGAGTCTTGGGTATTCGCAGGATTTGACTTCCAGTTCTTTCGGGATGAGGCTGAAGGCTACTATTTAAATTCCACCTCACCCGATCCATGTTGGTTTGTGATGTGGCGTCTTGAGACTGATTTCGAGTCTTATTTAGAGCCAAATTCAATTCCGATGGTAAGTAATGATGATGGGGCGGGGCTTGCAATACCTCATCGATTAATGTTGAGCTACAACGAGGCAGCCCGATTGATTGATGGCGGGGAGCAGGTCGATACAAGCCCACTGCAAGACGAGATGAAAGTATTCTTAGCCCAATACGTTGCAGAGAATTACAAACCGGAGCCCAAAAAACGTGCGAAGCCAGCCTCCTTTAAAGGCGCCAACCGCCCAGCGGAGCCTTAATGGCCGAAGACAATTTTTTATCTCGCTGGTCTCGAAAAAAAGCTGGGCTTGCGGAAGAGTCCGTTCCAGTACCACCGACTGCTCCCATTACTAAAGCACCCGATGCACTATTAAAAGAAGTAAATGATGAAGTAAGTAATGAAGAAAAAAAAGAAATTTTTGCCCCAGACCATGAGCAGCAGCCCCCAGCTCCAACCATTGAGGATGTTGAAAAAATCGATGTGAAATCACCTGATTTCTCGGCCTTTATGCGTCCCGATGTCGATCCTGTCGTACAGCAGGCCGCTCTTAAGAAAATGTTCAGCGATCCGCACTTTAATGTGATGGATGGTTTGGATATTTATATTGATGATTACTCAAAACCCGATCCAATTCCACTGGATATGCTCAAACGCATGCAGCAATCTGAGCTCTTGGGTATCTTCAAATCGACCGAGGAGCTCTATCCCGATAGTAAGCAAGACGCCTTGGATCAAGCGGATGCAATTCAAACATCGGCCAAGGAACATACGCAAATTGAGCAATCATCACAACCGGCTCCCATGCTCAACCAGGACGCTGCTCAGCCAATCGATATAGAATCAGATTCATTAAACCCAAAAGTAGTTGATGAGAAACCTAGTGGAGAGAGACAGGCAAAACGCGATTCCGATACTTCAGGGTCTTAGCGCGAAGCTTTAAAACAAAATGAGTAAAAAATTAGTCTGCGATTGCAATCGCAGTATGCCTCTTGACCCAAAAGAAATGGGCATGCCCATTAATACATCCTTATGCCGCCAAGAGGTGGGACAGTTTCTAAATGCTCTAAATGAGTCTGAGCCGATTGTGGTCGCTTGTACGCAAGAGCGTGCTTTGTTTACTGAACTTGCGAGTCAGGCAGAAAAACCTCTGATTGCACCCCTTCAATTTGTCAACATTCGTGAGATGGCTGGATGGTCTAAGGATGCGAAGGAATCACACCCAAAGATCAAGGCTTTACTTTCAGTAACCGATTTGCCTGAGCCCGATGCGGTTCCGATTGTTGACTATCACAGCGATGGACGCGTACTGATCATCGGACCTGGAGATCAAGCCATCTATTGGGCACAGCGCCTTGGTCAGTCATTGGAAGTGAGTGTCTTGTTAACGGAGCCCAGCCCGTTGCCCACTGGGCGAAGCTACCCAGTATTTACTGGAAAGATTACAAGTCTCGAAGGTTATCTAGGGCGCTTTATCGCCAAATGGGAGCTTACTAATCCCATTGATCCAGAGATGTGTACGCGATGCGGGGCATGTGTTGCCGTATGCCCTGAAAATGCGATCGATTTGTCGTTTCAAATTGATTTGGATAAATGCAAATCCCACCGTGCCTGCGTCACTGCGTGTGCTGGCATCGGCGCAATTAATTTTGAGCGAGCAGAACGTTCTCGTGAGGGCGAGTTTGATCTGATTCTTGATCTGCAAACGAATCCTAGTATTCAAATTAGTCAAAAACCTCAGGGATATTTTGCGCCTGGCGTAGATCAATTCGAGCAATCCTTGGCAGCCAGTCAATTGCTTGGAATGGTTGGTGAGTTTGAGAAGCCAAAATATTTTGTCTATACCGAAAAAATTTGTGCCCATGGACGTAATGGCAAGCTCGGTTGCTCCGCATGTATTGATGTGTGTTCAACAAAAGCAATTCAGTCAGTATTTAAGGATGGACAGGGTAAGGTAGAAGTCAATCCAAACCTCTGTATGGGATGCGGCGCTTGCGCGACGGTTTGTCCATCAGGCGCGATGCGTTATAACTTTCCAAGCGTCGCGTATCAGGGACGGCAGATCAAAACACTGGCACAAACCTATTTAAACGGTATTGGTAGTTCGAAGCCTGGGCATAATGCGCCAAGCTTATTGATACATAGCCAACAGGCTGGCACTACTCTTTTGGAGAATCTTGGGCGAGCTGCCCGCACAAAACCAAAAGAAATTGTTGGGCTGCCTGCATTTGTGATTCCATTTGCTGTTGAACATATTGCTTCAACCGGAATTGATTTGTGGTTTGGTGCAATGTCGTATGGTTTCGGTGAGGTTGTTTTGCTACTGAGTGGTGACGAAGACCCTGGATACCGAAGTGCGCTTACCGAGCAGGCTGACTTGGCCAATTCGATTTCACAAGCATTAGGCTATGGCCAACGTGTACGCTGCATCATGGCTTCCTCAAGTTCGGATATCAATGCAGTTAATCAGGTCATGGCTGAGTTACTTAATCGTAAAGCCCAAAAATTAATGGCACCTCCGGCAAGCTTTGCTTTGGCGATGCAAAAGCGCGAGACCCTTGAAATGAGTTTGGAGCATTTATTGGAATTTGCTCCACAGGCACTCCCCGCCGAGGGTGTTCCACTGCCAGCCCACTCACCCTTAGGGGCAATTGCGGTCAATAAAGAGGCGTGCACGCTTTGCATGTCCTGTGTGGGAGCATGCCCTGAGGGCGCTTTATTGGATAACCCCGATGAGCCACAGCTCTCATTTATCGAAAAACAGTGTGTGCAGTGCGGACTATGTGAGCAAACCTGCCCTGAAAACGCAATCACTTTAAGCCCTCGCTTGAGTTCGATTGAGCAGCGCAAGCAAAAGGTTTTACTCAATAAAACCGAGCCATTCCATTGCATCAGCTGTGGCAAGGCATTTGGAACCCTGAAGATGGTCGAGTTGATGCTTGGTCGAATTGGTACCCATCACGCTTTCTCAGGTGAGGCTTTGAATCGCCTGAAAATGTGTAGCGATTGCCGTGTCGTGGATATGATGAAAAAAGAACTGTGAACAACATTCATGAGCGAAGCAAATATTCCCCAGACACCAGAACTTAGCCAAGAGGGCTTAGCTGAAGACTTGGCACGTGCCGATTTGTATGGCCTGCTCTCAAACTTATTTTTTCAGCCACCAGATCAAGTATTGCTCGATCAAATTAGCGCATCTGGAAATGCAGATAACCCAGATAATCAGGCACCATTGGCAAGTGTTTGGACCGACTTGGTTGAGGCGGCCAAGCATAGTAAGGCATCGGATTGGAAGGCCGAATACGACAGTAGTTTTTTGGGAGTCGGCAAACCCAATGTGTTTTTATATGGCTCCTACTATCTCGCTGGGCATTTGCATGAAAAGCCGCTCCTAGACATTAGGCGCTCACTTTTGCAATTTGGACTGGAGGCCTCTGATTCAGTTGCCGAAACCGAGGATCATATTGCAGCCTTATTTGAGGTCATGCGTTACCTCATCGCAGGGGAGGATGTGGAGATAGCGAATTTGACTAATCAGCGAATATTTTTCAACGATCATATTCGCCCTTGGTATGACGAATTGTGCGATGCAATCGACGCTGATCCGGAAACCCATTTGTACAAAGCCGTCTCGGCGCTGACCCGAGAGTTTTTGGCGATTGAGGGTCAAAGTTTTGATATGGTTTAGTCAAATTCAATTGACACCATCGTTTTTGCATTTAAGGGTAAATCCTAGCGTCTAAAACATGCAAAAACTTACATAAATATTTCAATTCTTCTAAACTCAAAGTGTTGATATGCATCAACTATATTCGTGTAAAGGAATATTTATGGACAGCAAAAAAGTTGTAGACGCTCAAGAAAAATCCAAACCATCGCGTCGTAAATTTTTCATTGGCGCGGGAGTCACTGTTGGTGCGGCTGCTGTTGCTTCTCAAACACCGCTTGGTCAGGCGATTGTTCAGGATGTTGCTGAGGCAATTACCAGTAAGCCTGATGGCTATCATCTGACCGCTCACATTAAGAAGTATTACCAAACAACGCTCGTTTAATCGAGCGTTTTTTATTGAACGAACTTATTTATCGCTTATCGCAGGAGTCTCACCATGAGCCTAACTCGCAAATCAACCTCAACCTCTAGCCGGGTTCCATCGCAACTGATTGGTAGCCTATCCCGCGGATTGCGTTCAGCAGTTCCAACTATGGACCGCCGTACGTTCTTAAAACGTTCCGGTATTGGTGTTGGTGCTGGTATTGCCGCTACTCAATTAAATATGCTCCAAAAAGCGAATGCGGCTGAGACCAAAGCGATGCTTGATGGCAAAGGCAAGATTGAAGTGAAGCGCACAGTTTGTACCCATTGCTCAGTGGGGTGCTCGTTTGATGCAACCGTTGAAAATGGGGTTTGGGTTCGTCAAGATCCCGTGTTTGAATCGCCTATCAATATGGGTGGCGCATGTGCAAAGGGCGCTGCATTACGTGAGCATGGGCATGGCGACTATCGTTTGCGCACCCCCATGAAGTTAGTGGATGGCAAATACCAGAAAATTTCTTGGGATCAGGCGCTTGATGAGATTACCGCCAAGATGAAAGATCTGCGTTCAAAGTACACGCCAGACTCCATCTTCTTTATTGGCTCATCAAAGTACAACAACGAGCAAGCCTATTTGCTTCGTAAGTTTGTGTCGTTCTACGGTACCAATAATACCGACCACCAGGCGCGTATTTGTCACTCGACCACTGTTGCAGGTGTAGCAAATACCTGGGGTTATGGTGCAATGACTAATAGCTACAACGACATGATGAACTCGAAGGCGGCGTTATATATCGGCTCGAATGCTGCTGAGGCGCACCCTGTTTCCATGTTGCATATGTTGCATGCAAAAGAGAATGGTTGCAAAGTCATCGTGGTCGATCCGCGCTATACCCGAACCGCCGCAAAATCGGATCAATATGTGCGGATTCGTTCTGGTACAGACATCCCATTCCTCTTTGGTGTGCTGTATCACATCTTCCAAAATGGTTGGGAGGACAAGAAGTACATCAACGACCGTGTCTTTGGTATGGACGACATTCGCAAAGAGGTCATGGAAAAGTGGACCCCAGCTAATGTCGAAGAGGCTTGCGGAGTTCCAGAGGCGCAAGTCAAGCGAGTTGCAGAAACTATGGCTAAGAATCGTCCTGGAACGATTGTTTGGTGTATGGGGCAAACGCAGCACACCGTTGGTAATGCCATGGTTCGCGCTTCTTGCATCTTGCAATTAGCGCTCGGTAATATTGGCGTGTCCGGTGGTGGCGCCAACATCTTCCGTGGCCACGATAATGTTCAGGGCGCAACCGATGTTGGTCCAAACCCAGATTCTTTACCAGGCTACTATGGCCTTGCCGCTGGTTCGTGGAAACACTACGCTGCTGTATGGGGTGTTGACTATGAGTGGATTAAGGGTCGCTATGCCCCTGACATGATGGAGAAGTCGGGCACTACCGTTTCTCGTTGGGTTGATGCCGTCCTTGAAAAAGATGACATGGTTGATCAAGCCACCGCAGTGAAAGGCGTGTTCTTCTGGGGCCATGCACCAAACTCCCAAACCCGTGGCTTGGATATGAAGCGCGCCATGGATAAATTAGACCTTCTGGTAGTGGTCGATCCCTATCCAAGCGCAACGGCTGCAATGGCAGCGATGCCACCTGCTCCTGGTGGGACGGTTAATAAAAACCGCGCGGTGTATTTGCTACCAACTACAACTCAGTTTGAGTGCGCAGGTTCCGCAACCGCATCGAATCGTTCAGTGCAGTGGCGCGAGAAGGTGATCGATCCGCTCTTCGAGTCTGTTCCTGATCATGTTCTGATGCAAGCTTTTGCTGACCGCTTGGGCTTTGGAAAAGAGCTCTCGAAGAACTTCAAGATGTTAGATTCTAAGTTTGCTGGTAAGAACTGGAAAGAGCCCGAAGTTGAGTCGATCTTGCGCGAAATTAATCAGGCCGTTTGGACGATTGGTTATACCGGCCAGACACCAGAGCGTTTGAAGGCACATATGCGCATGATGAGCGTGTTTGACCCGAAAACACTGCGCTCACGTGGTGGCAAAGATCCAGTTACTGGTTATGACACAGCCGGTGATTATTTTGGATTGCCATGGCCATGCTTTGGTAATGCCGCGCTCAAACACCCTGGTTCACCTAACCTTTATGACACAAGTAAGCACGTGATGGACGGTGGTGGTAATTTCCGAGCCAACTTTGGTGTTGAGAAGGATGGTAAGTCACTCTTGGCTGCTGATGGTTCGTTCTCGAAGGGTGCTGACATCAAAACTGGATACCCAGAGGTAGACCATGTTTTCTTGAAGAAGTTAGGTTGGTGGAATGAGCTCACTGAGGATGAGAAAAAAGCTGCCGAAGGAAAGAACTGGAAGACCGACCTTTCTGGTGGAATCATCCGTGTCACCATGAAAAACCATGGCTGCCATCCATTTGGAAATGCTAAAGCACGTGCCGTGGTTTGGAACTTTCCTGATCCAATTCCAATTCACCGCGAAGCGCTCTATAGCACTCGTCCAGACATGGTCGCGAAGTACCCAACCCACGATGACGTGAAGACCTTCTGGCGCTTGCCGACCTTGTTTAAGACAGTTCAGAACAAAGCAATTGAAGATAAGCTTTATGAAAAGTTCCCCATCATTTTGACCTCGGGTCGCTTAGTGGAATACGAGGGTGGTGGTGAAGAGACTCGATCGAACCCATGGCTTGCAGAGTTACAGCAAGAGAACTTTGTGGAGATTAATCCGAGTGCAGCAGCCCGGCGAGGTATCAAAAATTGGGACTTTGTTTGGGTGAAATCACCAACGGGTGCCAAGATCAAGGTGCGCGCATTAGTAACCGAACGCGTAGCCCCAGATACTGCCTTTGTGCCTTTCCATTTCTCGGGATGGTGGGAAGGAAAAGATCTGCTCGATTTTTATCCAAAAGGAGCCTATCCGATTGTTCGTGGTGAGGCCGTTAATACCGGCACCACTTATGGATATGACCGCGTAACCATGATGCAAGAGACCAAGACCACGATCTGTCAGATCGAAAAGGCTGCTTAACTAACACCGCAAAGTCAGGAGATTAACTATGGCAAGAATGAAATTTATCTGCGACGCAGAACGGTGTATTGAATGCAACGGTTGCGTTACAGCATGTAAGAACGAGAATGAGGTACCTTGGGGTGTTAATCGCCGAAGGGTAGTTACCATTAATGATGGTGTCGTTGGTGCTGAAAAATCCATCTCAGTAGCATGTATGCATTGTGCAGACGCACCATGTATGGCTGTTTGCCCAGTCGATTGCTTCTATCGTACCGATGAGGGCGTGGTACTTCATAACAAGGACACCTGCATTGGATGCGGCTATTGTTCATATGCCTGTCCATTTGGCGCACCTCAGTTCCCAAGCTCTGGCGTGTTTGGTTTACGTGGCAAGATGGATAAGTGCACCTTCTGCAGCGGTGGTCCCGAGAAGAACGGCAGCGTCGCTGAGTTCGAGAAGTATGGCCGTAATCGTCTAGCCGAGGGTAAGTTGCCACTCTGTGCTGAGCTATGCTCTACTAAAGCGCTCATCGGTGGCGATGGCGATGTAATTGCCGATGTGTTCCGAACCCGTGTGGTCAAGCGGATGGCTGCTGGTAAGAATGCTGGAGCCGATGTATTTGGTTGGGCAACTGCTTACGGCAAACCCAATGCTCCCGCACCCGCTGCTAAACCAGCCGCTGGAGGTAAATCATGAAACTCGCTATAACGAGCGCCTTAGTTGTAACCGCTTTATTGGCTGGCTGTAACGAGGCGAATGTGGGTACCTCAGCGTCTAAGCGACCCGATATGGCTCCTTACATGGGTGCTGATAATGGGTTTATGGCGAAAGGTTGGAAACCAGGTGATCAGGCGAGCTGGAATGCTGAGATTACGAAGCGGAATCAGTTTCAGTCTGAGTACAGCAGAATCAAATAAAAATTAGAATAATTTGGAGATGATCCGATGAATGCATCCTTTGGCTCTGTAATACGATCCATCCTGTTGGCAGCAGGTCTTGCTATCAGCTCTCTAAGTATTGCTCAACAAGGAACCGCCCAGTCGCCGACTCCTCAGAAGGTTGAGTCAGTCAATATTCTGGATGTTGGACGGTCATCGAATGCAACTACTCAAGCTGCCATTGAGGCGGGTAAAAATCAACCAGGAAACAATGCGCCAATCTGGAGAATGGTGAATAGCGACGAGGTGCATTACACCTCCCTACCAGGGGCTGAAAATGGTGTATTAATCCAAAAGACCGGGCAAGAGTGGCGCTTAATTCGTAATGGAGTGATTACTGTTTACGGGGCTTGGTTGCTGACAATCGCTTTTTGCGGAATTGTTGCCATGTACGTCTTTAAGGGCACGATTAAATTGCATGAGCCGATGTCTGGACGCAAAATTCAGCGCTTCACTTTGCTAGAGCGCATTACTCATTGGACCATGGCGTTTACCTTTGTGGCACTTGCCTTTACCGGCATCATGATCTTATGGGGTAAATATTTCTTATTACCATTAACAGGGCCAGCATTCTTCGGAACCTTCTTATTGGTTTGCAAAAATGTGCATAACTTTGTGGGCCCCGCATTCACTGTCAGTATCGTAGTGTTCTTTATTCTCTTTGTCCGCAGAAACCTTCCTGAGAAGGGCGATATGGCCTGGGCGCTTGGATTTGGTGGTTTGATCTCAGGCAAACATATCCCTGCTGGATTTTTTAACTTCGGTGAGAAGTTCTGGTTTTGGGTTGGAATGGTGATTTTAGGCTCCGCAGTATCCGCATCTGGATGGGTGCTCGATATGATCGTCCCATTTATTCAGATTGAATACTGGCGTGGCACCATGCAGATTGCCAACATCATCCATGGTGTGGGAGCGATTTTGATGACTGCCCTTGCGCTCGGGCATATCTACATCGGTACGATTGGTATGCAAGGCTCAATCGATGCCATGAAAACAGGGTATTGCGATGAGACTTGGGCTAAAGAGCACCATGAGCTTTGGTATAAAAAATTAGGAAAGGGGTAATTCACATGAAACGTTTGCTTGTTGGTTCTGTCTGTTTAATTGGATCAACCGTCGCCCTAGCTGCATTACCACCCCCAACCCCACAGCAAGCCGAGGCAGCAGCTCTTGCTAAAGCAAAAACTGCTTATGCAGGAACCGTTGCCAGCTATCAGCTTTGCCAATCCATAAATGCCATTGCGATGAAATATAAAACAGCAGGTACGCCCAATCCTGCCCCTTGTGTTGCGCCACCCCCATTTGTACCTCCTGCAACAGCCTCAGTCGCACCAGCGCCTGCACCTGCTAAAAAATAACTCAATATTTCTTAATAGGAATCCCCAAGGCGACCCTTGGGGATTTTTTATTTGACAGCGGGATTGAGGGTATATCGTCCAGTGATCTGTGCGCTAGCCAAAATATGACGCTGTAAGGCTGCTAATGCAGTTTTGCCATCAAAGGTGGAACCCAAACCAAGCGATGGCGTATCGAGGGCATAGACCGTAAAAATATAGTGATGCCAAATGCTGTCATTCCATGGCGGGCAAGGGCCATCGTAACCAAAATAATTGCCCTTCATTTCAGCGTCACCTGAGAACCAAGCGGTGTAATCATTGATCCCGTGTAAGGCGCCGTGGTGTGTTCCAGGGCCGGGTTTACCTCGGGGCACCACTTCGGTTGAGTAGTGACCTGCTGGGATCTCAGTGATCGTCTTGGGAATATCGACCATGACCCAGTGAAAGAAATCAATGCGGGGTAGGGATGCGCTCACCGTTTTACCTTCTTGATTGACGTCATCCGGTTTGGAGGGTACATCTGGATCATGGCAAATCAAAGCAAATGATTGTGTGCCAGCGGGAATATCCTCCCACCGCAAATGGGGATTGTGATTTGACCCAAGACATACATGTCCACGATCATTAGGAATGCAAAACGCATACTGTCCTGGAATCACTGCACCATCTTGAAAGCTTGAACTGGT
The DNA here is from genome assembly GCF_030297635.1 of Polynucleobacter sp. HIN9. NCBI lineage: Bacteria > Pseudomonadati > Pseudomonadota > Betaproteobacteria > Burkholderiales > Burkholderiaceae > Polynucleobacter > Polynucleobacter sp. HIN9. The sequence goes on from NZ_AP028140.1 coordinate 610,677, forward strand.
GAGTCGCATAGGGTCTCCTAATATTGAATAATTGACTTATTGTGCAATAAATTCGCGAGCAAGAAACTGGGAACCCTCTTTGGTCTGAGGGTTTTTAAAGAAGGCATCGGGGTGGGTAATTTCTAGGATTTTGCCGTCTTGCATGAAGATGAGATTGGACGCTAGGCGCTTCACCTGGGCCATATTGTGAGAGGCAAATAAAACCACCTTCCCATCTCTGGCAAGCTCAGTAATCATCTGCTCTACATCATCACTGGCATTGGGATCTAGATTAGCGGTGGGCTCATCGAGAAGGACTAATTTGGGGTTTTGTAAGCGAGCTTGGGCAAAGCAAAGCTTTTGGCGTTCCCCAGCAGAAAGGCGTTGAGCGGGATTATTAGCTAAATGCGCAATTCCAACAGATTGCAAGGCCTCATCAATTGCTTGATCGCTAATGGTTCGATGGGTATCCCTTAATAAGCTAAGGTGCTCTCTAACCGTGGCTTTGAGCATGGGGGTGTAATGAAACACCAGTGCACTCTCATCGGACGTGAAGGGACGTTGGCATTGACCCTGCGATGGCTCAATTAGGCCATGGATTAAGCGTAATAAGGTTGTTTTCCCAGCGCCATTGGGACCAATCAGGGCAGTAATACCCGCTAGGGGAACTTGAAGATCGCCAGATTGCAAAATAATGCGCCCATCACGGATGACCTCAACATGATGTAGGCTAAGCAATTTATCCATAACGTCGCTCCGCAACTTGTCGAACGACAAATATGAATATATTTGCCAATATCACAATACCAAGAAGGACAATTCCCAAAGACAAGGCAAACGCAAGATCGCCTTTGCTGGTTTCTAGTGCAATCGCGGTGGTCATGGTACGCGTTACCCGATCAATATTGCCGCCCACAATCATTACCGCCCCGACTTCTGAGATCGCCCGGGCAAAACCAGCCAGAATGGCGATCGTGAGTGAGAAACGACAATCCCAAATGAGCCACTTAAGACGAGCAAAGTAGGGTAGACGCAGAGCCATGAAGGTGTCGCGATGGATTTTCCAAGAATCCTCTAGTAATTGGCGGCTAAGTGCTGCAATTAAAGGGGTGGTGATAAAAAACTGAGCCACGATCATTCCCTTGACCGTAAATAACCAGCCCCACTCGCCAAAAGGACCGCTTCTTGACAGAATCAAGTACACCAAAACGCCCACAATCACTGTCGGTATCCCCATCATGCTATTCAGGATCACGATTGCAACGCGCTTACCCGCAAACTCTTCGGTGGCTAGCCAAGCCCCAAGCGGTAAGCCCACCAAGGTCCCCAATATCAGGGCCGTGATACTCACCTGCAAAGAGGTGATGACAATGCGCACAATTGCCGCATCGAGATGGGCTAGCAGTGCAACGGCATCAAGAAAGGTGGAGCTCATGAGCGAGAATCATTAAAAGGATCATTGGATTCTAACAATCAATGCTCCCTAAGTCTCGGTGGCACAATGGTGTGATGTCAATTACTGTTTGTGTCTTTTGTGGATCTCGACCCGGTTCTAATCCGAGCTGGTCGACTGCCAGTAGCCAATTGGGCTCTGAAATTGCTAAGCATGGCTGGCGACTCGTCTTTGGGGGTGGCGGGGGAGGTCTAATGGGTGATCTGGCCCGAGGTGCTCTGGCATCCCATGGCAATGTAATTGGCATTATCCCCAGTTTTTTGACTGAGGCAGAGGCTGTGATTGAAAATTTGGCGGAGCTTTACGTCGTAGAAAGTATGGTTGCCCGCAAAGAGATGATGATTGAGCTCTCCGATGTTTTTGTGGTTCTACCAGGCGGTATTGGTACGATCGAAGAATTGTTTGAGGTGTGGACTGGTAATCATGTCAAGGCGTATAGCAAGCCAATCCTGATTGTGAACCTAAATGGTTTTTATGACTTGCTGCTTCAATTTACTCAACAACAGTTCGATGATGGCTTTTTAATCGAGCGTCATTTCAGCTATATCACGGTAGTGAAGACAATTCCTGAGGCAATTGCATTTCTTCAATTGAAGGCGCGGTAATTCAGTATCATGAATGTCATGGCGGATGTCATTTGTTTATGTAATCAAATTTGGGACGAGGATTTACGAGAGTACTTGGCAACCCATGAAATTAACTCCATCGAGGAGTTGCGCCAAGAGGCATCAATTTGTAATAAGTGCATGCAATGCGAAGAGCTCGTTCAAACTGAAATTTATCATGCGCGCATTCGACGCCAGCAACATTCATCCTAGTGCAATCCAGCCCGCCTCAGGTTTGCGGGTGGTCACGATTAATATGCATAAAGGGATGTCACCCCTCAAAATTGATTCGACCGTCTATCGTTTACGTCAGCGTTTGAGATCTCAACATCCCGATTTAATCTTCATTCAAGAGCTACAACAAGAGAACATCCGTCGACAGAAACGTTTATCCACCTGGCCGAAGCAAGAAATCACCCATTTTCTGGCTGATGGATTTTATGCAGATTGGCATTACGGCAAAAATGCCGAGTATCGACATGGTCATCACGGCAATGCCATTCTTTCCAAATTTCCATTGCATAAAGGAGATAACTACGATATTTCAGCCTATCGGTTTGAGCGTCGCGGTCTCTTGCACTCTATTATTCAATTAGCAGAGGGCCCGCCCATCCATTGCTTTTGTGTACACCTGGCCTTATTGCAACGCGGACGTGAGCGCCAAGTCGATACCATCTTGCAGCACATTGAGACTCTATCAAAGCATGAGCCCAGTATTATTGCGGGTGACTTTAATGATTGGCGTAATTCTGCGAGTGAGCCGATGGGTGAGGCTGGCTTTGTGGATGCGTTTGAGAGTTTGTATGGTGCCCCGGCTAAAACCTTCCCAAGTGCGAAGCCGATGTTAGCGATGGATCGTATTTATGTGCGTGGCTTAAAGATTCAGAAGGCGCAGGTATTAACCGAATGGTCAAAATTATCAGATCATTTAGCTGTATATGCAGAGTTAGGTCACTAATATGATGCACCTGTTCACCGGCACCATTTTTGGCTATCACGTCCCGTGGTTTGTGATCCTGCATGTCGTGATTGCGATCTTATTTTTCCTGCGGATCATCTGGGTTCGACGCCCAGTGGGGGTAGCAGTCTCGTGGCTATTGATTATCGTTTCCTTCCCAATTATTGGCCTGATTCTTTATTTGACCATTGGTGAGCGACCCGTTGGCCGAACGCTGACAAGCAAGATCATTCGCATGGAAAAGGAGTACGTCAAAATTAGTAAGGCAATGCGTCAGTTGCATGAGCCCGACCGCGCCCTTTTGCATCAGGATGCGCATGCGATTAGCCTACTTGCGCAGGCCAAGAACGGTACACCAGTGGCCGCTGGTAACCAGATCGAACTGTTTACCAACTCGCTGGAGATCCTGCAGCACTTCATTGATGAGATCAATCGTGCCCAAAAATCCATTCATATGGAGTTTTATATTTGGTCGCTGGGTGGTGATGCTGACCGAGTGGGCGAGGCCCTGATTACAGCTTCCAAGCGCGGAGTGAAGTGCCGTGTTTTGCTTGATTCTTTGGGAAGTTCTAGCTGGTTTAAATCTGCTTGGCCAAAGCGCTTTGCAAATGCCAAGATTGAGGTGACCGAAGCTCTACCAATTCAGTTTGGCCGTTTTCAGTTCCGGCGCGCCGATCTGCGTTTACACCGCAAGATATTCATCATTGATGGTGAGACAGCATGGACTGGAAGTATGAACTTGGTTGATCCCCGAACCTTTAAACAGGACTCTGGAGTGGGGGAGTGGGTCGATGCCATGGTTCGTATTCAGGGACCCGTGGTGTCCCAGTTTGAACTTACCTTTTCATACGATTGGAGTGTTGATAACCCACGGGTAATGCACTTTAGTGATCGCGATGGTCTCAATAAAAAGCCGGCTGGTAACGCTTTAGCTCAGGAGTTCTCGTCTGGACCAGTTTATCGAGACGATATTCTTTATCAGGTCTTGCTCTCTGCGGTACTCGATGCGCGCCAGGAGCTCGTGATTACCACCCCGTACTTTGTTCCGGATGAGGGTCTGGTCCAGGCGTTAATGGCAGCCTCTCACCGTGGAGTGAGGGTGAAGCTAATCGTACCGCGCCTGAATGATTCAACTTTGGTTGCTTGGAGCAGTCGGAGTTTTTACAGTACTCTACTAGGTGCGGGTGTTGAGATCGCTGAGTTTAAAGGAGGCTTATTACACACGAAGAGCCTTTTAATTGATGAGCGGATTGCTATTTTTGGATCGGTCAACTTCGATCAGCGCAGCTTACGTCTTAATTTCGAAATCAGCCTCATTGTGTACGACCAAACCTTCTGCACTCAACTTAAACAGCTAACTACCAGTTATCTTAAACGCTCACAGATCATTAATCGAATTGGGTGGGAACGCCGCCCACGGTGGCGAAGACTGTTGGAGAACACAGCGCACCTAGCATCGCCCTTGCTTTAAATCGCTCCGGCTTGTTTTAGCTGCTGGATCGATTCTGCAGAATGCCCGAGTTCTTTTAGGATTGCCTCAGTGTGTTCACCGATCCCCGGTATTTTGTCCATCCGATACTCATAGGCAGTATTGATGCCTGGAGGTAATAGGGCGGGGATTGAGCCATTGGGAGATTCCACCGAATGCCAACGTCCGCGCGCACGCAATTGTGGGTGATTCCAAAACTGATGCATATCATTTAGGGAGGCATTGGCAATCTGAGCCTCCTCGAGTTTGGCTAAAACCTGTTCGCTCGTCATTGCAGAGAAGATCTTCAAGATAATGGCATTGAGTTCCACACGGTTTTCATTGCGCTTGAAGTTTTTATCAAAGCGGGGATCGGTCGCAAGCTCAGGCTGCAAGAGTACTTTCTCGCAAAACAAAGCCCACTCGCGCTCATTCTGAAGGCCCAACATAATCGTTTTGCCATCGCCGGCTAAATAAGGACCGTAGGGAAAGATAGTGGCATGCGAAGCACCGGTGCGCGGTGGCGGAGAGGCGCCATCCATACTGTAATACATCGGGTAGCCCATCCACTCTCCAAGCGCTTCTAGCATGGAAATATCGATCACTGACCCTTTGCCCGTCTTTTGTCGCTGGAGAAGCGCTGCCAAGATATTGGTATAGGTATACATACCTGCTGCAATATCTGCAATGGAAATACCAACCTTGCTAGGGGTCTCAGGTGTTCCAGTGATGGATAAGAGTCCCGCTTCACTCTGAATCAGTAGGTCATACGCTTTTTTATCCCGATACGGCCCATTCTCACCATAGCCAGAGAGATTGCAATAAATTAATTTGGGATTGCTTGCTTGTAATGCTTGGGCAGTAAGGCCCATCCGGGCTGCTGCGCCCGGCGCAAGGTTTTGGACAAACACATCGGCAGTCTCTAGTAATTGACGCAGGATAGTAAGCGCAGGCTCGTGTTTGAGATCGAGAGTCAAACTTTCTTTGGAGCGATTCACCCAGGTGAAATGCGAGGACATCCCTTTGGCGCGTTGATCGTAGTTGCGAGCAAAGTCACCGGCGCCAGGCCGTTCAATCTTGATGACGCGGGCACCAAGATCCGCTAGCTGACGAGTAGCAAAAGGCGCCGCGATGACATGCTCGAGTGCAACGACAGTAATACCGTCTAAGGGCCGCATCACTAGAATGAGCGTGGTAAGCCAAGCAAATGCTCGGCCACATACGAATAGATGAGATTGGTCGAAATCGGAGCAACTTGATAGAGTCGGGTTTCTCTAAACTTACGCTCGACATCGTATTCACAAGCAAAGCCAAAGCCCCCATGTGTTTGTAAGCAAACATTGGCGGCTTCCCAGGATGCCTTGGCTGCTAAATACTTCGCCATATTCGACTCAGCCCCACAGGGCTCTTGTCGATCAAATAGCTCGCAGGCCTTAAAGCGCATCAAGTTTGCTGCCTCGGTCTCAATATAACTATCGGCAATCGGAAACTGAATACCTTGGTTCATGCCAATGGGGCGATCAAAGACCACACGCTCAGTAGCGTAGCGGCGTGCGCGATCGATAAACCAATAGGCATCACCAATGCACTCTGCAGCAATGAGTGTGCGCTCAGCATTTAAGCCGTCCAAAATATATTTGAAGCCCTGACCTTCGGTGCCGATCAAGTTCTCGGCTGGAATCTCTAACTGATCAAAGAAGACCTCATTGGTTTCGTGATTGACCATGTTGGCGATGGGACGCACTTCCATTCCTTTACCGATTGCCTCATGGAGATTGACGATGAAGATGGACATACCTTCCGACTTTTTCTTGACCTCCGAGAGGGGAGTGGTACGCGCTAACAAGATCATTAAATCCGAATGCTGAATGCGCGAGATCCAAACTTTCTGACCATTGATGATGTAGCGATCCCCTTTCTTGGTTGCAGTAGTCTTTAGCTTAGTCGTATCGGTTCCAGTAGTGGGCTCAGTCACTGCCATACTTTGCAGTCGCCATTCACCCGAGGCAATCTTCGGCAAATATTGTTGCTTCTGTTGCTCTGAGCCGTGACGTAGCAAGGTGCCCATGTTGTACATCTGACCATGGCAAGAGCCAGCATTGCCTCCAGAGAGATTGATTTCTTCCATGATGACGGAGGCTTCAGCAAGACCCAGCCCAGAGCCACCATATTCCTCAGGAATTAAAGCTGCCAACCAACCCGCATCGGTCATTGCTTTTACAAATGCTTCAGGATAGCCGCGCTCGTGATCAATTTTTTGCCAATAGGCAGAGTCATAGCGCGAGCAAAGATCGCGAAGCGCTTCGCGCATTTCCTGATATTGGTCTGGTTTTGGAATACTTAATGCCATGATTAATTCAGTAGTTTATTAGTGATGTCGATGGTTTGATAAGGGAGCTGATCTACTGGCCAAGCACCAGATTTATTACTCTCAAAAATCTTTTTGAGATCTAAGGTGACATAACTGGTGCGGTTGGCATAATTCGAGATATGCCATTGTTGGTTATTGAGATCTTTGATGTTGACCCACTGGGTGTAATCCGAGACAACTTTCTCACCATCTTTGGATGCGGCTACACCAATTGGAATATCAACATTATTCAAAATATGACCAGTGAGTTGCACGCTCTCAGCGCGGTTGTTTGGTGGTGCAGCAAGTTGGCGTAAGTACGCAGCCCGAATAAATCGTGAGGGCGGGGTGTAATCCGCAGGCAAGCCCATCAGCCCACCACCTTGACCAAGCTCTGTAACATTTTGGCCATTCACCGTAACCGCGCTGCGAGCAAAATTGGTTAGGTTAATGTAATTTCGAGCATTGGTAATGTGCCAATCGTAGGTTGGGGAGTTCGTTAATACGTTTGCGACATTTTCGTGGATACGCATTTGACCTTTAACGAACTCGATTACGATGCTGGCACCTGTGCGATCAGTGAACACAAAATGTAACCAGGGGGGTGTTGGGCCTGAGGGAAGGCTTGAGTCATACCAAACTTTGAAGCGTGGAATCTCTTTGCGTAATTCGGCGACATTGGCAAACATTCCCAAGGCAAGCGTTCCAAAATCCAGAATCGAGACATAGTCCAAATCTTTGGGGGTAACGGTTTGATATTCAGTAAAGCCAGGAAGGAAGTTGCCACTCATCCCTAAGCCGGCACTATTTTGACCCTCAAGCAGAGCAGGTGCGCCCGGCAAGATTCCAGGGGAGATTCCGAGAACAGCGTATTTGGTAATGAACTGGATTGGAGGTAACTTGAGATTATCGGGAGCCGTGGTACGAAATTTAGTTCCTTGTGGGAGGCTGTTGATGGTCCATTTCATATCAAAGGCCCACTCCATGGTGCGACCAGCAATGACCGTGCCATCTTTGGCCTGAATATTGACCGCAGTACAAGCAAACGAGCTGTGAAAAAAACTAAGTAGCGTAAGACCAACCAACCATTGTTTCATTGTGACTCTCCAACTCAAGATTCGGAATCTTGTAGTTTAATCTAGATACTTTCTTGATTGATGGGGCTAATTGCCATGCAACAAATCCTCTCCGGTATTCGTGTCCTAGAGCTTGGCCAATTAATTGCGGGCCCCTTCGCAGCGAAGACCTTGGCGGACTTCGGGGCGGAGATTATTAAAGTCGAGTCGCCCGGGGATGGCGATCCATTGCGCAAATGGCGTATGCTGCATGAGGGAACCTCGGTCTGGTGGCAAGCGCAGTCTCGTAATAAGCAATCGATTTGCATTGACTTGCGCCAACCCGAGGGTCAGGATATCGTGCGACGTTTAGCCCAAGAGGCGGATGTTCTGATTGAAAACTTTCGGCCCGGCACGATGGAGAAATGGGGCATGGGTTGGGATGCATTGCATGCGCTTAATCCGAGCTTGATAATGTTGCGTGTTTCTGGCTACGGACAAGATGGACCGCGTCGCGATGAGCCTGGCTTTGCCGCTATTGCGGAAGCAACGGCTGGATTACGATATTTAACTGGACATCCCGGGCAGGTGCCTGCGCGCGCGGGCTTATCACTCGGTGACACGATTGCTGGCTTACATGGCGCCTTGGGTGTTTTGCTTGCACTCTATGAACGTGATGCTCGAGGTGGTCAAGGGCAGATGATTGATGTGGCGCTTTACGAAGCAGTGTTTAATCTGACCGAGAGCCTTTTACCGGAATACCATGTCTTTGGTGCAATTCGTCAACCAGCAGGAGGGGCATTACCAGGCATTGCCCCATCAAATGCCTATCCTTGTATTGATGGCCAATACGTATTAATTGCCGCCAATGGAGATTCATTATTTAAGCGATTGATGGATCTGATCGGTCGTAACGATTTAGGCAACGATCCTGAATTGGCGCGTAACGATGGGCGGGCTAAACGTGCTGACGCCATTGATGAAGCAATTGGGCAATGGACGAGCCAACGAACCCTTGAAGAGATTCTGGCTGCTCTACAGGGTATTGCTGTTCCTGCTGGACGTATCTATAGCGCGAAAGATATTGCGGAGGATCCGCACTACCGTGCGCGCGGTGTGATTGAAACCATTGAGAGTGCAGACGGTTTAAAAGTAGAGATGCCAGGCATCATTCCGAAGCTCTCCCAAAATCCTGGGCAAATTCGACATCGCGCACCGACACTTGGCGAACATACTGAATCGGTTCTCATGAAGCACGGATTTACTGTTGAACAGATTCAGACTTTGAAAGACGCCGGCGTTCTGCATTAATGGAAGCCCTCATTCATTCCATGATGGATTGGTTTGGTATGCCCACCGTGGGTCTGCCGGCGGTATTTATTGTGGCGGCGGTATCCGCCACTCTTATTCCAATGGGCTCCGAACCCGTTTTGTTTGCATACGTCAGCTTAAATCCTGAGGATTATTGGTTGGCAATTGGTGTGGCAACCCTGGGCAATACCCTGGGCGGCATGATTAATTGGTGGCTGGGATTACTCGCGCGAAATACCTATGAGTCATTGCGAGGAGAGACCCATTCACGCGCCCAAGCCTGGCTAGAAAAACGAGGGCCACCAATGTTGTTACTCTCGTGGTTACCAATCATTGGTGACCCTTTATGTTTGGTAGCAGGTTGGTTGCGTCTGCAATGGTTACCGTGCATGATTTACATGGCGGTTGGTAAGCTACTGCGGTACATCACTCTCACATGGCTGCTAACCTCGATACCCAAGTCCTTTTGGCAAGAATTAGGCCGACTCATAGGTCTATGAGAAGATAGTTGTCTTATTGGTTCAAACGAGGGTTTTTTGGAATGCTTCTAAAGGGTAAAACCGCCTTAGTGACGGGCTCAACGAGTGGTATTGGACTGGCGATGGCTAAGGCCATGGCCGCCCAAGGCGCCAATGTGATGATGAATGGCTTTGGTGATAAGGATGCGGCAATTGCCGAGGTCAAGGCCTACGGAGTGGAAGTGGATTATCACGGCGCCGACATGAGTAAGCCCGATGAGATTGCACAAATGATTGCTGCTACCGAAAAACGCTTTAGTGCAATTGATGTGCTCATTAATAATGCGGGGATTCAGCATGTCGCCAGTGTGGAAGATTTTCCAGCAGAGCGCTGGGACGCGGTGATTGCGATCAACTTAAGTTCGGCATTTCATGCAACGCGTTTAGCACTACCAGGAATGAAAGAACGTAATTGGGGCCGCATTATTAATATTGCCTCCGTTCATGGTCTTGTGGCTTCTATTCAAAAAGCAGCATACGTAGCGGCAAAGCATGGCATCGTAGGCTTAACTAAGGTGGTTGCGCTTGAGACTGCCCGTACCGGAATTACTTGCAATGCCATTTGCCCAGGTTGGGTGTTAACCCCCCTTGTTCAAAAGCAAGTGGATGCACGCGCCCAGCGTGAGAATATTTCGAATGATGCAGCTAAATTAACATTAGTCTCCGAGAAGCAGCCTTCGGGTGAATTTGTGAAACCAGAGCAACTCGCTGCATTAGCCGTATTTCTGTGTGGACCGGATGCATCTGAAGTCCGTGGTGTTGCCTGGAATATGGACGGCGGCTGGACGGCGCAATAATTAATCACTCCAATCAAAATAAGAAGAACTTCGTCATGCAACGAATTGTCATCGTAGGTGGTGGGGCAGGAGGGTTGGAGCTAGCAACCCGTCTAGGCGATCGATTTGGTCCTCGCAAAGGAAAGCCCGGTCGTTACTCTATTACCTTGATTGATAAAAATCGCACCCATATTTGGAAACCAAAACTCCATGAGATTGCCGCTGGCAGTATGGATTTGGGCGACCATGAAGTTGATTACATTGCGCAAGCCCACTGGCATCACTTTACCTATCGCATTGGTGAGATGATCGGTTTGGATCGCGAGCGCAAAGAGGTGATTGTTGCGCCATATAAGGATCACCTGGGTACCGAAATTACCCCACAACGCTCTATTCCTTATGACGTTCTCGTCATGAGTATTGGAAGCCTCAGCAATGACTTTGCGACTCCCGGCGTTGAGGAATACGCCTTACGTTTAGAGTCTCAAGACGATGCCAAAAACTTTCATCATCAAATGCTCAATGCGATTATTCGAGCTCAGGCACAAAGTAATCCACTTTCGCCCGATCAATTGCACGTAGCCATTATTGGCGCAGGGGCAACTGGTGTTGAGCTTGCTGCCGAACTGCATCGCACCACGCGCGAAGTTGTTTCGTACGGTCTTGATCGAGTAGACCCTAATAAGGACTTAAAGGTAAGCGTGATCGAGGCAGCCCCCCGAATCTTGCCAGCCTTGCCGGCGCGACTCTCAAACGCGACTGAAGCCTTATTGCAAAAGATGGGTGTTGAGGTTATTACGAACAAGAAAGTGGCGCGGGTATTTCCAAAAGAAGTTCAATTTAGTGACAACACGAGTCTGCCCGCTGAATTGATTGTGTGGGCAGCCGGAGTCAAGGCGCCTGATTTTCTCAAAGACATCGGGGGCTTGGAGACGAATCGAATTAATCAGCTGGTGGTGCTGCCGACCTTACAAACGACGCGTGATCCTGACATCTTTGCCATGGGCGACTGCGCGGCCTGCCCTTGGCCAGAAGCAAACGAGGGGCAGGGCGGCTTTGTACCGCCGCGAGCCCAAGCGGCCCATCAACAAGCCTCTCATTTGTTTAAGCAAATCCAATTGCGTCTTGAGAACAAACCCCTGAAACCATACCGCTACCGTGATTTTGGTTCCTTGGTATCTTTAGGGAAGTACAGCACCGTTGGTAATATGATGGGCGGCCTGATTGGTGGCAACCTCATGATCGAAGGCGTCTTTGCCAAGCTAATGTATTTGTCTTTGTACAAAATGCATGAGCTGGCATTGCATGGCTGGGCCAAAGTAAGCCTTGATACCTTGGCGCGCATGATAACGCGCCGTACCGAACCCCACGTTAAATTACATTAATTGAGTTCGGAACGAACTTGAGTAGAGCGATCCCAAAGATTGGGGATCTGCGATGAGGAGTAACCCGAAACAAAGTTTTTGACAAAACCTGTTTGTGGGTCGTAGACATGGCGCTTCACAGCACCGATATTGCCCCCATAAACATGGATACTGATCGAGGGTTTGTCGTCAAAGGCATTCTTCACAATATGAATATCCCCAATGCTCGGGCTGACCTCATCCACATCACCAGGCAATAAGGTTTCTTCATGACCGACAGCCTCTAATTGACCAGCCGCATTGCGGGCGTAGCGTTGACCTTTTTCAGAGCCCCGCAGCATGCCAATTAGACCCCAGACCATGTGATCATGAATTGGAGTGGCTTGGCCTGGTCCCCAAACAAAACTGACGACCGAGAATCGCTCCAGTGGGTCGGCGTGTAATAAGTATTGCTGGTAATACTGAGGGTGGGGAACTGCGCAAAAATCCGGTAACCAAGAATCCGTCTTAATTAACTCTTGTAATAGCGCTTTAGCTTTGGGTCGAACAATATCCTCGACTTGGCTCTCGCCGACCAGTTGGGTCATTTGAGTCACAAAGTGCCGTAATGGGGCAATTGGATCGGTCACAGCAGGATTTGTCATAGATCCATTATATGAATACTTTGGGGATTTCCCCAGCAAGCAGCGATTGGCAAAGACCCCTAAAATATCAGTATTCCATTCATTACACCCTAGGGGAAATTTATGTTTGACCCCATCCTGTTGAGCCGGATCCAGTTTGCCGCCAACATTACCTTTCATATCCTATTTCCCACCATCACGATTGCCTTAGGCTGGGTCCTGTTTTATTTCAAGATCAAGTTCAATCGCACTGGTGAAGTCTATTGGCAAGAGGCGTATCAATTTTGGGTCAAAGTATTTGCTTTGACCTTCGCTTTGGGGGTTGTAAGCGGTATCACGATGAGTTTTCAGTTTGGTACTAATTGGCCAGGCTATATGGAGACCGTCGGCAATATTGCTGGACCTCTACTTGCTTATGAAGTACTGACCGCCTTCTTTCTTGAGGCGACGTTTCTGGGCATCATGTTATTTGGTGCAAAGCGCGTTTCACAGCGGGTGCACACCCTAGCAACGTTCTTAGTAGCTTTTGGAACCACTTTGTCGGCATTTTGGATCATTGTTCTCAATTCCTGGATGCAAACTCCCCAAGGCTTTGAGATGATCAACGGCCAGGCCCATGCGGTGAGTTGGATGGAAATCGTCTTCAACCCATCCATGCCATACCGCTTTGCACACATGATGACTGCTTCATTCCTAACGGTGTTCTTCCTGTTAGCAGGTTTATCAGCCTATCGCTATTTACAGGGTAGTCGTACTCAAGCAAATAAAGCCATTCTCAAGTTTGGCATCGTAGCGGCCGCGATTGTGACCCCCATTCAGATTTTCTTAGGGGATATGCATGGTCTCAATACCCTCAAATACCAACCAGCCAAATTAGCAGCGATGGAAGGAATTTGGGATACTGGTAATGGGGTTCCGGCTGTTTTGTTTGCCATCCCCGATGAAAAAACCCAATCTAATAAGTTCGAGATTTCGATCCCGAAATTGGCTTCACTCTATCTCACCCATGACTGGAACGGTGAGGTCAAGGGCTTAAAAGATTTTGATAAGACCCCACCAGTCAAACCAGTCTTCTTTGCCTTTCGCATCATGGTTGGAATTGGAATGTTGATGTTGGCTTTATCTTGGTATGGGTGGTGGCGGATGCGTAAAGGACAGGATCTACCCAATTGGTTGGCCCGTGCTTTTGTCTGGATGACCTTTTCAGGATGGGTAGCAGTGGTTGCTGGTTGGTATGTCACTGAAATTGGACGTCAGCCTTATTTGGTGCATGGCGTTCTGACAACCGCAGAGGCTGCCACAAAATTGCCGGGTGGCATGGTATTTAGCAGTTTGATGATGTATTTGTTTCTCTACCTTACTTTGATCATTGCCTATATCTGGGCGATTTTCTATATGGCACGACAGGCAGACAAAAAGAGTGCGGATGCGGTACCAGTTGTAATTCAGTCTTCATCTACCTCTTTGCAAACGTAGATGATTCCAGCAGATTGGTCCCAAGCTTCCGTCTGGCTCCCCTTGTTTTTCTTGGGGGCGATGGGCTTTGCGATGTTGTCGTATGTGGTATTGGATGGCTACGATTTGGGAGTTGGTATTTTGCTCAATCGTGCTGGAGATGCCGACAAAGATGTGATGATTTCCTCGATCGGACCTTTTTGGGATGCCAATGAGACCTGGTTGGTACTTGGAGTCGGTATTTTGCTGGTTGCTTTTCCATTCGCACACGGTATTGTTCTGACCGAACTCTATTTGCCAGTGGCGATTATGTTGGCTGGGTTGATTCTGCGTGGGGTGTCATTTGATTTTCGGGCTAAGGTGAACTTAGCGCAAAAGCCGCTCTGGAACTTCTTATTCTATTTTGGTAGCTTAGTAACTGCTGTAGCGCAAGGTGTAATGATTGGACGCCACATCATTGGCTACGAGTCTGGCTTATTAGGCTGGATTTTTGCTGCACTTGTCGGAATTTGTTTGCCAGCAGGGTATGCCTTGCTGGGTTCAACCTGGCTCATCATGAAAACGGAGGGAGCATTGCAGTTGCGAGCGATTTCATGGGCGCGGACAAGTTTGTGGCTAACTGGATTGGGCATTGCCTTGATCTCGGCAGCAACACCGTATTTCAGCCCAGAAATCATGAGTCGTTGGTTTAGCTATCCGAATATTATTTACTTGGCACCTATTCCGATCGCAACTGCACTCTTATTTTTAATCACGGATCGAGCGCTGCACCAGCTCAAAGCGAATCCCAGCCAGCGGGAATGGTTGCCATTCACAGCAACGGTTGCAATTTTTTGGCTATCGTTTTTTGGAATTGCCTATAGTTTGTTTCCTTATTTGGTTGTCGATCGTATGACGGTGTGGCAAGCAGCCGCATCGACTCAATCGCTGTGGGTCATCTTCTGGGGCGCGATTGTGGTATTACCAACGATTCTGGCCTACACCTTGTTCTCCTACCGTATCTTTAAGGGCAAAACACAGCCACTGAGCTACTACTAATGAGATCGTTAGAATAAGGTATTCCATTCACAAGAGTGCCTATGAACACCGCTGATCTTTCTGCCTTAAAACCACTTGCCGGAATTCGTGTTCTTGAGATTTGCAATGTCGCCGCAGGACCATTTTGCGCTTTGCTGCTCGCCGATCTCGGAGCCGATGTCATCAAGCTAGAGAACCCAGGTGCCGGGGATACACTGCGTGCCTGGCCTCCCCACACCGGTCCTGAGAATGATCGCTTGAGTGAGAACTTCGCCTCTTTAAATCGCAATAAGCGATCAATTACCTTGGATTTAAAAAATCCGGATGATAAACAAAAAGCCAAGGCTTTAATTGCGAATACGGATGTTCTGATCGAGAACAATCGCCCTGGTGTGATGAAACGCCTTGGCCTGGATTTTGACTCAGCCCTAACTATTAATCCAAAACTGATTTACTGCTCGATCTCGGCCTATGGTCAAACGGGACCACGCGCTAACGAAGGTGGCTTTGATGTCACGATTCAGGCGATGAGCGGCATCATGAGTGTGACTGGAGAACCCGATGGAGCCCCTGTCAAATGCGGCGTGCCAGTCGCGGATTTCACAGCTGGTTTGTATGGCGCAATGAGTATTTGTGCGCAATTACGAGCTGTGGCGCAAACGGGTAAGGGTGTTCATATTGATGTGCCAATGATGGGTACCTCGTTAGCAATTGCTGCCTTGCAAACCTCGGAGTACTTTGGAGTTGGCAAAGATCCAGTTAAATTAGGTTCAGCTCATCCTCGCAATGCCCCTTATCAAGCATTTAAGGCCAAAGACGACTATTTAGTCATGGCAGCCGGCACACAGGCCCTTTGGGAAACCGTTTGTCAGATCTTGAAGAGCCCAGAGCTTTTGCAAGACGAACGCTTTACTAGTACGGCACTGCGGGCAAAAAATCAAATCGCTTTAAAAGAATTGATTGAGGCAATCTTAAAACAAGATACAGCCGCCAATTGGATTGCGCAATTTAGTCAAGCAGGTGTACCGTGCTGTCCAATCAATCAATATTCCGCTGTTTTAAATGATCCACAAACCCTTGCGATGGGTTGGGTGCAGCCCATGGTGATGGCCAATGGTCAAGCAACAAAAACGGTGATTAATCCAATTAAATTCAATGGCGCAACAGCTCCCATCGAGCGCAGACCGCCGCGCTTGGGTGAGCATAATTCTGAGATCGTGGAGTAACTATGAACACCATACGGATAGAGCATTCGGGTCACATCAAGCGAGTCACTCTTAATCGTCCAGAGAAGCGCAATGCGATTAGCTATGAGATGGCTTGTGAGTTGCTCGCTGTCGTCAAGGAGGCGGAGACCGATGGCACTCGCTTACTGATACTGCGAGGTGAGGGCCAGGGTTTCTGTGCCGGCTTTGATTTCTCAAACTTTGATGATGCGAGCCCTGGCGATCTACTGTTGCATTTTGTGCGTATTGAGCAAATGCTCCAAGCGATTGCGCATGCACCTTATGACACGATGGCATTGGCCCATGGACAAACGATTGGAGCGGGGGCTGATTTGCTCTTGGCATGTCGTCACCGGGCGGGTTCGGAGGATATGCGCATGATGTTTCCTGGTGCCCGTTTTGGTTTGATCTTGGGATCGCGGCGATTAGCCGAGTGTGTGGGCTCTGATCGCGCGCAGCAGCTCATTGGAAATCCACGTCGCATTGATGCGCATCAAGCTAAAGATTTTGGGATCCTCACTGCAGTCTTAGAGGCGACTGATTGGCATGCGTATGAAGCACAAGTTTTGGAGCATATTTTGGAGATCCCACCCGATGCTCGTGCGATCGCACTGCATGCCTGCAAACGCGATACCCGTGCGGTTGATTTATATGATTTAGTCCAATCAGGATCAGTGCCGGATATTAAACACCGTGTTGCTGAGTATCTCGCAAAGGTGAAAGCTGCAGCGAAGAAGTAAAGAAGAGAGAAGTATCTAACTCTGACAGATCTTGTCATACAGGCGATCTACTTTGCCTGCCAGCAGAACCTGACTTGGTAAGGGGCGATCGACCAGGGTACGCAAATCTACTGCGCACTCGAGTAATAAATCAAGGTTCATGTTGGTATGAAAGCCCATTAGATCCAACATATGAACCAATTCCTCGGTGCAAATATTCCCAGTAGCTCCTGGAGCATAAGGGCAGCCACCCAATCCGCCCAAAGACGAATCAAACCGCACAATGCCTGCTTGAACTGCAGCTAAGGCATTGGCTAAACCCATGCCACGCGTATTATGAAAATGCAGGGTCCACTGCGTATCGGGATATTTGGATTGAGCCTTCTCGCAAATTTCTGTGACCTGACGAGGATTTGCCATACCGGTTGTGTCGCAAATGCTAATACCGCGAACCCCTTGATCAACAAAATGATTAATCCAATGCATTAGTTCATGGATGGGGGTCATGCCGCTCATCGGACACCCAAAGCTAGTTGAAAGCGAGATATTGACGGCCACCTTGGATTGATGTGCCAAGGCAATTACCTCACTCAGAGCTTTGGCAGAATCAGCACGAGACATACGCAGATTGGATTGATTGTGGGTCTCGCTAACTGACATCACGAGATTAAATTCATCAACACCGACTGCAAGAGCGCGCTCAGCACCGCGTAGATTTGGGATTAGGACTGTATATTCGACCCCAGGGACGCGCTCAATGCCACGCATCACGGCCTCCGCATCAGCCAGCATCGGAATAGCCTTGGGGCTTGTAAAGGATGTCACCTCAATCTTGGCATAGCCAGCGCGACTTAGGCGATTAATTAAGCGAATCTTCTCTTCTGTGGGAATGAAACGCGGCTCTGCCTGAAAGCCATCGCGAGTAACCACCTCTTGGATGTAAATCCGAGTTGACGGATTGATATGAGTTTGACCGGACATACAAGCTCGTTCGTTATTAGCAAAGAATCATTGACACCTTATTTTAATTAAGAAAACCCCATTTCGGGATGGAAAAAACAAAAATTCCAGAATGGTCTATAGTTACAGCACCGAGTTTTTATCAACGTGTTCGCTCTGTTACTAAAAAAGGAAAAAAATGGAACATACATTGCCCCAGTTGCCTTATGCACTTGATGCGCTTGCACCTTATATTTCAAAGGAGACCTTGGAGTATCACTATGGCAAGCATCATCAGACTTATGTGACTAATCTCAATAACCTCATCAAAGGTACCGAGTTTGAGAACTCGAGTCTCGAAGACATTGTCAAGAAATCATCCGGCGGTATCTTTAATAATGCCGCTCAAGTATGGAATCACACCTTCTATTGGTTTGGTTTAAAGCCAAATGGCGGCGGTGCCCCAACCGGTGCCTTGGCGGATGCGATCAATGCAAAGTGGGGCTCATTTGATAAGTTCAAAGAAGAGTTCACCAAATGCGCAGTTGGTACTTTTGGATCGGGCTGGGCCTGGTTAGTCAAGAAAGCGGATGGTAGCCTCGATTTAGTATCGACCAGCAATGCTGCGACACCATTAACAACCGATGCGAAGCCTCTGTTGACCTGTGACGTATGGGAGCACGCGTATTACATTGATACTCGTAATGCTCGTCCTAAGTATGTCGAGAATTTCTGGAATCTCGTGAACTGGGATTTTGTTAGCAAAAACTTTGCAGCGTAAATCCAGTAAGAAATCCATATGACATCCATTCTGAGCTCTTTAGGCAAGACCGTTCTGGTCGGATTTATCCTGCTTACCCTGATTGTGATCACCCTAGGGGGATCCAATGTGGGGAGCTCAGCGTGGATTACTTTTGTATTTCGCTTCCTGCATGTGATTTCAGGGGTGATGTGGGTGGGTCTATTGTGGTATTTCAACTTTGTACAGATTCCATCCATGCCAAAGATTCCGGATGAACAAAAGCCTGCGGTGGCGAAAGTGATTGCACCAATGGCCTTGAAATGGTTTCGGTATGCAGCGATGGCTACGGTATTAACCGGATTTATTCTGGCTGTACTCAATGGCTATGCCCATCAAGCTTTCACACTTCAGCAGCCTTTCTTAGCAATTGGCCTGGGCATGTGGATTGCTCTGATTATGGCCTTTAATGTTTGGTTCGTGATTTGGCCCAACCAGAAGCGCGCCCTCGGAATTGTGGAAGTAGATGCCGCGACTAAAGCAAAGTCTGCACGCGTCGCGATGCTCACTTCGCGGATCAATACCATTTTGTCGATCCCCATGTTGTATTTGATGGTGGCTCAGCAAAACGGCGGTTTGTAAGAAAGCCCTCAGTCGTTAAAACTGATAAAGACGCTCCGGGTTCTCGCTCAGAACTTGCTTTTGAATTGCTGGATCGGGGATCCACACTTGTAGTAAATCTAAAAGATCTGCATCGTTTGGCATCGTTCCCTTGACCATCACATGGGGCCAGTCCGTGCCCCATACCACCTGCCTTGAATTCGCAGCAATCAAGGCATGTGCAAATGGATTGGTATCAGAGTAGGGGATTCTTTCCTCAGTTGTGATTCGATAGGGGCCAGTAAGTTTTACCCAGGCACGCTCCTCGCGCATGAGCGACAAGAGGTTTTGAAAGCCAGGGTCTTTGGTACCTAGATTTGTTTTTAAATACCCAAGATGACCCAGCACGATCGGGACTGGGAAATTCGATAGTAATTGCGAGAGATTTGGGAACTCATTGACATGCATGAGAAACTCCAAATGCCAGCCAAATGATGCAATCTGGTTCGCTAATTTAGTTAATTGCTTGATTGGTAAAACGCCCTTAGCCTCGGCAAGATCGACAATATTGCAGCGTAACCCACGAATTCCAGCGCGATGCAGATCTTCTAATTCTGTATCGCTAATATCCCAATTCACCACTGCGACTCCTCGAAAGCGCAATGGATTAGTTTTAATCGCTGCCAGCAATGCACGATTATCCGTTCCATAAATACTGGGCTGGACCAATACTGATCGTTGAGCGCCTAGGCTGTCCAGTAGTGCCTGATATTGTGAAAGTAAGGCATCTGGCGGGGTATAGATCCGATTTGGTATGTAGGGATACAAGGACTGAGGACCGCAGATGTGAGCATGGCAATCCGTTGCGTTCTCACAAAGAACGAGACCAGGCTTTTTGAGGGCCTGGTCTGGTGCTTGGCAAAGGGGAGCGTTATTGTGGTTCAATCCCAGCGTCTTTAGCAATCTTGGTGTACTTGCTGATTTCGCTACGAACAAACTTTTCTGTTTCAGCAAGATTCATGGGCTTGATGGTGATGCCTGCTTTGGCGTAGGCTGATTTCACCTCAGGGTCCTGCAGCGCCCGATTGATGTCGGTATTCAGTTTTTGCAAAATCGCTTGGGGTGTTGCCGATGGTGCCCAAACGCCGACCCATAAACCAATCTCAAAGCCAGAAAAACCTTGCTCAGCAATCGTTGGAATATTGGGGGCTGCCTCGGCACGGGTTGCACCCGTTACACCCAATGCGCGGACTTTACCACCCTGAATTTGTGAGATGGCAGTTTGTAGGGGAGCCATGTAGTAGGCGGTACGTCCAGCAATGGTTTCTTGAATTGCTTCTGGAGATCCTTTAAAGGGGACGTGCAGCATCTTGATGCCAGCGGTTTGATTGAAATACTCGGCTGCCAAATGGGTTGAGCTTCCGACACCAGCGCTTGCAAATGGAATATCACCCGGTTTTGCTTTGGCAGCGTTAATCAAGTCTTTAAGGGTCTTATAAGGACTCTCAGCTGACACAACGAGAGCGTATGGACTGCTACCTAAAATATTGACATCGGTGAGGCTCTTGAGGTCATAAGGCAGTTTTTTATAAATCGCAGGATTGGCGGCATAGGATGCGGATTGAACTAAAAGGGTATAACCATCAGGTTCAGAGTTCACCACGACGCCAGTGCCTAGCAAGCCACCAGCACCAGGCCGGTTTTCAATAATGACAGGTTGCTTCCAGGTTTCTGCAAGGCTTTTGGCAACAATGCGCCCAGCAATATCAGCACCTGAGCCAGGTGTGAGGGGCACGACCATTTTGACGGTTTTATTAGGGTAATTGGCCGCTGCACTCTGTGCTTGAATTGGCAGACTAAATGCCCCAGCAAATGCAAGCGTGGTTGCGCCAATGAGATATTTTTTGATACTAATTTTCATGATGTCTCCTTTTTATTGTGACTGCTTATCTACTATGCCACAGAATCTAAAAATCCCCGTAGCGCATGGTTAAACTCAGCAGACTTCTCAATATTCGATAGGTGAGCCGCTTGATCAATCGCGATTAGCGAAGAATGGTGAATAAGCCGATGCAAGACAGTGGATTGCTCATATGTACAGGCTGGATCTTGTCTGCCTAACAAAATCAGAGTTGGCGCCTTAATTTTTAAGAGCATCGTTGATTGCGCCATATCCCGAACTGCACTAGCGCAGCCTAGATAGCCATCTACAGGCGTAGCTAATATCATCTTTCGTACTCGTTCAATTTGATCTGGCTCGCGCTCAATAAAGTCATTTAAGAACCACCGTTTGATGGTTCCATCAACAAGACCAGCGATGCCTTGAGATCTCGCGATCGCAAAACGCTCCTCCCACATACTGCGAGGTGGCATCTCACTGGCGGTATCGCAAAGACTAAGTGATAAAACATTGTCCGGATAATTGGCGCCAATGTATTGGCAGATCATGCCACCCATAGACAGCCCAGCAAAGTGTGCCTTCTTGATTCCGAGAGCGTTCATCAGGGCAACTAAGTCTTCTGCCAGAAGGGCAATGCTGTAGGGGCCTGGCGTTACTTCGCTTTGACCGTGACCACGTGTGTCGTAGCGAATGACACGATACCGATCAATCAATGCGGGCATGGTTCGATCCCACATTTCTAAACTGGACATCAGGCTATTACTTAAAAAAACGGGGGGACCATTTTCCGGACCGTCGATTTGATAAGCGATCTTGATTTGATTAGCGTTTACAAACTGTCTCATCTTTTTCTCCTTAAGATGCTATTTTTACACTAATAAATCTTGGCTTCTCCAGCAGGTCGATTCTTAAAGCGTTTATGAACCCAATAGTATTCAGCTGGGCGCAGCCGGATCTCATCTTCAAAGTATTGATTAAGGCGTGCTGTATCGGCGTTCTCATCATCACTTGGAAATGACTCAAGCGCCTTACCAATATGACAAATGTAACCAGAGCGATCTGATTTAAGTGTGGTCTGCATCACGCACACTTCAGCGCCACTTATCCTAGCTAAACGTGAAATCGCAGTAATGGTATTTGTTTGAACGCCAAAGAAGGGTACAAATACGGAGTCCTTGATGCCGAGATCAATATCAGGGGCGATAAAAACAAAGTTTCCATTTTTAATCTCTCGAACCGTTTCGATGAGATGACCTTGTCTTGGAATGGATCGTCCGCCAAAGCGACCACGCCACTCAATAATCTTTTGATCAAAATATGGATTTTTCATCTTTTGGTAGAGGGTGACACCGCGTGGCCAATCCATTTTCTCGGCTAGGGCGCACAAAGCAATGCCACCTTCAATACCAACAAAATGGGGGTTGACCAAAATGCGGGGCTTTCTATCCCCCAATTCAATCTCAGAATCAATCTGAATCATTTCATTGATCTGGGTAGGGGTGCCCAGCCAGATGCGACTGCGTTCCAAAATACTGCGCCCAAATAACTGCCAGTGCTGCAAAGCCAGAGCCTCAATTTCTTTATTCGATAGTTGTGGAAAACACAGACGTAAGTTAATTAAGACCACCCGCTGACGATCGCTTGGTATGTGCGCGACGACCCATCCTAAACCACGACCCAGTTGAATAATCCATGTATATGGAAAAATTAGGACAAAGCGTAATAGTGATACTGAGAGGTGATTAAAAAAGGTTTGCAAATAGGTCCTTGTGAGGTATCACTATATACCTGAATAAAGACCCTAGGAACAATGGCGTAAACTGCTTACATGAAACAAGCTATTTTGCGGATCCTCTGGGTATTGAGTGGCGCAAGTGTGGCCTTGTTTTTGGCTCTTCATGTGGTCCGTCCACAAGATTCCACCTTATTACTTGCCTCCTTGGGTGGTTCAACACTATTTTTGTTTGGTCTAACAACACTGCCGCCGACGCAGCCCAGGGCATTATTTGGTGGCCATCTTATATCTGCCTTGATTGGGGTGATCTGTTACCAAACTTTGGGTGATGCAACGTGGGTACTGGTCTTATCAGTGCTAATCACAATCGCAGTATTGTTGCTGACCAAGACTGTTCATCCGCCTGCAGGTGCTAATCCTTTGATCATGATTCATGCACATGCAGGATTTATGGATATCTGGACCCATGTTTTATTGGGTGTCATAGCGCTGGCTGCCACAGCATTTGTCTGGTCACGTCTTGGGCCTGGAAAGGTCAAATATCCCGTGAAATGGAACCAAGAGTCTCCACCCGGACCCCATTGGGGCCCATGGGGGTCAATCTAAGTCTGATTCATTAATTCGCGAACCGCTTTGGCTAATTCAAGTGCGGTCATGCCATTAGGCCCAATTCCGGATTGAACCAGTTGATCAGCGGCACGCGCATGAAGCTCAACTGCAAGGCAAGTTGCCTCCCACAAATTGAGATGATGGCAAATTCCTTGGGCTGCAAGTGAGGCGATGAGGCCCGTTAGGACGTCCCCCATGCCACCGGTTGCCATCCCAGGATTCCCTGCATTGCAGGTATAAATCACATCAGCTGGTGAACCAACTAATGTGTGGTGGCCTTTGAGAACCACATAGCATTGCAATTGATCAATCAAGCTCTGAATAGCTCCTGATCGATTGGCCTGAATCTCATCCACCGACATGCCCAAAAGACGAGCTGCCTCGCCGGGGTGAGGCGTGATTGTGCATGGATCTTCACGTTCTCGCAATAATTGTGCTAACCGTGGGTGCTCAGCAATCAGATTTAAAGCATCCGCATCTAAGATTAGTGGACCAGGGAACGCAAGACTGGCCTCTAAAAATTGCAACGCTTGATCACTTAAACCTAAGCCGGGACCAATCGCAAGGGAATCCGACTGCATGCGCTCAATGAAATTACGGGCATTAACCACCTCACTGATGTCTTGAACCATCAACTCAGGTTGATCAACCTGCACATGAGCTGACTTCGAATCCAAGATCCCAATAATGGTCCACCCAGCACCGCTATACAGAGATCCATACGCAGATAAAAAAATAGCACCTGCCATCCCAGGCGCACCGCCTACAAGTAATACCTTCCCCATATCGCCTTTATGTTCATGGGGCTTACGAATCAAGCGGGCACGCAGCGCAAAGGCATTTAGGTTTGGCATGATTAGAGAGGGTAGGTGCTATGAAGCTGAGGCAGATGAATATGCTCCCAGCCCAGTTGTGAGTGGATTGCTACCTTCAGTTGTTCTGCGGCGTAGGGCTCCCCATGAGTAATATAAACATGCGTTGGAGCTTGTCGAAATCCTTTTAACCAAAGTATGAGTCCAGCCTGATCAGCATGGGCTGATAAACCGCCAATGGTATGGATAGAGGCTTTGACAGAAATTTCCTTGCCAAAGAGATGAACGATTTTTGCTTGATCAACAAGCCGCCGTCCCAATGTACCTTCTGCCTGAAAACCGGTGATGATGATCGCATTATTACGGTGAGGTAGATTCCATTTGAGGTGGTGCACAATTCGACCGGCCTCGCACATTCCGCTAGCAGAGATCACAATGGCGCCGCCTTTAATGCGATTGAGTGCTTTGGACTCTTCAACGTCGGCAATAAAACGTAAATCTAGGCGGTTAGGGTTGTTTTGATACCAATCGAAGATTGCCTGCGCTGCTTCATCGAGGGAGGAACGATATTCCTCGGTCAATCGAGTCACGGATGTAGCCATTGGCGAGTCAACCCAGATATTGAGATACGGCAAACGTTTGCGCCGAATTAAATCCATTAATACAAAAATGATTTCCTGGGTGCGACCGACCGCAAATGCGGGGATGATGATATTGCCATTGTGCTTGAGTGTATTCGTAATGACCTCTACGAGCTCATCCTCTGTGTCCTGTAGCGATCGGTGTAAGCGATCGCCATAAGTCGATTCCATAATTAAGGTGTCAGCATGCTCAATTAGCTCAGGGTCGTTCATTAGCGGCCGATCAAACATTCCCAAATCACCTGAGAAGACGGTGCGATGGCTTTGTTGATTTTCTTTTTGAATATCGATCACCGTAATTGCGGCTCCCAGGATATGCCCGGCATCTAAAAATTCAATTTCGATCCCTTGACCAGGGCTAAAGCGGCGGTGATAAGGCACGGTCTTAAGTTGCGCCAAGCAATCGATGGCTTCGAGGGTGCTGTAAAGAGGAACTGGAAGATCACCTTTCCAACGGCCCTGAGCCTGTTTGCGTTGAGCGCGTTCATAATCGGCTTCTTGTAGATGGGCACTATCCAAAAGCATAATTTTGAGTAAAGAGGCTGTCGCAGGAGTGCAATAGATAGCCCCCCGAAACCCTTGGGCGCATAAGCGCGGCAATAATCCACTGTGGTCAATATGTGCGTGGGTCAGAACCACAAAATCGAGCTCACGGGGAGAAATTGGGAGTTCAGCCAAATTTTTGTCGTCCGCCTCTCGACCTCCTTGAAACATTCCATAATCCACCATAAAGCAGTGGTGAACCCCACATGCTTTGCCGCGGATAAGGTATTTAGAGCCGGTGACCTCTTGGCCTGCACCAAGGAATTGAATATGCATAAAAAAATTAGGGATATAGGCGGCTGAATTTGATATGGATCAAGGGAATACCCAATAATATTGCTACACTGCTAGAACTGATTACATTGTGGAGGGGGATCATATGAAAATACTACTACCAATTGACGGTTCAAAGACTTCGTTGAGTGCGGCCAAATACGTTGCTCAATTAGTTGGCAATATGCGCAGTAAGTGTTCCGTTACCTTAATTAATGTCCACGATGACTTCGGACTCAATCACATTAAGCAATTTGTCAGCAAAAGCGTAGTGGATGATTATTTACGTGAAATCAGTGAAAAAGAGTTAAAGCCTGCCCAGAAGGTTTTAGATGCAGCAGGTGTTAAGCACAATATGATTATCAAGCGCGGCCATGTATCCAAAGAAATTTTGGCTACTGCCACCAAAGAAAAGTTTGACATGATTGTGATGGGCGCCAAAGGTCGCGGCGGCGTGCTTGATCTTCTGATTGGATCGGTTGCTCAACGAGTCGTATCTTCAGCTAAGCAGCCTGTTCTCTTGGTGAAATAATTTGCCATCAACTCAATAAAAGGGCTGCCTTGGCAGCCCTTTGTTTTTGTAAGTCCGCATGACCATTTCATCGACACCGTGTTACCACTGCGGTAGTGATACCAAGGCAGCAGATGCCTTGCATGCTGATTTAGGTGGGATCCAGCGCCCATTTTGCTGTGCTGGATGCATGGCAGTTGCGCAAACTATCTATGGGGAAGGGCTTGAAAGTTTTTATCAGCGCCAAATACCCGCTGGCGAGCGACCCGACTATTTAGTCAATGGCAATGAACTTCCTGAAGCGCTCGAAGTCTATAACGATTCGACCCTGCAGGCGCGCTTTGTGAAGATTCTGGCTTCCGGCTTAGCTGAGTCGATTCTGTCGCTCGAAAAAATCCGTTGCGCGGCATGTGTTTGGCTTTGCGATCGTCATCTGCAACGTGTTTTAGGTATTGATGATGTCCAAATTAATTACGTCACCCTAAAAGCCATTGTGCGCTTTGATCCTCAGAAAATTACCTTACCAAAAATATTGTATGAGGTGCAGCGCATTGGGTATCTAGCCTGGCCTTATGAGCCCTCAGAGTTGGCTCTCCGTAGTAAGCGCGAGCACAGAAATCTATTATTCCGTTTGGGGGTTGCTCTATTGGGCATGATGCAGGTCATGATGTATGCCTGGCCGATTTATACCGACTCGGTTGACCTATCCCCCGAAAACAATCTCTTACTCAACTGGACCAGTTGGCTATTAACCGTCCCTGTTGTTCTCTATTCTGCCGCCCCAATCTTTGGCTCCGCATGGCGGAGTATACGTTCATTTGCGCAAACACGATCTTTGGGCATGGATGTACCCATTGCCTTGGCACTGGGGATGGCCTTTACTGTGGGTACTGTCAACTTATTACTAGGAGATGGACCGAGTTATTTTGATTCAATCACGATGTTTGTGGCCTTTACCCTCGGGGCGCGTTATATCGAATTGATTGCTAGGCAGGATGCTCAAAGTGGCTCGGAGGCATTGGCTAAACAGCTTCCGGCTAGCTGTGAACGCTACCTTGATTACCCAAAGAATACTGCGGTTGAGCGCATACCTGTTGTGCGTTGCCTTGTCGGCGATCGAGTTCGGGTGGGTCCTGGTGAGATTATCCCGGCAGATGGCGTACTGATGGATTCATATACCAGTGTGAGTGAAGCATTATTAACTGGTGAATCAAGACCAGTACAGAAGTCTCCTGGTGATCGCTTATTTGCTGGCACGCATAATATTCAAAATAGTATTGCGCTGGAAATTACGGCGGTGGGACAAACCACTCGCTTGGCTGGCATTGCAATCCTATTGGATCGTGCTCTTCAAGCAAAGCCACCTATGTTGGGATTGGCTGAAGTGTGGGCCGGTCGATTTGTGATTCTTCTCATCATTGCAGCGATCATGAGTAGTGCCACCTGGTTATTAGTAGACCCTAGTCGAGCATGGCCCGTGATGCTCGGTGTGTTAGTGGCAAGTTGTCCATGCGCATTATCGTTAGCGATACCCACAGCACTGGCCGCTGCTCAGGGTGCGCTAACCAAGATTGGTTTATTTGTAATTCATGGTCGCGCCCTTGAAGGTTTGAGTAAAGCAAATACCTTGGTGATGGATAAAACTGGCACTCTAACGATCGGCGAGCCTCGTTTACAAAGCATCACTGTATTTCGAGATGGTATGAGTGAGCAAGATGCATTAGCGCTAGCGGTCGGTATGGAGGAGGGTCAAAATCATCCCTTGGGACTAGCGCTTGGCGATACACTTCGAGAGCGTGAGCTTGCGCCACAGCGTTTTTTGACTCGAAGTGAAAACCACTTAGGCAAAGGGCTATCCAATGGTAACTACCGTCTTGGTAAGGCCAGCTGGGTGGGTGTGCAGGGGTCACCGATTCCATTCGATGCACTCTATAGTCATGTCTACTTAAGCGATGATCAGGGACTCATCGCCCAATTTAGCTTCTTAGATCGCCCCAGAGAGGGTGTTGAGGCTTTATTGCAATATGCACGCGCTCATGGGATTGCAGTTCACTTATTGTCGGGTGATACCCAGGCTACCGTCGAGGCCTGGGCACGCCATCACGGAATTACGCAGTATCGTGGTGGTGCCAGCCCCGAAGAAAAATATGAGTTTATTCGTGATCTACAGGCAAATGGCGCCAAGGTATGTGCGATTGGTGATGGGGTGAATGATGCACCGTTCTTGGCAAAGGCCGATGTATCGATCGCAATGGGAAGTGGCGCCCCTTTAGCCGCGGCTGGTGCGGATGCTGTATTGGTAAGCCCTAATTTTGAGACCTTGGTGAAGGCATTTGCCTTGGCACATCGCACCCAAAGAATCATTCGCCAAAACCTTCTATGGGCATTCCTATACAACGTGACGATTATTCCGGTGGCGATGATGGCTTGGATTAATCCTTGGGTTGCTGGGATTGGGATGGCATCTTCATCGCTTTTAGTAACCCTCAATGCATGGCGTTTACGTAAGGTCTAGATTAGACTACTTGCATGGAAAGTTTGTATCTTTTGATCCCCTTATCGCTGCTCCTTGTGGCTGGTCTTGCTTACCTACTGTATTGGTCGATTCAGGGCGGTCAGTTTGATGATCTGCAGGGCCCTGGCGAGTCGATCTTGCTGGATGATGACAGCCCGCAGCGCAAAGACCCCCCTAATATTTGATCTACATCAAAATACCGAAATTACGCTAACTCGATAATTTCCCAAGGCTTTTAGCACAGTTATTTTGCTCAGGGAGGTTGTATGGCGTTAGCCATCAGTGGGTCGCAAGACGCGAACTTTAACTATAAGGTTGTCAGCCAATTTGCCATCGTTACGGTGTTATGGGGCATTGTTGGGATGTTTGTGGGGGTAGTTCTGGCAGCCCAGTTGATTTGGCCAGAAATCACAATGAATATTCCGTGGTTAAGCTACGGTCGCTTACGACCCTTGCATACCAATGCGGTGATCTTTGCCTTTGGGGGCAGTGCTTTATTTGCAACCTCGTATTATATTGTCCAGCGCACCTGTCAGGTCCGCCTTTTTAGCGACAAACTGGCTGCATTTACCTTCTGGGGTTGGCAGCTCGTGATTGTGGCAGCCGCTATTACTTTGCCGCTTGGCATTACCACCTCAAAAGAGTATGCCGAATTAGAGTGGCCCATCGATATTTTGATTACGATTGTTTGGGTTGCTTATGCCATTGTGTTTTTTGGCACCATCATGAAGCGCAAGACCAAGCATATTTATGTATCGAACTGGTTCTTTGGTGCTTATATTCTGACAATTGCTATTTTGCATATTGTGAACAATATTGAGATGCCAGCGAGTCTATGGAAGTCATACTCGGCATACTCTGGTGCACAAGACGCCATGATTCAATGGTGGTATGGTCATAATGCAGTTGGCTTTTTCTTGACCACCAGCTTCTTAGGCATGATGTATTACTTCATTCCTAAGCAGGCCGATCGCCCAATTTATTCCTATCGTTTATCGATTGTGCATTTCTGGGCTCTTAACTTCACATATATGTGGGCAGGACCCCATCATCTGCAGTACACATCATTACCGGATTGGACTCAATCGCTGGGGATGGTGTTCTCATTAATTCTGTTGGCACCTTCGTGGGGCGGAATGATCAACGGCATCATGACCCTGTCGGGAGCTTGGTACAAGCTACGGAGTGACCCCATCCTCAAATTTCTAATCGTGGCACTGTCGTTCTACGGTATGTCAACCTTTGAGGGTTCGATGATGTCGATTAAGACCGTTAATGGACTATCGCATTACACCGATTGGACGATTGGCCATGTTCATTCTGGAGCTCTAGGCTGGGTTGCCATGATCACAATCGGCTCTTTGTACTACCTCATTCCTCGTTTGGTAGGTAAGAAGGAGATGTATAGCACCCGCCTCATTGAATTGCATTTCTGGATTGCCACCATTGGTGTCGTTCTTTATATCGCCGCAATGTGGATTGCTGGAGTGATGCAGGGCTTGATGTGGAGAGCTTTTGAGGCCGATGGCACATTGACCTATAGCTTTGTAGAGTCGGTGAAAGCCAGTTACCCCTTCTATGTGATTCGACTCTTAGGTGGTATCTGCTACTTGGGGGGTATGTTCTTGATGGCGTACAACGTATTTAAGACCTTGTATGGCGAGCGTTTTGTGGATGCACCGATCCCATCAAATGTTCAAGTTGCTCATTAATTGGGAGGAAAAATGTCAGATCAAAATAAATTTTTCTCTCACGCTACTCTCGAAAAGAACGTCGGTTGGCTCATCATCACGACTATTTTGGTTGTGAGTGTGGCTGGCTTGGTACAGATTGTGCCGCTCTTTTTCCAGCACTCAACCACCGAGCCAAGCCCTGGAATCAAGCCGTTTACAGCATTGCAATTGGCTGGACGTGATATTTACCAGCGCGAGGGTTGTGTTGGCTGTCACTCACAGCAGATTCGTACATTACGTTCAGAGACCGAGCGTTATGGTCCGTATTCAGTTGCTGGAGAGTCTGTCTTTGACCATCCATTCCTTTGGGGTAGTAAGCGGACAGGACCCGATCTTGCTCGTGTAGGTGGACGCTATTCAGATGACTGGCAACGTATCCATTTACGCAATCCTCGTGATGTCGTCCCGGAATCCAATATGCCGGCTTACCCGTATTTGCAAAATGCGCCAGCAGATGTATCGAGTATTCAAAAACACATGCATGCATTAAAGCGTTTAGGGGTTCCATATACCGATGAAGAAATTGCGAATGCCCCCAAAGAGCTTGAAGGCAAAACGGAAGAGGATGCCTTAGTTGCCTATTTACAGGGCCTGGGCATTAATCGTCGCGCCACTACTAAAACTGCCAGCCAATAAAGGAGATCAGCATGCAAGCATTTACCGCTTATCTATCGGCAATATCGAGCACCTTTGGCTTATTTGTGTTTTTAGGAATTGTTTGGTGGGCTTGGTCTACGCATCGCAAGGCCGCCAATGAGGAGTCAGCAAATTTACCATTTGCACTTCCGGATGAGTTTCAGAAGGATCAATCATGAGTGATTTTTTTAGTCCCGGTTGGAGTATTTTTATTGCGATCGTAACGATCGTCGGCATTATTTGGTGCTTGTGGCTATTGATGTCGCAACGTAAAACCAAAGTACCAACCGATTCTTCGGGCAATGTAACCGATACGGGCCATGTTTGGGATGATGACTTGCGTGAATTGAACAATCCGCTGCCACGTTGGTGGATGTGGATGTTCATTATCTCCTGTATCTTCGGAGGTATTTATCTGGTTCTTTACCCTGGTTTAGGTACCTATCAAGGTATCTTGGGATATAGCACTCAAGCGGAGCACGATCAATCTGTACAGACCGCAAATAAAGATCTGCAACCGGTTTATGCGAAATACATGCAAATGAGCATTGAGCAGGTTGCGACAGATCCTAAAGCCAAAGAAATGGGACAGCGCTTATTTTTGAACTATTGCGCACAATGCCATGGATCAGATGCTGGAGGATCTAAGGGATTTCCTAATCTGCATGACAAAGATTATTTATATGGTGGCGAACCAGAGATGATTCGGGCATCGATTGTGCAAGGACGGGCAGGTGTTATGCCCGCCTTTGGCCACCTAAGCTCTGCCCAAATTGGCGAGGTGGTGGCTTATGTTCGTAGCCTCTCCAACTTACCCGCCGATGATCTTCGTGTTGCTCAGGGTGAAGCTGTTTATAAAACCAACTGCGCGGCTTGTCATGGGGCAGACGGAAAGGGAAATATTGTTCTGGGCGCACCCAACTTAACCGATAAAGTTTGGCTCTACGGCAGTTCCGAGAAGGCGATTACCGAAACAGTGCAAAAAGGTCGTAACGGCGTGATGCCGGGTCATGACGCAATCCTAACCCCAGAAAAGATTCAGATTCTGACGGCTTATGTTTGGGGTTTGTCGCATCAGCCGATGAGCACAAAGAAGTAAAGCCATGAATCAAACTTCATCGACACAGACTGCTGGCGACAGCAAGCCTGTGATCGAGATCGTAGAGCAGTCACTCTACGAAGTTCGTAAACATATCTATCCGCGCTCGGTTAGCGGACCCTTTGCAAGTTGGCGTTTGGTCTTCGTGGTTCTGACCCAGTTGTTGTATTACGGATTGCCATGGCTCAGTTGGAATGATCGTCAGGCTGTTTTATTTGATTTGGTGCAGCGTAAGTTTTATATCTTTGGCTTGGTGTTGTGGCCACAGGATGTGATCTATCTCACGCTTCTCCTGATTTTATCGGCACTTAGTCTCTTTCTATTTACTGCCGTCGCAGGCCGTTTATTTTGTGGCTACGCCTGTCCACAAACGGTCTATACCGAAATCTTCATGTGGATAGAGCGCAAAGTGGAGGGCGATCGGTTTGCACGTATTCGCTTGGATGGAGAAGAGTGGCCTTGGAGTTTTAAAAAGTGGCGACTGAAGATTACTAAGCATGCCTTATGGATTGCAATCGCTCTGTGGACTGGATTTACTTTTATTGGATATTTCACGCCCATTAAAGAACTAAGCGCCAATATCTTGGCTTTTTCTTTGGGGCCATGGCAAACCTTTTGGTTACTCTTTTATAGTTTTGCAACATGGGGCAACGCAGGCTTTATGCGCGAGCAGGTTTGTAAATATATGTGCCCGTATGCCCGTTTTCAAAGTGTGATGGTCGACAAAGACACCTTTGTGGTGACCTATGACAAGATGCGCGGCGAGCCTCGCGGTAGTCGCAATAAATCAGAAAACCAAGTCCAAAAGGGCTTAGGGGATTGCGTCGATTGCAGTATCTGTGTGCAGGTATGCCCCACAGGGATTGATATTCGTGACGGTTTGCAATACATGTGTATTGGCTGTGGGGCCTGCATCGATGCTTGCAATCAAGTGATGGACAAGATGAACTATCCCAAGGGATTAGTGCGCTATACCACTGAGCGAGCCATGCTCAATCGGGAGTCGAATCAATTGGCGCGTAGCCATTTATTTCGCCCGCGCATCTTGGTTTACACCTCAATTATTTTGGTATTAACCTCGGTCTTCTTGTTTTCGCTCTTCACACGAAATCCCTTGCGGGTCGATGTAATGCGTGATCGCGGTGCTTTGGCTCGCGAAGTGGATGGTCGCTATATTGAGAATGTCTATCGGGTCCAACTGATGAACTCTTCCGAGTCGCCAATGCAGGTCGATATCAAAGCAACCGGTTTGCCAGATATTGCAGTATTGGACGCTAGCGGCAAGGTCCTTCATAGCGTAGTGATTGCGCCAGCTAGTAATTTATTGATTCCGGTGAAGGCAAGCGTGGCGATCAATGAAGTGATATCCGGATCGCATCCGATTCAGTTCCAGTTTCGTGGTCAAGAGGGCGAACAGATTCGCTCGCGTGATGAGAAATCAAGCTTTATCGTGCCACGCCAATAAAGGGAGTTCATTATGAAAGCAGAATCGCAAATTTCAAAACCATGGTGGAAACAGCTCTGGCCCTGGTTATTAATTCTGGGCCCAGCCTTGGCAGCGATTGGTTGCGCGATTACCATTTATTTGGCATTTACTGTGCATGCCGATGAACCGGTGCGAGATGGCATTAAGCGGGGTCTGAAGGTCGAGCAGGTGCAGCCGTGAAACTCAAGACAGCGATTTGGATTCTTTGGCCCTCCTTTTTAGCAGCCATTATTGCTGAAGGTTTGGTATTCAGTTTATTTAGGCCCGAAGACTTGCTCCTGTTTGGGCAACCCCATTATTTATCGAACGAGGCAATATACTCCATTGGTTTTTTTGCCTTTTGGACGATTTGCGCGATATCAAGCGCCATCTCTTTATTTATCGTACGCGACTGCTTCTTAAACTCGAAGTCAGCGGAAGATGACCTGCTTAACTGAGTCGTATAGGTGATGAGCAGTTGGTTTTCTCATTCACGTTCGGAACCCCAGCGAGTTGATAGAGCCCTTCAATGTCAATCAATTTAACGTGGCGTTGCTTAATTTGTAATAAGCCTGACTCGGTAAACCGTGACAACATCCGACTTACCGTCTCAATTTGAATTCCAAGATAGCTGCCAATGTCCTCACGGCTCATCTTTAAATCAAATTCAGTAAATTCATATCCGCGAGCGGCATATCGTTGGGATAAGTTAATTAAAAAACCTGCGAGTCGTTCTTCGGCTCTGAGAGTTCCCAATGACAGTAAATGACGTTGATCCTGAGTTAGTTCACGACTTAAGATGCGATGGAATTGATGCTGCAAACTGGGAATTTGTGATGCTAAGTTTTCAAATTCGGAGAAGCGAATGATGCAAACCTCGCTCTCCTCGAGTGCAATCGCATTAGCTTGGTATTGGTGCTCGCCAATGCCGTCTAAACCCAAAATCTCACCAGGCATATGAAAACCGATGATTTGTGCGCGACCATCCGGTAATAAGTGCTCTGTTTTTAGGGTACCAAAACGAACGCTGTATATAGAATTGAGCGGCTCGCCGTGTCGGTACAGGGTATCGCCCTTGTGGAGATGGACTCGATCTTTGACGAGAGTATCAACCTGGCTTACCTCATTGGCAGACAGACCAAGCGGCAGACAAAATTGCCCCAAGACACAAGTAGAGCATTTATTCAGAATTTCTTTACTGGAAGAAATATTCATGATGATGCATATTCTAGTCGAGAGTCCAAAAAAGTTCTATTTCACGCCCCATGCTCAGTAGCACATTATTTATCGGAATTCTCCTAGCAACAATGGCCAGTAGTTGGCATTGTGCCTTGATGTGTGGGGGGATTGCGGCTTCGATTGATCAATCGGTGGCAAAAATTAAGGTTTACCCCAATCGGTCAAGAGTCGTTTGGGATCAAATAGTGGTTCATTTGGCGAGGATTGCCAGTTACATGCTTTTGGGAGCTGGAGCAGCCTGGTTGGGAATTGCTTTTTGGAGGCAGGAGGTGATTCCAATTCAACGAGCATTATTTGGAATTACTGCCGGGATTCTCCTCTATCAAGCCTATCGCTTGATTCACCCAAGTGGTAAAAAAATCACCCATCTTTTTGGACAGAAGATTGCACAGGCCTTATCGCAATGGTGGGCAAAACACTTCGCAAAATCTCGCACTGGCCTGGCGCGCTGGATGACGGGGATGCTGTGGGGCTTGGTGCCGTGTAGTTTGGTGTATGGAGTCCTGGCCCTTGCATTTTTGTCGGGCGATCCAATCGTAGGCGCATTACTAATGCTGGCAATGGGATTGGGTACCTTGCCAAGCCTATTGGTATTTACCAAGGTCAGTGGTGCCTTGATGCAGTTTGGACAAAGGGTCTGGGTACGATACCTTGCCGCACTCTTATTGATAGCAACTGCTGTATATGGTTTTTATCGTGGCATGACCTTGCCAGCAGAGTTATTAAAGAGTGGATTTTGTTTGACCTAGAGTGCTTTGATTGCCAAACCAATTGCAACGAGTCCTGAGAATCCAGCAAAAATGAGCTGAGTCCATTGGCTACTGATTCTAGGAGCAATTAGGCGACCAGCCATCATTCCAACAATGGCGCCGATTGCGAACGGTATGGCCACCAACCAGTTCATAGTCCCAGCCAGTCCCGAGCCCGCAACACCTCCCAGTGAAATCAGAGACAGAACACCCAAAGAGGTGGCAATGATTGACTGCATGGGTAGATCACTAATCCGTTTGAGTGCAGGGACAATTACAAAGCCGCCTCCAACCCCTAAAAGCCCTGATAAAAATCCAGCTAAGGCGCCAGAGCCAATCAGGGCGCGTGCGCAAGGGACGGTCCAAATTAAGCGACCAATCGATAAGTCGAGCGAGCAGGGTACTGCTTTGGGCTCTTTATATACCCCCTTTGATTGTTGGTAGGCCTCTACAAAAATTCGGATAGCAACGTAGAGGAGAACCAAAGAAAAAATCAGCATTAAGGGTTGATTGGGAATCTGGTGTGCTAACCAAAGTCCTGCGGGTGATAGTAGCAAGCCTGCAAAGGCCAACAGTATGGCAGCGCGGTAACGTAATAACCCAGTTCGTAAAGCCATGATGGCGCCTAGCGCAGAAGATACAGTGACTGCAAGTAGCCCAATGGGGCTCGCCTCCACCATGGGTAAATGGAGCGCAAAGACCAGCAAAGGAACCGATAAGATGCCGCCGCCGGCACCCGTTAGCGCCATGATGAGGCCAACGAATATGCCAAGCCCCGCAGGAATAAGGTGGGGTTGTAAAAGACCGATTAAATCCATCAAGATAGTATCAACGACTTGCTATTAGTTAAATCATAATATATTATATATTTATATATATTGTAATTCACCTTGAATAAGGAGTAAAGCATGCAAAAGCCAATCGTCAAAGCCTTTTTTGATCAAGGAACATGGACCTTTACCTACGTCGTTTATGAAAAACCTAACACGCCGTGTGTGGTGATTGATACAGTCCTCAACTATGACCCTAAATCGGGTCGTACCAAGACCAAGTCTGCAGATGAGGTGATTGCTTTTGTCAAAGATCAGGGCCTCACAGTCGATTGGATTTTGGAGACCCATGCGCACGCAGATCACCTGAGTGCTGCACCTTATATTCAAAAGCATCTTGGGGGCAAGATCGCCATTGGCTCGCATATTCAGGATGTGCAAAAAGTATTTAAAGGAATATTCAATCTTGAGAGTGACTTTCCAACCAATGGCTCCCAATTTGATTACTTGATCGAAGAGGGCCAGGATTTGTATGCGGGTAACTTAACCATCCACCCCTTATTTGTTCCTGGACATACACCAGCATGCATGGCTTATGTGATTGGCGACGCCATTTTTGTTGGCGATACGATCTTCATGCCCGATGTTGGGACGGCGCGCTGTGATTTCCCGGGTGGCAACGCTAATACGCTTTACCAGTCGATGCAAAAGATTTTGTCCTACCCAGATGACACGCGTTTATTCATGTGCCACGACTATCCCCCCACCGACCGTCCAATTGCCTATGAAACCACCGTGGGTGAAGAGAAGCATAAAAATATTCATGTGCATCAGGGGGTCACCGAAGCTCAGTTTGTGGAGATGCGGAATCAGCGTGATAAGACCTTAGAGATGCCGATTTTGATCTTGCCTTCGATTCAAGTCAATATTCGTGCCGGTCATCCACCGCCTGCTGAGACGAATGGCAAGACTTATCTCAAAATCCCCTTCAATGTTCTCTAATTGGCGACTGAGTGGCTATGAATATCAATTTAAAGAAAATGCGCCAATCGGCTGATAAAGCAGTTGACTTAATGAAGGTTTTGGGAAATCGAGATCGAATGATGTTGTTGTGCGAAATTAACCAAGGGGAAAAATGCGTGGGCGAGTTGGAAGATTCCTTGGATATTCATCAGCCAACCCTCTCACAACAACTAACGGTATTGCGTAAGAAAAAGCTGGTGAAAACCCGTCGCGAGGGTAAGCAGATTTATTATTCCGGCGCCAATCCTGTGGCGATGTCAGTGATGAACTTGCTCTACCAAAATTACTGTAAATAACGAATTGATTTAAAAGGAGGTTTATGATGCAATGTAACGTCGGTCATACAGATCGGGTCCTGCGAATTTCTGCGGGAAGTTTATTAATTCTTTTATCTTTGAGTGGAGTGATTGGAGCATGGGGATGGATCGGGGTTGTGCCATTGGCAACCGGCATCTTTCGTTTCTGTCCAGCGTATCCGCTCTTAGGGATGAATACCGCCAAGAAAAAGTAGCGAATTAATTATGGGCAGTTTCAAGGAAGACTTCAAAGATACCGTTGTTGCGCTTCTTGAAACCGCTCAAGACCAGTATCGAGATGCCGT
The DNA here is from genome assembly GCF_030297635.1 of Polynucleobacter sp. HIN9. Taxonomy (NCBI): domain Bacteria; kingdom Pseudomonadati; phylum Pseudomonadota; class Betaproteobacteria; order Burkholderiales; family Burkholderiaceae; genus Polynucleobacter; species Polynucleobacter sp. HIN9. Next base: position 648,686 of record NZ_AP028140.1, read on the forward strand.
CAGTTTCGTTAAAGAAACATGGCCTCTGCTTGTTCTATTGGCCGCTATCTTAATTGGCCTCATTGCCTACTGGAATCCACCTCCACCGCGCCATATCATCATGGCCTCCGGTATTCAAGGAGGATCATATGAACAATTAGCCGCGAAGTATGTGGAGTTCTTTGCAAAAAAAGGTGTCACCATTGAGCTGGTGCGTACCGAAGGTTCCCAAGAAAATATTAATCGCCTCGCGGATCGCAAAGATCCAGTTCAAGCAGCTTTCGTTCAAGGTGGATCTTTGCATGCTAAACAAGTTCCTGGTGTTGAGTCCCTTGGAAGTGTTGACTACGAGCCGATTTGGGTCTTCTATAGAGGACCGTTTCTAAAAAATGGCATTTTAGATCTTGATCGACTTGCCAAGGCTCGGGTAGCCATTGGTCCCGAGGGTAGTGGCACTCATGTCCAAGCCATGAATATTTTGCGAGTTAGTGCCGTGGAGCGGATGCCCACACTATTACCACTCAATAATGATGAGGCGGTGATTGCTTTGCAAAAAGGTGAAGTTGATATTGTCTTGATGGTAGATGGCTTGCGAGCAAAAAATGTACAAACCCTCATAAATGATCCAACTGTTCGATTGCTCAACTTTAATCGTGCTGCCGCTTATACAAAAAATATTCATTATCTAGAAGAACTTGAGGTACCGATGGGCAGTTTTAATATTGCGCGTAATTTCCCGCCCAGTGATACCAAAATGATTTCCACGGTCACTAATTTATTAATTGATGATCGGATGCACCCAGCGATTCAGTTTCTCTTTCTGATGGCAGCCCAAGAGATCAATGGTAAAGAATCATTTTTTGCCAAGCGTGGCGAGTTCCCAGCCTTTATGAGCTCGGAGTTTCCGGAAAGTCCCATTGCGCAACAGTTTCATCAGCGCGGTTTACCAGTCTTAATGGATTTCTTACCATTTTGGGTCGCTGAGTTTATCCATCGAATGTTCTTTACCTTGCTACCATTCTTTGCGATTGCATACCCCATTGTGCTCTCCTTGCCTAGCTATCGTTTAAGGCGGGTTCGAGCCAAACTCAATCGTATTTATGGTGAGCTAAAGTTTTTTGAGAACGATCTGTTAATTAGCTACGATCCCAGCAAGGTACCTGAGTATTTGGAAACACTTGCGGATATGGAAAGACATGCCTTGGCTTTGAAAGTTCCAAAGAGTGCTTCGAGTGATTTTTACACGCTTAGAAGTAGCATTGATTATGTGCGCAATGCGCTTAATCGGGGCGATCATCAAATTCTGGGTCGCGAGAGTTCCATTTGATTTGGGATGCCATCATTGTCGGTGGCGGAGCTGCTGGGCTCTTTTGTGCTGGAATTGCTGGTCAACGCGGTAAAAAAGTTCTGGTACTGGATCATGCCCCAGTATTGGGGGAGAAGATTCGTATTAGCGGTGGTGGGCGGTGTAATTTCACAAATCTGAACTCAGCCCCTGAGCATTTTTTATCCCTCAATCCCCATTTTGTAAAAAGCCCCCTGGCGCGGTATTCATCAAAGGACTTCATTAATCTCGTGCGTGAGTACCGCATTCCGTTTCATGAGAAACATCGTGGCCAACTATTCTGTGACGATTCTGCAAAAGACGTTATTCAGATGCTGTTGGCTGAGTGTCATAAGGGCGGTGTCACTATTCAGCATCCAGTATCTGTTACCCAAATTATCAAATCGCAATCGAACTGGACTTTAGAAACAACAGATGGAATCAAGCAAGCTACTCATTTAATTATCGCGACCGGAGGATTGCCAGTACCAGCGATTGGCGCGAGTGATTTTGCTCTGCGAATTGCCAAGCAGTTTGAAATCCCAACCACTTCGGTACGTCCTGCATTGGTACCACTCGCATTCACCTCAGACGAGTTTTCAGTATTCACCAGCTTGGCTGGGATCAGCTTGGAAGCTAGCGTCCAGGCGGGAGAGCGTAACCACGGTTACGGAACCTATCGATTTGATGAAAATCTTTTGATAACCCATAAAGGGCTCTCGGGACCTGCTATTTTGCAAGCCAGTAGCTATTGGCATGAGGGCGAAGCGATCCACATCAATTGGCTAGGAAAGACCGATTTTGATGCGATCTTTTCTGAGGCGCACCAGAAAACAGTTGATGCCGCTCTCGCAGAGGTATTGCCGCAACGCGTTGCACAATTGTTGACCGAACAGCTCAATCTCGCAAAACGTAATTGGGCGGAGGTATCTAAGAAAGATCGAGAAGCCTTGCGTACCCATTTAACGAAGGCCCAAATGAAGCCTGCAGGTACCCTGGGATGGAAAAAAGCGGAGGTCATGTTAGGCGGGGTCGATACCAAAGCATTGGATGGTAAAACCATGATGGCTAAACAACATCAGAATCTCTACTTCATTGGGGAGTGTGTAGATGTCACCGGTCATCTTGGAGGGCATAATTTCCAGTGGGCTTGGTCGTCAGCTTTTGTTTGTGCTAATTCCCTAATAAATTAGTCAACTTAATAAATCTTTAGGGTTTTTACTGACTGGTTCCTAAGTCCCTTGTTCTTCATTCCCCTTGTCCGTAATATGGATGGATATAAGCAAAATTATCATTTACTCGTTAAGGACTTTCTTATGCAGAAATCATTACTCATTAATGCGGATAAATGCACGGGTTGTTTGCAATGTGAAATGGCATGTAGTTATGAAAACTACGGTGTCTTTAATACTGCTAAATCCCGCATTAAGGTCTTTGATTTTCATACCACTGGAAAAAAGGTTCCTTATACCTGTACTCAATGCGATGAGGCATGGTGTTTAAAGGCCTGCCCAGTTGATGCAATTCGGATTGATGCAAGCACTGGCGCAAAAGTAGTGATTGAAGATGTGTGCGTCGGTTGCAAAGTCTGTACGATCTCATGCCCATTTGGCACGATTAATTATGTTCAGGATTCTGGGAAGGTTCAGAAATGCGATCTCTGTGGGGGCGATCCAGCATGCGCCACCTCTTGCCCGACGGGCGCCATTACCTATGTCGATGCCGATTGGACTGGCTTAGATCGAATGAGAGCTTGGGCAGACAAGCTTGGCAACCAACCCGCCGCTTAATAGGAGATCATTATGTCTTGGTCAGGAAAAATTCTTCGTGTCAATTTAACCAAGGGAACCTGTCAGTCTGAGCCACTCAATATGGAGTGGGCTAAAGAGTATCTCGGTTCGCGTGGCCTAGCCTCCAAATATCTTGTCGAGGAGATCGATCCTAAAGTTGATCCTTTGTCTTCCGAAAACAAAATCATTTGGGCTACAGGGCCACTAACCGGAACCATGGCATCGACCGGCGGGCGCTATACCGTCGTGACTAAAGGCCCACTGACTGGAGCCATTGCCTGCTCGAATTCCGGAGGGTATTGGGGGGCTGAGCTCAAAATAGCTGGTTGGGACATGATTATTTTTGAAGGTAAATCGCCCAAACCGGTGTATTTGTTTATTCAAGATGATGATGCGCAATTATTGGATGCAAGTTCGCTTTGGGGCAAATCCGTTTGGGAGACAGAGCCAAGCATTAAAGCTAAACACCAAGATCCGCAAATTCGTGTTTCGTGCATTGGTAAGGCTGGTGAGAATCAGGTTTTATTTGCATCCGTTGTGAATGATTTACACAGAGCTGCAGGGCGTTCTGGAGTGGGCGCAGTGATGGGGAGTAAGAATCTGAAGGCGATTGCCGTTCGGGGAACTAAGGGTGTTGGTAATTTGAAAGACCCCAAAGGCTTTATGAAAGCGACAGCGGCAGCGAAGGCTGTTTTAGCTGGACATGCGGTGACCGGAGAAGGTTTGCCGACCTATGGCACGCAAGTGCTGATGAATGTGATTAATGAGGTTGGGGCATTGCCAACCCGCAATCATCAAGATGTTCAATTCGAGGGTGCTAAAGATATTTCGGCGGAAGCAATGGCCACTCCGCGTGAAACAGATGGTAAAGCCCATTTAGTGACCAATCAAGCCTGTTTTGGTTGCACGATTGCTTGTGGGCGGATTTCAAAGATCGATGAAACACATTTCTCGATTCAGAACCGTCCTCAATACATCAATGCTTCGGGCGGCCTAGAGTATGAAGCTGCATGGGCTCTTGGTGCCGCTAATGGTGTGAATGATCTTGAGGCCTTGCAATTTGCCAATATGGTTTGCAATGAACAGGGCATGGACCCCATTAGTTTTGGCGCAACGATTGGTGCCGTTATGGAAATGTACGAAATGGGAGTGCTTAAAAAAGAACAGTTAGGCATTGAAGCCCCATTTGGTTCAGCTAAGGCGCTTTGCTACTTTGCAGAAATTACTGCAAACGGCGAGGGCTTTGGGAAAGAGATTGGACTTGGTTCGGCAAAGTTAACCAAAAAATATGGTCAGCCGGATTTATCCATGAGTGTGAAGGGTCAAGAGTTTCCTGCCTATGATGGGCGCGTTGTTCAAGGAATGGGTTTAGCCTATGCAACTTCTAACCGAGGTGCTTGCCATCTTCGGGGTTACACGGTTGCATCAGAGGTCTTAGGTATTCCTGTCAAAACCGAGCCTACTGAAACGAATGGTAAGCCCGAGTTGGTCAAAGCATTTCAAGACGCAACGGCCGCTTTTGACTCGGCAGGTATTTGCTTGTTTACTAGCTTTGCATGGACGCTTGCTGACGTAGCACCCCAGGTGCAAGCAGCCTGCGGTGAAGAGTTTACGGTTGAAAATTTAAATACGATTGGTGAGCGCATTTGGAACATGGAGCGCGACTTTAATAATCGCGCCGGCTTTACGAGTAAAGACGACAATTTACCAAAGCGCTTGATGACGGAGCCTGCAAAAACAGGACCTGGTAAGGGCACCGTGAGTGGTCTTGACAAAATGCTCCCCGAGTACTACAAAGTCCGCGGATGGGATAGTGAAGGTCGTCTAAACGCTGAAACGCGCAAACGTTTAGGTCTTTAATCGATGATGAATCACGTTATTCTGGGCAATGGCCCAGCGGGAGTTATCGCTGCTGAGCAAATACGTCGTCTAAGGCCAAATGATTCGATCATTCTGATTGGATCAGAGGACTCTCCACCGTACTCACGCATGGCGATACCTTATTTATTAGTTGGAAATATTTCTGAAGAAGGAACATTTCTGCGAAAAGATACACACCATTTTGCAAATTTAAAGATTCACCTTAAAAAAGCGCGCGCCACAAAAGTCGATGCCGCAAAGAAGCACGTCATCCTTGATTCAGGTGAGGCCATTTCTTACGATCGATTACTCATTGCCACAGGTTCTAAACCGATTCGCCCTAATATTCCAGGCATTGATTTGCCCGGTGTACATCCCTGCTGGACTCTAGAAGATGCTCGTGCGATCCAAAAGATTGCAAAGCCAGGCGCCAGGGTGCTCCAGATGGGTGCAGGGTTTATTGGGTGCATTATTTTGGAGGCTCTTGCCAGTCAAGGTGTCAAACTGACGGTCGTAGAGATGGGTGATCGCATGGTGCCACGCATGATGACCGAAAAGGCGGGTGGACTCATTAAGCAATGGGTTGAACAAAAAGGTATTACCGTACATACAAAGACTAAAGTTGAGGCGATCTCTCAAGGAAGCTCTGGGTTGCAAGTGAGCCTTTCGAATGGCGAGCGCATTGAGGTCGATTTGGTGATTTCAGCCACAGGCGTAAAGCCCAATATTGAATTCCTAAAAGATGCTAATTTAGGAATTAATACGGGAGTTGTGGTCAATGATCGGATGCAAACTTCGGACCCCAATATTTATGCTGCTGGTGATGTTACCGAATCAACGGATTTCTGTACCGGCAAATCGATTGTGAATGCCATTCAACCGAATGCGGCAGATCAAGCCATGATTGCTGCAACGAATATGGCAGGCGGTAATGCACAAACCCGGGGTGCTTTGCAGGTAAACGTTCTTGATACATTGGGCCTAATTTCTAGCTCATTCGGTCAATGGGCTGGCGTAGAGGGCGGTGAATACGTTGAAAAAGCCAATCCTGACCAATATCAGTACATTCGACTGGAGTTTGATCAAGATCGTTTAATCGGCGCAACAAGCTTGGGTCTCACAGACCACATTGGAGCACTGCGGGGGTTGATTCAGACCCGCGTTGCCCTAGGGGAATGGAAAGAGAAATTACTTGAGGATCCAACCCAAATAATGGCTGCGTATCTTGCCAAAGGGCAATCTCAAGCAGCCTGGGTCTCTTAAAATTAAGTGATGCAAGTCACCCTTAAACTTTTTGCAAGCCTTTCTCCGTATTTGCCAAAACATGCTAAGAGGAATGAAGTGCAATTAGATGTGCCAGAGGGCATTACCGTTGCCCAGATGATTGAAATGCAAAATTTGCCCAACCAGTTAGTACACTTAGTTTTGCTAAATGGTCATTTTGTTGCTCCAGATCAACGGGCTACTACGGTTATTCAAGAAAATGATGCTCTTGCTCTGTGCCCACCCGTTGCGGGCGGGTAATGCAATTTGAGCGCTTGATGGGCTGTACAGCTCATGATCTGCAACGCTGGCTTCCGGATGCTCTTGGCAGTTATTACCCACGGTGCTCACTTGAAATTGATGGAATCACATTGATTCATGTTGAGAATCCACTGATTCAGATGGTTGGGTTCACAAAAAATGATCGTCAAATTGCATTACTCCGAATTCCTCAACTTCAGCTTCAATTAAAATTTACCGGTCTTGTCGACCATCAAATTCAAGCACTGTTAGAGCGGTTTGATCTTTACACTCGTAGAGGTGGCGGTTAGATCATCAGGAGAATTGATATGACTTTATTTATTGACCGTGTCGATCACCTCGTACTGACGGTGACTGATATTGAGAAAACTACGCAGTTTTATGAAAAGGCACTCGGTTTTGAGCGAGAGTTCTTTAAAGGACCCGAAGGACAGCCACGGTATGCCTTGTTGTTTGGGCAATACAAAATCAATCTGCAAGACAAAAATACCGAAACCCCGACCAAGGCAAAAGCGCCAACGATTGGGGCTGGCGATTTTTGCTTGATCTCCAAAGTTTCACTGGATGACTTCATTGCTCACCTACAAAAGGTTGGCGTAACCATCGATACAGGTCCGGTACAGCGCCGGGGAGCTTTGGGGCCGATTCGGTCGGTCTATTTCAGGGATCCAGATGGAAACCTGGTTGAAGTCGCCGAATACATCTAGATTTCACCTGTACGACCCTCAAAAGCCCCAATTCGGGGCTTTTTTCTATTTTATTAACTAATTGATTTAAAAGGATATTTTTATCCTTATTCCCATATAAAGGCATATTGACACCCAAATATGTATATTTTTATTGACAAAGATATATGTAAATTTAGAATTACACTTAAGAAAAGTAGGTTATTAAGATTTTGTGGCAGAGGGTGTCATAAAACCCGCGTGCGGGTGGAGCACGAGAAGTAGGGTGTCTTTCAAAGGGAGAAAACTATGTCAGACCCAAACAAGGTATGGCCCACCGGCTTAACGGAGGCTGAATCTGAAGAGTTACACCGTAACCTGATTCAAGGCACGCAGTTTTTTGGCATGATCGCAGCTCTTGCCCATTTGCTTGCGTACATTTATTCGCCTTGGCTGAAATAAGGAGAAAAAAATGATTTACGGAAAAATGTGGTGTGTCGTAAAACCATCCGTTGGGATCCCATTATTTTTGGGCGCCTGCGCAGTTGGTTCGTTTGCTGTTCATACAATGATCCTCAACAATACAACGTGGGTTAAAGCATTTTTGAATGGCAATGCTGATAAAGTAGCTAGCGCTTCGGCATCGGCAGCAGCAGCACCTGCAGCACCTGCAGTGAAGAAGTAAAGTACTTTAATTTTTCACTAGTCCGAGGTCGGCGGGCCTCGGACTTTTTGCATTTTGATAGTGAGTCTTGACGCCGGTTGATCCTGATGGTGAGATAGCTATACATGAAACGCTTGAGCGAGAAACTAGTGCAATCCTGGACCAGCCTCGGTCCTAAGTTTCTGCCATTTGCAGACGCCGCAACCCCCGATTTGCCCCTCTCGCGACTTCTGCGACTCTCCTTATTTCAAGTTTCGGTTGGCATGGCCTTGGTCTTATTGATTGGCACACTCAATCGCGTGATGATCGTTGAGCTTGGGGTACCCGCCTCTTTAGTGGCGATGATGGTTTCTTTGCCACTGGTGTTTGCACCATTTCGTGCCTTGATTGGTTTTCGTTCTGACACCCATCGCTCTGAGCTAGGGTGGCGACGCGTTCCCTATATTTGGATGGGAACACTTGTGCAGTTTGGTGGTCTTGCCATCATGCCATTTGCCTTACTGGTTCTATCTGGCGGCGGTCAGTCGGCAGATGCCCCAGCTTGGATTGGACAGGCCTCTGCTGCGCTGGCATTCTTGTTAGTGGGTGCTGGGATTCACATTACCCAGACCGTTGGATTGGCGTTGGCGACCGACTTAGCGCCACAAGAATCGCAACCCAAAGTGGTTGGACTCATGTATGTGATGTTGCTCCTCGGAATGATTGTGAGCGCTTTTGTATTTGCAGCAGTCTTAGAGGATTTTTCACCGGGTCGTCTGATTCAGGTGATTCAAGGCTGCGCAATCACCACGATGATTTTGAATGTAATTGCCCTGTGGAAGCAGGAGACCCGCGATCGAAATCGACGCTTCAAGAATCCCGATCAGCCAACGTTTAAGCAATCCTGGGAACTCTTTTGTAAAGGCGATCATGCGATTCGTCGTTTAACCGCGGTTGGTTTGGGAACCATGGCGTTCACTATGGAGGACGTTCTGTTAGAGCCCTATGGTGGCGAGATTCTGAAACTCAGCGTTAGTTCAACGACGTTCTTGACTGCAACCTTAGCAATGGGAGGCTTAATCGGGTTTGGACTGGCATCGCGTGTGCTCAGTCGAGGGGCAGATCCATTTCGGATGGCTAGTATGGGCGCGCTACTTGGCTTACCCGCTTTTGTAGCAGTGATTCTGGCAGCCCCTTTAGCCTCTGCATCATTATTTAGCTTCGGGGTCTTCCTGATTGGGTTTGGAGGCGGTTTATTTGGTCATGGCACATTAACAGCCACCATGAATCTTGCGCCGCCGGAGCAACGCGGATTGGCTCTAGGTGCCTGGGGTGCTGTGCAGGCCACGGGGGCAGGGATTGCAATGGCCCTTGGCGGAGTAATTCGTGATCTTGTTAATTACTTTGCGATGAACGGTTACTTTGGTGCTACTCTCGTTGACCCAAGCACGGGATACATTGCTGTGTATGCAATTGAGATCGCGCTTTTAATAGTAACGATTGTTGCGATGGCCCCATTAATGAGGCAACGGGGAATGCCGCAACCCCTGCAAACAAGTTCAGGCGGCATGGGTCGTAGTTCTTAATTAAGGAGAAAGCGATGGAAGCAGGTTATGTTGTTGCAATTTTGATTGTTGCGATTGGCGCCATGGTCACCATTCGGAATATGAATCGCCGTAAGTAAGTATTACTTAGGAATCGCCTTTGCGTTTTTTACCCAAAAACGATTCCACGATGATCGAGCAAAATACCGCTCCCAGAAGGGCGGTAGTCACGGCCATGATCGGACCACTAATTTGCATGCCAAAATCGTAGCCAAATTTCAGGCCGATACCCACTGCAATCAGGTAAGGGATCAAAAAGAGGTAGTTACGAAGCTTCTTCATAGGCACCATCTTAGCCGGAGAAATTCTGCTCAGCAATTTTGATGGGCTTGGATCATAATGACTTTTCAATCGGAGAGTTCATCATGGCGATCAAACGGTTTGCTATTTCCCTATTTTCAATTTTCTCGATCGTCTTTGGATTAGGAGCATTCGCTGCCGATACTGGACTAAGCGAGTCGGCTCCATCTTGGCAAGCGGAAGCCCAAAAAGAGATTAAGGCCAATCAATACGATGCTGCCATCAAAACATTACTGGCAGCCAATCAGCCCAACTCGGCGGATTGGAACAATTTGGTCGGTTATGCGCAACGCAAAAAGACCCCGCCGGATTTAGCTGCTGCGGAGCGTTACTATCAGGCGGCCCTGAAGATTGATCCAAAACATCGTGGCGCCCTGGAGTACTACGGTGAGTTATTTTTAATGAAAAATGATTTAGCTGGAGCCGAACAGATGCTTGCCCGACTCAATAAGGCCTGCTTCTTGCCGTGCGAGGAGTATCGCGAGCTAAAAGTTGAAATTGCCAAGTACAAGGCTCAAAAAGGCATAAAGTAGGCCTCAGCTAAAAATCGGGGCCCGGGTCTCAATATCTGAGAAAATAGAGTTTTGATTAATGAGTTTAAAGACCCGCCACCATGCCAGCAGGGAGAACCACGCTTTCAGAGTATTTAAGCCAGCAATCGGCTCAGCACCTATCACTCCACCCTGATCTTGGTTCGCTCGTATTAGAAATTGCCAAAGCTGTTCAAGAAATCGCTTTATTAACCTCCCAAGGAGCGCTTGCTGGCGTATTGGGCAGTTTAGAGAGTCAAAATGTTCAGGGCGAGACCCAAAAGAAATTAGACGTTCTCTCCGATGAGATTTTGATTCAGACCTTTCGATCTGGCAATCTCGTGGCTGGAATTGCGTCCGAAGAGAATGATGAGCCACTGAGTAATCCCAAGGGTGGATCCTTCCTATGCTTATTTGATCCGCTTGATGGTTCATCGAATATTGACGTCAATGTCTCGGTCGGAACCATCTTTTCAATATTATCCGCAACCCCGAACGCCACGCTGACAGTGGGCGATTACCTGCGAACGGGTCGCCAGCAGATTGCAGCAGGGTATGCAATCTATGGACCGGCAACCATGTTGGTCTTTAGTTTGGGGCACGGTACACATGGCTTTACTTTTGATGCAGCATCTGGCGAATTCATATTGACGCACCCAGGGATTCAAGTCCCTGCCGATACCAGTGAATTTGCCATCAACGCCAGCAATGAGCGCTTCTGGGAGCCGCCTGTGAGTCGCTATATCAGCGAATGCAAGCAAGGTAAAACCAGTGTGCGAGGACGTGACTTTAATATGCGTTGGATTGCGAGTATGGTGGCGGATGTTCACCGAATCTTGATGCGCGGTGGAGTCTTTATGTATCCCAAAGATACAAAGGATCCGAGTAAACCAGGGCGCTTGCGTCTGATGTATGAAGCGAACCCGATGACATTTGTGGTGGAGCAGGCTGGCGGCTTGGGTTCTACTGGACGTCAACGTATCTTGGATGTTCAACCGGAGAGTATTCATCAACGAATCCCCGTCATTTTGGGATCCAAAAAAGAAGTAGAGCGTATTGAGGAGTATCACCGCGAACATGATCGCGCGTAACACTGATAACAAGTATGGATATGAGTACAACATCACTTAATCGTCGCGAACTGGCCAACGCCATTCGCTTTTTGGCCATCGATGCCGTTGAAAAATCGAAGTCGGGTCATCCGGGCGCACCCATGGGCATGGCCGACATTGCTGAGGTCTTATGGCGCGATCATCTCCACCATAATCCTGCCGATCCAGCATGGATTAATCGGGATCGCTTTGTCCTTTCCAATGGCCATGGATCAATGCTGATCTATGCTTTATTGCATCTCACCGGCTATGCCGTCAGCATTGACGATATTCAGAAGTTCCGACAGTTGCATAGCATCACCGCCGGACACCCCGAAGTTGGTATTACGCCTGGAGTAGAAACTACTACTGGCCCCCTTGGTCAGGGCCTTGCGAATGCGGTGGGCATGGCCTTAGCCGAATCGCTTCTTGCAAAGCGCTTTAATCGTCCTGGCCACTCCATCATTCATCACCACACTTATACCTTCTTGGGAGATGGTTGCCTCATGGAGGGCGTGAGCCATGAGGCCTGCTCACTGGCAGGCGTCTGGGGCTTAAATAAACTCATTTGCTTTTATGACGATAACGGCATCTCAATTGACGGGCATGTCGACGGTTGGTTTCGGGACGATACTGCCAAGCGTTTTGAGGCCTATAGCTGGAATGTAATTGGTCCCATTGATGGTCACGATAGCAATGCAATCTCACAAGCCATTCAGAAAGCAAAGAATGAATCCAAGCGCCCGAGTTTGATTATCTGCAAAACCACGATTGGTTGGGGAGCTCCAAATATGGCGGGCACCCATGATGTGCACGGCGCACCTTTGGGTGAGAAAGAAGCTCAAGCAACCCGCCAAGCACTTGGGTGGACCCACGCACCGTTTGTAATTCCGGCATCGATTAAAGATGCATGGAGTGCGATCGTGGCAGGTAAGGCCAAACAGGCTGCTTGGGATGCAGCGTTTGCCAGCTATCAACGTGAGTACCCTGAGCTCGCCAAAGAGTTACTGCGTCGTGTTGCTGAAAAATTCCCTGAGGGTTGGGCCAATACCAAGCCCCAACTCTTTACGAGCATGAAAGCGATCGAAGCGCCGACAGCGAGTCGCAAGTCATCGCAACAGGTTTTGGAGGTTTTGGTCCCAGCTCTACCTGAGCTATTAGGTGGTTCTGCTGATCTCACCGGTTCCAACTTAACTGCTGTGAAAGCCAGCATCACCTGGCATCAAAAGCCTGAACAAGTAGCAAACTACCTATCCTATGGCGTGCGTGAATTCGGTATGAGTGCCATCATGAATGGCATTGCATTGCATAAAGGCTTTATCCCTTATGGCGGCACCTTCGCAGTGTTCTCGGATTACGCCCGCAATGCCATGCGCATGAGTGCTCTCATGCACCAACGTGTCATTTATGTGTTGACGCACGACTCGATTGGTCTGGGGGAGGATGGGCCTACCCACCAACCGATTGAACATGCGGCTAGCTTACGACTCATTCCAAACCTCGATCTCTGGCGACCCTGCGATGGATTTGAAACGGCCGTCGCATGGACTGCTGCAATCGAGCGCACCGATGGACCCAGCGCACTCTTTTTATCTCGCCAAAATTTACCTCAGCTCACCCAGGCGATTACGGAAGCCCAGGTACTAAAGGGTGCTTATGTCCTATCAGATGCCCCCAATCCCGAGGCAGTGCTGATCGCAACCGGCTCCGAAGTGAGTCTAGCGATGCAAGCCCAAGCGCTCTTACGCACCAAAGGTAAGTCGGTACGCGTGGTATCCATGCCATGTACCTCGGCCTTTGATCGTCAGTCTCGCGAGTGGCAAGACGAGGTCTTGCCCAAGGGTGTGCGCCGAATTGCGATTGAAGCCGGGCAGGGCGATCTCTGGTGGAAGTATGTCGGCTTAGACGGCGCCGTCGTTGGTATTAATCGGTTTGGAGAATCAGCGCCTGCACCAGCGGTTTATCAAGCCTTGGGTGTTACCGTTGACCGAATTGTTGAACTTGTTTTGTCCTAGAGGAAAAAATGGCATTAATTTCATTAAGACAGCTTTTAGATCACGCGGCTGAGCATCATTACGGACTGCCAGCATTCAATGTCAATAACATGGAGCAGATCCATGCCATCATGCAGGCCGCTGATCAGGTCGATAGCCCTGTGATTTTGCAGGCTTCAGCAGGCGCGCGTAAATATGCGGGGGAGCCATTCCTGCGGATGCTAGTACTCGCAGCGGTTGAGCAGTACCCTCATATTCCAATTTGCATGCATCAGGATCACGGTGCCTCCCCGGCAGTCTGCCAGGCATCGATTCGTAGCGGCTTTTCTAGTGTGATGATGGATGGCTCACTGAAAGAAGATGCCAAGACCCCAGCTGACTTTGCTTATAACGTAGATGTGACCCGTCGGGTGGTCGATATGGCGCATGCAGTTGGCGTCTCAGTGGAAGGCGAGTTGGGTTGCTTGGGTTCATTAGAAACTGGACAAGCGGGCGATGAGGATGGCAGTGGGGCAGAGGGCGTACTTGATCACTCGCAGCTCCTCACAGATCCAGACGAGGCAGCCGAGTTCGTTGCGAAGACCCAGGTGGATGCGCTCGCGATTGCGATTGGTACCAGTCATGGTGCGTATAAGTTCACCAGACCACCCACTGGAGATATTTTGGCAATCGATCGCATTAAGGCCATCAATCAGCGGATTCCGAATACGCATTTAGTGATGCATGGATCATCGAGTGTGCCGCAAGAGTGGTTAGCGATTATTCGTGAACATGGAGGCACTATTAAAGAAACCTATGGTGTGCCAGTAGAAGAGATTGTTGAAGGAATTAAGCACGGCGTGCGCAAAATTAATATCGACACCGATATTCGTTTGGCCATGACTGGAGCAATCCGCAAGTTTTTCTCAGAACACCCAGAAGAATTTGATCCTCGCGCTTTTCTCAAGGTTGCTACAGCAGCCGCTAAGGGAATTTGCGAGGCGCGCTTCAAATCCTTTGGATGCGCTGGGCAAGCGAGCAAGATTAAAGTGATTCCCTTGGAGAAGATGGCAGCGCGCTACGCCAAGGGAGAGTTAAAAGCTGTTGTGCAGTAATGATTGAGTAAAAGGAATAAAGAGGAAAACATGACGATCCGAGTTGCAATTAATGGATATGGCCGGATTGGCCGGATGGTATTGCGCGCTCTCTACGAGGAGGCGATGTTACAGAATAAAAAACGTGATATCCAAATTGTCGCCATTAATGCGATGGGCGATATTGATATCAACGCACATCTCACCCAATATGACTCCGCCCACGGTCGTTTTCCGGGAACAGTAAGCGTTGACGGTGATTACATGGTGGTCAATGGCGATCGGATTCGGATGTACTCAACCCGCAATCCCCTTGAAACTCCATGGGGCAAAGAGGGCGTTGATTTGGTACTCGAGTGTTCTGGTAAGTTCACCTCGAAAGAAAAAGCGATGGTCCATATTCAGCAGGGCGCCAAGAAGGTATTAATCTCGGCCCCCGGTGAAAAGGATGTCGATGCCACGATTGTGTATGGCGTTAATGAGAAGGTCTTAAAACCCACGGATATGGTGGTCTCCAATGCGAGCTGCACCACCAATTGCTTGGCACCACTGGTCAAGCCCTTACTTGAGAAGATTGGGATTGAATCTGGCCTCATGACCACGATTCATGCATTTACCAACGATCAAGTACTCACTGATGTCTATCACAAGGATAAGCGTCGAGCACGCTCAGCCGTGAGCAGTATGATTCCCACCAAAACCGGTGCTGCAAAAGCAGTTGGTTTAGTGCTACCAGAGCTTGCCGGCCGCTTTGATGGTTTTGCGATGCGCGTACCTACCATTAATGTCTCGGTCGTTGACCTCACCTTTATTGCCAAGCGTCCCACCTCTGTGGATGAAGTTCATCAAATACTGAAGGCGGCCAGTGAGCATGAGCTCAAAGGCATTTTGGGCTTTAATACCTTACCGCTGGTATCGATCGACTTTAATCATGATCCCCGACCCAGTATTTATGATGCTTCACAAACGCGCGTCTCGAGCGATGGCAAGTTGGTCAAGGTCCTGGCGTGGTACGACAACGAATGGGGCTACTCCGTACAAATGCTCAATGCGGCAGAAGCGCTGATGGCGGTGTAAGGCATTGGCCAGTCGATCTTCTACCCGAAAGCAAGACCCCGACTCGGCCTTGGTTGACGATATTCGTCTACTTGGGCGCATTTTAGGGGATGTGATTCGGGAACAAGAGGGCGTTGCAATATTCAATTTGATTGAGCAGTGATTCGGGTCTTATCGGTCCGGTTTCATCGCCATGGTGATGAGAATGCCAATAAAGAGCTTAAGAAGCTTTTAAAGGGATTGAGTGCCGATGATGCAGTCAAGGTTATTCGAGCCTTTACCTACTTTAGTCATTTGGCAAATCTGGCGGAGGATCGCCATCAATTGCGACGTCAAGCCGCCCAGAACGTATTGCCAGCCAGCAGCCCGGTAGTATTGATTTAGCCTTAGAACGAATTCATGCGGCTGGTATTAGTAAAGCAACCATTGTTAAAACCCTTACTGATAGTTATTTATCACCCGTACTGACCGCGCACCCAACTGAGGTGCAACGCAAAAGTATTTTGGACGCGGAGCGTAGCATTGCGCAATTATTGCTAAATCGTGATCAGATTAAAGATCGAGCAAAAGCATATCAGCTCAAAAAAGATCGGTTATGTGAGCGTGAGCTTGCCGACAATGAATTACAAATCAAGGCACGCGTGATTCAGTTATGGCAAACCCGTTTGTTACGTTATACCAAACTAAAGGTTGCTGACGAAATTGAAAATGCCTTGAGTTACTACGAGGCTACTTTTTTACGGGAGATCCCCAAGCTCTACGCTGAACTAGAGGACCGTCTTGGGCAACCGCATATCGCATCCTTTTTACGAATGGGTCAATGGACCGGCGGCGATCGGGACGGCAACCCTAATGTTAGTGCCCAAACCTTGGAATATGCCCTAAAACGGCAGGCCGAGATGATATTGCGTCATTACTTAACCGAAGTGCATTATCTGGGCACGGAGCTCTCTCTGTCGGCATTCTTGGTGGGCTTTCCAAAGGCCATGCAAGCCTTAGCGAATCGCTCCCCCGATGAGAATGAGCATCGCATGGATGAGCCCTACCGCCGAGCCTTAACCGGTATTTACTCGCGACTCGCTGCCACACTCAAAGACTTAACTGGGGGCGATGCAGCGCGACACGCCGTCCCACCCCAAAATCCCTATCAAAGCGCAAGAGAATTCTTGGACGACTTGCAAGTGATTGAAGGATCCTTGCGCTCCCATTCTGCGGAGGCACTCATTAATCAGCGTTTAAGGGCGCTCATCCGTGCTGTTGAAGTATTTGGTTTTCACTTGGCGACCGTGGACTTGCGCCAGAGCTCAGACCAGCATGAAGAGGTATTGCAAGAGTTGCTGTCTGTCGCCAAGATTGAGGACAACTACCGAGGTTTAGATGAGGCTGCTAAGCAGCATAGCATTATATATTTAATTACCGCTTACTCAATGAAGCACGGCCACTGCAGGTGGTTGGCGCAGAGTATTCCCTACACACGATGAGTGAGCTTGCCATTTTTTGCCCTTGCTAAACGTCTACGTGAGCGTTTTGGTGCAGATGCGATCCGCCACTACATCATTAGTCATACCGAGACCGTCAGCGATTTGCTAGAGGTGATGCTACTGCAAAAGGAACTTGGTCTGATGCGCGGTACCTTAGATTCTAAGGCGCGGATTGATCTCATCACCGTACCCTTATTTGAAACCATTGAAGATCTTCGCAATGCAGCACCCATCATGCGTGACTTCTATGCCTTGCCGGGCATTGCCAATTTAGTGAAACGGTCGGGTGCCGAGCAAGACATTATGTTGGGCTATTCCGATAGCAATAAGATGGCGGGATCTTCACCAGCAACTGGGAGCTGTATTGTGCTGAGATTGCCCTGGTGGAGCTCTTTGAGCGCTTAGCCAATAGTCACAATATTCAGCTGCGCTTATTTCATGGGCGCGGTGGAACAGTAGGGCGTGGTGGTGGCCCTAGTTATGAAGCCATTCTGGCGCAGCCACCAGGAACTGTTCGAGGTCAAATTCGCTTGACGGAGCAGGGGGAGGTGATTGGTTCGAAATACGCGAACCCAGCAATCGGTCGACAAAATTTAGAGGCATTAATTGCGGCAACTCTTGAGGCAACACTCTTGCAGCCTACCAAGCCCGCAACACCCTTGTTCCTTAAAACGGCTGCCCAGATTTCAGAGTCCAGTATGCGGGCCTACCGCCGCTTGATCTATGAGACCGAGGGCTTCGCTGAATACTTTTTCCAAGCCACGCCGATTCGTGAGATCGCCGAGCTCAATATTGGTTCACGACCCGCATCCCGAAAAGCGACTCAGCGTATTGAGGATCTTCGAGCCATTCCATGGGGATTTAGTTGGGGCCAATGCCGGCTAACGCTCCCCGGTTGGTTTGGTTTTGGATCTGCCATTTACGAGTTATTGCATGACGCCAAGCCAAAAGAGCGCGCTACGAACTTGGCTCTATTAAAGCGGATGTATCGTCAGTGGCCATTCTTTCGAACCCTCTTATCGAATATGGATATGGCTTTATCCAAAGCAGATCTTGATTTGGCTGCTCTTTACAGTGAGCTGGTTACGGATTCGCGCTTACGCAAAAAGATCTTTGCAGCCATGTGCGAGGAGTGGGATAAGACCATTGATGCACTTGTGCAAATCACGGGGGAGAAGCAACGCCTTGCCAATAACCCAATTTTAGCCCGGTCCATACGCCATCGCTTTCCTTACATCGACCCCTTGCACCACATTCAGGTTGAGCTGGTCAGACGCTATCGTGCTGGGCAAAGCGATGAGCGGGTTAAGCGCGGCATCCACTTATCCATCAATGGCATTGCATCGGGCTTACGAAATACGGGATAAATCCGTCAATCACTTATGGTGATCGGCGGGAAGCTCAACACCGCATGCGCGACAGTATTTATCGGTGGCATTGAGATCATCGGCTAAGCAGTTTGGACAGGTGCGCGGATCTAGATCTGGCCGATGGCGCCGTAGCGCCATTTCACTCGTGACAATTCCAGTGGGAACCGCCAAGGTGCCCCAGCCCATCAGCATCATGGTTGATGCAATCAACTTTCCCAAATCCGTTTGTGGGGTGATGTCACCAAAACCAACTGTGGTCATGGTCGTAATGGCCCAATAAATACTAATTGGAATACTGGTGAATCCATTTTGTGGACCCTCAACCACATACATGAGTGTGCCCATTACCATCACGACCATTAGCACGACCGACAAAAACACCATAATTTTGCGTCGACTAGCGGCTAGGGCATTTGCTAGATGGTTGTACTCGACCAAGAAACTCGTGAGCTTGAAGATCCGGAATATGCGTAAAAGACGTAGAACCCGAACATCAATCAGTGAATGCAACTCCGGGAAGAATAGCGCTAGGTAGGTTGGTAAAAATGCGATGAGATCAATGATTCCAAAAAAGCTCAGCGCATACTTGCGTCGATCGGGAGCACAGTAGAGGCGCGCAAGGTATTCAACGGTGAAGATGAAGGTAAAAAACCACTCCAAGGCAAAGAGGATCAAGTGAAACTTGGCTGATATGCTCTGCACACTATCAAGCACTACCACCAAAATCGAGACCAGAATGACAAAGATCAAAATCCGGTCAAAGAGTCGGCCAGCGCGGGTATCGGAC
This sequence comes from Polynucleobacter sp. HIN9, assembly GCF_030297635.1. Classification (NCBI taxonomy): domain Bacteria; kingdom Pseudomonadati; phylum Pseudomonadota; class Betaproteobacteria; order Burkholderiales; family Burkholderiaceae; genus Polynucleobacter; species Polynucleobacter sp. HIN9. The sequence goes on from NZ_AP028140.1 coordinate 667,757, forward strand.
TCAAAAATAACCCGATACAAGGTCTCTTTCAGAGTCTGTTCTTCATGGATCTGAGGCTTGGCGGTCATATCGGCCTTGGGTGTTCAAAACAATTAGAATAACGGTTTTACCAAGTAATCATTAATTTAGCCTAAATACGAAGGAATTTGCATGCCAGGCCTTTTGCCCAATGTAGACCCGGATGGTCTATTGGAATTCTCGGTAGTCTATACCGATCGTTCTTTAAATCACATGTCAGCGGAATTTAAGAAAGTTATTACTGATATTTCCGCAATTCTCAAGGATGTTTACAAAGCGCATTCCACCGTCGTGGTTCCTGGAAGCGGGACCTATGGCATGGAGGCGGTGGCACGGCAGTTTGCTCCTGGTAAAAAATGTCTGATTATTCGTAACGGCTGGTTTAGCTATCGCTGGACACAAATTTTTGATCTTGAGCAGTTCACCCAAGATGTTCATGTCATCAAAGGTCGCCAAGTTGAACAAACTGCCCAAGGTGCGTATGCACCCCCTCCGATCGAAGAGGTTATCGCCTTTATTCAGAAAGAGAAGCCAGATGTCGTATTTGCGCCGCATGTCGAGACCTCCGCCGGAATTATTCTGCCACCCGAGTATTTGAGGGCCATTGGTGACGCAGTGGAATCCGTTGATGGATTATTTGTATTGGATTGCATTGCCTCTGGTGCAATGTGGGTTGATATGAAAGCCAGCAAAGTGGACGTCTTGATTAGCGCTCCGCAAAAAGGGTGGAGTAGCTCGCCATGTTGCGCTTTGATTGGTCTCTCCGAGCGTGCTCGGCAAAAAATTGAGCATACTCAAAGCAATAGCTTCTCAATTGATCTCAAGAAGTGGTTGCAGATTATGGAGACCTACGAGAAGGGTGCGCATGTGTATCACACCACCATGCCAACCGATGCATTGAAGATCCTGCGTAACGCCATGAAAGAGACCCAATCGCATGGATTTGATTACCTCAAGCAGCAGCAGATTGAGTTAGGCACCAGAGTTCGAGCCTTAATGGTTGCTAAGGGCTTTCCAAGCGTAGCCGCAACAGGCTATCAAGCTCCGTGTGTCGTGGTGAGTTACACCACCGATCCGGATATGCAGTCTGGTAAGAAGTTTATGGAGGTAGGCCTGCAAACTGCAGCGGGTGTGCCATTGCAGGTGGGCGAGGGCCCAGAGTTTAGGACCTTCCGTATCGGATTATTTGGTCTCGAGAAGTTACTTCATATTGAGCGCGCCATCACGCATCTTGAAGCTGCGATGGACAAGATCACAGCAAAGTAATTACTTTTCGATCTTTAAGACAGCAAAGGCAGCCTGAAGGCGCTTGGAATAAATCTCCTTTAGCGCCTTTACTTTTTCAGGGGTCCACGACCAAAAGCCAGCAAGACTTTTGGTTCCCGTTTTGCCACTCTTAACCATATTTAGAATCGATTCTGGCATCGCAGTGTCATTGCAAAGCGCAGGATAGATCTCCTTGGCGGCATTGCAATTGACATCCCAACCCGATAATTCTTTTTGAGTGATGGGTCCGACCGCAGCATACCGAAATCCAAAGCTGTAACGGACCGCATCATCCACATCCTCCGGCGTTGCAACACCGCGATCGATTAAGTAGAGCGCTTCCCGCATTAAGGCATGCTGGATGCGATTGGCTAAAAATCCTGGAATATCTTGCCTGACCAAAACTGGCTTCTTATCAATGGATTGATAAAAGGCATACACTGCATCCGCAATCCTTGGATCGGTCTTCTCACCCAATACGATTTCGACTAAGGGCACCAGTTCAGCGGGCATAAAGTAATGGGCCCCCATCATGCGATGGGCTGTTTTCAAACCCTGTGCGATTTTGCTAATTGGGTAGGCGGAGCTATTACTCCCAATCGGTATCTCTTGTGGAACACGTTGGTCTAAAGAATGAAATAAGGCTTGCTTGGTTGGCAAATCCTCAATAATTGTTTCCACAATCCAGCGACAGTCAGTCCAGTCGCTCCATGTATCAATTTCGCCGGCGCGAGATGACCCTGCAGCACTCCGTTTTTCCGATGAGCATAAGGCGATCGCATCCTCTAAGCATTGTTTTGCCTTTTCTTGGGTACGACCTAAAACCACCACGGGGACATCTGCCCCCAAGAAGCCAGCCGCAATGCCCGTTGCCATGGTGCCAGTTCCAATTACCGTACATAAGCCATCAAAAGCCCCTATTAAGAATCATGAAATAAACAAGAGTCTAATTCAGTATGGCAAGTGTCAGCTTGGCTTGACAGGCTATCGCATCCAATTGGTCGAGTAGAGAATATCCCAAACAGGTCAAGGCAAGTGAGCCCTGAAACTGGTATAAATGGGGCTTTGCTTTTTTAAGTAATTGCCATTTATAACGACAACGATAGACAAATTATGCTGAAACTTGACCAACATCCATCCGGTAGACATTTTTTACATATTCCAGGACCCAGTCCAGTCCCATCCAGAATCTTGCGTGCAATTAGCTATCAAACCATTGATCATCGCGGCCCCGAGTTCGGTGAGTTAGGTCTTCAATTACTGGCTGGTATGCAAACCATCTTCAAGACCAAGCATCCAGTGATCATTTATCCAAGTTCAGGAACTGGTGCATGGGAAGGTGCCCTGGTAAATACTCTTTCACCTGGTGATCTCGTCCTGATGTACGAAACTGGTCATTTTGCAACCCTTTGGAATAAGTTGGCCCAACGTTTAGGTATTAAAACGGAGTTCATTGGCTTGCCTGGTGCCGAAGGTTGGCGTCACGGGGTTGATGCGGCCAAAATTGAAGAGCGTCTTAAGGCAGATACTGGTCATCAAATTAAGGCAGTCTGTGTGGTTCATAACGAGACCTCAACGGGCGTTACTTCCAATATCGCCGCGGTGCGCAAAGCCATTGATGCGGCAAAGCATCCTGCGCTTTTAATGGTCGATACGATCTCAGGCCTAGCCTCAGCTGATTTTCGTCATGACGAGTGGGGTGTTGATGTAACCGTAAGCGGTTCGCAAAAGGGCTTGATGCTCCCACCGGGTATCGGATTTAATGCGATTTCACCGAAAGCGTTAGAAGCCAGTAAGCGTGCCACCCTTCCCAAAGCCTATTGGGCTTGGGATGAAATTCTGGAGTCCAATAAGACGGGTTATTGGCCATCAACCCCTGCAACCAATTTGCTCTATGGCTTGCACGAGGCGATTGAGATGATTTTGAATGAAGGTATGGACAATGTATTTGCTCGCCATCAGCGCCTTGCCAAGGCTTGCCGTGCGGCAGTTGAGGCCTGGGGATTGGAAGTTCAGTGCAAAGATCCTGCGGTTTACTCGCCAGTATTGACCGGCGTGCGTACCCCAGAGGGTGTGGATGCCGATGCCTTGCGTAAATTAATCTTTGAACGCTATAACTTGTCCCTTGGTACTGGCTTGGGTAAGGTAAAAGGTCAATTGTTCCGTATTGGACATTTGGGCGACTGCAACGAGTTGTCCTTGCTTGCCGCCATCAGCGGATGCGAAATGGGTATGAACCGTTTTGGCATCAAACTCAAAGGCAGCGGTATTCTTGCGGCTCAAGAGGCTCTTCAGTAACTACGATTGATTGAGTTGTTTGCGTAGCGCTTCGATCTCTTCTAGAAGGTCAAGCGCTAAAGCAACCCCTGGAGTATTTACCTCCAGGTCTCGGACTAGACGGCTAGCGATCTTGGCACGGCGCAAAGAGTGGCCCGTAAAACGCCATTCACTCTGGCTTGAGCCTTGCGGTTGAAGAACTCCCTCGGCGACCCATTCTTCAATATGCGTATGACTGATCGAGCAAGCTTGGCAGATTTCAGTCACAGTCAAATGCAGCTGCTCTTCAACCACCACACCCTCTAGTAATACTGAACGATTTGTACTCATATCGATTACTCCTAACCGTTTGCACGTGGATTAAATGCAGCAAATGACTTTGCCATTGCTTGGTAAGCTTCTTTATCTGAATCAGTGCTCGCTGGTGGGGTAACCAGTCGAACACTTGCATAAAGATCGCCTGGCTCTTGACTCGGAATGCCCTTGCCTTTGAGGCGGAGTTTCTTGCCTGCCATAGTATTAGCCGGGATGTTCAATTCAACTTTGCCAGTGGGAGTGGGGAGGTCTACGGTTGCTCCTAATGCCGCCTCCCAAGGGGCAAGGTTTAACTCAACCGTTACATCTTTACCATCGACCTTAAAGAGGGCATTTGGCTTAATCACAATCTCTAAATAGAGGTCGCCCGCTTTGCCATTTCCAAAGCCTGGGCTTCCCTGACCAGCGAGGCGTAAATGTTGACCGCTTCGAATACCCTTGGGTATTTTGACCTCTAAGGTGCGCTCTTGCATGCGCAGATGGCCTTGATCATCCAGTGCGGGCATTTTGAGTCCGATGCTTCGTTGTGCACCTAGATACGAATCAACTAAATCAATCTCGATCTTAGCGTGGTGATCTTCACCCGGAATATTGAACTGTGCACTTTGCTGATTGGCCTGTTGAGCACGACGCCCAAAAATGGATTCGAAGAACTCGCTGTGGTCAGGATTAGCACTATCGCCCCAACCATTGCCCCGAAACTCGTAACCAGAGTCCCAATTGGGTGGGGGATTAAACCCTTGACCACCCGACCAGTTGCTGCCCATCTGATCATAAGCTGCTTTTTTCTCAGGGTCCTTTAAGACGGCATAAGCCTCACCAATTTCCTTAAAGCGCTTTTCAGCATCGGGCTCTTTGCTGACGTCGGGATGGTATTTGCGAGCTAGCTTACGATAGGCCTGTTTAATTTGATCAGGCGTTGCATCCCGCTCAAGGCCGAGTATTTTGTAATAGTCTTGGTATTCCATGAATGCACAAGGGAGGTCAATCAATAATCCTTGATTTTAATCGGATTAAACCATTCAGTAGAATGGATATATGCCCGAATTGATCTTTTAAGCGCCGACGATGATTTGCCCCCGAGTAAATCAGAGCTCAAACGCCAAATGGCCGATCGCCAAAAATTGGCTGAGGCTTTAAGCGCACTTCCAAGTGATGCCTTAAAGTCGATTCCGATTGATGAAGATTTGCGCGATGCAATTGCAAAGACGTCCCGCATTCGATCTTTTGAAGGAATCCGGCGCCATAAGCAATACCTTGGTAAGCGGATGCGGGCCTTATCGGATGAGGATATTGCAGCCATCAAGAAGCAGCTTGAGGTGATTGAGGGACCTGGTCGAGTCGAAACTGCAAAGTTGCATCGCTTAGAGCGACTGCGTGAGCGCCTATTGCAAAATGATGAGGCGCTACAAGAGCTCATTGCTCAGTATCCGACTTTGGATATTCAGAATATTCGTACTCTAATCCGAAATGCGAAGAAGGAGCGGGAGGCCAATAAGCCCCCAAAGGCCTATCGCGAGATTTTTCAATACCTAAGAGAGCTTGAGGCCTAAATGAGTAAAACCAAACAAGATCGTGGCGAAATCTACGTATTCATTCAAGCAATTTTATTGATTGCCTTATTCTTTGGTCCCGCTGATCTCTTCGGTAAGCCAGAAACTATTTATTACCCCTATGGCTGGCTGGAAGAGCTCTTTTTTATTTGGGCTTAGGTATTGCGCTTTGGGCCGCGATTGCCTTGGGGCCCAATCTCACCCCAATGCCTAAACCGAAGCGCAATGGCGAGCTGATCCAGACAGGGATTTATAAGCTGGTTCGCCATCCGATCTATTTTGGGGTCATTATCTTAGGCTTTGGTTGGGCAGCGACCTTGCAAAGTTGGTATACCTTGCCGTTGCAGTTGCGCTACTCATCTTTTTTGATCTGAAGTCCCGCAAAGAAGAGGAGTGGCTACTAGAAAAGTTTCCGAACTATCAAGACTATCGGCAGCGCACTAAAAAACTAATTCCGCTGATTTATTAAATCAACCCAATTTATTTAACCGCTTTATACCCCGGCGTTTTATTGGAGCGATTCTGGACAGCCTTAACAAAGGCGATTAAGGTCTTATTCCGCCTGAACTCCGGTTTTATGGCTAGATAAAACGTTTCAGTCTCTAGAGGAATAAAGTGCAACTTATATTCTTTGGCGATGTACTGCAGGCCAATGCCGACATCGGCTTGTTCTGCCAGAATACTGGTCGCAACGGCGCTATGGGTAAACTCTTCGTGTCCATAACCTTTGATTTGCTTTGTTTTAAGGCCTTCGCGCTCCAAAAGCCGATCCAGAAGAAGGCGTGTACCCGCACCTTTCTGTCGGTTAATCATTCGCACCTCGGGTCGAGCAAGATCTCGAATCGAATGAATCTTGAGGGGGTTGCCTTTTGCCAATAAAAGTCCTTGGACGCGCTGCATTAAGGGAATGGTGATAAGACCGGCGCGTCGCAGGTGATCCTCGATGGCTTTGAACTCTCTTGCATCGGATACATGAAAACCGGCAATCGTCGCTTTATTCTCCATGAGGCGATCCAATGCATGTCCGGATCCCATGGTCTTATATTCAATCTCATCAAATTTTGAATGAATCTGCTCAATTAGAGGATCGTTGCTGCTGCAAAAGATATATCGATCAAATGTCTTATTGAGATGATTGGAGAGTTTTTCACTAATGTCGCTTGCTAAACGTTGAGCCTCGCTAGATAGCTGCAAATCTAAGCGCTCTAGAGAGTGAATCAGCAATTGCCCGGCAGGAGTAATTTTGGAGCCATGTCCCTTAATTCGCTCTAAGAGCTGGCAACCTAATTCCCGCTCAGCCTCTTGCAACTCATTCCAGACCGTGCGATAGGACACATTCAGATCCTTAGCTGCCGCAGCTAGAGTGCGCCCCTGATCTACGCTGCGTAATAAATTACCAATATGCGTTAGATCGAGGGTGTGCTGATGGTAGTTTGGGGTTTTCAGTAGCAGGGTGGGTTGGATTACAAGCTTCATATGAATATTTTTGCATATTGATTATTTAAACTGATCTCTTGATGATAAAACGTTTTCAACCAACAATTCATCATCATGAAAAATCTACGTTCCATCATTTCAATACTGACCCTCTCTTTCTTGTTGTCCACCGCTGCGTATGCACAAAAGAGCATCGTACTTTCATCGACGACCTCGACCGAACAATCGGGTTTATTTGGCCACATCCTGCCACCTTTTGAGAAGAAAACAGGGATTCAGGTGAAAGTAGTTGCGGTGGGAACTGGACAAGCTCTTGACATTGGCCGTCGCGGTGACGCTGATGTGGTGATGGTTCACGACAAGGTTGCTGAAGAGAAATTCGTTGCCGAGGGATTTGCCGACAAACGCATTGAAGTAATGTATAACGACTTTATTCTCATTGGCCCCAGGGCTGATCCAGCGAAAGTCGCTGGTGGTAATGATATTCAAGCAGCACTTAAGAAAATTGCTGACAGTAAGTCGACTTTTGTATCGCGTGGCGATAAAAGTGGCACTCATGCAGCGGAGCTACGTTATTGGAAGGGTGCAGATATTACAGTTTCTCCCAATCTGCCTTGGTATAAAGAAACTGGCTCGGGGATGGGCCCTGCATTAAATACCGCATCCGGTATGAATGCTTATATTTTATCGGACCGCGCAACTTGGCTCAGCTTTAGGAACCGTGGCGATCTAACGATTTTGGTGCAAGGCGATCCCAAGCTCTTTAATCAGTATGGTGTGATGCTGGTGAGCTCGGCTAAACATCCCAAAGTGAAGAAAGCCGAAGGCCAAGCATTTATCGATTGGATTACCTCAAAAGAGGGACAAGATATGATTGCCAGCTACAAGGTGGGCGGCGAGCAGTTATTTTTCCCAAACGCCAAGAATTAAGCTAGTAAGTACCTGGCACCAAAATATCGTTGGTGACATTATGGAGATCACGGTGGCCAGTAAACGCCATCGTGAGATCCAGCTCCTTATGAATAATCTCTAAACATTTGGTTACACCCGGGCCGCCCATGGCGCCAAGACCATAGAGGAATGAGCGGCCAATCATCGTACCGCGTGCACCCAAAGCCCACGCTTTAAGAACATCCTGGCCGGAACGAATTCCGCCGTCCATCCAGACCTCGATGTCCTTGCCAACCGCATCCACAATTGGAGGAAGCGCCTGGATACTCGACATCGCTCCATCGAGCTGTCGACCGCCATGATTTGATACCACGATGGCATCGGCACCTGATCCGACGGCAGCACGGGCGTCCTCGGGATCCAAGATACCTTTAATAATCAGTTTGCCGTCCCAGTGTTTCTTAATCCACTCGACGTCTCCCCAATTAAGGCCGGGATCAAATTGTTCCGCAGTCCATGATGACAGGGAAGACATATTCCCAACGCCCGTGGCATGACCAACAATGTTTCGAAAGGTGCGACGCGGTGTTTGTAGCATGCCCATACACCAACGTGGTTTGGTCATCATATTGATGATGTTAGGAATGGTAAGTTTGGGCGGGGCGCTTAAGCCATTTTTAATATCTTTATGACGCTGTCCTAAGATTTGTAGGTCCAGGGTGAGCACGAGGGCTGAACATTTTGCCGCCTTGGCCCGCTCAATCAGACGTTCAATAAAACCGCGATCTTTCATGACGTAGAGCTGGAACCAAAATGGTTTAGTGGTTCGCTCAGCCACATCTTCAATGGAGCAAATACTCATGGTCGATAAGCAGAAGGGGACGCCAAATTTCTCAGCAGCCTGCGCAGCTAAAATTTCACCGTCGGGGTACTGCATTCCAGTTAATCCGGTGGGTGCCAGCGCGACCGGCATTGCAACCTCTTGGCCGACCATAGTTGTCTTGGTGGTGCGATTTTGCATATTGACAGCCACCCGTTGGCGTAACTTAATCTTCTGAAAATCCGATTCGTTGGCTCGGTAAGTAGATTCGGTCCAGGACCCGGAATCTGCATAGTCATAGAACATCTTGGGGGTGCGCTTTTGATGGAGAACGCGCAAATCTTCAATATTGGTAATAATTGGCATGATGAGTTTTACAAGGTAAATACAACTAAATGTATCGGACAGACATATGATTTGTCTATTATGAATGATCCTAACTAAACCCAAACTCTGAGATGAAACCAACCATATTAGCCTTTGATGTATTTGGAACCGTGGTCGATTGGCATGGCTCGATTGCGGCTGAGGTTGCCCAACTGATTCCCGAGGCGGACCCCATCGCGTTTGCAAGCGCCTGGCGATCGGGATACAAGCCCGCTATGGCTAGAGTGCGTAGTGGAGAGCTCGGCTGGACTCGGATTGATGATCTGCACCGGATGATCTTGGATCAAGTCCTTGCGGATCAGAAAATCGATCATTTGACCGAAGCGCAAAAGAAACATCTCAATCTCGCATGGCACCGGTTAAAACCTTGGCCAGATACAGTGCGAGGCTTAACACTTTTAAAACAAGACTTTACGATCGTTACCCTGTCAAACGGTAATTTAGGTTTGCTTGCCAATATGGCAAAAAACGGCGGTTTACCCTGGGATCTGATTCTCTCCGCCGAGGTATTTCGGCACTACAAGCCCGATCCGGAGACCTATCTGGGCGTTTGTCAAACCTTTGATCTAGAACCTCAGGACGTGATGCTAGTTGCTGCCCATAAAGACGATTTGGAGGCAGCACATGCTTGTGGCTTGCAAACGGCCTTCATTGAGCGGCCTGCTGAATTTGGACCGAGGGTGATACGGACGGATCTTGGGCGTGAGTCCTGGACTACCTACCATGCTAAAGACTTTATTGACTTGTCAACCCAACTAAAAGCCGCCTCGTAAAATAATGATCTAGATCAAACGTAAACCTAAAGAAAAGATCATACTTAGAAGACTAAAGGGAGGATCCTATGGCAAATCTAACGATTGAAATTGAGAACCTAAAATGCGGTGGCTGTGAGAACACCATTGTTAAGGGTTTAAGAGCAATATCTGGGGTTCAAGCGGTCACAGTCGATCATGCAAATAGAGCAGTTGTTCTGGATGCCGACTTAAGTTTGCGCCAGCAAATTGTCGATAAGTTACTTAGTATGGGCTACCCAGAAAAGGGCTCTGTCGCGGGTCTTGATAAAGGAATTGCGACTGCTAAGTCATTTGTGAGTTGCGCGATCGGCCGCATCGGCTAAGTGATCAATCAATCGGCTAAGATGCCAGGATGTTTCATATTGACATCATTGGTTATTTAGCCGCTTTACTGACCACTTTCTCTTTTCTGGTTCAGGCCATTCAATCGTGGCGAACTAGAGACCTCTCGGGCATCTCTCTAGGCATGTACAGCATGTTTACCCTGGGAGTGGCATTATGGTTAATTTACGGGATTGTGATTGAAAGTTGGCCCCTAATTGTGACCAATGCCTTAACCTTTATATTTGCTCTGAGTATCTTACTCATGAAACTAAAACAAATGTCAAAATAACTCGGCACACACAGTATTCTGACTAAATTCTGATAATGAAAATCCTGAAGATGCTTGCACTCTTGATCGTATTGGCGATAGCGATTGCAATTGGCGTTGCTTACTACACCGCAACTAAATTAGATGGGTATGTGAAGCGCTCGATTGAGAACTATGCGACGCAATCTCTGGGCACCAAGGTAACGGTAGGCGAGGTTAATCTTAGTTTGCGTCAAACTCAGGCGACGATTCGTAATCTTGAGGTTGCCAACCCTCCTGGTTTTGAGGGGGCTCATGCTTTTAAAGCGGGAACCATTGAGATTGTGCTCAATCCCAAGGAATCTAAATTGGATTTTGTAGTGATTGACCGTGTACTCTTAAACCAGCCGAGTGTGCGCTATGTCAAAACGAAAGATTCTGACAATCTGTCGGTTCTACAAAATAATGCCAAGCAATATAGCGCAGCCAACCAAAAGGAAGATGCTCAAAACAAAGCAGATAAAGCCCCAAGCGATTCTAAGCAGCCACGCATTCTCATCAAGCAATTTGATATTCAAGGGGCAGATCTGGTGTATCAGGATATGAGAATCCTAGGCACAAGCGTTAACCTCAAATTAGATGATATTCAAATCACAAATATCGATACCGGTAAAGATGGCGCAGGAACTAAAGAAGCCGTCGGTAAAATCATCGACGCCATTATTCCGGTGATCAAGAGCGCAGCCCTTAAAAGCGTCAATACCTATTTAAACATCGCTACCGATACTTTGCGCGATGTTACCGGTAGTGCTCAGCAACTTGGCAAAGATGCCGTCACTACCATTAAGAAGCTTTTTCAAAAATAGCCAAGATAAACCTATGACTCTTAATGCATACAACGGACGCCTGACCTCACTTTCGCACGGAGGAGGATGCGGCTGCAAAATTGCACCGGGGGTCTTAAGCGATATCTTGCGAGCCTCACCACTCAAAATGATTCCATCCGCTTTGTTAGCTGGCTCAGAAAATAATGAGGATGCAGCGGTTTATCAAATCAATGATCACCAGGCAATTGTTGCTACGACGGATTTCTTTATGCCGATCGTCGATGATCCCTATGACTTTGGTCGAATAGCTGCCACTAATGCGATTTCAGATATTTATGCGATGGGTGCTCAACCCTTATTTGCATTGGCTTTACTCGGTATGCCAATTAATGTATTACCGCTGGAGGTCATTCAGAAGATTATTGCGGGTGGAGAGTCGGTATGTCACGCAGCGGGGATTCCGATTGCTGGCGGCCATTCGATTGATACGGTTGAGCCTATCTACGGCTTGGTCGCGATTGGCATTGTTGATCCGGCCAACTTGAAGCGCAACAGCGGCGCAGAAGAGGGCGATACGATTATTTTGAGTAAACCTTTGGGGGTTGGCATTTTGAGTGCCGCCCTAAAGAAGGAGCGGTTATCCGCCAAGGGATATGAGTCAATGATTGCCTTCACCACCCAGTTAAATCAGCCTGGCATTGCCCTTTCGAAGATGCCAGAAGTTCATGCCCTGACGGATGTCACCGGCTTTGGTTTGGCAGGACATCTTTTGGAGATGAGTCGCGGGGCAAATCTAAGAGCCCATTTGAACTGGCGTGATATTCCAGTCATTGCCGAGGCAGTGGAGTTTGTTAAAGATGATATCTATACCGGCGCCTCAGCCCGAAATTGGCAAGCTTATGGCGGGGAGGTTTCGTTTAGTTCAGATGTTCAACCTTGGCAACAGCATTTATTGACCGATCCGCAAACCAGTGGTGGGTTACTGATTGCTTGTGCACCGGAGGCTAAAGACCAGGTTCTGGATTTGCTCCATCGCTCGAGGTTTCATGAGGCGAGAGCAATTGGCCATTTTGGAAGCGGGCAAGGCCTCGCGATGACCTAGGAAGCTGGCTGGGTCTTGCTTTCACCCATTGTCCTAAAACTAGCTACAATGAGTTGACTAACTATTAAGAGTAAAGGCCTCACCATGAAAAACCAAAGTTTTGCGGCATGTTTTCAGTCCTTCATGCAAAGCATGATGGGTTCCCCGATGAAGCGGGGCGAGTGGTTTTTACAGTTGATGATTGATAAGCGTGATGAGCGCTTGCGTAAAAAGATCTATTAATTGTGGTTTGATCGAATGCGATCAATCGTGACTCGATGGGGCACACACTTAGCGGTGTGCCTTTTTGTTTTCCCCATCAGCGTATCGGCAGCTGGTCTTGCGGATGTGGTTGGTGAAGGGCAGATTCGGTTTCTCAAAACCAAGCCCGATCCGAATTCATACACTTATGAATCGAAGGTAACCATCTTAGAAACCAGTCTTGACTCTGGCTTAGTACAAATCCAGACTTGCCATAAAAAATTGGATCCGATTCGCAAAGTAGTCATTTTGTTTAACAAAGATCGAATCCGGGATATTCAAGTTCGTACCATGGACGGTATTGCGATGGCTGAGGTCAAAGACAATCGCGTAACTCTTAGTGAAGTACAAAAAGGCGGATCAATTTGTATTGATTTGCAGTCCAAGGCTCTGGACTCTCTGGGTAACGGCCTTTATCAACTCAATGCTGGCCCTTTGATGCGACGACTTTTTGATGGCTATTTACCCATGACCGCAAACATGAAGTTCTCATGGCCAGACAAGCTACTCGCCGTTCAAGAGACTAAACCGGCCATTCAAGATGGTGTTGATATCAAGTCGGCCAACGATGGTCTGGAGATGGACTTGGTGTTTGCTGGAAAAATGACTGCGCAGATTCTGCTAAAGCGCTCCGATTAAAGTCTAGAGCTTTTCACAGCGGTACTCGTCCTTGCCAATGGCTAGGCGTGATTCGCTCTGAATCAATTGCGCGATCGATGCCTTGACGTCGCCGACCTTGCAGCTCTCATCAAAGTAGCTAATTAGCCCAAGACTGCCACAAAAGCGTAACTGTTGATCGCCAAATTTCATGGTCGATTGCTGCAAGACCATGACCACCTTTTTGCTTGCGTCATTCTCAGGAATGCAGTTCCAGGTGGTGTAGTTGGCTTGGCCGCATGCTGAAAGTAGAAGAACTAGGGGGAGAAAGTAAAAAATGCGCATTTACAGGACAATTGATAATTACATTAGTCTATTGTATGAGCCAAGTCCTATTACCGCTGACCCTCTTCTATGATGGTGCTTGTCCACTGTGTCAGGCAGAGATTCTTTATTTGCAGACCCGCAATCATCAGCAATTACTTCAATTTGTCGACGTCAACAGCAGCGCATTCGACCCAGACCGTGTCGGTGTTTCGTGCCAGGCTGCACTTGATCAGATGGTTGGGCAAATTGAGGGGCAGGCCCCGATTCGTGGAGTCCCTGTCTTTGCAGAGGCTTATCGGCGCGCTAATTTACCCATCTTGGCTTGGTTATTTTCAAGAAAAACTCTAAGACCCATCTTGAACCTAGCGTATCGGATCTTTGCTAAGAATCGACATGCGATATCAGGTGCCATCGGACCCTTCGCATTAAAACTGGTTAAACGAATTACTCAATCACCTCGCTGAAGCAGTGCATGGTTTTGTTGAGCGATTGAACATTCGCGGGGTCCGGGGATGATCGTGATGGCATCGCCCGCTTGAATGATTCCTCCCTGCAGAACACGCAGGTACCAGCCGCTACGAGCGCCCTGAATCATTGCCTTAGCCGCAGTTGCAACCCCTGTCTTTGCTGTGAACTTATAGCAGGGCTCCCGTAATTTTGTAACTGCGCATTCAATGGCTCCAATCCGGAGGCGGTCACCAACGTAGACGTCGTGTTCATTGAGCCCACTAATGGTTAAGTTTTCACCTAGGTAGCCATGCTCCAAATGGATCGATTGGCCTTTGGCTTCAGAAAGCAGCGAGGACCAAAAGGGGTAATGCTCCTGTGGATACATGTAGAGAGCTTTTTCAGTCCCGCCATGCACTTGAGGATCGGCTTGCTCATCACTAACGATGCCGGTTGCTTTGACTTCAACCGCCTCGGGTTGAATAATGGTGCTCACGGGAGTTTTGTTGATGGCCGATATAACGGTACGGAGGTCTTCTCCGTCACGAACCCACAAGGGTTTTGCCAGCCCAGCGCTAATGGTTTCTAGACGAATTGCCATAGCCTATTATGCCGAAGAAAGCCCCAAGCTTAAACTTGGGGCTCTTGGGATTGATTTATTTCTTCTCAGCGCGAATCGATTGATCGCACTCGCGAATACTGTGGTTATAGCGCTTATGGTGATTATTTTTATCCAGCGATGCTTTGCAATCGGCGATGGAGTAGCGTACGTTCGCTTGACTGTAATTTGACATATAGACTCCTTATTGATTTATTAAAAAAGGTCAGGAAAAGTCCTGCGAAAGAAATATAGGGCTCAGTCCAAGAAAATTCAAGGGCGATCGATTAAGATGAAACGATGAACTGGTTAAAGAGGCTTCCCTCAACGCGTCGAGAGCCCCCTGGCTTTGAGTGGGTCATCTTGCGCCATACGCCGAAGCTAATGTTCTATGGCACCAGCATATTTGTTGTACCGCTTGCCATTTTGCAATACGGAATAGAGCCCAGTGGATCATCCAGACTTTGGGAGCTCTATTTAATAGCCGGACTTATTTTCTTCTGGACGATGCTTTTCACTGCCGCTTTATGTGCTTTCATTGTGTATTTAATGAAAGGTCCGGCATTTGTTGCTGATGCGTACTACTTAGAGGATTCGGATTTACCAAAATGAAGAGTAGCGCAAGGGTCGGGGCGCTCGATGCCGGGGGTAATCCAAACAAAATCATAGAGTTTGGCTAGCTCCGCCAGTGCTTTAGGGTTACGCCGATCCTCTTCAACAAAACCAACACTCATGCGTTTCTTAGAGGGATCAAGGGATCTTAAAGCTTGAGGAACTCCATAATCATTGCGAACATGGCCATTGCCGGCAAACAGAATCGCAGGAGAATGGCGCATCATGGTCTGCGCCATTGAAATATCGGTTAGGCGTTGCACCCGAAACATGGGTTCTAAATACTGGGCGGGAAGCTTGCCGCAATGTCCGTCGATCAAATCCTTCTCAAGGCTGCGTTTTGCTTCAATTGATAGAACACTTTTTTGGTAATCCGATTCCATCACAGCCGGGATGGGCCCGCCTGAGAAGATGGTTTTTGAGATAGAGCGATCGAGATTGGAGCCATAGAGCGGGAATCCAGATACCCGAATGGCTTCAAATAGAGGTTGATAGAGCTTCCAAGGCCACGCTTTAGCAGAGAATCCTGCTTGCTCAAGGGATTGGAGGGTCGATCCAGACCAGGGGACTAATGGACCAGAGGGAAGATATTCAACAACCGCTGCATATTTTTTGTTAGCCATTGCAGTAATTAATCGACTGCGTGCCTCATGGTGATAGGGGTTATCGTGGAGCTCGCCGAGCAAAATATAGTCGGCGCTGATTAGCTCCGCAATCAACTGCTCTTGATTAACGGTGGCCTGACTACGAAGATCAATGATTGGACTTGCCGTCGCAGTAATGCTCGCCAATAGAAGGCAATAGCCCAGATAAATATTTTTAATAGCATTCATTAAGAATCGTTCTTGAGGGCAGCAAAAAAACGTTGACCCATCGGTGAAACCGGTTCTTGCGGGACGCCGATCTTACCTGTAATGCGTTGGGCCTCTTGGATTAGCTTGCGACCAAACCCCATCAGCCGATACATGGGTTGGACATAGATGTACTCAATATCACCGTTATCGGAGTATCGGCAGTATGCGATCGTGGTATTTTGGTTCTTAATCCAGATTGTTTGCTGCTCGATTTCGATTGTGTAATCCATGGGATTGACTAATTGCATTATTTCCTAAATCGCCTGTAGAATGAATCTAGATATTTTATGTTTAGTTTTGAATTCTAGTATTGCAAGTTTTTTGTATGACCTAGCATTTATGTACCGAATAATAAAAATCGATCCTGTCAAAGAATTGGTCTACGTTGCAGACGAACCAAAAGGGAAGTCTTTTGAGTTTTACTTTCCAAAACTAAGTGATGCGGTTTTCATTGAGGAATACACTTTAAAAGTGATGAGTAGTGACGGCCGCTACAAAATTATTTCACTGCTTGGTCGATAGCGACCGGCATGCTGTTCTCACGCATTGAACCAGATCCGGATAATCAATTTTTGCCCATCGAGGCTCGGTTGATATTGGATAGCTATCAGCATTTTCTAGGTAAGCCTTGTTTTGAATCTGTCAGCTTAATAAACACGGCACAAATGCTCTATGAAGCTCCTTTTGCAGTGGTAGCACACGATACGCAGGCTGATCCAATCTTTGGTTACGCTAATCGCATGGCCCAGAATGCATTTGAAATGAATTGGGCTGAAATCACCTCAATTCCATCGCGACAATCAGCAGAACCTGTTTTGCAAGATGAGCGCCAAGCCTTGCTGCAGCGCGTGCAACAGTTTGGCTTTATCGATGATTATTCCGGAATTCGGATATCCAAAACTGGCAAACGGTTTTGGATTCGTAATGCCACTGTCTGGAACTTAATCAATCCAAATGGAGTAAGGGTGGGTCAAGCTGCCCGATTTGATTGCTGGGATTATTTACCAGCCTGAGGATCGCGAAGTTCTGCGGCTTTATCTTGAATTGCCTGCTTGGCTTGATCACTCATGCGCCCAAGATTGCGCACCTGCATCAGCATGCGTGGATTCTTGCTCATGGCGCTCTCGTGGCGAATCAGAAAATCCCAATACAGCGTGGTAAATGGACAGGCATCAGGACCAGTGGATTGATCAGGCTTAAAGACGCAGTGCTTGCAATAGTTGCTCATGCGATCAATGTATTTGCCGGTTGCGATATAGGGCTTACTTGCCATTAACCCTCCATCCGCAAATTGGCTCATACCAATTACATTGGGGAGTTCGACCCACTCAACGGCATCCACATACATACTCAAATACCACGCATGAATCTCCTTTGGCTTGACTCCAAGAAGTAGGGCGTAGAGACCGGTGACCATTAAGCGTTGAATATGGTGCGCATAGCCGGTGCGTAAACTCTGAGTAATGGTTTGCGATAAACACTGCATTGGGGTGTTACCGTCCCAGAAGAATGCTGGTAGGGCTTGATTCGCTTTCAATGCATTGAGTTCAAGATACTTTGGCATATTCATCCAATAGATGCCGCGAACATATTCGCGCCAGCCTAAGATTTGACGAATAAAGCCCTCCACTGCTGCAATCGGTGCACGACCCTGAAGATAGGCTTTCTCTGCGGCCATCACTACCTCTTGAGCCGATAGCAACTTAAGATTCAGAGCGCTTGCAATATGTGAATGGAATAACCATGGCTCATCGGTCCACATCGCATCTTGATACACACCAAATTGGGGAAGGCGATTAAGAATAAAGTCATTTAGCGCCTGGAGGGCTTCTTGCCGATCGATTGGCCAGCCAAAGCCGGAGGTACTTGCCGCAACCGAACCCGGATGAGATGTAAAGCGACTCTCGACCAGTTGGATAACCTCTTGGGTAATGCTATCGGGCTTCAAGCGTAATGGCGGTGGGGTGGGTGGGGGGCCATCCTTGCCAAAGGAGGAGCGATTCTCGGAATCAAAGTTCCACTCCCCCCCAACAGGCGCATCGCCATTCATCAGCACGCTATGCTTTTTGCGAAGCTCGCGATACCAATACTCCAACCGTAGTTGCTTGCGCCCTTTGGCATGTTCAAAAAACTCCTTTACGGTTGCGAAAAAATACCGATCCTCACGGATTTCTAGTTCAATACTAGTTTGTAATGACAGCTGTTTGATTTTCTCGAGAACACGCCAATCCCCCGGGTCAGTCATAATGAGTCTGCTTGGATTGCACAAAGAAATGGTTCTTGCAAGCTCACCCTCAAGTGTTTGGGTATTACTAGGATCATCGAGTTTGCTGTAATGCAGGCTAATCTTTGCCTTGCGCAGTGAATGCGCAAAATGTCGCATCGCACTAATAAACAAAGCAATCCGCTGCTTTGAGGACCAAATGTGGGTGGATTCTTCATCCACTTCTGCCATCCAGACTGCATCTTGCTTAGGATCAAATCCATCAAACGCGCTCGAATCCCGATTGAGCTGGTCGCCGAGAACGAGGATTAGGTTACGCATGGACTGTAAACCACAGATATTGGGACGCGATTGATCATGAGATCAATTATCCTTGAAAGATTGATAATTTATTGTTAATGCGATGACAAGTATTGATTTCAGTAAAGATGCAGCCCAATTCTGGGATAAACGTTTTTCAGAGGCGGAGTATGTCTTTGGTAAAGAGCCAAATGCCTATTTAAAGAATCAAGTAGCAAAGTATATGAGGCCCGGCGCCAACGCCCTCTGTGTCGCTGACGGTGAGGGGCGCAATAGTGTGTGGCTAGCAAAGCAGGGGATGGCTGTCGAGGCCTTTGATATATCGCCAGTAGCCGTAGAAAAGGCAAAGCAGTTAGCAAAAGAAGAGCAGGTATCGGTTACCTTCAGTGTTGCCAGTACCCATTCTTGGGTTTGGAAACCCAATCACTACGATCTGATCGCAGCCATTTTTATTCAGTTTGCAACCCCCAATATGCGCATTGATCTATTTGCCCAAATACGCGATTCCTTAAAACCCGGCGGATATTTAATCCTCCAGGGCTATACGCCGAAGCAATTGGATTACAAGACCGGTGGCCCACCAAGCATCGATCATCTCTACACCACTGAATTAATTCAGGACCTCTTAAGAGGAATGGAAATCTGCGATTGGCAAGAATATGAAGCAGAAATCCATGAGGGTGATGGGCATCATGGAATGTCTGCTCTCATGGGTGTGGTTGCTCGCAAACTCTAAGGTCTCAGATAGATAACTGCTGTTGGATATAGCGATCCAGGTCACCGGACCCCAGTGCGCCACTGACTCGATTAGTTTCTTTTCCGCCCTTAAAGAATGCGAGGGTGGGGATAGATCGGATCCCAAACTGAGCAGCAATACCTTGTTCCTCCTCGGTATTGAGTTTCACAAATAAAACCCGATTGGTATATTGCTTAGCAAGCTGATTGAAGGTGGGCGCAAACATTTTGCAAGGCCCACACCATGGCGCCCAGAAATCGACGATAACGGGTATCTGAGTTTGTTGAATTAGCTCCCCAAAGTCACCTGTATTCGCCTCGATCGGTGCAGAGAGGAGGTCATGCTGGCAGCTACCGCAAATCGGCTTGCTAGCCACTTTTTCAGGGGATAAGCGGTTTAATTTGTTACACGACGGGCATTGAATCAGCATTTAGTTTGCTCCCCAACCAGAAAGAATCGGCAAATTTTTCTAAAGAGTGCTAGGATTATTCTATGGTAAAGCAACTCCTATTGACTCTTTTGGTCGCCATTCTGCCCATTCAATCTTGGGCAGTGGTGGATATGAGTCTGCAAAAAGAGGCTTTAAAGTTTGGCAGTGCATCGATCTCCGCCCAAGACGCCCATCATCCTTGCCATCAAGAGGCGGCAATAAATTCTGATGATCAGGGCACTGAAAGTAAGCAGACTAGTTGTTATGCTTGCAGTTTATGTATGGCTTTCGGTGCCACCCTGATCACTAATCCTATTTTGCGCTTTGAATCTCTAACGCAAAGTTTATTTACCGATCTTCAAAGATTTAGTAGTGAAGATCTGGTTTTAGGAAATAAGCCCCCGATTCTTTAACTCCCTAGGATAAGTCCGCCCAAATTTTGGGCACCTTTTACTTTGGAGAGTTAAATGAAATACCTTTTATTACTAATCGTTAGCATCTTTTCCTTATCGGCTGCTGCAGCCTCAGAGTGGGTTAGGGCAGAAGTCGTTCGTGTGGATACCGCAAAGCAGCGGATCGTTCTTAAGCATGAGCCCATTCCCAGCATCAAAATGCCGGCCATGACGATGCGCTTTGATGTGGCCAAAGATGTTGCGCTGGATTCATATCGGCCAGGAGATCGTGTGCAATTTCAGTTTAGGGAAGCCGGCGGTAGTCTAGATGTCACCGCGTTGGAGAAGCTCAAATGAATCGATTCTCCCAACTCCTATTGCTTGGGATATCTGTGTTGGCTAGTCAGGTAAGTGCTGCCCCTATGGGGTTTAAGAACAGCTGGATGATCATGGGGGACTTCTCGAAGACCTACCAAGAGTTTGCTGTGAACTATGCAGCTACAGCGAACGATGCATTTGGGTTTTCAACCAGCGCGATGCAGACCGATAACTCTGTATCTAAACAGCAAAATGCTGAGGCAGTCTATACCCGTAAGCTAGCGCGCTGGAATATGCCCGAAGCACAAGCCAATATTTGGTTTATTGGCGGGTTGGGTGCTACAACAGGCAATACCTTTGTGGGCACAAAGGCCATGGCTTCCCCAGGTATTCAGGTCGATTATGAAACCACCCGGTTTTATTCCATGGCTTCGGCCCGAGTGTATGCCGCGGAGGGGGCAACTAGCAATATCACGGTTGCACGATTGGGCGCGTCATTCTATGAAGTTGATTATGACGAAGCTCAGCCGTGGTTAATCATTGAAGCACGGCGAATGACCTTTGTCTCAAAGCAGTATGAATTCACCCCGATGTTACGAGTGATTCATAACCGTTATTTCGTAGAAGCAGGTGCCAATTTATCAGGACAGTGGCGCTTTAACTTTATGTACAACTATTAGGAGAATCATGATGAAATCAATTTATTCCATTCTATTTATTGCACTCATGGGTTTGGGGTCTGTAGCACATGCCAGTATGAAGGTGACGGTGAACGGTATGGTGTGCTCCTTCTGTGCCCAAGGAATTGAGAAGAGCATTTCGAAGATGGGTGAAACTAAGGCAGTGTTTGTAGACCTCAAGAATAAGGTCGTCGTCATTGAGCCCAAAGAAGGAAAAACACTCAATGAGAAAGAAATTTCTGCCGAGATTAAAGATGCGGGCTACGATGTGGTGAAGATTGAGACCATTCCGCAGACCGTTGCGCAATTTAGAGCTCAGCAGAAAGAGAAGAAATGAGCACCGATGGTTTACAGGAATCAAAATCGGGATTTATTAGCTCGGTCATTACTTTACTGGCAAGCTCCAGCACGCTCATCTGCTGCGCGATTCCTGCGCTACTGGTTAGTTTGGGTGCTGGGGCTGCGCTGGCCTCATTGGTTGCTGTTTTTCCTCAAATCGTATGGATTAGTGAACATAAAGAAGCTATCTTTGCGATCAGCACTTTGTTAATGGTCCTCGGTGGAATTCTGCAATGGCGGAATCGTAATGCACCTTGTCCCATCGACCCGGTACTCCGTAACGCTTGCCTGAAAACCCGAAAAAATTCTTTGCGGATTTACTGGTTTAGCGTAATTCTGTTATTGGTTGGGGCTTGGTTTGCATTCATCCAACCCTTGATCGGATAGATTGACCCAATTCATTTGATTGATTTGGGTCAATTTTTGAGAAAGACTACTGAATCGTAAGAAAGACCTACAAGGATTCGGTCTTTGTAAGGCCTGATCTTTGTTATCATCCAGGATGGTTTTATCGTAGGTCAGGCATTGATTGCCGGCTTGTGATGCGTGCTTTGATCACCCCAACAGTGACATTTGCTTTATGACCTTATTGACGATTATTTTATTGCCACTGCTTGTTGGAACAACCTTGGCGCTATTGGCTGCTCGCTTTAGTCGAGTGGCCTCTGCTTGGGCCGTGGCGGGGGTGACAGCGACTAGTCTTACACTGCTGCTTAGTTATAGCAGTCGTATCTTTGCTGGTGAAAAGATCATTGCCAAGTATTCTTGGCTTCCAGAGCTTGGTATTGATTTTGCCTTTCGTCTCGATGGACTTGCCTATTTATTTGCTCTTCTGATTCTGTGTATTGGCTTACTGATTATTTTGTACGCCAAATACTATCTAGCAGATACCGATCCGATTGGTAAGTTTTATGCCTACCTCATGCTTTTTATGGCAGCGATGTTAGGGATTGTTCTGACCGAGAACATTTTGCTCACGATTGTCTTTTGGGAGCTCACTAGTATTTCATCGTTCTTATTGATTGGGTATTGGAACTTTAAGTCCGAGTCTCGACGTGGGGCTCGCATGGCTTTAACAGTGACCGGTGGTGGAGGCTTAGCAATGCTTGCCGGTTTCTTGTTACTTGGACATGTAGCTGGTACCTATGAGCTATCCGGGATCTTTGCCGCTCGCGAGACCATTCAATCGAGCCCTCTCTATCTACCGATCTTGATCTTAATTTTGTTGGGTGTATTTACAAAATCAGCGCAATTTCCATTCCACTTCTGGTTACCGCAGGCCATGGCAGCCCCAACCCCTGTCTCGGCTTATCTGCACTCGGCTACGATGGTGAAGGCAGGGGTCTTCATGCTGGCCCGTTTATACCCAGCCCTGGGTGGTTCCTACGATTTTGAGATCATTGTTTCTGTGATTGGCTTAACCACGATGGCATTTGCTGCCTATGTGGCTATCTTCAAGCATGATTTAAAAGGGCTCTTGGCATATTCCACGATTAGTCATCTTGGGCTCATTATCTTTTTAATTGGCTTAAGTTCGCCGCTCTCAGCTGCGGCAGCGGTCTTTCATATCATCAACCATGCGACCTTCAAGGCGTCGCTATTCATGGTGGCGGGGATCATTGATCACGAGTGCGGAACGCGCGATATGCGCCGTTTGCGTGGACTCTATAAGTTCATGCCTTACACCGCAACACTGGCGATGGTGGCTGCAGCCTCCATGGCGGGTATCCCGTTATTTAATGGATTCTTATCCAAAGAGATGTTCTTCACAGAGTCCTTAACCCTCTCTCATCTTGGTTGGTTTGGAGTGATTGCACCAATCGTTGTGACCTTCGGTGGGATGTGCAGCGTTGCCTACTCCGCACGCTTTGTGCACAACGTGTTCTTTAATGGCACAGCCAAGGATTTGCCTCATACGCCCCATGAGCCGCCACGTTTCATGAAGATCCCTGTTGAGTTACTAGTGGTTATTTGTATTGCGGTTGGCGTTCTGCCCGCTATCACTGTAGCACCCCTTGTATTTCTGGCTGCTTACGACGTGTTTGGTGGCCCGATTCCTCCCTATACGATTGCGATTTGGCATGGATTTAATACGCCGCTCATGATGAGCATCATCGCTCTATTGGGTGGGGTGGTGATGTTCTGGTTATTACAGAATCGCTTTAATTTGCACTTGCATGCCCCCAAAGAGTTAAACGGTACACGGATTTTTGTGCACTTTATTGAGTCCTTATTGGGAACTGCTCGTTGGATCACTCGGACCATTCAGAATGGTTCTTTGCAACGTTACCTTGCAGTCTTGATTGCTGCGGTTCTCCTAATTGGATTGTGGCCATTCATGCAATACGGTTACACCACTGGTGGCGCTTCTCTGACCCCAGCTAATCCAGTGGCTATTGTGATTTGGGCCATTGCCGTCTTGGCTGCGATTGCAACTGCCGTGGTTCATCGTCACCGCTTAACGGCAGTGATCCTAGTTGGGGTGGTGGGTTTGGCAACCGCGCTGACCTTTGCGTATTTCTCGGCACCGGATTTAGCCCTAACGCAGTTATCGGTGGAAGTGGTAAGCACCGCGCTCATGCTAATGGCCTTAGCCTTGATTCCACGAAATGGTCCCAAGGAGTCTAGCTCAAGCCGCAGGACGCGTGACATCGTTTTATCGATTCTGGCGGGTGCTGGTGTATCCGCTTTACTGTGGACAGTATTAACTCGACCCCATGAATCAATTGCCTGGTATTACTTGGCACAAAGTGTGCCATTGGGCGGTGGTAGCAACGTGGTGAACGTAATCCTGGTCGACTTCCGAGGCTTTGATACCTTTGGCGAGATCATCGTTCTTGGGATTGCGGCAATTGGTGCCTTGAGTTTGATGGATGGATTAAAAATCGAGCGTCAACTGTTACCGGGTTCATTAAATTCCGTGATGCTCTCGGTTGCAGCCCGAACTCTCTTACCCTTTGCGGTACTGGTTAGTGTTTATATCTTCTTGCGTGGCCATAATCTGCCAGGTGGAGGATTCATTGCGGGATTGATTACATCGGTTGCTTTAGTGATGCAGTACATGGCCGGCGGACTAGTTGCAACATCCGCCAAGCTCAAAATGGATTTCCCCAAGCTGATTGGTAGTGGTGTGCTGATTGCCGGAATCACTGGACTCGGAAGCTTTATCTTTGGGGCAGGATTCTTGACGAGCACCTACGGTTACCCGGTCTTGCCCCTCATTGGAAAGATTCCACTTGCGAGTGCGGCAGCTTTTGACCTAGGGGTCTATCTCACCGTCGTTGGGGCAACCCTGCTAACTATCTCTGCGCTCTCAGGTGCAAGCCAACGGGATTCCAAATTAAAAGGGGTTGCCTAGATGGAACTGCTACTTGCATCCGCCTTAGGCATTGTGACTGCTTGCGCGGTATACCTGATGCTGCGAGGACGAACCTTCTCCGTAGTGCTTGGCTTGTCTCTGCTCGGTTATGCCATCAATCTCTTTATCTTTGCGATGGGTCGTCTCACCAGTGGTAAGCCTCCTGTGATTGATCAAGCAGTATCGTCTTATGCCGATCCGATTCCTCAGGCACTTGTATTAACGGCCATTGTCATTGGTTTTGGAATGACTGGTTTTATTGTGGAACTAGCCTTACGGGCTCGGAACGACACTAAATCCGATCACGTGGATGGTGAGGAGCCGGGTAAAGGCTCAAACTCAGAGTCAGATCAAGATTCAAGTGTTAAGAATAAAGAAGGGCAGGAATCATGAGCCACCTTCTTGTACTACCGATTGTTCTACCCGCACTTACTGCAGCTTTGCTTCTTCTCATGGGACGCCAACTCGCAATTAGTCGTGTGATTAGTTTTATTGCTAGTGCATTATTAGTCCTTATCGGAATTCAATTATTTCAGGATGCCAATAGCGGGGTAATTCAGACGTATGTATTAGGTGATTGGGCTGCACCATTTGGCATCGTGCTAGTTCTGGATCGTTTATCAGGATTAATGGTATTGCTGACCTCGATTGTGGCAATTGCTGCACTGTTTTATGCGATGCAGGGCTGGGACCAGCGTGGTAAGTACTTTCATGCCTTGTTTCAGTTTCAATTGATGGGCATCAATGGGGCGTTCTTAACCGGCGACTTATTTAACCTATTCGTTTTCTTTGAAGTCTTATTAATCGCCTCCTATTGCTTGTTGGTTTATGGATTTGGTGAGCGCCGTTTGCGTGCAGCAGTTCACTATGTTGTGATTAACCTGACAGGTTCGGCCTTATTCTTAATTGGTGTCAGCATTCTGTATGGCCTGACTGGCACCTTAAATATGGCTCAGTTGGCAGAGCGGATTGCTAGCTCATCCGCGGACGACATCGCCTTGATTCGTTCAGCTAGTTTATTGCTAATCGCTGTCTTCGGAATTAAAGCAGCGCTATTTCCTTTGTATTTCTGGCTTCCCAATGCCTACTCCAGTGCATCAGCACCGGTAGCTGCCTTATTTGCCATCATGACGAAGATTGGTATCTATGCCATTTTCCGCTTCAATAGTTTGATCTTTAGTGGGTCGGAGGGTGTGACGGCTGATATCACCAGCCCTTGGCTGATGCCTGTGGCCATGTTGACCCTGATTCTTGGGGGATTGGGCGCATTGGCTGCAAAGCGTCTTTTAGAGCTGATTTCTTACTTAACAGTGGCATCCGTTGGCATGATCTTGATGGCCTATTCAATTGGTAATCAAGCATCATTCTCAGGGGCCTTGTTTTATATGGTCCACAGTACCTTAATTTCAGCGACACTCTTTTTGCTAGCAGAGATGATCGGACAGGCGAGGGGATCTATTGAGGAAAAACTTCAAACAGGGCCACTCATGAAGCAGGGAGTTGCCTTGGGAATTGCCGTTCTGATTACTGGTGCAATTGCAATTGGCCTACCCCTGTCATCTGGCTTCTTAGCAAAGCTAATGATTTTGCAAAGCGCAACACTGAATACACACATGCCGATGATCTGGACAATCATCTTGTTAGCAAGTTTTATTGGCTTAATTGGTTTATCTCGGGCCGGCAGCACCTTGTTCTGGAAAACATCCCATGAATATGCCGCTGACGCACGTTCTCCAGGTTTTGGCCAGTGGTTGCCGATTCTTTTCTTGCTCGGCGCAAGTTTATTGATGGTGGTTTATGCGGCTCCCTTAAAGCAAATAACCGATCAAACAGCTGCGCAAATGAAGGCGCCTCAAACCTACATTGAAGCAGTAATTGGCCAAACTGCCGATCGCGCACCTCGAGCGTTACCACGGGAGTCAAGACCATGAAGCGTTGGTTACCCCACCCAGTTCTATCGATCCTGCTTTTTATTACATGGCTACTTTTATCTGCTGATCTATCGTTAGCGCATATTGTGTTGGCAGCCATCTTGGCGTGGGCTATTCCTTACCTATGCAGGTCATTTTTAGCGGGGCTGCCCCCCATTAAAAATCCTTTGGCAGCGTTACGTCTTCTTTTTGTGGTGACTTACGATATTGTGGTGGCAAATGTGGTGGTGGCGCGGCTCATATTGGGATCCCCAAAAAAACTCAGACCGGTCTTTGTAGAAATGCCAATTGTACTGACCCAGCCCATGTCGATTTCACTGCTGGCAAGCATTATTACCATGACCCCGGGTACGGTATCTGCTGAGCTCACGGATGACAATCGTGTCTTAATTATTCATGCTCTTGACTGTGCAGACCCAAGTGCACTGATTGCCGATATTCAGAATCGATACGAAAAACCTCTTATGGAGATTTTTGGATGCTAGATCTTTCCATCAAAATTACCTTGGTTGTCATTGCTCTATCGATGGGCATTACGGTGTATCGTCTGATTAAGGGGCCGGATGCACCGGATCGTATTTTGGCACTCGATACCTTGTATGTCTCGGCTGTAGCGCTTTTAATCGTTCTGGGTATTTATGACGATAGCCCTATTTATTTTGAAGCCGCATTATTAATTGCCTTAATGGGTTTTGTGGGTACGGTTGCGCTATCGCGCTATCTAGCCCGTGGCGATGTGATGGACTAATCGGGGTGCATACCATGCTTGAACTAATTACTTCGGTCTTATTACTTATCGGTGCCTTCTTTATTTTTGTTGGCTCCTTAGGATTATTGCGTTTGCCCGATTTCTTTATGCGCTTGCATGCACCCACTAAAGCATCAACCCTTGGGGTGGGTGGAGTTCTGCTTGCATCCATGGCCTATGCCCTAAAAGACGGTCTGCTTATTCACGAGTTGATCATCACCTTGTTTGTATTTCTGACTGCCCCTGTAAGCGCTCATCTCCTGGCACAGGCTGCATTACGCCTGCGTCTCTACTCGAAAGCAAAGCTACCAGATTAATAATCGAATTAATTGGTAGACCGTGGCGGAATCCGACGCCACAGATAGATCACCCAGATACTACAGAGTAGGTAGAGCCCCAAAAAGAATGCGGGCGGTAAATCCCAGTAGAGCAGTTGATTAAGTTGGTAAGCCCAGAAAGACTCTGGGGCGTTTGTTTCTCGAAGCCAGGCTTCCAAAACGGTTAAAGGGCAGGTGATGGCAAACACTGCCTCAATCGCAACAAAGAGCATGAGACCCGCATGAATCTGCCGAAAGCGACGATTACGAATCCATGACCAGGAATAAATAAATCCAAGCGGAATGAGCAGCAAGCCCAGGGTAATAAAGAGGGCTATGAAAAAGTGAAGAACTAAAACAATATCTGCAAGCGATGTCATCAATAAAAATGCTTACTTGTTCAATCGTTTTTAATAGATTAACTTAGAGATTAGCTTTTGAATTGCAGACTTTTCTTGACTTGGCCGTATCAATTTTCGTAGCTGTTTAACTTGCTCTCGAAGTTTCTTGTAGAACAATTGATCTGTTTCTGCGCGAAGCAGAAGTCTGGCTAGGGCTTTTTCATTGCCAACCGGAAAATATCCTAAATAATCTTTCCCAAGCAGCCCGCAATTGCCTGCTATCTTGGAGGCAAGTATTGGAATACCTGCTGCAATTGCCTCAGAAACTACATGAGCACCACCCTCCATGCGACTGGAGATAACAATGACGTGACTGCGCGCCAGGGTTCTTAGTGTTGTCTGATGACTCACCATGCCTTGCCAGGTATAGCGATCATGTTGTTTGGTAGCTTGCAATGCGATTTTTTCCATCTCCCCACTCATGGCCATCCCTAAGTGTTGAATGGTAATTTGACTATCACTATGTAAGTAGGGTAGCGCACGTACGATGCAAAAGGGATCTTTCTCAGGGCGAAGATGCCCAATCACACTCACACTGAATTCATCATTGGGCTTCTGCTGCTTAGGTATCTGCGGCGCCGACTGATGAATGACTGTTGCTTTATGACGCCATTTTGCGGGGATGATTCGTAATGCCTCTGTTTGTAAAACCACCAATCCATCTGCTAATGCCAGCGACTCATGAACCTCTGAGTGGTTTGCCATATCCCGGTGCAGATCGGTGCCTGTCAGAATCAGAATTAAAGGGCGATTAGGGTATGCGAGCTTAAACGCATCAATTGATGCATGACTTCGGTAGGCATGTAAGGCAATCAAGAGGTCGGTATCTTTTCCAGACCAAGATTCAGTAATAGGGACGCGGTAGCCAAGCTGTCTTAAAAAACCTTGCCATCGTTTGGCGGTCACACGATTACCGTGCAAGCTCCCAGGTGGAGCTGGGGTAACGATTTCGATACGACGCATATTTAAGAGCTGCCCTTTGAAATACGATTCAGAAAAATAAGCCCCAATACAGGACCCGGTAGCAATAGCCATGTAATGTAGTGATCCATGATGGGTAACACCAGGGTACTAATTTGAATAGAGATCATCGTGATGGTGAAGCCAATCGCATTTTGAATCGTCAGCGCAGTGCCGACGATTTCAGGAGGACATGCTTGAGCTGATAGGGCAGAGAACTGTGGCGAGTCAGCGACGACGCTCATCCCCCAAACAAGCCAAAACAGAATTTGTAGCCATAACGGTAGCCCAGTGATCCATGGATATAGCAGACAACAGAGACCGGACAGTGCCAGGGCAGTTGAGGCAACCTTTATGCCACCCATCGATTTGCTAAGCTGCCCTCCAAGGAAACAGCCAAGTGCTCCAACACCGATCACCGAAAATGCTAACCCAGATAAATCCAGGGGGTTTTGAATTGGATAAGTGCTGGCAATCAGAAATGGTACCAGCGCCCAAAAGGCATAGAGCTCCCACATATGACCAAAATAACCAAAGGCGGAGCGACGGTATTCGGGGATTGCAAAGAGCTGACGAAAGCCACTGAGTTTCACTCGTGAGGAATTGCCCAATTTGAGATGAGGGCCATCGCCAAGCCAAAAAATAATCCCCATCGCAATGACGGCTAGGAAGGAGGAAAACAAAATCACTTCTTGCCAAGGCCAATCCACACCGAAGTAGCGTGTGGCATGCGGGATGGCCGTTCCCAGCGTTAGCATGCCAACTAGTTGAGCAATGCGTGATGATGCCTTCTGGGGATCCCAGGTCATGATGAGTTTCATACCGATAGGGTAGATACCTGCTAAACAAATCCCAACTAAGAAACGCAGTGCAGAACCTATCCAAATGCTATCAGCTAATACCGCAAATGCGGTATTAAACAATGCCCCAAGCAGGGCACAAGCAGCAAAAAGATGGCTTGGCCTAAACCGATCCGCGATACCACTGAGGGCGAATACTAGGGTACCGGCTACAAAACCAAATTGCACGGCATTGGTCAATATGCCGATGCCGGCAAGATTAATATTCCATGAATCAATTAAGTTATCAGCCACTCCATTGATGGAGAACCACAAAGAAGTTCCCATTAGCTCAGCAATCACAATCAATAGTGAGGCTAAATTGGGGCTAATCGATCGAGACGATTTCGTAATATTCAATTGAGTTAAAAAATTGGGGTAGCAAAGCCACCCCAATATGGTACTGCGTAATTCTGAATAGAAACTATCTAGATCACATAACTCATACGAGACTTGTATCAGCATAAAGCAGAGCCTTGTGAATCCCCGCTGGCTTGATACAGAATGCATTGACTGATGGGTTATTTGATTTGGCTCGTTCCTGATAAATGCGATCCAGTTGATATTGTTCTTCTAGGGCATCGAGCATTTCCTCAATCTGGGCTTTTAAGCTGAGAGGCAGTTCCGGACATTGATTGAGAGCGTGCAAGGAAATAGTGGTTTGCTCGGCAAGCACAGAGCAGCGTGTTCTAGAGAGTTCCATTACCTTTGCAAGCGCGCCCATGAGTAAAACAGTATGCTGGGTATTCATCATCGTATCCTTATTGATAATCATTCTCATTTATAGTATCATATGAATAGATAGAAAGGAATACAAGAATGATTGAAAAAAATAGTATTCAGCCAAAAGATCGGGCAATTTTGGCCATGGGCCTACTAACAATTACTGGAAGCGTTCTCTTATGGATTGCGATCTAGACTGAATAGCTTTTGATATGACACGAGAAGAAGAAACATCAAAACTATCTGCGCAACTATCAAGAAATGATATGTGGGTATACCGCAGCGAAGAGCTGTTTGGTTCGACGAGCGCGATTCAGATTAACCATCATGGTGTGATTTACATCTTACGAATTACCCAATTAGGTAAATTGATCTTAACCAAGTGATATGAATTCAGGACAGTTGCTGCGTTCGTCTTCATTCAAAATTACTCTAGCGGTTTGCATGTGCCATGCCATACTAATCGGATGGATGATGACTGCCATAGCTAATCATCAGCCTGAGTCGCCTACCATCCTTTATGGGCACTTGGTTGAGCGCGAGTCGAATACGATTCAAAAAACAGTAACTTCGCTTATTCATGCAAACCAAGATCCCATTAATCAAGCGAGTGCACCGACTGTTGAGAGTAGCCAGGGGATCACAACCAGTCAACAGTCAGATAGCAGAAGCCCAAATGTTTCATCTGCACCCATATCCTTACCATCCGCTGCTGACCCTAGGTTCAATAACCCAAAGCCGCCGTATCCGATCGCTAGTCGAGAAAACGGCGAGGAGGGCAGGGTATGGCTTTCATTATGCGTATCTGAGCATGGCGCTATCAGTCGCTTGCAATTAGCTCAATCATCTGGTCATTCAGCGCTCGATCGTTCGGCCTTGAATACGGTGACTCACTGGAAATTTCATCCGGCTCGCCAAAATGGTGCCGCCATTCCTTACTGTTATCGATTGCCTATCATCTTTGTATTGACTTAATTTCCATATACGTAATATTGTCAATAGCACTTGACAATGAGAATCATTCTCATTAAAGTAATGAATCGTTTAAACCAAAAAACGATTATGTAAACGTCACAGCCCGCCGTCGCTAGCTAGTGTCATCAAATTCTAGCGAGCATGAATCTAAGAAAACACCCATTTGCGGCTATTGCAGCCATCACCATGGCGGGTATTGCCATGAGTGCCCATAGTAAGGTAGTGACCACCGAAGATGGAAGACCAATTGAACAGTCCCGTGGTGAGCTGGGCGAGGTGGATATTATTCTGAAAGAGGTTACCGTGACATCGACTCGGTCCTCTCGGAAGGTGGATAACGTACCCAATGTCGTCACCGTAACAACGGCCGAAGAAATCCAAGAAAAGGGCGACCGGAATATTAAAGACCTATTTAATAACTCGGTCGATGTTACGGTTCCCCAGCAAACACAACGATTTAGTCTGGCGATCGGAGCCCAGGGTCGGGCAGGAAATGAGAGTATCAATATTCGTGGTCTGCAGGGCAATAATGTTTTACTACTTGTGGATGGGATTCGGGTACCCAATACCTTCTCGTTTGGGGCCCTATCGGTCGGGCGAGGAAACTTTCTGGATGTTGATGGGTTTCGTCGTGTCGAGGTAGTACGCGGCCCATCGTCAACTCAGTATGGTAGTGATGGCCTTGCTGGGATTGTGAACTTTCAGACCTTTAATCCAAGTGATTTCATCAAAAAAGGTGAGACTCAAGGCGGATTTGCTCGTACCGGCTACTCGAGCGTCGATACATCTTCGAATACGACGTTTGGCTATGGCGGTATTCAGGACCATTTGCAAGGGATGGTGCTTGGAAACTTTCAGGCCGGCCACCAATATCAAAATCAAGGATCCAATAACTCAACCGGTATCACCAGAACAGCGCCCAATCCAGCGGATTACAGCAATTGGTATGTTCTGACTAAGGGATTTGCCCAAATCGATCGCAACCAAAAACTGGGCATTACCTATGAGTCTCAAAACGTCACGCAAAACATGAATAACTTATCGGATTTGGGAACCGGCGGAGGCTGGATTTCCTTTGGAGGGCCTGGCGGATTTACCTATAACAATGTCGTGACATCCACCACGCAAGATAAAACAACTCGTAATCGTGTCTCGGGTGAATACGACTTTAAGGACAGTGGGGCGCTGTATGTTCAAAAAGCTAATGTCATGGTGTATTACCAGGATGCAGATGTCACTCAAAATGCCTATCAGCAGCAAGTTGGTAATTCACGTCTCTCATCATGGCGCAGCCGCAACAACACCTATAGCCAAGACACCTACGGCATCAATACGACCCTAGAGAGTAATACCACCAGTATCGTCAATCAGCGACTGACCTATGGATTTGATTGGAGTTCTTCACGCATCTCGAGTCAACTCAATGCGGCGGGCAATGGAAGTTCAATTACACCCGCACCCAAATCAACTTACAACCTAGGCGGCGTGTTTTTGCAAAGTGAAATGGAGTTCAATCAAGTGAGTGTGATTCCAGCACTTCGCTATGATAGTTACTCGATTACACCAGTTACTGGTTCATTACCATCGAACTCCGGATCAGCAGTATCTCCTCGAATTGGGGCTATTTGGAATATAGCTCGGGAGTTTCGTCCATTTGCAAACTGGGGAACTGGATTTACAGCGCCTACGCCGGATCAGACATTATCTTATTTTGCGGGTAGCGGATATACCAACATCCCAAATCCCAATCTAAAACCGCAAACTGGTAATGGCTTTGAAGTCGGTGCTCGCGGTCAGCTTCATCAGTTTCGTTATCAGGCATCGGGGTACGCAAACTATTACAAAGACTTTATCTCTCAGGTTAATTACTTAGGTTCGTATAACGGTAGTGCACCTCAGACCTTGTATCAATTTCAGAACTTATCCAAGGTCAATATTTGGGGATGGGATGTTCGAACGGATTGGGCGTTTGCACAGGGTTGGCAGGCGAATGCAGCAATGGCCTATAGCTATGGTGAGCAAACCCAAAATGGGATTTCAGCACCGCTAAATACGATTCAACCTTTGCGCGCCATTGCAGGATTGCGGTATGGCGCTAGTACTTGGGGAGCGTTTGCCAATGTTATTTGGAATCAGGGTAAATCGGCTGATCGTGTGAACTTTAATAACGCTACCGGTGGTACAGCTAATCAATTTTTGTCGCCCACATCGACCGTTCTAAATCTGACAGGCTACTGGAAGCCCCTTAAAAAACTCACGATTAATGCCAATCTCAATAATGTCTTTAACACCACCTATTGGAACTGGTCTGATGTACAGGGCTCAGTCTTAACCCAAAACCGAGCATCGGCTGGCGGATTTTCGGGGTACAACGCCCAAGCTGCTCAACAATCAGCCACGGCAGCGCCGCGGAACTGGCAAATCTCAGCTCGTTATGACTTTTAAGGAGGCATCATGAAACCGACTATTCATCGTATTCGTCAATCGTTTATCACCTTGCGCAAAGAGGGACGCTTACGGCATCGAGAAATTGCTGAGAAGCTGACTATTTCTGAGGGAGAGTTGATTGCCGCTCACGTTGGACTTGGTGCTACGGCAGCTAAAGGCTTAAGAGCAATTCGTCTGGATGCTAATTGGCCTGCGCTGATAGCCTCGATTGAGTCGATTGGGGAGGTCATGGCGCTCACCCGTAACGAAGCCTGCGTCCATGAAAAAATTGGTCAATACCGTCACGTGAGTCAGGAGGGGTCGGTAGGTCTAGTCGTGGGTGAGATTGACTTGCGGATCTTTTATCAACATTGGTTTGCTGGGTTTGCAGTCATTGAGAGTGGTTCTCAGGGGGAGCGGCGTAGCTTGCAATTCTTTGATGCGCAGGGACAGGCGATTCATAAGGTTCATCTGAAGCCACAGAGTGATGTGTCGGCTTTTGATCGAATCGTTTCATTATTTGCAGTCGCCCAACAAGAGCCTGGTCTTGAGGCATCAAAGCTCAAGGCAAAGCCAACCCCAGCTCCAGACACAGAGATCGATCGCGCCGGATTTTGGCAGGCATGGAGAGATCTCAAGGATACCCATGATTTTTATTCGCTCTTACGAAAATACACACTCACACGTACTCAGGCACTTCGTTTGGCAGAGCCAGAGTTTGTTCGGGAGCTTTCTAAAGACTGCCTACGATCAATGTTGCAGGGTGCAGCACAGACTAAAACCCCCATCATGGTTTTTGTTGGCAATCCTGGAATGATTCAGATACATTCGGGACCCATTGATCGGATTATTGAACAAGGGTCTTGGATCAATGTGATGGATCCCCGCTTTAATTTGCACCTTCGTCAGGATCTGATTGAGCGTGCCTGGATTGTTCGTAAGCCAACTGTCGATGGCATTGTTACCTCCATTGAGTTTTTTGATCAGAGCGGTGAGGCCATTGCAATGTTTTTTGGAGAGCGCAAGCCCGGTAAAGCTGAACTTGCATCCTGGCGAGATCTGGTAACCCAGATTGAGGGTGAACATGGATTAATGGAGGTCTGCCAATGAATGATCTTAGTCATACAGGGCGCCGTCGTTTTCTGTGCGCAATGGCAGCCATCCAGATGGCATGGCTTGGGAAGCCGGCTTGGGCAGAGCTAACTCAAGCTACCCTAGGTCGCCAACGTCTAATTTGCATTGGATCGGCAGTTACAGAAATTGTGTATGCACTAAATGCTAGTAATTTGATTGTGGGAGTTGATACGACCTCGATTTATCCGGATGCCGCACGCACGTTACCCAGTGTTGGCTATTCAAGAACCTTATCGGCAGAGGGCGTTTTATCGCTATCCCCAACCCAAATCTTATGTACCGAGGATGCCGGACCTCCGGTAGTTATTCGCCAGATTCAAGATGCCGGGATTCCGATACGGCTTTTGCCCGCTCATCACACCTTTTACGGTGTCTGTGATCGTGTGATTGCGATTGGTCAAACAATCCATCGGCAAGCTCAAGCGGATCAATTGAAGTTCCAGTTGGAGCAGCAGTGGATCACTTTGGAGCGCGAGTTGAAAGCAAAACCCTTTGTAAATCCTGCCCCACGGGTGCTTTACATTCATTCCATGAATCCATCCCAGGTCATGGTCTCAGGTCAAGATACGAATGCCAATGCCATGATCACTTACGCTGGCTTACGAAATGCACTCTATGGATTCAAAGGCTATAAACCGCTGACCCCAGAGGCTGTTATTGCAGCCAATCCCGATTTAATTCTGGTCACAGATCAAGGACTGCAAGCGATTGGCGGACGTAGTCAGCTTGCGCAACTGCCCGGTATGGAAAGAACGAAAGCGATTATTCGTCAGAAAGTTATTTCAATGGATGCTGTTTATTTATTGGGATTTGGTCCACGAATGCCGGATGCAGTATTAACGCTTCATCGTCAGGCACGCATCTTGTTGGGATGAGACAGGCCGTCAGTCCACTTGACTACTCAGCCTGGGGTGCGAGGCTTGGGTTACTTCTTATAGGGGTAACTGCATTTCTAATCGCAGTGAACTTAGGTGCTGTGGATATTCATGGTTTGGACTGGTTGCAAGTTTTTAATCCACAGAATGGTTATGAGGGTGCTAGTTATGTGCTTTGGAACATTCGGATCCCGCGTGCCTTATTGGCCATTACGGTTGGAGCAGCACTGGGCGTTGCAGGCGCTCTCGCACAAAGCTTATTTCGCAACCCCTTAGCTGACCCAGGTCTCTTGGGAGTTTCTGCGGGTGCCAGTTGCAGTGTGGCGATTGGTATTGTGATGTTGGATGGCTTTCGTTTTATCTCCCCGGAAGAGCTACGGGTCTGGGCTATCCCAGTTTTTGCATTCTTGGGTTCTATAGCGGTTTGTTTCTGCCTTGATTATGTCGCCCGTGTTGTATCTCCGGGATCGATTGCTGGTCTGCTATTAACCGGCATTTCATTGAATGCCCTAGCGGGTGCGGTGATCGGTCTATGTACTTATTTAGCCAACGATGAACAATTGCGCAGCTTTACCTTTTGGACCCTTGGGTCTCTCGCAAGCGCACGCTGGATGATGGTCGGGGTTTTGGTTGGAGCCATAGTCATTGGATGGGTCTGGATCCGAACTCTTTTACAAGATCTCAATGCCTTGACATTGGGTGAGAACATTGCAAATCATCTCGGGGTAGATGTTTCACGCCTTCGAACTAAGGTCATCGTTTTGGTTGCCACTCTTTCTGGATTAGCTGTTGCATGGTGCGGCATGATTGGCTTTATTGGTTTAATGGCACCAAACCTTGTGCGTATTTGCTTGGGGTCTGATCAAAAGAGGGTAGTTCCATATTCCGCAGGGGTGGGGGCTATTCTGCTACTCATTGCCGACACCATTGCCAGAACCATTGCAATCCCTGCAGAGGTGCCTGTCGGTATTTTCACTGCCCTGTTAGGTGGCCCATTATTTTTGATCTTATTGCGGCAATACCGATCAAGGCTTGATTGATATGAAATTACAACTCCATCATGCCTCTTTACAGCTTGGAAAAAAACTCTTTGGGCCATTTGATTTCATGATCAAGCCAGGTGAGCGGATTGCGATCCTGGGTAAAAGCGGTGCCGGTAAGTCAACGATTATTCGACTGATTGCGCGAGAGTATCAAATTAAAAGCGGCTCAATTTTGATGAATGGCACCTCGATTGAGCAGTACTCATCGGCGCAACTAAGTCGGATACGAGGGGTTTTACCTCAGAACACTCAGATTGCCTTTGGGCTGATGACTGATCTCGTGATTGAGATAGGACGAGTGAGTGCCATTGATAAGATAAACCAAGAAACGATTGTTGTGCATGCAGCCAAGATGGCCTGCGCAGACCATCTTTTGGGGCGTGCATTTAATACTCTGTCTGGCGGTGAGCAAGCACGAATTCATCTGGCAAGGGTATTCGCCCAGCTATGGGATGTCCGCGATGGTCTGATTTTGGTCGATGAACCAGTGGCAGCACTAGACCCTGGCCTGCAGTATCACTTGCTGGATACGATTGACCGTTTTGCGAGAGAAAGAAACCACGCGGTGCTAGCAGTTTTGCATGATATTAATCATGCCCTTGTTTTTGAGCGTTTACTCCTCATTGAGCATGGGCGCATTATTCAAGATTGTCCGGCTGATCATCATGCACGAGCAGACCTAGAGCGTTTATATGGTATTCAGTTAGAACATCTTCAGGATAGCCAAGGGGCTAGCGTGCTGGTACAAGTTCGATAGACTCTGTTAAGAATTGGCTGCACTCCTTACCTAATTTGGCATATGATTAACTATTGATTAAATACCAGGAGTCATGATGGCTAACAAAAAACCAGCTACACCCAGCATCAATATCGGTATTACTGATGCCAATCGCCAAAAAATTGCGCAGGGTCTCTCCAAATTTCTGGCCGATAGCTACACTCTATATTTAATGACCCATAATTTTCATTGGAATGTCACGGGACCGCACTTTAATACCTTACACACAATGTTCATGACCCAATATACCGAGCAATGGGCTGCATTGGATCTGATTGCCGAACGTATTCGGGCGCTTGGACATCATGCACCGGGAACCTATAAAGAGTTTGCAAGCTTAGCTTCGATCCGGGAGGCAGAAGGCACTCCAAAGGCAATGGAGATGGTGCGTTATTTGGTGAATGCGCAAGAGGCAACCGCGAAAACGGCTCGCAGTCTCTTCCCAGTGGTTGAGAAAGCCAATGACCAACCAACAGCAGACCTATTAACGCAACGGATTGATATACACGAGAAAACCGCTTGGATGTTACGTAGCCTGCTCGAAACCGATTAACTCAAATTTAAAAGACTCTGATGATTCATCATCTCGATCACTTGGTGCTCACTACCTCTCATGAGAAGGAGTGTATTGATTTCTATACCCGCGTTCTTGGCATGACTCTTGAATCATTTATTGGTGGCACACCACCGGTTGAGCGCAAAGCATTTAAGTTCGGTCAGCAAAAGATCAATCTTCACATCAAGGGTAAAGAATTTGAACCCAAGGCGGATCTTCCAACACCCGGTTCGTTGGATCTGTGTTTTATTGCAGATCGTCCCTTGAGAGAGGTGATTGAGCAATTGAATGCTAAAAACTGGCCGATTATCGAGGGACCGGTGGTTCGCACTGGCGCAACGACCAAAATCAATTCAGTCTATGTGCGCGATCCTGACCAAAATCTAATCGAAATTAGCGAACTCATTTAGGGGTGCCTTTAAGTTGTTTTGGAGTTCTTTAGTCGCTCTTGAACAAAGAAATACCAATTGGTCTGTCGTTGCCAATACTCCTTCCATAATGAACGCCAGTTTGCTTTGGGTAGGCGCATTTGTCCCTTGACATCGCCGTAGATATTCCTCGATTGCAAACCATGCTTAGCGCATAAATGTCGGATCGCTTGATTTTCAAGCACGCAATGCATGTAGAGGGAGCGATATCCACGGTTTTGCGCCCAGGTGATTGCTTCACTGAGTAGCTGATCAGCTATTCCTTGGCGACGAAACTCTTTTTTCACAATCACCCCAAATTCAACTGCATCATTGAGACAGGCAATATGAATCACGCCAGCCCAATGACCATCATGATGAGCAATCAGAAAATGATGATTTGCTTTGTCCTGTTTAAATTTACCGACGAGGCGATTGATGCCCTCAGCGCTTAAGCTAATCCCAAAGTAGTTTCTAAGTGTCTGCGGATCCAAGGTTTTCAGCCACGATCCATACCGATTGATTTGGGTATTGGGCAGAAAGTGGGTAAAGACCGTCATCTTAGGACCCCATGGGGTAACTTTTTCGGTTTCTTGCGATGTACGCTAAACGAGCCTCAGACCAGGCTTCAACGATGCTTTTAAGGTATTTCATTAGGTTTTTCATTTTCTATCCTCTTGTAAAGGCCTGATTTCAATAGGAATTAACTCTTTTTAAGGGTTAACCCTAAACTACTATACGCTCTTTTTCAGAATGCTGCATGACAGCAAAAAAAAGAGAAATCCAAACCCATGCTCACAGATGCCAAAGGGTTGGCCATGGTTGATTGGCTAAGTTCATCACTTGTTCACCAAATGAGGAACAAATTGCAACTTGGGGTTATCAGTGCAGGGCAGTGCAAAATCAAAACTGATACCATCGAATGGTTCAATTCATTAAAAATAATAAGACCGATCGATGCCGCATGACGTTACCTTAATTGCAATTTTGGCTGGAGGCTTTGGGCTCGCTCTTGTTTTTGGGCTTGCGGTCTCTTACCTAAAGATGCCACCGTTATTAGGCTATCTAATTGCAGGTGTCGTGATTGGCCCTGCAACGCCAGGCTTTGTTGCCGACATTGGTTTATCGACTCAGCTTGCAGAAATTGGTGTGATGTTGCTAATGTTTGGGGTCGGACTTCATTTCTCAATTAATGATCTACTGGCTGTCAAAAAAATTGCGGTTCCTGGTGCGCTTTTCCAAATGGCAGTTGCCACTGCACTTGGCTATTTGGTAGCACATTACTGGGGCTGGTCCTTAATTGGCTCCATCATCTTTGG
This sequence comes from Polynucleobacter sp. HIN9, assembly GCF_030297635.1. Taxonomy (NCBI): domain Bacteria; kingdom Pseudomonadati; phylum Pseudomonadota; class Betaproteobacteria; order Burkholderiales; family Burkholderiaceae; genus Polynucleobacter; species Polynucleobacter sp. HIN9. Next base: position 707,900 of record NZ_AP028140.1, read on the forward strand.
CTTAAGTCTATCGGTAGCTAGTACCGTTGTTTTACTGCGAGCCCTCGAGTCAAAGGGGCTTTTAGAGACGGTGAATGGCCAGATTGCAGTCGGCTGGTTGGTAGTTGAGGACTTGATGATGGTTCTAGCCTTAGTGTTGGTACCGGTCATGGCTGAGATTTATGGCAATGATGGATCGGCTGCACACTCCACCAGCCCTAGTGAATTACTGAGCTTAGTCGGAATAACCTTGGCCAAAGTGACTGCGTTTATTGTTTTGATGTTGGTCGTGGGCAAACGCTTGCTTCCTAAAATGCTGTGGATCGTTGCAAAGAGTGGTTCACGCGAGCTCTTTACCTTAGCGGTGATTGCAGCAGCAATCGGGATTGCTTTCTTAGCCGCAGAACTATTTGACGTCTCGTTTGCTCTGGGCGCTTTCTTTGCTGGCATGATGCTTGGTGAGTCTGAGCTCAGTAAGCGAGCAGCCGATGAGTCATTGCCTCTTCGTGATGCATTTGCGGTCTTGTTCTTTGTATCCGTCGGCATGCTTTTTAACCCTGAGATCATCTGGCAAGAGCCCATCAAATTACTGATTGTGATTGCCATCATCATGGTTGGTAAAACATTGGCGGCAATTTTGCTGGTATTGCTATTCAACTACCCCTTGGGTACTGCCTTAACGGTTGGCGTTAGTTTGGCTCAGATCGGAGAGTTCTCATTTATTCTCGCCGGCATGGGCCTTGCCATGAATCTAATTCCGAATGAGGCATACAGCTTGATCTTGGCAGGAGCAATTTTGTCGATTGCCTTTAACTCCTTCTTATTTAATGGGATCGAACCAGCCTTAGTATGGGCCAGAAAGCGCTCACATCTGGCGCGCAAGCTGGATGAGCGCCTGGACCCTCTATCATTGTTGCCCACCACCGTTAATGAATCGCTCTTGCATAAGCAAGTAGTGATTGTTGGCTATGGCCGGGTTGGTAAGAAAGTTTTTGAAAACCTCAAAGCGCAAAACATTAATTGCGTGATCGCCGAGAAAGACCGCGGTACTGTTGAAGAATTGCGCAAGCAAAACATACCAGCAGTAACTGGTGATGCAGCCGACCCCTTTGTTTTGATTCAGGCACATATCGCCCGTGCAGCAATCTTGGTTATTGCAACCAAGGATTCAATTGATATTAGTAAGATGGTGGAAACTGCGCGGACCCTTAATCCCGAGGTCAAAATCTTTATCCGGGCGCGAAGTCCTGAAGAGATCGAGCTCTATGAGAAAGAGGGCTGGGGTAAATCCTTTACACCCGAAGATGAGTTGGCAGCACGCATAGCCGGTGAGGTCATCGCGGAGATGGCAAAATAATTTATCTATTTGTTTAGTACCGAAAATAATGGACCACAAGACCTTGATGGCTAAACCCAAAAAGCCCATTTGTATTGCAGTAAGTATTGCGGCGACCTTATTGCTAGGTGCTTGTGCGGGAGGTCAGTCCAATAATAACTTTGGGAATGCTGCAACCGTGAGTGCGAGCCCCCAAATGCTATCGAATGCACAGCTGGAGTCTTTAGTTTCTCCCATTGCCTTGTATCCTGATTCACTACTATCAATTATGTTGTTGGCCTCAACCTACCCGCTTGAGGTTGCTGAAGCCTATAACTGGCGCTCGAGCAATGCGAGTTTGCAGGGCAGTGCGCTTACAAATGCACTCAATGCTCAATCGTGGAACGATAGCGTTAAGTCATTGATTTCATTTCCTCAGGCTTTAAACATGATGGGTAAGCAATTGCAGTGGACACAAAATCTTGGAAATGCTTATAAATTGCAACCGGCAGATACGATGAAAGCCGTGCAAGTACTGCGCAAGAAAGCACAAACCGCCGGTACCTTAAAAAGCAATGCCCAAATGGCCGTGAGTACTGATGCCAGCGGGAATATCATCATCGCGCCGCCCAATACACAAATTGTGTATGTACCAACCTACAACCCAACCCAGGTTTATGGTCCTTGGCCCTATCCCGATTACCCGCCATACCCAGCGTACGACCCAGCGTGGGGCGCAATGTCATTTGGTGTGGGTTTAGCGGTTGGAGGGGCTTTATGGGCAACGCCAGCTTGGTCAAGTGGCACAATTAATGTGAACAATAATGAGCAACGTCCTACCCGAGGCTTAATTGGTCCGAGCAGTATTGCCAATCAGCAACGCCTCTTAAACGATTGGAAAAATAACGCCACTCCACAAGAGCGTCAGGATGCGCGTAGTGCTGCGCAGCGCGCCGATAGTTCATTTGAGAAAAATGCTACAGCCCAAGAGAAGGCACAAGCTAGCCGTCTTGATCAAGAAGGGCGCTCCGCAATTGCAGCGGATCGAGCAAACCCCAATGCAACTCGAGAGGCCGCCCAAGAAAATGCGATGCGAGAACAGGCGCGCTTTGATGAGAATCGGGATCGTTTCGGGGGCTTCCGTGGAGGGGGCTTTGGGGGTGGTCGCATGGGTGGATTTAGGCGCTAATCATGCTATCAAGCAAAATACGATCAATGAAAACAATGAAGATACTTTTGGGATTGGTATTGGGATATTTGGCAATCATTCCGGCAATCAGTTATGGCCAAGTAAAGCCCCATGATGCGTCGACTGCTGCCATGGTGGAACTTTGCAAAGCGCGAAACGATATTGATGCTCAGAACTTTTGTTTTGGATTTGGTGAGGGGGTATATCAGGCTTATTTAGCCAGTCGCCCAGCGGGCGCAAAGCCTAATATCTGCTTTGGATCTAGCAACCACACGCGCGAGCAAGTGCTAGAGGATTTTCTGAAATGGAATCAGCAAAATCCTCAATTTAATCAAGAGCAGGCTGCCAAAACCCTGGTCCGCTTTTTTAAACAACGCTACCCCTGTAAATCGTAGCTAATTTAGGCAATCGTTATACAATCGTTTTGAGTCCCGCCGATTCTCTTTGCTGAAAGGAAAAAACATGCTCCAGATGCTGATTAATGATTCAATGAGTACCACTGACAAGATCATGAAAATCGCTGGTTTTATTGGTATGGTGGTTAGTATTACGGTTGCGTTTTACTTGATCTTCTCCGCAAGTGCCCCTGACTCCAAAACCGCTGTATTTATATTCTCTCTAGGCTCTGGTCTTGCCCTTGGTTATTTGTCATTTGCGATTAAACAAAAATCTCGAAACTAATTAAATAGAATCAATCCTTGATGGCTCCATTGCGGAGCCATTTTATTTTTAAGAGCACTCAATGAAAAATGAAACCAAAGGCATGCTGATTGGTTTCATTGGTATTTTTATATTCAGCCTGACCCTACCAGTTACCAAAATAACCGTTGAGAGTCTTAATCCCTATTTTTTGTGCTTTGCGCGCGCATTACTCGCTGGAATCTTGGCGGGGGGCTATCTAATCTATACCAAAGCACCCATTCCAGACGCGAAACAAATTCGTCAATTTGCGATTGTGGCGCTTGGCGTTGTCTTTATCTTCCCGCTATTCATTAATATCGCGATGACCACGGGTGAAGCCTCTCATGCCGGAGTTATTTTGGGAATCATGCCATTAGCTACGGTCGTTGCAGGAGTGCTACTTTTTCAAGAGCGCCCGTCCTTGGGCTTTTGGATAAGCGCTTTAACAGGCTGCTTCTTAGTTTGCACCTACGCATATTTAAATAGTGAAGGGGGATTTCGGTACACCGATTTCTTATTATTAATTGCTTGTGCAGCCAATGGAATTGCCTATGCGATTGGTGGCAACTTGTCGCGTACGATGAATGCTAAACAAGTGATTTCATGGACCTTAGTTCTCTCATTGCCGATCAACTTCATTGGAAGCGTTTTCACTTTCCAAGAGTCTTACTTAGTAGCGAGTGCCAGTATCTGGATTAGCTTTTTATACCTCGGGATCTTTTCAATGTTTATTGGATTCTTTTTTTGGTATGGCGGTATGGCGATTGGCGGAATCTCACGCGTGAGTCAGGTTCAATTATTGCAACCCTTTTGTACCTTACTAGCCTCTGCTATTTTGGTCTCCGAGCCCATTACATGGATGAACATCCTATTTGCTGGTCTGGTGATTACGACGGTCATGATCGGGCGCCAGATGTTGGTCCGTCGGGGACCGGCTGTCTAATTGGATTGACGGATAAATGGATTCAGATTATGAAATTAACCGCAGAATCAAGCCAGTAAAGGGTCTGATGGCGGTCAAGATCCCAAAAAAATGCGGGATTATCCCTAGAGTAATCCCCTTGTGTTCATGGGATCTGTGTTGCAAACTCTAATCGTTATCAGTTGCAATTCACTAGGTAATTGGTAATAAAGATTTAGGAGACTTCTATTTTGGGCTGCTGATGCAGTCCATTTTTGTAAAGTTTATTAATTGTTTGTTTAAAGGAAAAATATGAATAAAGCTGAACTCGTAGAAAAAATTGCTGATGATGCTGAACTTTCAAAAGCTAGTGCAGAGCGTGCTCTGAACTCTGCGATTGAAAATATTATCAAAGCAGTAACGAAAGGTGACTCTGTTCAGTTAGTTGGTTTTGGAACCTTTAGCCAAGGTAAGCGCTCAGCACGTACTGGTCGCAATCCAAAGACTGGTGAAGCAATTAAGATTGCTGCATCTAAGACCGCAAAGTTCTCTGCTGGTAAGGCGTTCAAAGACGCTGTTAACAAGCGCAAGTAATACCAATTAGGTATTTCCAAAAAGCCGCCCACGAGGCGGTTTTTTGTTGCTACGCAGCATTTATGACTGATTAAACACTTGTGTTTCGGAATCAAAGGACTAGAATCCAAGAATGCTTCAATACATCGGCAAAAGATTTGTCCATTGCTTTGTTATTGCCTCCATCATTTTTGGATGCTCGGTGCAGGCTGCCACACCATCATTTAAAGAAGATTTAGATGATTTTGAAGAAATTTATCTCCTATCCAATCAACATTCTGCCCCCGCTGTTCTTGATGCGCCAGTAATTCTTTGGCAAAACGAAGATCTCTCACAAACTGTATTGACAGCCCATGGCGCAGTTGATGATTTTGAAAAACTTATACTTAAAACAAATCCCGCATTTATTCTGCAACATTTAGAGTATTCTCTTTGCTCCGTTCGACCAGTTCTTTTTGAACGGCAAACACCAAACTTTCACCAGGCCCGAGCACCCCCAATCATCATTTGATGAATATTTTTTTGGGGTAGAAGCAATTTCTACGTTGTATCAACCCTTGCTTGGGGTTCATCGGTGTATTTTATTAGACTGTCAATCAGTTTTTTTGTCCTTTCTTTTAGTATTGGGCTTGCTCATGCGCAAAATCCAAATCGCGCTATGGATTTGCGGCAATTGTGGTCGGAGTTGCGACTTAATAATCCACAGCTAACTGCGCTTCGAGAGAATTATTTAGCAGCAAAAGCGACTGTACCGCAGATTGCGGCGCCATCGAATCCCCAGTTAGGACTTGTATGGTCTGGAATTCCCCCCAATACGCCATTGGGGTTAGGAAACGCTGGTAATGTAGGGCCTACAAATAATTCAATTTCATTTGCGCAGCCTTTCCAGTTCCCTGGAAAAAAGAGTCTAGCCTCCGAAATTGCCGATAATTCAGCCGAGTCATTATTGGCTCAAAGCGAATCAAATTACCTTCAGCTTGGGGCACAACTATCAACCCTGTATTACAACGCATTATCTGCTCAAAAGCAGCTACAAATATCTAAAGAGATGGTGGCGCGTTTAGAGTTAATTAAAAACGTATCACGTTCACGCTATGCCAATAATTCTGCAGCATATGTTGAGTATCTAAATACTCAAGTTGCTCAGAGCGCAGCAATGGCAGAGCAATTTAATCTAGAGAAGCAGTTGCAACTGGCATATCGTAGTATCAATCAACTTATTGGGCGGGATCCGAGAGAAAAAATTGCTTTATCAGGAGATATTCAGCAAGCACTTCGTTCTGTACCTACATTAATTGAGTTAGAGAACTATGCTGAAACCAGCCATCCCTTGTTGCGAAGCTCCCAATTGGATCTTGATGCTGCCCGAAAGGGTGTCAGCTTAGCTAAAAAAGCATACTTACCTGACTTTCAAATTATCGGATCTTCTTACACTCCAAGAGGCCCATTTGCATCAAATAATGGTGCACTTTTTTATCAATTTGAATTTGATATCGTGATTCCATTGTATTTTTTCATGAAAGAAAAATACGGTGTTGAGCAGGCTATCCGTAAGCAGTCAGCAGTCGAGGCAACAAACATTGCAAATCGTCAGCAAATTATCTTGGGCGTGGCTAATGCCTATACAGTATTTGAGCAAACTAAAAATCGAATGCAATTTATACGCGACAGTCAATTACCCCAGGCTGATGCTGCCTATAAGGTTGCCCTTACACAATATTCAAATAATGGCCAGGGATTTAATGATTTGCTAACAGCCCAAAATCAACTAAGACATATTCAAAACCAATTAACGGTCACCGAAAGTGATTTATTGCAAGCTTTTGCAGTCTTGATGGTCTCTGCTGGCCGGGAGCCCTTTTAGGAATTCTATGAAACATCATTTCAACCCCAAATTGCTTAACTTTTTGAATGGGATCTTTGTAATTATTAAGCAACGATTACAAATTATTTCAGATGCTTATTGGCAATTAAGCCCAAATCAACGATACCGTATTCGTTTAGCCTCATTTGCATTTGCAATTTTAGTTATTGGATTTATTGGAGGTCGCCTGACAACCGTTCATCGGGTTGTTAAAACTGAGCAGCAAGAAAAAGAGATGGTGGTTGATAAATCCGGAATGATTTCATTAACAATGGCCGGAGTGGAACTAAATTCTGAAATTTATCAATTTGAGAAAGTATCCATCCAGTCTGTTCCTCAAGAAATCAGAGTTCCTGGGCGATTAATTTTTAATGCTGAAAAAGGAAAATTATTAAGCGCTCGAGTGCCCGGGCGGGTCGAGCGAATTTTTACATTTGAAGGATCACCAATTGATATTGGTAGCCCAATCATTGAGCTTTATAGCCCCGAATTTAATTCTGCTCAACAAGAATTTTTATTAACATACCAAACAGTGAAAATCCTCAGTGAATCTAATTCATTGACTAATCTGTTAGCCGATGCAAGGATTACTCAGGAAGCGGCAGCTAATCGACTTCGAAATTTAGGGTTTGCTGATTCTGATATCAAATTATTGGAGAAAACAGGCAAATCTAATCCGAACTTGTTATTGCGCTCACCGTTGAAGGGGGTTGTTGTAAAGCGCAATGTGGAACCCGGTTCAATTGTGAACAGTGGTGATCCATTAGTTTTCTTAGCGGATCCCAAAGCTCTTTGGTTTGCCGGTAATATTTTTGAGCAAGATGCGCGTCTAATCGAAAGAGGTCAGCAGATTCGAGTTTCACTTGAGGCATTTCCAAATCGAGAAATTACTGCAAAGGTGAATTATGTTGCTCCAACAGTAGATGCCCAATCGCGAGGTATTTTAATTCGCGCAGATATTGATAATTCTGATGGTAGTTTGCGTCCTGATATGTATGCAAACGGTAAATTACAGATTGGTACGATGCAGGCAATTGTGGTCCCGCAAGCTGCTATTGTGCGTGACAAAGAGATGCTATATGCCTTTGTTCGCACGTCACCCGATAACTATCGCCGCCTCGTGGTTAAGGGGTTTGATTTTGATGGTAAGCGTTTTGCGATCACGGACGGTGTTGAGCCAAATAGTGAAATTCTGATTAAAGGTGCTGTACTACTTAATGAGCGTTTTATAAAACAGGAGTAGTGCGTGAGTCTCGTTAGTTCATTTGTTCGTAGCGTTATTCAAAAACGCATTATTGTTTTAGGATGCTGTGGATTGCTTTTAATACTTGGCATCCTCGCATTGCGGTCATTACCCATTCAGCCTTATCCAGGAGTGGCCCCATTAACAATCCAGGCGATCACGCAATGGCCGGGCAGGGGAACGACGGAAGTAGAACAGCAAATCACCATACCGGTCGAGAATGCTCTAGCCGGCATTCCGGGTGTGCAAACCTTTCGTTCCGTATCTCTTTTTGGTCTGTCTGTTGTCACCTTAAAGTTTAATAATTCAACTGATCCCTTTAGGGCACGACAAATATTCATTAGTAATCTCTCTAAAGTTGATTTTCCACCTGGGGTAATAACAAGCGTTAGTCCTGATTCAGATGCAACTGGAGAAATCATGCGTTACCAGGTTGCTTCAGAGCATGCTGATTCCTCAAAACTCAAAACACTTCAAAATTACGAAATTTATAAAGAGTTGAAACAAACTCCAGGTGTTGCTGAAGTCACCTCATTTGGCGGCAAGGTTCGACAGTACCAAATTGTGATCATGCCGGAAAAAATGCAAGCCAAGGGCGTTACGCTTGAGCAGCTGGTTTCGGCTCTAGCAGCTGCCAATGCCAATACTGGTGGAGGCCTATTACCTAGCGGCGAACAACAGTTTGTGGTTCGTGGGGTTGGATTATTAAAGAATGTGCAAGATATCAAGCAAGTAGTGATTGCTACCAATAATGGTATTCCTATTCGTATCGGAGATATTTCTGATGTCAGGATTAGTCATGCACCACGCTTAGGAATTTTCCAATTCGATGACAAGCCGGACGAAGTAGAGGGAATTATTTTCTTGCGTCGTGGAGAAAATGCTACCGAGGTATTAGGTCGAGTGCGCGAAAAAATCAATCATATCAATAGTCATGTATTACCTCCTGGAATTGAGATCAGACCATTCTATGATCGCCAAAATTTATTAGATATAACTGTTGGCACAGTTAAGCACACATTATTTTTTGGGATCTCTTTAGTTTTAGTCGTACTTTATGTATTTTTAGGTAACTTTCGTGCGGCTGCTGTCGTTGCTGCCGTGATCCCGTTAGCGCTCTGTTTTTCATTCATCCAAATGGATCTGTTCAACGTACCAGCTAATTTAATTTCTCTGGGGGCGATTGATTTTGGCGTGATCGTAGATGCCGCTGTCATTGTGACTGAAAATGTGATGCGACATCTTGAGGATGGGAAAAAGCGCCTCAATCAGAGTATTGTTGTCGCAATTAGCGAAGTACAGCGCGCCATGATCTATTCTGTTTGCATCATTATTGTGGCTTATTCGCCATTATTTTTAATGGGAGGGGTGGAGGGAATTATCTTCAAACCGATGGCATTTACGATGGGATTTGCACTCATTGCGGCGATGATTTTGAGCCTTACTTTCTTGCCTGCCATCATGTCTTTAATTTTTGGTGAAACGTTTCATCATCGTCCACCTCGTTTTATTACATCCTTATTAATTTGGTATCGACCTCTTTTGCGGCGTTGGATGGATAAACCTCGAACTATTGCCGCTGTCTCAGTATTTATCTTGGGACTTGCACTTTTGAGCACCACTCGCCTGGGAACAGCCTTTTTGCCTACTCTTGAAGAAAATAATATCTGGCTGCGTGTTACTTTACCGAATACGGTGGATCTTGATTATTCAGTGAATATAGCTAACAAACTACGTGAGTTATTCAGAAAGCAACCTGAGATTGAAAAAGTTGCAGTACAAATCGGTCGGCCAGATGATGGTACTGATCCAACTGGTGTATTTAATCAAGAATATGGTTTGTATCTAAAATCCCCAGAGAATATGCCTACTGGCAGTAGTAAAAAATTACTAATTGCCAATTTAGAGGAAGAGCTTCAGAAAATCCCGGGCTTAAGCTACAGCTTCTCTCAGTATATTCAAGATAATGTGAATGAGGCTTTATCTGGTGTAAAAGGTGAAAATTCCATCAAAATCTATGGTCCCGACTTAGAGGTTTTAGATCAAAAGGCTCACGAGGTCTTGAGGTTGCTTAAAAAGGTTCGTGGTATTGCGGACGAAGGTATTTTGAAAGAGTTGGGGCAGCCAACTCTAAATATTGAGATTGATCGTGAGCGTGCTGCACGCTACAACATTGAAATGGACTCAATTCAATCATTAGTTGCGAATGCAATTGGTGGTACGCCCATTACCCAATTGTTAGAGGATGAAAAAAGTTTTGGTATTGCGATACGGTTACAAGAAGATCATAGGAACGATATCTCAGATATTGCAACCCTATTAATCGATGTTCCCGGAGGCGGACGAATTCCCTTATCGATGGTTGCTAAAGTAAAAATAGGAGATGGCCCTTTTTTCATTTATCGTGAGTATGGTAAGCGGTATATAGCAATCAAATTTAGTGTTCGCGGACGAGATCTTGGAAGTGCTATTGAGGACGCAAAATTTTTGGTTGATAAATCACTTCGATTACCACCAAACTACTCAATTGCCTGGGATGGTCAATTTAATCAAATGAAAGAAGCGCAACGTCGCTTAATGATCATCGTGCCTTTGGCGCTTCTTGCTATTTTCTTTTTATTACTTAGTGTATTTGGTAACCTTCGTGACGCATCGATTGTGCTGATCAATGTTCCGTTTGCAGCCATTGGAGGGATTATTGCCCTACATCTAGCGGGTGAGACTCTAAGTATTTCAGCGTTATTCGGCTTTTTGTCCTTATTTGGTATCGCAGTTTTAGATGGTGTCATCTTAATTTCATTCATTAATAAAGTGAGCACCGAAGATGAATCACAAATGAAGGATGCGATCGTCGAGGGCGCAAGCTTGCGAGTGCGCCCAGTTCTGATGACTGCCTTACTATCTGGATTGGGTTTATTGCCCGCAGCCTTGTCGCATGCAATTGGTTCAGAGGCTCAGAGGCCATTAGCGCTTGTCATTGTGGGCGGTATGATTACGGCCACAATATTGACGTTGTTTGTTTTGCCGGTCTTTTATGCATGGTTACGGTCTCGAAAAGGAAGTAATCTCTATACTGTATGAAATAATTAATTGAGTATAGAAAGTGGCGACTAGGGATTTACTAATCATCGGGGATGGTTTCTCGGCTGCCGTTTCCTTGATTCATCTACTGCGTCAAGGGATTGATGCACAGTCAATTACGATTCTTGGCAAGTATTCTCCGGGACGTGGCAATGCATATAGCTGCTCAAGCCCAGCATTTCGGCTAAATGTCCGAGAAGATCTCCCAATCATTTTCGCCGAAGACCCGCTGCATTTTGCCAGGTGGGCAAATGAGCATATTAAGGATCCCCAAGCCAAAACAAGCGCAGGTTACTTCTATCGCCGTAGTGATTTTGGCGCTTATATAAATCAATTGGTTAATGACCAACTTGACGGTAGAGCCCTCAATCATATCCAAGGTGAGGCAGAGCGCATCACTGGGTCTGATGGGCAATGGCAGGTGGAGCTCAAGACTGGTGAACATATTGATGCAAAGGCAATGATTCTGGCGACAGGTAATGCGACCCCGATCTGGCCATGCCCGGTTCATATCGATCAATTCTCGAACCATTGCACCCTGACTGAGAACCCATGGCCGGGTGATTACCTCCATCGGATACCCGCAAATGATCATGTCCTTTTACTCGGTGGTGGGTTAACGGCATTGGATGCCATTAATGGTTTGGTAGAGCAGGGTCACCAAGGAAAAGTCTTAGTGATTTCTCCACGAGCACTTTTTCCCCCATCTCAGGCGCCGTGGACCAGAATGAGGCAACCGCAATGGCCTAATCCCATCACACCTGCACGATTGGTACGCTTCATGCGCCACTATCTCCCGAATACCCCAACCGATCAATCGGAATGGCAATGTGCCTGGGAAGAGCTGCGACCCGATCTCAATCGTATTTGGCAGGGATTTAATGCTTATCAGAGAAGAATCTTGATGAAACGCTTTGGTTGGCTCTGGAACCTCTATCGCTTTCGGGCTTCACCGCAAACTATTGCGGCTTACCATCAATTGCGCGATCGGCAACAAATTGAGTTTCGATGTGGACGCGCCAAGGAGATAGCTGTTCGGAACGGAGCGATTCATGTGTCACTTCACCATGGAGAAGTGACACATGGCCATCATTTAATTAATTGCACTGGGGTAGCACGTGACCGATTAGTTGATCAGTTGATAAGCGACGCTATTGCAAGCCCTGATGCACTCAAGAGTTCGATTGCAATCGATTCACAGCTTAGTGTTCTTGATCCAAAAGGCAGGGCTCATCAAAGCCTTTGGATGATTGGACCAGCGACCATGGGTAGTTTGGGGGATGTAATCGCAGCAAGTGCGATTGCTAAGCAAGCCGAGCAACTCGCCAAAGCAATCCGATTAAACTGGATGCCTAGTTCATCCGTTCAATAAAACGATTATGAAACGATTCCCTAAACACTCTCAGTGCAAATTCATTATTTTGGCCGCCTTAATAACGCTGCAGGGCTGTGCCGCTGTCTTTACAGATGCATCGGACGCTAATCATGTCACCTTTTTGAATAGCGCCGACGAGTCACTTCCTCAATTAACAGAGAAGGCAAATGCTTATTGCCAACAGTACGGTAAGAAAGCCGTATATCGCAAAGGCGATAATTTACTGGTTGCTGTATTTGACTGCCGTTAAGCTTATTTTGTTTTCTTGGGGGTGGGTTTAGTATTCAAGAGCTCAGGCTGCATCGTTGTATCCTCCTCGATTGATTTGCGATAGCCCGGTGGGTACTTGCTCCAGTCATAGCCTTTGCGGGCTCGCTGATAGCCATAGTCATACAGCGCTTGCATGTATTTGGTATCAAATTCTTCAATACGCGGGAAAGTAAAGTCTGAGCCGATATAGGCTAGATTGAAACCGACTCGGTCATCCTGGGTGATGTTGTAAATACGATAAAGGTCACCGAGACCTTGCGATTGAATCAATTGCGAGATCGCCCGACCCGCGATACTCAGGGTGCGACGCTCGGTTTGTTGCCAATCGACATCTAGGCGCGCATTGCGAATGATGTAGGCCTGGCGATTCGTATTGCGCTTCACACCAATTTCCTTCGCACGGTTTGCTGCTGCCCCGGGATAGAGAAAAACCTGAGTGGTTGCACCACCATCGACGTGCATCTCCTGGAACTCCTTACCATCGATGATGAAATCAAACATCACAGGTGGAAAAGCTGCTGGAATTGAAGCGGAAGCTAATAAGATCTTACGAAAGAGCTCTAGGGATTCTGGGGTGCCGATGCTGGCGATTTGCCCCATATTCCAGATCACTGGAGTGCCTGCATCAATATTGGTTGTGCCAATTAAAAGCCAGCGACCGCGGTTGTTGTACTCATGCGCCACTTTTTTCAAAAAGTCGGCGGTGACATGTTTGGATATCAGCTGAAACAAAGGGGAGGTGTCCGCTAAGCCATCGCCAAAAAACCCGGACAAAAAGCCGCGCGACTTAAAAATATCACTGGGCTTAACCTTGGTATAGACCTCTGTGAGAACAGGATCATAGTCTTTACCTAAATAGGCAAAGGGCGCAATTAGGGCTCCGGTACTAATTCCAGTGACCAAATTGAACTCAGGACGAGTGCCTTGTTCAGTCCAACCAACCAAAAGGCCTGCACCAAATGCTCCGTTATCACCACCACCAGATAAGGATAGGTAATTGCTCTTGCCATCGAGAACCGTTTTGCCCAAGCGTTTATTGAGTTGATTGACATCATCAACAAAGCTATTAATACCAGCAGAGGTGGCGATCAAATAGCGCGAGCTTTGCATGCCAGCGATTTGTGCGCGGGTCAAATCGGAGGCCGGTACGGCAGCTTTGCGCTCTAAGGTGCCGCAAGCGCTAAGCGCTAAAGCGCCAAGAATGAAAAAGGTATAACGGATGAGTGGTATGCGCATGGTTGATTTAAAAAAAAATGAATAAAGAATTCTGAGAAAAAGGGGCCTATAGCTTAAGGGGTACGAGTAATGCAACTATCATCGCAAAAAGGAGGGCGCGAGTATTCATTGGCAATTCCTTAAGTTGGCATGAATTGGGTAAGGCAAATCATATATTGCCAATAGTATTGTCGGTAGTTTGGGGTAAGGGTACTAGCTATATAGCTAATATTGATTAGAACGCCTCTTTCTCAGCCTCTAAATAGGCAAGGCTCGTGTACTTACCAATATTGCCATCGAACCCCTGCATGGTTTTAGCCCGCTTACTAACGCGCGGATCTTTCAACACCAATGATTTGGCCACACTTAAGTCCTGACCATCTTTGACGGCTTTGACGCAGGTATCGTAAATGCCTGCCAAGAACTCGCCGTATTCATTGAGGAGCTGTTTACTCGGTTCACCATGCCCTGGTACCCAGAGCTGATCACCTTCGGTCGATTGTAAATTCTGATAGGTCTTAAAGGTGCCGACATAGGAGCCATCATCAATATTGGCAATCCGATTACCCATTGCAATATCGCCTACGTAAGTCACCTTATCTTCAATCACCTGCATGCATATATCACCAGGGGTGTGCGCAGTGCCATGGTGATGCACTTTGATGCGCACATCGCCAAAGTTAAAGATATCACCCTGATTAGCGTCGTGAGTCGGCGGAATCACCTTAGTACCCGCGGTCGCTTGATTGGTCCAGCGCTCCATTAAACTGCGCCAGGCATTACCTTCGATACCTTTGATCTGTTTGATGGAGTAGGGATGCGCATAAATGGGCATGTCCTTACTGTAGGTTTCCACAAATGCTTGATTACCTAAAAAATGATCGCCGTGGTAATGCGAATTAAAAATTGCAATCACCGGTTTATTGGTGACCCTCTTAATCATCCGGATTGCCATCTCACCAATTTGCAAGGAGGCGCCGGAATCTAATATGACGACCCCTTTGCTAGTGACCACGAAGGTCACATTAGCCATCATGCCCCGGTTTTCAGGTGTTGGAAAGCCGTCGGGCGAGTAGATTAACCAAACGTGCTTACTAATCTGCTTGGCAGGAATATCCTTGACTGGCGGCCCTTTGAAAAAATCCTCCGCCGCACTGGCAAACTGCATGGCTTGCGGGGCAAGCATGATTCCCCCGGCTCCTGCGATCCATTTGAGTGCCTGACGACGTGTATCAGCAACCATTGAATACCCCCATTGATATATTCAGTTTAGCGAATATTTGCCCTGCCTATCAATTTCAATGATTACTTGAGTAATTTGTTCATCAATCGCTATCCCATGACCAATTTAGCAATCTGGGTGTAGAGCGGGATCCCAAGGATTAAATTGAGTGGGAATGTGATACCCAAAGACATACCCATGTACAAAGCAGGGCTCACCTCGGGCAAAGCATGTCGCAATACTGCTGGCACCGCAATATAAGACGCGCTAGCAGCTAGCACCATCAACAAAATCGTATTACCCAATTCCACCTTGAAGATGTAGCAGAGTAAAAGCGCAAAGAGGGAATGGCAAAGGGGCGCTACAAAGGCATACACAATCAAACGTCTGGGCTTGCCCTTGAGATCCACAAAACTCTTGGCGCTCATTAAGCCCATATCTAGTAAGAAGAATGCCAACATCCCTTTGAATAAATCCACGGAGAATGGCGCCATTACCTTTTGCCCATCGGGTCCCGAGATAATGCCAATTAACATCGCACCAAGTAGCAATAGTTGCGCGCCGTCCGTAAATGACTCGTGCAGCAGTTTGCCAACTCGCATGGGTTGCTTAGTTTGCGATACAGAGGATTTCGCACGATTGGCGAGGAAGATCGCCAAAATAATTGCTGGGGATTCCATTAGTGCCATGGCAGCAGCCATATGGCCACCATATTCGATCTGAACATGGTTGAGGTATTGAGTGGCGGTAATAAAGGTCACTGCGCTAACCGACCCATACGTCGCGGCAATCGCTGCTGAATCAAGAGCGTTGAGTTTGGTCTTTAGAAAGTAATAACTGACGAGCGGAATAATGCAGGCTAGGGCAATCGCAATGATCAAGCTGGTAGTAATTGCGAAGGTAAGCCCAGATTGGTGCAAAGCGAACCCACCCTTGAGGCCTAAAGCCATTAAAAGGTAAAGAGATAGAAACCGGGTGATGGGTTGCGGGATCTCGAGGTTGGAACGAACCAATCCTGCAAACACGCCAAAGATAAAAAACAGGATGGCGGGATCAATAATGGTACTCATGAGTTCTTATTTTCTCATTTTTAGAGAGCTCCTCAGAAAAAGAGCTACTCCCCCCTAAAAAGTGCTTGAGTAGAATAGACCCATATTTATTAGGGAAATCACTAATTCGCGATCTATGGTCAAATTCACCTATCGATTTTGGGGAGTAGCCTGCCTAGTAATGGGTCTTGCGCATCGACATTCCGGAAAGCCGTTAAGAGCCAACCCGGTGCGCGAGGGGAATAAGTCCTTGGCCAGACCAGTTTTAAGTATTGGAAAACTGTGGACCCCTATTTAAGCGTGATTCGCCGAGTAGTTCATATTGCCCTAATTTGGGCATGTGCTGCATCCCCTACCTGGGCGCAAACGCAATCTACCAAAACCGTTTTTACTCTTGATCAGCTTATCCAGCTTGCCTTAGAAAGTAATCCGCAGGTGATGGCCGCTCGCGATCAGACCCGGGCGGTTAGTGGTCAATTGCGAAGCGCGAGAGCGATTCCAAACCCCGAGTTTGAGGTCAATACCGGTCAGCAACGTGGTACCTCGGGCGGATTAAACACCGGCAACCTCTCGCAATGGGTTGTTACTCAGCCACTCGATATGCCGTATACCCGTTTCCCACGGGTCAATGCTGCTGAGGCCAGCATGCGTGCCGCTGAAGCAAATCGGGTTGCATTTGAGGTTGAGACCATTGCGCGTGTTCGCCAAAGTTTCTATGAGCTCGTGCGCCGCGAAGCTGAATCACGCGCTGCAGATGAAGATTTGGATCTCACCAAACAAATCCGCGATCGCATGCAATTGCGCTACGACGTTGGTGAGACCGCTCGCTTTGAGTTAATTCGGGCGCAAACCGAGTTTCTCAATGCTGAGATCGTGGCCCAAGGAAGCAAACTACGGATTGAGCAAGCCCGCAGTCAATTGCGTAAAGTCGTGGGCTTTAATCTTCCTGCAAACTTTGAGATTGCAGCCAAAGTAGATTCCATCCCCAAATTACCCGAACTCAAAGTCTTATTGGATAACCTACGCAATCAGAGCCCTGAGCTAAAGCGCGCCAAGGCCGAGGTTGAAGCCAGCGAGTCACGCCTAAGTTTTGAGCAAAACTCGCGCTTACCGCAATTGGCAATTAAGGCTCAGCAATACAACGACCCGAACTTTACCGATCGCCTCTATGGTTTGGTGGTCAGTATCCCGATTTGGGATTTCCGCCAAGGCCAAATTACAGAAGCGGAGGCCAATGCCTCGAAAGCCCGTAATCAATTGAATGCTCAGATGCAAAGCCTCGAGACCCAGCTCGAGTCAGCATACAAACTCTTTGAGATCACGAGCTTTCAGGTCAAAACTTTGGACGAGCGGGTCGTACAACTTGCGGCCAGTGCTCGCAAGATTGCCGAGACCTCGTATCGCTTTGGTGAGCGTGGCATGTTGGAGTTCTTGGATGCGCAGCGGACCTTTCGGGCCGCTCGGAATGATTTAATTCGAGCCCGCTTTGAGTTGGCATCGATTGTGAATGAGATTGAACGTTTGAGTGCCTCGCCAGAATGGGTGGCCATGATTGAAGGTAAAAAATAATGAGTGCCGAACCTAAACTCACTAAAAAAATAGCTGATCAAATTCAGAAGGGGCGTGCCCTAATTCTGGAGCAAACCGTCGCCGCAATTCATGCAATACGGGATTGGCAGAAGCAAGGCTACGGCCAAATTCGCGAGTTTGCAAATCAAAAAGCCCCTGCAGTTTTACAAAAGTACGATGCCAGCCCAGCCTGGGTCAAGACCGGTTTCTTTATTCTGCCTTGGGTGGTGGTTCTTTTATTAACTCTGTATTACTTCGACGTATTTGATTCCAAGCCAACACCTCGCTTAGTACAAGACCCAAGCATTGTGTATGTGAACGATGATCTTGGTAAGTTGATCAAAAATGGGAAGGTTGAATTAGCTCCCTTCGTAGAGGAGTTACGAGTTTCTGGCCGAATTGATTTCAATGAGCGTTTCTTAGCGCGCATTGGTGCTAATGTGACCGGACGCGTATCCGAGATCTTAGGCGTGCCTGGTCAAGAGGTTCAGCAGGGGGAGGTCTTGGCAAAGATCACCTCTACTGAACTGACTCAGTCACAGCTTGCTTATTTAAAAGCACGAACCGCTAGCCAGTTAGCCGAGCAAGCCGCGAATCGCGCACGCATTCTCTATAAGGAAGATGTGATCGCATTAGCTGAGTTACAACGCCGTGAGGCTGAGGCGATGAGCGCAAAAGCCGAGTTACGTGCTGCGAACGATCAATTGCGAGTGCAGGGCATGGATCAGAAGAGTATTGATCGACTTGCTAAATCGGGTGTGATTGAGTCCATTAATAATGTCGTAGCAACGATCCCCGGTCAAATTGTAGAGCGCAAAATCAATCGTGGACAAGTTGTTCAACCAGCCGAATCACTCTTCACGATCGCAGATTTAAGTACCTTATGGGCAGTCGCTGAAGTTCCTGAGGGAAATTCGTCGTTGTTACAAAAGGGGCAAAAATCGTCGGTGATTATTCCTGCGCTGCGTAATCGGGTGATTGAAGGCGTGATCTCGCACGTCGATGCCATCGTTAACCCACAAACGCGTACCGTTGTGGTGCGGATGGACATTTCGAATCCAACAGGGCAAATACGTCCCGGTATGTTAGCTACGATGTTGATTGATAGTGAACCGGTAGAGCGCCTAGTTGTGCCAAATTCTGCGGTGATCCGGGAGGATAACCAAGATTACGTATTTGTACGAGGCGAGGACGATCAATACAAAATGGTTCCCGTCAAAGCCGGACCTGAAGGTAAAGGCATGCGCGCAATTCTTTCTGGCCTCAAAGAGGGTGACGAAATTGCGATTGAAGGCGCATTTCATTTAAATGCAGAACGCAAGCGTCAGCTTAGTGGTGGCGGCTAAGACCATTTAATATGATTGAGCGTATTGTCCGTTTTGCTCTTCAGCAACGCCTACTGGTGGTGGTGATCTCCGTTTGCTTATTCTTCGTAGGCTTATTTGCCACCAAGCGCTTATCAGTTGATGCCTTTCCGGATGTGACAAACATTCAGGTGCAAATCGCGACTGAGGCCCCTGGTAAATCACCCGAAGAAGTCGAACGTTTTGTCACGATCCCGATTGAGTTAGGCATGACCGGCTTACCCGGCCTCGTAGAGATGCGTTCGCTCAACCGTAACGGTATTTCCATTGTGACCCTGGTCTTCACTGATAAGACCAGTATCTACTTTGCCCGCCAACTTGTTCTAGAGCGTCTCATTGAGGTTGCGTCCCGTATGCCCGATGGGATCACTCCCGTCTTGGCGCCACCGACTACGGGACTCGGGGAGGTTTATCAGTACACCCTCGAGCATCCATCTGATGGTAATCGGGAGTTAACCGAAGACGAGTTACAAGAGCGCCGCACGATTCAGGATTGGGTGGTGCGGCCGATGTTGCGCTCGATTCCAGGTGTTGCTGAGATTAATACCCAAGGTGGTTTCGCTAAAGAGTATCAAGTGTTGGTTAATCCTGAGCGCTTGCGGCACTACGGTATTACCTTGCAAGATGTGTATGTGGCACTGGCTCGCAATAACGCCAATTCTGGTGGCGGCCAATTACCGACCTATGCAGAGCGGTATTTGATTCGTGGGGTTGGTCTTGTGGCAAAGCCTGAGGACATTGGCAAGATTATTCTGAAAGAAGTGAAGGGAACCCCAGTTTATGTGCGCAATGTTGCTGAGGTCATGATTGGTAATGAGATTCGGCAGGGCGCCATTATTAAAAATGGTGTTACCGAGAGTGTGGCTGGCATTATTCAGATGAACCGCGGCGCGAATGCTCGAGAGGTAGTTAATCGCATTAAGACCAAGGTCGCTGAGATTAACGAGCGTAAGTTATTGCCTGAGGGTTTGCAGATTGTGCCGTTCTATGACCGAACCGATCTGGTCAATGCAGCGATGTTCAACGTTGCCAAGGTCTTGGTTGAGGGCATCATTTTGGTGATCGTGTTGCTCTTCTTGTTCTTGGGCGATGTGCGTTCATCGATCATTGTGGTGGCCACTCTGATCTTGACCCCACTACTCACATTCTTTGTCATGAACCGCTATGGCATCTCTGCGAACTTGATGTCATTGGGTGGTCTCGCAATCGCCATTGGCATTATGGTCGACGGCTCAGTCGTGGTGGTTGAAAACACTTTTGCTAAGTTAGGCGCTCGCCTAAAAATGGGTGAGTCCCGTAACCGTATTATCTTGGAGGCCGCTACCGAAGTTGGTAAACCTGTGCTCTTTGGTGTGGGCATCATCATCTTGGTATTTATGCCTTTGCTTGCTCTCGAGGGCATGGAAGGCAAGATGTTTGCCCCGATGGCGATCACGATTGCGATTGCGCTAACGATTTCATTAATTCTCTCGTTTGTACTATCTCCCGTCCTATGCTCATACATCCTCAAAGGCGGTAGCGAGGACGACACGAAGATTGTGGCAAAGTTGCGTAAACCCTATAACTTTATGCTCGATTGGAGCTTAAAGCATCCGCGTTTAGTCGTAAAACGCGCTCTGATTGCGCTAGGCGCTAGTGTGGTTCTGTTTATCTTTTTGGGTAAATCATTTATCCCGGTGATGCAAGAGGGTTCTATCACTCCAGTGATTGTGCGCTCCGCCAATATTGCGCTCGATGAGTCGATTAAGTTGGAGTTTGAGGCTCTCAAACGAATCATGACTATTCCCGGTGTGGAAATGGCGGTATCCCGTTTAGGACGCGGTGAGTCCCCGGCCGACCCTGGTCAACCATTCGAGTCCGATCCGATCGTGACCTTGAAGCCCTTAGGCGATCGAGATCTAAGCCAAGAGGAAATTGCCAATCAAATTCGTGAGAAATTAAAGACCTTGCCCGGTGTGGAGTTGGTGATCTCTCAACCGATTGCAGCCCGTGTTGACGAAATGGTCTCGGGTGTACGTTCACAAGTAGCGATCAAGATCTTTGGCGACGATATTGAGACGCTCATCAAACTGGGCACTCAGATTAGTCAAATCTTATCGCGCATGAAGGGCAGTACTGATCTGCGGATCGAGCAAGCCTCTGGCCAAAACTACCTCAATATCAAGATCGATCGCGATGCGATTGCGCGCTACGGTATTAATGTGGCCGATGTCAATGACGTAATCGAAACCGCAATCGGTGGTAAACAGGCCTCCACGGTCTACGAGGGTGAGCGCCGCTTCCCCATGGTGTTGCGCTATCCAGCCCCTTACCGTGACAAGATCGATGCCATCGAGAACATCATCCTGCTATCGCCTAATGGCGCCCAGGTGCTCATGAAGGATCTGGCGAAGATTGAGTTACTTGATGGTCCACCGCAAATCTCGCGCGAGTCCGGTAAGCGTCGCCTCGTGATTGGTGTCAATGTGCAGGGTCGTGATTTGGGTGGTTTTGTCGATGAAGCCCAAAAGAAAATTGCCCAGGATGTGAAATTACCCGAGGGCTATACCCTGGTTTGGGGCGGTCAGTTTGAGAACATGGAGCGCGCCATGGCACGACTCATGATCATCATTCCGCTCACGATTGCCGCGATTTTCTTCTTGCTCTTTATGCTATTCCAATCGATTCGTTTGGCTGGACTCATTATTTTGGTTCTGCCGTTTGCATCGATTGGAGGTATCTTCGGCCTCTTTATTACCGGCGAGTATTTATCGGTACCAGCTGCTGTCGGATTTATCAATCTTTGGGGTATTGCGGTACTAAACGGCGTGGTGCTGATCTCCTTTATCAAACAATTGCGCGATGACGGCATGCCTTTGCATGAGGCTCTCATTGATGGGTGTGCACATCGCTTTAGACCTGTGATGATGACCGCATCGGTGGCGATGTTGGCCTTGATTCCCATGCTGTTCTCCGGCGGCCCGGGATCGGAGGTCACAAGACCTCTTGCTATTGTGGTTATTTCAGGTCTAATTACTTCAACGGGCTTAACATTATTGGTATTGCCGGTTCTATACGGTTGGTTTGAAGAGAAAAAGGTTGAAGCGTGATTGAAATAAAGGCAGTGATTCGTCCGAATAAATTACCCATGGTGCGGGCCGCACTGATGGACACCCCCGGTTTTCCTGGAATGACAGTAACAAAAGTCGAGGGTTGCAGCGCACCGAACCGAGTCGAAAAAACCACCATTAAAGATGAGTTAACCGATTACTCAGCAAAAGTTCGGATTGAGATCGTTTGCAATGATGAAGTGGCTGATACGATCATGGATCGCTTAGTCCAAGCGTGCCAGACTGGGCAGGTGGGCGATGGAATTGTCTGGAAGGTGAATGTTGAGCGTGCCTTCTTTATTGCGAAGAACTATCCAAACCCAATTAATTGAGTGCACGGCTACTAATGGCCTTGCCTTGGGAATTCACTTTCACAAGCAGCATTTGACCTACGCCAACCGACATTCCAGTATAGGCATACGTATTTACTTGGTGGGTCACCAAAATCAGCGGTAATTTGTTTGACTTGGATAGTTGCTGCCGCACAAATGCCTCTAACTCTCGGGTCTGTTTACTGCTCTCGCTCATTTCATTAAAGAAGGAACCGAGTGAACGCTCCGTTGTAACTGGACCTTTATTAAGTAACACTGCCGTATCGAGGCATCGGCACCAGGGGCTACTGAACATACGAGCCTCACTAATGCCTTGCTTACTTAACCATGCACCAATCTCTTTGGCTTGCTGACGTCCATACTCACCAAGATTGCGTTGGGTCGAGCAATCGCCAATCCGATAACCTGGGGGATCGCCGATCCCAGGGGCATCGGCATGACGCATGATGATGAGACTTGAGCCTGATTGAAGTTCAGAGAGCAGGTTGGCATTTGCCATTGGCATGAACACCAGCCACACCCAGAGTGCGACAAGGATTCGGATCAAGGCAATACCTTACCCGGGTTCATGATGTTCTTGGGGTCTAGAGCGGATTTAATAGAGCGCATCAGTTGGTGCGCCACCGATCCACGATGAGCCTCTAGGTCGGGGAGTTTGAGTTGCCCAATGCCATGCTCTGCCGAAATGGAGCCATGGTGTTTCTCGACCTGAGAATAGACCACGTCATGAATGGCTGCTTCATGAGCACGATTGAACTCGCTGGCATTAGTCCCAAGTGGCGGAGCAATGTTGTAATGCAAATTACCGTCACCCAAATGCCCAAAATTGATAATACGCACCCCAGCAAATTGATCCCGAATCAGTCGATCAGTCTCAGTGATAAAGGCATCAAGACCTGAGATTGGTAGCGAGATATCGTGTTTTAGATTGGCGCCTTCTTGCGCTTGTGCCATCGTGATGTGCTCACGCATGGTCCAAAACGATTGGGCTTGGGAGAGATTGCTCGCAATCACCGCATCACTCGCAATACCAGCTTCAAACGCAGACTCAAGAACCTGTTCCATCAAGTTACGCGCATGTTCTTCACCTTCATGATCCGATAACTCGACTAAGACCGTATAAAGAGGGTCATTGGCAAGAGGGTTTTTCATGTGGGGAAATTGCTTGGCAGTGAGGTCCAAGGAGTCCTTTGACATCATTTCAAAGCCAGTGAGTAGGGCGGCAGTACGTTTCTGAAAAAGACTTAGCAACTCAATCGTCGCCGGAATATTTGGGACAGCTACTAAAGCAGTCCATTGGGTCACTGGCAAGGGATATAGCTTCATCACCGCGGCGGTAATGATGCCAAGACACCCCTCGGAACCAATATATAAATCACGCAGATCAAATCCGGTGTTGTCCTTGCGTAAGCTCCGCAGACCATGCAGGATCTCACCTTGGGCAGTGACTACTTCGAGGCCTAAACACAGTTCGCGGGCATTGCCATAGCGTAGCACATTAGTACCACCCGCATTGGTGGCCAGATTGCCACCAATTTGACAGCTTCCCTGAGCGCCAAGACTGAGCGGAAACAAAAATCCCTGTGTCTTGGCAGCCTCTTGTAAGGTTTGCAAAATGCAACCTGACTCGACCACCATGGTTTGGTTACTGGGATTAATTTCACGGATCGTATTCATCCGCTTGAGATTCAGAACGATTTGCTGGCCCGAGTCATTGGGGGTTGCCGCTCCGCACATGCTGGTATTGCCGCCTTGCGGAACAATGGAAATCGACGCTTGATCGCACGCTTTGACGATCTTGGCAACCTCTTCGGTTGTTTTGGGAAGTAAAACAGCGAGTGCTTTGCCGTGATAGCGATTGCGCCAATCACTTAGATAGGGCGCTTGATCATTGGGGTCGACCAATACATAAGCATTTCCAACAATCGACTGACAATGTGAAATGAATTCGGAGTGATTCATGGAATGATTCTAGTGCTTTGCTTCATCAGCCGCTTTTGCCTTAGCCGCCGCCTTAATGGGTTTGAGATACATCAGTAAGGTAATAAAAACCGTTACCGATAGGATGAGTTCCAGGATGGCCATCCACATATTCCAACCGGGTTCGGTAATCCGGGTTAAGGCTTCGGTGGTGTAAATCAGGATCGCCATGCTGCTCCATTGCATGGTGTAAACATTCGCGCGCCATACCCCTGGCAACATGATGATTAAAGGCACTGCCTTTAGCACCAACCATGAGCCCCCGGGACGCAGCGGTGAAATGATCCATTCCCAAGCAACGCACAACACAATTAAATCAACAATTGCGGCACTGGCAATCAGCACATACTTATCTTTTTTCAGTAATCCACTCAGCATGATTTATTTGCCACCTTGAAGACGTAAAGCGACTTCAGCCAAACGCTTACCTTGGGCAATGGCTAAGCGAGATTCATCTGCACTAATCGGGGCGCTACCATCAGCGTGGGCAAGGTGCGATACACCATACGGTGTTCCACCACTCGTGGTGTTCATGAGTTCGGGATTGCTATAGGGTAGACCAAGCAACACCATGCCATGGTGAAAAAGAGGAATCATCATGGAGAGAAGAGTGGTCTCCTGGCCGCCATGCAAACTACCGGTACTGGTAAATACACAGGCGGGCTTCCCTTGCAGTGCGCCGCTTAACCATTGTGATGTACTGCCGTCCAAAAAATACTTGAGCGGCGCAGCCATATTGCCAAAGCGGGTCGGTGATCCCAGTGCTAGACCAATGCATTCCTCCAAATCAGAGTACTCGACATACGGAGGCCCATCCTTCGGTACGGGCGGTTCGCTAGCTTCACAAACGGTTGACACTGCAGGCACCGTTCGCAGACGTGCGCCAACTCCGGGCACGCTCTCAATTCCTTGGCCAATCAGTCGAGCGAGCTGCTCGGTCGCGCCGTAGCGGGAGTAGTACAACACTAGGATCTCGGATGAACGCATAACGGCACTTTCTATGGAATTTCAGTCAGATCCCCTATGATACGGTCATGCCATTATCTTTTCCGATCGAGCGTTGGTTGCCCCTAGGCAAAGAGCTCTGGGATCGCAATCAACATTTACGCTTGAGCCAGGTGTCGGCTAGTTTGGCCTTCACCACGATTTTGTCCTTGGTACCGATGCTCACCATTGGGTCGATCTTGCTGAGCCAATTCCCGGCCGTGATTAATCTACGTAATGCTTTTCAGACCTGGCTATTAAAAAACTATTTCCCAGGCGGCATCAGCCAACAAGTATTTAGTTACTTTAACCAGTTCTCTGCCAAAGCCAAGGGATTAACGATTGTGGGCTCGCTTGGGCTAGTGATTACGACGATTTTGACCATGGTGGTCATTGAGCGTGCCTTTAATGAGATCTGGAAGGTTAAAGAGCGTCGACCCTTTCTAAAAAAGCTCATCATCTATTTGGCAGCAACCGTGATCGGCCCCATCCTCTTAGGTCTGGGAATTTATCTCAGCGGTATATTGTTAGGTTCTGCTAGTGGCTGGTTCCCCACCTTATCGGCAGGATTTAAATTCATCAGCACGATTATTCCTAGCGTATTGGCGCTCATCGTTTTTGCTCTGGCCTACCGAATCCTGCCTTATGCCCCAGTGACCTGGCGTGATGCATTTGTGGGGGCTGCTTTTGTGGCCGTTGCTTATGAGATCACCAAGTTTGGTTTTGCCTATTTCGTGACCCAAGCGGCCTTTTATAAAACCGTTTATGGAACCTTTGCGATCGTGCCCCTCATGTTGATTTGGATCTATATCACCTGGTGGCTTACCCTTGCCGGTGCTGTGATTGTGGCGAACTTGCCAACCATTCGGCAAAACCGTCAGCGGGAACAGGCGCCTGCCTAATGCCATAATGATGGTATGTCTGGAAATACGTTAGGTCTTCTATTTACTGTAACCACCTTTGGTGAGTCGCACGGTCCTGCAATTGGTGCGGTGGTGGATGGTTGTCCCCCAGGAATGGAACTATCGGTCGATGATATTCAGGTGGATCTGGATCGTCGCAAGCCAGGTACCTCGCGCCATGTAACCCAACGCAAAGAAGAGGACAAGGTCGAGATTTTGTCTGGCGTCTTTGAAGGCAAAACCACGGGTACCCCCATTTGTTTGTTGATTCGCAATACCGATCAACGCAGCCAAGATTACAGCGAGATCCTACAAACCTTTCGGCCAGGTCACGCTGATTACACCTATCACTATAAATATGGCTTTCGAGACCCGCGCGGTGGCGGGCGCTCCTCAGCACGTTTAACCGCCCCCGTGGTTGCAGCCGCAGCAATCGCAAAAAAATGGTTGCGGGAACACTACGGTACTCAAATCGTGGCACATATGAGCCAACTGGGTGAAATTGCCATTCCATTCGAAGATGCAAAAGAAATTGCTCGCAATCCATTCTTTGCCCCGAATGCCAGCATCATTCCGAAGCTCGAAGAGTATATGGATCAACTCCGTAAAGCCGGGGATTCGTGTGGAGCCAAAATTGAAGTTGTGGCTCACCAAGTACCCATTGGTTTGGGCGAGCCGCTTTTTGATAAGTTAGACGCCGATATTGCCCATGTGATGATGGGTATAAATGCCGTTAAGGGCGTGGAGATTGGCGAAGGATTTGGGGTGGTGGCCCAAAAGGGGAGTGCACACGGTGACGAGATGCATCCGGATGGCTTTGCTAGTAATAATGCCGGTGGTGTTCTGGGTGGTATTAGTACTGGGCAAGATATTCGTGTATCAATTGCGATCAAGCCAACCTCAAGCATCATGAGTCCCAAAGAGACCATTGACTTGCACGGTAAGCCCGCAACGATTCAGACCAAAGGGCGTCATGATCCCTGCGTCGGAATTCGTGCTGCGCCAATTGCTGAAGCGATGTTGGCATTGGTGCTAATGGATCATGCTTTGCGTCATCGTGCTCAATGCGGCGATGTCGCGGTGAGTCCTCCCGCAATTGCTGCCTCTCGTAGCACCTAAGAATTCATGACAGCGTCTTCGCGTTGGGCCTTCGGGGCCTTTTTCTTTTTGTACTTCGCCTACATTGGCCTCATGTCGCCGTATGCAAGCTTGTACTTCTCAGAGTTGGGTTTTGGTGCTCTTGAGATCGCCGCGTTGATGTCGATGTTGCAGGTGACCCGTATCTTGGGGCCGTTCTCTTGGGGTTGGCTATCGGATTATTTATCCAACCGGGTGGGCATCATGCGCTTTTGCGGAGTCCTGGCGGTTCTGTGTTTCTTGATCATTTTCTATTTGGAGCAGTACATCCCATTTTTAATCTGGATGTTTATTCTGCACACTATTCTCAGTAGCATGGTGCCCTTAGGGGAGGCGGCGACTGTACACGCCTTATTTAAAGATAACTCGTTTGACCATCGCTATGGACGGCTGCGCCTATGGGGATCGATTGGCTTTATTGCCATGGTTTTGCTCGCTGGTGAAGTATTTCAATGGTGGGGTATCGAAGTCTTCCCTTGGTTAGGCTTAGGTGTATTAATTGCACTGGCGATCGACACCTTTTTAATTCGAGAGCCTAAGATTGAGCGTCGCCCCTTGGTGCGCGGGGAGCTTCGTACGGTATTGCGGCGGGTAGAGGTGCGCTGGTTTTTAGTCTCCGCATTTGCCATGATCTTTGGCCATGCTGCACTCTATGTGTTTTATTCCCTTTACCTTGCAGATCTAGGTTACAGCAAATCCGAGATCGGGTTTTTCTGGACATTGGGAGTGACCGCAGAAGTCATCTTCTTTTATTTTCAAAGTAAGGTCATGTCGCGATACTCACCAACGAGTGTGTTGCAAGCAACATTCATGATTGCGGTGATCCGCTTTGTATTAATCGGCTACTTTGCCAGTACTAGTCTATTAATCTTAGCGCAGCTAATGCACGCCGCGACCTTTGCAGCACACCATAGCGCAAGTACCAAATTAATTCAGGGTTGGTTCAGCGGTCCCTTGCAAGCGCGCGGTCAGGCACTCTTTACGACGGTTGCTTATGGTTTTGGAGGAACCTTGGGTGGCTTATGCGCAGGCTGGATTTGGGATCATTGGGGCCCCAATCAAGTGTTTGGTATGGCAGCGGTGGCGTGCGCCTTGGCCGGTGTTGCGATTGCGCAGGTTAAAACCAAACAAACTGCTTTACATTCCTGAGTAATTCGGACCACCGCCTCCTTCAGGGGTGACCCATACAATATTCTGGGTAGGATCTTTGATGTCACAGGTTTTGCAATGCACGCAGTTTTGGGCATTGATTTGGAGCTTGGGCTTACCTTCCACCTCGATGTATTCGTAAACACCGGCTGGGCAGTAGCGTTGCTCAGGGCCCGCATAGATATCTAAGTTAATGGCCACCGGCACACTTTCATCCTTGAGGGTTAAGTGAGCTGGTTGATTCTCCTCATGATTGGTATTGGAGATAAATACCGAGGAGAGTCGATCAAAAGTAATTTTGCCATCGGGTTTTGGATATTCAATCACCTGATGTAAGCGCGCCGGTTCAAGATATTCGTAGTCGGCTTTTTTCTGATGAATAGTCCATGGCACATTTCCACCAAACACTTTTTGTTCAATACCAACCATGAGGGTGCCGAGATATAAACCTTTAGACATCCATGCTTTAAAGTTACGCGCCTGCTTGAGTTCGGTATACAGCCAACTATTTTTAAAGGCACTGGGGTAAGCGCTCAAAATATCATTGGCCCGATTTTCAGAGAGCGCAGACATGGCTGCCTGGGCCGCTAACATGCCGGATTTAATCGCTGCATGACTGCCTTTAATGCGGGATGCGTTGAGGTAGCCCGCATCGCAGCCAATCAGGGCGCCGCCAGGGAACACCGTTTGCGGCAAACTATTTAAGCCGCCAGCGGTAATGGCACGTGCACCATAGGCCAAGCGCTTACCACCCTCGAACGTCGGACGAATCGCAGGATGCAATTTATAGCGTTGGAACTCATCAAAGGGACTGAGATAAGGGTTGCGGTAGGAGAGGCCAACCACCATGCCGACGGCCACCTTGTTTTCACCAAAGTGATACAAAAAAGATCCGCCATAGGTCTGACGATCTAAGGGCCATCCTGCCGTATGAATCACTAAACCCGGGCGATGGTTCTGGGGCGTTACTTCCCAGAGTTCTTTAATGCCAATACCGTAACTCTGTGGATCGGATTGGCGATCGAGTTGGTATTTAGTGATCAGTTGTCTGCCGAGATGACCGCGTGAGCCTTCAGCAAATAAGGTGTACTTGGCTCGCAATTCCATGCCAAGCTGAAACTGTTCTGAGATCTGCCCATCTTTATGAATTCCTAAATTACCGGTAGCGACTCCGCAAACCGCACCCTGGGAATTAAACAAAATTTCTGCCGCAGCAAACCCTGGAAAAATATCAACGCCCAGTTGCTCCGCTTGGCCACCGAGCCAGCGCGTGAAATTACTTAAACTCAAAATGTAATTACCGTGGTTGTTAAAGCACTCTGGTAGCAAAAGATGGGGTACCGTGAACGAGCTCGATTCGGTCAAAAAGATGAATTCATCTTTACTAACTGGTGTCTCGAGCGGAGCCCCCAGTGCTTGCCAATCAGGAAATAATTCTTTGAGGGCGCGTGGATCCATGATGGCGCCCGACAAAATATGAGCGCCGACCTCAGAACCCTTTTCTAATACGCAAACGGAGATCTCACGACCCTCGCGCTGGGCAATTTGTTTGGCGTGGATTGCTGCCGATAGCCCAGCGGGGCCACCCCCGACGATCACGAGGTCATAGTCCATGGCCTCGCGCGGGCCGTATTGAGCAAGTAATTCCTCGGTATTCATCACTCTAGTTTAGTGCTTTTAAGCCATGAATCGGTCATGCAGAGCGGTTATCATTTAGGTGATATCCGGTATTGATTAAAGAACGTGAAAGAAAGTTAGGCGAATGAACAAGATATTTCCCAATGCCCGCGCTGCTCTTGAGGACATTATGAAAGATGGGCAAACCATCGCGGTTGGCGGTTTTGGTTTGTGTGGCATTCCAGAGGCACTGATTGCTGCGGTTAAAGACTTGGGTACCAAAAATCTCACAGCAATATCTAATAATGCTGGAGTAGATGATTTTGGCTTGGGGATTTTGCTGGCGACTCGGCAGATCAAAAAAATGATTGCCTCTTATGTTGGAGAAAACAAAGAGTTTGAGCGTCAATATTTAGCTGGTGAACTCGAATTGGAATTTACCCCTCAAGGTACGTTAGCAGAGAAGTTGCGTGCAGGCGGCTGCGGTATCCCAGCGTTTTATACCAAGACCGGCGTTGGAACGATTGTGGCTGAAGGTAAGGATGAGCGTGAATTTGATGGAGAAAAGTACATCCTAGAGCGCTCATTGGTTGCCGATGTCTCGCTCGTTAAAGCATGGAAAGCGGATAAAGCAGGTAACTTGCTTTATCGCTTAACAGCACGCAACTTTAATCCAGTTGTCGCGATGGCAGGAAAGATCACTGTGGTGGAAGTCGAAGAGATCGTGGAAAACGGAGATCTCATTCCAGATCAAATTCATACCCCTGGTATTTATGCCCATCGGATTGTGCTCAACCCTCAACCGGAAAAACGGATTGAGCAACGCACGCTATCTAAATAAGCATTTATTTGAAAAGATTACACAGAGGAAATTGCAATGCCTTGGAATCGTGATGAAATGGCAGCCCGTGCTGCAAAAGAGTTAAAAGATGGTTACTACGTCAATTTAGGTATTGGCATGCCCACCTTGGTGGCAAACCATGTTCCCGCTGGGATGGAGGTTTGGTTGCAGTCTGAGAATGGCTTGTTGGGGATTGGACCATTTCCCACCGAAGCACAAGTGGATGCCGATATGATTAATGCCGGCAAGCAAACCGTGACCACTTTGCCAGGATCAGCCATTTTTTCATCGGCGGACTCCTTTGGAATGATTCGGGGTGGCAAGATCAATATTGCGATCTTGGGCGCAATGCAGGTCAGCGAGCATGGCGATTTAGCCAACTGGATGATCCCTGGAAAAATGGTGAAGGGCATGGGTGGTGCCATGGACTTGGTTGCCGGCGTGAAACATGTCGTGGTGCTGATGGAGCACGTGGCCAAGAAAAAAGACGGTACCGAAGAAATCAAAATTCTGCCCAAGTGCACCTTGCCATTAACCGGATTAGGTGTGATTGATCGCATCATCACCGATTTGGGTGTGCTCGACATCACACCCAAAGGATTGAAGTTGGTGGAATTAGCGCCTGGTGTAACCAAAGAAGAGATTCAGGCGAAGACCGGCGCCCCTATTGATACTAGTGCGGTTCATTGAATAGCGCCCCATTACATGCTCATAAACGTGGGGATGCAAGCCATGCCCACGCGGTAGCTGATCGAAAGCAATCCTTTTTGTGGATTGCTATGCTTTTTACACTTGGATTTGCATGCGTTGAGTTCTTTGCTGGTCTAATTTCAGGTTCCTTAGCACTGATGTCCGATGCCGGACATATGGTGACTGACTCTGCTGCACTGGGTCTTGCTATTCTGGCGCAATACATTGCCAGACGTCCGCCATCTGCCAAGCATTCCTTTGGATTTGGTCGTGCTGAAGCACTTGCAGCTTTTGTGAACAGCTTGGTGATGGTTGGTCTAGTCATATGGATTGTGATTGAGGCCGTGAGTCGCATTCAGGATCCGCACCCAGTGGCTGGGATGACCGTGACGATTGTGGCTGCTCTGGGTCTTGCTGTAAATCTGATCGTTGCTTGGGTGCTGTCACGCGATCAAAAGAGCGTCAATACCCGCGCCGCACTGGTGCATGTGATGGGCGATCTCTTGGGATCGATTGCTGCTTTGGTATCTGGGGTCGTGATTCAGCTCACAGGGTGGATGCCGATTGATCCCATCTTATCGATCTTTGTAGCGCTCTTGATCCTAAAATCCACCGTTGCCATTCTCAAAGAGTCGTATCACTTCTTGATGGAGGGTGTGCCGCTGCATATTGACTATGTAAAGGTCGGTGAAGACTTATCCCGTATTGAAGGGGTTATGGCAATTCATGATCTGCATGTATGGGAGATGAGCCCTGGTCACCCTGCATTAATCGCCCATGTGGAGATCAAACAATTCAAGCAATGGCCGCGGATCCTCGCAAACTTGACCACCATGTTGCGAGAGTCATACGGTATTGACCACATTACGCTACAACCGGAAGAAGCTGGCAAACAAGAACTTGAATCGCCTCCAGTCAGCGTTGAGCAGGCGCGTCATACCGCTTTACTCAATCGTGACCATCATGGCCACACGGATTATGTGCAATGTACGAGTCCGGCCGGAACCCATCGGATGGCGTTTCATACTTGGGGGGATCCACAAAATCCGAGCGTGCTGTATTGCGTCCATGGCCTATCGCGCCGGGGTAGTGATTTTCGGGCAATGGCTGAGGCCTTGTGCAATCGCCATTTTGTGGTTTGCCCAGACATCGTTGGGCGAGGAGATTCTGACTACTTAAGTAATCCGATGTTCTACACAGTCCCTCAATATGTGACTGATATGACCGCCCTAAGCGCCAAATTGAAAGTTCAAACGGCCAATTGGTTTGGAACCTCGATGGGCGGCTTAATTGGCATGGTGTATGCAGCTATTCCTGGTAATGGCGTTAAGCGACTATTACTCAATGATGTCGGACCACGAATCGAGCCGGCCGCATTGATTCGGTTGGCGAGTTATGTTGGTAAACCGTTTTCTTATGTCAATCGTGATGTAGCGATGGATAAACTCAAATCGATTTGCGCTCCC
Source organism: Polynucleobacter sp. HIN9 (assembly GCF_030297635.1). Lineage (NCBI taxonomy): Bacteria > Pseudomonadati > Pseudomonadota > Betaproteobacteria > Burkholderiales > Burkholderiaceae > Polynucleobacter > Polynucleobacter sp. HIN9. The sequence continues at coordinate 740,977 of NZ_AP028140.1, forward strand.
TTCGGAAAACACACAGATGCCGAATGGGAGCTTCTCAATGGACCGATGCTGATTCATAAAGATCAGCAGTGGGTCTTGCACTATGACCCAGCCATCTCGGTGCCATTTGCCTCAGTGACGCCGGCCCTAGCTCAAGCTGGTGAGCTAGCGATGTGGCAAAGTTTTCAGCAAATCGAATGCCCCATTTTGATTGTGCGGGGTGCGGATTCGGATTTACTTTCTCGGCAAACGGTCGATGAGATGTGCCAATTAAATCCGCATGCAAAGAGTATTGAGATCCCGAATACCGGACATGCCCCGGCCTTTATCAAAAAAGAGCAAATTGACATTGCGCGCCAATTCTTTCTATAGTGGCTTATCCGCTAATCAGGATTGATTGCTGTGAGTCCAAACGAGTCAGTATTGCCGCTGTCGACAAATCTCATCCAAGCGCCAGAGGGCGACGCCTGGTTTGGTGAGCCTGAGGAAGCTCACTCTCATGCTGTCGCAGAGATTTTGCAAACGCTACGTCTGGATGAGGCAAGCATCATTGCTGCGCATCATTTACACAGCACCTTAGGCAAAGAAGCTCTAGTCAAGCAACTCGGACAAGATGCCGCCACATTATTGATTGGTTACCGAGGTCTGCGTCAGGCTCAAGCAAAGCTCACTAAGCACGACGGAAAGTTGCGGGTAGCAGGCCAAGAAGAGATCTTGCGCAAAATGCTGTTGGCATTCGGTAACGATCTACGCGTGGTACTTATTTATTTAGCATCACGCTTACAGACCCTGCGATGGATTGCAAAGCATCGCATCAAAGTAAACACGTCTTGGGCTCAAGAGATTTTAGATATCGATGCAAGCTTAGCTAATCGCCTGGGTATCTGGCAAATGAAGTGGGAGATGGAGGATCTGGCGTTTCGGGTTGTTGCGTCTGATACCTATAAAGAAATTGCGGGCCTATTGGATGCCAAACGCGTAGAGCGTGAGCAATTCATTGCCGATGTTATCAAGCGCCTCAATCACGAGCTATCGCTTGCCCAGATTACAGCTGATGTCCAAGGAAGACCCAAGCACATCTACAGCATTTGGAAAAAAATGCAGGGCAAATCATTGGAGTTTGCCAATCTCTATGATGTGCGGGCATTTCGGGTGTTGGTTAATGATGTCAAGGCCTGTTATGCGACTCTGGGCTTAGTGCACAACATTTGGCAACCGGTGCCAAAAGAGTTTGATGACTATATTGCTAGGCCCAAACCAAACGGTTATCAATCCCTGCATACTGTTGTGATTGATGAGAATGGGATTGCATTTGAAATTCAGATTCGCACGCAAGAAATGCATCGTCAGGCGGAGTATGGCTTAGCAGCACATTGGCGCTATAAGGAGGGCGCGTATGCCGCGCAAGCAAAAGATCTCGGAACCCATAGTGCCGCAGTAGCTTATGAGCGCCAAATTGCCTGGGCGCGGCAATTAATCTCATGGAAAGAGGATGCCTGGGAGCAGCTCAAGCATCATGAGATTGATGATCATATTTATGTGCTCACTCCATTAGGAAAAGTGATCGCTTTGGAGAAGGGTTCATCACCGATCGACTTTGCCTATGCAGTGCATACCGATCTTGGCCATCGCTGTCGTGGTGCTCGGATTGATGGAGCTATGGTGCCGCTCGATACCCCCTTACTCAATGGCCAGACCGTAGAAATCATTTCGGTGAAGCAAGGTGGGCCCTCACGAGATTGGCTCAACCCCGAGCGTGGCTATTTGCGTTCGCAGCGTGCGCGGGCGCGGGTGCGTGCGTGGTTCAATGCACTTGATGATGAGGCGAGTCAAGCTCCGAGTAAGGTAAGTGATAGCAAGCTCGATAAGAGTGCTGATAAGTCACTTGATAAGAAGGAAGAGATTCAGATTCGCACGCGCGCGAGTGCAGCCAATCAGCGCGGAGATGTATTGGTTGTGGGAGTGGATTCTTTACTGACGCAATTGGCCAAATGCTGTCGACCGGTTCCCCCCGATCCAATCGCTGGATTTGTGACCCAAGGCCGTGGGGTATCGATTCATCGACGCAGTTGCAGAACTTTTCGAGGGCTCCTAGAGCGCGCACCAGAGCGTGTGATCCAAACGGCGTGGAGTGCCAAGTTAGATCCAGAGCAGGGCAGTAATAAAGAACGAGTTTTCCCTGCCGATTTATCAATCATTGCTCTTGATCGACCTGAGCTGATGCGGGAACTCTTTGAGATTACTTCCAAGATTGGCGTCCATGTGATTGATCTCAAAAAATCGGTTCGCAAAGGCGTGGCGCATATTCAATTAACCGTTGAAATCTCGAATGCGGAGGCACTCCGTTTAGTACAAACGGGGCTTGAGGGATTGCGCGGCGTCACCGAAGTACGCCGGCGGTGATAAACTCTTGATAAATATAGGCTCGTAGCTCAGCTGGTTAGAGCACCACCTTGACATGGTGGGGGTCGTTGGTTCGAGTCCAATCGAGCCTACCAACGAAACAGATCGGATGCGCGTTGTGTTCATGGTGTTTGGGACGAACGCGCATTCTCTTTTATGCATGGAGTGTGTATGGTTGCGGTTACTCTTCCTGATGGTTCGAAGCGCGAGTTTGCTGCGCCGGTGACCATTGCTGAAGTTGCGCAATCGATTGGGAGCGGTTTAGCCAAAGCTGCGCTCGCCGGCTCTGTGGATGGCCGTCTAGTGGACCTGAGTCACACGATCGACCATGATGTGCACTTGGCCATCATTACCGATAAAAACCCCGAAGGCTTGGACATCATTCGTCATTCCACTGCCCATCTACTTGCATATGCTGTTAAAGAATTGTTCCCCGATGCGCAGGTCACGATTGGCCCAGTCATTGAGAACGGTTTCTATTACGACTTTTCGTATCACCGACCTTTCACTCCAGATGATCTCGCTGCGCTTGAGAAAAAAATGCTGGAGTTAGCCAAGAAGGATGAGCCAGTCGTTCGTCAAGTGATGCCCCGAGATCAAGCGGTTGAGTTCTTCAAAAAGCAAGGCGAAATTTATAAAGCCGAGATCATTGCGAGCATTCCGCAAAATGAAGAGGTCTCGCTTTACACCGAGGGCAAATTTACCGACCTCTGCCGCGGCCCTCACGTGCCCTCGACTGGAAAACTCAAGGTATTCAAACTCATGAAGCTCGCCGGTGCATATTGGCGCGGTGATAGCAAGAATGAGATGTTGCAACGGATTTATGGCACCGCTTGGACCAAGAAGGAAGATCAAGACGCCTACTTACATATGTTGGAAGAGGCTGAGAAGCGCGATCATCGCCGCCTAGGCAAACAGCTTGATTTATTTCATTTCCAGGATGAGGCGCCAGGCCTCGTGTTCTGGCACCCCAAAGGTTGGGCCATTTGGCAAGAGGTGGAGCAGTACATGCGCCGCGTTTATCAGAACGAGGGTTATCAAGAGGTCAAGGCTCCACAAATTCTGGATCGCGGTCTTTGGGAAAAATCAGGTCACTGGGACAACTACAAAGAGAACATGTTCACGACCGAGTCGGAAAACCGGGCCTATGCATTAAAGCCCATGAACTGCCCAGGCCATGTGCAAATCTTTAATTCAGGCTTGCATAGTTATCGTGAGTTACCGCTGCGCTTTGGTGAGTTTGGACAATGCCATCGCAATGAACCCTCAGGCGCACTTCACGGATTGATGCGGGTACGCGGATTTACCCAAGACGATGGTCACATTTTTTGTACCGAAGATCAGATTCAGGCAGAAGTTGCCGCATTTGACCAAGCAGTTCGAGCGGTCTATCGCGATTTTGGCTTTACAGAAGTGGCTGTGAAATTAGCCCTGCGTCCTGGTAAGCGCGTAGGGGATGATGCCATTTGGGATAAAGCCGAGGCTGCGCTAAGAGGGGCTCTCAAAGCCTCCGGTCAAACCTGGGAAGAGCTGCCTGGTGAGGGTGCTTTCTACGGGCCCAAGATTGAGTACCACCTCAAGGATTCGATTGGGCGTTCTTGGCAGTGCGGCACGATGCAGGTCGACTTTTCTATGCCAGCCCGCCTAGGGGCTGAGTATGTAGCCGAAGATAATAGCCGTAAGGTCCCAGTCATGCTGCACCGAGCGATAGTGGGCTCCTTGGAGCGTTTTATCGGGATTTTGATAGAAAATCATGCCGGCGCCATGCCGGTTTGGCTCGCTCCAACCCAGGCAATTGTGTTGAATATTTCTGAAAATTCGGCCGAATATGCCCAAAAAATCCAGCAAATGCTGAAAAAACAAGGGTTTAGGGTGGAATCTGATTTGCGAAATGAGAAAATTACGTATAAAATACGCGAGCACGCATTACAAAAACTGCCTTATTTGCTTGTCGTTGGCGATAAAGAGCGTGAAAGTAATACGGTGGCCGTTCGTGCCCGTGGCGGAATTGATTTAGGGGTTATGCCCGTAGATGCCTTCGTCACCCGACTCCAGCAGGATATTGCCCAGAAAGTCGGACCCGAGCCTAGCTAGGGGGTGTGATGGCTTTTGATTGTTTTTGAGAGAGGAATTAGAAGATCGCTACTGAAAAATTGCAACGCATCAATCAGGAAATTACTGCCCCTGTAGTGCGTTTGATCGGATCCGACGGCAATGTGGTCGGTGTAGTTAAGTTGAACGAAGCCTTACGGTTAGCTGAGGAAGAAGATACCGACTTAGTCGAGATTGCTCCGAATGCTGATCCACCTGTAGTCCGAGTGATGGACTTTGGTAAGTTCAAATACCAAGAAGCCAAGCGTCAGCACGAAGCTAAGCTGAAGCAAAAGGTGATTCAGGTAAAGGAAGTGAAATTCCGGCCTGGTACCGATGATGGTGATTATGGTGTGAAGCTACGGAATCTGATTCGCTTTTTAGAAGACGGCGATAAAACAAAAATTACGCTTCGGTTTCGGGGTCGCGAAATGGCCCATCAAGAAATCGGTGCAAAGATGTTGGATCGACTGAAGGTGGATTTAGAGCCTTATGGTCAAGTCGAGCAGTTTCCCAAGATGGAAGGCCGACAAATGGTGATGGTCTTAGCGCCCGCCAAGAAGAAGTAAGAGTTTGTAGTTGCAGTAGGTAGTACTAAGTAGCGAATCATCGGTACAGGAAGAGCAGCCGTCGGTTGCCACCGTAATCGCACAGAGAAGAAAAGGGAGCAGTCATGCCCAAAATGAAGACCAAAAGTGGCGCAGCCAAGCGCTTCAAGGTCCGCGCGAGCGGATCGATCAAGCGAGGACAGGCGTTTAAGCGTCACATCCTCACCAAGAAAACCACCAAGAACAAGCGTCAGTTGCGGGGTTCCGCTCCGGTCGCGAAATCGGATGTTAAGTCGATTCGCGCCATGATGCCTTACGCATAAATCTTAGGAGAGCACAATGCCAAGAGTAAAACGTGGGGTTACAGCGAGAGCCCGTCATAAGAAAGTCACCGATGCCGCAACCGGCTATCGTGGACGTCGTAAAAACGTATTCCGAATCGCTAAAGAAGCGGTTATGCGCGCTGGGCAATACGCCTATCGCGATCGTCGTAACAAGAAGCGCGTATTCCGTGCTTTATGGATTGCCAGGATCAACGCTGCTGTGCGTGAACACGATATGACCTATAGCGTATTCATGAATGGCATGAAGAAAGCGTCGATCGAACTCGATCGTAAAGTTCTATCGGATATGGCTGTGTTTGACAAGGACGCGTTTGCTGCCTTGGTCACACGTGTCAAATCAGCCGTAGCACACGCTTAAGTTCCTGCAGCCATGGTTTCTCTCGACCAACTTGTCGAGGATGCCAAACGCGATTTCTCCAAAGCCAGCGACTCTGCTGCTTTGGAGGATGCAAAAGCTCGGTATCTCGGTAAATCAGGACTTTTAACTGAGCGCTTAAAGGCGCTCGGTGGAATGTCGCCTGAAGAGCGCAAAAGCGCAGGCGCGGAGATTAACCGAGCCAAAACAGCCGTTGAGGACGCCTTAAACGCCCGTCGTCAAGCCTTAGCTGATCAAGTATTACAAGCCCGACTTGCCGCCGAAGCAATTGATGTCTCATTGCCAGGTCGTGGGCAGACGTTCGGTAGTTTGCATCCTGTGATGCGAACCTGGGAACGAGTTGAAACCATCTTTCATTCGATTGGTTTTGATGTCGCCGATGGCCCAGAGATTGAAACCGATTGGTTTAATTTCACGGCCCTCAATAGCCCTGAGAATCACCCTGCACGTTCCATGCAAGACACCTTTTATGTTGACGGCAAGGATGCGCAAGGCAAACCGCTTTTGCTCAGAACGCATACCAGTCCGATTCAAGTGCGTTATGCAAGTGAGCACGTAAAGCGTTATGGTCAAGACAATATGCCGCCAATCAAAGTGATTGCGCCGGGCCGCACCTACCGCGTCGATAGTGACGCAACTCATTCACCCATGTTCCATCAGGTGGAGGGTTTATGGATTGCGAAGGATGTTTCCTTTGCTGATCTCAAAGGCGTTTACACCGATTTCTTGCGGACCTTTTTTGAAACCGATGCCTTGCAAGTACGCTTTCGGCCATCGTATTTTCCATTTACCGAGCCCTCAGCTGAGATTGATATGGCCTTTGCGAGCGGTAAATTAGCGGGTCGATGGTTGGAGATTTCGGGGGCGGGCCAAGTTCATCCCAATGTATTGCGTAATATGGGCATCGATCCTGAGCGGTATATGGGCTTTGCCTTTGGATCGGGGCTCGAGCGTCTAACTATGTTACGTTATGGTATCGACGATCTGCGTCTTTTCTTTGATAACGATCTGCGCTTTCTTGCGCAATTTCCGGCCTAGTTCCCATCATGCAATTTTCTGAATCCTGGTTACGCCAGTTCGTTAATCCACCCATTGATAGTGAGGCACTGTCGCATGCTCTGACTATGGCCGGTCTTGAGGTTGAGGAGCGACGCTCACTAGCACCGCCATTCACTAAGATCGTGGTTGCTGAAATTATTTCAGCAGAACAGCACCCCGATGCTGATCGCTTACGGGTATGCCGCGTGAATGCAGGACCCGATCATCCCAACTTGCAAATTGTGTGTGGCGCACCGAATGCACGTGCTGGCATCAAAATTCCCTGCGCCTTGGTTGGGGCTGAGTTGCCGCCGAGTGAAGTTGGTGGAAAACCATTTCAGATCAAGGTTGGCAAGTTACGTGGTGTGGAAAGTAATGGCATGTTATGTTCGGGACGCGAGTTGGGTCTCGGCGAAGATCATGCCGGGATTTTGGAGCTGCCCAGTGATGCGCCGATCGGGCAAGATCTGCGAACCTATTTGCACCTAGATGATCAACTCTTTACGATCAAATTAACTCCCAATAAGGCCGACTGTTTATCCATCATCGGGATTGCGAGAGAAGTTGCTGCGATTACAGGCGCTGCTCTTTGTGTTCCAAAGCGCGAGTCACTTGCGTCAACAATTAACGACCGTGTGTCGGTCAAAATAATGGATTCAGATCTATGCGGTCGCTTTGCCGGTCGCGTGATCCGTGGAGTGAACGTCAGGGTAGAGACGCCAGCTTGGATTAAAGACCGCCTAGCGAGCGCGGGTCAGCGTAGTATTTCGCCATTGGTAGATATCTCCAATTATGTGATGCTCGAGATCGGTCAGCCTAATCACATATTCGATCTTGATCAACTCAAGGATCCGATTGAAGTCCGCTGGGGTAAGCCCGGCGAGTCATTGAAGTTGCTCAATGATCAAACCGTGGAAGCGCATTTAGAAGGACTACGCGTTGGAGTGGTTGCGGATCAAGAAGGCCCCATCAGTCTTGCTGGCATCATGGGCGGGGATCGTACCGCAGTGAGTGATGCAACTCAGAACATTTATGTTGAGGCAGCCTTTTGGTGGCCTGCTGCAATAGCAGGTCGCGCCCGACGCTATCACTTTACAACCGATGCGGGGCACCGCTTTGAGCGGGGTGTTGATCCACAATTAACCATTTCTGCATTGGACTACCTTAGTCAGCTCATTGTGGAGATCTGTGGCGGTCAATTGGGGCCGATCGATGATCAAATTACACAATTGCCAGAACGCAAAGCAGTAGCGATGCGCCTCGAGCGAGCTCAACGTGTGATTGGTATTCCATTAAGCATCGAGCAAGTGAGTGATGTATTCAAACGCTTGGGTCTCGAGTTCACTGTTTCAGGGCAGGGCGAGGCTAGTGTATTTACTGTTAAGGCCCCAAGTTATCGCTTTGATCTCGATATCGAGGAAGATCTCATCGAAGAAGTAGCGCGTTTATATGGATTCGAGAACATTCCCGATTCTCCACCAAAAGCCGAGCTGAAGATGAGTGCCCCGCAGGAGCGCCAACGACCGGTGCACGCGTTGCGCCATCGCTTAGCACATGAGGGTTATCAAGAGGTCTTGAACTTTGGATTTATTGATCCCCAATCCGAACTGCAGATGGGACAGAACAGTCCTATCACCGTACTCAATCCGATAGCGAGCCAGTATGGTGTGATGCGCAGCAATTTATGGGGCGGCCTCTTACAGAACCTGCGCAGCAATCTGAATCGCGGTGCCGGACGGGTTCGTATTTTTGAGATCGGTCGAGTATTTACTAGGGATGCGAGTCAACCAGAGGCTCCTGGCATCGTCGCAGGTTTTATCCAAACCAAACAAGTGGGCGGCTTGGCCTATGGTTATGTAAACCCTGAGCAATGGGCATCGCCCAATCGTTTGGTGGATTTCTTTGATGTGAAGGGTGATCTGCAGCGCTTACTAAGCCCATTACAGATCGAGACCAAAGCTGACAAAGAAACCCATCCCGCTTTGCATCCGGGCCGCAGCGCCCATATTTATTTGGGCGATCATGTAATTGGTTGGATTGGTGAGTTGCATCCAGCTTTACAGCAAACCTATGAGCTGAGTTCGGCCCCAGTATTGTTTTCTCTTAATTGGGATTCAATTTGTGATGTGGGCTTACCAGCACCGACGGAGATTAGTAAGTTTCCTGCAGTGCAACGTGATCTGGCTGTTGTGGTAGATCAATCAGTTCCAGCGCAGTCCTTACTTGATGTGATGCTGGCACAACGCCAACCATTCGTTCACAAAATCGAGCTCTTTGATGAGTTTCGTCCTCAAAAAGAGAGCAGCTCGATGGCGCTTCATGAGAAAAGCCTTGCGTTTCGGATCACCTTAGTGAATGATCAAGATACACTGCAAGATAAAGAAGTGGAAACCTGCATGACCGCCTTATTGGACGCCTTAAAAAATCACTGCAAAGCGCGATTGCGCTAGCGGCAATCCGGATTTGCTATATTAGTTACTGAAAACCAATTTATTAGAATCAGAAAAGAGTGTCGCTATGACTGCAAATAATCAAACCGTGACCAAAAATGAACTCTCGGAAGCCTTATTTGATCAAGTTGGTCTCAATAAGCGCGAAGCAAAAGACATGATTGACGCCTTTTTTAATCGAATTGGCGAGACTCTGGAATCTGGGGTTGAGGTCAAGATCTCAGGGTTTGGTAATTTTCAGTTGCGCAATAAAACTGCGCGCCCAGGGCGTAATCCAAAGACGGGTGAGATGATCCCGATTGCGGCGCGACGTGTCGTCACTTTTCATGCCAGTCAGAAGCTAAAGGACGCGGTCGAGTCCCATGCTCAGAACCAAAACAGAGCTTGATTCCAAAGCGAATACGGTTTCGCTGCTTCCCCCAATCCCGAGTAAGCGGTATTTCACGATTGGCGAAGTGGGGGAGTTGTGCGGGGTAAAGCCCCATGTATTGCGTTATTGGGAGCAAGAATTCGTTCAACTGCGACCGCAAAAGCGTCGTGGTAATCGCCGCTACTACCAGCATCATGAGGTGGTCTTAATCCGTCAAATTCGTACGCTATTGTACGAAGAGGGATTTACGATCAGCGGTGCAAAAAACCGTTTAGACGAGAGTAAATCGACCTTGCGATTACGCGAGGAGCTCCAAGAGGTCCTTCAGGTCTTAAGCCGCTGAGATACAATATTCGTTTCGTCGGGGCGTAGCGCAGCCTGGTAGCGTACTTGCATGGGGTGCAAGTGGTCGGAGGTTCAAATCCTCTCGCCCCGACCATCTGCGTTGAGGAAAAAACCATGCATCCATTTCACTTAGCTTTCCCGGTTGATAACTTACAAGATGCTCGCGCATTTTATGGCGGCTTACTCGGTTGTCCTGAAGGGCGAAGTTCGGATGAATGGATTGACTTCAATTTATTTGGGCATCAAATTGTGGCGCACTTGGCTAACGGTGAAGCAAAAAACGATGCGCACTCCGATGTGGATGGTAAAAAAGTACCTGTTCGCCATTTTGGTATTGTGCTGTCCATGCCTGAGTGGGAAGCGATGGCCGATAAATTAAAAAAGGCTGGTATTGAGTTTGTGATTGAGCCTTATATTCGGTTTAAGGGTGAAGTCGGTGAGCAGGCCACCATGTTTTTCCTAGACCCCTCAGGGAATGCGATTGAGTTTAAGGCGATGGCGCATCCTGATCGCTTGTTTGCTAAATAATGAGTCAAGATTATTTTGGTTTAACCATCCCATTCTTGGATGTCTTAGGCGTCGAGCCAGAGTTTGCCAAGGATGGTCATTCCCGGATTCGCTTAAATCTTCGACCCGAGCTATTAAATAGTTTTCATGTGGCCCATGGCGGGGTGGTGATGAGCATCTTGGATTTTGCAATGGCCGCTGCCGCACGTAGTTCGCATGAGCACATTCTTGGCGTCATCACGATTGATATGACCACCAGTTTCTTGAGACCCTCAAAAGGCATGCTCATTGCAGAAGGCAAAGTCTTAAAAGTTGGTAGCACCGTCAACTATTGTGAGGGCAGTATTTTTAATGAAGCCGGCCAATTGACCGCTAAATCCACAGGCAGTTTCATGCTGCGCCGAGCTAAAAATCAAGCCAGTTAAATCAAATTAGTTAAATTAATTATTCAATTAATTATTATATTTTTTAGTACTTAATAATCATAAGTAACTGATTATTATAATAAATAGTCAATTTAAATCACGAATTTATTATTCACTCTAGGGTGAATAATCCAAAATGAATTATTTCTTGATTCATATATAATCGATTCGTAGTAATAATGAATAATTAAAAAAGACTAATCAATAAATGATTTATTCCTTCTAAATTTTTTATTTATTACCCCTCACCATTATTTTAAAATTCAAGGGAATTATTTAATATGTCATCGTATAAAGAGTTACTTGCGCAGCGTGAGAAGTTGGACAGTCAGATCCAGAGCCTGATGCAGCGTGAAAAGTCTGAAGGAATTGCAAAGGCCAAAAAGATCATTGATGAATTTGGCTTAACTGTGAGTGACTTATTTGGTCGCAAGGCTGCCGGTGCCGGCAAGCGTGGACGTCCAGCCAAAAAAGCAGCCGCTAAAAAGCGGGTAGGTAAAAAGCGCGGTAAGGTCGCCCCCAAGTATAAAAATCCAGCAACTGGAGAAACTTGGACCGGACGCGGTAAGGCCCCTAAATGGATCGCAGGGAAGGATCGCAGTAAATTTGCGATTAAGTAATCCTGATCATTTGCACTAAAAAGCCAGTTCATTGAACTGGCTTTTTCTTTACTCAAACACGGTATTGACTGCTTCGATAAATAATTTCTCTAATTCCTGATAGGGCTCTTTATCGCTACTCGCACTATAGGTCATGACATTCGTCTTTTCAGGTAAGGCATTGAGTTCCTGGCTAAGTGCTTCCGTATCGCTCGTTTGCGGTTTTAAATGAACTCCATTCTCTTTGGCCATTTCTAATACGCCAGGATGAAGTTGTACAAAGGCTTCGTCCACCAATAGGGGAATGCGACGTGTCTGAATATTCTTACTCAGATAATGAATTAAATGCAATTGTTCGACTGGCGGGATTAAAGAATCTAAATAAATTACATCGGGATAATGCGACACGGCCTGCATCAGGCCCTCAAGACTATCGAGGGAATGGATTAATTGAAAGGGGATGCCCCACTTTTGAATCGCTTTTTGCATTTCATCAAGATTCTCTTGACGCTTAAAGACCCCCAGGGCGATATGTTGATGATGTTTAGCGCGCTGCTGCATTCCTACTTTTCGGCGGCGTAGCTGCTGATTGAGTGAGCTCGTGAGAATACGGCGGTGCCCACCCCGAGTTTTCCAGGCTGTTAATTCACCAAGCTCCACCATTTTTTGAACGGTTCCTAACGAGACCTGTAGAACCTTGGCACTCTGTCGAGTGCTCAAGTAGGGCTGATTCAGATTAATGGGTTTCATGCTTTCTCCTTTTGTAAATTGGGATAGAAAGAGCATAAAAATCAATTCGATAGAGATCTGTCAGGCAGGGATGAAATGTGGGTAGGAAATTTCCTATAAAGGGGTAGGGATAGGTAAGTTACCTAGTGAGTAATCCCCTAGGACTTTCACTAATTCATTGATCTTGGGGTGTTTTTTCCTCTAAGCCATGCTATCCTTACGAAACATAAGGCATTTGCTTTGCGTTCTGCTAATCGGTCAAGCCGTGTCGCGGATGGTTAAAACCACAGTTTTTTTCGGGTTACCCGATGAAAGGTGAGCATCATGATGCAGTCCTATAGAGGTTCCTCATACCTCTTCGGGGGTAATGCCCCCTACGTAGAAGAACTCTACGAGTCATATTTATTAGATCCCACATCCGTAGCGCAGCATTGGCGCGATTACTTTGATAATGTCGTTCAAGTTCCAGCCGTTGATGGTTCCAATGGACGCGATATTGCGCACGCCCCAATCGTGGCGTCATTTGCCGAACGCGCTAAGCAGGGCCCCATCAAAACCATTCAGGATTCAGCCGATTCCGAGATGGGTCGTAAACGGGTGGCAGTTCAGCAGCTCATTGCTGCTTATCGTAACGTCGGTAATCGCTGGGCAAATTTAGATCCCCTAAAGCGCACCGAGCGCCCCGATATTCCGGAACTCAATCCATCGTTTTATGGATTTACCGATGGCGATATGGATATCGTCTTCAATACCAGCAATACCTTCTTTGGTAAAAACCAAATGACCTTGCGCGATTTGCTGCAAGCCTTGCGTGAGACCTATTGCGGCACTTTGGGTGCTGAGTTTATGTACATCGCGGATCAAAAGATCAAAAAATGGTGGCAAGAGAAATTAGAGTCGATCCGCTCAACGCCAAAGTTCACCAATGAGCAACGTCGTCAGATCTTGGATCGCTTAACTGCTGCTGAGGGACTGGAGCGTTATCTACAAGCAAAGTATGTAGGTCAAAAGCGTTTCTCACTCGAGGGTGGTGACAGTTTTATTCCCTCCATGGATGAGTTGATTCAAGGGGCAGGGAAACGAGGTGTGCAAGAGATAGTGATCGGTATGGCCCATCGTGGCCGCTTAAATGTGCTGGTCAACGTTCTAGGTAAATCTCCCAAAGATCTCTTCGCTGAATTCGATCACACGGCTCCGGAGGATTTGCCAGCAGGTGATGTGAAGTATCACCAAGGATTCTCAAGCGATATCTCGACCCCTGGCGGTCCAGTGCATCTATCGCTCGCCTTTAATCCATCCCACTTAGAAATTGTGAACCCTGTGGTAGAGGGTTCAGCCCGTGCACGAATGGAGCGCCGCAATGATCTCTCCGGCAGTCAAGTTTTGCCGGTCCTGGTTCATGGCGACGCTGCGATTGCAGGTCAGGGTGTGATGCAAGAGACTTTAGCCCTATCGGAAGTGCGCGGTTATTCCACGGGCGGCACGGTGCATATCGTGATTAATAACCAAATTGGTTTTACAACCTCCGACCCGCGTGATTTACGCTCGAGTCTGTATTGCACCGACATCATGAAAACAATTGACGCACCGGTATTGCATGTCAATGGTGATGATCCGGAGGCGGTGGTATTGGCGACTCAACTTGCGCTTGAGTTTAGAACCCAGTTTAGGAAAGACGTAGCGGTCGACATTATTTGCTTCCGTAAATTAGGCCACAATGAGCAAGATACGCCAGCGATGACCCAGCCCCTGATGTACAGCATTATTGCGAAGCATCCTGGAACGCGTAAGTTGTATGCAGACCGGCTTGAAGCGCAAGGTGTGATTGCTCCTGGAGCTGGTGACGAGATGGTGAAAGCCTATCGTGCCGCAATGGATGCGGGCAAGCAAACGCTTGATCCAGTATTGAGCAATTTCAAAGGAAAGTTTGCGGTTGATTGGTCACCGTTCTTAAATAAGAAGTGGACTGATCAAGCAGATACTGCTATTCCACTCACCGAGTGGAAGCGCTTAGCTGAAAAACTCTCCACCATTCCTGAAGACTTTAAGGCGCACCCCTTGGTTCAAAAGGTCTATGCAGACCGAGCTGCGATGGGTCGCGGTGAAATCAATGTGGACTGGGGGATGGGCGAGGCGATGGCCTTTGCTTCTTTGCTTGCGAGTGGTTATCCAATTCGTTTATCGGGTGAAGACAGCGGTCGCGGTACCTTTAGCCATCGTCATTCCGTATTGCATGATCAAAATCGCGAGAAGTGGGATACCGGCACGTATATCCCCTTGCAACATGTCAGTAAGGACCAGGCACCCTTTACAGTCATTGATTCCATCCTCTCTGAAGAGGCGGTGTTAGGCTTTGAGTACGGTTATGCAGCAGCTGAGCCCAATACACTCACGATCTGGGAAGCCCAGTTCGGTGACTTTGTGAATGGCGCCCAGGTGGTTATCGATCAGTTCATTGCTTCTGGTGAGGTGAAATGGGGTCGAGTGAACGGCTTGGTGATGATGTTGCCACATGGTTACGAAGGTCAGGGCCCAGAGCACTCCTCGGCGCGTCTGGAGCGCTTTATGCAGTTGTGCGCTGATACCAATATGCAAGTGGTTCAACCCACGACCGCATCGCAAATCTTCCACCTCTTGCGTCGTCAGATGATTCGGCAATTTAGAAAGCCACTGATCATCATGACGCCTAAATCCTTACTGCGTCATAAAGATGCTGCCTCACCGCTCATTGAGTTCACCAAAGGTGAGTTTCAGACAGTGATTCCAGAGCAAGACGATTCGCTCGATCCCAAAAAGGTGGAGCGTTTGATCGTTTGTTCGGGTAAGGTTTATTACGACTTGGTCAAGCAGCGCACCGATAAGAAGATTGATAACGTGGCGATTGTTCGCATTGAGCAGCTGTATCCATTCCCCCATAAGGCGGTTGCAAATATCATCAAGTCTTACCCCAATCTTACTGAGCTGGTGTGGTGTCAAGACGAGCCACAAAATCAGGGAGCCTGGTTCTTTGTGCAACACAACTTGCTCGAGAACATGGGTGAGGGTATGCGCCTTGGTTACGCCGGTCGACCCGCATCGGCCTCTCCAGCGGTTGGTTATGCCCATTTACACCAGAGTCAGCAAAAGGCATTACTCACTGCAGCGTTTGCCAAGCTCAAAGGGTTTGTGGCCACCAAATAGGTGGTACGTACAGAACAGCGATTTAATCTAACTTATTCATAGGACATATCATGGCTTTATTTGACGTAAAGGTTCCACAACTCTCTGAATCTGTTGCTGAAGCAACTCTCTTGCAGTGGAAGAAAAAACCGGGCGATGCCGTAGCCCAAGACGAGATCTTGATTGAGATCGAAACTGACAAGGTGGTGCTCGAAGTCCCTGCCCCATCCGTAGGCGTGATGGCTGAGATTTTGGTTGCCGATGGTGGAACCGTGGTGGCAGATCAGGTGATCGCCAAGATTGATAGCGAAGGCAGGGCGACTGCAGCACCCGCACCAGCCACAGCAGCAGCTCCCGCTAAAGCCCCAGCCGCTGCAGCTTCTGCAGACAAGGGCTCAATCGCGGCACCCTCTGCAGCCAAACTCATGGCTGAAAATAATCTAACGGCCAATCAAGTTGCTGGTACCGGTCGTGATGGTCGTGTAACGAAGGGTGATGTACAAAATGTGATCGCAGGCGGTGCTAAGCCCGCAACGAGTGCTGCACCATTGCCGATGTCGAGTGTCTCATTAGGCGAGCGGACTGAAGAGCGAGTGCCGATGACTCGTCTGCGTGCGCGCATTGCCGAGCGCCTCCTCGAATCGCAAGCCAATAATGCGATCTTGACCACCTTCAATGAGGTCAATATGGCTCCTGTGATTGCCATGCGCTCCCGCTACAAAGACGTCTTTGAAAAAACTCATGGTGTGAAGTTAGGGTTTATGTCTTTCTTTGTGAAAGCTGCTACCTATGCGTTGAAGAAGTACCCGATTCTGAATGCATCGGTTGATGGCAATGACATCGTCTACCACGGTTACTTTGATATTGGCATTGCGGTAAGCTCGCCACGAGGTCTCGTGGTGCCCATCTTGCGTAATGTTGATCAAATGACCTTAGCTGAGATTGAAAAGCAAATTGCGGAGTATGGCAATAAAGCGCGCGAGGGTAAGTTAAGCATTGAAGAGCTTACCGGTGGAACTTTCTCTATCTCCAATGGCGGCGTATTTGGTTCGATGCTCTCAACCCCCATTATTAATCCACCACAATCGGCTATTCTCGGAATCCACGCCACCAAGGAGCGTGCGGTAGTGGAGGACGGACAAATTGTGATTCGTCCGATTAACTATCTGGCCCTCTCGTATGACCATCGGATTATTGATGGTCGCGAGGCAGTTCTCGGTCTAGTGGCAATGAAGGAGCTATTAGAAGACCCAGCTCGTTTACTACTTGATCTGTAAGGAGTAAACCATGAGCCAAGTATTTGATGTGCTAGTAATTGGAGCTGGCCCCGGTGGTTACATCGCGGCGATTCGGGCTGCGCAGTTGGGTTTTAAGGTGGCGTGTGCAGAGTCGAACCCATACGCAGATCCCAAAGGGGAGCCTCGACTGGGTGGCACTTGTTTGAACGTAGGCTGTATTCCTTCGAAAGCCTTGTTAGCATCCTCTGAAGAGTTTGAGAAGATTGGCCATCATGTGGCTAATCACGGTATCCAAGTGGGTAGCGTGAGCATTGATATCAAAAAAATGCTGGCCCGCAAGGATGAGATCGTCAACAAAATGACCGGCGGCATTAGTTTTCTGTTTCGCAAAAATAAAGTCACCAGTATCAAAGGGCACGCTTCCTTTGTTGGTAAAACCGCAGATGGTTATCAAATTAAGATTACTGGTAAAGACGCCGGAACCATTAGCGCTAAGAATGTCATTATTGCGACGGGCTCAAAGGCCAGACATCTTCCCAACATCCCAGTGGATAACGTACTGGTTTGCGATAACGAGGGTGCGCTTAAATTTGACTCTCTACCCAAACGCTTGGGCGTGATTGGCGCTGGTGTGATTGGTCTTGAGCTTGGTTCAGTGTGGCGCCGCGTTGGCTCCCAGGTCACGGTCCTCGAAGCCTTGCCAAGCTTCTTGGGCGCTTGTGATGACGGAATTGCAAAAGAAGCTAAAAAGATTTTCACTAAGCAAGGTCTTGATATTCATATGGGCGTCAAGATTGATGGCGTGAAGGCCGACAAGAAGGGCGTGGTGGTTTCCTATCAGGACAGCACAGGTAAACCCCAAAAACTGGAATGCGATCGCTTGATTGTTTCAGTCGGCCGTGTGCCCAATACTGAAGGACTCAATCTAGAGGCCATCCAGGTCAAAACGGATGAGCGGGGATTTATCCCCATCAATGACCATACCTGTGCTACTACAGCACCTGGGGTCTATGCGATTGGTGACGTGGTCCGTGGACCAATGCTTGCTCATAAGGCCGAGGATGAAGGGGTGCTTGTGGCCGAGTTGCTGGCTGGTCAAAAACCACATATTGATTACAACTGTATTCCATGGGTGATTTACACCGACCCAGAGATTGCATGGGTTGGTAAAACTGAGCAACAACTCAAAGCCGAAGGACGTCCCTATAAGGCGGGCCAGTTCCCGTTCATGGCCAATGGCCGTGCACTTGGGATGGATCGTGCTGATGGCTTCGTCAAAATCCTAGCGGATGCCAAAACGGATGAGGTTCTGGGGGTACATATTATTGGCCCCAATGCTTCGGATCTGATTGCAGAAGCCGCGCTTGCGATGGAGTTTAAAGCGGCCGCTGAAGACATTGCTCGTGTTTGCCATCCACATCCTAGCTTATCGGAGGTTATGCGCGAAGCAGCTTTAGCAACGGATCAACGCGCACTCAATATGTAAGTTGAAAGTCGCTGACTTTTACTACCAAGAGTGTAAAGCGCGCGGTTATCAGCCAGATCCTGCGCAGGAGCGAGCCATTGCTCGGTTGCAGCAATGCGAAGATCAGTGGGTCGCTTATAAAGAGATTCGGAGTAACGCGCTCACCAAAAAACTCTTTCACCCCGAGTTACCTCGTGGGGTTTACTTATGGGGCGGGGTGGGCCGCGGTAAATCCTTTTTGATGGATTGTTTCTACGAGGCATCTCCCGTTCAAAAGAAAATCCGGATTCATTTTCATGAGTTCATGCGCGAAGTGCACCGTGAACTTCATGAGCTTTCAGGATTAGCCGATCCTCTCGATGAGTTAGCCAAACGCATCTCCGATCGATATCGCTTAATTTGCTTTGATGAGTTTCATATTAACGATATTGCCGATGCCATGATCATGTATCGTCTCTTAAAGGCTTTATTCATTGATCGAGTGCAGTTCATCATGACCTCCAACTATCGACCGGATCAGCTCTATCCCAATGGTCTGCACCGTGATCGACTATTACCCGCCATTAAGCTCTTGGAGGAAAAACTGGATATCTTGAATGTCGATGCAGGCAGTGATTACCGACAAATTCAGATGACGCGGATTCAGGCTTACTTAACCCCTTTAAATGAAACAACCCATCGGCAGATGGAAGATTATTTTCATGAGCTAATCGGCAAACAAATCGAGGCCACCAACCGCACCCTCAAAATTGAGTCCCGCGAGATCCGAGCTTTGCATTTGGCTGAAGGCGTCGTTTGGTTTGACTTCCAAACCCTCTGCGCGGGCCCGCGGTCTCAAAATGATTATCTGGAGATTGCCAATACGTTTCACACGGTGATGGTCTCTGAGGTGCCGTATATGCCCCCGCGTTTAACTAATGAGGCCAGACGCTTTATTTGGTTGATTGATGTGCTGTATGACCATCGGGTGAAATTAATTATGTCTGCTGAGGTGCCCCCCGATCAGCTCTACACCGAGGGGCAGGTTGCCAGTGAATTTGCCCGAACCGTATCGCGTTTAATGGAGATGCAGTCTCGGGAATACATTGAGGCACCGCGTCGCCTGATTAATGCTCAACTGACCTAAAATAGGGTCATGAGTATGCCAATTCCTATTAATGCCGATTTGCATTGCCACTCGGTGGTCTCCGATGGCACTTTAACGCCAGAGGAATTGGCCTTGCGTGCCCATCAAAATGGGGTTCACCTGTGGTCATTGACCGATCATGATGTCCTGGGTGGTCAGGAGCGTGCGCGTCAAGCCGCTCTTAATTTGGGTATGGACTATTTATCGGGAGTCGAGATCTCCATTAGTTGGATGGGGCAAACCGTCCATATTGTTGGCTTGGGATTTGATGCCAGTAATTCAATCTTGCAGGAGGGCTTGCGTGCTACGCGCGATGGTCGAGAAGAGCGAGCTCGTCAAATGGCAGCCCAACTTGCGCAAATTGGGATTGAAAATAGCTATGAGGGCGCCCTCAAGTTTGCAGGCAACCCAGAGCTTATTGCCCGCACCCACTTTGCACGCTTTTTGGTAGAGCAAAATGTCTGTCGTGATATGGATGAGGTATTCAGAAAATACCTAGTCGCCGGTAAACCCGGTTATGTCTCGCATCGTTGGGCAAGCTTGGATCAGGCGGTCGAGTGGATTAGGGGTGCTGGTGGCGAAGCGGTTATTGCACACCCCGGTCGCTATCGCCTAAATGCGATGCAAATGGATGAGCTCTATGCCCGCTTTAAGGATCTTGGGGGCGCTGGTATTGAAGTGGTGACCGGTAGCCATAGCCCCAATCAATACCAAACCTATGCGAAGGTTGCCGAGCGCTATGGCTTTATGGCCTCACGTGGCTCTGATTTTCATGATCCACAGGAGAGCGATATTGATTTGGGGAATCTTCCTCATCTTCCTGAGCACCTCAAGCCCATTTGGTCGGCCTTTCATTAAATAAGCGACAATCCACTTTATGTTTGCAGAACGCGTTTTATCCGGCATGCGTCCCACGGGCGCCTTGCATTTAGGTCATTACCATGGCGTCCTTAAAAATTGGGTTCGCCTTCAGGCTGAATACCCCTGTTTCTTCTTTGTCGCTGATTGGCACGCATTGACAACCCATTATGAGACCCCCGAGGTGATTCAGGAGTCGGTCTGGGAGATGGTGATCGATTGGTTAGCAGCGGGCGTAGATCCCAATCAAGCCACATTATTTATTCAGAGTCGGGTCCCAGAGCATTCAGAGTTATTTCTACTGCTAGCGATGGGCACACCCTTGGGCTGGTTAGAACGGGTGCCCACCTACAAAGACCAGATCGAGAAACTCAAAGAAAAAGATTTACAGACCTATGGCTTTCTGGGCTATCCCTTGCTGCAAGCAGCTGATATCTTGATCTATCGAGCACTCTACGTTCCAGTGGGCGAGGATCAAGTTCCTCATGTGGAGATGACCCGTGAAGTCGCGCGGCGCTTTAACCATTTGTATGGTCGAGAACCAGGCTTTGAAGAGAAAGCCCTTGAGGCGGTCAAGAAATTAGGCAGCAAGCGCGCCAAACTCTACCTAGAGCTGCGTAATGCCTATCAGGAGCGAGGTGAAGATGAGGCACTCATGCAAGCCCAAGCGCTCTTGCAAGAGGCGCAAAGTCTTTCGATGGGTGACCGTGAGCGTTTATTTGGATACCTCGAGGGTGCGCGCAAGATCATTTTGGTCGAGCCCCAGGCTTTGTTAACGGAGGCGGCGCGGATGCCAGGTCTTGATGGGCAAAAGATGTCGAAGTCCTACGCCAATACGATTGCCATTCGGGAGGCGCCTGAGGAGGTGATCCGCTTGGTGCGGACCATGCCAACTGATCCTGCTAGGGTAAGACGCACTGACCCCGGTAACCCAGCCAATTGCCCCCTATGGCAGTTTCATCAGGTGTATTCGGACCAAACGACGAAAGACTGGGCTCAGAAGGGCTGTCAATCCGCAAGCATTGGCTGCCTAGACTGTAAACAACCCGTGATTGATGCCATTTTGCGAGAGCAACAACCCATGTTTGAACGAGCACAGCAATATCTAGACGATCCTAGCCTATTGCGCTCCATCATTGCCGATGGTTCGGACAAGGCGCGTAAGGTTGCCCAAGAAACCATGCGGGATGTGCGTGAGGCCATGGGACTAGACGTTGATTGATCACGAATCACGTGCACGCCACTCTAGAAACTGCTTCCCCTTGGATTGCTCAGTACGCTGACCTGATTGTTCCTGGGGGTAAGGTCTTGGATCTTGCCTGTGGTGGCGGACGTCATGCGATCTTCCTCGCCAATCGTGGCTTCATGGTGTTCGCAGTTGATCGTGATCAGGAGTCTCTAGCGCGTATTCGACATGATTTTGTAATGACCCAGCCAATGGATCTTGAAGGGGAGGCATGGCCTTTGCCCGAATCCGAGTTTGGTAAATGGAATGCCATCGTGGTAAGTAACTATCTCTTCCGTCCTTACTTGGATCAATTGCCACATCTTTTGGAAGAGGGCGGCATCTTGCTTTATGAGACCTTTGCAATTGGTAATGAAGAATTTGGCAAACCCTCAAACCCAAACTTTTTACTCCAGCATGGCGAATTATTGGATCTCGCCAGGCGACATGATCTGCATGTGGTCGCCTATCAGGATGGCTATCGTGAGATGCCCAAGCCAGCCATGGTTCAAAGCCTATGCGCTAGTCGGGGACTGCCCAAAATACGCCATCCGTTACAATTCAATGCGACAGTCGCTTAATCCATAAAGCCCTATGAAATCAGCCATGATGACCGGAAGTATGGTTGCAATTGCAACCCCAATGCACGAAGACGGTAGTCTTGATTACCCCGCATTGCGCTCCTTGCTCGACTGGCATGTGAGCGAGGGTACCGATGCGATTGTGATCGTTGGCACCAGTGGTGAGTCACCTACGGTCTCGGTTGAAGAACACTGTGAGTTGATCCGGATTACTGTTGAACATATCAATGGGCGTATCGCAGTCATTGCTGGAACTGGCGGCAATTCCACCCGAGAAGCGATTGAATTAACCGAATTCGCAAAGAAGGTGGGTGCGGATGCTAGCTTGCAAGTGGTGCCGTATTACAACAAGCCTACGCAAGAGGGAATGTACGCCCACTTTAAAACGATCGCCGAGCGCGTCGATCTGCCGGTCATTTTGTATAACGTTCCTGGACGCACGGTCGCTGATCTTGCCAACGAGACCACCGTACGGTTGGCACAAGTGCCGGGCGTGATTGGGATTAAAGATGCGACAGGTAATCTAGAGCGCGGCTCCCTCCTACTGGCCGAGCTTAAAAGTAAACAACTGAACCAGTTTGCGGTTTATTCTGGGGATGATCTAACCGCGATATTCTTAATGCTGATGGGTGGGCATGGCAATATCTCGGTCACTGCCAATGTGGCACCTCGTTTGATGAGCGAACTCTGCAAAGCAGCGATCGCAGGGGATGCCAAGCGCGCGCGAGAGATTCAGTATCAATTGTTGGCAGTTCACAAGATGATGTTTATCGAGGCTAATCCCATACCCGTGAAATGGGCCTTGCATCAGATGGGTAAGATTCCAGCCGGAATTCGGTTACCATTGACGCCACTTAGCGAGCCATTGCGTGAGCCATTGCGTCAGGCACTAGGCCAAGCCGGCTTGCTGTAATTTCTTTAGGATCGAATGCGTTCAGTTCTTCACACCATCTCGTTGACCTGTGCAATTGTTACGCTTACTGCATGCAGTAGCTTTAGCAGTATGACCGCCAGTGATAAGGTGGACTACAAAAAATCCGGAGATGTACGCGGCCCCAATCTGGCATTACCCCCGGATTTAATCACGGCTCAAGCGGATCGTCGCTATGTAGTACAGGATGGCACGGCGACCATGTCGGAGTACAACCAGGCGGTCAAGAAGTCCTCTCAAACGCGCTCGAATGTGTTGACCGGTATTCCGGGGATGAAGATTGAGCGTGACGGGGATCGGCGTTGGTTGGTGGTCGATAAGTCTGCAACTGAGCTTTACCCTCAAGTAAAAGATTTTTGGCAAGAGAATGGTTTCTTACTAGTAATTGATTCACCATCAACTGGGATTATGGAAACCGACTGGGCAGAAAATCGTGCCAAGATTCCGCAAGATATTATTCGAAGAACCTTAGGGCGTGTGTTGGATTCTGCTTATGATTCTGGGGAGCGGGATAAATACAGAACTCGTCTTGAGGTGCAAAAACCCGATGTCACTGAGATCTACATTACTCACAAAGGGGCAATCGAGACTCCAGTAAAAGATAGCTCAGGCGCCATGATTACCACCCAATGGACTGTGCGACCAACCGACCCTGAGTTGGAAGCCATTTTCTTGACACGCTTGATGGAGCGTCTTGGTATGACCCAAGACCAGGCGAGGGCCCAAGTTGCGGCAACTGCGACGGCTCCCAAGACCCCAAGAGCAAAGTTGGTGGAAGAGGGGCCCGCTACCCGTATCGAAATGAGCTCCAGCTTTGATCGTGCTTGGCGCGATGTTGGCCTTGCCTTAGATCGCTCTAACTTTACGGTGGAAGACCGCGATCGCTCACGGGGGATTTACTTTGTACGTTACGTCAATCCAAAAGATTTGGGTGATGGACGCAGTTGGTTTGGCCGTACCTTTGGTAGAAGCAATGATTCAGATAAGAAAGCAAAACTCTATCGCGTCGTGGTTCAAGCACGAGGCGAGAATCAAGTCGTGATTTTGGTGCAAGACTCCGAAGGTAAGCCTGAGAACACCGCCACTGGCAATCAGTTACTCACCACGCTAGATCGACAGCTCATTAAATAATCACAGCACTCTTCCAAAGAAAAAAGGCGCTCAATGAGCGCCTTTCTTCATACAGCTTCAGAATTACTTCTTGGCTGGAGCAGCAGGTGCAGCTGGAGCAGCAGGAGCAGCAGCAGGAGCGGCTGGAGCAGCGCCGGCAGGTGCAGCAGCTGGAGCAGCGCCGTCAGCTGGTTTTGCATCAGCGGCAGGAGCAGCAGCAGGAGCGGCTGGAGCAGCAGCTGGCTTAGCTTCTTCTTTCTTACCGCAAGCAGACAAAGCAACGGCCAACATTGCGGCCAAGAGGAGTGACTTCTTCATTGATTTATTTCCTTTAAATTTAAGACGATTTACATCAATTACCGGTAATTGTTGTAAGACCTTGAGTGCATATTGCGGATGCAATACAACTCAGATCCACTAATAATTATAGCAATTGCACCATCATTTGCTCAACGCCATTGGGCTAAATTGCTGCCTACTCAAGCAAGAGCCAACCGTCAGAATAGGCTTCATACAGCGAGTTATTTTTCGTTAAAGACGGGAGACTCAATTCCCGATCGATCTTCTTCGAATTCGCTCTTGATAAACCCTTATTTTTACTGGATTTTTGTATTCGCCCTTGGGTGAGGAAATGCTGCTGCGCTAGTATTTGCCATGCTTTGATGGTGGCAAGATCCTGCCCATCAGTCACTGCATCCCCATTGCAAAAAACGGTCTCACCTCGGATCAATAGGCGGGTTTGGGGGTGAGGTACCAAGGCCATTTTCTGAAGACCGGCTCGAAGTGCGCTGGGACTCAAGACGGGGTCGGGTGAAGTAAAGATCGCTTGCGGTTTTGGCTCGCTCAGGTAAGCAGTAATGCCATTAATCAACACTGGGGACTGATTTAGGTCCAGGGCTGCAATGTGTTGGCGGATTTCATCTTCGAGTTGTGCGGGTAGACGCGCAGGATCAGAGGAAGCTTTCTGCTTAGGATCTGCATAAATCGCCCCAAGGGAAGGATCGGACTCTAGGGATTCAGCAAGACGCCATAAACCTTCACTAATGAGCTCACGGTACGAAGGTGACCGAAAGCCCACCGACCAGGTTTGGCAGCCCGCATCGAGCGCCACTCCCTCGTGGGCAATATTGGGCGGCAGATAGAGTAAATCACCGGGTTCTAAGACCCATTCTTGCTCCGGCTTAAAACGTGCAAGGATCTTGAGTGGTAAATCAGGGCGCAAGCTCAGATCAGTCTGCCCAGAAATCCTCCAGCGGCGTCGACCTTCCATCTGGATTAAAAATACATCGTAGGAGTCGACATGCGGCCCTACGCCACCCCCAATACCCGCGATGCTAATCATTAGGTCATCGAGGCGTGCATCTGGGATAAACCGAAACCAGGATAGAACATGGGCAGCAGTCGGATGCCGTGCCTCCATCCCTTGGATCAATAGCGTCCAATCTCGAGCGCTGCTTGAAGGAATCTCTTTTTTCCGAAAAGGGCCATGTTGCAGTCGCCAAGGTTTGGCTTCAACCAAACGCGCCTCGCTAAGGCCATCGCATGCGTATCCAAACAGGGTTTTATCTGGGATTGGGCTTAATAGAGGCAAGCCAGCCTCTTTGCTCAGTGCAAAGGCGGGAATGGCTTGGCGGACCAGGAGTGGGCATTTATGCCAATACCGTTGCATAAATGTTTGGGGGCTCAGATTGCCCAAAAGCGGCCACGGCCGATCAAGCGGCAGTGTGGCTGGGGCTTTGGGGGGTTCGTAGCGAGCGCGAGTCTTAGTCAAGTAAAATGGCCTCATTAAGGAAACACATCGCTATGAAGATTGAAAAAAATACCATCGTATCTCTTCGTTACAAACTTAGCGATGCTCAAAACAATATTATCGAAGAACCCGATACCCCGATGGTTTATCTGCACGGGGGATACGCAGGAACCTTCCCAAAAATTGAGAGTGTATTGGATGGCAAGGATATTGGCTTTGAGACCACGGTTCAACTTGAACCTCATGATGCCTTTGGAGAATACGATCCCAATCTTCTCAAAATAGAACCGCGTGAGCGCTTTCCCGAGCCGCTAGAGATCGGTATGCAGTTTGAGGGCGTACCTGAAGAGCAAAGTCCTGAAGAGATCGAGGCTGCCGATGTGGACGAGATCGACGATGATGAGGATGATCAAGAATCAGATACGTTGATCTATACCGTGACCGACCTGGCTGATCAACAAGTCGTACTCGATGGTAATCATCCACTTGCTGGAATGGCGCTGCGGTTCTGGTTGCAGGTTGAGGATGTTCGTCAGGCTACGGAAGATGAGATTGCCAATCAGCATCCACAAAGTGAAGACGGCTTTGGGATGGACCTAGCAGATGATGATCTGGATGATCTTGATTTATCAGCAACGGGGCAACGCGACCAAGGTCCACGAACCCTGCATTAATGGGTACACCCCCAAAGAAGCGCTTTATTCTCTTAGAAGATTTTTGATGGCATCGAGCTCACGCTGAGTTTCCTCATGCGCTTGCGTGTCGCTAGCTTTTCCACCTAACTTCGCCAGAGCCTCTTCAAGGGCTTTGATCTTATGTTCTTGTTCGATGGTAGCGTCGATCAAACTTTTCAATGCCAACGAAACAGGGTCATCTGCATTCGGTGTAATGCCATAGGCCGAGAAACTCGCTTTACTGGCATCGCTTGCATGTTTGGGTAGATCGGGATGCAGGATGCGGGCTGGCACACCGACTGCCGTTGCGCCCGCAGGAATCTCTTTGAGGACCACTGCATTGGATCCAATTCGAGCACCATCACCCACAGTAAATCCACCCAAGACCTTGGCGCCCGCACTCACAACCACGCCTTTGCCAAGTGTGGGATGGCGTTTGACCCCTTTGTAGAGCGAGGTACCTCCCAAGGTCACCCCTTGATAAATCGTGGTGTCATCACCAATCTCTGCGGTCTCGCCAATCACAATCCCAAGGCCATGATCTAAAAATACCCGACGCCCGATCTGTGCGCCCGGATGAATCTCAATATTGGTCAAAAAACGCGCGAGCGACGCCAGAAAGCGGGCAGGCCATTTAAGACCGAGATTCCATAGGGCATGATTGAGACGATGCAGCCAAATCGCATGTAAACCTGGATAGCAGGTAATTACCTCTAACCGGTGTCGGGCAGCAGGATCGCGCGCAATAATGGCGTCTACATCTTCCAATAGAGAACTCAACATAGAGATAGTGTAATCCGTGCGCCTTATTTTCTCAGGAGCATCTGTTTGGCAATGCCACGCAAGAGATCAATCTCCTCTTTGCGTAAGCGAGTTCTAGCAAACAGCGCTTGCAGACGCGGCATGAGTTTCTTGGGATTTTTGGGGTCCAAATAACCAATCGCCTCTAAGCCCGCTTGCCAATGGTCGAGCATGGCAGCAACTGCTGCTGGATCTGCAAGTTCTGAGAGCTCCTCATTTACCACCGATGGCGATGGATCTTTCAGAAGGGCTTGGCGTAAGCCAAACGCACAGACCATGATGGCCTGGGCCAGGTTTAATGAGGGATAGGCGGGATTGGCGGGTAAAAAGACCCGATGCGTGCAATAGGCAAGATCTTCGTTCTCGAGCCCAGTCCGCTCAGGACCAAATACCAATGCAACCGAGCGGTTCGATTGCAATGCATCGGTGAGCAAATGCAGACCATCTGCCCAAGATAGTGGAGGCGGACCAAACTCTCGATCGCGACTGGTTAGGCCCAGTACCACAGCACACCCTTGAATACTGGAAGAGAGCATATCGTGAGTATTCGACTGAGCCAATACATCACTAGCACCACTGGCTAATGCCATCGCATCGGGGTGGGTATGCATGGCCAGTTCGCGGGGCCGCACCAGATGAAGCGCATCAAACCCCATGGTTTTAAGGGCGCGCGCTGCTGAACCAATATTACCCGCATGACTGGTTTCCACCATGATCCAGCGGACCTGGTCGCTGTATTGAGTAAAGGGAGTCTGAGCCATGAATGAATTCGTTTAGAATATTGCTATTGCGCTAGAGACCTTGTCGACTAGTTTGTTCTTATTTAATTTGTCCACTCATTATGCACCCCATGTTAAACGTGGCTGTGAAAGCCGCTCGCCGTGCCGCAACGATTATTAATCGTGCATCACTCAATTTAGAGCGTTTGCAAATCGATCGCAAGCAACATAATGATTATGTAACCGAAGTGGACAAAGCTGCCGAAGAGGCGATTATCGAGACCCTAAGCGAAGCCTATCCGGGCCATGGTTTTTTGGCAGAGGAAACGGGCGAGGCCACGAATGGCTCCGATCACATTTGGATCATTGACCCATTGGATGGGACCACCAACTTTATTCATGGATTTCCACAATACGCGGTATCGATTGCTCTGTCGGTCAACGGTGTTGTAACTCAAGGCGTGGTCTATGACCCCAATCGTGATGAGCTGTTCACTGCCACCAAGGGCGGTGGAGCCTACGTGGATCGCCGTCGCCTTCGAGTGGCCGAGCAAACCAAATTAGAGAATGCATTGCTGGGTACGGGATTTCCGTATCGACACGATCAAGATGTGGATCTCTACCTGAAAATCTTTGCTGACATGACTCGCCAATGCGCGGGTCTACGACGTCCTGGTGCAGCCTCCATAGATCTTGTCTATGTAGCAGCGGGCCGCTATGACGGATTCTTTGAGAGTGAACTCAAGCCATGGGATATGGCAGCAGGGGCTTTGATTGTGACCGAGGCCGGTGGCCTAGTCGGAAACTACCGCGGTGAAGAAGGCTTTATGGACAGCGGTGAGATTATGGCTGCGAACCCAAGGATCTTTGCCCAAATGGCAAATATTCTTAGTAAGTACTCCAGAACGGCTACGTAGACTTCACTAAATCAATGTAGCGCACGCCATTGAGGTCAATGCGCAAGGCACTTGCTTTTGGTAACACGGTCTCAGGATGATCTAGATCCCAGTCGGAGAGTACATAGCGTTGCCATTCTTTATTACCCATACTTTCATGGTGCCGTGCCGGTAAGTGGGTATGCCCATGAATCAAGCGTTCGGACCCGAAGGCTCCCATCAGGTTGGCGCACGCCACCAAAGTGACATCGCTCTTGTAGCGAGCGACATCCGGGGTATAACGCGCTGCTTGCTCATACTTTGCGGTGCTGTTGCTACGCAAGGTTCGAGCAATCCCACGTCGCCACTCCAGAGGGAGTCGCAAAAATAATTTCTGGAGCCAGGGCTTACGAACCCATCTACGAAAAACCTGATAACTCAGATCATTGGTGCACAGTGCATCACCATGACTAATAACCCATTCATCTCCAGCAATCATGACCTTCGATGGATCGGGCAGCAAATGCATCCCAGATTTCTTGAGAAAGTCTGGGCCGATTAAAAAGTCACGGTTGCCATGGATGTAATAGGTTTTGGTCTTGCTGGATAAAGCAAAGAGCGCGCGCAGGACCTCTTGCTGAAATGGTGAACGCGCGCCAGCATCATCGCCTACCCAGTATTCGAAGAGATCACCCAAAATAAATACCGACTCGACATCGTTCGTTTCTTTTTCAATAAAGTCAAAGAAACGCTGCGCCGTTAAGGGCATCGACGGCGTAAGATGAAGATCGGAAATCAGCAGGGCGCTGGCGTGCTCTTGCATGCTTAAATCAAGGGATTAATCAGCAATGACCGAGGCTTTCTCAATCACCACATCTTCAGTCGGAACATCCTGGTGGTACCCAGCATTGCCAGTCTTAACTTTCTTGATCTTATCAACCACATCCATGCCGTTGGTCACTTTGCCAAACACGGCATAGCCCCAACCCTGTGGAGTGGGAGCGGTGTGATTGAGAAAATCATTGTCATTGACGTTAATAAAAAACTGGGCGGTAGCTGAATGGGGATCGCTAGTACGTGCCATCGCAATCGTGCCCCGATCATTCTTTAAGCCGTTATTGGCCTCATTCTCAATTTGATCCAGGGTTGACTTCTGCTTCATGCCCGCGGTCATGCCGCCACCTTGAATCATGAAGTTATCAATCACCCGATGAAAAATCGTGCCATCGTAATGACCACTTTTTACATAGGCCAAAAAGTTTGCAACGGATTTTGGTGCTTTGGCAGCATCAAGCTCGAGGGTGATATCACCGTGATTGGTTTTTAGAAGAACGCTTGGCATAAATAACTCTCTTATGGTTTAGAAATCGGGGGATTGGGTCGGTTACTGGGTTTGGGCGGCGGTGGGTTCAAGATCTCTTTAATGGCCCGAGCGCGTTGCCCATACTCACGTTGACTGGGTTGCAGTTTACTCGCACTGGAGTAATAGCGATCGGCTAGGCGCAAGTACACATCCGCTAGATTGCCCTGGGCTAAGGCATAGTCAGGCCTTAATTTAAGGGCGAGCTCTAAATAATCGCGGGCCTCAATCCATTGCCCTTGATTGGCTGCTAATGCGGCTAGATTGTTATAAGGTTCAGGTAACTCCGGAAATTGCTGAGTAATCTCGATCCAGGTGGCACGGGCTGCATTGACATCACGTAATTCCACTTGTAGTCGAGCCTTGATAAAGCGCAGTTGTACATTGCGAGGGGTTTTCACTAAGGCATCGTCAATCGCTTTGATCGCCTCTGGATATTTGCGTTCCTTGATCAATTTCTCAATATGCGTAGGAATCGCATTTTTCATGACCGGATCGGGCTCGATAATCAAAAAAGAGAGAAACGGCACCGCAATGGACTCCGAGAGTTGGTTATTGCCGGTTTCTGGATTGGGGTTGGTGCTCATGCGTGGTGGGTCTGTTGGACCATAGCCACCAAGGTAGGGCGCAGGCGCATTACCCGAAGTAGTGGGTGGCGGGGTGGTGCTGCAGCCAATTACAAGAGCGCAAAATGACACCCCAAAAAATCGTGAGATCCAAGCAATGGAACTGTGGTTTGGGTGCTGGGCTGTCATGGCAAGAAGATCACTCAGAAGGCGCGTCATTCGATATACTCATCAGTCTAACAAATTCGTGTGCCGTTCACTCAACACCATTTAAGCCCCGTCATCCCCAACTGCTAATCATGCTGTCGATTTACAACACCCTATCGAGAACCAAAGAGGTCTTTAAGCCGATTGAGCCCGGTAAGGTAAAAATGTATGTATGCGGCATGACCGTGTATGACTTTTGCCATTTAGGCCATGCACGGGTGATGATTGTGTTTGACATGGTAGTACGCTGGTTGCGGGCCAGCGGCTATGAAGTGAACTACGTTCGCAACATCACCGATATTGATGACAAGATCATTACACGAGCGCTTGAGAACCAAGAACCGATTGCAGCACTCACTCAGCGTTTCATTGATGCAATGCATGCGGATGCTAAAACCCTCAATCTACTATCACCCGATCATGAGCCCCGGGCTACTCACTACATTACTCAGATGCAAGGATTAATTGGTCGTTTAATTGAGCGTGAGATGGCTTATCAAGGCGATGATGGTGATGTGAACTATGCCGTTCGCCAGTTTCCCAGCTATGGCAAGTTATCTGGCAAATCGATTGACGAACTCCAGGCCGGTGAACGGGTTGCCATTGGCGGTGGTAAGCGCGACCCACTGGATTTTGTGCTCTGGAAATCCGCCAAGCTTGAGGAGCCTGCTGATACCCGCTGGGCTTCTCCATGGGGCGAGGGACGCCCAGGTTGGCATATTGAGTGCTCGGCGATGTCCTGTGAGTTATTGGGACAGCATTTTGATATTCATGGTGGTGGGGCCGATTTGCAGTTTCCTCATCATGAGAACGAGATCGCGCAAAGTGAAGGCGCGATCTACGGATCTGGCAGTGTTGATCAACCCTTTGTGCGTTACTGGATGCACAACGGCCATATCCGTGTGAACCACGAGAAGATGTCAAAATCCTTGGGTAATTTTTTCTTGATCAAAGATGTGTTGGCTCAGTTTGATCCCGAGGTAGTGCGCTTCTTTATGCTCAAGGCTCACTATCGCAGCCCCATTAATTACTCGGATCATCAGCTTGAAGAAGCGCGCACTGGATTAACCCGTTTGTATACCGCCCTCAGTGAACAAGCAGCTATTCCAAGCAGCAAGCTTGATCCGATCTGGAGAGACCGCTTTGCGCAAGCAATGGACGATGATTTCAACACCCCTGAGGCCATAGCAGTGTTATTTGAGTTGGTGACTGAGAGTCATAAGACGCAGGCTATCGAGCGTAAGCAAGAACTTCTCAACACACTTCATCACTTAGGAAACACGATCGGACTTTTGTATCAGTCACCGCAACAGTTCTTGCAAAGCGGTACGCCTAAAGCTGGCTTAAGCCAGAAGCAGATTGAAGAGCGGATTGCGGCCCGCCAAGCGGCCAAGCAGGCGAAGGACTTTGCCAGCGCGGATGCGATTCGCCAGCAGTTGCTGGACGAGGGAGTCATTTTGGAAGATAAGCCTGGTGGTCAAACCATCTGGCGACGAGCCTAATGCCAAAACCACGCACCAAAAAGCCAAGCTATTGGCAAGACGCCTGTGCGGAGCTGATGAAGCAAGATCGGATCCTGCGCAAACTGATTCCCAAGTACGGTGATGGAATGTTGGGAAGTCGGGGCGATGCATTCACGACTCTGGCACGCTCGATCGTTGGCCAGCAAATTTCAGTGGCTGCTGCGCAATCGGTGTGGAATCGAACTTTGGAGACCTTAAGTCACGAGGTAACACCGAAGCGCGTACTCGATACCAAACATGATGCCCTACGAGCTTCCGGTTTATCCATGCGCAAGGTGGAGTACATCCGCGATCTAGCCGATCACTTTCATCATGGGCGACTACAAACCGAGCGCTGGCCCAAAATGGACGATGAGGAGCTCATTAAGGAGTTGAGTGCGATTCGGGGGATTGGACGCTGGACCGCCGAGATGTTTCTGATCTTTAATTTAATGCGTCCCAATGTATTGCCGCTTGACGATATTGGGCTGATTCGGGCGATCTCGATTAATTATTTCAGTGGCGAGCCCGTCACCCGTCATGAGGCCCGCGAGGTGGCAGCCAATTGGGCGCCGTGGCGCACCGTAGCCACTTGGTATATGTGGCGTAGCATTGACCCCATTCCTGTCGAGTACTAATTTTGGGGTAAACCCAAAAAGCACATAAAATTAGGCCATGAAGACCACCTTCCTAGACTTTGAGCAAGCGGTAGCTGAGCTTGAGACCAAAATCGAAGAACTCCGCTATGTGCAAGACGAGTCTTCGGTGGATATCTCAAGCGAGATCAAGACACTTTCAGAAAAAAGCCAACAGCTCACCAAAGAGATCTACGAAAAATTAACGCCTTGGCAGGTCTCTCAAGTCGCCCGTCATCCACAGCGCCCCTATACGCTCGATTACATTCAAGCCTTATTCACCGACTTTCATGAGTTGCATGGCGATCGAGTCTTTGCTGATGATCAATCGATTATTGGTGGCCTTGCGCGCTTCAATGGCAAGCCTTGCATGGTGATCGGTCACCAAAAGGGTCGGGACACGAAAGAGCGTGCCATGCGTAATTTTGGAATGAGTCGCCCAGAGGGGTATCGCAAGGCGATGCGTCTCATGCGCTTAGCTGAGAAGTTTGGCTTACCGGTTTTTACCTTCGTGGATACCCCTGGCGCATTCCCAGGGATTGATGCCGAGGAGCGTAACCAATCTGAAGCGATTGGTCATAATCTCTATACCCAGGCCGAACTCAAAGTGCCCATCATCACCACCATTATTGGTGAGGGTGGTTCGGGCGGCGCGCTCGCCATTGCCATGGGTGATGTGGTGATGATGTTGCAATTCTCAACGTATTCCGTTATCTCGCCGGAAGGCTGTGCTTCGATCTTATGGAAGACTGCTGAGAAGGCCCCTGATGCAGCCGAGCAATTAGCGCTTACTGCACAGCGTTTAAAAGACCTTCAATTGATTGATACGATCGTGCCAGAACCTGTCGGTGCCGCTCATCGAGATTACGAAGCCATGATGGCCAATATGAATAAAGCACTTGCCCGCGCTCTTTCGGAGGTCGAGGACCTATCCGAAAAGGAACTGCTCGAGCGCCGGCATCAACGGTTTATGAGTTATGGCCAGTTCAAAGAAGTCAAAGCCAAAGACCCAAGCTAAACGAATTGGTGTGGCCTTCAGTGGGGGCCTCGATTCAGTCGTATTGCTCGATGCTGTCAGTAAGGCCTATCCCAACGATGTGGTGTATGCGCTCCATGTGCATCATGGGCTCCAAGCTCAGGCAGATGAGTGGTTGCTGTTCTGTGAGCGCCTAGCCAAACACTACAAGATTGCCTTTGACTTCCGACTACTGCATTTGCCAATCACTGCAAACATTGAAGCCCATGCTCGCCAAGCGCGCTATGAGGCATTACTGCAGCTTTGTGATCAACATCAACTCGATCATTTATTGTTTGCTCACCATCAGCACGATCAAGCCGAGACCGTGCTCTTGCAACTCTTGCGCGGTGCAGGACCCGCAGGCCTTGCAGGAATGCCTGCCCATAAAGAGCTAAAAAGCCCTAATGGCAGAACGGTGCAATTATGGCGACCATTACTAGAGCAAGACCGCACCCAATTACAAACCTATGCCAAGCAACACAAATTGTCTTGGGTGGAGGATCCTAGTAATCAAAACACGCGCTATCGCCGCAATGCGATCCGTAAAAAAATTCTGCCAGAGTTAGAACAGATTCAGGGTGGGGCAATTGCCAATCTAGCGCGTAGTGCGCAATGGCTTGCCCAGTCGCAAGTCCTCATGGACCAACTGGCGCAGCACGATGCGCATACCTGGATCGATCGCAATCAACTCAGCATTGCGCGATTGATGACGCTCTATCGCCAAGACCCTGCGCGTGCGACCAATGTGATGCGTTATTGGCTCAAGCGTAATCAACTATCGATGCCCTCAGCAGAGCGTTTGCAATCCTGGTGGCGTGACCTACAGTCCTTGCGAACTGGTGCGAAATTAGAGTGGTTGCATGATCGGCATTCCATCCGAGCATGGCGCAATACCTTGCGGATTGAATCTGCGCAAAGATCCAAGCGTGGCCAATGGATTTTTGTGCCAATCCCCGAACGCTCCACTCAAGCGGGCCTATCATGGGAATACTGTCAACAAGCCAAATTGATTGAAAGTAGACCGCGTATGGGAGGTGAGCGCTTAAAGATCAAGCCCAATACCCCCAGCAAAAGTCTGAAAAACTTGTATCAAGAAGCTGGGGTTCCCCCTTGGCAGCGCCAAATCCCGCTCTTATTTATCGATGGCACCCTCATTGCGGCCGAGGGTTTAGGGGTCAGCATTACCCACTTAACGACCAAGGGCCCGCGCGTTTGGCCCGAGTGGTCCTATTTGGATTAAGAAAAACAAAACCCTGTAAAATCATCGATTTTGCAATTCAGTTAAACGGATATGTCTTTAATAGTTCATAAGTACGGCGGCACTTCGATGGGATCCATCGAGCGCATCCAAAATGTGGCCAAACGGGTTGCGAAATGGATGCGGGCTGGTCACCAGGTGGTGGTGGTGCCATCGGCCATGTCAGGTGAGACCAATCGTCTTTTGGGGCTCGCAAAAGAACTAAGCACTTCCCCAAACCCTAGAGAACTCGATCAAATTGCCGCAACCGGTGAGCAGGTCAGCTCCGGTCTGCTTGCGATCGCTCTCCAAGAGCAAGGAATTGATGCGATTAGTTACTCAGGTTGGCAGGTCACGGTTCATACCGATTCGGCCTACACTAAGGCTCGCATCATGGGCATTGACGATGCCAAGATCAAAAAAGATTTAGATGCTGGCAGGGCCGTGGTCATTACCGGATTTCAAGGGGTTGATCCTCATGGTAACGTGACCACACTAGGTCGTGGCGGTTCAGATACCTCAGCAGTTGCTGTTGCCGCTGCTCTAAAAGCTGATGAGTGTTTAATCTATACCGATGTGGATGGTGTATATACCACTGACCCTCGTGTTTGTGAGGACGCGCGTCGCCTCGATCAGATTACCTTTGAAGAGATGCTGGAAATGGCAAGCCTTGGCTCCAAGGTCTTGCAAATACGCTCAGTGGAGTTTGCTGGTAAGTACAAAGTGAAGACCCGTGTGTTGTCATCGCTGACTGATCCACTAATTCCCCTTGATCAAGAAATGAAGTCGGGTACTTTAATTACCTTTGAAGAGGACACCACCATGGAAGCCGCCGTTATCTCAGGAATCGCATTTGCACGCGATGAGGCCAAGATCACTGTGATTGATGTACCAGATCGCCCTGGTATCGCCTATCAAATCTTGGGCCCCATTGCTGAAGCCAATATTGATGTGGACATGATTATTCAGAATCAATCGGTTGAGGGTAAGACCGATTTCACTTTTACAGTGCCGCGTGCTGATTATCAAAAAGCCCTCGATCTGCTGAAAAAGAGTGTGCAAGCGCATATTGGCGCCAAAGACATTATTGGCGATCCCAAGGTATCGAAAGTATCCGTAGTGGGCGTTGGAATGCGTTCCCACGTTGGTGTAGCCAGCAAGATGTTCAGAACCTTATCGGAGGAGGGCATCAATATTTTGATGATCTCAACCAGTGAGATTAAGATCTCAGTCGTGATTGATGAGAAATACATGGAACTCGCAGTCAGAGCTCTCCATAAAGCCTTTGAATTGGATCAGAAGTAAACTAGTGGTATTGAAGTAATACGGAGACGTGGCCGAGCTGGTCGAAGGCACTCCCCTGCTAAGGGAGCATCTGTGCTAAAACACGGATCGGAGGTTCGAATCCTCTCGTCTCCGCCAATCACTGGAAGGAAGAATTCAATGCAACTTCCTCTTATTTGTCGGCTCGCTTTAGCCTCGATTCTTCTTTGCTTCACAAGCTTTGCTCAGTCCGCCACTAAGGACTGTGTATTTGTTTTGATGCATGGCAAGTGGGGCGGCCCGCAATCTCCCTATCTTAAGGAATTAGCCAAGCAAGTAAGTACAGTATGCGAGGTTGAGCTTCGCGAAATGCCATGGTCTCGAAACCGTAACTACGATGAAACCTACGAGAGTGCCCTCAATCAATTAGCAGGAAGTGTTAAAGGGTATCGAACAAAAGGTTATCGCCTAGTTTTTATCGGCGGACAGAGTTTTGGGGCAAATGCTGCCATGGCATATCAGGCCTATATTGGTGATGCCGATGCCATTATTGCTTTAGCGCCTGGACACTCCCCAAGTTTGATGTATGAGCGTGGCATGACCGGATCCGACTTGGAGTGTGCTCAAAAGGCTATTGCCGATGGAAAACCAGATGCCTTAATTTCATTTACCG
This sequence comes from Polynucleobacter sp. HIN9, assembly GCF_030297635.1. NCBI lineage: Bacteria > Pseudomonadati > Pseudomonadota > Betaproteobacteria > Burkholderiales > Burkholderiaceae > Polynucleobacter > Polynucleobacter sp. HIN9. Next base: position 778,154 of record NZ_AP028140.1, read on the forward strand.
ATCTGAATCAAGGTCGACAGAGAGATTTTAAAATTCGGGCTGATGTATTTTGGAGTTACTTTAATCCTAATGGACTTGGTAACATGACCTTAACCGCTTCACAATTCAAGAAAAGCACGCCTTTTATGTGGGTCATCGGGCGTTTAGACCCTCTGTATCCATCAGGATCTGCCTATGCATTTGATCGTGTGCCACCAAACCCCAATAATACCTATGTGGTAGTTAGCGCTGACCACGCCACAACCCCAGAGGAAGCTGCTCCGCAAGTGTTGAATTGGGTTAAAAAAGTAAGTACTACGAAGCCGTGAATCAATCTTTTAAAGGCAATAAAAGCTATTTACCCAGTAAGCCTTGTGCTGTATGTGGTCGCACTATGACTTGGCGTAAGTCTTGGGCCAAAAACTGGGAGAGTGTGTTGTACTGCTCTGAGGCCTGTCGTAAAAAAGGCAAATAACTAATTAACGAGACGCTTACAGACTGCGTCGGTAAACTCCTTAGTCGTTGCCTTACCCTTGAGATCCCCAGTGCGGATCTGGTCAACATTGAGTGTATCGATAATGGCAGTACGCAAACGCGTTGCTAAATCCTGTTTGCCCACATGATCAAGCATCATGGCCGATGCCAACAGAATGGAGATCGGATTAGCAATCCCTTTGCCCGCAATATCGGGAGCTGAGCCGTGCACGGCTTCAAAGATTGCCGTATTTGTGCCAATATTTCCCCCAGGCGCCATTCCAAGACCGCCCACTAAGCCTGCAATTTGATCGGACAAAATGTCGCCAAAGAGATTGGTACATAACAACATATCAAAGCGCCAGGGATTCATGACCAGCTGCATGGCGCATGCGTCCACAATCATGTCGTCCATCTCAACTCGACCTTCATACTCTTTAGATACATCTCGTGCAGCATCCAGAAAGATACCAGTAAGGAGCTTCAGAATATTGGCTTTATGCACGACGGTAATCTTCTTGCGACCATTCTTGAGTGCATACTCAAAAGCAAAGCGCGCAATCCGTTTACTACCTTCATAGGTGTTCATGCCGGTTGATACAGCTACGGCTTTAGGATTGTCACCAACTGGTATTAAGTATTCATGGGCTACATAAAAGCCGCCCAAGTTCTCTCGAATTAGAACGATATCGATGTCTTCATAGCGACCCGGGATCATTGTTTTAGCTGGGCGCACGTTGGCATACAACTCAAACTCCTCACGCAAGCGCACATTGGAGGAGCGAAAGCCGCCACCAACTGGCGTAGTCAGGGGACCCTTTAAGGCCAGATGATTCTTACGAATACTCTCGAGGGTTTGGGCAGGCAAAGGATCACCCAGCGCCTCAACGCCCGCAACCCCAGCTTGCTGAACATCCCAGGCAAACGGGCTGCCTAGAGTTTCAAAGATCTGGATGGTGGACTCGACGATCTCGGGGCCGATTCCATCTCCGGGGATGAGGGTGGCGGTCAAGGGTTTGGATGAGCTCATGGCGGATGCTTGGATTATGATCAGAATTCTCCATTTTAGATCCTTTGAGTGACACCAAAACAAAATGACCAAGCCCATACCGACTTCTGTCCAAGAGCAGCTCTTTACTGAGGCAAGAACCGTGCACGCCTTTGAATCACACCCCATCAGTGACGAACAAATTGGCCAGTTGTATGAGTTGATGAAATGGGGGCCGACCGCGTTTAATGCGCAGCCCGGACGCTATGTCTTTTTGCGAAGTGAAGCGGCAAAAGAGCGCTTATTGCCAGCGTTAAGCCCGGGAAACGTTGCTCAAGTGAAAAGTGCATCGGCAACTGTCATCATTGCCTACAACACACAATTTTATGAACACTTACCAAGCCTATATCCGGCCATGGACGCTAAATCCATCTTTGAGGGAAAGCCAGCGGTAACCGAAGTAGCTGCTCTGCGTAATAGCTCCTTGCAAGGCGCTTACTTGCTATTCGCTGCGCGTAGCTTAGGTTGGGATTGTGGGCCGATGTCGGGATTTGATCCGGCTAAAGTCAATCAAGCATTTTTTCCGGATGGGCGCTATCACGCTAATTTCTTAATGAACATTGGTGTCGCCAATCCGAGCGGAATTTACCCACGAGGGCCTCGTTTAGCCTTTGGGGACGTTGCCCAAATCCTCTAAACTGAGAACTATTTAACAAAAGGAAGAACCATGGGCTATTTCCCAGCCGATACACTGCGCCGCGTGATGATGGCAATCTTTGTGGTCCTCGCGATCATTGAGCTAAGCCGGGGATCATGGTTCTTTATTGTGGATGTCCTCTTTGCATTGTCACTTTCACCAAAAATCTTGGCTACTGTGATCGGTATCTTTAAACGCAAAGAATAAGTTCAGGATTGCGGGGGTATCGAGTAGGTTGCAGTCGCATGGGCAATTGGATCGGGATCAGTTCCTGAGTAAATGAAGACCTCCCCAACCACCAGGCTCTTACCCAATTTTAGAAGTCGAGACTGAGCACGAATTTCAGGGCTGGCTTGGGGTCGTCTTAAGAAATTGATATTCAAGCTAGTAGTGACAGTAAGTGGCACGATACCAATTTCACCCAGAATCGCCACATAAAGTGCAACATCAGCGAGCGCCATCATGGTGGGTCCTGAAACCGTTCCTCCTGGGCGTAGCTCACCGTGACCTACCGGATGAGTAACTAATGCCGCACGGTTACCCACTTCCAGAATCTGACACTTAGTTTGTGGAAAATCCTTCTTAAAGAAGGCAGCAATTTCATCTCGGGTAGCTGGCATACAAATGAATCCTAATTAATTTAATCAATCATTTTAGGTGAGCCCAAAGAGTGGTTTAATACGGGGATGCGCCTATCTATTTCCCTCTCCAGTTTTCTGATATCAGCCGCCACCGCTAATCTAGCGCTTGCGCAAGTATCACCGCTACAGCCCAACGAGCTAAAAGCTATTAACGAGCAACCTTTAGTGCCCCCACAAGGGGTCATGGGCAAACCTAAGCCATTACCACCAGAGACTCCTCCGCAAGGCATCATTATTGGCCCCAATTATCAAAGCGACACGCGTGGTGAAGCGGAAGTGAAGTCCTTAGAAGATAATTCAGCGCAGCCCATGAACCCACGCGAGGGATTAATCACCATCCCATTTAATTAATCCGCGTTACCAATGTTGTTTAGAACGCTTTGCAGTATTTTGCTTTGGGCATCTTGTTCCCTGGCATGGCCCTCATCTAATTCCTATGATCTCAATCTTCAGGTCTACCCCAAAGGAGATCGGTTTCAGATCATTGCCAATTACAAAGTTGCCTTGACCCCATGCCAGGCCTTGCTATACCTGAAGGACTACGAGGGTGCGAAGTCGATACCAGGAATTAAAGAATCCAAGATTGTGAAGCGCAGTGGAAACCAAGTCATCGTAGAGCGCGTGGTAGAGGACCGCATCCTCTTAATCCCAATTGAGTTACGTTCCACCGTGCAGTACAAAGAGCTCTCAGATCAAATCATCGACTTTGAACAAATTAGTGGTGACGCCAAGTTATATCAAGGAACGTGGCGCATTGAGCCCGAAGGTAATTCAACCCGTTTCCAGTTTCGAGCCAATGTCGAGCTCGATTCCATCGTACCAAATTTCATTATTGAGTACTTTATTAAGAACCAAATGAGTAAGCGTTTTGAGATGATGGCAGAGAGCGCCAATCAGCGCGCCTCAACGCTGAAACTGAATTGCCCTTAGCAAAAAGCCCGACGGGTATGCCGCCGGGCCGTACCACTCTTCTGAATGGTTATCGTCGCTACGGGAGTTTGCTGTCCCGTATTGAGAAGGGCACAAGAATGTACCCATTAAAGCTGGTATTGCTACCAGGCGGGTCACACAATGACTGCGACACCACGATTTCATCTTAGGGGCGTCACCAAGTGCTGTCAAGCAAACCAATCATGAAATTTATTTATCAATAATCGATTTAAGCAAATCGGTATAAGCCAATGTTTTTACTCTTTTATTGCAACGAAGCAAATGATGAGGAGCGCGATCAATATCCTCAACTAAGCAGGGTAACTTTGAACCCAAACATCGTGCGTACTCAAGACCCGTTGCATCTGCAAAATCTTTCGATCCTTAGTCATTAATTGACTAGGGCGGTAGTGATATGCCAAATCAATAAAGGGTTGATCATCTGGATCATCGCAGCGATACGAGCAGCGCGGTGGCGTGGGTTTATGAATCGCCATCTGAGTCCAGGAGCTCAGCAAAGTCGATTGATCATTTGAGTTCTGAGCAAATTGTGGACGGGCGATGACGTCGGTGAGCTCAAGGAGCATCTCGGAGCTGTAAATAAGCTCAAACTGTCCCCGAGCAATGCCATCACGAATCCAATCGGCACGTGAATCTTGAAACACCAGCAGATCAAGCACGATATTGGTGTCAAGAACCAGAGTTGTTATTGCCATCCGTGCAGCCAACGATCTAAATCCTTCAGGTCAGTCCAGAGCAGAAGATAGCGCCGCTTCGTTAGAACTGCCTCGAGCTCGACATAGTTTTTCGGAATCGTTTGGTCACTCGGCAATTGCGGATCATGGACCCGGCTCACTAGAAAATGCTTCTCTCGATGTTGCGGGATGACCGCCGTCCACTTCGTAAGTAATAATTTTTTATGCGAGAGAGGGCGTTTTTGCAGCTTATCGGGAGAGATCATGATTATTCCTTATACTCGATTCTAATCATTCCTATGAAGAGAAAACCATGACCTTATTCATGCTGACCTGGGCAATTACGTCCTTATCCCTATGGGCGGCGACCTATGTATTTGATGGCTTGCAATTTAATGATTCTGGAGCATTAATTATTTCTGCTCTTGTTTTGGGCCTTGCTAACGCCATCGTTCGTCCTTTATTGATCCTGTTTACCTTACCGCTTACCATCCTTAGTCTTGGATTCTTCTTACTGGTGATTAATGCCTTGGTACTGATGCTGGTTGCTCAGGTGGTCAACGGTTTTGTCCTCTCCGGATTTTGGACCGCCTTCTTTGCCAGCATCTTTATTGCCATTCTGAACGCCATCATCGGTTCCTTATTTAGTATCAACCGCATCAAAATTGAACGCATCCGCTAAGCATCCTGCCTTCGTAGTTGAGGTGCCCTATACCACCTCGCCAAAGATGAGTCGGTATGCAGGCCCATTAATTGATGCTCATCCGGACCCTCGTTATTTAGAAGCTAAGAACCATGAGCTTGCTCTTCTTGGGTCTGAGTTATGTGCCCAGCAAGACGCTGAACAAACTCAGGAACTGATTGCTAAAGCGGCATCAGATCTCAATTTGCCAGAAGCCAGAACTATTCGGAAGATTGAGGATTTGGCATTACGACTCAATGAAGACGTTGCGCTTTTGGAGAACGATATCCTCACGGCCATTTGCTTTTGCTTTCCCAGTAGTTGGATACCTGCTAAACGTCTTGGCATGCCACTCGCACAAATTCATCATCCGGTTGCGGATGGGGAGCGACTGGTGCAGGCCAGTCCAAAGATCGCCCATGTCATGAGCGATCCTCAGCAAGGATCCTTTCGGCGTTTTGTCTGGACGATTAGCAATAGTCCCGAACTCAGTCAACATCCATCACGAAAGTCAAATACAACACCACAAAGGATCGATGATCTGTATTACCGCTTAGAAACTCAAACCACTATGCCAATCAACACCTCTAAGGGAAGAGCCAGTCTATTTCTTGTGAAGGTTGAGGTTTGCCCATTGATGGTGTTTTGGCAAAACCCAGAACAACGCACTCAAATCTGTGCGAGTATTCAATCGATGAGTGAAGCGGTATTGGAGTACAAAAATTTACACTCGATTAAAGCCTTACTACTTCAGAATAGGTGATTGAATAGGGTTATGAAATGGAAAGTTTTGGACCGATTATTCTGATTGAGGTCATCCTCGTATTTGGAGGGGTGCTACTCTTTGCATGGTGGCAATTGCGCGATCTCAAGAAAGAACGCGAGAAGGATCAAAAAAAGAGGGAAGAGGATAAATCCTAAGCATATTGCACTGCATCGATAGACATCATCTCAAATACTTGCTAAAACTTAGAATTACACTAAGATGAACTTATTGTGCCAAAACCAGCCACAAAATACTTCCCTGAAGAGAGCTACACCGAACTCGATTTGGTCAGTCTGTCCTACGTCAGTGATGCAACCGAAGAGTTTGGCATTTTGGCATTGATGCAGCTAGTAGATAAGGCATCACGTCGCAATAAGAGCTTAAACATCACTGGCGTTTTATCCTTTGACAATGGTCGCTTTGGTCAAATATTGGAGGGTAAGCCCAAGGATGTGGAATTGCTTTGGGAGGCTATCCAGCGTGATCCACGTCATTCCAATGTAGTATCGCTCGGTATGAAGCGTATCAATTCTAGGCGCTTTGCAAACTGGTCCATGCGTCTGTGTGGCCGAGAAGAAATTACTTCCGCTAATCCCGACATCAAGCTCTAATTATTTTTGTAACTCGCATTGCATGATGGGATATCCATCTTGCAAGCTTGCCTGCACATACTGATCGGTCTTTGATACATACACCTTCACTCCTTTGCCGTCGCCAATATTGTTGACATTGGTAAAGAGTGCGGTCTTACTGTCAATCCGTTTTAAGCTTGCAATCGTGGTCGGTTCACCGATACTAAATTTAGAGCCCGTCCAGCGGTCGGGTCGAATGAAGTCGCCCTTAACCAGTTTGCCGCGGTAGGTCTTCATATAAATACAATCTTTTTGATTGAGGATCAAATCAACTGGATCATCTTTACGGTCAAACCAGCTTGCCTGTAATAAGGAACTTGATAGAAGTAGCATCACGCACAATAAAGGGTTAATCAAGCGCTTCTTCATGATGCGAGAATTAGATCAATTGAGAACCTTATAGCCACGACCCACTAGGCATTTCTTGACAATGGCCTCTTGGGATTCATTTCCCTTATAAGCGCCACCAGCAGCTCCGATCACCGCACCGGCTCCTGCAGCCTGAACAATCTCCGTGCGATTACCGCCGGTAACAAGTCCTAGCAAACCCCCCACGACAGCACCCGCGCCTGCACCCTTCGCAGCGGTACCACCCATACCACTTGCTTCCTTGGCATAGTTTTGACATTCGGCAAGATCTTTTTCATAGCGCGCTTCGTTGACACCTTTCATGTCCACTATTGGGCGCACATCAGCGCCAGCACAGGCAGCCAGTACCACTGCTGTTAGGGGAATGAGATAGATCTTGCTTGCTTGATGAACTTTCAAGTAATTGCCTCCTAAATCATTAAATCAAAGGCGATGGGGATCGTCAAGGATTGCGTGATCAAGCCCTAAACCGCCCACCTTTAATGCTTTCTAAGCCCCGTGGATCAAGTTGATAGAGATAAACCCAAGCGATTTGCCATTCCGATGTTCCAATGAGATGGATGGAGCGCAATACGCGTTGATATTCATGGGGGCTTGGATCGTCGGGCGAGCATTCTTCATATCGATCAATCACATCCAGTAATTGCATGTCGTTTAGGCGCCAGAGCTCTCCATAAACCCAAGATTCTGCAAACTGGATTGACTCGCTGGGTCGATCCGTAGCGCCGGGATACCAGGATATTCGATAGAGCAGACCAGGCATCTGCGCTGCACCCAAGTGCTCAGCACCCGCATGAAATTGCATTGCATTGGGATGACTAAAGGGGCTCATTAAGGTTCCATAAACAAATAGAAGATCGGAGCGCATCATTGTTTTACATGGAAACCCTAATAGGAGGAAGTAAAAAGCCTATTCACAATCAATCTTAATCGATCAAGAAGGTGCACCAAGATGAAAACCGTTAGCCAGCTGCTCGCAGAGAAACATCACCGAATCGAAACTATTGCTCCCAATGTACATGTGTTTGATGCCCTAAAACTCATGTTGGAGAAAGACATTGGCTCGCTGTTGGTAATTGAGTTTGGTAACCTAGTCGGCATTTTCACTGAGCGTGATTACGCCCGTAAATTAGTTCTGCAGGGCAAAAGCTCACAAAATACCTTGGTGCGAGATGTCATGAGTACCAAACTGATTACAGTAAAACCAGCAGATACCCTGGACTACTGTATGCAACTCGTGACAGAAAAGCGCATTCGCCATCTCCCAGTATTGGATGGCGGCCGCTTGATTGGCATGCTATCGATTGGGGATTTGCTCAAAGCTGCGCTCGCAGAACAAGCTGCTACGATTGCGCAACTTGAGGCGTATATTAATTCTTAAAGCCCCATTTCTTTAAAGACGTCTTTGGCGGTACGAAAGCTATCAATGGCTGCCGGAACGCCGCAATAGATTGCCGATTGTAAAAAGATCTCTGCAATCTCATCTTTGGTCAAACCATTATTGATTGCACCCTTAACATGCAGTTTGAGTTCATGGGGCCGATTGAGTGCAGTCAGCATTGCTAAATTAACAATGCTGCGGGTTTTGCGATCAAGGCCAGGCCGATTCCAGATTTCATTCCAGCAGTATTCAGTTACCAGCTCTTGGAGCGGTAAGTTGAACGAATCGGCATTGCGAATCGCTTGATCCACGTACTCGGCACCGAGTACCTCACGACGGGTTTTTAATCCTTTTTCAAAAGCATCACGATTCATGACTGTCTCCTTAGTAATTTACTAAACAGCAGTATAGTAATAGGCATGAACATTCGTTTGATTCCCGGAATTCTGATCATGGCAGTAGGCCTATCAGCCTGCGGAACCCCAGAGAGTGGCTTTCGGGTGGTTCAACGTTCCGACGGCATGATTGGTGTGCAGGCTGTGAAGGGCGCTAAAGAGATCGAGGCACAAGAGCTGGCAACTAAAGAGTGTAAAAAGAATGGAAAATCCGTCGCCCGTATTTCAGAGGCCCGCACCACCCACAATGACAAATTTCCAATGATTTATATTTATCAATGTCTGCGCTAGTCATACCTAGCGACCTAATCCAATGTCGATTCACACTCATACCCAAACCATTCCACTATTTCCACTGGGAACCACCTTATTCCCTGATGGAGTGATGCTGCTCAAAATCTTTGAAGTGCGCTACCTCGATATGGTCAAACAGTGTGTGCGCGAGGGTTCTGGCTTTGGTGTGGTTACTCTAAACAGTGGGGACGAGGTGCGCATGCCAGGTCAAGAGATTGGATTTAATTCAGTAGGAACCTTTGCCCGGATTAAAGAATTTGATTCGGTACAACCTAGTCTCTTCATGATTCAATGCCAAGGGGAGCAGCGCTTTCGTGTCAAATCCAGTGAAACCAAACGCAATGGCCTGATTGTTGCCGAGGTTGATTTCATCGAAGACGATGCTTTCATGGAGGTTCCAGAGGATCTCAAAATTGCCTCTACCGTATTGGGTAAAGTGATTCAGTCTTTTAAAGAGCAGGGCGCAGCCCTTGGGAAAGAGCTGCCCTTTAGTAAACCCTATCGCTTTAACGAATGCGGCTGGGTCGCCAATCGCTGGTGCGAGCTCTTGCAATTAAGCCCTGGCCAGAAGCAATTTTTCTTAGAACAAGAGAGTCCTCGTCTTCGGTTGGATCTGATTCATGAACTGCTAGAAGAGATGGGCGTCTATAAAGCCGTTAAGTAAGCATGAGCTATTCCTACGAATGCTCGGTTTGTGGGAACGCCCGTCCCGTCACTGGCGAATGCCCATTTTGTAATACATCAATTGCACCGCTTGCACACTCCGATACTGACGTCATTAACCTTGAGCTGGATAGCCCTTCGAGCGATGAAGCCCTTGATCAACTAACGCATTACATTCGGGCTGCCAGTGAGGCTCACATTCGGGCTTTGGTTGTAATTCATGGTTATGGCTCGAGTGGGAAGGGTGGCAATATCCGCAAAAAGGTTCGTGAGGCTTTAGAGCATAATTATTTTGCGGATCGTGTGAGCGAGTATTATCACGGTGAGGATCTTCGGCATCAATCGGACTTATATCGTGACGTAATTAAGCGCCGACCTGGTTTAAAGAAGCACTTCAAATTGTTTAAAGAGGGTAATGCTGGAATGACCTTATTAATGATGCACTCACAGCCCTAAGAGCAATGCCTAACTATTGGTCCACCAGCGGTTTTGATACATTGAAAGTGAATGCAGATCACCATCTGGTGGTGACCGATGACTTTCTTAGAACCTATCTTGCTCGCCCGGAGCTGAGTCTCATTCCACAGTCGTGCGCTCAAGAACGAGCGGTCCATGAGCGTCTATTGAATTCACCACGCGAAGAAATTAGCCAAGCTGAGATTCAGAAAATCGCCGATCACGATGTGCAGGCTAACTATGAAATTTGGTTTCGCTACCGAGCTAAATTATTAGCCGCAAGCTCCCTTGAGCACTTTTACATGAGTCTGTTTCAGGGGAAGGGAGTCGATGTCCCACCTTTATTTGTGAGTCAGCTCACTCAAATTTTCCTTCGGCATATATTGGGTGAGAACCCAGACCCTTACGAACTAAGAATGGCAGAGTTCTTCTTTCGCACCCAAAAGGTCAGCATTCTAGAGGGCGGCGTTTTGATGGCGGCTGATCACGAAACGATCGAGCGAAATGCACAGGCTTCTGACTTTGGAAATATTGTTGATCTTTTGAAGAATCAATCACTGGCTGCCCGTACGATCGACTTGGATGTATTGCATCCCGATAATGCCAAGTCCTATTGGGGTCGTGATGAGTTCTATGATTTCGCAGTCCAGCTCAATTTCGATCAGCCTGCATTACCTGCCTTGGCGCGTCTTCTAGAAAAATGGATCAAGCATTTTTTAGGGATCGATACAGTGATTACCCCGTTGAAGGAGATCGCCGACTCCAAATGGGTTTGGCATGTTGGCTTAGATGCTGCTGCGACCGAGATTCTGAATGGTTTGTACCAAGAGCAGAGTCTTGATGAAAGTGTCCTTAACCGCTTAATTTGCCTCTTTAAGCTCGAATTCAAGGACCTGAGCCCAGTGCTTAGCCAGGTTCGAGGCAAACCCGTGTATTTGGGTCTGGCAATGAACGATCAGTCTCAGATTAAGATCAAGCCCCAGAACCTCTTATTTAATCTTCCCTTAAGCCCTGTTTCGTAAGCACTTTTTTTCTATTCCGTCTGTTGCAGCGCAATAGAATTTAGGGTATACTATTAGGTATAAACCCTTAGGAGAAGAAAATGACTACAACGACTATCAAACCCAATTTGGCTGCCGGTTCAATTGGAGCAAGCGCCGGATCAAATTCTGGTATCTTGGCAACAATCCTTAAAAGCTTGCGCATGCTTGGCAAGGCCTGGGAAGAGTCCAGAGTGGAATATAAAAAACGTGCCATCTTAGGTGGCGGTTGGGAATAATTGAAACCTGTCCGTATTGACTTTGTATCCGATATCGCCTGTCCTTGGTGTGCCGTTGGATTAGCATCCCTAGAACAGGCGTTAAAAGAAGTCGGAAGTGAAGTCAGTACGGAGATCCAGTTTCAACCCTTTGAATTAAACCCTCATATGCCCCCAGGCGGGCAAGATGTCTTTGAGCATCTCACCGAGAAGTACGGCACGACCATTACTCAGGTCAAGTCCAATCAAGAGAAAATCTATCAGCGTGCTGCTGAACTAGGATTTCCATTTCATCCCGAAGGTCGCAAGCGGGTCTACAACACCTTCAATGCCCATCGTCTATTACATTGGGCCATGGTGGAATTTGATCTCGATGCCCAGCATCGTCTCAAAAAAGAGCTTCTCAAGAGTTACTTCACCTTAGCAGTTGATATGGATCAGCACGAACAGCTGCTAGAAGCAGTTGAGCGTGCTCAGTTACCAGCCGGGCGCGCTCGAGAAGTTCTCGCCTCTGATGAGTTCGCAAAGGATGTGAAAGACCAAGAGCAAAAATACCATCAGCTTGGCGTGCACTCGGTACCCTCGATCATTCTGAACAATCAATTCATTATTCAGGGTGCACAATCCCCAGAGCTCTTTGCGGAAGCTCTGCGTGATTGCGCCAATGGCGTGATCTAAATCCCAGCACTTCTAATGAATACAATGACGGTATTCATTTTGGAGGGTAGCTCATGATTCACGGAATTCAAATTAACCCACGGCACGAACCTGCCGAATTAGGCATTCATGCGCTGCGTGGTATGCCATCCACCGTGATAAGCGATATGTTGGGACGCACCCTGGTTGCCAAGGATATTCTGCCGATTCATCGCGCGCCAATGTCTGTCTGCGGTAATGCCTTCACCATCAAAGTTCATACGGCAGATAACCTCATGGTTCACAAAGCATTACAAATGGTGCGTCCAGGGGATGTGATGGTGATTGATGCCGAGGGCGATACCGGTTGCGCGGTGATTGGTGAGATCTTGACGCGCGTTGCTAAAAGTCGCGGCGTCGTCGGTATCGTTGTCGATGGTGCAGTGCGCGATGTCGATGCGCTCGAGGAGTTAGCCTTCCCATGCTGGGCACGTGGTATTAGTTTGCGTGGCCCCTTAAAGGATGGACCAGGCGCAATTAATATACCCGTCTCCATCGGCGGGATGATTGTGAATCCTGGAGACATTATCTTGGGTGATCGCGACGGCGTGATTGCTGTTCCCCCAACTCTTGCTGCAGAAGCAGCCCGTCTTGGCCAAGAAAAGATCAAGCAAGAACAAGAGATTCTCAAAACGATCGAAGCCGGAACTTATGCGGCACCATGGGTTGATGAGCTACTCATCAAAAAAGGGGTGAAGCTTTAATTACAAAGCGATCACGCAGCGATTAGCAATCCCCACTTGGCTTAAAACCTGAGAACCATTCAAACCAGCAATCTCAAGAACGCAAACCGCTGCAGCAACTTGCGCTCCGGTTTTCTGAACAAGACGCGCAGCTGCGGCGATAGTACCGCCAGTCGCTAAAACGTCATCAACGATCAGCACCAAAGCCCCGGGCTGCAAAATATGTTTACTGATCTCAAGAGTATCTGATCCGTACTCTAAGCCATAGGATTCTTGATGGATATCGGGCGGTAATTTGTTGGGCTTGCGGACCATCACGAACCCTTTATGAAGATGAGTGGCAAGTGCCGAGGCAAAAATAAAGCCCCGGGACTCAATCCCCAAAATATAGTCAAAGGAGTACTCAGTGCTAAGCTTACCTAGCGATTGAACGGTATAAGCAAAGGCATCCGCATTGGCGAGTAGGGGAGCAATGTCCCGAAATACGATCCCAGGCTTCGGAAAGTCCAAAATGCCAGGCAAGTAGTCTTCAAGCTTCATCCGTTTAGAATCCAATCATGACTATCGAACACCCCATCTTACTAGTAGTTGCTCTTAAGAATGAACTTGAGGCTATTACCATTCCAAAAAACATTGCAGTGGCATACACCGGAATCGGCAAAATCAATGCGGCTACGGTTACTCAAAGTGCGATTATTCATTATCAACCCAGTTTGATCATTAACTTTGGAACTGCCGGAGGATTGAATCCCAAGCTCAGTGAGTTAGTAACGATCGGACGTGTGATTCAGCGCGATATGAATGCGCAGCCCCTGGCACCTCGTGGTATCACCCCGTTTTGCACCAAGCCCGCCGAATATCTATCTGAGTCGGGTAAATATACCTGTGGCACTGGAGATAGCTTCGTAACCAGCACGGACCCTTGGTTGATCGAGCAGAAGGTTGATGTGGTGGATATGGAGTTATTTGCCATTGCGGCAATCGCCCATCAGCACCAAATCCCTTGGCGCTCATATAAATTTATCAGTGATGCCGCCGATGATCAGGCAAGTGAGCAGTGGCACGAGAAAATAAACCATGGGGAAGAGCTATTCTTGGAAGAGCTCAAACAGTTACTATCTTGATCGGACCCATGCTCAATCGACCCATTCTCTTGCTAACAGCAGGACTATTTCTTCATGGAAATGGATGGGCAAACGAAGAAACCGCTGAGGTTTCCAAAACGATACGCGTCAAGCCAATTCCGATGGAAAGCGCAAAGACCATTATTGGTCAAGACTTTCGTTACCCCAGTGGAACGCCCCAGATTCAGGTCTTTGAGATTGAGATTCCTCCGGGTCAGCAAACCACATTGCATCGCCATGCCATACCACTCTTTGCCTATATCGCCAGCGGAGACCTGGAGCTTGATTACGGCAGCAAGGGCAAAAAGATTATGCGATCTGGCACCTCGTTTGTGGAAGCCATCAACTGGTGCCACTTTGGTAAGCCCCTGGGTAATCAGTCCGTTAGAATCATTGCTGTTTATCTTGGACAAAAAAATCCAGACCTCGCGATTTCAGAGGACTGTACAAAACCCGATTAGGACGATTCGTGAGCACATCATTTGTTATTCCAGCCCCAGTTACTCCATCTTTGCCCGTTGTGGGTGATAGCAAGCGCTTTCCCGTCAATCGCATCTACTGCGTTGGGCGCAATTACGCTGATCACGCCCGTGAGATGGGCCATGACCCCGACCGCGAGCCACCATTCTTTTTTATGAAGCCCGCGACCGCGGTTGTGACCGATGGTCATGACATGGCTTATCCGGCTTTATCCAACGATGTTCACCACGAGTTAGAAATGGTTGTCGCTTTGGGTAAAGGTGGAGCGAATATTCCTGTAGACCAAGCCTTAGATCATGTGTGGGGCTATGGTTTGGGACTCGACATGACCCGTCGTGATTTGCAAGGCGAAGCCAAAAAAATGGGTCGTCCTTGGGATACTGGTAAAGCCTTTGATCAGTCCGCACCATGCTCGGCCTTGGTGCCAGTAAGTCAATGCGGACATTTATCCAAGGGTCGTATTTACCTGACGGTGAACGGTCAAGTGAAGCAAGACGGTGATCTTGCGATGATGATTTGGAATGTACCGGAGACGATTGCCTACTTGTCCACGCTCTTTACCCTAATGCCAGGCGATTTAATCTTCTCAGGAACCCCTGCAGGAGTCGCTGCGGTCCAACGCGGTGATGTATTGGAAGGCCATGTAGATGGCTTACCGACTCTCCAAACCAAAATTGTGTAAGGCTTTAGAGCTCAGACTGGTTCTCGAGCGCAAATAATTTGAGAGTATCAAAATCCACATGGTCAAGTGCATTGATGTGGGTACTCTCTAGTTTAAGGAGTGGTGCACAGCCATTCGCTAGAGCCTCTTGCCAGCGAGTAATGCACAAACACCATTGATCGCCCGCTTTAAGCCCCGGAAAGTTCCACTCTGGTCTCGGGGTAATCAGATCATTGCCCCGCTGATGACTAAACTCCAGAAATTCATCGCTCATGATTGCGCATACTAAATGCAAGCCAACATCCTCGTCATTGGTCTTGCAGCAACCATCCCGAAAGAAACCAGTGAGCGGATCAAACGAGCAGGGTACGAGTGGCTCACCAAAGACATTACGCACAATCTCAGGCATTTGTTCTCCTTACTTCCCTTGCCAATTGGGAGGGCGACCACTTAAAAATGCCGTTACACCCTCTTTAAAGTCTGCGCTGCCGTACACCTCGGTAATTAAATCATCGCAATTCGGTAATGAATGTCCGATCACGCGCGCCATGATGAGTTTGGATGCCTTTTGAGTAATTGGTGCTAGAGCAGCTAATTGCTTTGCAAGATCCATACTCATCCGCTCAAGATCCTCTGATTCACCAGTTTGGTAGATAAATCCCTGTGTCAAAAGCTCTTGCGCCGAGATTAACTCAGCAAGTAAGAGCATGCGTTTTGTGATTGCAACCCCAAGATGGGCCGTTAACCAGGCGATATTGCTCGGCGAGAGGGTATTGCCAAGTGTGCGTGCAATTGGTACTCCAAATTTTGCAGTTGGAGTCGCTATCCGAAAATCACACAAAGCCGCAATTGCTAAGCCACCACCAACTGCGAGTCCATCAATAACTGCAATCGTTGGTATGGGTAGTTGTTGAAGAGGCCCCAAATAGTGATCAATCATGCGCTCATACTGAACCCCATCGGCACCACCTTGAAAGGATTGAAACTGGGCAATATCACTACCCGAGACAAAGGATTTACCACCAATTCCTCGCAAAATAGCGACTCGCACAGAAGGATTTTGTGCAAGCTCTAAACAAATCGTGCGCAATTGCTCATACATCGCCTGCGTCATCGCATTGCGCGCTTGGGGATGATCAAAAAAGAGATGTGCGATCGAGTCCTTAATCTCGCAATACACCCGAGCATTGATTGCATCACTCATGCAGCAAATGCACCCTGTGCGCGTAGTGATTCAATTTGATCCGAGGTAAATCCAGCCTGCTCTAAAACCTCTTGGGTATGCTCGCCCAATAGGGGAGGATGACGACGAATTTGCTGCGGGGTGCCTTGCATCTTGACCGCAAAGCCGATGTTAGGAACTTTGCCCTCCAGCGGATGATCAATCTCAATCTTCATTTGGCGATGCTTACCATGCTCGCTCTCAAAAGCCTGCGGATAATCTAAGATTGGCCCAGCCGGAATTCCCTCAGCCAACATCAGATCAATCCACTCACTTGCATCTTTATTAGCAAAGGATTTTTCAAGTTCAGTGATTAGTGCTTGGCGATGACCGAGTCGACCAGCAATCGTTTGGTAATCAGGGTTCTGTAACAGATCTGGGCGCATCAAGATGTCACAGAGTTTTTGCCAAAGCTTGTTATTCGTGGCACCCATCACGAAGTAACCATCTTTTGCTTTCACAGCTTGATAAGGCGCAGTCATACGGTTGGCCGTACCCAGTGCAATAGGAGGTTGACCGGTGCCCCAGTACTCGGAGGTATCCCAAATCGAGAACGCCAGTGCTGAATCAAATAAGGATGCATCAATGTATTGACCCTGGCCCGTGCTCTTGGCTCCAATATACGCTGACAGAGCCGCATAGACCGCAAAGAGTGCGCAGCCAATATCAGCAACGGGAACACCGGCTTTGACGGGTTTGCCATCGCCATGGCCGGTCACACTCATTACTCCGGACATCGCTTGAGCCATTAAATCAAAACCAGGACGCTCTGCCCATGGACCACTTTGGCCAAAACCCGAGATGCTGACGTATACCAGTGCGGGATTGATGTTGCGCATTGCCTCGTAACCAACACCCAGTCGTTTCATGACCCCCGGGCGATAGTTCTCCACCAAAATATCAGCGTCCTTGGCCAACTCAAACAAAATCTCTTTGCCAGCATCGGACTTCAGATTAATCGCAATGCTACGTTTATTGCGATTCATGTTCAAAAAGCCCATGCTATCGGGGCCTTTCATCTTAAAACCCATGGCACCACGGGTTTGGTCACCTGAGCCTGGTGGCTCGACCTTGATGACATCGGCGCCCATATCGGCGAGCAACATACAGCAGTAGGGGCCCGCCATGACTTGACTCACATCAAGAACCTTAACACCGGCGAGGGGTAGAGGACGATTAGTTTGGGATGTAGAGGAATTCATCATGGCATTCTAAACACAAAACCATTTTTTGTTTGTGCACATCCGTCTATTAAAATTATGAGTATGTATATGTTTTTACCTTTTGTGATTGCATTACTAGCCGCCATCTTCATTTGGTTTGAGAAGCGCGTACTTGGATTGCTGTTTGCATTCGCTAGCGCTGTGATCACGGTCGCATGGTTCTTGCATCATGCCTCCGACAAACTCAATATTAGCCTATGAGTAAGCTAACCTTACCATCGCTTAGTGGCCTGGGGAACATTGTTCTCTTAGGGGTCATTAATTTGGTACTTACTCTGGCATTTTTGGATCAATTCATCAATCATGATCTGCCATGCCCACTATGCATTCTGCAGCGCATGGGCTTTATCTTAATTGGACTGATGTTCTTGCTCAATATCCGTTCAGGTGCGCAGCCTGCGCATTACGGATTTGCCATTCTGTTTGCGATCTTGGGGTTGTCAGTCTCCCTGCGCCAAATACTTCTGCATGTTGCCCCTGATGATCTGGGTTATGGCGACACCTTCTTTCGTCTGCATTTTTACACCTGGGCCTTTGTTGGATTTGTCTCCTTGATGATTAGTATTGCAATTCTGTTAATCATTCCGGATCGTGGCACCCGCAGCCGCCATTGGTTTGCGCAGTTTATCTGTTTGTGGTTCATCCTTTTATTAGTGGGTAATGTAATCTCGACCTTATCCATTTGCGGTTTAGGTGCTTGCGCAGACAACCCATTGCACTATGACGGTATTACGCAGCTGCGCCAGTGGCTCACGAAGTAAGTTGCTTTGAAACGACTCTTTATCATCGGCGCACTTGTATTTGGGCTATGTTCTGCAGCGCAGGCGGAACGCATCTGGCCACGCGATACCATTCGTATCGTGGTGAGTTTTCCTCCAGGCGGTGCACCCGATACCTTGGCACGCGTTCTGGCAGAGGATTGGCAAAAAACCTTGAACGTAGCAATCGTTGTCGAAAACCGTCCTGGACACGGCGGTAATATTGGAGCCGATCAGGTAGCTAAGAGTGCGCCCGACGGCTATACCTTGCTGATTGGTACCGTAGGGATTCATGCGATTAATGGCGCCCTTTATGAAAAACTCTCTTACGATCCCGTTGCTGATTTCACCCCAATTACTTTCTTGGCAAGCACCCCAAACGTACTAATTGTGAGTAAGCAACTTGGCGTGCAGTCACTCAAGGACCTAATTGCTCTAGCCAAAGCAAAACCGAATGAACTGACGTTTGGATCATCGGGAACGGGTACATCGATTCATATGTCAGGAGAGCTCTTTAAAGAGATGGCGGGCGTGCAGATTCGGCACATTCCATATAAGGGCAGAGCGCAATCCCTGCCCGACCTTGTAAGCGGCCGAATCTCCATGCTCTTTGATAATTTAGCGTCTGCATTACCCTTAATTAAAGCCAATGAAGTGGTTGCGCTGGGAGTCACCACAATTAAGCGTTCCCCATCAGCCCCAGAGATCCCAACCCTCGCCGAGCAAGGACTCAAAGGGTTTGAAGCGATATCCTGGTTCTCTCTGATGGGCCCAGCCAAGTTGCCTCGCGATATTCAGATGCGGTTGAATCAATTGACCCAGCAAACCCTATCGAAGCCAGAGGTCAGAGCCAAGCTGATGAACGGTGGACTCGAGCCTAATCCTGGCAGCCCCGAGGATTTAGCCCGTTATATCCAACTCGAATCCAATAAATGGCGCAAAATTGTCCAGCAATCTGGAGCAAAGGCAGAATGATGTCTGCCAAACCCACTCCAGAAGCGTTAAATACATAGAAAGATCAACCGGAGCACTCCATGCGACTTCAGGCCTTCAAAACAATTGTTATTAGCAGTATTGGTATCGCAGTACTCACTGCTTGTGTATCCGCACCCACTGGTCCCACGATCACCATCATGCCGCGCGAAGGAAAATCCTTTGAAGAATTTAAAAAGGATGATGAGGAGTGCAGAGCCTTCGCATCTCAGTCCGTCAAAGAAGGCAATACCGCAGCCCTAAAGGAGGGGGCCATTAGTGCGGCCATGGGTGCCGCCATTGGTGCTGCAGCCGGAGCCCTGTACCAAGGCGGAAGCAGTACGAATGTTGGAACTGGTGCAGCCATTGGTATGGTTGGTGGCGCTGCAGTCGGGGCCATGGGCGCTGCCAGTAAAGAATCGCAGGCCCAAACCCAATACAACACCGCGTACCAACAGTGCATGTATACCAAGGGCAATCAAGTACCCGGTTTTAAACCGATTGGTGAGTTTAAAAAGATTCAGTAGTAATAAGATTGCTCAACTAAGAATCTGGACAATGCGCTCGCTTCCATCTTGATAAAGAAAGCGCAACTCATATTGACCCACTATCTCGGCACTCTTTAACTCTTTACTACCCCAACTCAACGAAAGCTCTAAGCCCAGTTCCTTATCTTCAACAATGACTAATTTGCTTTGATGATCGATCGCTTTAATCGAAAAGTGTTCGGAGAGAGGAAATAATTTATCAAGCATATAAATTTATAAAACTCATAAGTTTATAGAAAATATATACATATTGGTGAATACGGATTTTCACCTCTTGACAACTAATCTCGGGGGGGGGGTGGAATCTATCTAGTAATTAGACCAAAAGCGATTAAACTTACCTTGGGAAATAAAGAAAGTCTTCCATTACAACGATTACTTGTGGGGACAAGAATATGGACGTCTTAGCCAATTACTTTGAGTTCGCAAGTAGTCGGGACAAAATACATGCCAAGTACAAGGTCACTCACCGCGAGTGCATTATCTTGCGCATGATCACCAGCGCCTTTCATGAAGGGCATAAGCTCACTGTGTCGGATGTGATTCAAATGAAGTCGATTGCTTCACCAGCAACATCGCATGCCGCCCTCAAATCTCTAATTGAAAAGAAACTAATTGAGAACAAATCCTGCACCAAGGATGCGCGCGTGAAGAAATTAGTTCCAACTGAGAAAGCCCTCAAACTCTATAAAGAGCTGGGCATGCTATTGGTCAAAACAAAATAAGCTTAGACCGTCACCGGCGGGTTGGTCTTTTTATAATACGCCGCAGTCTTTCTAAAAATCAATAGTAGTAGTGCCGCCGCAATCGCTAGGCTCACGCTGTTGGCAATCCAAAATCCATTGACCCCCTGCAAAATCTGGGGTGTATTGCCCAGCACATTGAAGCCCAATAGGTAGCCGCCTCCAAGGCCCACGCACCACAGTGATCCTGCATAAACCAACATGGGCAAAAACGAGATGCGATACGCGCGCAAGATAAATGCCGCAACCACTTGTACCGAGTCAACTAATTGATAGAAGCAAATAAATAAGAAGAGCGGCGCAGCTAATAATTTGACATCCGGTGTCGGGTCATAGAGATCAAGTAACTGGAACCGAAATACCCATACAAACAATCCAATCACAATGCATAGGCTACTGGTGAAGATCACCGACGACCAACCAATCTCCTCGGCGCGTTGCTGACGACCTGCGCCAATGGACTGCGAGACCAGGGTCATGGTTGCAATTGACAGTGCTAGTGGCACCATATAAATGACCGTACCGAGATTAGCAACGATTTGATGACCTGCAAGCGTGGTGGTGCCAAAGCGCGCAATGAACAAGGACATAAAGGTAAACGAGGTCACCTCAATAAAGTAACTTAGACCAATTGGCGCACCTAAGCGTAAAAGCGTCCAGATCCGATGCCAATCGGGCCAACTAAATTGCGCAAAGAGATGAAACGGCTTATAAAACCGACCCGAGAGCACAATAATGAGGGTCGCAAAAAACCACAGCCAGTTAATGATCACCGTAGCAACTGCGCAACCGGGGCCACCCATCGCAGCAACACCAAAGCCACCATAAATAAACAAGGCATTGAGCGGAAACTTGAGACCCAAGCCCACCAATTGCACAATCGTAATAATCCCTGGCCTAGAAACTGCATTATGAAAGGACATCAAAACCCGCATGCCCATGCTGGCTGGTAAACCAAGGGCCAAGATCTCTAGGTAGAGGCGTGCTTTACTCTCGAGATCCTGCTCAACCTGTGAGATCCCAAGTAAAAGATCGGCATTCAAAAGGATTAATGTGCCGACCACGGTTAAGCCTACAGCAAGCCAACCCGCTTGACGAACCTCTTCACCAATCTCACCAAACCGTTTTGCACCAAATAATTGCCCCGCAATTGGGGTTAGGGCGGCAATCACCCCTGTGAGTCCAACATAAATACTGATGTAGATCGCTGAGGCCATGGCCAGAGCTGCAAGATCCTCAGAGGAGTAGCGCGCCGTCATGGCGGTGTCTAACACACCAAAGGCAATCACCGCTAACTGGCCCACCAATAGTGGACCGGCTAATTTCAGGAGTTCAGGAACATCGTCTCGTAAGCGCGAGACCCGAAAAAATGTCATGCGTGGTCTTACTCGGGGATTACTTCATACAAGCGCAAACGCTCATCGCGATCGGCAGCGCGTCGGTCTTCCCAAAGCAGTTTGAGCTTCTTGTCATGCAGTGCGGAGAATGCCGTTGCCGTGCTGGCATTGTGGGTTAGTACATAAGGGCAGGCAGGATTGTCGGCCAAGGGTAAGCGAGTGAAGTAACTGAATGATGCTAATTGTGCCGCTCCTAAATTACTTGTATCGATACAACTAGCATTGGCTGGCGCAGCCTGTACTAGCCGCTCAGCAACAAAACGATAGGTCTTAGCATAGTTGATGGTGGGTAACCACAGAGTCATGAGCAGCACCCACATGAGAGTCGTACCAGATGCCGAGATAATCAAGCAGCGCCAAATCACCTTGGGAGCACGTGAGGTACGCCACTGCACGACCCACAGCCAAAGACCGGTAATGCCAAGTGCAATGAGGAGGGTGACCCAACTAAATTGAACCTCAAAACCAGGAATATAACGTGCCACATTATCAGCAGTGCTAGCTGGAAAGCCCGTGGTCTTAGCAAACCAAATCAACCAAATGGCGATTGCAATAATCGTAAAGCTCAGCATTGCAAACCAGTCAATAAAACTAATGACACTACGTCGCAAAATGGGAAGGCTAAAGGCAGCCAAGATGGCCATTGGTGGAATGAGGATGATTAAATCATGCTCATTCGCTTCCACCCGAAATAGCACATAGATAAGTCCAGCGAGTAACAAACCTAAGGGAATGCATAAATGGGGCGCGCGCCACGCGCCAGCATCCTCATGTCGCACCCAGTGCACGAGGGCGACTAAGGCCAGCGGCCAGACCGGCCATGCGTATGCCCAAAAGTTGACTCCCATAAACTGTAATGAGTTCCATGCAATGTAGCGATGCATGGGCGGTGTTTGCGCCCAGGCTTGGAGTGCCGCTTCTTGTACTGCTGGAGAAACGGCAAAGACTTGCCATAAGAGTGGCCAAATACCAATCCCCACAATCGCAATGACCAGCGAACTCAGTGTCCACCGAAATCGTAGTTTTATCTGACAGAAGAAAACAGCCAGTGCGGTTGCTATCGCAATCAATGTAGTTAAAGCCCAGTTACTCGAGAGACCCAAAATGACTAATCCGAGGCCAGTCCATGCGCCACCTTGCCAAGGTTTATCAAGGCCACGGATAGTGCCATACATCACAATTGATAAACCCATGAGTTGCGCCATCATCGGCGTGGTCTCGTGAGTTCGCTGGGCCAGGCCCACACATGCCAAGAAAATGAGGAGCGCCCCATCGGCTAAGGTCATCCCGTAATCACGGGTATTGGGCTGACCACCCAGCGCAAAACTCATGGGTTGTACTTCTTTACGACGCCCTAAGAGATAACACGCATACCAAATGGCAATTGCGGTCACGAAGAAGCACAGTGCTGAGTAAAGACGTGCCGCATTGCTATCACCAATCCATGAGCCAAACAAATCCATCAAGCTCGCACCCAGCCAGTAGGGTAGTGGTGCCCCCATCGATTGCTCACGTCCAGCGAGAGAGGGGATTAGCCAATCCTGCCAAGAGCTGGTATGCAGATGCCACATCACACCAAACCCAATCGAGTCTTCGTTTTTCCAGGGATCACGACCAAAAAGCCCGGCCAAGCCGTAGACGATGGTGAGTGCAAAGATCACAATCCGAGGAATGGATGCTGTGGCAGCGGCAGTCAGTTTGACCATACTAGTTCATCGTATCCCTGAATACTATCTTGATCCACATTCCCAGAAATAACAAAGGCAGCGTCTGCTGCCTTCGGTAACACAAACCACCTAAGGTGATTACTTCGCTTTCTTGCTGGCCACTTTCTTTGCAGCAGGCTCTGCTTTTTTCGCCTCAGCGGCAGCAGCACGCTTCTCAGCGGTCTTGGCAGCGCCATCACCGGTTGCCTTGGCAGCCGCTTTGCCACCAAACTTCTGACGGAACTTCTCAACACGACCAGCAGTGTCAATAATCTTCTGGGTACCTGTAAAGAAAGGATGCGACTCCGAGGAGGTCTCAATCTTTGCTAATGGATACTCTTGACCGTCTTCCCACTTAATCGTCTCTTTGGTGATGATGGTGGAGCGGGTTTTGAAGCTGAAGTTGTTGGAAACATCTAAAAAAACAACTTCGCGGTAATCAGGGTGAATGCCTTGTTTCATAATCAATATCCTTGGAACGGGTAGCCGTTGTGCGTCACGCATGATCCCACAATACTTGCCCAGGGTTTAGTACAGCAAAAGCGAGATTATGCCACAAAATCAACGCTTAAGCTCCAATGTCTAGCCGCCTCGGCGCATCAACTCAAAGAACTCGGCATTATTCTTGGTGGACTTGAGCTTGTCGACAATGAAGTTCATAGCCTCAATCTCATCCATATCGGCCAGAAGCTTACGTAAGACCCAGATTTTCTGGAGGTTTTCGGGCTTGACGAGGAGTTCCTCGCGACGAGTGCCTGACTTATTGAGGTTAATAGCGGGGTAGACACGGCGCTCGGCTAAGCGACGCTCTAAATGGACCTCCATATTGCCAGTGCCCTTGAACTCTTCGTAAATCAAATCGTCCATGCGGCTACCGGTTTCAATCAGCGCAGTTGCCAAAATGGTGAGCGATCCACCTTCTTCGATATTACGAGCGGCACCAAAGAAACGCTTAGGACGTTGCAAGGCGTTCGCATCAACACCACCAGAGAGCACTTTGCCTGAGGAGGGTACTACGGTGTTGTACGCACGCGCTAAACGTGTAATCGAGTCCAACAAAATAATCACATCCTTTTTCATTTCCACCAGACGCTTGGCTTTCTCGATCACCATTTCAGCAACCTGAACGTGACGAACGGCTGGCTCATCAAAGGTGGAAGCAACTACTTCGCCGCGGACGGAGCGCTGCATCTCAGTCACTTCCTCAGGACGCTCATCGACCAAGAGAACAATCAAGATCGCATCGGGATAATTTTGAGAGATCGCATGAGCCACATGCTGCATCATCACGGTCTTACCAGACTTGGGAGATGCCACGATCAGGCCACGCTGACCAAAACCAATCGGCGAGATCATATCGATAATGCGACCGGTGAGATTCTCTTCGGCCTTGATATCGCGCTCAAGGGCGATATTACGATTGGGGTGAAGCGGCGTGAGGTTCTCAAACATGATGCGATTTTTGAGATCCTCAGGCGCCATGCCATTGATCTTGTCGACCTTCACCAAAGCAAAGTAACGCTCACCCTCTTTGGGGGTGCGCACTTCACCCTCGATACTGTCACCCGTGTGTAAGTTAAAACGACGGATCTGTGCAGGGGAGATATAAATATCATCGGGAGACGCCATATAAGACGACTCGGGGGAGCGCAAGAATCCAAAGCCATCGGGTAATACTTCTAAGACGCCATCGCCAAAAACTTGTTCGCCGGCCTTAGCCCGCTTCTTCAGAATGGCAAACATCAGCTCTTGTTTGCGCATCCGTTGGGTATTTTCAATCTCGAGGCTTGCTGCCATTTCGAGGAGTTGAGAGACGTGGAGTACTTTGAGTTCAGTTAATTGCATGATGTGTGCTTAGGATAAAACTAGAAAAGAAAAAAATAAGATAAAAGTGGAGGGTGCCGATCAGGCGAGAAAAACGATCAACGGAAAAAAGCGTTACGGTGAATTAGTCGTTTGAAATGGGATTAAATTTGGGGATGGCCTTAAAGAGACCTTTATTGAAACTAGATACTACACTAAAAAATGGCAAAACACGTAATTTTTGCCACTCCTCAAAGACGGAAAGGGTCTAGCTCGAATTGTGAGCCTGACCCCAGCCATACTAAAACCACTTCAATTACAGATTGCTATCAATGAATGCCGTGAGTTGCGACTTGGCGAGAGCACCGACTTTTTGAGCTGCGACCGTGCCATTTTTAAACAAAATGAGTGTCGGGATTCCCCGAATATTGAACTGGGCTGGAACGCCTTGGTTCTCGTCCACGTTCATCTTGGCAATTTGGATGCGATCACCGTATTCAGTCGAGAGCTCTTCCAAAATGGGCCCAATCATCTTGCAAGGACCGCACCACTCGGCCCAAAAGTCGAGGAGAACGGGTTTATCAGACTTGAGAACATCCTGTTCAAACGATGCATCACTTACTTGTTTAATGCCGGCACTCATGAAAATTCCTTATGGTTTAAATGGATGGAATAACTCAGCAAACGGTCATTCCAAACCCTATATTATCAATAAGCCACGATTCATGCCAAAACTTGCTCCTGCCCCTAAGTGAACCCGTTGTTATGCAAACGTATTCGATCACTCCGAACCAAGATGCGTTAGCGCAAATCGCGAAGCAAATCTGGGCAATTGCAGCGGCAAGCGATGCGCGCCCCCAGGTCATTTTGCCCACAGCTGGACCCAATCTCAGTTTGCGCTTGGCGTTGGAGAGCAGTCGTCCCTCAAACACCATGCTATTACCCGAGGTACATAGTTTGGCTGATTGGCTTGCGCTGACTCCAGATGGATTGCGCCTACCACAGCCACAGTCGAACACGGAACGAGTCTTGCAAACCTATGCCTCGATTGAGACCTATCCCAATCTGCGCGAGTGGTTTACTGCCGAAGGAGAGGGGGGCGCTTGGAGCTTGGCCAATGCCATTGTTAGTGCCTGTGATCTGCTATCGCAAAGCGTCGTTCCGCAATTGGCCTGGAGCATCGATCATTTGGAGCTCGAACACGGGATTGAGCAGGTACAAATCAAGCTAAGCCAAGCAATAGCAGACGCCTATCCACAACTAGCCCAAGAGCTTGTAAGCAAAGAGTCCGCAGTTCTTTTGGCATTCTGGCGTTATCTCAGCTCCGTGCGTGATCCCGTCATCACCCAGCATCTCGCACTGGTATCCCATCTGCAGCAATGGCAAATCAACCCAAAGACACGTCGACCCTTGATTTGGATTGAGACCATCGAAGAGAATGATGCGCAAGCCCGCGCGCATCAGGTGTTTCTTGATCATTGTGAAGCGTTCATCCCGGTGCACCGATTTGTGATGGATTGGACTGAGGTTGGCCTATGGCCCGAGACCATGGAGTTTGATTCATCGCTCGACGGGCAACTGCAAATCAATCGGTCAGCGCTCAATCAAAAACACATTACCTGCCAAAGCGCAAAACGCTTTGAGGACCTTGCGTGGGAGGCAACGCATTGTATTGAGGGCCATTTACAGGCAGGACGTACTCAAATTGCTCTCGTGGCACAAGACCGACTATTGGCACGCCGCACCCGCGCTTTGCTGGCACGTCTTGGTCCTGGTTTATCCATCGACGACGAAACAGGTTGGAAACTCTCGACCACGCGCGCAGCCGCAGCGCTTCATGCTTGGCTTGAGTTATTGCGTTGTCCACCTCAAGGGCCGAGCGCGATCACCTTACTGGAGTTCCTCAAAAACCCATTTCTCAATCTCAGTGGCTTGCTGAACGCTACGCCTGAGGAAATCGGATTACTCATTAGTGAACTCGAGAGCATGTTGTTGCTCAAGCAGGCGAGAGCTTCGTGGGTTAGTTTCTATTTAGCAATCGAAGCGGGAGCAAGCTCCGAGTTTGACCCACGCTTACATCACCTATTACAGTCCATTCGAGAGCGGGTAAGTATTTGGCAGAACCCCAAGATGCAAAATCTGCCGTCTGCGAGAGCCCTTGCACAACTGCGAGATGATTTGTCCTACTTTGGAATGCGTCAGCAATTTGAGGATGATGCTGCTGGCTTACAGTTACTTGCCATGCTCGACAAACTGGGCTTAGAGCAAGCTCAGCTTCCAACGCTACGAATGCCCCTGGCCGAATGGATTATCTTTTTAAAGACCCGAATGGAAGAAGAGGTGTACCGCGAGCAGGGCAGTGATGCATCGGCACGCGTGACCATCTTGCCACTCAGTGCAACTCGATTGCGCCGCTTTGATGCCGTGGTGATGGTTGGTTGCGATGAACGCCAACTGCCAAGTTATGGCGAGACCCCACTATTTTTCTCGGAGAGTCTAAGTCAGACTCTCGGTGGTACCGATATTGCTCGGCAATATCGTCAACAGGCGCGGGATCTCTCACAACTCTTTGCCTCATATTCCTATATTGATCTGTTATGGCTAAGCGAGGGTGCTAGTGGTGAGCCCTTGCGCGCATCCCCTTGGATCGTACGCTTACAAGAAGATCTTCCGCAACTTGCAACCCGTGAATCTAGTCGCTTTGCACGATCCGCTGTAGGAACACCGATGACCATGGCGCAGGCAAATCGACTCGATGGACTACCCATGCCAACGCGCATGAGCCCGAGTGCGTATCGGGCACTGCGGGCTTGCCCGTATCAGTACTATGTGCGTAGTCTCTTAGGTCTTCGTAAACGCAAGGATCTTGATGACGAGCTCGATGCATCGGTGATTGGTCAAACCTTGCATCAAATACTGCGTAATTTTTTCCAGGAACTCAAAAGTACCGAGGCTCGCGACGCCCAGATCAACGATGATTTGCAGTTCCGTAAAGATTGGATGATCACGCGCCTGATGCGCGCTTCTGAGCAAGGTTTTAGTCGCTTACTGGAGGGTGATCAGCGGGTCTTAGGGCATTTGCGGGATTGGCAAAAACAAATTCCCAGTTTTGTGGAATGGCAACTGGAACGGGAGTCACAGGGTTGGCGTTTTCATGATGCCGAACGCAAACTTGGCTTTGAGTTCAATTTCTTGGACAAGCATGGGCAATTCCATCAAATTCAGATTGAGGGCTACGCTGACCGGATTGATGTTAAGCCCAATACATCATCACTCGCGATCCTGGACTATAAGCACCAGAGCCGCGAGAAGGTGTTGGAGCGTGGCACGCAACTGATGGATGACCCCCAGTTACTGCTATATGCCAAAGCGCTATCCACACAAGGTCCGATCGAGCAATTGGATTGGGTTTCTCTAAAAATGAACCTCAAGAAAAAAGGTGCAAACCAACGCTCCGTTGGGATTTCAGAGATACCGCTCGCGATGCAACAGCTTGATGCGCAGTTGCAAAATGATTTAAGGAGCGTGTGGTCTGGAGACGCCATGCAGGCCTTTGCACCCGAGAGTACTTGTCTTTATTGCGATGCCCGGGGTATTTGCCGTAAAGGGATGTGGTGAGTAGCATGCAAGCTCTTAATATCGCAATCGTCTGTGACCCGCAGCGCTCGGTGGTGGTGTCCGCTTGCGCCGGTAGCGGGAAAACATGGTTACTAGTCGCACGTCTAGTCCGCATATTGCTTACCGGTGAGTCACCCCGATCTATCTTGGCTCTGACCTTCACACGTAAGGCTGCGCAAGAGATGCGTGAACGCCTCTATCAACTCTTGCAATCCTGGACCACGATGAGTGATGCCGAGCTGATGCATGCCCTGGTAGAGCGAGGACTCGATCCCGAAGCAGCACAAGTGCATCTTCAGTCTGCACGTACGCTCTATGATCGCCTGTTATCGAATCCGCATACCGTTTCGATTGACACCTTTCATGGCTGGTTCGGACGCTTACTTGCTGGGGCGCCGGTCTCAATGGGAGCTCAATCTGGATTTACCTTGCGCGAGGACGCCAAACGGCTGCAACAGGAGTGCTTAGAGGATTGGTGGGCATCGATGCCACTCGATGTGCTGTCTGCCTATGAGTATTTGCTTGAGCAACTGGGTTCAGCACAAGCCCATCAGTTTTTATTGGGGGCCAATGGCCTAGTGCAGCAAAAGGGCGCCTGGGTATTTTTCAAGAAAGCCTGCGAGGCCCGTGGTGAACCCGTAACCGAGGCCTTACGCAGATGCTGTAACGCGCTTTCTCAACCTAATCCCTTACTCATCAAACTAGAAGAGAGTGCAGCGCCCCATGAACTCTCTATGTTGTATGAGGTGTTGTCTCATGGCGGCGTGCGTGATCAGCAGGGTCTCGCAGAATTAGGCGCAGCGCTTGAAGCCTTAAAGGAAAAACAATTTGATACCGCGATACGCTTATTGATCCCCGTGTTTATGACGCGTGATGAACTCCCAAGCTATCGCAAGGACAATGACAGTGCTTCGAAAGCGATTCAATCGTATTTAGAGGCGCAGAATCAAGATACCAATCGATTCATTGCGACTCGGCAAGCTTGGGCAATCGCATGTGAGCAATTCATTGAGTGGCAGGCTCAGCAGGAGGCGCTTGCGCTTAATCAAGCCTGGTTTAGTATCGGTGCGGCCATGCTCGAACATATCGAGCGTAGTAAAGAACGCATGCGCGTGCGTGACTTTGATGATCTAGAACTTGGTGTGGCGCAACTGATTTCGGATCCTCGTGTTGCGGCGTATTGGCAAGCACGTTTGGATGCACGTTATCGACATATTCTGATTGACGAGTTTCAGGATACCAATCCTTTGCAGTGGCAAATTCTGCGAGCTTGGCTTGCAGCCTATGGCGATGATCAGGATAAGCCCAAGGTATTTATTGTGGGTGACCCCAAGCAATCTATTTATCGCTTTCGTCGTGCCGACCCCCGTCTATTTGGAGCAGCAACCCGCTTTTTGCAAGCGCACGATCAGGCTCACCGTGAACAACAAAACACCACAAGGCGGAATGCGCCTGAGATTGTGGCGGCGGTTAACCGCATCTTTACGACCAGCCGAGTCCCCAGTAACTATCCATTTCAGGTACAGGCAACTCTCTGGACCGCTCCCGACATACCAGGCCATTCAAAATTCGCCAAAGGCGAGGCTTATCGTCTGCCATTAATCTCGATCATCGATGAGCCACAGGCCATTGCCCGCGAGAACGCCTTGGTCATGCCATTCACCGATACCCGCGATACTGGCGCCAAACAGCAACGTTTGTTGGAAGGACAGCGTCTAGCGCAATTAATCCACGAGGTACTACGAACTCGTTTGGTGCTCGATGAAATGATTGACCCAAGCAATCATCAGCAGCGTCATAAAATCTGGCGACCAGCGCGCCTGGGTGATTTCTTAGTGCTCGTCAAGCGCCGTCAATACCTGCCCGAGTATGAGGAAGCATTGCGGCATGCCAATTTGCTATTTGAGAGTCCGCGCTTAGGCGGCTTACTCGAAACATTGGAAGTTGATGACCTGATTGCTTTACTCACGATTCTGAGTAACCCCAATCATGATCTTGCTCTTGCGCAGGTCTTGCGCAGTCCTTTATATGGCCTCACTGAGGCGCAGATGCAAACGCTCTCAGAGTTGGTGCAAAGTAATCGTGGCTATCGCAATTGGTGGGAAGCGCTTACGCATGCCGATGATCATCCCTATGCCGAGACCTTTTTGGGGATTGCTAGGCAACTCATGGAGTGGACGGAGTTAGCCAAACACTTGCCAGTGCATGATCTCCTTGATCACGTGTATTTCTCGGGCGATATTCGTTGCAAATACGCGAGCGTATGCCAAGCGCGCGACCGAGATCAGGTCTTAGCTAATTTGGATGCTTTTCTGGAGCTTGCCTTAAATTTAGATGGTGGCCGCTACCCCAGCTTGGGACGATTTATTACACAACTCAAACAAATGCGGCGTGGCGATCAAGATGAGACACCGGATGAAGGTGAGATGCGCGGTGAGGTTCCCTTAGAGGATGAGAGCGATGATCTAGCGGATGGGGATTTTGATCTAAATACTCACTCACTTTCACACCGTCAACAGCGCATTCGCTTAATGACCATTCATGGGGCGAAGGGACTTGAGGCTCCATTTGTGATTATTCTGGATTGCAACCATACAGCGATCACCAACCCAGGACGCGGCGTATTACTTGATTGGGATCCCGATCAGCAAGCACCAGATCATTTGTCAATGTTCACCAAGCTCAGCTTATCCAAGGCGCGTGAAGATTTACTTGCGCAAGAGAAAGGTATTGCCTTGCATGAGAACTGGAACCTTTTCTATGTGGCACTCACCCGTGCCAAGCAGGGACTTTGGTTAAGTGGGGTGGAAAGCACCCGCAATCGCCAGCAGGGCGGTTTAGTACCTGACAGTTGGTATGAGCGAGCTTGTGAAGGTCAAGTACCAGTATTCACTGATCTTGATGAGGCACACATCGACCAGCGTCATACAAGTCAGCCCCAACCATCACACAGCGATGAACGATTTGAATACCCTGATTTGGTCTTGACCTGGCAGGGTGAACCAAGCTTAACTCCCAGACCCAAGACGCACAGTGTCGATGAGCAACGGCGCATGCAAGAGGGTGAGTGGTTTCATTGGGTACTAGAGCGAACCACGCCTCAACAGTACCGAGCGGCTGAGACCTTGCCAGACGAGAAATCCTTGGCTAGCCGACTTGGTATCGATGTCGCAGATGCACAGCGCACCATTGAACGAGTGAGAACCGTTTTTAACAGTTCCGATTTGCTCCCATTCTTTGACCCGGCGGTCTATCTCAATGCTTGGAATGAACTTGATGTCGTGAGTGAGGAGCGGTGCTTGCGGATTGACCGCTTAGTAGAGTTTGAAAACGAGCTTGTTGTCTTGGATTACAAACTCAGCATCCCTGAGAAAACCGATCCTCTTTATTCTCAATATCAACTGCAGCTTGAGGGCTACTGTCAGGCTGTGCGACGACTATTTCCAGACAAAAGCGTGCGCAGTCTGCTGATTGATGGGCAGGGCCACAGCACCGATTTGCTAACTTAGATCTCAACGATCATTTCAATTTCGACACAAGCCCCCAAGGGGATTTGCGCAACCCCAAAGGCGCTGCGAGCATGCTTACCAATTTCACCAAATACCTCGACGAGGAGTTCAGAGCAGCCATTCATGACCAAATGTTGCTCGGTAAACTCGGGGGTGGAGTTCACGAGGCCCATGACTTTGACCACTCGACGTACGCGATCAAGTGAGCCGAGGTGGGCATTGAGGGTTGAGAGTAAATCAATCGCGATACTCCGAGCGGCTAACTGACCGGTAGCAGTATCCATGTCTAGCCCCAATTTACCAACCCATGGCTTGCCATCGCGTTTGGCAATATGGCCTGATAAAAATACCTGATCACCGGTGGTCACTGCCATGACGTAGGCGGCCGCGGGTGCCCCAGGACTTACTAGGGTAATTCCTAGGTCATTCAGTTTTTGGGAAATTACGCTCATGAAACTCCTTCAAGCAACGGGGTTAAACACGAAATCACCGAACAAGCCCCTAGTATAGGTAGATGACAAAAATAACTGACAATATTCGCTGTCCGCTATACTTCAGCCTACAAAATATTAACCATTTTGCAACACGATCACGCATATGAACAAAGCCATCGTTACTTCGCTCGGCGCTGCAGTATTCGCCGGTCTGTTTTCAATCACTGCCCAAGCCCAAGACGTTAAAGGTTCTGCAAAAGCAGGAGAGGCCAAAGTCTGGCTTTGCGCAGGCTGTCATGCCATTAATGATTACCGGGCTGACTGGCCCCAGGTTTATCGCGTTCCCAAGATTGGTGGCCAGAATGCTGACTACATTATTGCCTCTCTCAAAGCGTATAAATCGGGTGAGCGCAAGCATCCAACCATGCGAGCGATTGCGGGAAGTCTGAACGATCAAGATATGGCTGACTTAGCTGCCTACTACTCGACTCAAACGCCAACCTCTCCCCGTAACCCCTTAAAGTAATTGGAATCGAGAACATGATGAAATCCGCTCTGATCCTCTCCTTGTTAAGTGCCTCCATTGGGTTTGCTCACGCTGGTAATGTTGCCAAGGGTAAAGAACTGGTTGAAAAGAACAATTGTGCTGCCTGCCATGGCGCTGGCCTCAAAGCCCCAGTGGCCCCCGCTTATCCGAAAATTGCGGGTCAATACCAAGACTATTTGTATTACGCACTGAAGTCCTACCAAGTGGATGGTAATTCTCTGGTGGGCCGTAATAATGCCATCATGCAATCGCAAGTGAAGCAATTTAGCGATAAAGATCTAAAAGATATGGCTGCCTATATTGCATCGATTCCTGGTGATCTGATCGTCAAAAAATAAATCACCGCTTAAGCTCAAAAGCCTCCACTTAAAACTGGGGGCTTTTTTATTTGGCGGCCTCCAAGCCATGGGCCAGGTGAGTGCGCATCGCTTGTTCAGCAGCAACCGGATCGCGCTTAAGCAGGGCCTTTAGGATCTCGCGGTGTTCACTCAAAGATTGTTGCAAGCGCCCCGTGCGCGATAACGAGTCCTTGCGTTGCAGTTTTAGAACCTTACGAAGATCGTCAATCACGCTGCTCATCCAGGGATTGGCGGCAATCGCGATGATGCGCTCATGAAAGCGAACATTGATTTCAAAGAATAAATCGAGGTTGCGATCAGCGGCTGCTTTCTCAAGACGCAAGTGCAAATCATCCAAGGCATTGAGATCGCTTTCTTTTGCCTTCGTGGCAGCTTCTTTGGCAGCTTCACCTTCCAGTAAGGAGAGAACCGTAAAGATTTGCTCAAGATCGCCACGATTGACTTCGGTGACATAAGCGCCGCGGCGTAGTTTCATGGTGATGAGGCCCTCAGCCGCCAACACCTTAATGGCCTCGCGCATGGGAGTGCGGCTAATCCCAAATTCCTTGGCAAGGCTTTGTTCATCGATCCAAGCACCGGGGGCTAGTTCATGCGCAAAAATACGGCTACGCAGTTGATCTGCAACCTCTTCATAGAGCGGGCGAGTTGAAAGTAATTTACTCATTATTTCTGTAAGTCATTGTTTATTTATGATTTTAATTAATTAAAATACATTTATGAATTCATAATTATGTATCCAATTCTATGGACAAAACTATAAAAGTCAAGCAAAATGATGAAAATATCAATGCACATTCATGCACACATGGGGCGCTTATGACCAAGAACGCATCACAACCCAGCGGGCAATGGCCAGCTGCAGCCGATCAATCCCTTGAGCAATGGCAAAAAGCAGCCAGTAAATCGGCGCCCAATGGCAACCCGGATGCTTTAGGGTGGGATACCCCCGACGGCATCCATCTAAAAGCCCTCTACACCCAAAATGATCTTCAGGGGTTGCCTTATGTGAACTCACTCCCTGGGTTTGAGCCCTATCTGCGCGGACCACAAGCGACGATGTATACGGTGCGCCCTTGGACCATTCGTCAATACGCCGGATTCTCAACGGCCGAAGAGTCCAATCGTTTCTACCGCAAAGCCCTTGAAGGAGGTGGTCAAGGGGTCTCAGTGGCATTTGATCTGGCTACGCATCGGGGCTACGACTCGGACCATCCTCGGGTGGTGGGTGATGTGGGTAAAGCGGGGGTTGCGATCGATTCGGTGGAGGATATGAAGATCCTCTTTGATGGCATCCCCTTGGACAAAATCTCGGTCTCGATGACCATGAATGGTGCCGTACTACCAGTCTTGGCAGGTTATATCGTGGCCGGTGAAGAGCAGGGCGTGAAGCAAGAGCAACTGAGTGGCACGATTCAGAACGACATTCTCAAAGAGTTCATGGTGCGCAATACCTATATCTACCCACCCGGACCCTCGATGCGCATTGTCGGTGACATCATTGAGTACACCGCAAAGAATATGCCCAAGTTCAACTCGATCTCGATCTCGGGCTATCACATGCAAGAGGCTGGAGCAAATCAAGCCCTAGAGCTCGCATTTACACTGGCCGATGGCAAGGAGTACGTCAAAACTGCCTTGGCCAAAGGTCTTGATGTGGATGAGTTTGCCGGCCGTCTGTCCTTCTTCTTTGCGATCGGTATGAACTTCTATCTGGAAGTTGCCAAACTGCGCGCTGCTCGCATCTTGTGGTGGCGCATTATGAAAGAGTTCAATCCCAAGAATCCCAAGTCATCGATGTTGCGTACCCATTGCCAAACCTCAGGCTGGTCGCTCACCGAGCAAGATCCCTATAACAATGTGGTGCGCACCACGATTGAGGCTATGGCTGCGGTCTTTGGCGGAACGCAATCACTGCACACCAACTCATTTGATGAAGCAATTGCCTTGCCTTCAGAGATGTCCTCCCGAATTGCCCGCAACACCCAATTAATTTTGCAAGAAGAGACCCATATCACGAGCGTAGTTGATCCTTGGGCAGGATCGTTCATGATGGAGAAATTAACTCAAGAGATGGCAGATGCCGCCTGGGAAATTATTTTGGAAGTGGATCAGATGGGTGGCATGACCAAGGCTGTTGAGAGTGGTTGGGCCAAGTTAAAAATTGAGGCGGCTGCTGCACAAAAGCAAGCCAAGATCGACTCCGGATCGGATGTCATTGTGGGTGTGAATAAATACAAACTGGAAGAAGAGAGTTTGGTGGATGTCTTAGTCATCGATAACGATATGGTTCGTAATAATCAAATCGCTCGCTTAAAGGACATCAAGGCTAAACGCAATCAAGCGCAGGTGAATCAAGCCTTGGCGGATCTGACAACAGCAGCCGAGAACAATACAGGTAATTTATTAGATTTAGCGGTCAAAGCAATTCGTTTACGCGCAACGGTGGGCGAGGTGTCGGATGCTTTGGAGAAAGTTTATGGGCGCCACCGAGCCGATACACAAAAGGTGACCGGAGTGTACGCAGCTGCATATGATTCAGCCGAAGGTTGGGAAAAACTTAAAGTCGAGATCGCTGAGTTTGCCAAAGAGTACGGACGTCGTCCGCGCGTCATGATCGCAAAACTTGGTCAGGATGGACACGATCGCGGCGCCAAAGTGGTTGCTACCGCCTATGCTGATCTGGGCTTTGATGTGGATATGGGACCTTTATTCCAGACACCGGAGGAGTGTGCGCGCCAAGCCATTGAAAACGATGTGCATGCTTTGGGGATCTCTACCTTAGCCGCTGGGCACAAAACTTTGGTTCCTGCGATTGTGGCGGAACTCAAAAAACAAGGCGCCGATGACATTATTGTGTTTGTGGGTGGCGTCATTCCGCGACAGGATTACGAGTTTTTGTATGAGGCAGGCGTGAAGGGCATCTACGGACCTGGTACGCCGATCCCCGCCTCTGCAAAAGATGTGCTCGAGCAAATTCGGAACAACCTGCGCTAAGCCCTCACAATGTCGAAAGCTCCAAGCAATGAGCAGTTAGTGGCAGCCTTGCTCGGCAAGCCCTGTGCGGAGCAACGTCGGGCATTAGCCAAAGCCATTACTTTATTAGAGTCAACGCGCCTTGATCATCGCGCGCGCGCCGATCAATTACTCAACACCATCTTGCCGCACACGGGGCGATCCTTTCGTCTCGGAATCTCAGGAGTGCCCGGGGTTGGTAAATCCACTTTAATTGAGAACTTAGGTCTTTACTTAATTTCCAAAGGCCATCGGGTTGCTGTCCTGGCAATTGATCCATCCTCAAGCTTGTCTGGTGGATCGATCTTGGGTGATAAGACCCGCATGGAACTGCTGTCAGTCAATGAGAATGCCTTCATTCGCCCAAGTCCATCCTCGGGAACCTTGGGTGGTGTTGCCGAGCGCACCCGAGAGGTGATGCTCTTAGCCGAAGCCGCGGGACATGATGTCGTGATTGTGGAGACCGTTGGGGTAGGGCAAAGCGAGATTGCGGTGGCTGGGATGACCGATCTCTTTATGTTGTTGCAACTCCCCAATGCCGGTGATGATCTGCAAGCCATTAAAAAGGGTGTGATGGAGATCGCGGATCTCATCGTGATTAATAAAGCGGATCTAGATCCGGATGCAGCCACCCGAGCCCAAGCATTTATTACAAGTTCCTTGCGCTTAATGGGATTTCAGGGGAACCCAGACCACGCCGCTCATGATGCTGAGCAATGGCATCCCGTGGTGATGCAAATGAGCGCACTTCTCAATCAAGGTGTAGCGCAATTGTGGGATGAGATCACTCGCTTTCAGTCCCTCGAATCGAAGAATGGCCATCTACAAAAGCGTCGTCGTCAGCAAGCCACTGCTTGGATGTGGGAGCGCATCGATAGCGCTCTCAAAAGTAATTTTAAGAACCATCCTGGAGTACAGCAGTTGTTACCCGAACTCAGTGCCGCTGTGAATGAGGGCACGATCGCACCTTCTGTGGCAGCGCGTCGCTTACTAGACGCGATGCAAACACCCGATATTCAATAGGAGTTTTTATGCAAGACATTATTTCTCAATTGGAATCCAAGCGCGAGTTAGCACGTCTTGGTGGCGGTCAAAAGCGCATTGCTGCTCAGCATGCCAAGGGCAAACTCACTGCACGCGAGCGGATCGAGTTACTGCTCGACGAAGACTCCTTTGAAGAGTGGGATATGTTTGTGGAGCATCGCTGCACGGATTTTGGGATGGCCGATCAAACGGTGCCTAGCGATGGTGTCGTCACCGGTTATGGAATGATTAATGGGCGCTTGGTGTTTGTGTTCTCGCAAGATTTCACAGTTCTGGGCGGATCTTTATCGGAAGCCCATGCTGAGAAAATCTGCAAGATCATGGATCAGGCCATGAAAGTGGGTGCGCCCGTAATTGGACTCAATGACTCTGGTGGTGCACGCATTCAGGAAGGGGTTGCCTCGCTTGGTGGTTATGCAGAGATCTTCCAACGGAATGTATCTGCTTCGGGTGTGATCCCGCAAATCTCTTTGATTATGGGTCCCTGTGCCGGTGGTGCAGTGTACTCACCTGCTTTAACGGATTTCATCTTCATGGTGAAAGACACCTCTTACATGTTCGTCACTGGACCCGAGGTAGTGAAAACCGTGACCCACGAAGATGTCACCGCAGAAGATTTGGGTGGTGCGAACACGCATTCCACTGTATCGGGAGTCTGTGACTTGGCATTTAATAACGATGTTGAGGCGATCATGATGCTACGCCGTTTCTACAGTTATCTACCGCTCTCAAATAAAGAAAAAGCCCCTTTTCTGGGCGGTCTTGTCTGGTCGGATGAGCCCGATTACTCGCTCGATACATTGGTGCCTCTCAACCCCAATCAGCCGTATGACATGAAAGAGCTGATTCATAAGATTGTGGATGATGAAGACTTCTTTGAGTTGCAGCCCGACTATGCCAAGAACATCATTATTGGCTTTGCACGCATTGGCGGCCAGACTGCCGGTATCGTTGCTAATCAACCTTTGGTGCTTGCAGGGTGTCTCGATATCAAATCATCGATTAAAGCCGCTCGGTTTGTGCGCTTTTGTGATGCTTTTAATATCCCGGTCGTGACCTTGGTCGACGTGCCAGGTTTTATGCCAGGTACCGCTCAAGAGTACGGTGGCATCATTAAACACGGCGCTAAATTACTCTATGCCTATGCCGATTGCACTGTTCCCAAAGTCACTTTGATTACACGCAAAGCCTACGGCGGCGCCTACGATGTGATGGCATCAAAACATTTGCGAGGCGATGTGAACTTTGCTTGGCCCTCGGCAGAGATTGCGGTGATGGGGCCTAAGGGCGCTGTTGAAATTATCTTCCGCGAAGAGAAAAATGATTCGCAAAAGATTGCCGAGCGTGAAGCAGAGTACAAAGCGAAGTTTGCAAACCCCTTTGTCGCAGGACGGCGTGGCTACATTGATGATGTCATCATGCCCCACGAATCACGCAAGCGGATTGCACGATCACTCGCGATGTTGCAAGACAAAGATTTGCAAAATCCTCCCCGTAAACACGGCAACATCCCTCTTTAATTTAACCGACTGACCAATCACTATGTTTAAGAAAATCTTAATTGCGAACCGCGGTGAAATTGCTTGCCGAGTGATGCTAACTGCAAAACGCTTGGGAATCCAAACGGTTGCGGTCTACTCCGAAGCGGATGCCGAGGCGCGTCATGTTCGGATTGCCGATGAGGCCGTTTGCATTGGACCGCCACCATCGCGCGAGTCCTACTTGCAAATGGATCGCATTATTGCGGCGTGTAAAGAAACGGGTGCGCAAGCGGTTCATCCGGGTTATGGCTTTTTGTCCGAGAACGAAGAGTTTGCTAAGCGCGTTGAGGAAGAGGGCATTATCTTCATTGGCCCCAAATATCAATCGATTGCTGCAATGGGCGACAAGATTGCGTCTAAGAAACTTGCTTTAGAGGCAAAGGTTAACACCATCCCCGGCCATAACGCCGCTATTGATGATCCTCAGGCTGCGGTAAAAATTGCGCAGGGAATTGGCTACCCAGTGATGATCAAGGCCTCTGCTGGTGGTGGGGGTAAGGGATTGCGTGTTGCGTATAACGACCAAGAAACGGCCGAAGGCTTTGTGGCTTGTAAGAATGAAGCACTTAATAGTTTTGGTGACGACCGCGTCTTCATTGAGAAGTTTGTAGAAGAACCGCGGCATATTGAGATCCAGGTATTAGGCGATGCGCACGGTAATGTGGTGTATTTGTGGGAGCGTGAGTGCTCGATTCAGCGTCGTCATCAAAAAGTGATTGAAGAGGCGCCATCGCCATTCTTGGATGATGCCACCCGTAAGGCCATGGGCGAACAAGCGGTAGCGCTCGCCAAGGCCGTTAACTACCAATCGGCAGGTACTGTGGAGTTTGTGGTTGGTAAAGACAAGTCGTTTTACTTCTTAGAGATGAACACACGCTTGCAGGTTGAGCATCCGGTCACCGAATGCATCACAGGACTTGATCTTGTCGAGCAAATGATCCGGGTGGCTGCTGGTGAGAAGTTGGCATTTACCCAAAACCAAATTCCGCGCAATGGCTGGGCGATGGAGTGCCGCATTAATGCCGAAGATCCTCTACGAAACTTCTTGCCATCGACCGGACGCTTGGTGAAGTATCAGCCTCCGGCATCCAAAGATGGTGTACGAGTTGATACGGGTGTATATGAGGGTGGCGAGATCCCGATGTATTACGACTCAATGATTGCAAAACTCATTACGCATGGTGCCAACCGCGAGGAGGCAATGAGCAAAATGCGCGGGGCGCTCAATGAGTTTGTAATTCGGGGGATTCATTCGAACATTCAGTTCCAATCTGCTTTGCTACAACACCCACGATTTCTCTCGGGCCAGTTCAATACTGGATTTATTGCTGAGGAGTTCCCCAAGGGATTTTTAAAAGGATCGGTTGAGCCCAGTGACTTGAATCGCTTACCAGCTTTAGCAAGCTTTGTGCACCGTCGTTATTTGGAGCGTGCCAAATTACTTGAAGGGCAGCTCTTAGGCCACGAAATGAAGATTACCCAAGAGTTTGTGGTGATGCATGGTGACACATCCTACGACACCAAGATTGAGCAACGTGATCACGGTTACCAAATATCCGTCAAAGCCAATCAAGGCAAGAACACGATGACGGATTATTTCTTGGAGAGTGATTGGCAACCCGGTTCGATTCGTTTGATCTATCGTTTAAATGATGGACCGACGGCATGTGCGCAAGTGGAGCGCCCAGGCTTGGGTTATGTATTCATGCAAGATGGCGTGCATTTTGACTGCGTGGTCTTAAGTCCATTTGGGGCAGAGTTGCAACGCCGTATGCCATATAAGGCGCCTCCTGACACATCGAAGTTACTACTGTCGCCGATGCCCGGACTATTAACCAAATTACATGTAGCCAAGGGTGATAAGGTTACTGCTGGTCAGAAATTGGTTGTGATTGAGGCCATGAAAATGGAGAACACTTTATTCGCTTCGCAAGATGGGGTGGTGGACGATATATGTGCCACTGAGGGATCGAGTCTTGCAGTCGATCAAATCATTATTCAGTTTGCGAAGTGATCACTATGAGTCGACCATTCAACATTCTGGGGGTTCAGCAAATTGCCATCGGTGGTACCGATAAGCAAAAGCTTAAAGCGCTGTGGGTTGATCTTCTTGGCCTGCAATACAAAGATACCTTCGTATCCGAGCGCGAGAACGTCGATGAAGATATTTGTGCCATCGGTCGTGGCCCGCACGAGGTTGAAATTGATTTGATGCAACCATTCGATATCGATAAAAAGCCAGCTGTGCATCAAACCCCACTCAATCACATTGGTTTGTGGGTTGATGATTTGCCCAAGGCGGTGGAGTGGTTGACGCAACAGGGTCTGCGATTTGCCCCCGGCGGGATTCGGAAGGGGGCAGCAGGTCACGACATTATTTTTGTTCATCCCAAAGCGAACGAGGAGTTCATGTTCTCGGGCGAAGGGGTTTTGATCGAACTGGTACAAGCGCCACCCGATGTGATTGCCGCATTGGCATAAACCCCAATTTGTGTGCAGTGCAACAATTCAGGCATAATAGTCATCAATTTGTCATTTAATCCTTAAAACCGATTAGGAGTATTCATGTCTGGCGCCCCAACCATCGAATCCAGTGGCATTGAGCTCAAAGCCAAACTCAATCCGGATTTTGCAACCGTTGTTTCCCCTGAGGCTCTCGAGTTCGTTGCTAAATTGCATCGCGCCTTTGAACCACGTCGTCAGGAACTTCTCAAAAAACGGGTTGAACTAGCCAAAAAATTGGACGCCGGTCAAAAGCTTGATTTCTTGCCAGAAACTAAATCCATTCGTGAGGGTGATTGGAAAATTGCTCCAGTACCCAAAGCACTGGAAACTCGCCGCGTGGAGCTTACTGGTCCAGTCGATGCCAAGATGGTGATTAATGCGCTGAACTCTGGTGCAGATTCGTATATGGCGGACTTTGAGGATTCCAATAGCCCCTATTGGGAAAACATTGTGCAAGGGCATGTCAATTTAAAGAAAGCCGTGCGCCGTGATATTGAGCTCAATCTCTTTGGTAAGGAATACAAGCTCAATGAAAAAACCGCGACCTTAATTGTTCGTCCTCGCGGTTGGCATCTCGATGAGAAACATGTCTTGGTTGATGGTCAGCGTGTCTCAGGCGGTATTTTTGACTTCGCCATCTTCACCTTTAATAGTGGTAAGTATCTCGAAGCGAGAGGCTTAGGCCCATTTTTCTATTTGCCAAAGATTGAGAGCCATCTAGAGGCTCGCTTATGGAATGACATCTTTACTATGGCCGAGAAAGAGCTGGGCATGAAGCACGGCAGCATCAAAGCAACGGTGTTGGTTGAGACCATCAATGCCACCTTTGAGATGGATGAGATCCTCTATGAGTTGCGTGACCATAGTTCGGGATTAAATGCTGGTCGTTGGGATTACATCTTCTCCGCGATTAAAAAGTTCAAGCTCGATAAAAACTTCTGTTTGGCCGATCGTGTGAAGGTGACCATGACCTCACCCTTTATGCGCGCCTATGCACTCTTTCTTTTAAAGACCTGCCATAAGCGCGGCGCCCCAGCAATGGGTGGAATGAGCGCTTTCATTCCCATTAAGAATGATCCTGAGAAGAATGCGATTGCGCTCGCAGCTGTATCAACGGATAAGCGTCGTGAAGCTACCGATGGCTACGATGGTAGTTGGGTTGCCCATCCAGGTTTGGTTGAGTTGTGCATGAATGAGTTCAAAGCCGTATTGG
Organism: Polynucleobacter sp. HIN9; assembly: GCF_030297635.1. Taxonomy (NCBI): domain Bacteria; kingdom Pseudomonadati; phylum Pseudomonadota; class Betaproteobacteria; order Burkholderiales; family Burkholderiaceae; genus Polynucleobacter; species Polynucleobacter sp. HIN9. The sequence goes on from NZ_AP028140.1 coordinate 821,252, forward strand.
GTGACAAACCCAATCAATTTGATCGTCAACGCGAGGACGTTCAGGTCACCGCTGCGGATTTACTCAACTTTGCTCCAGAGGGACCAATCACCGAAGCAGGGCTGCGTTATAACATTAACGTCGGTATCCATTACATGGGTGCTTGGCTTGCTGGTAACGGTTGTGTGCCCATCCATAACCTGATGGAAGATGCCGCTACTGCTGAGATCAGCCGCTCACAAGTATGGCAATGGATTCGGTCGCCCAAAGGAGTTCTCGACGACGGTCGTAAAGTCACCCTTGAGCTAGTGCGTCAACTGATTGGTGAAGAGCTCACGAAGGTCAAAGACTCCGGTGCTGTTGGACAGTTTGATCGTGCCGCTAAGATCTTTGAGGACTTGGTTGCCAATGATGATTTTGTGGAGTTCTTAACCTTGCCGCTGTACGAAGAGTTTTAAACTCAGGACATCTAGCATGCGCATCTTGGCCATCGACACTTCGACCTCGTGGTGTTCGGTGGCCTTATGTTTTGATGACAAACCGATTCTGTATCGGCATGAGCTACTTGGATCAAAAGCGAGTCAGCATCTCTTGCCATGGTGCAGCGAGCTACTACAGCAGTGTGGCGCACGTTTCTCCGATCTGGATGCCCTGGCGGTAGGTGTGGGTCCTGGAGCATTTACTGGAGTACGTCTCTCGGTTGCAGTTGCCCAGGGATTATCGGTTGGCTCGCAATTGCCAGTAATTCCGGTGACCAGTCTTGATGCGATGGCATCGCAGTTTGCGCAACACCATCAAATGCCTCAAAACACGACATTCACCATTGCTCTGGATGCCCGTATGGGTGAAGTGTATTGGACTCGCTATCAAATAGAAGCCTCACAGCCTAAACCGATTCATCCAATACAACTAACTGCCCCAGAGTATATTGAGGATAACCATCAAGATTTAATTGCCGGTAATGCCCTTGCTGAGTATGCCGATGATTTCAAGGATCATTTTGTAGGTCGACAGATTGATTCGCAGCTAGTGCCCAATGCATTTAGCATCTTAGATCTCGCGCAAGTGCGTTATCAAGCGGACCAAACGATTTCGGTTGAGCAGCTTGAGCCCCTCTATATTCGTAATAAAGTGGCTCTCACTACCCAAGAACGTCTCGATGCAGCAAGCCGCACCCCAACCGGTCATTTGCTTGGCTGAGCTGGTTCTGGAGCTGATGACCGAATCCGATCTGGATGCGGTCATGGCAATTGAAGCAATTTCGCATCAGCACCCATGGTCGCGCAAAAACTTTAGCGATTCGATCGAAGCGGGCCATTGGGCATATTGCCTGCGCGAGGTAGGCGATCCTGACAAGCGCATTTGGGCCTATTGCATCTTGCTACCCGCAGTCGATGATCTCCATCTTCTCAATATTACGGTGGATACGGATCTGCGCAAACAGGGCATAGGCCTGCGACTCATGAGTGCTATCCAAATGATCGCATCTAATTTATCAATCCCGCGGATTTTGCTTGAGGTTCGTCCCAGTAATCGTGCTGCAATCGCACTCTATGAGAAGGCAGGATATGAAGAGTTAGCGCGGCGCAAAGCCTATTACCCAGTAGAATCTTCTTCTAGTACGCGTGAAGACGCGATTGTGATGACCAAAGCCATCGATTGCCCTGCAAAACCCTATGAACATTGACGATCGCTCACGTTACTTAAAAGAAATGGGCATTACCGAGTGGTCTTTGCGTTCTGCTGCGGAAGTCTCTCCACCCAGCATGTCTCCGAATGCTGAGCCTCATCAGGCCATCTCCAATTTGGAGCCTAAGGTGTATTGGCTGTTTTATGGTCAAGCGCCCGGTGGTGATCAAGAACGCTTATTCCAGAACATCATTTTGGCCCTCGGGCTCTTACCCAAAGAATGGGAATGGCGTTCACCGACCGATACGCAAGCACCGAATACGCATTTGCCATGTGTGGCATTTGCCTTCGGTGAGCACGCAGCACAGACCTTAAGTGGAGAGCAAGAGCCACTCGCGCACTTGCGGGATGTAGTCCTAGAGATTGCTGGTCAAGACATTCCCTTGATCGCCAGCGTTGATCTGGCGCACTGCCTCAGCCGACCGAAGGACAAAGCGCTCTTGTGGCAAGATCTATTGCTAGCCCGCTCTGTATTGCAATCGCTCTAATTAGTGCTTGGCTTCGCCAATCAGATGCAGCGAGTCATACTCGGCCTGGTTGGCTTGATGCTTCTTAATCACTAGCCACATGGTGAGGGCAACGCCTAAACCAAAGCCGGTAATCACGATGGGTACTGGAACGTCTAACCAAATCAGCAGGGCATAGAGCATGAGCATCATTAGAACCGAGAGGTTCTCATTGAAGTTCTGAACAGCAATAGAGTGACCTGCAGAAAGTAGGACGTGACCACGGTGCTGTAAGAGGGCATTCATTGGAACAACGAAGTAACCTGCTAACCAGCCAACGGTGATCAGAAGGAGATAAGCAGGTAGAAGATTAAAGTTGACTTCCAAGGCGCCAATCTTAAAGAGCACGATTGATGGGATGTATTCAATATGGTAGATGGCCATGATGCATACCAGCAGGCCCATTACGACGCCATACGGCAAGACATTTAAAGCGGACTTTAATGGAATACGTGAGGCTGCCCAAACCGCACCCCCGGCGACACCAATGGCAGAAACTGCTTGCAAAATAGCCCCTTGCGAGAGGTTCATATTCAGCGCGGTCTCAGCCCACTTCAGCACGATGAACTGTAAGGTTGCACCCGCACCCCAGAAAAGAGTGGTAACTGCCAGGGAGATTTGGCCCAAGCGATCGCGCCACAAAATATGAAAACCGACAAAAAAATCTTTGGTCAACTGAATAGGGTCTAAGCGCTGCTCTGGGTAGCGTGCCCCCGTATCCGGAATCTTTAAGTTAAAGAGTGCGGCGATCAGGTAAATAAACATAATGATCGAGATCGCGGATTCAGCAGGGCTATCAACACCCGTGTTAAACAAAGGCAAATCAAAACTCATGAGGGAAGCTGAAACTTTGGTGCTAATCAACACACCACCCAAGACGGTGCCCGCAATAATCGAGCCCACGGTCAAACCCTCGATCCAGCCATTGGCGGCCACGAGTTTTTCAGGGGGGAGCAGCTCGGTCAAAATGCCATATTTTGCTGGTGAATACGCAGCTGCTCCAAGACCCACAATCGCATATGAAGCTAACGGGTGAGCGCCAAAAAGCATCGCGGCACAACCAATAATTTTGATCGTATTGGTGATGAACATCACCTGACCTTTGGGCCTGGAATCAGCAAAGGCTGCAACAAAGGCAGCCAATAATACATAGGAGAGCACAAAGAACAGTTTGAGAAGCGGGGTCATCCACGCCGGGGCAGCGAGTTGGGCTAAGAGGGCAATGGCCGCAATTAGCAGGGCGTTATCGGCGAGCGACGAAAAAAATTGCGCCGCCATAATGGTGTAAAAACCTGGTTTCATTCGTACAATTGCTTCATTTACTAGATTAGAGCATGAAAGGGGAGATTTCTGGAACGCCCGATTCTGGCAACGATTGACACTGCTGCATTAGGCCACAATTTAAGGCGGGTCAGAGAACTCGCGGGTAATTCTCGCATATGGTCTGTGGTTAAAGCCCGCGCCTATGGCCATAGCCTAAGGGCGGCGTTGGCAGGACTTTCGCAGACCGATGGATTTGCGGTCTTAGATCTCGATGATGCCCGCTGGTTGCGGTCGCAGGGCTGGACCAAGCGCATTTTGCTGTTAGAGGGTCTTTTCCAAGAGGGTGATATTCCGTCAGTGATTGAGCTGGACTGCGATGTGGTGGTCCACAACCCCAATCAAGTGACTTGGCTTGAAAAGCAAGCCCATCCCGTCACCATCTTTCTCAAACTCAACTCTGGAATGAATCGTCTTGGATTTCGACCAGAAGCGTATCGATTAGCCTACCATCGGCTTCATGCCGCCGGGCACCGCATGAACCATATGACTCACTTTGCAAATGCCGACTACGTTGATCGCGAGCCCTCAGTCGGTGCTCAAATGGAGTGCTTTACCAAGACGATCGATGGATTAGCGGGTGAGACCTCGCTGGCTAACTCGGCAGCGGTCTTATGGCATCGTAACGCCTTAGGTGATTGGGTCCGTCCCGGGATTATGTTGCATGGGATTTCTCCATCGGGTCAGTTTGCGGATATTGCCCATGCCAATTTGCAAGCGGTGATGACCCTATCAAGCTCCATCATTGCGATTCAAGATCTAGAGCCGGGCGACGCAGTGGGTTATGGATCACGATTCCGAGCAACTGGGCGGATGCGAATTGGTGTGGTTGCTTGTGGCTATGCGGATGGTTATCCCCGTCATGCAAAAGACGGCGCCCCCGTCTGGGTTTATGCGGATGATCCAAGCCAATCACGGCTTTGCCCGATTGCGGGACAGGTCTCGATGGATATGCTAACCATTGATCTCACCCATGCGCCCTGGGCAACCGTCGGCACCAAAGTAGAGTTGTGGGGTAAAAACTTGCATGTCGATGATGTGGCAACACACGCCCAAACGATTGGCTACGAACTGGTATGCGCGATTGCGCCTCGGGTACCGCTCGAAATTATTTAGTGATCCAGAACTGCCACCACTTGCGCTCTTTCTGAACGCGCTTGCCCGTTTTAAAGATCTGACTATCAGGGAAATTGAGCTTAAAGACCCGCATGGCATCAGAGCTTAAGTCATACATCCCCAAGGCTTGATAGGACTGAACCAAAATGAAGAGTGCTTCCTCAACCGCTGGCGCACGATCGTAATCCCGAATCACGAGTTGAGCACGGTTGGCAGCAGCTAAGTATGCGCCTCGATCGTAATAGTAGCGCGCCACAATCACATCAGCCTCTGCTAAAGAGTTGACGATGTAGCGCATGCGATCAAGTGAGTCGGGGGCGTATTTACTGTTGGGGAAGCGTTCCACCACGACCTTGAAGGATTCAAAGGCCTCTTTGGCTGCTTTGGGATCACGTTCACTCAGATCTTGTCCCGTGAACTTTCCTAAAAATCCTAAATCGTCATTAAAGGTGATCAGACCCTTGAGGTAATACGCGTAATCTAAATTGGGGCTACCTTGGTGCAACTTAATGAAGCGATCGATTTGGACCATTGCTTGGGCAGGCTCCTGGGCTTTCCAAAAGCAATACGCGGAATTAATCTGAGCTTGCTGGGAGTAGGGACCAAAGGGGAAGCGCGCCTCCAGTTTCTCAAAGTACTGACCGCACTTATCAAAATCATTCTCATTCATCTTGTCGCGCGCTTCGGTATATAGCCTAGCTTCGGACCAGCCCAAGGTTTCATCGGTACTGGTATTGGCGCATGAAGTGAGAAGCATTACAGAAGAAACTAGTGAAGTAAGAGCAACAAGCCTTAAACTAGCACGATGGTGCCCCATAGGGGGAATAGATAACACAATAAGGTCCTTCCAGCGTGGCATTGCCGCAAACTCCTGATCCGAATCCCTCTGATTATATCGATGATGAGGATTTCATTGCGCTTGAGATCCCGGATGCATGGGCGGGAGAGCGTTTAGATAAAGTCTTAGCCCATTTTTTAACCGACTACTCCCGCAATCGGATACAGGCATGGGCCAATCAAGGAGCGGTCCTAGTTGACGGCAAGGTCGTTAAATCTCGCCAGATTTTGCGAGGCGGTGAGGCGATTCGGGTCTTTCCACAAGAGATGCCGGAGCAACATGCATTTGAGCCAGAAGATATTCCACTCAATTGCATCTATGAAGATGATCATCTCTTGGTCTTTAATAAAGCGGCTGGGATGGTAATGCATCCCGCGGCTGGTAATTGGACTGGAACGGTACTCAATGGTCTTCTGTTTCATTACCCGGAGCTCGCCCAGTTGCCTCGTGCTGGGATTGTGCATCGACTCGATAAAGACACCTCAGGACTCTTTGTGGTGGCCCGAACAGCATTAGCCCAAACCGCCCTCGTACGACTATTGCAAGATCATTTGGTGGAGCGGCGCTATCTAGCCTGGGTATGGGGCGACACCCCATTACATGGCACGATTAACGCTGCCTTGGCACGCGACCCGCGCGATCGACTCAAGATTGCCGTGGTGCCTGCCGATTCTAGAGTAGCCAATGCCAAAGCCGCACGCACCCATTACAAACGCTTAGCGCTGGGCGCCTACCAACAAAGTAAGGTCTCATTATTGGAGTGTCGCTTGGAGACCGGTCGAACCCATCAAATTCGCGTTCATCTTGAGTCTTTGTCTTATCCATTATTAGGTGACCCGGTATATCGCAAACGAATCCCAGCGGCTGCGAGTCAATTGCTCCTAAAGCGCCAAGCCCTCCATGCGTTTGCGTTGGAGTTTGTGCATCCAAGCACACACGAACCGATGCGATGGTTTGCTCCCATTCCAAATGATCTCTTAGAACTGCATGCGCAAGTGCATATGGATGCCGCAGATCTTCCCAAACCATTTGATGACTCCTCCTCATGAGCCCGCTTCGTATTCTGAGACCCGATTGGCCAGCACCTACTAATGTGCATGCCTTTACAACCACCCGGCAAGGTGGCTTTAGTCAAGCACCATATGATCAATTCAATCTAGGGGCATTTGCTGGCGAGGATCTAAAAATTGTGCAACAAAATCGGGCCTTGCTCAACGCCTTATTACCGCAAGCACCATTTTGGATTAAGCAAGTGCATGGTACCGATGTGGTCTTAGCAAAAGGTGTGCACGAGGGTATCGGCGATTGCATCATTGAGGCGGACGCGAGTGTGACGACGACTCCGCAAACCGTGTTGAGCATCTTGGCGGCTGATTGCATGCCAGTGCTCTTCACGAATCGATCAGGAACAGCAGTTGCTGCTGCACATGCGGGTTGGCGTGGGTTATGTGCCGGTATTCTGGAAAATACGGTAGCCAAACTTCTCAAAGAGTCCTCAAGCACCGCATCCGATGTGCTCGCATGGATTGGTCCGAGCATCTCGGTGGCACATTACGAAGTGGGCGGTGAAGTGCGTGCTGCGTTTATGGAGTCAGCAGTGCAATTTGATTATCTACTCGACGACGCATGTTTTATTCCTAATCAGACCTCAAGCCATGAGAAGTATTGGGCCGATCTGCCACGAATTGCCAAATCCCGACTTCAAGCCTTGGGTATTGGTGCGGTCTATGGCGGCGATTTATGTACCTTCAGTGATCCTGAACGTCTTTACTCCTATCGCCGTGAAACCCCCACGGGACGCTTTGCTAGCTTAATTTGGTTCAATCCGAAGCCCTAGCAATCAAGGTAATTGCCGCATCTCAGCCCAGCGATCCTGATAAATGCTAGGGTTAGTGCTTATAACCCTTGCGTCATAATCACCTGAGAATAGAGACGTACTGTTTAGTTTGATTGACACTTTTAAGAAGATCACCATCATCATGAATTTGGGTAATTCACCAAGCTTAGCCCCGCAATACATGGCCATGATTCCCCCAGACAAGCTCTCCGAAATTCAAACCAAATATCTCGAAGACCTTGGTAAATTGGGTAAAGATCCCAGCGCATTGGAATTCAAAGACCGACGCTTTATGGGCGAGGCTTGGCAAAACCCTTGGAGCAAAGCACTAGTCTCCACCTATTTATTGAATGCACGTTATCTCAATGAGCTCGTGCAAGCCGTGCAGACCGATACCAAAACTCGACAGCGTATTGAGTTTGCGACCAATCAAATGATTGATGCCTTATCGCCCTCAAACTTCTTGGCCACCAACCCAGAGGCATTGGAGACTATTCTCAAGACCCAAGGTCAATCGATTCAAAAGGGGATCTTGAACTTATTGGGTGATCTTGGCAAAGGAAAGGTGAGCCAAACCGATGAGAGTGGCTTTGAGGTGGGTAAAAATTTGGCACAGACCGAAGGTGCGGTGGTATTTCGGAACTCGCTCTTTGAATTGATTCAGTACAAGCCTCTCACTGATCAGGTTTATGAGCGACCATTCTTAATGGTTCCCCCGTGCATTAACAAGTACTACATTCTAGATTTGCAACCTGATAACTCTGTAGTGCGTTATATGGTGAGCCAAGGGCACACCGTATTTTTGGTCTCCTGGAAAAATCCAGACGCCAGCATGAATCGCATTACCTGGGAGGACTATGTGGGTACTGGCGTGCTCGAAGCAATTCGGGTTACGCAGGAAATCAGTCAACAAGACAAGATCAATATTTTGGGCTTCTGTGTGGGCGGTACTTTAGTGAGCACCGCACTCGCAGTGCTGGCTGCACGTAAACAGGATCCTATTGAAAGCCTGACGCTTTTGACTACCTTATTGGATTTCACGGACACAGGCATCCTCGATGTCTTTATTGATGAGTCCTTGGTCAATCTGCGTGAGAAATCCATCGGTGGTGCTGAAGGGCGTTATGGCCTCTTATCTGGTTTGGAGTTAGCCAATACCTTCTCCTTCTTGCGACCCAACGAGTTGGTGTGGAACTATGTGGTGGATAACTACCTCAAAGGTAACTCGCCACCGCCATTTGATTTGCTCTACTGGAATGGGGACTCCACCAATTTGCCTGGCCCGATGTATTGCTGGTATCTACGCCATACTTACTTGCAAAATGATCTAGCCAAACCCGGCAAGCTCAAGGTCTGTGGGGAGAAGATTGATTTAAGTAAGATCAAGGTCCCTGCTTACATCTACGCATCACGTGATGATCACATCGTGCCATGGCACTCGGGTTATCAGAGTACTCAAATTTTGAAGGGGCCGATTCGGTTTGTGATGGGGGCCTCGGGTCATATTGCGGGTGTAATTAATCCTCCGCATAAGAAGAAACGCAATTATTGGACTAATTCTGATTTACCAAAAACCGCGGATGCATGGCTCAAAGGTGCCAAAGAAGTGCCCGGTAGTTGGTGGCCCGACTTTACCGAGTGGCTCGCTCAATATGGTGGTAAACAGATTCCTGCACCGAAAAATTATGGGCATGGCAAGTACAAAAAATTAGTTGCAGCACCTGGCACCTATGTGAAAGAAAAGGCGCAAAAGGTTTAATCGATTGATTTGAATACAAGGAGAAGATGATGGCACAACGGATTGCATACGTAACAGGTGGGATGGGCGGAATCGGCACGGCGATCTGTCAGCGTTTATCCAAAGGCGGCTTTAAGGTGATTGCTGGTTGCGGCCCAAACTCGCCCCGCAAGGATCGTTGGATTGGTGAGCAAAAAGCCTTGGGTTATGAGTTCATTGCGTCTGAGGGTAATGTATCCGATTGGGAGAGCACCAAAGCAGCCTTTGAGAAGGTCAAAGCCGAGGTAGGTCGGGTTGATGTCTTGGTGAACAATGCCGGCATCACTCGGGATAGCGTGTTTCGGAAGATGACCCCTGAGGATTGGAAGGCGGTGATTGATACCAATCTGAACTCGCTCTTTAATGTAACCAAGCAAGTGATTGATGGCATGATCGATAACGGCTGGGGCCGGATCATTAATATCTCCTCGGTCAACGGTCAGAAGGGTCAGTTTGGTCAAACTAACTATTCCACTGCCAAGGCAGGCTTGCATGGCTTCACCATGGCGCTAGCCCAAGAGGTTGCTAGCAAAGGGGTGACCGTGAATACCGTTTCACCAGGCTATATTGCGACAGATATGGTTAAGGCAATTCGGGAGGATGTGCTTGAGAAGATTGTCGGCACAATCCCAGTGAAGCGCCTGGGAACCCCCGACGAGATTGCCTCAATCTGCGCTTGGATTGCCTCAGACGACGGCGCCTTCTCAACCGGCGCCGACTTCTCGGTCAATGGGGGGATCCATACAGGCTAAACTAAGGTAAATTCTGCATTGCAACAGCGAGCAAGGGAATCACCATGGCTACACGAACAAAACGGGCTGGCGATGAGCGCCTAATCAAAAAGTACCCCAATCGGCGTCTCTACGATACCCAGACGAGTACCTATGTAACTCTTGCTGACATTAAGCAGTTGGTTATGGCGTCCGAGAGCTTTAAGGTTCTCGATGCTAAAACCGATGAGGATCTGACCCGCAGCATACTTTTGCAGATCATTCTTGAGGAAGAGGCCTGCGGGGTGCCACTCTTCACGACCCAGATGCTGCAGCAAATGATCCGTTTTTATGGTCACTCGATGCAAGGGTTGATGGGGAGCCATTTGGAGCGCACCATGCAATCCTTTATGGATATGCAGCAAAAGTTAGCGGAGCAATCCAAGTCGATGACCGGTGGTGGTACTGAAGCCTGGACCCAAATGATGAACTTGCAAAATCCTTTTATGCAAAATTTGATGACCAACTATATGGATCAGAGCAAGGACTTATTCCTAAAAATGCAGGAACAAATGCAAGGCTCGAACCAACTCTTTACTGGCTTCCCATTCAAAGGCAAATCTGACACATCGGATTCCAACTCCTAAGCACGGGGCTTAGAGACTTTCATTACATCATTAAGATCGGGCATTATTCGTGGTTGCAAAAGTAGGATTTGTTTCATTGGGGTGTCCCAAAGCATTGGTGGATTCTGAGCTCATCTTGACGCAGTTAAGTGCCGAAGGTTATGAGACCGCAAAAGACTATGCTGGGGCCGATCTGGTGATCGTCAACACCTGCGGCTTTATTGACTCTGCAGTGGAGGAAAGTCTGTCTGCGATTGGAGAAGCCCTCACCGAGAACGGCAAGGTGATCGTGACCGGTTGCCTAGGTGCCAAGAAAAATGCCGATGGTAGCGATCTGATTACTAGCATCCATCCCAAAGTATTAGCGGTAACTGGACCACATGCAACCGCTGAAGTCTTGCAAGCCGTACATACCCATTTACCCAAACCGCATGACCCATTTTTGGATCTTGTGCCTCCGGCTGGGATCAAACTAACGCCAAAGCATTACGCTTACCTAAAAATTTCAGAGGGTTGTAATCATCGTTGCAGCTTTTGCATCATTCCAAGCATGCGAGGCGATTTGGTATCGCGTCCCATCGGCGATGTGTTGCAAGAAGCACAAAAACTTTTTGAGTCGGGAGTTAAAGAGCTCTTGGTGGTTTCGCAAGACACGAGTGCCTATGGTGTGGATATTCAGTACCGCACCGGTTTTTGGGATGGCAAACCCATTAAGACCCGTCTTTACGATTTGGCACTTGCACTTCATGAGCTCGCCATATCGCATCAAGCCTGGGTGCGGATGCATTACGTGTACCCCTATCCGCATGTTGATCAGATTTTGCCGATCATGGCTCAATTCAAGGATACGGGATTTGGACTCTTACCGTATCTTGATATTCCATTTCAGCATGCACACCCAGATGTCCTCAAGCGCATGAAGCGACCCGCCAGTGGTGAAAAAAATCTGGACCGAATCCAGTCATGGCGTGCGATTTGTCCTGACCTGGTGATCCGCAGTACCTTTATTGCTGGATTTCCCGGGGAGACCGAAGAGGAGTTTTCAGCCTTATTGCAATTTATGGAAGAGGCGCAAATCGATCGAGCCGGATGTTTTGCTTATTCACCGGTGGAGGGTGCTACTGCGAATGCGCTCGACAACCCTGTCCCAGAGCCCATTCGCGAGGAGCGGCGCTCTCGCTTTATGGCGCTTGCTGAGGAGCAATCGAGCCGGCGCTTACGGCGATTAGTCGACCAACGCATTCGGGTATTGGTTGATCATGTGACCCCAGAGGGTGGGATTGGTCGGAGTGCGGCCGATGCCCCAGAAATTGATGGGATTGTGCGAATTCTTGCACCCAGCAAGCCTTCCAAGCGGTATCGGGTTGGGGAGTTTGTAAAGGCAACCGTCCTTGATACGCAAGGGCATGATCTGATTGTGCAAGTGTAGATAATGAGCTAAAACTAGCTATTGGGCTAATCTGTAAAGAAGGGAACAATGATGAGTCGTGAAGTCGTGGTCTTAAGTGCAGCGCGTTCTGCAATCGGTAGTTATGGCGGCAGTCTCAGTGGCATGGAGCCATCAGAGTTGGCTGGTGTGGTGATGAAAGAAGCCGTTGCCCGTTCTGGCGCCGATCCTGCCAAGATTAATTATGTGACGGTCGGTAATACTATGCCAACTGACTCACGCTACGCTTATGTCTCTCGCGTGGCTGCAATTCAAGCGGGGCTGCCAATGGATTCGGTCGCGATGGCAGTGAATCGTTTGTGCAGTTCTGGATTGCAAGCGATTGTGACCACTGCGCAAGGCATCATGCTCAATGATTATGACTATGGTGTGGGCGGTGGCGTTGAAGTGATGTCGCGTGCAATGTATGGAGCCACTGCAATGCGCAATGGTGCACGCATGGGCGATACCAAAATGATTGACCTGATGGTCGCCGTTCTCACAGACCCTTTTGGTGTGGGTCATATGGGCATCACTGCCGAGAACTTGGCTGAGAAATGGAAGATTACACGCGAGGATCAAGATGCCTTTGCTGTTGAATCCCATCGCCGTGCAGCAATAGCAATTAAAGAGGGTCGCTTTAAATCCCAAATCGTACCGATTACATTAAAGACCCGAAAGGGTGATGTGGTGTTTGATACCGATGAGCATTGCAAACCGGATACCACCATGGAGACCTTAGCGAAGATGAAGCCTGCCTTCAAAAAAGAGGGTGGCACAGTCACCGCAGGAAATGCATCGGGTGTTAACGATGGCGCTGCCTTCATGGTCTTGGCCGCGGCTGATGTGGCTGCCAAAGCTGGACAAAAGCCAATCGCACGTTTGGTCTCTTATGCAGTCGCTGGTGTACCCAATCACATCATGGGTGAGGGCCCCATTCCCGCAACCAAGATTGCTTTGCAACGCGCTGGATTGACTCTAGACAAGATGGATGTGATTGAGTCCAATGAAGCCTTTGCTGCTCAGGCAATTGCTGTCACCAAGGGATTAGATTTGGACCCAGCAAAGACCAATGTGAACGGTGGTGCAGTTGCCCTTGGTCATCCGGTAGGTTGCACCGGTGCTGCGATCGCCACTAAAGCCATTTATGAATTGCATCGCACCAACGGTAAATATTGCTTAGTCACCATGTGTATTGGTGGCGGTCAAGGTATTGCCGCGGTATTTGAGCGACTCTAAGCCTTAGAGCAGTTCGAGGACTGCATCCAAGCCGACGTTGTCTAAAGCGACGTCGGCTTTTTCTTTAACAATCGCCTTGGCGCGATAGGCGACGCTCAAACCGCAGTCGGCCATCATCAATAGATCATTGGCGCCATCACCAATCACAATTGCAGCGCGCTTATCGAGATCAAAGTGTGCACACGCCGCTTCCACAAACCGATTCTTGGCCGCTCCATCCACAATCTCACCCAAGACCTTACCGGTGAGCTGATGATTCACAATCTCTAATTGATTGGAATGGGTCTCGCATAAGGCAAGGCGTTCTTGCATGCGATCGGTAAAGAATGTGAATCCACCCGAAACCAGTAGGGTGTGCATATCACGTTCATGCGCACCGCTGATCAAGGGCTCGGCTCCGGGATTGAGTTGTAAGCGTTCCTCATAGACCGAATGCAAAGCCGAGATGGACGCACCCTCTAATAGGGCAACACGGCGACGCAAGCTCTCAGCAAAGTTTGGGATCTCGCCACGCATCGTGGCCGCAGTAATTTCTGCGACCGCTGCTTTCTTGCCAGTAAAGTCAGCAATTTCATCAATGCACTCAATATTGATTAAGGTCGAGTCCATATCCATGGCCAAGACTTTCAGTGTGCTTGGATTAAAGCCAGTAGGTAGAATGGCCAAATCACAACCACGCTCTGCACAATACTGGCGCAGACCATTGCGTTCGAATGCTTCAATCTCGCGCATTAATAAAAATCTCCCCGCAGTATGCTGAAAATCAATCCCCAGGGTTTGCATAGCACGTTCTAAGCCTGAAACGAGTTGGGGATCAGTCGCTTTTGATCCTAAGATCTGCAAACTGGGGAAGGGGTGAGACGATGAAAACACCATAAATCAATTATGCCTAAGCGATCGATGAGAGCGCAGGAGTTGGTAGAGGATGTGCCGAGGCCACCAGAGCCGTGCTTAAGAGTTTCATGAGCTGTCGAATCGCTTCGATGCGCTGCTCAAGCTGATCAAACGAGGACCCCTTAGTAGGTAAGTATTTAATGCGATCTTGGCCATTGAGTTGCACCTGAGGGTTGGATTGCACCAAACGAATCAATTTCACGGGATCCAATGGAGGGTGTGCAATAAAACTTACCTGGATGCCATTTGGACTCGCATCCATTTTCTGAATGCCGTAGAGAACCATTTCAAGGCGTAGCCGATGGGTCTCGTAAAAGGCTTTGGCAGGATCAGGTAAGTTACCAAAGCGATCCACAAGTTCTTCACGCAACTGGCTCAACTCATCAAAGGCTTCACAGCTGGCAAAGCGTTTGTAGAGCGATAGGCGTTCATGCACATCGGGACAATAATCCGCAGGCAGGAGAGCGGGTGCCCCTAAATTAACATCGGTCACCGCTTGCATGGGTGAGAGGAGATCGGGCTCCTTACCACTGCGTAAGGACTTGACTGCGCGATTGAGCATCTCGGTATACAGCTGAAAGCCAATTTCATGAATCTCACCCGATTGCTTATCACCCAATACCTCACCAGCCCCACGGATCTCTAAATCGTGCATAGCAAGATAAAAACCAGAACCGAGTTCTTCCATCGCCACGATCGCGTCTAGGCGTAAACGTGCTTGCTTCGTGAGTGCATCTGGATCAGGTACTAATAGATAAGCATAGGCTTGGTGATGCGAGCGGCCCACGCGACCGCGCAATTGGTGGAGCTGCGCCAAACCAAACTTATCAGCGCGATGCATGATGATGGTATTGGCGGTTGGTACGTCAATCCCGGTTTCAATGATGGTGGTACACAGCAAGACATTACTGCGCTGCGTGACAAAATCTCGCATCACGGCTTCAAGCTCGCGTTCGTGCATTTGGCCATGCGCCACGGTAATTCGGGCTTCGGGTAAGAGCATCTGTAAGGCTTGCTTGCGATTCTGGATGGTCTCCACCTCGTTGTGTAAGAAGTACACCTGACCACCACGTTTGATCTCGCGTAAGACCGCTTCCCGAATCACACCATCACTCTCACGTCGCACAAAGGTCTTAATGGCTAGACGTTTCTGAGGAGCAGTCGCAATCACCGAGAACTCACGCAAGCCCTCGAGCGCCATACCTAAAGTGCGCGGTATTGGAGTGGCAGTGAGTGTGAGGATATCCACCTCTGCACGCAATGCCTTCAAGGCATCTTTCTGACGCACACCAAAGCGATGTTCTTCATCAACAATTACCAAACCAAGGCGCGCAAATTGCGTCTCTTTGGAGAGGAGCTTATGGGTACCAATCACAATATCAGCCTCACCGGCAGCAATCGCAGCTAATGCCGCACTGATCTCTTTAGCAGTCTTGAAACGTGAGAGCTCCACAATCCGAACTGGCCAGGCGGCAAAACGATCTTTCCAGGTGGCAGCGTGTTGCTCAGCCAGTAGGGTAGTGGGTGCCAGAATCGCCACTTGTTTACCACCCATCACCGCCACAAAGCTAGCGCGAAGTGCCACCTCGGTTTTACCAAAACCCACATCGCCACAAACCAAGCGATCCATCGGCTTGCCGCTAGTCATATCGCCAATCACTGCAGCAATCGCATTCGCTTGGTCCGGCGTTTCTTCAAAGCCAAAGCTCTCTGCAAACGCGGCATAGTCATGTGCCGAGAACTCGAAGGCATGACCTTTGCGGATTGCTCGTGCGGCATAGAGATTGAGAAGCTCTGCTGCCGTATCTCGTATTTGCTGAGCAGCCTTGCGCTTGGCTTTATCCCACTGACCAGAGCCCAATTGATGCAAGGGCGCTGAATCCGGATCGGCCCCCGCATAGCGCGTGACCTGATGCAGTTGTTGGACTGGCACATACAAGGTTGCATCGTGCGCGTAGATGAGATGCAAAAATTCCTCGAAGGCGGGTGCTTCTTTAGGACCCGCCATATTGAGTAATACCAAGCCCTGGTAACGACCAATGCCATGTTCGACATGAACCACAGGGTCGCCGACCTTGAGCTCGGATAAATCCCTAAAGAGGGTATCGGGATCGGTATTGCTGGTTTCCTTACCCCGACGCTGACGCGCCGTTTGCGTGAAGAGCTCAGCCTCCGTAATGATGAGTAATTGCTGGGGTTGCCATACAAAGCCATTAAAGAGGGGAGATACGCAACACCCAAAGCGCTCATCACCTTTTACAAAATCAGCGATGGTGTTTACACCCTGTGGGTGTAAAGCAAACGCTGCATCTTCAGAAGACCCTAAATTACTCTCTTCAATGAGTTGCCGAATTGACTCGAGTCGTCCTGCACTCTCTGCACAAATTAGGATGCGCCATTCATTTTGAGAAACTAATTGCCGCAAGCGCTTGAGGGGATCGGCATCGCGTCGATGAATGGCGACATCTGGTAATTGGGTAAAGACAGGTTCCGTCGTTGAATCCAATGCGGCTTGCGTTTGGAGCACAAAGCGCGGATAGGACTTCGCAATCGTATAAAACTGCTCTAAGCTCAAGAACAAATCCTGAGGCTTTAGCACAGGACGCTCGAGATCGTGCTTTAGAAAAGCATAGCGTTGCTCGGTATCTTTCCAGAACTGCGTGATACTGGTTTCAATATCACCCACATAGCCAAGACAAATATCGCTGCGACTATCCTCTTGATCGCTGCGTACAAAGTAATCAAAGACGGTGGCGGTCTCATCAAAAAACAGCGGCAGGTAAGACTCAATCCCCGCCGTCGGAATTCCAGTACTTACATCCTTGTAGATTGAGCAGCGCGTTGGGTCTCCCTCAAAATACTCCCGCCAGCGCCCCCGAAAGGCAGTGCGTGAGGCCTCATCAAATGGAAACTCATGACCAGGCAATAAACGGATTTCTTTCACTGGATACAAGCTGCGTTGCGTATCTGGATCGAAAGCACGGATATGTTCAATCTCATCGCCAAAGAGATCGAGGCGATAGGGTAGGGATGACCCCATTGGGAACAGATCAATTAAGCCACCCCGAATGCTGTACTCGCCAGGGCGCATCACTGCACTAACGGGATCGTAACCTGCCTGTTGCAATTGCAAACGCAGAGCCTCTTCATTTAAGCGCTCGCCTTGGCAAAAGAAAAAAGTATGAGCGGATAAAAATGCGGGTGGGGCAAGCCGCTGCAATGCGGTGGTCACTGGCATTAGGATCAGATCGCACGTGCCGTTTTGCATTTCATAGAGAGTGGCCAAGCGTTCGGAGATTAAATCTTGATGCGGTGAGAAATGATCGTAGGGCAGGATCTCCCAATCTGGCAGTAAGCGAATGCGCAATTGCGGAGCAAAGCTCGGAATCTCCTCCAGTAAGCGCTGGGCATCGGTCGCATTGGCGCAGAGCACCACAAACTGGCTGTAATTGCTGCGATAGGCGCCTGCCATTTGTGCGAGAAGCGCGGCATCGGCTGAGCCAACAATGGAATCGAAGGTAAAGCGCTGCCCCGCCCGTAGCACGGGAATAGGGGGTGTAAGTAAAGCAGCAGGCCTTGGCGCTGCCGCTGGATTGACAGCATCCGACATCTAGAAGCATTATAGAATCAGGTATGTATCCCATTCTGAACCTGCCATGGCAACACTAACTAAACCTTGCCATGCCGTATTGCCCTCTGCGGGCATGGGCGTACGCTTGGGTGGCGATCAGCCTAAACAGTTTCGGCATTTGGCAGGTAAGCCCATGTTGCTTTATGCCTTGGATGCTTTCTTTGCCTGCCCTAAGGTGAACTCGGTCTGGATCGGCATGAGTCCTGGCTCAAACTCTTTGATTCATGACCTTAAATCACGTTACCCTCATCCGGTTAAACGCTTTGAATTCCTGGAAACAGGTGGCCCCACTCGGCAGCAAACGGTCTTAAATACACTTGCGGCAATGCTTGATCTAGGAGTTGATCCGCAGGATTGGGTATTAGTGCACGATGCAGCCCGCCCAGGAATCACCCCTGAATTGATTGCCAGGCTCATCACTTTAGTCAAAGCTCAAGAGCAAACTGAGAGTCACCATCAGACATTGCAATCCGGTGGTCTCTTAGCAATGCCGGTTGCCGATACGATGAAAGAGACCACGCACGATGCGATGCGTGCCAAGACGACGATTGATCGCTCGCATCTGTGGCAAGCACAAACCCCACAGATGTTTCCTCTCAAAGTGCTCCATGATGCATTAAGTCAGGCCATTGAAGCGGGGGCCAATATTACCGATGAAGCGAGCGCGATTGAGCGCTTAGGTGGGCAACCTCTTTTGGTCGAGGGCGCTACCCGGAACTTCAAGGTAACCCATCCTGCAGATTGGGAGTTGATGGAGCTAGTTCTCAGTGAGCGTCGGTAAAATAGTGCCATGACAAGCAGCATTCCATTTCGGATCGGGCAGGGGTATGACATTCATGCTCTGGTACCCGATCGCAAATTGATTCTGGGGGGAGTAACCATTCCCTATGAAAAGGGTCTACTTGGCCACTCGGATGCTGACGCACTCCTGCACGCCATTACTGATGCACTCTTGGGTGCCGCTGGTCTGCATGACATTGGGCAAATGTTCCCCGATGACGATGCGCGCTTCAAAGACATGGATAGCCGAGTGCTACTGCGAGCAGCCTTACAAAAGGTCCAAGCTGTGGGGTATCAGGTTGGCAATGTCGATGCTACTGTCATCTGTCAAAAACCAAAATTAGCTCCGTATATTCCGGAGATGGTGCGCCACATTGCGAGTGACCTGAAGGTGACCGACAGCCACATTAATTTGAAAGCCAAAACCAATGAATCCCTAGGCCATCTGGGTCGGGGTGAGGGAATCGCAGTCCACGCCGTGGCTCTCCTCTATAAGGCATTGTAGAATCTACCTTTTACGTGAATTCTGAGCCGGTTCGTGTCTGCATCGCTGAAATAGCGAGGATGGCGAAATTGGTAGACGCACCAGGTTTAGGTCCTGACGCCAGAAATGGTGTGGGGGTTCGAGTCCCCCTCCTCGCACCACACGGCTGCTTGGCTTAGTCTTCACATCTAACCTTCATTAAAGAGGCTGCAGTGCAAATCGAAAACTTAGGTAGCTTAGACCGCAAAATTACTCTCCAATTTAATCGTGCTGATGTGAACCAAGCACGCGAAGCACGTTTAAATAAGATTGGTAAATCCATGAAGATGCCTGGCTTTCGTCCAGGTAAGGTGCCCAAGAAAATGGTGGAGCAGCAGTATGGCCTGCAAGTAGATTTTGAGGTTCAGTACGACAAAGCCTCGCAACTCTTTTATGAGGTCAGCAAAAAAGAAGGAATCAAATTAGCTAGCCAGCCCCGCTTAGAACCCAAAAGTGAGATTGGTGCCGACGAAGTGGTCTTCGACGCTTTCTTTGAGGTCTTGCCGGAAGTGAAGATTGGGGACTTCAGTGGCTCCGAATTAACCCGCTACACCACCGATGTGAACGATCCAGAAATCGATCGCGCATTGGATGTGTTGCGTAAACAGCGCGTGCATTACCACTCGCGTGGTGAGGCAGGCGAGCATGGTGACGGCGGTGCTGACACGAGTGCTCAAAAAGATGATCAAGTCACTCTTGATTTTGTGGGCACGATTGATGGTGTGGAGTTTGCAGGCGGTAAAGCCGACGACTTCAAATTCGTAATCGGTGCCGGTCAGATGTTGCCCGAGTTTGAGGCCGCAGCCTTAGGTCTTAAAAAGGGCGAGAGCAAAACCTTCCCTTTAAGCTTCCCAGCGGAATACCATGGTAAAGAAGTGGCAGGTAAAACAGCTCAGTTCACAATCACCATCAAGGATGTCGCCTGGCCTCATTTACCTCCTGTTGACGATGAGTTTGCCAAATCCCTTGGGATTACCGAAGGTGGCGTCGAGAAGATGCGCAGTGAGATTAAGGCCAATATGGAGCGTGAGGTGAAGCGGCGCAGCGAGGCTCTCCTTAAGAATCAGGTCATGGAAGAGCTAATCAAGCAATGCCAACTCGATGTGCCTAAATCACTAATTACTAGCGAGCAAGAACGCTTAGTAGAAGGCGCGCGTCAGGACCTGATGCAACGCGGCGTCCCCAATGCAAAGGATGCGCCGATTCCTGCCGAGATGTTTGCTGAGCAGGCTGACAAGCGCGTGCGTCTTGGATTGATTCTGTCGGATCTTGTCAAGCTTCATAACTTAACCGCGACCCCTGATCAAATTAAAGCGTCTATCGAAGAGACTGCTGCAACTTATGAAGATCCCAAAGAGGTGGTGCGCTGGTATTACAGTGATCCGAGCCGCCTCAAGGAGGTCGAAGCAGTGGTTCTCGAGGAGAACGTGGTGAAGCACATTTGTAGCCTCGCGAAGGTAACCGACAAATCGGTTAGTTTCGAAGAGCTCAGCAAAATGAGTTAATCTAGTACAAATGATCAATCTAGAAAGTCAATGAGCATGAGCGCACTTGAGACCCAAGCCCTTGGTTTAGTCCCGATGGTGGTAGAAACCTCCGGACGAGGAGAGCGTGCCTACGACATCTACTCACGTCTATTAAAAGAGCGGGTGGTGTTTCTGGTGGGTGAGGTCAATGATCAAACCGCCAACTTAGTGATTGCGCAATTACTATTTCTGGAGAGCGAGAACCCCGACAAGGAGATCTCGCTTTATATCAATTCTCCTGGTGGATCGGTCTCTGCTGGTTTAGCAATCTATGACACCATGCAATTTATCAAACCCCATGTGAGTACCTTGTGCATGGGAATGGCTGCCAGCATGGGCGCCTTCTTGCTGGCCGCTGGTGAAAAGGGCAAGCGCTACGCCTTGCCCAATGCGCGCGTGATGATTCATCAGCCATTAGGTGGTGCACGCGGTCAGGCCTCCGATATTGAGATCCAAGCTCGCGAGATCTTGTACTTGCGCGAACGCTTGAACACGATCTTGTCGCAACGCACAGGCCAAACGATCGAGACCATCGCTAAAGATACCGATCGCGATAATTTCATGTCAGCTGAGCAAGCACGTGATTATGGCCTGGTTGATAAAGTGATCGATCAGCGCGGTAGCTAATACCTAGATTAAGCGATGAGCGAAACTACCACCACGGATAAAACGCTTTACTGTTCCTTCTGTGGCAAAAGCCAGCATGAGGTCAAAAAACTAATTGCTGGCCCATCGGTGTTTATTTGTGACGAGTGCATCGATCTATGCACCGATATTATTCAAGAAGAAATTGCGAAAGAGCCGCTGGCTAACAAAGGAGATGCCTTACCATCCCCTCAAGAGATTCGCTTAAACCTTGATCAATATGTAATCGGTCAAGATCTCGCCAAGAAAACCTTAGCAGTCGCTGTTTACAACCATTACAAGCGCTTATTGCATCTGCCCCCACCGAAAGTGAAAAAAGCAGAGGGCGACAAAGCGGAAGCACCTAAAGATAACAAGAAAACTGCCGCGCAAGCTGGTAATAACAAGCCTTTGGTGGACGGTGTGGAGTTAGCCAAGAGCAATATTCTATTAATTGGCCCCACCGGTTCCGGTAAAACCTTGTTGGCACAGACCTTGGCCCGCATGCTGGATGTGCCGTTTGTGATGGCTGACGCTACTACATTGACCGAAGCTGGATACGTGGGCGAGGATGTTGAGAACATCATTCAGAAGCTCTTGCAAAACTGCGACTACAACATTGAGAAGGCCGAGCGCGGCATTGTGTATATCGATGAGATCGATAAGATCTCTCGTAAATCGGATAACCCATCGATTACCCGCGATGTCTCGGGTGAGGGTGTGCAACAGGCTCTACTCAAGTTGATTGAGGGCACGATGGCCTCAGTGCCACCCCAAGGTGGACGCAAGCACCCTAATCAAGACTTCTTGCAAGTCGATACCACCAACATCCTCTTTATCTGTGGTGGCGCCTTTGATGGCCTAGAGAAAGTCATTGCGCAGCGCACCCAAAAGACGGGTATTGGTTTTGGAGCAGAAGTTGCTGCCAAAGACAGTCGAGGTATTGGCCAGCTCTTGGCAGAAGTAGAACCCGAAGATCTCATCAAGTTTGGTTTGATTCCGGAGTTAATTGGACGTTTGCCAGTACTTGCAACCTTAGCGGAGCTTGATGAAACCGCCCTGGTCGCCATTTTGACCGAACCTAAAAACGCACTGGTAAAGCAATACCAAGCCTTGCTTGGGATGGAGGGTGTGGAGTTAGAGGTTCGCCCCGAGGCCTTAAGTGCGATTGCGAAGAAGGCGATTGCTCGTAAAACTGGTGCCCGAGGCCTGCGATCTCTGCTCGAAGGCGTGCTGATGGATGTGATGTACGAACTTCCATCGATGAAGAATGTCCAAAAAGTTGTGATTGACGACAGTACCGTGCAATCTGGCGCTAAGCCTTTGATTGTGTACAAGCAGGGTGGCGATGACGCGGAGTCATCCCTAAGCAAAAAGGCTTAGGCCTTTGTCATAAAACTCTCTGAAATTAAGCCGTTTTTGCAAAATGAACCCTAATTTGGGGTATTTTTGATCTTTTTTGTATGATTGGTATTGAGTTTTTCGATGAACTCCCCACATAGGTAGTATGCTAGTCATGAACTAACTGGAGAACAACGCAATGCCAGGACAATTATTACTTCCTTCTGAACCCATCCAGTTACCTTTGTTGCCCTTAAGGGACGTGGTGGTCTTTCCCCATATGGTGATCCCATTGTTTGTGGGTCGCCCAAAATCGATCAAGGCTCTTGAGGCCGCGATGGAGACCGGCAAGAGTGTCTTGCTGGTAGCACAAAAAGCCGCCGCCAAAGATGAGCCCTCGGTTGAGGACCTGTATGAGGTGGGCTGCATTGCCAGCATCCTGCAAATGCTCAAACTCCCGGACGGTACCGTGAAGGTTCTCGTTGAAGGCTCGCAACGGGCTGAAGTCAGTCAGATTGAAGATAGCTTGGGCTACTTCAGTTGCGAAGCCACTCCTAAAGAGATTGAAGTGGTCGACGCGCACGAGACTGAAGCACTGCGCCGTGCGATCATGGCTCAGTTTGATCAATACGTCAAACTTAATAAAAAAATCCCCCAAGAGATCTTGGCATCGCTTGCAGGAATTGATGATCCCAGCCGCTTGGCCGACACCATTTGCGCACACCTGCCAGTAAAACTTGAGCAAAAGCAGCGCCTATTGGAAATGAACGGTGTGATGCAACGCTTAGAAAGTCTCTTAACAGATCTTGAGAGCGAAATCGATATCTTGCAAGTTGAGAAGCGGATTCGTGGTCGCGTGAAGCGCCAGATGGAAAAGAGTCAGCGCGAGTACTACCTCAACGAGCAGGTGAAAGCCATTCAGAAAGAACTGGGTGAGGGCGAAGAAGGCGCAGACCTTGAAGAGCTGGAGAAGCGCATTAAAGCGGCACGCATGCCCAAAGAGGCTTTGAAGAAGGCCGAGTCTGAGCTCAAGAAATTAAAACTCATGTCACCGATGTCGGCAGAGGCAACGGTGATCCGTAACTTCATCGATACCTTGGTGAACTTGCCATGGCGCAAGAAGAGCAAAATTAATAACGACTTGAGTAATGCTGAAAAGGTATTGAACGAGGACCATTATGGGCTCGACAAAGTCAAAGAGCGCATTCTGGAGTACCTTGCGGTTCAGCAACGGGTAGATCGCGTGAAAGCACCCATTCTATGTTTGGTTGGACCGCCCGGAGTCGGTAAGACCTCACTTGGACAATCGGTTGCACGCGCAACGAACCGTAAGTTTGTGCGCATGGCCTTGGGTGGCGTCCGGGATGAGTCGGAGATTCGGGGGCATCGTCGTACCTATATTGGTTCAATGCCAGGCAAGATTCTGAGTAGTCTCACTAAGGTTGGTGTTCGTAATCCATTGTTCCTACTTGATGAAGTGGATAAGATGGGTATGGATTTCCGTGGCGATCCCGCGAGCGCTCTGCTTGAGGTTCTGGACCCAGAGCAAAACCATACCTTCCAAGATCACTATGTTGAAGTGGACTTTGATCTCTCGGATGTGATGTTTGTGGCAACTGCCAATTCACTTAATATCCCGGGGCCCCTGCTCGATCGCATGGAAGTAATCCGCCTAGCCGGTTATACCGAGGATGAGAAACTCAGTATTGCGAAGAACTACCTCATTCCAAAACAAAATAAGAACAATGGCTTGAAAGACGGTGAACTCACCATTGATGAGAGCGCAATTCGGAACATCATTCGTTATTACACGCGCGAGGCAGGTGTTCGTGCACTCGAGCGTGAGATTAGCAAAATCTGCCGCAAGACCGTGAAGATGTTGCTCCTCAAAAAAGAGAGTGCACCGATCAAAGTCGATGCTGATAATCTCGAGAAATTCCTATCGGTACGCATGTTTGACTTTGGCTCCGCCGCAAAGGAGAACCAAGTTGGGCAGGTTACGGGTCTGGCATGGACAGAGGTTGGTGGTGATTTGCTCACGATTGAAGCAGCTCTGATGCCAGGTAAAGGCACGATCACTCGTACTGGCTCCATTGGTGATGTGATGAAAGAATCCGTCGAGGCTGCCAGAACGGTGGTGCGCTCGCGCGCCAAGGGACTCGGTATTGTGGATGAGGCCTTTGAGAAGAAGGACATTCATATTCACTTCCCGGAGGGTGCCACCCCCAAAGATGGTCCATCGGCAGGTATTGCAATCACCACCGCACTGGTCTCGGTATTTACCGGAATCCCTGTACGTTCAGACATTGCCATGACTGGTGAGATCACCTTACGAGGCGAGGTCCTTCCAATTGGCGGCCTGAAAGAAAAACTCTTGGCAGCACACCGTGGCGGGATTAAGTTGGTCCTGATTCCGGAAGAGAACGTCAAAGATTTAATTGATATTCCGGATAATGTGAAGAATGCGATCGAGATTGTCCCAGTTCGCTGGATTGATAAGGTCTTGGAACTTGCCTTAGAGCGCAAGGCCGAGCCTCTACCCGATCCCAGCCCTGAGGAGTTAGCTAAAAAGGCCGCCGAGGCTGCTAAGCAAACCAGCAGCCCTGCGAGTGGAGACGTCATCAAACATTAAGTTACAATCTCGGTTGTCAGTTTTAAGGGTGCTTAGCTCAGCTGGTAGAGCGTCTGCCTTACACGCAGAATGTCAGCGGTTCGATCCCGTTAGCACCCACCATTCTTTTTAATCCATGCTCGACTCCGTTCGTAAACACCAAAAACTAGCGCAGATCATTCTGTTGATCTTTATCGTCCCATCATTTGCGCTCTTTGGTATCTCGAGCTATACAGATTTCTTTGACAAAGATACAGATCTTGTCAAGATCGATGGCAAACCCATTACCACCCAAGAGGTGGATAACAATGCTAAGCGCCAAGCTGAGCGTTTTGGTGGGACTACTCAGATTGCGCAGAGTTTGCCCTTCCGACAAGCCGTATTGGATGAGTTGATCCAGCAGCGTCTCTTGGCATTTGCCGTGCGCGACCTCAAACTCAGTATTAGCAATGCCTACCTCAGTCAAAGCTTAGCGCAGATCCCAGAGATCAAAGCCATGTACAAACCCGATGGTAGTTTTGACTCTGCCCGCTATCGTCAACTATTAGCCAATGTGGGCATGACCGTTGATCAATTTGAGAACGCTCAACGCTTTGATCTCATGATTCAGCAACTGGTTACCGCAGTGGCGCGTACCGAGTTACCAAATCCAAAATTAGCGAGCATGATCTCAACCATGTATGAGACCGAACGTCAGGTTCAATCTTTACGATTTACAGCCAATGAGTTTGTAAACAAAGTGAACCCAACCGATGCTCAACTGCAGGAGTATTACCAAGCTAATACCAAACTCTTTGAGTCTCCTGAGACCATTGATGTGGAGTTCCTGGTTCTCAAAGCTGATCCGAAAGAAGACGCTAAAGTATTTAATGACAAGGCTGATCAGTTCGCCAACATCACCTATGATCAAGCAGACAGTCTTAAACCAGCAGCGGATAAATTAAAGCTCTCCATTCAGTCGGCCAAAGGGGTGGGGCGTAATGGTCAAGCGAGTCTTTCCAAAGATCATCCCATGAATGACCGACGCGTGGTGCAAGCGCTATTTAATGATGAAGCACTCAAGAACAAACGTAATATCGAAGC
Source organism: Polynucleobacter sp. HIN9 (assembly GCF_030297635.1). Classification (NCBI taxonomy): domain Bacteria; kingdom Pseudomonadati; phylum Pseudomonadota; class Betaproteobacteria; order Burkholderiales; family Burkholderiaceae; genus Polynucleobacter; species Polynucleobacter sp. HIN9. The sequence goes on from NZ_AP028140.1 coordinate 847,328, forward strand.
AGTACAAATTGCCCCTGGCACCTTTGTATCGGCGCGCGTAGTAACGTTCAACCCCTCTAAAGTTTTACCCTACAAAGAGGTGAGTGCTGAAGTGCGCCGCCAATACAGTCTGAAGGCTGCCCAAAAACTAGCAGCCGAAGCAGCGGGCACGCGCTTTGAGGCCCTACAAAAGAACCCGAATGACACCAATGGTTTTGGTAAGCCAGTATGGGTCTCGCGTAATAAGCCAATCGATCTGATTGGCCCACAACTCGATGCGGTCATGGCGGTTGATCCAGCCAAACTACCTGTCGTGGTATCTGCTCAAGGCTCGGATGGCGGAATCACTTTGTATCGCATTGATCAAGTGCGCCAACCACCAGCTGCAGACCCTAAAATGAGAGCTGCACAAGCACAGCAAATGGAAGCTCTTGCAGCCCAAGCTGAGTTTGCAGCCTTCCTCAATCACATGCGCATCTTGGCAGATGTGAAGGTTATCAATCCTCTGAAGTAATAATCAATTGGTTTTGAGAAGTTCTCGGTATGGTTCGAGAGCCTTCCAAACGTTGTTAAATAAGATTGGTTGTGCCTGTTCATTTGGATGGATCCGATCCGCCTGAAATAACTCAGGCCGGGTAGCGACACCCTCCAGAAAAAATGGCAGCAGGGGAACTTGCTCCGACTGCGATAGGGTCACAAACAGCCGCGCAAACTGTTTGGTGTATTCCTGACCATAGTTGGGAGGGATTTGCATCCCCACGAGCAAGACCTCAGCACCACTTTTCTTACTCATGACGATCATCTCTTTGAGGTTTTTCTGGGTAGCCGCGAGCGAGAGTCCTCGCAAGGCATCGTTGGCGCCCAGCTCAATAATCACTAAACGAGGTTTGATGCGTTTTAAGAGATCTGGCAGACGACTTAAGCCACCTGCGGTGGTCTCACCGCTAATGCTGGCATTGGCAACTTGCCAAATACTGCCATCCTTACGTAATTGATTTTGGAGCAATCCCACCCAACCGGTGCCGCGTGGCAGTCCGTACTCTGCAGAAAGGCTATCGCCCAGAACGAGGAGTTGTGGAGTCGCGCTTGGGGTCTTAGCAGTTTGTGCCTGCACGGGTGCAGCACTGACGAGTAAGATGGAGGCCAATCCAACAATAAATTGTTTAAACAAAGGATTCACATTGACTATTGTGCATGAATCTACCCCAGTCTTGCAGGCCAAAGGTGTGGGTAAAACGGTTCAGACCAGCGATGGGCTGCTTGCCATTTTGCAAGACATTAATTTCACGATTCGATCAGGAGAGTCGGTTGCCATCGTGGGAGCATCGGGATCTGGTAAGAGCACACTGTTGGGATTGATGGCTGGCCTAGATCTACCCACGAGCGGCTCGATTGAGCTTATGCAACAGGATCTTGGTCGATTAGATGAAGACGGTCGAGCAAAGCTCAGGGGTCAGTTCGTGGGCTTTGTGTTTCAGTCCTTTCAGCTAGTACCGCATCTCAATGCCCTCGAGAACGTCATGCTGCCTTTGGAGATCCGCGGTACGCCCCTCTCTCAAGCACGTGAGCTCGCAGCCGATTGCCTCGCACGCGTCGGTTTATCGCAACGCTTAATGCATTACCCAAAAACCTTATCCGGTGGTGAACAACAACGCGTAGCCTTAGCCCGTGCATTTGTGAGCGAGCCATCCATTCTGTTTGCCGATGAGCCCACTGGTAGTTTGGATGAGGCTAGCGGTTCCAAAGTCATTGAACTCCTTTTTGAGCTCAACCGCGAGAACGGCTCCACCTTAATCCTAGTAACCCATGACCCTCAACTCGCAAGGCGCTGCAGCCGTCAGTTAACGCTGCAAGGTGGTCGTCTGGTCTAAAACAAGGACTGGGGTCGCTGGGATCTTATAATTACATGATGTCCTTTTTCCGTTGTCTGCCCGGGGCCGATGCCCTCTCTGTATTCCGTCAACAACGGCTTCTGAGTCACCTCCATCAGGAAGGGATTGAACTTCAGTCGATTCAGGCTCAGTATCTCCACTTTGTTTGGTCCACCAATGAGTTAACAAGCGATGAGCTCGCGACCCTCGAGGCACTACTGCAGTATGGTGAACCATTTGAAGCAAAAGCAGCGCCTAATCGTGCGATCGTGATTCCACGTTTTGGCACGGTTTCTCCGTGGGCAAGTAAGGCGACGGATATCGCCCATCAGTGCGGATTAAAAGTCCTTCGAATTGAACGCGGTATTCGTTACCAATGGAGCGCAAAACGCACGCTCAACCCAGAACAAGAACGTATTCTCCACGCCAGCCTGTTTGATCGCATGACCGAGGTCATCATTGCTTCCCCAGATGAGGCGAACGCCCTCTATCAAACCTTACCCGATCGCCCATTCACCCGTATTGATGTCATTGGTTTGGGTCAAAAGGCACTGGATGATGCAAACCAATCGCTCGGCTTAGCACTCTCTACCGATGAGATCGCTTATCTCGAAGAGAACTTCAAGCGCTTAGGTCGCAATCCTAGCGATGTTGAGTTGATCATGTTTGCCCAGGCAAATAGTGAACACTGCCGCCACAAAATCTTTAATGCGAGTTGGACAATCGATGGAAAGGCGCAAGAACACTCACTCTTTGCCATGATTCGGAACACGCACCGCTTGCAACCCAAAGGGACAGTAGTGGCTTACTCGGATAACTCGGCCATTATGGAAGGGTGCGAAGCGGATGTATGGAGCTCCTCGGGCCCCGCAGGGCAATACCGCACAAAGCGAGCCTTAGTACACACCTTAATGAAGGTTGAGACCCACAACCATCCCACTGCGATTGCTCCATTCCAGGGGGCGGCTACAGGATCGGGTGGAGAGATCCGTGATGAGGGCGCAACGGGGATTGGTGGCAAACCCAAAGCAGGTCTTACTGGGTTTTCGGTATCGAACTTGCATATTCCTGGAACGAACTTGCCCTGGGAGCAAAAGCCCTATGGCAAACCAGAGCGGATTGCGACCCCCTTACAAATCATGATCGATGGCCCATTGGGTGGCGCCGCCTTTAATAACGAGTTTGGTCGCCCTAATCTGGGAGGGTATTTCAGGGTCTTTGAGCAAACGATTGCAGGCAAGCGCCGCGGTTATCACAAGCCCATCATGATCGCGGGCGGGATTGGTGCGATTGAAGACATTCACACCCATAAGAAAACCATTCTAGATGGCGATCTACTAATTCAGTTGGGTGGTCCTGGCATGCGCATTGGTATGGGTGGTGGGACAGCAAGCTCCATGGCAACCGGTACCAATACCGCCGATCTTGACTTTGACTCCGTGCAGCGTGGTAACCCGGAGATTGAGCGTCGTGCGCAAGAGGTGATTAATCAGTGCCGAGCGTTAGGGGAGAACAACCCCATTGTTTCCATTCATGATGTGGGGGCGGGTGGCTTATCAAATGCATTTCCTGAGCTCGCCGATAGCGCCAAGCTCGGTGCGCAATTTGAGCTACGCAAGATTCCGCTGGAAGAGAGTGGTATGAGTCCTGCCGAGATCTGGTGCAATGAATCGCAAGAGCGCTATGTGATTGCGATCCACGCTAAAGACCTTGAGCGCTTTGCCGGTCTTTGCGAGCGGGAGCGTTGCCCTTATGCCGTCGTGGGCCACACCACGCAAGAGCGTCAACTGCAATTGCACGATCAGCAGCAAAGCGCCAACCCAGATCAACAATATCCAATTGATATGCCCATGGAGGTGCTCCTAGGTAAGCCTCCCAAAATGCACCGTGATGTAGAAAGTACGCATGAGCAGTTTGCACCCATCAATTGCAATGAGATTGATCTAAAAACTGCGATTGAGGCGGTATTACAACAACCAACGGTAGCTAGTAAATCATTCTTAATCACGATCGGGGATCGCACCGTGGGTGGCTTGAACTCGCGGGACCCATTTGTGGGTCCATGGCAAGTACCGGTGGCTGATTGCGCGGTCACCACCATGGACTATCAGGGCTATCGTGGAGAAGCGATGAGTATGGGTGAGCGCACCCCCGTGGCTCTCTTTAATGCGCCAGCAGCAGCCAAGATGGCAGTAGGTGAAGCCATCACGAATATTCTGGCAGCAGATGTCCGAGGAATTGAAGACATTAAGCTCTCAGCGAACTGGATGGCTGCCTGTGGTCAAGCGGGCGAGGATGCCAAACTCTTTGCCTCAGTCGAGGCGGTCGGTATGGAACTTTGTCCGGCCTTAGGAATCTCGATCCCAGTGGGGAAAGATTCTTTATCAATGGCCACGACCTGGCAGGATCAGAATCAAACCAAACAAGTGATTGCACCGGTCTCACTAATCATCTCAGCGTTTGCCCCAGTGCAAGATGTTCGTAAAACACTCACACCGCAGCTCAACACCGAGATCGCAGATACCGAGCTGATTCTGATTGATCTAGGGTGCAATCAAAATCGCATGGCAGGTAGCATTCTTACCCAAGTGTTTGATCAAACCGATTCTGAGGCACCCTCCGTTGACAGACCTGAGGTCCTCAAAGGATTTGCCAACGCGATTACACAACTGCGTTCCAAACAAATGGTCTTGGCCTATCACGACCGTTCGGACGGAGGACTCCTCGCCTGTATTGCCGAGATGGCCTTTGCTACTCACCGCGGTATTTCGATCAATGTTGATCTACTTTGCATTGATGCGCGGACCGAACAAGATTATGGTGATGCGAAGAACTGGGCTAGCCAAGTGAGTGGTCGACGCCACGAGCAAACCATACGGGCACTCTTTAATGAAGAGCTTGGAGTGGTCATTCAGATTGAACGGTCCCAGCGCGATCAGGTATTTGCTATCTTGCGTGAGCAGGGCATCAGTGCCTATAGCCATGTGATTGGCAAAGCCAATCAAAACGACACCCTAGAGATCTGGCGGGATGCCAAATGTATCTATACAGAGAGCCGCATCACCTTGCAAAAACTTTGGCAAAACACCAGCTATCAAATTGCTCGCCTGCGCGATAACCCCGAATGCGTCGATAGTGAGTTAAATGCCTTAGATGACGCCAAGGACCCGGGTATGAGCCCGAAACTCACGTTTGATCCCAGTAAAAATATCAGTGCGCCATATCTCCAACAAGTAAGTCGTCCAAAGATCGCAATCTTGCGCGAGCAAGGCGTGAACTCGCATCTGGAGATGGCGTATGCGATGGATCTCGCGGGCTTTGCCACGCATGATGTACATATGAGCGATTTACTGGCTGGCAGAGCCCATCTGAAGGACTTTCAAGGCTTAGTAGCCTGCGGTGGATTTAGCTACGGCGATGTATTGGGAGCGGGTGAGGGTTGGGCAAAGACCATTTTGTTTAACCAGATGCTCAGTGATCAGTTCAAGGCATTTTTCAATCGCTCGGACAGCTTTGCCTTGGGTGTTTGCAATGGCTGTCAGATGATGAGTAATTTATCGAAACTCATTCCGGGGGCGGATGCGTGGCCGAAGTTCACGCGTAATCAATCGGAGCAATACGAAGCGCGTTTGGTGATGGTGGAAGTATTGGATTCACCATCGCTATTCTTTCAAGGGATGAAAGGCAGTCATTTACCCATCGCAGTAGCGCATGGTGAAGGGTATGCCAACTTTAAACACCAAGGTAATTATCAGCAGATTGAATCCAATCACTTAGCAGCCATGCGTTTTATTGATCACTACGGTAATCCAACTGAACGCTATCCCTTTAATCCCAATGGCTCACCCCATGGGCTCACCAGCGTAACGACTGCTGACGGTCGCTTTACCGTGATGATGCCCCACCCCGAGCGCGTGTTCAGAAATGTGCAAATGAGTTGGTATCCCAAAGAATGGAACCAAAACGCCGATGGCGCAAGCCCTTGGTTACGCATGTTCCGTAATGCCCGTGTTTGGGTGAACTAGGTGGTCAGTAACAAAACTAAATTTCCCCCTGTGACATTCTCGGAGTCGGGCGGAATTCGTTATCTCCATCTTGGTACTCCATGGATCCAAGGCGCGATGCGCATTCGCGATCCAAATGAGATCTATCTCGAGTACTCGCAGCAAATGATGGCATGGTTACTCTTTTTGCAGAGTAAGCCCAAGATGCAGGTCGCGCAATTGGGCTTGGGTACTGGCTCACTCGCGAAGTTCACCTTAGAGCATTGTCCCGATATTGTGAATACGGTTGTCGAGCTAAACCCCGCAGTCATCCTGGCGGCGAGAACGATGTTTACTTTACCCGACGACCATACGAAGCTACGAGTTCTACAGGAGGATGCCTTAGCCTTTGTGAATAACAAACGGCATCAGCAGCAGTTCGACGTCTTGCAAGTGGATTTATATGATGCGGATGCCAAAGGTCCCGTCTTAAGTTCGCTCGAGTTTTATCAAGGCTGTTACCGAACCTTAAAGACAGTTGGGGTGATGACCGTTAATCTGTTCTCACAACACAAAAGCTTTGACATTAATCTCAATCATATGTGTAAAGCCTTTCAGGGTAGGGTGCTGATATTCCCGGAATCGCACGATTGCAATGCCGTCGCGATCGCTTTCAAAGGACCAATGATCAAAATTGATTGGGAGCGTATTGTGCAGCGCGCCAAAATCATTGAGAAAACGACGGGATTGCCAACCAAGTCTTGGGCAAATGGCTTACGGGCTGTGAATGCCCACCAAGAAGAGCGACTGGTTATTTAAATAACACTTTTCTTTTACATGTTTAGGTGTAATATTCGCTTTACACAACCTTTGTGGGGTATTAGCGATGACCGACACTACTTTTATTAGCCTTTTCATCCTCTTTGGCGCGTGTTTTGGGTTTATCACCTATGAACACCGTCACTTATTTAGTGAGGGTCCTCATAAGGCAAAGGGCTCGGATGACAGCCCATTTGAGACCCGCACCTTTTGGGTCCTGCTATGCGCATTACTCTGGCCAATCATGGTCGTTACCAGAGTCCACAGCGCTTGGATCATGCATAAACGCAGAAAGCAAGCGAAGCCAGTCGCCTTACATTGAGATTTAAATCATCACCGAAGAGTGAAAACTGAAACAAAAAAGCCCAAGGCTAAAACCTTGGGCTTAATCGTTTAAGGAAAGACTTAAACGCTGACGGTATCCGCAACTTCACTAAAGTCTTTGATCTTGTCAAAGTTCATGTAGCGATACACATCATTGGCTTTGGCATTGACCGCTTGGAACTGTTCCAAGTACTCCGCCATGGTGGGTATGCGACCCAAGAGGGCGGCAACCGCAGCCAGCTCCGCAGAGGCTAAATACACCCGTGTATCAATTCCTAAGCGATTAGGGAAGTTACGTGTCGATGTAGAAACCGCTGAGGCACCCTTGCGCATCTGCGCTTGATTACCCATGCAGAGCGAGCAACCTGGCGACTCCATGCGTGCACCCGTGCGACCCAAAATGCCGTAATAACCTTCCTCGGTAAGAATCATTGCATCCATCTTGGTGGGTGGCGCAATCCATAAGCGCGTTGGAATATCCGTTTTACCTTCGAGGATCTTGCCGGCGGCACGGAAGTGACCGATATTGGTCATGCACGAACCAATAAATACCTCATCGATCTTGTCACCTTGAACCTCCGAGAGATATTTGACATCATCGGGATCGTTGGGGCAAGCTAAGATGGGTTCCTTGATCTCGTTCATATCGATCTCAATGATCTCGGCGTAATCTGCATTCTCATCGGCCTTAAGCAATTGTGGATTGGCAATCCAGTTCTCCATCGCCTTAATGCGACGCGCGAGCGTACGCTTATCTTCATAGCCATTCGCGATCATCCACTTCATGAGCGTAATGTTGGAGCGCATGTACTCAATGATGGGCTCTTTGTTGAGATGCACAGTGCAACCACCGGCTGAGCGCTCGGCCGATGCATCGGAAAGTTCAAAGGCTTGCTCAACCTTAAGATCAGGCAGGCCCTCAATCTCGAGGATGCGACCCGAGAACACATTCTTCTTGCCTTTTTTCTCAACGGTGAGTAAGCCGCGCTTAATCGCAAAGAGGGGAATGGCATTCACTAAGTCGCGCAAGGTAATGCCAGGTTGCATTTGACCTTTAAAGCGAACTAAGACAGACTCGGGCATATCCAGAGGCATGACACCGGTGGCAGCCGCGAATGCGACCAGACCCGAGCCAGCGGGGAAGGAGATGCCAATCGGGAAACGAGTATGGCTATCACCACCCGTGCCACAGGTATCGGGCAGTAACAAACGGTTTAACCAACTGTGGATCACGCCATCGCCTGGGCGCAGTGAGACGCCACCGCGATTGGTCATAAATGATGGCAGTTCATGATGGGTACGAATATCCACTGGCTTTGGATAGGCCGAGGTGTGGCAGAACGACTGCATCACTAAGTCTGCTGAGAATCCAAGGCAGGCGAGATCTTTGAGTTCATCGCGGGTCATGGGGCCAGTTGTATCTTGCGAACCAACGGTGGTCATATGGGGCTCGCAATAGGTTCCTGGACGAACGCCTTGACCTTCGGGCAAGCCACAGGCACGACCGACCATCTTCTGCGCCAAGCTAAAGCCCTTCTTGTTATCAGGTGGGCTAATCGGTACTCGGAACTCGGTCGATGCAGGTAAGCCCAGTGAGGCACGCGCCTTGGCAGTTAAGCCGCGACCAATGATGAGAGGGATGCGACCACCGGCGCGGACCTCATCGAGAATCACCGGTGACTTCAGGGTGAACTCCGCAATCACTTTGCCATCTTTGAGCACTTTGCCTTCATAGGGGCGAAGTTCAATGACATCGCCCATATTCATTTGATTGACATCGAGCTCAATTGGCAGGGCACCCGCATCTTCCATGGTGTTAAAGAAGATCGGTGCAATCTTGCCACCTAAGCAAACGCCGCCAAAACGTTTATTGGGAACGAAGGGAATGTCTTGGCCAGTCCACCAAAGCACAGAGTTGGTAGCCGATTTACGAGACGATCCGGTACCTACGACATCGCCCACATAGGCAATTTGATGACCCTTTTGTTTAAGAGCCTCAATTTGTTTCATGGGGCCACGCACTCCAGCCTCATCAGGCTCAATACCCGGACGGGGGTTCTTGAGCATGACGGTCGCATGGAGCGGAATATCTGGACGGCTCCAAGCATCGGGGGCCGGGGAGAGGTCATCAGTATTGGTCTCACCAGTTACCTTGAAAACCGTGAGGGTCATGGACTCAGGGACGGCGGGGCGGCTGGTAAACCACTCGGCATTCGCCCAGCTCTGAATAACAGCCTTAGCATTTGCATTACCTTTCTCTGCTAAGTCATTGACGTCATTAAAGTAATCAAACATGAGTAAGGTTTTCTTGAGGGCTTCGGTCGCGGCAGCCCCGCACTCCTTATCCTCAAGCAATTCAACTAATGGCTTGATGTTGTAGCCCCCAAGCATGGTGCCCAAGAGTTCGGTCGCTTTGACACGAGAAATCACGGGGGACTGCAGCTTACCTTTAGCAACTGCATCCAAAAACTCAGCTTTCACCTTAGCGGCTTCATCCACCCCAGCAGGCACACGATAGGTAATTAAATCAAGGAGTTGTGCCTCTAAACCCTTGGGAGGGTTTTGCAGCATTTTGACCAATTCAGCGGTTTGATCCTTGGTTAATGGGAGGGCGGGGATGCCTTGCGCAGCACGTTCGGCTACATGGGATTGGTATGCGTCTAACATAAGATTCCTGATCAGAAGTGGGCCAAAAGAACAGGCTATATTGTAAAACTTTACTGACAGCGGATCTAGTGAAAATACCCCTAATCCGCCTGATATTTACAGGATCTCTTCGTCCTTCAGAGCCCAAACCAGGGCAATCACCCAGCCAATTAAGGACCAACCTAAAAAGAGGTTCAGGGCAAAAATAGCCCCGGTATTGGCGCGTTTGCGGTAAAACGCAATCGCTACTGGGAGGAAGTAAAACAGGGATAGAAGGGTGATGAGGATGGCGAACAATAAACGCATTCCTAATTTTACTTAGGGCAAGTCCGAAGTCTCTTTTTTTCAATCCGCTCCAGCTATCGTTATAATTACGTATTACCAATAGACGTTAAGCGATGACCAAATACGTTTTTGTCACTGGTGGTGTAGTTTCTTCTCTCGGAAAAGGAATTGCAGCCGCCTCGCTTGCCGCGATTCTTGAATCACGCGGCCTGAAAGTCACCCTCCTAAAATTAGACCCTTACATCAACGTTGATCCCGGAACGATGAGTCCGTTTCAGCACGGAGAAGTATTCGTGACCGAAGACGGGGCTGAGACCGATCTCGATTTGGGTCATTATGAGCGTTTTGTCAGCGCCAAGATGCGCAAGAGCAATAATTTCACCACCGGCCAAATTTATGAGTCGGTGATTCGCAAAGAGCGCCGTGGTGAGTATCTCGGCAAGACAGTTCAAGTGATTCCCCACATTACCAATGAGATTCAGGCCTTTGTGGAGAAGGGTGCTAAAGCCAGTCATGATGGCCATGCCGATATTGCCATTTGCGAGATTGGCGGTACCGTCGGCGATATTGAATCACTCCCGTTCTTGGAAGCAGCCCGCCAAATGAGCTTGCGACTTCCTAAAGGTGATTGCGCATTTGTCCATCTCACCCTAGTGCCCTGGATTCAGAGTGCGGGTGAGTTGAAGACCAAACCCACCCAACACTCGGTGCAAAAACTGCGCGAGATCGGGATTTTGCCAACGGTCTTATTGTGCCGTGCCGATCGCGAGATCCCCGATGACGAGCGCGCCAAGATCTCTTTGTTCTCGAATGTGCGTGAAGAAGCAGTGATCTCAGTGTGGGATGTCGATACGATTTATAAGATTCCGAAGATGCTGCATGAGCAGGGGATGGATGAGCTCTTATGCAAGGAGCTCAATATTCAAGCCAAACCTGCCGATCTCTCGATGTGGGATTCCTTGGTGTACGAGCTTGAACATCCTCAATATGAGGTCACGATTGGTATGGTGGGTAAATATGTGGACCTCACCGAATCGTATAAATCATTGATTGAAGCACTACGCCATGCTGGCATTCACAATCACACCAAAATTAATATTCGCTACATTGACTCCGAGCGCCTTGAGCAGGGCAATCTCGAGTGCCTCTATGATCTCGATGCTATTTTGGTACCCGGTGGATTTGGTAAGCGCGGCACTGAAGGAAAAATCAAAGCCATTCAGTATGCGCGTGAGAACGACGTGCCATATTTAGGTATCTGTTTGGGAATGCAACTTGCTGTGATCGAGTTTGCTAGGCATGTTGCTAAGATTGAGGCGGCTAACAGCACCGAGTTTGATCCAGAGACCCCCAATCCAGTTGTGGCACTCATTACCGAGTGGCTCGATCGTGAGGGCAAGATTGAAAAACGTGCAGCCGACTCCGATATGGGCGGAACAATGCGCTTGGGTTCACAAAAATGCCCAGTGAAGCCCAATACACTTGCTCATAGCATTTATGGTGCTGAAGTAAATGAGCGTCACCGCCATCGCTATGAGGTGAATAATATCTACGCTCCAAAGCTTGAGAGGGCCGGCATGATTATTTCTGCGCGTACCCCCAATGAAGATCTGCCGGAGATGATGGAGTTGCCTAAATCGATGCATCCATGGTTCTTCGGTGTGCAGTTCCACCCCGAGTTCACCTCAACCCCAAGAGCCGGGCACCCCTTGTTCTTGGCGTACATCCGCGCAGCGCTCGCGCGTCAAACTGCTAAAACAGCAGTCGCTGCGTAATTGGATCTTTATGTTTAATCATTTGTGTGGCTTCGAGATTGGTTTAAACAAACCTTTCTTCTTGATTGCGGGCCCATGCGTGATTGAGTCGGAGCAGTTTTCCATTGACACGGCTGGTCAGATCAAAGCAATTTGTGCCGATCTCAACATCCCCTTCATTTACAAGTCCTCCTTTGATAAAGCCAATCGTTCCTCAGGATCCTCGTTTCGGGGACTGGGAATGGAAAAGGGCTTGGCAATCTTAGAAAAGGTCAAGAAACAAATTGGCGTACCAGTCCTGACCGACGTACATGAAATCAGCGATGTGGCAGCGGTAGCCTCCGTAGTTGATGTCTTGCAAACCCCAGCGTTTCTCTGTCGCCAGACAGACTTCATTGCTGCTGTTGCTCAAAGTGGCAAACCAGTCAATATTAAGAAGGGGCAATTCTTATCCCCGTATGAGATGGGTAATGTAGTCGATAAAGCGCGGGCTGCTGCGCGTGAGAAAAACCTTCCCGATCAGTTTATGGTGTGCGAACGTGGTGCCAGCTTTGGCTATAACAACTTAGTCTCGGATATGCGTAGCCTCGCCATCATGCGCGCGACGCAAGCCCCCGTAGTGTTTGATGCAACCCATTCTGTGCAATTGCCCGGTGGTCAAGGCAGCAGTAGTGGTGGGCAGCGTGAGTTTGTGCCGGTGCTAGCGCGCGCAGCGGTAGCAGTCGGCATCAGCGGTCTCTTCATGGAAACCCATCCGGATCCAGCTAAGGCTTTATCGGATGGCCCCAATGCAGTGCCGCTCAATCACTTAAAAGAGCTATTAGCAACGCTGCAACAGTTGGATCGTGTTGTGAAACAAGCCAATATGTATTTAGAAGACCGATTTGTGGGTTGACCCTTAGTCAATCATCGACCTTCATCACCGAACAGATATTTAGGAGAGAGCATGAGCGCAATTGTTGACATTATTGGTCGTGAGATCCTGGACTCGCGTGGTAATCCCACCGTCGAGTGCGACGTTCTGTTGGAATCGGGTGTCATGGCCCGCGCTGCGGTTCCATCGGGTGCATCGACTGGCTCGCGCGAGGCGATGGAGTTGCGTGATGGTGATGCCTCTCGTTATCTTGGCAAAGGCGTACTAAAAGCCGTTGAGAACATCAATACCAAAATTGCTGAAACGGTATTAGGTCTAGATGCGAGTGAGCAAGCATTTCTGGATCGCACCTTGAATGATCTTGACGGCACCCACAATAAAGCCGGTCTTGGCGCAAACGCTACCTTAGCGGTATCGATGGCCGTAGCACGCGCCGCTGCAGAAGAGGCCGGCTTGCCACTCTATCGCTATTTTGGTGGCTCGGGCGCCATGCAATTGCCAGTACCGATGATGAACATCGTCAATGGCGGTGCCCACGCTAACAATAGCTTGGATATTCAAGAGTTCATGATCATGCCAGTGGGTGTGGATAGTTTTCGGGAGGCGTTGCGCTGTGGTGCCGAGATCTTTCATGCCCTCAAAAAAATATTGCACGATAAAAATATGCCAACCTCGGTGGGTGATGAAGGTGGCTTTGCGCCCAACTTCAAGAGCAATCAAGAGTGCCTAGAAACCATTCTGAGTGCGATTGAGAAAGCGGGCTATCACGCCGGTGATGATGTGTTGCTGGCCTTAGATTGTGCGGCGAGTGAGTTCTATAAAGATGGCAAGTACCATTTATTAGGCGAGGGTTTGCAACTGAGTTCCACCGAGTTTGCGGATTACCTCGGCAATTTAGCCAATCAGTTCCCGATCGTATCAATTGAAGACGGGATGCATGAGAGTGATTGGGATGGCTGGGCGACCTTAACTCAAAAGCTTGGTCAAACTATCCAGTTGGTTGGGGACGATCTATTTGTCACCAACACTCGCATTCTCAAAGAGGGGATCGACAAAGGCATTGCGAACTCGATTCTGATCAAGATCAACCAAATTGGCACACTCACTGAGACCTTTGCGGCGATCGAGATGGCTAAACGCGCCAATTACACTGCAGTGATCTCTCATCGCTCTGGTGAGACCGAAGATAGCACCATTGCGGATATTGCAGTGGGTACCAATGCTGGTCAAATTAAAACCGGTTCCCTGTCTCGCTCTGATCGGATCGCGAAGTACAACCAGCTCCTGCGTATTGAAGAGGATCTGGGTGATGTGGCGAGCTATCCCGGTAAGGCTGCGTTCTACAACCTGCACAATTTAAAGTAAGCCTGCTTGCGTAATGCGCCTGATTATCTACTCGATGTTGGGGTTGCTGATCGTGATTCAGTATCCGCTCTGGTTTGGTCAGGGCGGATGGCTCAAGGCCTATGAGCTAGAGCGTCAGCTCGATGCGCAAATCCAGAAAAATAAAGCCTTAGAAATTCGGAATAATAAACTGGCTGGCGATGTAAAGGATTTAAAAGAGGGCACACGTGCAATTGAAGAACGGGCCCGATCAGAGCATGGGATGCTCAAAGAGGGCGAATATTTTGTGCAGATCGTACCAAAAGACGGCGCGCCTCAGAGCCCAAATACTACCCAGGTGCCCGCACCCAAGCAATAATTAATGCCCCTTGGATGGCGGTCGCACAGCATCGCTGAGCGTCGTGCTTGCAAAGGCTTGTTTGCAATCAACGGCATCAAAACGATATTGCATTCCACAAAAGTCGCAGCGAGTCTCTACGGCACCGAGTTCGCCCAATATGCTATCGACCTCTTCTTGACCCAACATTCGAATGACATCTGCGACTCGCTCACGCGAGCAACGGCAGGCAAACCGAACGAGGCGTATTGGAAAGCTGCGCACACCAAAGCGCTCAGATTCTTCAAGAAATAAGCGACGCAATAAGGTTTCAGGCGCAACGTCTAAGAGCTCTTCATTGGTAATGGTGCTTCCTAGCATCTGAATGCGCTCCCAACCCTCGGCCATCATCTTGGGGTCATATTGAGAGGCGCCACCGGCATCGGGCATGCGTTGCAATAAAAAACCGCCCAAGGATTTTGAACTTGAGGCGAGCCAGATACGGGTATCAATTTGTTCGGAGCGTTGCATATATTGCATGATGGCCTCTGCGACTGTTTCAATCGGCTCGTCCAAACCGGGGTGGGTGGAGGATGGTCGTTTTAATGCCACGATTCCTTGATAGGGTGTTTGGGATGGCTTGCGATCGATCGGATCGAGGGTGATGGCTAAGCGCCCTGAGCCCTCTGCATCAAGTAATTCAGCGAGAGTGGCATTGTCAGGAATTTGACCAAAATCGGGATTGAGGGTGACACTCGCCCGAATCTCAAGTTGGGATGTGCATTCAACTACCAAGAGCTGAATTGGCCCCTTACTCTGGGCTTGAATAATTAAAGTGCCATCGAGCTTGATGCTAGCCGTTAAGAGCGTAGCTGCTGCAATAAACTCGCCCATCACCTTTTGCACCGCCGGTGGGTCATTGCGCAGGGCCAAGATGTTCTGCCACGCACTACCAATCGAAACAAATTCACCCCGCACGGGGGCGCCGTCACACACAAAGACCAAAAGCTGATTCATCCTAAAAATATCCTAAGCAGTTCTGACCTGAGATAATACTGCCCATGCGTATTCGAACTCGTTTTGCCCCAAGCCCAACCGGCTTTATTCATTTAGGTAATCTGCGTAGTGCCTTGTACCCCTGGGCCTTTGCGAGAAGCAAGGGCGGGGACTTCATCTTGCGGATTGAAGATACCGATCAAGAACGCTCCTCCCTCGAGGCCGTTGAGGTGATCTTGGAGGGAATGCATTGGCTGGGCTTAGATCCCGATGAGGGTCCCATCTATCAAATGCAACGCATGGACCGCTATCGTGAAGTTCTCAAGCAAATGCTAGCGGATGGCTCGGCATACTATTGTTATATGAGCGAAGATGAGCTCAATCGTTTGCGTGACCAGCAAATGGCTAATAAAGAGAAGCCTCGCTACAACGGCTTTTGGCGTCCCGAACCTGGGAAGACATTGCCAGAACCCCCCAAAGATGCTTTACCCGTAATTCGTTTTAAAAACCCAATTGGCGGCTCAGTCATTTGGAAAGATGCCGTTAAGGGGATGATTGAAATTAGTAACGATGAGTTAGATGATCTCATCATCGCCCGTCCCGATGGCACTCCTACCTATAACTTCTGTGTGGTAGTGGATGATCTCGACATGCAAATTACCCATGTGATTCGGGGCGATGATCATGTGAACAATACCCCACGGCAAATCAATATTATGAAAGCGCTTGGTGGTACGCCGCCGGTCTACGCGCACCTACCAACGGTCTTGGATGAGAGTGGCGAGAAGATGAGTAAGCGCAATGGTGCTCTGAGTGTGCGCGACTATCAAAAAATGGGCTATCTACCTGAAGCGGTCCTAAACTATCTCGCGCGCTTAGGCTGGTCGCACGGCGACGCTGAAATCTTTACGCAAGAGCAGTTTGTGAAATGGTTTGATTTGGAGCACTTGGGTCGCTCACCCGCACAACATAATCCCGAGAAACTACTCTGGCTCAATCACCACTATATTCAGCAGGGCGATGCAAAACGACTTGCGCAGTTGTGCATGCCGTTTATCCATCAGCAGGGAATTGATCTCTCGCAAGGCCCTGATTTTGAGTCCGTGGTTAACTTACTTAAAGATCGTGCGAACACTTTGTTAGAGATCGTCGAAGGTGCCAAGCTTCTCTATCAGGGCCGACCCAATCTCAGTAATGAGCAAATTTCACAAAATATTCCAAATGCTGTGATCCCAGCCATTACTGATTTTAGAGAGCGACTAATAGCATCAAATCCCAAAACTAAGGAAGAGGTCGCCACTCAGCTGAAAGCGACGCTCACTCAGTTTCAACTCAAGATGCCCGCCTTGGCAATGCCAATCCGGTATGCGCTATTTGCCACCACCCAAACGCCAGCGCTTGATGCGGTGATTGCGGTGATGGGTAAGGACGAAGTTGTCGAGCGTCTCTCAAAAATAGGCTAAAATCTTGGATTGTTTTGAAAGTGCACCAATATAAGGGGGTATAGCTCAGCTGGGAGAGCGCTTGCATGGCATGCAAGAGGTCAGCGGTTCGATCCCGCTTATCTCCACCAACAAAACAAGTAGTCCAAGGTCCCCATCGTCTAGAGGCCTAGGACATCACCCTTTCACGGTGAGTACGGGGGTTCGAATCCCCCTGGGGACGCCAGTCATGCAGTGACGCGCATGATGCAGTATCTGGAGCGGTAGTTCAGTTGGTTAGAATATCGGCCTGTCACGCCGAGGGTCGCGGGTTCGAGTCCCGTCCGCTCCGCCAATTTCCAAAAGCCACCTTCGGGTGGTTTTTTCATTTCCTGGTCATGAAAACCACTATCATTACAACAATATTCTCGTTTGAGGTATTTTTGTTAATTAACCATAGAGGAATTTCATGAAGAAAATTGCACTTGTAAGCGCAGCCGTATTAATGATGGGCACATCCGCTGTCATGGCCCAAAATAAACCACAGGCAGTGGTTGCTGTTGAAACTGCTCCAGGCGTCTTAAAAGTAGCTGAAGGTGTTCAGTTCCAAGGCAAATTCAAATCAGTAGATCCAAAAACCCGTGAAGTGGTGATTGTTGGCCCAAATGGTAATGAGTACAAAACCGTGTTGGGTGATGAGGTCAGAAACTTTAATCAAATAAAAGTGGGCGATATTGTTACGCTCACTCATGTTGAGATCCTCGTGGCTGACATTAAAAAGCCAAGCAAAGTTGAAATCCGTGAGCGTGTTGAAACCGAAAAGGCAGCGCGTGCAAAGTTGGGTGATAAGCCTGCTGCTGCGATCGAGCGTCAAGTCACTGTAGTTGCTGACGTAACCGCTGTAGATGAAAAGAAAGGTACTATCACTCTGCGTGGTGCTACCCGTACATTGGATCTAAAAGTGAAGGATCCAAAAGTACTCAAGGGCGTTAAAGTGGGTACACAAGTTGAAGCAACTGTTACCGAAATCATTGCGATTGAAGTAACTGCTCCCAAGAAGTAATTTATATCGTATTGAAGACCCGTCTAGTGTGAACTAGGCGGGTTTTTTCATCATGACCCTCAAGAAAACCGATTTAGCAAAACGCCAAGGTCTTCAGATCGCGCTGCGCCTGAAAAATGCCAGCAAGGCTGATTTGCAAAACAAGCAAACAAAGTCAAAATCAAACGCCAAACCTGCACCTCTATTGCAGTCAATTTTGCGCAAATCCAAACAAGACGACCCCAAGCGCTAAATTAGTATTAGCCCGAAGTCATGTAGAGTCATCTACTCAATTTAGATATAAAGAGTATTCACATCCAAACTAATTGATCTGATTTGCTCTATTTTTGCTTAAATTTGGGCTATTTTTGTAATAGACTAATTTCAGTTCATAAGGAAGTGATTACCAAGCAAAGATCCGAACGGGGGCGTACGATGAGAACAAGTCAAGCAGTTAATGCCGTGGGTAGTATCCCCAAATCGATTGATGGACCGTGCGCATGGCTAGGCGCCGACCTTGCTCAAAAATCGGATTGGATCGTGCACTGGACTCCCGAACAAGTCGCCGAACTCGAGCGCGCTGCGGAGCACTTTGCTAGCACCGGACTTGCTCTTGAGAACATCACACCCGCGAGTTTTCCTCTTCACAATCTAGAGCCATTTATTCAGGGGCAGCTGCAAGAGCTCTTGCATGGCCGTGGCTTTGTGATGCTACGAGGGTTGCCAATTGCAAACTGGTCGATTGAGAAAGCCGCCACCATTTACATGGGGATCGGTCGTCACATGGGGAGTTTGCGCAGCTCCAATGGCAAAGGACATCTCTTGGGTCATGTGCGCGATCAAGGCGCCAAAGTGGAGGCGGGTGCGCGTTTTTACCAAACCAACAAGAAGCTGGACTACCACACTGACTCCGCGGACATTGTGGGCCTCTTGTGTCTACAAAAGGCAAAGCAGGGTGGTGAGTCCTTCATCGCCAGCTCAATGGCTGTTTACAACGAACTTGTGAGGCGCCGCCCCGATCTCATTCCTGCGATGTTTACTCCGTATCCCACCGATCGCCGTGGCGAAGTTCCCGAAGGACGTGACCCTTGGTTTGAGATCCCCATCTTTAACTGGTATCACGGTGAACTATCGTGCGTTTATCTACGCCATTACATTGAAGAGGCGCAACGACGCTTTCCCAATGCGCCACGCCTCACCAAAGAACAAGTGGAGGTCATGGACTTGATCGATGCAATCTTGCAAGAGCCCGGATTTGCTCTGCAGATGGCATTTGAACCTGGCGATATTCAGCTTTTGCATAATCATCAAATTCTGCATTCCAGAAATGATTTTGAGAACTGGCCTGAACCTGAGCGTCATCGTCATTTGCTAAGACTCTGGATTGCCCCGCCATCTGGACGACCTTTGCCCGATTACTTTGCATCTCGTTGGGGCAATACGACCCCTGGGGATCGGGGCGGCATTATTGTGCCGGGCACCAAACTCTCAGTGGAATTGAGTATTTAGCTCCTAAAAGAGTAAAAACCTAGTTTTAACCCTGATTGGTTTCCCAAAAATCGACTTGTAGTATGGGTTGTTGTGCCTATAAAAACATCCCATTGTGGAGGAGACCTACTATGTTGAAGTCTAGTAAACGCCTAATCGGCAAATCGATTCTTGCGGGATTAGTTGCAAGTGCGCTTGGTATCAGCCCAGCAATCGCGCAAAACTATCCCAATAAACCCATTACCTTAATTGCCCCATACGCAGCTGGGGGTGATAGTGATTTCTCAGGCCGCAATTTAGCCGCTGTTGCAAGCAAATTGATTGGGCAGCCCATCGTGGTACAGAACGTGGTTGGTGCCTCTGGCACAATCGGCTCACAAAAGGTGAGCGCTGCGCCACCCGATGGATATACCTTATTGGTGTCGCGCGGTGGTTCGCAAGCCATTGTGCCAGCTCTCGATAGTAAGGCGCCTTATAAGTGGAATGATTTCACAATGATTTCCTTGTTGGATTTCAATCCAGTGGTGTGTGTGGTCAAAAATGACGCACCCTATAAGACCATGAAAGATTTAATTGATGCGATCCGCGCTAATCCCGGTAAGCTCAATTACGCAACTGCTGGCCCTGGAACAACACAACATTTAGCAGTGGAAGTCATGCTCAGTCAGCTTGGATTGCCATCTACTGCTGCCATGATGATCCCGTATAAAGGAGGCGGCGAGGCAACTACCGCATTATTAGGTGGTCAAGTGCAATTCATCTGCAACAATCTCACCACTATGGTTGGTCAAATTAAGGGCGGTGCCATGCGCGCACTGGTTACATCAACCCCTAATCGCCTAAAGGACTTCCCAGATGTGCCAACTGCCAAAGAAATGGGCATCGGCAACCTAGAGCAAGTCATGGGATGGAGTGGTTTGTATGGGCCCCCAGGATTACCTGCTGAGGTTGTGAACAAATGGCAAGCTGTTTTGAAGGAAGTCGCCAAAGACCCAGCTTGGTTACGTGGAAACGATACCGTTGGTGCAATCCCAGCGATTCGGTCACCCCAAGATACCGAGAAATTTGCCCGAGAGCAATTTGAGCTCTATAGCAAACTTGGAACACAACTGAACCTTAAGAAATAAACAAAATATCTTAAAAACTACGGCCCCAAAATCTGGGGCCGTTTTTATTTGGTCACATTCTCTCGCTTTGCCGCCTCGTATAAGGGCATGACCTTCGGTATCAATGCAGAAAGCTCTTTAATACGATTCTCATTGGAGGGGTGGGTCGATAAAAACTCAGGTGGGTTCTTGCCCTGACTTTCTTTACTCATCTTTTGCCACAGCGTTATCGCAGCGCGAGGATCATAGCCACCACGCGCCGCAAGCTCTAAGCCAATCGCATCAGCTTCGCGCTCATTCTGGCGAGAGTTAGGAAGTACCATCACGTATTGCATGATTTGATTGGCTGCATCAATCGATTGTGCCGAGCCCGCCCCAGCAGCAGCAAGCGCAACATTACTAATAATGTTTTGGGCTAATGCCTGGGAAACTTGCTCCCGTCCATGTTCTCGTACGGCATGAGCAATCTCATGACCCATGATGGCTGCAATTTCATCATCATTGAGGTTAAGTTTATTAATGATCCCGGTATAAAAAGTAATCCGACCACCAGGTGCGCAGGTGGCATTCACAATGGGGGAATCAATCAACTGTAGACCCCAGTTCCAATTGCGGGTATCGTCCCGAAATACCGCGGTCTGTGGAATCAGTCGATTGGCGATGGTCTTGAGGCGCTCATATTCTGGGCCACTGGTAATGAGGATTTTTTTCTTCTGCGCCGCCTTCGCCTGTTGTTCAAAACTAATCGCCGACATCCGATCAATTTGCGCTGCGGAGATCATCATGAACTGCGAGCGTTGCACGCCTACAACCCCAGGACGGCTAGTATTGGCGCACGCTACCAAAAGGCAGCTTGCTACCAAAATACCAACAACTGCTTGAATAAAACGCGGGCGATACATCAGGTGCATGGTCGTTAAACGCCTGATACGTAACAGGGGATGACCCTAACTAACTGCGCTTGAGATTGGGGGCAGGTAAGCCCTCGATCAAGATGTTCAAGATCGCTGGTAAGCCTTTGGCCTGTAAGCGCTGCGCAGCAGCTAAGACATCAACCGCATCAGTTACTAACTCTCCAGCACCACCAAACGCCTCTGCAACCTGATCATAGCGGGAAGGTAAAAGCTCACATCCCTTCGCCCGTTCTTGACCATATTCCCGTATCTGAATCTGATATTCGGCATTCCAGCAGGCATCATTGCCCACGACCCCAATGAATGGCAGTTGATAGCGAACGGCAGTATCGAGCTCGGACGAATGAAAGCCAAAGGTGCCATCTCCCATCACAGCAACAACTGGCACGCCTGGCTTGGTGTACGCAGCTGCAGTCGCAAAGGGCAGTGCTGCACCTATCGAACCAGCAACACCATTAATCACTCGGTTGGGTGCATGCAGGCAAGCCTGTGCCCATTGGCCAATTTCACCACCATCTGCTACTAGTACTGAATCTGGATGGGAGTCGAGGATGGCTTGTAAGGCAAGCATTGCTCTGCCTGGGTGCGCATGCTTGGGTGTCTTAGATGTAGCGGTTGACCAAGTATTGGGGCGATAAGCGATTGCCTCCTTGACCCATGGCAACCAACTAGTATCTTGAGATTTAGCTTGATCACTCTTAGCAGTTTGCAATAAGGTCTCAATAGATGGAAGTAAATCAGCTTGTACTGCCAACTCCAACCGCGAGCCGAGTGCATTCTGAGAGCGCTGCAGTTCATCCGCCTCTGAGTCAATTTGCATAAAGCGCGCATCGGCTTTGAAAGTTGGTGAGTTACCAAACTTGAGCGTGAAGTCCAGTCGTTTCTCAAGCAATAAGACACAATCACTTTGTGCTAGCACCTCAGCAAAGGCGCCTAAACTGGGATCGCCTACGCCACGAGGACTTTCTGTGGCAATCACTGGCACGCCAAGCGCTTCGCTTAATTGGTGAAGTTCCTTAGCGTATTGGTAGCAACCACGCGGACCCACTAAAACCACCGGCTTTTGCGCAGCACGTAACTGCTTTACGATCAACTGTGCATTCTCCGAACTTAAGGGAGGGTTTGATGCAAGTTTGGGCGCACTAGGACTCGGTGTTGCAGATGCAGCTGTTAATGGATTCTCAAGCGCATCGGATGGCAGGCTCAAATGAACGGGGCCCGGCCGACCCGATTGAGCAATTGCACAGGCTAACTCAAAATCGGCTGCTAAATATTGGGGGCCCGCACAGGTCCAGGATGCTTTGCATAAAGGCGCGGCAATATCAGCTTGGGACATTTCTTGGAAGGCGCCTTTGCCCAATTGGTTGAGGGGGGCATGACCAGATAACAGCACCACCGGAGCTTCGGCCATTGCCGCGGTATATAAAGCGGATACCGCATTGGCATGGCCTGGCCCACCTGTGACCATTGCAATACCCACTTTGCCACTCAAGCGAGCATATGCATCAGCCATATGAACGGTTGCCGCTTCATGACGCGTATGAATTAATTTAATCGGGTGATCAATCACCGCATCAAAAATGGGCATGATGTGATTACCAGAAAGGGTAAATATTGAATTCACACCCTGTGCCTTAAAGGCATCCACCAATGAATGCGCACCAAGCCGTTCTGCCATGATTGCTCCTTAATAATTGCTTTATTTTAATTAGACGTTCTTATTTTTTCTGGGTAGCAGCAGTAGGAGCCGTAAAGGATGCAGCCATTGCATCGTATAAAACAATCTTGACCTCGTCGTTGACGGCAATATCCTTAAGTAGGGCCGCATTCTTGATGCGGTAGGTATCGGGCTTACCTTTGGGACCCTTAACCGAGATGGTCATCTTCTGGCGATCAATACCAATCACGGTGGCAATAATCGTGGTGGTATTAGAAATGACTGAAGCGGGCTTGCTGCCAAGTGGAGCAGAGGTTTGGCTGGTGGTTTGTACTTCGCTGCGAATACCCTGGTTGTTGACCTTAGCCAATTCAATTACAACTGCTAACTCATGCGTGACGGTAAGACGATCGCCCACTTTAATTTGGGGGAAGTTCTTGATCTCAGGCCCTGCAACAAAATTGGTCACTGTGCCGTCTTTATCTTTTAGGGTAACCGTGCGCGTTTTGCTATCGACCTTTGTTACTACTGCATCGACTAATTGATAGACCTCATCAATCCCAGCAGCCGCGATCGGAGCCTTATTGGGGTCAACCATTGCCGGCTTGTTTTGGGCAAAGCCAGTAGAAGAGAGGCCAATGCCTATAGCGAGGATTGCAAGATTTTTTGAGATGTATAACGATGAATTCATGATTTTCAGCAATAGTTGATTGAACACCAAATGATTATGACCCGATTTCTCTGGCCCACCAGTTTCCCTTAAATTGACCTGCGAGCCAATCGATTAATTTACTAACTTTACTCGTTAGCAGTCGTGGTGAGCTATAGACCGCATGGATCTCTTGAGCGGGCATGGTCCAATCTTCTAACAAGGGCTTAAGGTGTCGGCTTTGAACGGAGGTATAGGCTACATACCAGGGAAGGGCCGCAATTCCGAGATGTTGCCTGGTTGCAGATAGAAGTGCTGAGAGATTATTAGAGTAGAGGGGTCCTTGCACCTGAATTGATTTGTTGGAGCCGTCACGACCAGTAAATTGCCAACGATGGTCTCCTTGAACGGAGCTGTAGATCAGTGCGGTATGACGACTTAAATCACTGGGTATGGAGGGCGTGCCAGCTTGCATGAGGTATTCAGGGGTAGCGACTAGGACCCAGGGATTGAGACCCAAAAAGCGTGCACCCAAACTGGAATCGGATAGACGCCCCATCCGAATCGCTAGATCAACACCTTCCTCAACCAAATTAATGTAGCGGTCATCTAAGTTGAGGCTTACCTGTAACTGTGGATGATCCCTCATGAACTCTAGGACCAGCGGAGTCAGTACACGACGACCGAAGGCGACCGAGCTACTGATATTGAGTTTGCCTTGTACTTCGGTTTGTAAGAGGCCGGCTAGATTCTCGGCATCCTCAACTTCATGAATAATTGTTTTGCACTTCTCATAATAAATCTTGCCGATTTCGGTGGGCGTTACCCCGCGGGTACTGCGATGGAGCAGAAGGGATCCCAGGCGCTTTTCAAGGGCGGCGACATGCTTGGTGGCGGTGGGTTGAGTTATTCCCAAACTGCTCGCCGCTTTGCTAAATGATCCCGTTTCGACCACTCGTATGAATAAGGAAATGCCTTGAATTCGATCCATAAATTATTGATTTAAATGAATTAAAACTAATATATTCCAAAATAGAATAGATGATATTAAGGTATCACACTTCTCAGAATACCTCAATTTAAGGATGATTCATTCATCTTATTCAAAAGGAGGCAACAATGGCACTCATGAAAGCCGCAATGGCAGCTGTTTTGGTAATGGAAAAAGAGGGCATCACCACCGCGTTTGGCGTTCCTGGTGCCGCGATTAATCCCCTGTACGCACAATTACGCGAGCGTCAATCCATCACCCATATTCTTGCACGTCACGTCGAGGGCGCATCTCACATGGCTGAGGGCTACACCCGTGCCAAGGCTGGCAATATCGGTGTTTGTATCGGTACCTCCGGCCCCGCTGGAACGGACATGATTACTGGCTTGTATTCAGCAAGCGCAGATTCAATTCCAATCCTTTGTATTACAGGCCAAGCACCACGTGCCCGTCTCTATAAAGAAGATTTCCAGGCGGTTGATATCGAGAGTATTGCCAAGCCAGTGACCAAAATGGCCGTAACCGTGCGCGAGCCTGGTTTGGTACCTCGCGTATTTCAGCAAGCCTTTCATGTAATGCGCTCAGGACGTCCTGGCCCTGTACTGATTGATTTGCCCATCGATGTGCAGTTAGCCGAGATCGAGTTTGATATCGATACCTACGAGCCATTGCCGGTTTACAAACCATTTGCCAATAAGAAGCAAATTGAGAAGGCCATGGAGATGTTGATGTCAGCCGAGAAGCCATTGATCGTGGCGGGCGGCGGAATCATTAATGCAGATGCCGCAGATCTTTTAGTGGAGTTTGCCGAGATTACTGGTGTTCCTGTGATCCCAACATTAATGGGTTGGGGTGCAATTCCAGATGATCATCCCTTGATGGCTGGCATGGTGGGTTTACAAACCTCGCATCGTTATGGCAATGCCACGATGTTGGCCAGCGACTTTGTATTAGGAATCGGTAATCGTTGGGCCAATCGCCATACTGGTTCGTTAGAGGTCTACACCAAAGGCCGTAAGTTTGTACACGTCGATATTGAACCAACTCAGATTGGTCGCGTATTTAATCCTGACTACGGCATTGTGTCTGATGCGAAGGCTGCCCTCGAACTCTTCGTTGAAGTAGCCAAAGAGTGGAAGGCGAAAGGCAAGCTCAAAAATTACAGCGATTGGGTCTCGCGTTGCCAAGAGCGTAAGCGCCTCATGTTACGCAAAACAAACTTTGATAATGTGCCCATCAAGCCTCAGCGTGTTTATCAAGAGATGAACCAAGCGTTTAAACGCGATACGGTTTATGTATCAACCATTGGTCTTTCACAAATCGCTGGCGGCCAGTTCTTGCATGTCTATGGCGCACGTCAATGGATTAATTGCGGTCAAGCAGGCCCCTTAGGTTGGACTGTGCCAGCTGCACTTGGTGTGTTGGCTGCTGACCCAACTCGCACCGTCGTTGGTCTTGCAGGTGATTATGACTTCCAGTTCTTGATTGAGGAATTGGCCGTTGGTGCTCAGTTTAAGTTGCCACTCGTCATGGTTCTCGTGAACAACAGCTACCTTGGCCTCATCCGTCAGGCGCAGCGTGGCTTCGATATGGATTACTGTGTACAGCTCGCGTTTGACAATATCAACGTACACGATGACAACCTGAAGGGCTATGGCGTTGATCACGGTAAGGTGGTTGAAGGCTTAGGTTGTAAAACCTTGCGCGTTACCCATCCAGGCAAGATTCAGGAGGCTTTGATTGAGGCCCAGAAGATGGCCAAAGAGTATCGAGTCCCCGTAGTTGTTGAAATCATTTTGGAGAAGGTCACCAATATCGCCATGGGTACCGAGATCAATAATGTCAACGAGTTTGAGGACATTGATTGCCGTCACCCAGCCGGTACTGAAGGTTTGGTAACGGCCGGTCTTTTAGAATAAATCTTTTTTAAACTCACATAGAGGAACTGGAATGCCAAAGTTTGCTGCAAATCTAACCATGTTGTTTAATGAAGTGCCCTTTATGGAGCGCTTTGATCGTGCAGCCGCTTGTGGTTTTCAGGCAGTCGAGTTCCTCTTTCCATATCCGTTTGCAGCGAGCGAGATTAAAGCAGCGTTAGATCGTAATCAACTCAAACTGGTGTTGCATAATTTGCCTGCTGGTAATTGGGAGGCGGGTGAACGTGGCATTGCGTGCCTGCCCGATCGAGTCGAGGAGTTTAAGTCTGGTGTTGCTAAGGCGATTGAATATGCCAAGGCTCTCGGGGTTGGTCAGCTCAATTGCTTGGCCGGCAAAGTTCCAGACGGCGTTGATCATAAGACCTTGCACGCAACATTTGTGAGTAATTTGCGGTACGCAGCGGCTGAACTGAAAAAACATCAGCTCAAATTACTGATTGAACCTATCAATACATTTGATATCCCTGGTTTCTTCTTGTCTACCACCGCCCAAGGAATTGCAATCTTGGATGAGGTGGGTGCCGATAACGCTTTCTTGCAATACGACATCTATCATGCCCAACGCATGGAAGGGGAGTTAGCCAATTCCATGAAGAAGTACCTCAGTCGTATTGCGCATCTGCAGTTAGCAGACAACCCTGGTCGTAATGAGCCCGGGACTGGTGAAATTAACTACGCCTATTTGTTCAAGTTCATTGATCAATTGGGATATCAAGGTTGGATCGGCTGCGAATATAAGCCAGCCACCACCACGGAAGCCGGCTTGGGTTGGTTGAAGTCGATCTCCTAAAATCAATTTAGTTCGTTATTTTTCTTCAAAGGGATTGCTATGAGTGCAAAGAAATTGGGTTTTGTTGGATTAGGCATTATGGGTTCACCAATGGCTGGTCATTTGATTAAGGGTGGTCATTCGGTCTATTTAGCAACCCGTAGCCAAGTACCCGAGGAACTCATCAAGGCCGGCGGGATTGCCTGTAAGACCCCTGCCGAAGTGGCTCAACATGCCGACATCATCTTCACAATGGTTCCTGATACACCCGATGTTGAAAAAGTTCTGTTTGGGGAGAACGGTATCGCGTCCGGAATTAGTAAAGGCAAGATTGTGGTGGATATGAGTTCCATCTCACCGATTGCGACCAAAGAGTTTGCTAAAAAGCTCAACGATCTTGGGTGTAACTATGTCGACGCCCCGGTATCGGGTGGTCAAGTAGGCGCACAAAACGCCACGCTCTCGATTATGGTTGGAGGAGACGTAGCGGTATTTAATCAAGTCAAGCCGCTCTTTGAGCTCATGGGTAAAAACATTAACCTAGTGGGCGGTAATGGAGCGGGGCAAACCGCAAAAGTGGCTAATCAAATCATTGTGGCTCTCAATATTGAGGCGGTTGGTGAGGCTCTCTTATTTGCTGCTAAAGCAGGTGCTGATCCAGCTAAGGTTCGTCAAGCCTTGATGGGCGGCTTTGCAAGCTCGAAAATTTTGGAAGTGCATGGTGAGCGCATGGTCAATCGCACCTTTAATCCAGGCTTTCGGATTGAGTTGCATCAAAAGGATTTGAACTTGGCGCTTAGCAGTGCCAAAGCACTCGGCGTTTCATTACCCAATACGGCGACTGCCCAAGAGTTATTTAACTCCTGCGCAGCTCACGGTGGCAAGGCCTGGGACCATTCAGCCATGGTAAAGGCGCTCGAGACCTTAGCCAACTTTGAGATTGGACAAAAAGCAAACTAAGACACTATGCCCGATCATCCTGATCTGCTAATTGTCTATTTGCACGGATTTCGGTCCTCACCGAACTCCTCCAAAGCACAACTGACCAGGGATGCAATTGCATCCCTCGTTGAAAAAGGCAAATCCATTGACTGGTATTGCCCTCAATTGCCCCCATCACCCGCAGAGGCGATCGCGATGATCAAGGCAAAAATTGAAACAGTAAATCCCAAACGGATTAGTTTTATTGGCTCATCGCTTGGTGGCTTCTATGCAACTCATTTAGCCGAGCAATTTCCTAATGCGCGTGCTGTGTTACTGAATCCAGCAGTGCGAGCTGCTCGAGAGTTGGCACCTTATGTTGGGCAACTGACTGCCTATGACAGCGATGAGCCTTTTGATTGGCGCGCCGAGTATGTCGAACAGTTGCGTGCCCAGCAAGTCGAAGCGATCACCCATCCCGAGCGCTATTTACTGGTTGCAGCAACAGGCGATGAGTTACTCGACTGGCATGAGATGGTTGACTTTTACCCCAATGCGAACCATGTCGTAATTGAGGGGAGCGATCATGGCATCACAGAGTATCCTCTGTATTTAGATCGTGTAGTTCACTTTGCCAGTTATCTCGACTAAGAACTAGAATTAATCCCAGTTCTAAATTGTTCTTCAATCGCTTTGGTGATTTTGGTGCGGGCATGATTTTTTCGTTCAAGTAGGCCCACCCGACGATAAATCGTTTTACGGGGCGGATTTGCAATCACAATTCGTTTGTCTTTATCCCACTCAACATTGGCTAATTTTGGTACTACGGCATAGCCGAAGCCTTGGCGAACTAATTCAATAATGGCCTCAACCGAGTTAACCACCATGCTGTTGCGTATCTCTAAACCATTGACCCGAATAAAGCGATCGACTAGCTCCCCAGTCCAGGTTTTGGGTTCAAACCGAATGAAGGGGAGATTGGCAGGGTCCTTGCCTTTGGGGTATATCAAGATCATGGGCTCTTCATACAGCAAGGTCCAGCGAACACTTTTGGGTAATGCGTAAGGGGATTCAGTAACGATGGCTGCATCGAGCATGCCATCAATCACTTGTTGCAAAAAATCGCTCGATAGGCCGGTACTAATTTTTAATTCCAGACCTGGATACTCATCTTTCAAATGGTCCAATGTTTTACCAAACTGACCCATTAGGCTTGAGACCAAAGCGCCCACGGTAAGAGAGCCAGAAAGTCCCGTCCGAAATTGACTTCCGAGGGATTCATAGCGGGAGAGAATATCTTGGATGGGCTCAATCAGAGCGCGGCCTTGATTATTGAGGATTAGTGAGCGTTTATTGCGATCAAATAGCGTCACACCCAATTCGGCCTCGAGCTGTGCAAGCTGTTGTCCTGCAGCAGCGGGGGTCAAGCCAATTTCACGGGCCGCAGCAGCCACGCTGTTGTGACGCGTGATGGCAATGAAATTTTTAAGTACCCGGATGCTGGTCATTGATTCAATAGTAAATAATTTTTTTATCTCAATTAAAATACTATTCGATTTATTTTTTATTGTCTATCCCTATAATGTTTACATGAATCCAAGCATCCTCAAAGTAAAAGTCTGGCGGGGCACCGATGACGGTGAGTTCGTAGAGTACGACGTGCCACGTGCCGCCAATCAAACAGTATTGGACGTAGTTACCTACATCCAACGCAAAATTGACCCAACTCTAAGCTATCGTTTTGCATGTCGTGTAGGAATGTGCGGCTCCTGTGCGATGACCGTCAACGGTAAAGCACGTTGGACCTGCCGAACTCATGTTGCCAAAATTGCAGATCAAAATACGCTTGAGATTGCGCCTCTCGATAATCTACCCATCATCAAAGACCTGGCCACCGATATGCGCGAGTTCTTTGACAAGATGAGTAAGGCGGTGGGTTACTTTAAAGGTGATAAAACCCGATTTGATGATTTTGCGCAAGTCAAACCAGATTCAGAGGAGCGTCAATTGGCGAATGCTGGTATTGAGTGCATTGGTTGTGGGGTTTGCTACGCCTCGTGTGAGGTGGTCTCCGCACGTGATAGTTATTTAGGTCCAGCCGCCCTCAATCGTGCCTGGACCCTAGTGAACGATGAACGCGATACCCAGCAACTGGATCGCTTGCGTGCGGTCGCTGGGGATGCAGGATGTCATTCATGCCATACGCAAGGTACCTGCTCAGAGCGCTGCCCTAAACAGATTGAGCCAACCGCTGGTATTGCAGGATTGAAAAAGATGGTTGGTCGTGCAGCAGTTAGGGGTAGCAAATGGGGCAAACTGTAATGACTAGCGGCGCGATTCTTCAAGCCAAACTTTGGTACTACCAACGGATCAGCGCCATGGTACTTACACTATGCGTTGCAATTCATCTGGTGATCATCTACTACGCAATACAGGATGGCCTGACTGCTGGAGAAATCTTGGCGCGTACGCGAGGTAATCTTGCCTTTGCTCTTTTCTATGAGATCTTTGTTCTGGCTTGCTTTGTTCATGCGCCCATTGGCTTAGCGAATATTCTGCGTGAGAACATCCAAAGCGCATTTCTGATTAGAGCGCTCCCAATATTGCTTGCGGCATTCATCCTGATCTTGGGAACGGCTGCTGTTATTGGCGTAGTGTGGGGTGCGCCATGAGCAAGGCGGGGCGTCGACTCGACTTTCGAACCAAGGCGCATTGGTCTTACTTTGCCTATTACCTGCATCGCGTCTCTGGACTCTTGCTAGCGTGCTTTTTGCCACTGCACTTTTTTTTCCTCTCGCGCTCCCTGTACGGAGAAGCGGAACTGGGACGGTATCTGCAGTTTACCGACCATCCCATGGTCAAGTTTGGTGAATGGGGACTGGTGACTTTGTTAGCCCTTCATCTAATTGGCGGCACCCGTTTATTGGTGATCGAGTTTGGAATCTGGAAAGGCCTTCGTAAGGCCTGGGTGCAGGTGACCTTAATTGGCTCCTTAATTAGTGGAGCCTTGTTTTTAATTCTTTCTCGCTAAGGCGAATCATTTATGGAACTGAACCTGCAACACGTTGAAGATGCATGTAAAGAGCTTTACATCCGGGCCCTGAAATTATTACCTGACGATATTAAAGAGGGAATTAACGATCTCAAACAGAAAGAGCGCGATGCTCGCGCTCAAGTGGTGCTGGGGACGATGGTCACGAATATTGCCGTGGCAGAACGTGAAGATAATCTGCTTTGTCAAGATACGGGATTGCCAATCTATAACGTTTGGATTGGTCGAGATGTTCAATTTGATGGAGTCCAGCTGAAGCAGGCGATTCGAAAGGGCTGTGAGCGGGCCACAACGGAATACCCCTTACGCTCATCCGTTGTGCACCCCATCACCCGAAAAAATAATCACACCTCCACTGGTATTGACATGCCAGCAATTCATATTGATTTTATGGATAAGCCCGGCGTGATTGAGATTGAAATGATTCCCAAGGGTAGTGGCTCGGAGAATAATTCGTTTCTGAAGATGGCCATTCCAGCTGAAGGAATCTTAGGAGTTAAAGCATTTGTCATTGAGAGCGTTGTCAACGCTGGCGGTAAGACCTGTCCACCGACCATTGTTGGTGTTGGGGTGGGCGGCACATCCGACCAATGCGTGGCACTTGCAAAGCGCGCTGCTACTCGGCCGCTTGGCACTATTTGCAGTGATGCGGAAGGCGCCAAGTTGGAGAA
Organism: Polynucleobacter sp. HIN9; assembly: GCF_030297635.1. NCBI lineage: Bacteria > Pseudomonadati > Pseudomonadota > Betaproteobacteria > Burkholderiales > Burkholderiaceae > Polynucleobacter > Polynucleobacter sp. HIN9. Next base: position 879,137 of record NZ_AP028140.1, read on the forward strand.
GGAGCTAAGTACCGCAGTCAATCAACTCGGAATTGGTCCCCAGGGACTTGGTGGTGATGGTACAGCGTTTGCAGTGCATGTGGAATTGGCGGCTACGCATATCACCATGAACCCTGTTGCAGTCAATATGCAATGCCACTCGGCGCGACGCGCGCGGGCATCGATTGGATCACACGGTATTGAATACGGCTTTTAAGGAAGATCATGGCGCACTACAACCTAGCAACACCAGTCAGTGAGGGTGATATCCGCAAGTTGAGGATTAATGACACCGTTACCTTACAACAGACCTTATTTGGTATCCGCGATGCAACGCAAATTCATTTATTTGATCGGGGACGAAAAACTAAATTTGATCTTCAGGGGCATGCTGTGATTCATACAGCACCCAATGTTCGTAAAGTGCCTATTAGTTCTGAGTTCCCAGCGGGTTATGAGCCGATTTGCATTGGCACAACCACATCGGATCGAATGGAGCGGTTTACAGAACCTCTCATGCGGGAATACGGGGTTCGCATGATTGTGGGTAAAGGTGGCTTACGAGAATCATCCGCAAAAGCGTTTGAGCAGTTCGGTGGCGTCTATCTTGCCATTATTGGTGGTACTGCGGCTCTTGAGACTACCTGGATTGACCAAATTGAGGACGTGGATCTCGATGACCTAAATCCTGAATCACTCTGGAAGTTCAAAATTAATCAATTTGGTCCTTTGTTAGTGGCGATGGACAGCCACGGGGGCAGCATCTATCAAGAAGTGAAATCCGATGTTGCAAGTAACAAAGAAGCGGTACTTAAAAGCTTAGGCATTGTCTAAAGAAAGAGAAGGTTGGTATGCCATCGATTGAAACCATTCAAACTGATATCTTGGTCCTAGGCTCCGGCGGGGCAGGTCTCTTTGCAGCTTTGCATGCGCATCAAGCCAACCCAAATTTGCATATTACGATTGCAGTAAAAGGTCTTTTGGGCAAATGCGGTTGCACTCGCATGGTTCAAGGCGGCTATAACGTTGCGCTGGCCGAGGGTGATTCGGTTGAACGCCACTTTATGGACACCATCGAGGGTGGCAAATGGCTATCTGATCAAGAGCTCGCTTGGACCTTGGTGACTAAATCGGTTGAACGAATTCATGAGCTCGAGAATGAATTGGGCTGTTTCTTTGATCGCAACCCTGATGGCACGATTCATCAAAAAGCATTTGCTGGACAAACCTTCGATCGTACGGTTCATAAGGGCGATCTCACTGGAATTGAAATCATTAATCGCCTAGCAGAGCAAGTTTGGGCTCGTGGAATTCATCGCTTAGAGGAACATCGTGCGATCGAATTAATTAAAAGCACCGACGGTAAAGCAATTGCTGGAGTATTAATGCTCAATATGCGCACTGGTCAATTTGTGATGGTGCGTGCAAAGGCAGTCTTATTGGGAACCGGTGGCGGCCCCACGATGTATAAATACCATACCCCATCGGGTGATAAAAGCTGTGATGGATTGGCCATGGCCCTTCGAGCAGGATTGACGCTGCGCGATATGGAAATGGTGCAGTTTCATCCAACTGGAATGTTGGCTGGCCCCGATACGCGTATGACCGGAACGGTTTTGGAGGAGGGCTTGCGAGGAGCGGGTGGTTACCTACTAAACGGTAATCAAGAGCGCTTTATGGGTAACTACGACCCACGCAATGAGCGCGCCACACGTGATATTGTCTCGCGCTCGATTTACTCCGAAATGCGCGCTGGGCGGGTTAGCCCAAATGGTGGGGTTTATATTCAGATGCATCATCTGGGGCCCGACAATGTTCGTAAACTGTTCAAAGGAATGGTCGAGCGTTGTGCCGACTCGGGATTTGATTTGGCAGGAGGATTGGTTGAAGTTGTTCCCACCGCCCATTACATGATGGGTGGAGTGGTGTTCCACGCGGACACTAGTACGGATCTGCCTGGCCTATTTGCTGCTGGTGAAGATACCGGTGGCGTTCATGGTGCGAACCGATTGGGCGGCAATGGTGTTGCAAACTCCACAGTATTTGGTGGGATTGCCGGCGATACGATGGCGCGCTATGTATCCGATCGAGAGTTCTTGGAATTTGATCCCGTAATGATCGAACAAAGTATTGCGATACATCGCAAACCACTAATACAAGCCCAAGGGGATATTGAGTTCATTCGCGATGAGTTGGCTGATTGCATGTGGGATCAGGTGGGTATCTTACGTAATCGCAAGGATTTAGAAGCGGCCCGGGAACGCTTAGATCGCTTAGATCAAATGTTGCAAACCATGGGTGTGGGTGATACCAACCCTGCATTTAATCTTACATGGCAGGATTGGATGAATTTACGTAATCTATTGCTAGTTAGCAAAACAGTTGTAGGGGCTGCCATCGCTCGCGAGAACTCTCGGGGGGCGCATTATCGTGAGGACTACCCTGAAGAAGGCGACCTGGAGACTTCCTACTATACGACTGTGCAAATGGTTGGCGATCAATTAACGATCGATAAAAAACCTGTGATATTTAGCATGGTCAAACCAGGCGAAACTATTTTGGTGGAGGCATAAAAAAAGCCCAGATCAACTGGGCTTAAGAGATATGAAGGGTTTTATTGTTATTGACTTAAATTGCGAGCCTTCACAATCTTTTCCCAGTTTGCACCTTCTTTTTTAATCTGAGCTGCGAATTCTTGTGGTGTATTAAGAACCGGGGTTAAGCCAGCACCTTCAACGCGTGCCTTGAACTCAGGGTTCTTAAAGGCTTCTAGAGTTGATCGATAAATTTTGTCGACAATCGCGTTGGGTGTGCCAGAAGGAACCACTAAACCAAACCAACCCGTGTTTTCAAAACCAGGAATTGTTTCTGCAATGGTAGGTACGTCTGGTAATTGTGGAACGCGTTTCGCACTGGTAACGCCTAGAGGACGAATCTGCCCCGATTTTGCAAAGCCAGTCGCAGCAGTTAAGTTACCCACCATAAAATCAATTTGACCAGCAACCAAGTCGTTTAATGCTGCAGATTCACCCTTGTAAGGAACATGGGTGGCATTGATGCCAGCAGCATAGGTAAAGTTTTCACCCGCCATATGCACTTGGCTACCAATACCTGCAGAACCAAAGTTGAGGTTCTTGGTTTTCGCCAATGCAATTAATTCCTTAACGTTCTTCACAGGCACCTTTGGGTTCACCGATAGAAGCATTGGGCCGCTTGCGACATTGGTTATAACCTTGAAATCCTTGTCGTAATCGATTGGCAACTTCTTATAAAGGTAGGGATTTACGGTCAACATACTGCCTGAAGCCAGCATGATGGTGTATCCATCGGCAGGGGACTTAGCTACTAAATCCGCAGCGATATTGCCTCCCGCACCGCCTTTGTTCTCCACAATCACGTTTTGTTTCCACTCGGTGCTTAATTGCTGGGCCAACAAACGACCCAAAATATCGGTGGTACCACCAGCAGCAAAGGGAATCACAAGCTTTACAGGCTTATCAGGCCAGCTTTGCGCCTGAATCGAAGGGCTTGTGAACGCGATCGAACTGGCCGCCACAAGACCCAAGGCAAACTTCATACGACTAAGTACGGTTTTATACATACTGATCTCCTTGGTTATCTATCTTCTGATCCATTTAATCACATATTCGATCGGCCGCCTCTTGCAAGAGATCTAAGTCATCTATATGATATGGATATGTCTAATATTTTCATCTCGGAATTCATTACGAGTCAAGCCCTAGAAACCCTTAAGGCTCGGCATACAGTTATTTATCAGCCAGATGCCTATCAAGACCCAAAGCAAATGGCTGATTCCTTGGTCAGCGCCGATGCCTGGATTGTCCGAAATCTAAGCAAAGTATCCAAGGACTTGGTCGATGGGGCCAAGCAATTGAAGGTGGTTGGTCGCTTGGGCGTTGGTCTAGAGAATATTGATTTACATGCCTGTGCTGAGCGAGGGGTTCGGGTGATTCCGGCAACCGGTGCGAATGCTGAGTCGGTAGCCGAGTATGTGCTTGGTACTGCGATGGCACTCATGCGCTCGTATCGCGAGGCCACGTTAGAAACTCTCGCAGGAAAATGGCCCAGACCGACTTACTCCAAATGCCACGAAATTGCTGGTAAAACAATTGGCATCGTCGGATTTGGGAGTATTGGTCGTGTCGTTGCTGAAAAAGCACTCGCGCTGGGAATGCGCTGCATTGCCTACGATCCTTTCATTAAACAATCCTCTATTGCCATAAAGGGTGGGGATGTCGTAATGCGCTCGCTATCGGAAGTACTTGCAAATAGCCAAATTGTTAGTCTGCATCTGCCATTACTCCCTGAGACTAAGGGTCTATTCAATCAGGATTTGCTCAACCAGATTCAAGAAGGCGCTTATCTAATTAATACAGCTCGTGGCGGCATTGTAGATGAGCTTGCGCTCGCACAGTCTTTGAAATCCGGCAAGCTCGGTGGAGCAGCGCTAGATGTGTTTGCGCTTGAGCCAGCAAAGGACCTTAGTCATTTTATTGGCGTGCCGAATTTAATTCTTACGCCACATGTAGCAGGCGTCACCGAAGAAAGCAATGATCGTGTGAGCACCATGATTGCCCGAGAAGTGAATCTATTTTTGGAGAAGAATACGTGAGTCATTCATTTCAGGAGCTAGTACAACTTGCTTATCAGGGCTTGTGTGCCGCTGGAGTTAAACATGAGGCAGCAGCAGATACCGCCTTATTTTTAGCCTTAGCAGAGATTGATGGATTAGCCTCTCATGGCCTAGCACGGGTTGCACAGTATTCGGGGCATGCTAAACATCAGCGAATTAATACTCAAGCAGTCATTAAGACGCATCCCTATAAATCTGCGGCAGCATTAGTTGACGGTCAAGATGGTCTTGCATTTCCTGCGCTGAAGTACGCAACAGATCTTTCAGTCAATCTTGCACATCGCCATGGCGTTGGCTTGGTGGCAATTAAGAACACCCATCATTTTGGTGTCGCGGGTCACTATACAGAAGCCGCAGCTAGAGCTGGATACATCTCGATTTTGCTCGGTAACACCCCTGCGGCAATGCCGATGGCTGGCGGCACCAAAGCGGTCTTCGGAACCAATCCACTGGCTGCTGCCTTTCCAGTTCAGGGCAAGGATCCTTTGGTCATTGATATGTCACTCTCTGCAGTGGCGCGAGGCAAATTATTAGTGGCATCCAAAAAAGGGGAGTCAATTCCATTGGGTTGGGCTCTAACTGCTGACGGCCAGCCCACCACCGATCCGAATGAAGGTCTTAAGGGTTTAATGGTTCCGCTCGGTGGTGATAAAGGTGCGTTATTGGCACTCATCATCGAACTACTTGCAGTTGGTTTGTCGGGAAGTCAGTACTCGTATGAAGCTGATAGCTTCTTTTCAATGAAGGGTAATAAGCCACGATTAGGTCAGCTCATCATCACGATTGATCCTGGTCTGCCAGGTAAGGGTGTCTACCGTAATCGTATGCTTGACTTACTAAACACCTTTGCAAGTGATATGGGTGTGCGATTACCTGGACAGCGTCGCTTTGCCGTACGCCAAAAGGCAATGAAGTCTGGGGTTATGGTCAATGAAGCAGTATTGCAAGAGATTCAGAATGGCATTCAAAGCCGTTGGAATAGTTAATAAGTCAATCTTTAAAGGAGAGAAAGCATGATTCACTTTGTCGTACATGAACCCGGAGATGTGGTGGGTGTCGTAGTAGTGGAGGGCGTGAAAGCTGGTAATGACCTAACAGGTTGGGTGATGGACGGCGATACCACTCTGAACATCAAATCCGAGAGCGATATTCCGATTGGTCACAAGATCTCATTAAAAGATTTAAAGGTCGGTGATACCGTGATCAAGTACGGAATTGACATTGGCAAAGTAGTCGCCCCAATTAAAAAGGGTGAACATTTGCACGTTCAAAACGTTAAGACAAAGCGCTGGTAATCGATTAGCCAACTGATTAACTAATTTTTTGATTGAGAGAAAGAACAAATGATTGATTTGAAAAAAGCGACCTTTATGGGATATCGTCGTGAAAATGGACGGATGGGTATTCGTAATCACGTAATTATTTTGCCCCTTGATGATTTGTCGAATGCAGCCTGTGAGGCGGTAGCAAACAATATCAAAGGCACCATGGCAATCCCACATCCTTATGGGCGTTTGCAGTTTGGTGCTGATCTGGAACTCCATTTCCGTACCCTGATCGGCACTGGCTGCAATCCCAATGTGGCTGCAGTTGTGGTGATTGGAATTGAGCCACAGTGGACCAATACCGTAGTTGAGGGGATCAAGAAATCAGGTAAGCCTGTTGAAGGATTCTGGATTGAAGGCAATGGTGATACAGCGACCATTGCTGCTGCAAGTAAAGCTGCCTACAAGATGATGAAGCACGCATCGAAGTTACAGCGTGTCTCTGCACCCTTGTCTGAGCTCTGGGTCTCTACCAAATGCGGTGAATCCGACACCACCTCAGGTTGCGGTGCCAATCCGACCGTTGGCAATGCCTTCGATAAGCTCTATGACATTGGCTCTACTTTGGTGTTTGGTGAAACCACTGAGTTAACCGGCGGTGAGCATCTAGTAGAAGCGCGTTGCCGTACCCCTGAAATCAAAGCGAAGTTCAAGCAAGTCTTTGATCGTTATCAGGACGTGATTGAGCGTCACAAAACCAGTGACCTTTCTGACTCACAACCAACCAAAGGAAATATTGCCGGTGGTTTAACGACGATTGAAGAGAAAGCACTAGGCAATATTCAAAAGATTGGTAAAAAGTGCATGATTGATGGCGTATTGGATAAAGCCGAAACCCCGACTGGTAAAGGTTTGTACTTTATGGACTCCTCATCAGCGGCTGCTGAGATGGTGACCCTATGTGCAGCCGCCGGGTATGCAGCCCATTTTTTCCCAACCGGACAGGGCAATGTGATTGGTAACCCCATTCTTCCAGTGATTAAGCTATGCGCGAATCCAAAAACAGTGCGTACGATGTCTGAGCACATTGACGTCGATGTTTCTGGAATCTTGCGCCGCGAGGAAAACATGGATACCGCCGGAGAGAAATTATTAGATTGCCTCTTGCGAACCGCGAATGGCGAGCTAACCGCTGCTGAGATTTTGGGTCATCGCGAGTTTGTTCTCACTCGCTTATACGAATCGGCCTAATTTGTCCCATGGGCCATTCAGACGTCTGACTGGCCCGGATTGGTATGAAAGCAATTACTGCGTATCAAGAAGTGAAACAGAAGATCACGGGCGATATCGTCCGTGGTCGTTACTTTATGGGCGAGGCCCTGCCTGCTGAAAAGGAGTTGGCAAAAGAGCTGAAGGTATCAATTGGCACGCTCCGCAAAGCAGTGGATGAGCTTGTCTCAGAAGGTATTGTGATTCGACGGCAAGGGAAGGGCACCTTTATTGCCGAGCATGACGAACAGCGCTTGCTGTATTACTTCTTTCATGTGATTAAGCATGACGCTGACCACAAAAAATATCCAACGGTTGAATTAGTCTCGTTCCAAAGTGCAAGCGCAAATAGCGAAGAAGCAAAAAAGCTTCAACTAAAAGAGGGTTCGCCAGTATGGCGGATTATTAATCGCCTCTCACTAGATGGTCAATGCGTCATTGTCGATCGACTTACGCTTAGCAAAGAGCGATTTCCAACCTTGACTCGAAGTGCTTTTCAGCATCGTGAGGGCAGTATTTATCAGTTATATCAGGCCCAATATGGACAAGTGGTTGCGCGAACCAGTGAGCGATTACGAGCCGGTGCAGCAAGTAAACAAGATGCTGAATGGCTTCACTTAAAGGCTGGTGACCCCGTAATTGTGATTCGTCGTCTAGCGATTGGAATGCAAGACGAGCCGATTGAGTGGCGAGTCTCAACCCTAAATACCCAGCATTACGAGTACTTCAGCGAACTAGGGACTTAAGCAATACGCTGGTAATACAGATTTTGTGGGTGGTTGGATTCAGCAAAAAATAGCCAGCGCTCTGCAATTAGACCAAGCAGATGCACTAAAAACGCTACGATAATTAAATTTAAGCTAGCTTGACTTGCCGCAAATACCAGTAGGGTGACAGGAAGCAGATAAGCCCCAAAAAATGCCAGCTTGCGAACATTGGCAACAAAGAAATTCGATTGCTGATGAAAGAACTCACGCGTATTAAAACTACCACCCATCATCCCCATTGAAATTTGTCGAACGGGGCCTTGCTGGATTCCGGTCGCCGACTGCAAGGTTGATTTTGGCTTAAGGCTGCGATTTCGTTTCCAGATCCAAAGTTTCAGAGTGAGTGATAGCAACAATAAGAATCCGGTAAAACCAGTCACACCAGCAATGTTTTGAGAGGTGACGATAGCTTGTTCAGGGAGCCATGCTGACCAAATGGTAAATAGGGTCATTAGCAAAAACCATCCTGAAGCAAACCCAAGTGCAATGAAATTAACCATGGTCATCGGATGGGCCCACTCTTGAATAAACCGAATGCATTGGTAAATCATGGCAGTGCACACCCATAGAAGAACTGCAAAAATACCGAGTAACAACCACAGCCAATTGGGAATCGCACCCATTTGCCAGGAGTAAATATAGGCTAGAACTGTGAGGGCGATGAAACTTGGCAAAACTAACACCTCACGCGAGAGCCAGGAAGTTCTCCACATCAAAATGGCGCGCCATGCACGCTCTGGGTGCCCCAGATGAAAAAATGAGGCGAGCAATCCACCAGCCAATAGCAATAGCACGATTGGAAAAGCCAGGTAGTTCATGAAGTGACTGGGTAATGGATCACCTGCTAGATGCAAAACGAGAAGACTCATCACCATACCCTGAGCCATACCGGCCATACCGGTAAAGAAGATGAGTGAGAAAGCGGGATGCATTAGTTTTCTGCCTTTACAGCCGCAATGGTTTCAGTAATCGAACGGGGCAAGTAGTGATTTGCTGGTTGGGTCTGCCATTCAGGCATTAAACCGTATCCGCCTCGTTGGGCAATCACCTTACTGGCATCTGACTCTGGATCATGTACATCACCAAAGATCCGAGCGCTGGTTGGACAGGCTAAAACGCAAGCTGGCTTACGCTCTGACTCTGGTAGGGTCTCGCTATAGATGCGATCGACACATAAGGTGCATTTGGTCATCACCTGCCGGTCCTCGTCGAGCTCACGAGCTCCATACGGGCAAGCCCAAGCACAATACTTACAACCGATGCACTTGTCATAATCAACCAGCACAATGCCATCTTCTTTGCGCTTATAGCTAGCTCCGGTTGGGCAAACGGGCACGCATGGTGGATCCTCACAATGTAAACAGGATTTCGGGAAATGCACGGTCTCCATTTTTGGAAATACACCAGCCTCATACGTTTGGACCCGATTAAAAAAGGTGCCGCTGGGATGAGCGCCGTAAGGATCTTGATCGGTCATCGGGCCAGCTGATCCCTGCGTATTCCATTCTTTGCATGAGGTAACGCATGCATGGCAGCCCACGCACACATTTAAATCAATTACGAGTGCTAACTGTTTACTCATTCGGCTTCTTAATTTCGTACGATGATAGTTTGAGCATGCCAGGAACTTCTTTGGCTTGTGCCGCTGGCCAAGTGTCTAAATTTTCACTTGATCCAGCAGGGGATATCTTGACGCGCACATCGTACCATCCCGCTTGACCAGTAATCGGATCTGAATTGCTGACACGGAAGCTGCCCTCGCGTGTGCCCATGGGCAGCTCTTCGGTAATTAAATGATTAAGCAGGAAGCCCTTCTTAGACTCATCCGCATTAGGATCAAGATGCCATGCGGATTCTGCTTTACCAATGGCATTCCAAGTCCAAACAGTCCCCATTTCAACAGCCTGGGTATGACGGGCCATGCAGCGTACTTTGCCCCATTGGGATTCCACCCAAATCCAAGCGCCGTCCTCAATACCATGATCAATGGCCGTAGCTGCATTAATAAACAGGAAGTTATGACTGTGGATTTGTCGTAACCAGGCATTTTGTGAGTCCCACGAGTGATACATCGCCATCGGCCGTTGCGTAATGGCGTTGATGGAGTACTCGTCTAAATTAGTAACCGCATCCTCCAAAGGTGGATACCAAAAGGGCAGCGGATCAAAAAATTGGATGATCCGTTCTTTGAGGTGATCCGGCGGTACGCGACCGGGGCGTTGGCCTTTGGCAGCCAGTCGAAACTGTTGAACGATATCTGAATACACCGCCAAAATAATCGGATCGTTCTTTTGGCGTAAGGCGTTGGCTTTGGCAAAGTCTAAATAGCCTTGGTTCCAGTTACGCATGTATTGATGTTCGGGGGGCATGCTGTAGTGAAAAACACAATTATTTTCTTGGTACCGCTCCCATTGGTTGGGATTCGGTTCACCACGAATACTTTTATCACCATCCTTGCCGCGCCAACCCATTAAGAACCCAATACCTGAATCGGGTGCCGTCTGGAAGTTGGTAATGAAGTCGGGATAATCCTTGAACTTTCTTTGTCCATCCGCGGTTGTGAACGCAGGGAACTTTAAGCGGGAGGCAAGCTCAATTAAGACATCTTGAAAAGGTTTGCATTGTCCGGTCGGCGGCAAAACTGGGATACGTACTGAATCGCATGGCCCGTCAAATTCAGAGATAGGGCGATCCAACATACTCATTGCATCGTGGCGCTCAAGATAGGTCGTGTCAGGAAGCACGAGATCAGCAAAGGCCACCATCTCCGATTGAAATGCATCACAAATCACAAGAAATGGAATCTTGAACTGTCCATTTTCATCTTTAGCATTGAGATGCTGTCTAACTTCCATGGTGTTCATCGTGGAGTTCCATGACATATTGGCCATGAAAATCATTAAGGTATCAATCGAATAGGGATCGCCTTTGACAGCATTAGTAATAACGTTATGCATCAATCCATGAGCGGCTAAAGGGTGCTCCCAGGTATAAGCCTTGTCAATACGTAAAGGCTTACCATCCTGATCAAGTGCCAGATCTTCTGGGCGAGTTGGCCAACCAAGCGGTGCTTTTGCTAATGGGGTATTGGCTTGAATATCGTTTTCAGAAGAGGGCGGTTTGATGTTCGGAGGAATCTGGCGAGGGTAGGGGGCTTTATGACGAAACCCACCTGGACGATCAATGGTGCCGAGTAGAGTCATTAATACAGCTAAGGCACGCGTGGTTTGAAAGCCGTTGGAGTGTGCAGATAAGCCACGCATCGCATGAAATGCCACAGGCCGTCCGGTCACCGATGTATGCTGCTGACCAAAGGAATCGGTCCAAGCAATTGGTAATTCAAATGATTGCTTAAATGCGGTGTGCGCCATTTCCTTGGCCAGTAAGCGAATGCGTGCCGCTGGAATCGAGGTAATTTTCTCGGCCCACTCGGGCGTGCAAGTCTTAACTTGACGACGCAATAATTCAAATGCAGGCGCAACCCGCTTGCCCTGATGGGGGCCGGGACCCATGACATACTCGCCTGATAGGGCAGGGTCGACATCATTTGCAAAACAGGCTTTTGCAGCATTGCTTTTGATGTCCCAAATGTATTTGTTATGAGGAATGTCGGTATTAATTGGATCCGACTCAGGATCAAATAAAAATAATCCTTCTTCAGGACCCGCATCAAGACAAACCAACTGCGATGAGTTGGTATACCGCTTTAAGAATGGATGATCGACTTGATTGGATGCAATTAACTCATGCATCAAAGCCATGAATAGCGCGCCATCAGTACCCGGTTTAATTGGAATCCATTCATCGGCGATCGCTGAATAACCAGTTCGTACGGGATTAATTGAAATGAATCGCCCACCATTGCGCTTGAACTTCGACAACGCAATCTTCATTGGATTGCTATGATGATCCTCCGCAGTGCCAATCATCACAAATAATTTGGCCCGCTCTAAATCAGGACCGCCAAACTCCCAAAAGCTACCGCCAATGGTGTAAATCATGCCCGCGGCCATATTGACCGAACAAAAACCTCCGTGGGCTGCGTAGTTAGGAGTGCCAAATTGACGAGCAAATAAGCCTGTAAGAGCTTGCATTTGATCGCGTCCAGTAAATAGTGCAAATTTTTTGGGATCGGTTTCTCGGATACCTCGTAAACGATCTTCCAAAATACTAAAGGCTCGTTCCCAAGAGATTTCTTCAAACTCCGATTGGCCGCGCTCTGAACCTGGCTTACGTAAGAGTGGCTTCGTGATCCGCGCAGGGGACTTCTGCTTCATGATGCCCGATGCACCCTTGGCACAAATGACCCCCTGATTCAGCGGATGATTTGGATTGCCATCAATATAGACCAGTTCGCCATCCCGCAAATGCGCTCGGATGCCACAGCGGCAAGCGCACATATAGCAGGTCGTGGTTTTTACCTCAGTCGCCGGGTTTTGCGAATGAATCGGATCGTGAACTGGTTGGGAGGATAGGAATTTGAACATGCAGCGACTTATAGTTATCTCTGAATTGTAGCGACATTTCAGTGAATTCACAGGTATTACAGCACCATTTGTTTTATAAATTCATGATTGAAATCAATGATTTGAAGATATTCTTGGATAGTTACCGTAAAGCTCATTTTATGAGCCTTTAATGAACCACAATGATCTCTCAAAACAAGGAGAGTGTCATGAAAAAACTATCGGAATGGATCGTTTGGTTGGTATTCGCAGAGCGTCCTGGGGAGTGGGGTCGTAAAGAATGGGTTTGTAAACGATTTGAGTAGAAACCAAGCTCTTTCCAGCAATTACTCATAAATCCTCTGGGGGCTTGAAAAACGTCATCTTTTTATAGGAAACTTAGACTATATTAAGAGTTATCAGGCGTGCCATGGCGCTAAGACCATGACAGAGAGGAGGAGTGGTGCTCAGCATTTTGAAGTTGGATGCGGGCGGTATCCCCCAGTGCTGGATAGATGCTGAGGATGCAACCCGACATTATGCGGATGACAGCGTTTCATGGACGCTGGGTGAACCTGTCGCCATCATGCGTGGTGGCATCTCTCGTTTAACCGGCCAACAATCGATCATTGAGCTGCACTCCATCATTGCTGTTAAGGGCTCTGCAAAAATAAATTTGTTTGATGTGGTTCCAGCCATCACGAAACGCAAGCTCTATCGACGTGACCGCGGCCTATGCGCCTATTGTGGCTGCCGAATCTCAGAGCACGATGCTGAAGCAGAGCATATTGTTCCCAACAGTAAAGGCGGTAGCTACACCTGGATGAACCTAGTTGTCTCATGCCGTCCTTGCAATCAACGCAAAGGTAATCGTACGCCCGAGAGAGCGGGGATGAGCCTTCTCTACGCCCCTTATACGCCTAGTTTGTACGAAGATATGATTTTGAAGGGCAGAAATATTTTGGCAGATCAGATGGATTTTCTGGCTGCCAATCTGCCGAAGGATAGCCGCATCTTGCAAGACCCATTTTGGGTCTAATTGATTGCAGTAGCAATCGTTCGTTGAGTCTTTTTATGAATGGTTTGCGCTTACTCAAACCGCGTACGATTGTGCTGTTTGCAATCACCATATCGGTATTGGTCCATCTTTACATATTTGTTGGGTTTCCCAGTTTTTTATTCTCTAAGGCGGCTCCATTAGAAGATGTGACCGTCGCCGAGCTGCGTGTCGAGCCTGTTAAAAAAGTTCAGTTAAGTAAACCGGCCGCACCTGAGCCAACCGTGCGGGATCAAAGCTCAAACGCAGTGGGCGATGGCGCGATCATTGAGTCCGATGGCGGGAACGGTGCAGGGCAAGTGGAGCAAGAAGGTCAGGCTTTTCGAGTTCCCGATCCTGGTATTTATTACTACGATGCCTATCTCGATGGCCAATACTTGCAAACGGCTTCAATCGAGTGGCAATTTGATCCAAAACTTGGCTATCGATTATTCATCAATATTCCCTATGCATTTGTTGGGCCATTTATCTTTGAATCCCGAGGAAAGATTGATGCCTACGGATTGGCCCCTGATTTTTATGTGGAGCACCTTGGGAGCCGGCCAGCACGATTTACCCGATTTGATCGCGATGATAAGGGGGGAGGGAAGTTATTCTTCTCTCAAAAGCCAGATCAATTAAAAGATATTCCACCTGGCACCCAAGATCGTTTCAGTCTCATGATGCAGCTTGCATCACTACTAGCGGGCAATGATCAGATTGATGAAAAAGGTACCGTGCGAGAAGTTCCAATTGCTAATTTGGATACAGTGGAGACCTGGCGCTTTCAAAGCCAAGGTGAAGAATTATCGGATGCAGTATCGACTCTAGGACCCACGGTCCTGCGGCACTACAAGCGCTTACCTGTCAAGGAGATGGACCACAAGCGCAGAAATGACATATGGTTAGTGAAAGATTTTGGCTGGATACCGGGTAGGGTGCGCCTGGAAAATGAAAAGGGTCGAACCTTTGAACTATTTCTAAAGCAAGTCGACCCAATTGCAGATTTGCCCAAGTAAAACTTATTTGACTGTTTTCTTGCGGATAATCTGACCAATCATATTAAAGAGGACCGCCCCAGACATCGAGGCAGCAAATATTCCGCTAAAGGCAACAACGATCGGTAGAATTTTCCAGTTATCCGGTAATGGAAAGCTTCCATACCCAACCGTGGTGTACATCTCGCCAGCAAAGTAAAAGGCGTTGGTATCGACCTCAAAAATCTTCAGTGCAATTAGTGCGTAGGACCACACCACAATATCGACCAAATGGGTCATTAACACCAGGCCAACAGCAATCATATAAAACGGGATCGACAGCCAAAAGATATTGCGCTTATCCGCCCAATCAATCAGCACTTGGTAAATCTTGCCAATTAATAGAATCAGTAGTGCATGAGCAACTAGCATACCGATCGCGGTCATAAAGACTACGGTTAGCTGGTCTGGGAAGCTTTCACCAACTTGCCGCGCCAGAGTAAAGAAGTTTGGAAGGGATGACATCGCCATTGAATGTTATATGTTATTTGACATAATAATGATTATACGCAAATATGATATTTAGCCCTTAGGCTGGGATTCCACGGCTACTGGCTTTGGACCCCCTTCATATTTGGTTTTATAGAGCTTTTCCCAGCGCGAACGCAGGCCTCTCGAAATCTCCTCTTGATTGAATAAGTCTGCAACATCAATGGCACTAAAGCCTTGGTGATTGCGGATTTGCAAATCGGCGCCACGATCAAGCAATAGTCTTACTAGCTGAATATTTCCAGATCGCACAGCCATCATCAGTGGCGATGTATCACTATCAGACAAGGCGTTTACTTGAGCACCTTTATCCAACAGAAACTCCGCAACTTGCAAATGACCGTTAGTACAGGCGTAATGCAGTGGCGTCCAACCCGATTTATTAATCGTAGCGGCCCGCTTATCGACCAGGGTCTTAACCTCAGGTAGCAGCCCATAAAGCGAAGCCATCATTAGAACGTTTTCACCCGAGAGGTTCGGTTGGTCGACATCCAAATTCTTAAGAGTAAGAAGGTAATCGAGGGTGGTACGCGAGTTCTCTCGCACTGCGTAAACCGAGATCGGATTGCCGCCGCGAACGAGCAAATTGGGGCTTACGCCGTCTTGTAGGAGCCTTTTCACTTGCGCAAGGTCGTCAAATTGGACAGCGCGCGCCATTCGATCGGCCTGCTCTTGAGATTGGGCAATAGCAAAACCTGAGATAAAGCTTAGGGCGGTAAGAGCAATAAAACTGCGACGTAGCATCATGAATAACTTCTATTTAATTGAAAACATTGAAAAAAATTATCTGTAGTTTGCTTGGCAATGCGCTCAACTGATTCACCACGCAATTGAGCAATATAGCTCGCCACATGCGCTACCCAGGCAGGTTCATTGGTTTGGCCGCGGTGCGGTACGGGAGCCAAATAGGGTGAATCGGTCTCAATGAGCAATCGGTCTAAAGGCAAGGCCTTACAGGTTGCCTGAAGATCCTTGGCATTCTTGAAGGTCACGATTCCAGAAAACGAGATATAAAAACCAAGTTCAATTGCTGCCTTGGCCACTTCATAAGACTCTGTGAAGCAATGCATCACACCACCAATCGCATCAGCGCCCTCCTCTCGCATGATTCGCAAGGTATCTTCTGAGGCCGAACGCGTATGAATAATCAAAGGCTTTTTAGCTACTAAGGCAGCGCGAATATGAGTCCGAAAGCGTTCGCGCTGCCACTCCATTGAGTCATAGGATCGATCACCCATTCGGTAGTAATCAAGCCCGGTCTCACCAATCGCAATGACTTTATCGTCTTTGGCTTCCTCAACTAAAAACTCAAGCGTTGGCTCCGGGGTTTCCTCGTAATCCGGGTGAACGCCAACCGAAGCAAATAAATTTGGATAAGTGTGGGCGAGTTGCTTCACCTTGGGAAAATCTGGAATGTCTACGGAGATGCAAAGCGCATGACTCACATTGGCGCGCATCATATTCCCCAAAACCTCGGGAAGGCGATCTTGGTATTCTGGGAAGTCGAGATGGCAGTGCGAATCAATAAACATAACAGCTAATTTTAGTCTGCAAAGAGCTGTTGATATTGCAAGAGCATCGATTCCATTTGAACCCGTGTGGACAAGGGGTGATTCTCGTGACGACGAGCTAGCGTTAGGGTTGACCACAATCGCTGAGCTTTTGCCAATTGCAGTTGGGACGCTAGTTGCCCGATGAGTTGGGCGTGCCGGCGGTAGTAGCGCACGTCCCCTAACTGGCGAGATAATTGCAAATCAAACAGCCAGCGTTGCATACACATTAATAAAGCGGAATACGGGGCTTTTTGAACCTTCTCTGCGCATTCCAAGTAAGCAATCTGAGGCCCTTTGCTTAAAGCCTCTAACAACACTCTCGTGGCATGGATGGCAAGACCAATGCCATCCTTATCATCGCCGAGATGCCTTACCAAAATCTGATCCTTTGCGCTTAGCGGTGCACCCGCATGCTCATCGATCGTAGCTTCCAGTTCCTCGGTTCGAACCGTATCAGTCAACAATAATTTCAGCTCAGATTGCAACCAATCAAGCGCCACATCCCGACTTGGTTTTGGTAAGGCAATCAGTTGGCAACGTGACCGTATGGTTGGTAGCACTCGATCAATGCGGTCGCTCACCAGAATAAAAATTGTGTCGGGATTGGGCTCCTCCAATGATTTGAGCAAGGTGTTGGATGCATCCTCTCGCAAACTTTCTAAGGGATAAATTAAAATAATTCGTTTGCCACCCCGGTGCGAACCAATATTGATGCCCCCAAACGCCCCTCTCACCTCGTCAATTTTGATGAAAGCACTCTCTTTCTTTCCATCGCTATCGTCTTGGTTCTCAGAGGCCGCAGGGTCGATTTTTGGGCTTCCTTCCAGTTCAGCTTGGACCAAGCGCCCTTTTAAGCTTTGCGGTAGTAAAGCAATAAAGTCTGGATGATTTCCAGTATCAAACCAACGGCATGCCTCGCAAGAATTGCAAGGCTTATGCCCTGTTGAGAACAAATCAGCCTCACACAGCAGTGCCTTAGAAAGCCAGCGGGCAAAATCAAATTTACCTATGCCCGGCTGCCCATGAAACAAAATTGCCTGGGGGGTTGCCTCCAAATTGAATGCTTTACCAAGCGCATCAAACCATGGCAATAGCTTCACTGATTCATGATGAATATTTTCTATTGGCATGGATTTTAGAAAAAACTTATCATGAAATTATTCATATAAATCAGTAATTTGCATCAGTAATTCAATTGAATTTCTGATAATTGCTTCCAGATCAGCTCTTGCGATTGCCGTGCATCAATCACCATAAAGCGGCCGGGATCGGCCTTAGCACGTCGCAAGTACTCATTGCGAACGTTCTCAAAAAAATGGAGGTCCAAGCGTTCAAACTTATCGGGGGTTCTGGCCTTGGACCGGCGATCTTGCGCAACCTCGCCAGGCAGATCAAATAAGAGCGTGAGGTCCGGCTGTATCAATCCGACTCCCCTACCCTGCACCAGAGTCTCAAGCGTGTTCAAGGTGTCAAGACTTAAGCCCCTTCCACCACCCTGGTACGCAAAGCTGGCATCGGTAAACCGGTCGGAGATCACAATCTTTCCAGCATGTAAGGCGGGCTCGATGACCTGAGCTAGGTGCTCACGCCTCGCAGCAAACATGAGCAAGGCTTCAGTCTCAATATGCATCGGCTCTTGCAATAAGAGCTGCCTGAGTTTTTCACCCAAAGGGGTGCCGCCTGGCTCACGGGTGAGCACAACCTCATGATTGGGATAGCAGTGCCCTAAATGCTTGGCAAAGGCTTCAAGGTGCGTACTCTTCCCGGCACCATCGATGCCCTCGAAGCTAATAAAAAAACCGGGGCGATTGATATTCATGGAGTTACTTCACCGACTTGGTTGACGATTGCGCAGGTAAGCGCTGATAGCGATCAACCGCAGCCTCGTGTTCTTTCAAGGATGCGGAAAAATGACTACTGCCATTGCCCTTGGCAACAAAATACAGTGCATTCGTGGGGGCGGGTTGCGCAGCGGCAATTAGCGATTCTTTAGAGGGTATTGCAATTGGGGTTGGAGGTAAGCCATAGCGCATATAGGTATTGTAGGGAGTATCGCGGCGTAAATCGGTTTTTCGGATATTGCCATCAAATCGTGGGCCGATTCCATAGATGACCGTTGGATCAGTTTGCAACATCATGCCCTTTCTGAGCCGATTATGAAATACCCCAGAAATTAATCCACGCTCAGACGCTTGGCCAGTTTCCTTCTCAATAATCGAGGCGAGGATCAGTAATTGATACGGACTCTTTAAGACCCGATCATTCGGCTGGCCCTGCAGATAAAGATCCCATGCATTCGCTAATTGCTTTTGCATACCCACATACGCACGTTGATAAATACTCGAATCCAAATCATCGGGATCAAATACATAGGTGTCTGGAAATAACCACCCTTCTGCACTCGGCTGTGTTAGCCCTAAGAGCTTAGCGAGCTCTGCATCACTGAGCGAATTCGTTTGATGAGTTAGTGCTGGGTGCGCATCAATTGCTGCCCGAACCTGCCATATGGTCATGCCAGGAATAAGCTTCACAACCTCCCGAACTCGATCGCCCCGAGCCATTTGCAGCAGTATGCTGCCCAAGCTTGCATTGGCCGGAAACTCATAAGTGCCGGGCTTTAATGATGAAGCGACTCCAAGGGATCGGGCGCCAATTTGGAAGACCAAAACAGGCACCTCAATTCCCTGGTCTTGCAGCTGGCTTGCGATCTTTGAGACCCCGGATTTCGGTAACACCTTAAACCGCACGGCAGCATCTTCTACCTTGGCCTGGCTGGACAAAGCAGATTTGGGTGGCACCACGCCCCATGTGAATAAAGCAAGGTAATACAGGCAAATAATGCCCATGAGCGATACAAGACCAATGCCCAGTAACCGTTTACTTAGAGCCATGGCAAGAAATAAGGAATTCGATGATTTAGAAAGTTTTTGCACATAGCACTATGATAAAAGGCTAAGGAACTGACATGACCATCATCGATCAAGCAACACTATGAACTCACTTGCTATTTGCCGCTTACCAGACTGGGGCTTGATTCTGGTTGAGGGATCTGATGCAAGTTCATTTTTACAAGGTCAGTTAACGAATTCAGTGCTCGGGTTAACCACCACCCCCACCGGAGCAATTGCTCATGGAAGTTCAGCCGCCCGATTGACTGGATATTGCACGGCAAAGGGTCGCTTACTCGCCTCTGCATGGATTAGTTTGCATTCATCCCAAGCAGTAACGCAATATGCTTTATTTGTCTCACGCGATCTTGCTGCGGCATTTGCAAAACGACTGAGCATGTTCGTTTTGCGTTCCAAGGTCGTGATTCGTGACGTCAGTGATGATTGGCTCGTATATGGCTCTCTTGAGACTATTGAGGGGCTTCTCCCTCGCCTTCCGGCCGATGCAATTGCCTTAGCGATGCAATCCCCCAGTGACACAAATCCTATAAAGCGGATTGTGTTTGCCTCCCAAATGACAGTCGACGCCCAACTCAATTCACGTGAATGGAATACAACTGAAGTAGCCAGTGGCATTCCCCGAATTGTGGCGGCTACGCAGGACCAATTTGTTCCTCAAATGGTGAACCTGGAATCCGTGGGTGGGGTCGATTTCAAGAAAGGGTGCTACCCAGGCCAAGAAGTCGTTGCTCGCAGCCAATATCGAGGGGCGATTAAGCGTCGCCTCTATTTGGCTAAAGCACAAATTCCTTCTGAGTTCTGCCCGCCAGCGACCGAGATTTTTCATGAAGAGGATCCAGGTCAGCCGGCCGGAATGATCGTGCTCTCAGCACCTAATTCGAATAACCCTGATTGGGTGGATCTTCAAATTGAATGCAAATCAGAACTTGCGCAAAGCGGCAAACTTCATCTTGGTGACGCTAGCGGCCCCAGTCTGGAGCTTGGAAAACTACCCTATTCCCTAATCGAGATTTAATCAGGCATAGTATTGATATGTGCCTCATTTTATTTGCCTGGAAATCGCACCCAAAATACCCATTGGTGGTAGCTGCCAATCGGGATGAGTTCTACGAGCGCAATACCACTGGCATTGCTTGGTGGCCTGAGCATCCAGATGTATTGGCCGGTCGAGATCATGCTGATGTGATTGGTAGTCCAGGCACCTGGTTAGGGCTCAATCGGCAGGGGCGTTTTTCTGCACTTACGAACGTGCGCTCACCCAGTGAGAAAAAACCTGATGCGAGAACCCGAGGTGAGCTACCCTTTTTATATCTTACGAACCCAGATAAACCCAGCCACTTTATTGAGAAGCACAGCAAGCGCTTTGATCAGTACAACGGTTTTAATCTATTGATGGCTGATCTGAGTGATCCGAGCGATGCTCAAATGCACTGGGTGAGCAATCGCGTGGTGATGGGTAAATCCGTGCGCCCCCGCAAAACATTTCCAAGTCAGCCACTAACTCCAGGCGTCTATGGGCTATCGAATGCCATGCTCGATACTCCATGGCCCAAAGTGAATCACCGGATTGCTGCGTTTGCTCAAACTCTAGCCATGGATGCTGGCGGCTTAAAAAATGCCGATGCCTATCTCCATGTATTAGCCGATGACAATCAGGCACCTGAACGTGAACTTCCAAGCACCGGTGTTAGTTTGGAATGGGAGAAAGCGCTTTCCTCGGCTTTTATTCGGACCGAACATTACGGCACGCGTTCAAGCACAGTATTGCGAGTTCGTAACGACGGTAACTATGAGATGGTGGAGCGGCGCTTTGATGCCAAGGGCGTGATTGCGCACGATGTAATTACCGGAAATTTAATTGGCTCTGCTTGGGCTAATTACTCGGTGTAGCAATGGCTTTTCCCTTACAGGGTGACGATACCTGTCAATCAATTGCACCCACTCCCCTACCAGAGCCCTATTGGGTCGGATTCTCATCTTTACTCGGACAAGAGCTCGGTATTGCCCTTAATGAATCTGGTCTTCCTGCCGACCCACTTTGGTTGGATGTCTTAAGTGGTAATACATTAGCTACCAAAGAACATGCTTTTTCTAACCCAATCGCCACAGCGTACAGCGGTCACCAATTTGGTATCTGGGCTGGGCAACTGGGCGATGGTCGCGCTATCCTTTTGGGCGATATTGGTCCTTATGAGATTCAATTAAAAGGTTCGGGCATCACCCGCTATTCGCGCATGGGGGACGGCCGAGCCGTATTGCGTTCATCCATCCGTGAGTTTTTGGCTAGTGAGGCCATGCATGCTCTTGGCGTACCAACTAGTCGAGCTTTAGCGGTGACGGGATCCAAAAAACCAGTCATGCGTGAGACCCTTGAAACTGCAGCGGTCTGTACGCGCTTAGCCCCCAGCTTTCTGCGCGTAGGTCATTTTGAGCACTATGCGGCTGCGCGCCAAACCGAGCATCTCCAGCAATTGGCCGAGTATCTTCTCGATAGCCATTACCAAGAGTGCAGAGATGGTGATGATCCTTATCTTTCATTATTCTCAGCGATTAGTCGTCGCACTGCTGAGCTTGTGGCACATTGGCAATCCTTGGGCTTTTGCCATGGGGTTCTCAATAGTGACAACATCAGCGTTTTGGGACTTACGATCGATTACGGCCCCTTTGGAATGATGGATCGCTTTCAAATGGATCACATCTGCAACCACAGTGATTCGCAAGGAAGGTATGCCTATCATCGCCAACCACAAATCATGCATTGGAATATGGCGTGTTTGGCAGGCGGCATATTGCCTTTATTGGAGAAGAGGTATTCAACCGAAGAGGCTCAGCAGAAATTACAAACCGCCCTCGAGCAATTTCCGAATCAATACCGTGAGGCTTGGTTACGGTGCTTTCGTGCAAAGCTGGGTTTAATGAATGAGCACGCCAATGATTTCGCATTAATTGAGAACTTGCTGGAATTAATGCATCAGAATCGAGCGGATTTCACAAACACATTCCGTCTTTTTGCTCAGGTTCAATCGCAAGCCGATGATCAAACCAATCCATTGCGCGATCACTTCATTGACCGCCAAGGGTTCGATCAATGGATGCAATCTTACTTGGATCGACTAAAACTTGAACGGCTGTCTGATATTGATCGACAGAGTGCTATTCTCAATACTAATCCGAAATTTATTTTGCGTAATTACATGGCACAGCGCGCCATCGAACTCGCCCAGCAGGATGATTTTTCGGAAGTCCAAAAACTCCTCCAGATCCTTGAAAATCCGTTTGCAGAACAGCCAGAGCATGAAGCTTACGCTACCCCTCCCCCCAAAGAGCTCGAGGATGTTGTCCTTAGCTGCTCCTCTTAATCCTTCTTTACAATCCAATCTATGACTAAAAGTGATGAGCAATACCGTCAAGAGCTATCGGAGATTGAGTATCGGGTAACGCGCCAAGCGGCAACCGAACCACCCTTCTCAGGTCGGTACTGGGATCATTGGGAAAATGGTCTCTACCGTTGTGTCTGCTGTGGCACGCCATTATTTGTATCAAGCACCAAATTTGATGCCGGATGCGGTTGGCCAAGTTATCACAGCCCCGCCAATCCTCAGGTTATTAGCGAACATCGTGATTTGACGCATGGCATGATCCGAACCGAGGTCCGTTGCTCAAACTGCGATGCCCATCTTGGACACGTCTTTGAAGACGGTCCAGAGCCTACTGGACTGCGCTATTGCATTAATTCTGCGTCATTGCGCTTTGAGCCAAGTCAAAACGCCACCCTCAAGCAATCCTCATGAAAAAATTTCTCTTTGACCTATTCCCGGTCATTCTCTTTTTTGCTGCATTCAAGCTTGCCGATATCTATGTAGCAACCATCGTGGCGATCATTGCAACTATTGCCCAAATCGTGTGGCTTTATCTGCGTCGGCAAAAAATTGAGGGCATGCAGTGGGCGAGCTTAGTGCTCATTGTTGTCTTTGGTGGTCTCACCATACTCTTAAAAGATAAAACCTTTATCCAGTGGAAGCCCACCGTCTTATATTGGTTATTTGCAGCAGTGCTCTTCTTTAGCGCCCAGTTCTTTAAGAAAAATTGGATTGAGAGCCTCATGGGAAAGCAAGTGACCTTGAAACCCGGTAGTCCACGCTCAGTCTGGATTAAGCTCAATCATGCCTGGGCGGCATTTTTCTTCTTCATGGGTGTTCTGAACCTTTATGTGGCCTATACCTTTTCTGAGGATGTGTGGGTGAACTTCAAACTCTTTGGTGGCATTGGTTTGCTTATTCTCTTCATCATTGCCCAAGGACTGTGGTTAAGTCGTCATATGGAGACGGACGAAGCATGATGACCAATCAAGAGCGTATTGCCGCATTTCAGTCTAGTTTGCAAAAGCAACTCCAGCCATCTCATCTAGTCATTGAAGACGAGAGTCATTTGCATGCTGGTCATGCGGGTGCTGCTGGGGGCGCAGGTCACTTTCGGATCAGGATTACTGCGCAGGCATTTACGGGTCTTAACAGCGTGGCACGTCACCGCTTAGTATATGGTGCATTGAAAGGGTTCATGCCGCACGAGATCCACGCACTGGCCATCCATGCACTTGCACCAAATGAGTCATAATTCCTCTTTTAGCCTCTTTATTCTCTATATGCGTCTGACCAAAAAAATCATCTTCGTCTGCTCTATCGGCTTCATGAGTACCGCTGTAATGGCTCAAAATGCAGCGATTGTGAACGGCAAGCCCATTCCCAAGGCGCAGCTTGATCGCCTCATTAAAAATTCAGGGCAATCTGCAAGCGATCCAAAAATTCGTGAGCAAGGCCGTGAACTTCTCATTACCCGTGAACTGATTATTCAAGAATCGGATAAGCGCGGCGTGAGTCAAAAGGACGATGTCAAAGATCAAATTGAGCAGGCTCGTTTGGGAGTATTAGTAGCAGCCCTGTTTGATGATTACATTGATAAAGGCGGCATTACCGAAGAAGATTACAAAACGGCATATGATTCCATTAAGAGTCAATTTGGCGGCAAAGAATACAAAGTACGACACATCTTGGTAGAAAAAGAAGCGGATGCCAAAGCTCTTATTGCCAAGATCAAGGCCGGTGCAAAGTTTGGCGATCTGGCCAAGGCTAACTCCAAAGATCCCGGCTCTGCTCCTGAGGGTGGAGAGCTTGGTTGGGTAAGCGATAAGGCACTCGTTCCTGAGTTTTCTAAGGCAATGACCTCTTTACAAAAAGGTCAGATGACCGATAAGCCAGTGAAGTCCCAATTTGGCTGGCATATTATTCAGCTCGAAGACGTACGTGATGTGAAGATACCCCCAATGGCTGAAATCAAGGAACAGTTAAAGACAATGCTGATGCAAGATCAGGCCTGGCAAAAGGCTAAGTTCTCTGAAATGATGAAGAAGATTCGCGAGAGAGCCCGGATTGAGTAAGATGATTTTGCACACCATGCTGCGCGTGGGCGACATTGCCCGCTCGGTTGATTTCTACACCCGGGTATTAGGTATGAACTTATTGCGCACGACCAATCGCGAGGAGCAAAAGTACTCCCTAGCCTTTGTGGGATTTGGGCGTGGTAATGAGGATGGGCAGGCAGAAATTGAGCTCACCTACAACTACGGCGTGAGTACGTATGACCACGGTAGCGCATACGGTCATATCGCAATTGCTTTCCCCGATGTTTACAAGGCATGTGAGGATATTGCTGCTGCTGGAGGCACGATTACTCGTCCTGCCGGCCCAGTTCAGGGTGGCAAAACCTTAATTGCCTTCATCACCGACCCCGATGGATACAAGATCGAACTGATTCAACGCTGATTGGATGCACTTGGCTGATTTATATGCAAGCTAAGTATGAGGTTCGGGTTCTAAATCAAATTTCGGATGTCCCACAGCAGGCATGGGATTCAATCCTCCCGCCCACTGCCGGCCCCTTCATGCAGTATTCATTTCTGAGTCTTTTAGAGAAAACCGGTTGCGTGATTGCAGAAACGGGATGGCAGCCATCGCATCTGGCGCTCTATGAAGCTGATAGTGACGCGCTTCTTGGCGTATTGCCTCTCTATCTCAAAACTCACTCCTATGGAGAATATGTCTTTGATTGGTCCTGGGCAGAGGCCTATACCCAAGCAGGGCTTCCCTACTTTCCAAAAGCACTGAGCGCCATCCCATTTACTCCGGTTACCTCTTCGAGATTATTAGCCCGATCAACTGAGCATCAAGAAGCCCTAATTACCGGTTTAAAACAATTGGTTGGCGAGCTAAATCTATCATCTGCCCACCTTCTTTTTCCTGTCGAAGAGGAGGCAAAGCTTCTTAGTGAGGCGGGATTCTTAAAGCGGGAGTCGGTGCAGTTTCATTGGCATAACCATGGCTATCATGATTTTGAGTCCTTTTTATCTACCCTCACCATGAAGCGTCGCAAGAATATCAAGCGTGAACGTAAGCAGGTACAAAGTGCAGGGATTACCTTTGAACACCTTCCCGGAGAGTTAGTCACCGAGGAGGATGTGCTGTTCTTCTATCGCTGTTATCGCAATACCTATCAGAACCACTACTCCACTCCCTATCTAAATCAACTCTTTTTTCAGGAGTGGGCGCAGCAGATGCCCCGTAATCTTCATTTGATCGTGGCCAAGCGTGAAGGCTGCGCAATTGCCAGCGCTCTATTGGTCGTTGATCGTGAACAAAGTAAAGCCTATGGGCGGTATTGGGGGTGCGTGGAGCAACATCCCTGTCTGCATTTTGATACCGCCTTCTATCAAGCAATTGAGTATTGCATCCGCGAGGGAATCCAAACCCTGGAAGGTGGTGCGCAAGGTGAGCATAAGATGGCGCGAGGGTTTATGCCAACCAGCGTCTTCTCATACCACCATCTGAGTGATCCACGCTTTGCTGCTGCAGTGGCACGATTTCTGGAGCGTGAACGTCAAGGGATTGGCCTATATCTTGATGAATTAGCTGAACATAGCCCCTTGCGCCAAGACTCTAATTCAAGCAGCCTCGGCAGGATTGAACTTGATGCATTAAAGTAAGGCATGAGCTCAATCAATAACGGTGCTAATTCTTTGGGAATCGGCGATAGCGATTCTGATTCCCCATGCATTGGGATCTGCTCCACCCTCTTTGACGAGATCTGCAAGGGTTGTGGTCGCACCGCCCTAGAAGTCAGCAACTGGGTCTTCATGAGCCCCGAAGAGAAGCAATCGGTCTGGGTTCGTATTCAGGCAGAAGGTACTGCCATGCGCTTTACCCGCGAGCAAAAATCTTAACCCGCAAGTTCCTGGCTTCGCAAATACTCCTCATAGGTGCCGGAGTAGTCATTAATCGTGCCATCAGGTTTGATCTCCAGAATCCTATTTGCTAAGGCTGAAACAAACTCGCGGTCATGGGAGACAAAAATCAGAGTGCCATCGAATTTCTCAAGGGCGATTTGTAAACTCTCAATTGACTCCATATCCATATGATTGGTTGGCTCATCCATTGCGAGCACGTTATGCTTTTGAAGCATCAACTTACCCCAAATCATGCGCCCCTTCTCGCCACCCGAAACCACCTTCACCGATTTACTGATCTCATCGCCTGAGAATAAGAGGCGCCCCAGAATCCCGCGCACGACCTGATCGTCATCACCTGGTTTGCGCCATTGGGTCATCCACTCAATGAGGTTCTCATCTTTAGGAAAGCATTCGCTAGTATCTTGCGGCATGACACCCACATTGGCATTCTCAGCCCACTTCACATCCCCAGTATCAGCAGCAATGCCATCAAAGCGTTTACTCAGAATGGTTTTCAGTAAGGTGGTCTTCCCTGCGCCATTCTGACCAATAATCGCGATCTTCTCACCCGGACGAATCGCAATCTTGAAGTTCTTAAAGATCACCCGATCAAACTGTTTGGTGAGCGCATTACACTCCACTGCCATATTGTGTAACTTCTTCTCAGTTTCAAACCGTATAAATGGGTTCTGGCGCGATGAGGGCTTAATATCAATCAGCTCAATCTTCTCGAGTTGGCGCTGGCGTGAGGTCGCCTGTCTAGCCTTTGAGGCATTGGCCGAGAAGCGACTCACGAATGCCTGAAGTTCAGCCATCTTCTCTTTGGCCTTGGCATTAGCCGCCATTTGCTGGGCCCGTGCCTGGGTGGATGCCAACATATAGGAATCGTAGTTGCCAGGATAGACCTTCAGCGTACCGTAATCCATATCGGCCATATGCGTGCACACTTCATTTAGGAAGTGGCGATCATGCGAGATGATGATCATGGTGCTATTGCGTTGATTCAGAATTTCTTCGAGCCAATGAATCGAATGAATATCTAAGTTATTGGTTGGCTCATCAAGCAGCAACACATCTGGATCCGAGAATAATGCCTGAGCAAGCAAGACACGCAATTTCCAGCCCGGTGCAATATTGCTCATCGGGCCATTGTGTTGCTCTAGTGGAATGCCAATCCCAAGCAGCAACTCGCCAGCACGTGCTTCAGCGGTATAGCCACCAAACTCGGCATACTTGGCTTCGAGCTCAGCCGCACGCATATATTCTTCGTCAGTGGCATCGGGGTTGGCATAAATCGCATCGCGCTCTGCCGCCGCTTGCCACATTTCGGCATGGCCCATCATCACTACATCGAGCACCCGAATATCTTCGTACGCAAATTGATCTTGACGCAACTTTCCTAAACGAATATTGGGTTCAAGGCTGACATTGCCAGCCGATGGCTCCAACTCTCCGCCAAGGATTTTCATAAAGGTTGATTTGCCACAACCATTGGCGCCAATTAAGCCGTAGCGATTGCCGCCACCAAACTTGACTGAGATGTTTTCAAACAGGGGTTTTGCCCCAAACTGCATGGTGATATTAGACGCGTTTAACACAAGAACTTTCTAAATAATGATGCCGTGCTGGCAAAGCTCGTTATTTTAACGGTCTTCCATGCCAGTGATGCTTAATACGCAGCAGCAAGCCCATCTCGGCGACTATCGCTTGCTGCAACATAGCCATCGTCAATTTGATCAGATAGGCGCCAGATAAATTGGCCAGAACCAAAATCCATATAGGGATCATCCACCTTTTTCAGAACATGCCCCCGTTCGATGAGGCCCTTAACCGTTTGAGGATCCATATTGGCCTCGACATCGAGACTGAAATCTCGATTGATCTTCCAACGCGGTGCATCACACGCAGCTTGGGGCTGCTGTTGATAGACCAACATGCGCAAGAGGGTTTGTAAATGCCCTTGCGGTTGCATATCACCTCCCATCACTCCAAAACTCATTTGGGGAACGGTTTTGCCATTCACTTCTTTAGTTAAGAATGCCGGAATGATCGTATGAAATGGTCGCTTATTGCCTGCCACCACATTGGGTGATTGAGGGTCTGATGAAAATCCATATCCCCGATTCTGAAAACTAATTCCCCAATTCGGTTCCACTACACCAGAGCCAAAACCCATGTAATTACTCTGAATAAACGAGATCATGCGCCCCTTTTCATCAGCCGCACTTAAATAGATAGTACCCCCCGTATTGGGCATGCCAAAGGTAAATTGGGTGGCGCGTTGTAAATTAATTTCCCCTGCTCGCTTGGCAAGGTATTTGGGATTAAGCATTTGTTCGGAGCTGACTTCCATCGAGCGTGGATCCGCTACATAGCGATAAATATCTGCAAAGGCTAATTTCATGGCCTCGATTTGCAAATGCTGGCTATCGACACCGTCTACTGGATACTTTGATAGATTATGGTTCTCTAAGATCCCCATCGCCATTAGGGCGCCAATCCCCTGGCCATTTGGGGGTATCTCATGGACGTCATAGCCCTGCACCCGAGTGGAGATGGTGCCAACCCAGTCTGGCTGATAGTTGGCTAAATCACTGGCCTTCAATGCCGCTTGGTGCTCCTGAGCAAATTCAACGATTGATTTGGCAATCTCACCTTCATAAAAATCCCGGATACCCTTGTTAGCAATTTGCCTTAACGCTCGTGCAGCTGCTGGAAAATGAAAGATCTCACCCGTGAGTGGTGCTCGACCATTTGGCATGAATGCCTTAGCAAAACCTGGCTGGGGGCTAAGCTCCTTCAAAGCGGCAGCCCACTTATGCGCCACGATTGGTGCAACCGCATGCCCGCGCTCTGCAATCTCAATGGCGGGCTGCAGGATATCAGCCAAAGACAAGGATCCAAAGCGCTGATGAAGCGCCTCCCAGCCAGCAATGGCGCCTGGCACGGTCACACTATCCCACCCTCGCATGGGGCGATTGGTCATGCCGTGTGTATCACGACCATACTTCTTGGCAAAGTAGTCAAGACTCCAGTCGGCTGGTGAGACCCCTGAGGCATTTAAACCATGTAGTTCATGCCCATCCCAAACGATAGCAAAACAATCGCTGCCCAAGCCATTAGAAACTGGCTCAACGATCATTAAGGCCGCTGCGGCAGCAATGGCAGCGTCAATTGCGTTACCCCCCTGCTGCATCATCTTTAATCCTGCTTGAGCGGCATAGGGATGGGAGGTTGAGCAAATATTGCGGCCAAAAACGGGCATCCGTACAGTGGGATATGGGTTGTGCCAATTAAACGGTGAGCTCATGATCGTGTCTTTATTCTTCGAAGTTGTTCACGGATAACGGGAATCCGCACTACTAACAATATCAAGATTATCCCAGCATAGATGTAAACGGTCTGAAAATCGTTTTTGCCGGCCTTATGCCAAAAGTAATGCAGCACTCCAAGAATGGCAATCAAATAAATGAGACGATGCAGACTCCTCCAGCTTCGCCCCAACCAGTGCATTGCTGCTCGGTTCGAAGTGATTGCTAATAGACTCATACAAACAAAGGCAACAAACCCTACTGTAATGAATGGGCGTTCAATCACGTCTGCAAACATCTCTTGGAAATCAAGATTGTGATCCAGCCAATACCAAATCGTGAAGTGTAAGAATGCATAGAAGAATGTAAATAGCCCCATCATCCGACGCATTTGGATCCAGCCAGACCATGCCGTTATCCAATGCATTGGACTCATGGCCAAGGTGATGCACAAAATGGTAATGGTCCAGGTACCAGTTGAACGAGTAATGAACTCGACAGGATTAGCACCCAGCTGTCCAGCATAGGCAAGAACAAATAAACGGGCAAGCGGAATCAGCGCTACAACAAAGAGCCAGCGCTTGATCTGCGTAATTGCAAGCATGCTTTAGTAAAACTTACGCAAATCCATCCCTGCATAGAGCTTGGCAACATACTCGCCATAGCCATTAAAGGGCTCAGTTTTAATCTTGGGTGCAAAGATCCCCCGACCATCAATGCGACGCTCCGTGGCTTGACTCCAACGTGGATGACTCACCGCTGGATTGACGTTTGAATAAAAACCATATTCGCGTGGTGCGGATGCGCTCCAGCTCGTGAGCGGTTGTTTCTCGGTCAAGCGAATCGTTACTAAGGATTTGGAGCTCTTAAAGCCATACTTCCAGGGTACGATCAAACGAATGGGAGCGCCATTTTGTTTGGGTAATAACTCACCGTACATCCCAAATGTGAGCAGAGTTAATGGGTTCATGGCCTCATCCATCCGCAGACCCTCACGATAAGGCCAATTGAGTACGGGTCGCTTTAATCCAGGCATCTGTTTAGGGTCAGCCAGACTAATAAACTCGACATACTTGGCAGAGCCCAGGGGCTCCACTCGATTGAGAAGGTGCGATAAGGCATAGCCATTCCATGGAATCACCATCGACCAACCTTCCACGCAGCGTAGTCGATAAACGCGCTCTTCCATGGGTGCCAACTTCAGTAGTGCATCAATATCGAGTGTGACCGGTTTTTTTACCATCCCCTCGATTGATACGGTCCAGGGTCTAGTTTGTAAACGATCGGCAAACTTGGCAGGATCATCCTTATCCATTCCAAACTCATAGAAATTATTGTAGGTGGTTGCATCCTCATACGAGGTTTGGGTCTCGCGGGTGGAGTACTGTTCATTAAACTTTGCTGGAAGCTTCTCGCGGGGCGCTGCTGTTTTAGCAAAGGCATCGCGCTCAAGCCAGGATCCCATGCCCACTGCTGCGCTTCCCAGGGCAATGGTTTTTAACCATTGACGACGGTTCTCAACAATCGCACGTGGAGTGATTTGACTGGGATGAATTCTTGGGTCTTTAAATATCATCGATCTACCTTTAATTGAAATGGTGTGAAATTAGTATTGGTGTCGTAATAATCCTCGTTCTCTTTACGTTTCAAGTATCCCACCACCGCATAGGTCAGCGGGGTTGCCAAAATCTCCCACGAGGTTTTGAGAATATATTGTGCAATCGCTACCTGAATAATCTCATTCGTGGGCCAAATCGCATAAAAGGCCAAGAAATAGAATAATGAAGAATCCACCAGCTCACCAACCGCCGTTGAGCCGATTGTGCGTGTCCATAAATACTTCCCTTGGGTCCAGATCTTCATCTTGGCCAGCACATAACTATTCGTAAAACTGCCGCACCAAAATGCCAGCATGGAAGCCAATGCGATCCGCCAAGAATTACCAAAGACCGTTTCTAGACCATGCTGATAGTTCGCCATATAGGATCCCGGTGCTACAGGTAGCGCGATCACGATCAAGGCCATGATGGCAGCAAAGCCAAGGGCCGTAAATCCAGCCCACACCGCGCGACGATCATAGGCATAGCCATAGACCTCGGTCAGAATGTCGCTAAAGAAGTATGAGATGGGGAAAAATAAAATCCCGGCGCCAAAGATGACGTAACCAAAATATGGCAGCTCAACCGTCGCCGCCTTACCGGCTCCAATGAAGTTTGAGCAAAGCAGCACCGCGACGAATGCCCCCAGGATTAGGTCGTAATAGCGATACTGGCGACGCATGGGGTGTTAGGGCCTTATAGGTTCGGTGAGGCGGTTAAAAGGGGAAATATTTCATAGAATAGCGGTATTGGCATGAATTCACAGAATAGGTAAATAATGAGTAAGCCGCAGTTTCATTGGGAAGACCCCCTCCTCTTACAAGACCAATTGACCACCGAGGAGCGCATGATTGCCGACGCGGCCCGTGAGTATGCTCAGGGGAGGCTGGCCCCGCGGGTGCATGAGGCCTATCGCTCTGAAACAACCGATCCCACCATCTTTCGAGAAATGGGTGAATTGGGCCTGCTTGGCATTACCATTCCCGAGGAATACGGTGGCGCTAACCTCAATTACGTCTCCTATGGCCTCATTGCCCGTGAAATTGAACGAGTTGACTCTGGCTACCGCTCCATGATGAGTGTGCAATCCTCATTAGTGATGGTACCCATTTACGAATTCGGTAGCGAGGCTCAAAAGCAAAAGTACCTTCCTAAATTAGCTACTGGAGAATGGATCGGATGCTTTGGTCTCACAGAACCCAATTACGGCTCAGATGCCGGTGGCATGATCACGCGGGCTAAGAAAGTTCCTGGTGGATACTCGCTCACAGGCTCCAAGATGTGGATCTCCAACTCCCCGATTGCTGATGTATTTGTGGTGTGGGCAAAGAACGATGATGATCAGATTCGGGGCTTCATCCTTGAAAAGGGCATGAAGGGTTTAAGCGCCCCCAAAATCACTGGCAAACAAGGACTGCGCACCTCGATTACCGGTGAAATCGTAATGGATGAAGTATTTGTGCCCGCTGAAAATGAGTTCCCAGAAATTACGGGTCTGAAAGGCCCCTTCACTTGTCTAAACTCAGCGCGTTATGGCATCTCGTGGGGAGTACTCGGTGCCGCGGAATTTTGTTGGCACGCAGCGCGCCAATACACTTTAGATCGCAAACAGTTTGGCAGACCCCTCGCAGCCAATCAACTCATCCAGAAAAAATTAGCCGATATGCAAACCGAGATTACCTTGGCACTGCAAGGCGTTCTGCGATTGGGGCGCATGAAGGATGAAGGAAGCGCTGCCCCTGAGATCACCTCCATCATGAAGCGCAACTCCTGTGGCAAATCGCTTGATATTGCACGGATGGCACGCGATATGTTGGGCGGGAATGGTATCTCGGATGAGTACGGTGTGATCCGTCACATGCTCAATCTTGAGGTGGTTAATACCTATGAAGGCACGCACGATATTCATGCCCTCATTCTGGGTCGAGCCCAAACGGGAATTCAGGCGTTTAGCTAGATTACAAAAGTTGCTGCGCTAATTCAAGATAGCTTGCCTGCTGCGCACTTTGAACCGTGAGAGTGCGAGCATTTTGAAATTGGCTGAAGTTACGAGCAATTGAATCTTGATACGCTGGATCGTAGTGCTTAATCAGTAATTCTTCAACCAATACTGGGTAGCGCCCCTCAGCGGCCAGTTGCTGCCATTTGGTAATTTGTTCCTTACCATAACGTTGCGTCAACAGACTCAGCAAATGCCGCAGCCCATCATGATCACTTAAGAGATGGACGTACTCTTCCATCAGTACATCGACCCGCACCGAGCGATCCGCTTTGATTTCAACACAATCCCCCTGCCGAATTTGATCCATCAGAGCATCTGGAATATGCAGGCAACCCACCTTCTTGCTCTCCGACTCGACATAAATGGTTTGATCAAATGTAAATTGCCGTAACGCATTCCATAGGCGACTCTCAAACATTTTCTGACTGGGCTGCACTTCATTAGGCAAGCCACCCAGCACTGAGCCACGATGGGCCGCGAGACCCTCGAGATCCAAAACTTGAGCGTGACTATTTAAGGCTTGTAATAAACGAGTTTTGCCGGTGCCAGTCATGCCACAAATAACGGTGAACTTTGCATGTGGCGCCCATCGCTCAAGATCAGCAACCACCTGACGCCGATACCCTTGATAGCCACCTTGCAGCTGCTGGGCCTTCCAACCAATTCGTTGCAGAATATGAGCAAAGGCACCACTTCGCTCCCCGCCCCGCCAGCAATACACCAAAGGTCGCCACTCACGCGGCTTTTGAATAAAGTGTTCTTGCAAATGACTGGCAATATTTTTAGCAACCAGAGCAGCACCTAATTTCTTGGCTGCAAAGGGAGACTCTTGCTTATACAGTGTGCCAACAGTAGCACGCTCTTCATTGTTTAATACCGGGCAATTGATCGCGCCTGGAATATGATCTAAGGCATATTCAGCAGGTGAACGCGCATCAATGATGCAATCAAACTGATCTAAATCCTGACCCAACAATTCAGGAGGGAGTAAAGCGGAACTCAACGCAGCCCTAAATTTTGCTTAATTGGCTCTGGCCACGGTGCAGGACGATTGGTCTTGAGGTTAACCCACACCAAGGTTGCGCCACCGGCTGCACATAGTTCTTCTGGATTGCTAGCAAGCGACATGAGGTTATAGGTATCCACGCTGGTACGCCCCACTTTACCAATATAGGTACGCACCACAATATCAGCAGGGTAACTTACTTGGGCATAGAAATTACAAAATGCGTTTGCAATTAAGGCACCACCTTCATCGTGATGCGCACCGAATCCAAAAGACTCAATCCAATGAATACGGCCTTGCTCCATGTACCGAAAGTAAAGTGTATTGTTCACGTGACCAAATGCATCCATATCACCCCAACGTAATGGGATGATCGTTTCATGAACAAATTTCTTATCGGCAGGAATTTCAATGCGCATGATTGAGGAGTTCTAAATGACAAAGCAAAGCGCTAGTTTACCTCTAGGCTTATGCTTCCATCCGTATTTGGGCGCGCAGATCCCGGTAGAACTGAGGCCTTGCATCAAGAGGCACGAAGATACCGATCGGCATTTCCTTGCTTCTCTCCTCCACCCGAATTAAACGCTTACCGCTCTCCTCTTGTGTGAGCGTTAGCCAACGGGTATTAAATACGTGACGTTCAATCTTTCCGCCAATATTCTTCTCAATCTTTAGGGCCGTGCCATCGATGGCAATTGATTCGTAGTCGAGCGCATGACGTGCGTAGACGATCAGCGCAATACCTAATACGGTTAACTCAATCACGGTGAAGATCAGAATCATCCAAACGCCATGAAGCAAAAAGTACGTGGCAATAAACGATGAAAACAGAAACATCGATAAATAGAAATAACCAACCTGGCGTGGCGTGAACGAACAATTTCGTTTCGTGTGCCACGTACGCATGGGGATTATTTTGCTAAGAGAGCATTGGCGTATTGATCCATGGATCGCGCCAAATCCAGATCAAGTTTTGTGAGACCGCCAGCATCATGGGTCGAGAGCGTAACTTCAACCCGATTCCAGACATTAAACCACTCGGGATGATGATTCATTTGCTCAGCCATGAGTGCGCACTGTGTCATGAATGCAAAAGCTTCCTTGAAATCCTTAAACTGGTACGAACGGGTAATGGCATCTCGATTAGCAACCATTGCCCAATGCGCTAGATCAGTAGCAATGGCCAAGCGCTCGTCTGCACTGAGAAGGCTTGCCATGGCAATACTTAAGAGTTTTGTAAGGCCAGTTGATACAAAAAGGTTGAGCGCGCGCCCGAGCGGCAAAAGGCTAAGATCGGTTGCGGCATTGCCTTAAGGAGCTTGGCCATCTCCACCACTTGCTCGGGAGTAATTGCACCGCTCACCACGGGTAAGTAGGCATATTCAAGGCCATGCTCTTTGGCCATGGCAGCGATGGAAGCATTGCTAGGTTGCTCTGGGCCCTCTTCACCATCTGGGCGATTATTAATAATGCTCTTGTAACCCTGCTGTGCAATTTGAGCAACATCGGTCGGCTCAATTTGACCAGCGGTTCCAAAATTGGGGTTGTGACATGAAATATGAACGCTCATAGGATCCTTACAAATATCTCATCAAGAATTTAAACAGACTTTTTCTGGGTTCGCTCGAACAACCACATACCCGCAACCATGGCGACGACAAAAACTAAGGCTTTGGTTTCACCGGAACCAAGAGAGACCAGCGCAGGCCCCGGACAAAAACCAGCAAGTCCCCAACCCACACCAAACATTGCACTACCAATAATTAAGGGACGATCAATGTCGCGCCGAGTTGGGATATGCATTGCGCCACCCAAAAAACTCTGGGTGCGTTTCTTGGCTAAGTAGAAAGCAATGAGCCCTACAAGCACAGCACCGCCCATCACAAAAATGAGAGATGGATCCCAGTTGCCAGCCAGATCAAGGAAGGCCAAGATTTTGGCAGGATTGGTCATACCTGAAATCATTAAACCAAGACCAAACAAAACGCCGATGAGATACTCGCTACCGTTTGAAAAGAAGGATTGATTTTGATTCATCGACTTAGATCCAATGCCGCACGAGATACACCACTAAAAATCCACAACCCATAAATGTGAGGGTCGCCAGCAAGGAACGTGGAGACAGGCGCGATAAACCACAAATGCCGTGACCACTGGTGCAGCCCGATCCATAGCGAGCACCAAAGCCTACTAATAAACCAGCTACGATGAGCGTGATGTAATCCGCATCAATGACTGCGGTTGTACTCATCTGAAACACATACTTTCCCCACAAAGGGGCGGTTAACAATCCCAATATGAAACTGGCGCGCCATAACCAATCGCTTTTCTTGGGGCCAATTAAGCCGCCCAAAATGCCACTGATTCCGAGAATACGACCGTTGATGAGAACGTATAGCGCAGCCGCAATTCCCAGCAAAATACCGCCTACTAGAGCGGGCCCCGGGGTAAAGGATGTCCAATCAATTGTCATGACATCATTTTAATACTTAACAGGGTTTTGGACTCATGCGCCACTGTAAGTATTGAAGCCCCAAATAGCCTCCCAAGAAAAATCCAGGGAGTGCAATAAATGCATTGAGTGCTAAAGTTGATATTCCACTCAAGCCCTGCCCGACCGTACACCCCATCGCAGTGACTCCACCAAATCCCATCAGCGCGGCACCCACGAGATGATTGGCGGTATCCTCCACTCCCCGAAATGCTTCCCAACGAAAACGTTTACTGATGATGGCGCTAATCGCCGAGCCAACAATCATGCCCAAGACCGCCACAATTCCAATGGTGAGCACTTTAGACTTATCACTCGTGAACATTAACCAATCCAAGGAATAGGCATACGGCGCCACAAATGAGAGGCTTTCCATCCGACCCGAGTTTGTCACCAAGAATGCTTCTTGCAAAGTATTGGGGTCCTCTTCAAGATGCGCAAAGTGCCCGGATACCCACCAAATAGCGGTGATCGCCAAGCCAACCCCGACTCCTGCTAAGAGATTATCAATAGTCCAAAACGATTTCTTTAAAAGTGCGTATGCAATAAAGGCGCCACCAATCACAAGGGACAGAATCCAACGCAATTGCTCTTTACCCATACCAACACTCGCTGAGAGAACGCTTGGCAAATCTTGTGAAGTTTTGAGATTCAATGCCACTTGGTCGATCGAATTGGTTCGTAAAACTCCTAAAAATCCACGCATGGTCATATAGGCAACGAGTCCCAACACAATAAATACCACGATGGATTTCAGATTGCCGCTGCCGATCCGAACTAGGGTTTTGCTACCGCATCCGGATGCCAGAACCATCCCGATCCCAAATAGAACGCTACCGATTAGGGTCGATAGATAAAGCACGCGGTTACCGGTATAGAGGGATTTGGTGACATCAATCCATCCAAGGTGGGACATCGTAGCAACCCCGAGTATTGCGATGCCAATCGCTAAGCACCATTGGCGCATACGAGACCAATCTTCCATTAGGAGGCCATCGGATACGGCACCCAGTGTGCAAAAGTTCGTGCGCTGCATGATGGCGCCCAACACTGCGGTAATCGCAAAGGTAATCAGCAAAGCCTGACTACCCAGAGAGCGAATCTGCTCTGGTGATAAATCAGTCATAATGATTCCTAGGGTTTAAATTTGTAGTATTGTTGGTTTAGGTAAGCAACGACGTCTGCTTCATCCTCTGGGAATAGATCTAGGCGTAATTCGGTATTACAGCGTGCGACCATCACTTTCAAGCGATCTAAGCCCTTCACCCGACGATCCTTACGGGTGTAAATCAAAGTGCCATCACCCAAGCCAGACTTCTCAGCATGGCATTGATAGCACTTGGTATCTTCAATCTTCTTGCCATTGGCAAGGTTGGGCGCAGCCACGACAGGCTGCGCGGCTAATCCACCTAAAACACCGATGAAAATTGCTAAGGTCGATAAAGTCTTCATAGTATTTGTATGTATCAATTTCTGAAGATGTGATTCTATCGGACTGAATTAAAAAACTACAGCAAAATCAGTGTTTTAGAAGCTAAAATCAAGATTATTCCGTAATGCTGATATAAGCAAAAGTTATAAAGCAATGAGTAATCAGGGCCGGATATAGGCGTATTTATCCTTAAATTGCAGGTCAGCAATCCGAACCACGCCAG
The DNA here is from genome assembly GCF_030297635.1 of Polynucleobacter sp. HIN9. Lineage (NCBI taxonomy): Bacteria > Pseudomonadati > Pseudomonadota > Betaproteobacteria > Burkholderiales > Burkholderiaceae > Polynucleobacter > Polynucleobacter sp. HIN9. The sequence continues at coordinate 917,882 of NZ_AP028140.1, forward strand.
AGGGGGTGAACTCAGCATCTAGGATAAATTGATCGCGCTTGAGGTTGCGGTTGCGCAGGGTAATCTCGCAGACTTCAAAACGTACCCCACGAGACTTTAAGGCGGCAACCAGTGGAGCGTATTCGGTTCCATTCTTGTCTTTGCCACCCTCCATCAGAATATCGACCCCGTTGGCATGGGTCACCACAATAATTTTGGTCTGTGGTGAGACATCGAGGTGATTGCGTATATTGCGTAAGCCTTTTAAGCCTTGGGTAGCCGCATCATCGATGTGATAAACCACCCGGGTTGATTCGGCTTTTGCTAAATTAGCGCCAATCGTTAAAGCGATGGCTAGAAAGCCCATCAATACTGCACGAACGAATGCTTTCATACCATCCTCCAATTAAAAAAGGAACGACTAAATAGGGGCCATCCCAGGGTTACCTTTAACACCTTTAATGACAGGCTCATTAAGCTTCACGGCCTTAATGGTCTTCACCTCCCGTAAGTGACGTGCCATTAGATCCCAAATGGGTTCGCCGCCGGCATTCTTTGCCTCTTCCGAAACCGGCGCCCAGCCAGCTACTTTATAGGTCTTACCTGCCTCAATCAGATTGCCATTTAAGCGCATCTCAGAAATGCGTTTGCCAGCACCACCCGCTGGATCAATCGTATATTGCAAGCCACCGACCCGCACCATATCACCACCCTGTTGGTAGTAGGGATCGGGGTTGAATAAATTATCAGCGACGTCTTCCAATACGGTTTTGATCATCTCACCACTCATATTGGTGACCGTGGTGTAGGGATAAGTAATCGCGGTCTGATCGAGTAGATGCTCCATCGTGATCGACTCACCAGGCAATAAGGAGGTGCCCCAACGGAAGCCGGGCGAGAATGAAATCTCCGCATTCTTTTGCTTTAAGAGACCATCTAAGATCACTTGATCAAAACTACCATTGAAGTTACCACGGCGATACAAGAGGCCATCGGTCACTGCGAGCTTCTCAGCAAGCTTAGACTCATACGGTGCCCGAATCTTCTTAATCAAAGCACTCATCCCTGCGTCTGCGGGCAATAAGTTGGAGAATACCGGTAGAAGTTTGTAGCGGAAGTCGCTTACTTTGCCCCCCTTCACATCAAAATCCAAAACGCCCAAGAACTTACCGTTCGATCCAGCATTCGTAACTAAGGTGACGCCACCTGGATTTTTCACCTTCACGGGGGCTGGAACGCCATCGTGCGTGTGTCCACCCATGATGGCATCAATGCCCCGTACGCGGGAGGCCATCTTTAAATCCACATCCATACCATTGTGTGAGAGCACCACAACTACTTTTGCGCCCTTCGCACGGGCTTCATCCACTACCTTTTGCATATTCTCTTCTTGAATACCAAAGGTCCAGTTGGGCGTGAAATAACGCGGGTTCGCAATCGGTGTGTATGGGAATGCCTGGCCAACCACGGCAACCTGAATACCATTCATGGTCTTCATCGCATAGGGTGCAAAGACCGCATCACCAAAGTCGGCAGTCTTAATGTTTTGAGCGACAAATGAGACCTTGCCCCGGAAATCCTTCTCCACAATCTCCATGACGCGTTTCTCACCCAAGGTCATTTCCCAATGGGGGGTCATCACATCGACACCCATCGCTAGACAGGCATCTACCATATCCTGACCATTGGTCCATAATGCCGTTCCTGAGCCTTGCCAGGTATCGCCCCCATCAAGCAATAAAGCGCCAGGTCGGCTCGCCTTAATTTGTTTTACCAAAGTAGCAAGATGAGCAAAGCCGCCGACCTTGCCATAAGTCTTCGCTGCAGAAGCGAAGTCTAAATAGGTAAACGCATGGGCATCACGCGTGCCAGGCTTCACTCCATAAAACTTCAATAGATACTCGCCCACCAAATGGGGTGGCTTGCCTTCTTGTGCGCCAATGCCTAAATTGACATTGGGTTCACGAAAGTAGATTGGGAGCAATTGCGCATGGCAATCCGTGAAATGCAAGAAGTGCACATTGCCAAACTTTGGCAGGTCATAAAACTTCTGTGCAGCACTTTGAGCATGAGAAAAATTGGACTGCAAGCTCATTCCACCAGCCGATGCCACTGCAAGGGCTTGCAGAAACTCCCGTCTACTAAAAGACATACAACTCCTTTGAAATTGGTTTACTGATTAACGGGGGAGTTCGGATCTAATAACAAGGCCATCACGTCTTGCATTTGTTTCTCGGTCAACAAATTGAAGTGACCAAAGCGCGGCATATTGCTGCACACGTTATAAGCCTTGGAGTTATAGATTCGATTCCAGGTATAGGTCACAACTTCTTTGCTGTAACCGCGTAGCTTGCCGTAGTTCCAGAGGCTTGGGCCGATGTTTCCGTAGGAAAGTTCTGCTTTATTAATTTGATGACAGTTATAGCAACCACCACCATTCACCGCATCCGCTTTATCACTCCAGGTCGCGCCGCGACCACTCTGCGCAACTCGCTCACCGGCCTTCCAGTCGCCGATGTATTTGCCATCAGCGGGTTGCTTAATACTTGCCATATTGGCCTTCTGAATCGACTCAGCCTGCTTAGGGTTGCCCTTACCTGCTAATACCGCAGGGTCCGAGCAATACTTTTGTGCTGCGTCTTGCTTCAGACGATCAATCGAGGCAATGCCTTTCGTTTGAAAACTATCCTTCATCATCTTGTCAAACTTTGCATCGGCGAAGGCAGACCCCATGGGTAACGCCAATAATGTTGCTGCTGTAATTAGATATTTATTCTTCATGTTGTTCTCCAGCGATTAGCGTTTCAAACCAGGAGCGGCCATCTTGCCGCCATTTGCCGTGACGGCCATATACATCGATACCGCAATCGTGTCATCGGATATATAGATCGGCTCTGGGAAACGTTGCTGACGATAACAATCGTTCAAACGGTATTGCATGGTCCAGAAGGTACCGCTTGATACGCGATACGCTGGCCAAGCACCCCAACCGAGCGCGGCGCCCTTTTGTTGGGTTAAATCAGGCAAATCTTGCAAGCGAATCCGCTTACCAGGATCAGCATGGCAGGAAGCGCATGAGAAATCCATCGGACCGGCTTGATAGAAGAATGACTTCTTACCAAGCTCGTACATTTCTTTCTCTTTGGGGTGCTTCATGGAAACATTAATGGTTGCACCTTTGGAGTTAGCAACCACATAAGCCACAATCGCCTCAACGTCTTTGCGCTTACCTTTTCCAAAACTACCGGCAATGATTTCTTTTGCATCAAAACCTTGTAGGCGTTCCATGCAGGTCACAATGCGTGACTCAAGGTCTTGGACTTTATTGGTATCTTTGAAGTACTTGGGTAACACGGCATAAACGCCTTTCACCACACCAGGTCCCAAACCAAGATCACACTTTTCTAGAGTGGCATTCTTGGGGCCCATGGCTTTCTTCCAAAGCTCTTCGCCAGCCATTTCATACAAATCAGAGGGATTACCATCAGCAATCATTGCACGGTACTTCTCAATCTCAGCCGTTGGTGCGCCAGCCGGTGCGGCTGCTTGAGGCGCCGGAGCAGGAGCCGCCGCTTTCTTAGGTGGCTCAGGTGTAGTACATGCTTGCAGAACAAATAGCGATGACACAATAAGCGCCCCGCGAGTCCAGTGTTGTCTCATGATATCCCTCTTCTTGTTATTAATCAGTGAAGTACAAACTATCAATTACGAAACGGTTGCCTCATCGGTGCGCTTACCACCTTTGTTATCAACCCAGCTAACGGTGACTTTGTCGCCTTTGGCGCCTTTGTACTTGAAGTTCAAGAATGGGTCTTTGGATACTGCTGGGCCAAATTCGCCCACAAAGACATCTTTACCATTGGCTTTGGCAGTTACGGTGCTAATAAACCATGCTGGAATCGCCTTGCCAGACGCATCTTTGCGCTGACCAGTTTCCATATCATGTTTCATTAGGATTTTGACATCCACCACACCGCCGCTCTCAGTTGCTCGTACGCGCATCGGATCTGACATTTTGCTTCCTCTCTAATTCGTTAAATAAGTAATCGACTATTCGGCTTAATCATTAACCGCCGCAACCACCGAGGGTTACTTTCACTTCTTTCACGGCCACACTCCACTTGTTATCGGCTTTTACTAAAGCGTAGACATTGGAGGTTTGACCCATCTTGATACGAGTTGTAACAAATGGCTCGGTACCGGCTGGAATGAAGAACTGAGCAGCAAGCGCGCTGGGGTTCTTATCCACCAAAATTGCCATTTGCTGGGCCTTGAGGGTGGTGTTAATGCCAACAGGAACCACGGCGCCGTTCTCGGCAATATCGGGTGCGATCATGGTAATTGCTGCCGAGGTCTCTGGCTTACCAGCACCTAGCACTTTGAACACATCATCCAAAGTTTTACCTTCAAAGGCGGCTTTGTTCCACTCTTGCGCTTGTGCGGGAGTAATCAAACCGGCTGAAGCCATCAAACCAAAGATGGCTGAGTATTTCAGTACATCACGTCGTTGCATATCCATAAAAACTCCTTGTTATCAACTGCTACTCATTCGTTGTTGCTTACCTAAAACTATAAAGCCGATGGGGTGTTACCTTCGTTAGTAATAACCCCTAATTTCTTACGAAATACTTATTTTGCTCCACTCAAGATCCACTGCACGATCGCTTTGTTATCAGCATCCGATAACTGTGCTTGAGCAGGCATTGGAATTGGACCCCAAACACCTGATCCTCCGGCCTTGACCTTCTTCTCTAACTTCGCTTGGGCGTCGGCTTGACCTTTGTATTTATTAGCAATATCTGCCAATGAGGGGCCAACCATTTTGGCAGCTGGAGCATGGCATGCGGCGCAGCCATTCTTTTTAAAGAGCTCTCCTGGGGAGGCATAGACCGCACCTGCGAATAGAGCCGCCGAACTAAGCACTGCCATTTTTCCAACTAAATTACGAACTTTCATATTGTTCCTTTATTTCAAGTGTTAACTAATCTTATTTGCCGCCGTTTAACATCCACTGCACCAAAGTCTTATTGTCGGCATCCGAGAGTTGTGGTTGAGCGGGCATTGGAATTGCACCCCAGACTCCCGCACCACCCGCCTTCACCTTCTTCTCAAGTATCGCTTGCGCATTCGCAACGCCTTTGTACTTATTGGCAACATCCGCAATCGATGGGCCTACTAATTTCGCTGCAGGTGCGTGGCAAGCCGAGCAATTTTCTTTCTTGAATAAATCCGCAGGACCCGCCGCTTTCGGTGCCGCAGCACTTGCAGTCGATACCATCATCATGCCGGCTGCTGGCAAAGCAGATAAAGGTGGTTTGGTGGTATCAACTCCGCGATACGGACCATACTCTCGGTTTTGCTCTGCCAGGTTATTGTGCGCATTGCGAGCATAGTCAGGTAAGACCGATCCAATCGCAACGTGTTGGGCGCAATTGCTCATACAAGCTGTATTCTTCACATCGGGTGTACCCTTCACGGTCCATAAACCGTGTTTCTGGGTCATGCCATTGCGATTAGGCATCATGCCTTGCACTTGCGCAATATTTTTGTTCGATAGTACAAAGTCATCCGGAACCACTTCACTCAAGTTGAGCATGAAAGCAACTAGCGCATAGGTCTCGTCAACCGTCAGTGTGCGCGGCGCATTCCATGGCATGGCACGATAAACATAATCCCACAAAGTTGAAATCGTGGCCACCTTCATAATCGTGGTTCGCTGCGGTTGCTTCTCACTCGTTAATGAAGCAACACGGCCGGTTTTAACATCATCCTTTGTGGTTCCACCGGCAATTGGCGTAAAGACCTCGTTGGATTCGCCGAATGTGCCATGGCAGCTCGCACATTTTTGCTCCCAAATACCCTGCCCCTTGGATACTGAGCCAGATCCAGGTGGTAAGCCCTTAAAGTCAGGGCGCACATCAATGTCCCAGGCTGCTACTTCTGCAGGGGTCGCATTACGGCCCATATTCATATAGGGCTTTGGTTTGCTTACTGCTGGAGTGGCTTGAGCCGTTTGCGCATGCGCTGCACCGCTGGAGAAAATAACAGTAGCAACTAGGGCGCTTGCAAAAATGGGTTTCATTAAAACATTAGCCGACTTGAACATTGCTGACCTCGCCATTGGTATCAACCTTCCACGATTGAATTGCATTGTTGTGATAGATGGAGCGCGTACCACGCACGGCTCGTAATTGACGAATCGTGGGTTGCACATAACCCGTGTCATCGATCGCACGCGATTGCATGATGGTGGGCGAGCCATCCCAAACCCAATCGATGTTAAAGCGCGTAAGAGCCTTCGTTAAGATAGGGGTCTCAAGTCGTGCAGTGCGCCAATTATTGCCACCATCAAACGAGACATCCACGCGCTTGATCTTGCCACGACCCGACCACGCCAAACCACTTACGTTGTAGTAACCCTTATCAAAGAGTTGCTGACCACCTGATGGTGTAGTGATGACGGATTTGCATTCCTGAATTGAAGTGTATTGACGATGCAAGCCATCTGGCATCAAATCAATATAGTGAATTGCCTCATCCTTGGTGGCGTATTTCATATCACCCACCTCAAGACGTCGTAACCACTTCACCCAACTGACGCCCTGCACACCTGGCACGACCAAGCGGAGTGGGAAGCCATTTTCTGGGCGCAACATCTCACCATTCATGCCCCAAGCAACGATGACATCGTCCAACGCCATTTCCATGGAGATGGTGCGGGTCATACCTGAGCCATCGCCACCTTCGGCCAAAATGTACTTGCCCTTCTTTAGATCAGCGCCACAGATATCCAGAAGCGTTGATAGTGGTACGCCCGTGAACTCGCAGCATGAGAGCATGCCATGGGTATATTGCACGGTTGGTACAGCCACATTGCCCCACTCTAAACCGGTGTTGGCACCGCACTCGATAAAGTGAATGCGTGATACCGATGGCAATCGTAAGAGGTCGTTCATCGTGAACACTTTTTCATTCTTCACGAGGCCATTAATCATCAACCGATGCTTATTGGGATCAATGTTGTACCAACCCTGATGGTGGCGCTCGAAGTGCAAGCCGTTGGGCGTAATGATGCCAAACAACCCTTGCAGTGGAGTAAACGCCACGGATGCCGCCGATACGCGGGTTAATCCTGGTGACTCGCGACGGATTAAGTTCTTTTCATAAATGGATGGGGTGCCATAGGGCTCGGTAGCTACATTCTTACCGAGAGTCGTTTGCCAAATTTGCTTCTCCAGAATCGCTGGGTCGCCCTGGGGATTAGCAAGGGCCAAGCCGCTTCCTGCAGCGCCTACACCACCAAGGGCCGCCATGAAACTCTTGCGCAGAAATCCGCGGCGGGTCTCATCAGCGCCATGTTGGTTGATTTCAGCGATTGTCTCTTGCGACAGAAAGTTCTCGGGTGCCTTCCGAATGAGATTCGGGGTACCTAAGGATTGCATGGTTTTGGTTCGTTCACTCATATTCATTAAGGATTAGATGGTTAAACAAAAATTCATCAGACTTAATCAAGACAATTCATTCATGACGCGGCCACAAACGCGTTGACAGATTTCAAGCGTGGCGTCGTCGCAGATCGAGTAATAAACCGTGGTGCCAACCTTACGACGCGCCAATATTCCAGCCTGATGGAGGGTGCCTAAATGTCGCGATACATTCGCTTGACTCGATTTCGAGTACTCAATCACCTCACTAACGGATTTTTCACCCTCGCATAATGCATACATGATGCGCAGACGGGATGGCTCAGCAAGAACCGCAAAGAACGCAGAGACCTCTTTAAAAAGGGTTTCCATTTGTTCCGGGGATAAATGTTTTTTAGACAAGCCATCCGCAAAGCCCTGGGCTACAGAGTTTTTAGTTTGAGGTAATGGACTTGACATAAATATGCGTAATTGCGCATATTACACCGAATATTTGTCTAAATAAATATACAGAGATACCCTGATTCGATCCGACTAGAATAGAGACTTGGTAGACATCAATACCCAGATTCATTCTAGAAACATTTTATAAGTAACTGATTTAAATAATTAATTGTTAGATACCCAAGCAATTTTCCTGTCCTTACAGTTAGCCTTTTGGACCTTGGTGGTCTTAATCCCCATTGGGATCTGGCTTGGCTATCAGTTAGCCCAAGCTGGCCCCTGGAAATCCTGGGCCGAAGCCGCACTCGCCCTACCCTTGGTCTTGCCGCCCACGGTCTTGGGTTACTACTTTATCGTGGCGTTTGCTGGCAAAAGTCTCTTTGGGGAACCCCTGGTGTTCTCATTCACTGGTCTCTTAATTGCCTCCATCATCGTCAATCTACCGTTTGCAATCCAACCCATCCAACGGGCCTACGAAGCGATCCCCACAGAGATTAAGGAAGCAGCCAAGGTCAGTGGACTTAGTACTTGGCAGCGCTTTCGCTTCATTGAGCTGCCCTTGGCCTGGCGAGGCATCCTTAGTGGTGCGGCGATGACCTTTGCCCATACCTTGGGTGAGTTTGGAGTGGTCCTTATGGTGGGGGGCGCCATTCCTGGAGAAACCAAAACTGCATCGATCGCAATTTACGACAAGGTGCAGACGTTTGATAGCGCAGGAGCCGGTGCTCTTTCTGTGATCCTGTTGTTGATCTCGCTTGTTGCCATTGCTATTTCCTATGGAGTCTTTGGTCGCAATACTGCTGGGGCGCGCCGTGCTTAAGGTTCATCTTCAGCAAACGCTTCCCAACCCCCTGTCGATTCAGCTAGAGATTGATGCCGGTGAAGTTCATGCCTTAGTGGGCCCCTCGGGCAGCGGCAAGACCAGTATCTTGCGTTCCATTGCCGGCCTTCACCATCCGGAGTTTGCTTACATTGAATGCGATCATCAGGTCTGGCTTAATCGTGATACGGCCCGTGGGCCTATGATCATCTTGCCACCCAATCAACGCTCATGCGGATTCTTATTCCAACAATACGCTCTTTTTCCCCATCTCAGCGCCCTCGATAACGTATGTATGGCGCTTTACAACGCCATCAGCGATCCACAAAAGCGTAGGGCTGAAGCTCAGCGTTGGCTCGATGAACTCAATATTGGCGAACTTGGAGAGCGCTTACCCAAACAGTTATCGGGTGGGCAGCAACAACGTGTTGCTCTGGCGCGCGCCTTAGCACGTTCACCCAAGATGCTTTTGCTCGATGAGCCTTTCTCAGCAATCGATATACCGACTCGCCAGAAACTGTATCAAACGCTGGCTGAGCTTCGCAAGCAACTCAACATCCCCATCATCTTGGTCACGCACGATCTGCGTGAGGCCCATTTATTAGCCGACCGCATCACCGTGCTCGATCACGGTGTGGGTTTACAAACCGCGAACCCACAATCCTTATTTACTAAGCCCCGTAATGCACGTGTTGCCCAGCTCGTTGGCATCCCCAATCTCTTTCATGGGGTGTTTAATGGTGGCACTCTGTCGTGGGGTTCAAGCCCCTGGACCTTTCAAGTGATTGATAAAGGTCGCATTCCACCCAATGCTCAAGTAGCATGGGTGATTCCTCAAGAGGGGCTCAGTGTTCACATCAACCCAGACAGCCATCGCATTCCGTGTCGCGTTAACGCCATCAGTGCTTTGGGTCAGATTGCGCTCATTGAGTTCTCGATCGATGGTTTGAATGAACTCTTAACATGGGAAGCTTCTGCTGCAGAAGTGAAGCGTTTAGGTTTGGAACGAGATGCGCAGGTGTATCTCGAGCTCGATTGCAAGCTGATTCATATCATGCCGCTGCGCCCAATTAACGACCCGCGACGTTTTGTTGGTGTTACTTAATTACTTCTTTAATCCAGCCGATAGGTCGCGCTTGAGATCGTCAATGTTCTCAAGGCCAACGGCAATCCGGACTAGACCATCAACAATGCCGGCGTCTTTACGTGCTTGCGGTGTAATACGAGCATGGGTCGTACTGGCTGGATGCGTAATCGTAGTACGCGTATCGCCAAGGTTTGCTGTGATGGAGCATAAACGTGTTTGATTAATGAGCTTATACGCCGCTTTCTTGCCACCCTTCAGAACAAATGACACAATCGGGCCACCTGCTTTTTGCTGGCGCTTTGCCAAGGCATGCTGCGGATGGCTCTTCAGACCTGGGTGATACACGCGCTCGACTCCAATTTGTTTCTCTAACCACTGCGCCAATGCTAGAGCATTCGCACTTTGCGCTTGCATTCTCAGCTCTAAGGTCTCGAGCCCTTTCAAAAAGATCCAGGCATTAAACGCGGAGAGTGTGGGGCCCGCGGTACGAACAAAAGGAAATACTTTACCCATGACGAAATCACGACTGCCCACAATTGCCCCGCCGACGACCCGCCCTTGCCCATCAAGATACTTGGTCGCCGAATGAATCACCACATCTGCACCGAGCGCCAAAGGTTTTTGTAAGGCCGGGGTACAAAAACAGTTATCCACCACTAATAGTGCCTTGGCTTTCTTAGCAATCTTCGCAATTCCCGCAATATCCGCAATCTCCGTTAAGGGATTGGAGGGAGTCTCTAGATAAAAGAGCTTGGTATTGCTTTGTACCGCTGCTTGCCAAGCCTTCAGGTCAGCAATTGCCACATAGCTTGTCGTAATGCCAAAGCGACTCAGAATTGATGAGAACAGCTGGGTGGTTGCACCAAACACGGATTTTGAGCACACGACATGATCACCTGCTTGCAGATGCGCCATCGCCGTGGTCAAAATGGCGGCCATTCCAGAGGATGTGGCAATGCATGCCTCGCCACCTTCGAGTGCCGCGAGACGGTCCTGAAACATGCTGACCGTTGGATTAGTAAACCGTGAATAGATAAATCCTTGATCGGCATGGGCAAAGCCATGCTCTGCCTCTTCGGCTGAGTTAAAACAAAAGCTGGAGGTCAAGAACATCGCCTCCGAGTGCTCCTGATAATCGCTTGAACGACGAGTACCAGCTCGAACCGCTAGGGTCTCAGGTGCCAAGGTTTTGAGATTAGGTTTAGGCCGTATGGATTTTTTCATAACAGATCAAGTTTGACAGGTAAATGACGGGCTGTCACGCAGAGCATGCTGCAAATGCCACGACTGTTGTTTAGTCTCCGTTAGCTAGATGCAAATGCAGTTGTGAGCGCGCAAAGTCACTAGGGTCGCTCTTACGATCCTCTTCCTTGTTTGCAATATTGCGTGCTGCCTCGAGTGCATCCAAATAAGCCTCGGTGATATCGCCCGTAATGTAATGGCCATCAAAGCACGATGCCTCAAAATTTTTGATATTGGGATTAATGTCTTGAACCGCTTTTTTCATATCCTCAACGCTTTGATAAATCAGCTGATCGGCTCCGATGAGATCATTGATTTCGTCATGGGTGCGGCCATACGCAACCAGCTCACTGCGGGTTGGCATATCAATGCCGTAGACATTGGGAAAGCGCACTGGCGGTGCAGCAGATGCAAAGATCACCTTCTTGGCTCCTGACTCACGCGCCATCTGCACGATCTCATACGAGGTGGTGCCGCGCACAATCGAATCATCGACAATTAAGACGGTCTTATCCTTAAACTCAATCCGCATCGCATTTAACTTCTGACGCACAGATTTTTTGCGTACCGCTTGACCAGGCATGATGAAGGTACGACCGATGTAGCGATTCTTAAAAAATCCTTCACGATAGGAGATGCCTAAGCGCTTTGCCACTTGAAGTGCAGCCGGTCGACTCGAGTCAGGGATTGGCATCACCACATCGATCTTACTAACGTCGGTCTCCGCCCGAATCTTCTCGGCCAAGTAGTCACCCATGCGCATGCGAACGTTGTACACGGTCACGCCATCAATGGTTGAATCGGGACGAGCCAAGTAGACATACTCAAAAATACATGGATTAAGACTAGCATTGGGTGCGCACTGCCGCGTATGAAAGTTTCCATCGAGATCAATGTAGATCGCCTCACCCGGCGCCACATCCCGCACGAAGGTGTAGCCCAATCCTTCCAGCGCAACCGACTCGGAAGCCAACATCCATTCCGGCCCATCGGGTGTATCGACCTTACCGATGCATAAAGGACGAATCCCAAAAGGATCCCGAAATGCTAACAAACCAAATCCAGCAATGAGAGACACCACTGCGTAGGATCCCTTCACCCGTTTGTTAAGGCCTGCGACGGCTTTAAAGATCGAGTCATCATCCAAGGCAGCACTGTTGGTCTCTTTTTGTAACTCATCAGCGAGGACATTGAGTAAGACCTCGGTATCGGAGCTAGTATTAATATGGCGGCGATCACGATAAGCCATTTCACTCCGCAGCATAGGGGCATTGGTTAGGTTGCCGTTGTGCGCCAAGATAATGCCAAAGGGTGCGCTGACATAAAACGGTTGTGCCTCCTCTTCACTGCTAGCCGAACCAGCAGTGGGATAGCGCACTTGGCCGATGCCTGCATTGCCTACGAGACTGCGCATATTGCGAGTGCGGAATACATCGCGCACCAAGCCATTGGCCTTATGCATCGCAAACGAATTACCGTTCATGGTGGCAATCCCGGCTGCGTCCTGGCCGCGATGTTGCAGCAGGAGCAAGGCGTCATATAAGAGTTGATTTACAGGTCGATGCGAAATCGTTCCGACAACACCACACATAGTTAGCCCCCTGCCGATCGGGAACGATCGGTCATTGAAATTGCATTTAACTGCTTTGCCCAGTTTTCAGGCAACCATGAACGGATTAGGCCCGTTCCCCGTTCAAGCACTGGCCGAATCGCAGAAGCTTGCCATGCCTGGGTGTCCTGTGCACCAGTGAGCGCCCCCAGCGTGCTTAATACAACAAGTACTAAGGCGCCCCGTACAAAACCAAACAATAATCCAAAGAAACGATCAACCAAGGTAAGCCCAGCGCTCGAGAGTAAGGACTGAAAGGCGCGAGCCAATAACCCAGCGGCAATGAGGACAGCAACAAAGATGAGTAGGAAAGCAGCAGCTAAGCGCGCGGTCTCATTGGGGATAAATGCCGAGAGCCATTCGGTCGCCAAATAATTACAGAAATGATAAGCGAGCCACGCAGCAGCAAACCAAGATGCGAGCGCAATGATTTCCCGAAAAAATCCGCGCCACAAGCCAATCACTGCTGAAACTATCAAGATGCCAATCGCAAAGTAATCTAAGGTTGTTAGTTGGATGGCGCCGAGTGACTGCATGATTAACTCTTATTCAGCTCAACGATGCGAGGGCTTAAGCCAAGGGAGCGGATTCGTTTCTCGGCCGACTCTGCCGCCTCGCGCTCAGTAAACGGGCCAGCTCTTAGCAAATAGAGCTTGACGCCATCCGCGTTATTGCGAGTCAGAACGTAATACGGAATCTTGTTCTCTTTTAACTTAGCAACCCAACCATTGGCACGCTCCTCAGAAGCAAAGGCCCCAATCTGAATCACAAACTTGCCATTGGCTGCTACCTTGACATCAGCTGCGCCAGCAGGCTCTTTGCTGGTGCTCACCAATTCTTCACCCGGTGCTAAACCTAAACTTTTATTTGGGGCATTCGAAGTTGCTGGGGCTGGGCTAGCTGGTTTTGGCACTGCCACCAGAGGGCTCGCGGGAGCAGGTGATGCAAGTTCAGGTTTTGGTTCTGCTTTCACTTCCACTGGTGGTTTTTTATCAGGTTCGGCATTGAGCACACCAGCTGCAGGATTAGGCAAGTTACTCACAATTTGCACCGTGATGTCATTAGCGACTGGTTTGGGTTGTTGATCCAAAATCTGCGGCAAGCCAATCACTGCAATTAATACCAGCGTAGCCGCACCGATTAAGCGGTGACGAGCACGTTGCTTTTCAGGATCCTCTGTCAGCGCAAGGTCTTCTCCATTATCTTCAGCAGACTTTGCGCGCTTTGCGAGGGTACGACGAGCCAGGGGCTCAATTTTTTGGGGGGCAGGCTTGCGTCGAAACAGATTCGATAAGAAGGTCATGGATCAATGTGCCTGGTTATTTCGATAAGCCATTACGCCTGCAACGGTATAGAAGGATCCGAAGACTGTAATTCTATCACCCTCACCTGCTTTATCCAACGCCGCTTGATAGGCAGCTCCTGGATTTGGGAACACTAAGGCTTCTTTGTTGAGAGCCTGCAAGCGTTTTACAAGATCGTGCGCTGAGGCAGCTCTTGGCGTTGGTAAATCGGTGCAATACCAATAATCAACGATATCTAACATTGGTTTGAGTACGCCTTCAATGTCTTTATCGGCCATTGCCCCGAACACGGCATAGGTGTATGGGTGATATGCCATAGCTTCAATACTTTGAGCCAAGGTGGCTGCCGCATGCGGATTATGGGCAACATCCAATACCACGGTGGGCCTGCCTGGCAGAACCTGAAAGCGTCCAGGTAACTCCACCAGTGCTAAGCCATTCCGAATATCTTGAGCGCTAACCGGTAATCGATCATGCAAGGCTATCAATGCAGCAATTACTGCTGAAGCATTGAGAAGTTGATTAGCGCCCCGTAATGCAGGATAGCCAAGACCACTAAAGCGCTTACCCCGTCCCGACCAACCCCATTGCTGTTGATCACCCGTAAATGAATAATCCTTGCCCATCAGGTAGAGGTCAGCACCAATCTCCTTAGCGTGATTGATCAAAGACGTGGGGGGCATCGGATCACCGCAGATTGCAATCGCCTTGGGTCGGAAGATACCTGCTTTCTCAAAAGCGATCGCCTCACGGGTATTACCTAAATAAGCCATGTGATCTAAATCAATACTGGTCACAATCGCGCAATCCGCATCGACAATATTGACCGCATCGAGTCGCCCGCCCATCCCGACCTCTAAGATCGCAGCATCAACCTTCGCATTGGCAAATAGATCCATGATTGCTAAAGTGGTGAACTCAAAATATGTGAGGGTTGGTGGATCACTCAATCGACAACGCGCCTGTTCAACTCGCTCAAAGGCGTTTAGTAAATCAGCATCACCGACATCAGCCCCATTAATTCTGGCGCGCTCGTTAAATCGCAAGAGATGTGGGGATGTATGACAAGCTACCTTATATCCGGCCGCCAGTAAGATACTTTCTAGAAATGCACAGGTCGAGCCTTTGCCATTCGTTCCGCCCACCGTAATCACGGGGCATGGAAACTTCAGTCCCAGCGATTCCTTGACCCGGGTAATACGGCCAAGTCCCATATCGATTCCTACTGGATGTGCAGTCTCCAAGTGGGATAACCACTCGTCTAGGTTTGAAAATAGAATTGGTTGGCTCTGCTGGGGTTCAAGCACGACTTAGCTCAAACTATTAGTTTGCAGCAATTGCTTTGGTAGCTTCTCAGCCGGGATCTTTTGCAATAAGGCGAGTAATTTTGCGAGTTCGGCGCGCATCTGACGACGGTCAACAATCATGTCGATGCCGCCTTTTTGCATCAGAAACTCGGAACGCTGAAATCCTTCGGGCAATTTCTCGCGCACGGTTTGCTCAATCACGCGCGGACCGGCAAAGCCAATCAAGGCCTTTGGTTCAGCCATCACCACATCGCCCATGAATGCAAAACTGGCTGAGATGCCGCCCATCGTGGGATCGGTCAATACGCTAATGTAGGGCAACCCTGCTTGCGAGAGCTTGGTTAGCATCGAGTTTGTTTTGGCCATTTGCAAGAGTGATAACAAGCTCTCCTGCATGCGTGCGCCGCCAGTTGCAGTAATACAAATGAAGGCGCATTTTTTCTGGATGGCCTCTTGAACACCCCGCACAAAGCGCTCACCCACTACCGAGCCCATCGAGCCACCCATGTACTCAAACTCAAAGCACGCCACCACTGCAGGAATGGATTCAATCTTGCCAGCAATTACCACCAAAGCTTCTGATTCACCCGATGCGTCACTGGCTTGCTTTAAACGATCTGGGTATTTTTTACTATCTTTGAACTTGAGAGCATCAACCGGATACACTGATTCACCAATTTCAACGCGAGGCTTAGGATCTAATAAATGATCAAGGCGTTTGCGCGCATTGATGCGCATATGGTGGGAGCACTTTGGGCAAACCGAAAGATTGGCTTCAATATCGCTGCTGTAAAGAACCGCATCGCACCCGCCACATTTGACCCATAAACCCTCGGGGACGGTCTTCCGACTGGCCGGATCGCTTTGTTGGATCTGGGGCGGAAGTATTTTGTCAATCCAGCTCATAGCGGTATTGTAACGACCTTCAATCCTGGTCTAAAGCCTGGCGGATTTCGTGGATAAAGCGCTCAAGCACCACCAACTCTTCACCCTTTTTTGCCTCTTCAAGTAATTGAACAATCCGACTACCAATCACGACTGCATCAGCTGTTTTAGAAACCGCTTTGGCACTCGCCGCATCCCGAATCCCAAACCCAACGGCAACCGGAATCGAGGTCGCTTGCCGAATCAGGGGCAATACACTCGCTACATCTTGCGTATTTAAGTTACTTGCACCGGTGACGCCACGCAGCGATACGTAATAGATGTAACCCGCTGCAATTTGTGCGGCATGATGAATACGTTCTTGACTTGAGGTGGGTGCCAACAAGAAGATTGGATCAATACTCTCACTGCGCATTTGTTTAGCAAACTCTTCGCATTCTTCAGGTGGATAATCCACAATCAATACACCATCAACGCCAGCTGCTTTAGCAGCTTTTGCAAATACCGCGTGACCCATCTGCTCAACTGGATTGGCGTAACCCATTAACACCACGGGAGTGTTTTGATTCTTTTGTCGAAACTGCTGCACATTGGCTAAGCATTGCTTGAGTGTTACGCCTTGTGCAAGGGCGCGCTCGGACGAACGCTGAATCACAGGGCCATCAGCCATTGGGTCTGAGAAAGGAACGCCCAACTCAATGACATCAGCCCCGCCCTTCACCAAGGCATGCATGACGTCCACGGTTAAATCAGGATGCGGGTCGCCCGCTGTAACAAAGGGGATCAGCCCTTTTTTATTTTTGGCCTTGAGATCTGCAAATACGCCAGCAATCTTTGACATGAATTAGCCTTCCGAACCGGTTGCTTGAGCAACGGTATGCATGTCTTTATCGCCCCGACCCGAGAGATTAATCAAGATCACTTTATCTTTACTTAAGGTCGGTGCCAATTTGCAGGCATACGCCACTGCATGAGAAGACTCAAGTGCAGGAATAATGCCCTCAATGCGGCAGCAGTCATGGAAGGCCTTTAACGCATCCTCATCCGAAATCGCCACATACTCTGCTCGACCCGAATCTTTTAACCACGCATGCTCTGGTCCAACACCGGGGTAGTCCATACCAGCTGACACTGAATGGGTCTCGGCAATCTGACCGTTCTCATCTTGCAAGAGATAGGTACGATTGCCATGAAGTACGCCCGGTTTGCCGGCGCACAGTGCCGCGGAGTGATCACCGGTATTCATGCCGCGACCTGCAGCCTCAACGCCAACCAAACGTACGTTAGGCACATCAATATACGGATAGAAGATGCCCATGGCATTTGATCCACCACCCACGCACGCTAATACATAGTCGGGCTGGCGACCAATCATCTCTGGCATTTGGACTTTGCACTCTTCTCCAATCACACTCTGAAAATCCCGCACCATCATAGGATAAGGATGAGGGCCGGCGACTGTACCAATGATGTAGAAGGTGTTTTCCACATTGGTAACCCAATCGCGCATGGCTTCATTGAGCGCATCTTTGAGCGTTTTACTACCTGACTCGACTGGCACCACTTTGGCGCCGAGCAACTTCATGCGATATACATTTTGGGCTTGGCGCGCAACATCGACAGAGCCTTGATAAACCGTGCAGTCCAGACCAAAGCGAGCACAAATGGTAGCGGTTGCCACGCCGTGTTGACCCGCACCAGTTTCGGCAATGATGCGAGGCTTACCCATGCGCTTAGCCAACATCGCTTGGCCAATCACATTGTTAATCTTATGAGCTCCGGTATGGTTCAGATCTTCGCGCTTGAGATAAATCTGCGCCCCACCCAATTGCTCACTTAAGCGTTTAGCGTGGTAGACCGGGGACGGACGACCCACAAAGTGTTTGAGTTCGTAATGAAACTCCTCAATAAATGCTGGGTCATGTTGGTATTTTGCGTAGGCTTCTTTGAGCTCGTTTAAGGCATACATCAATGTCTCAGAGACAAAGATGCCACCATAGGGGCCAAAGTGACCACGTTCATCTGGTTTGTCGTACATAGGTACCTCGACTTGGTTTAACGCCTGAGCGTTAGGAATAACTGCTTGGATTTGTTTGATCGGCGCTTCGTACTGCATCCGCAAACTGCCTGATTAATACCGGGTCTTTTACCCCTTTATGAACCTCGACTCCGCTCGAGATATCAACCGCGCAGGGGCGCAGACGAGCGATCGCCTCGCCAACGTTGTGCGAGCTCAATCCACCACTCAAAACGACCCGATGCGCGTTTACGTTTGCCCATGTGTCCGGTATTAGGTTCCAATTGAAGGCGGTACCACTACCGCCGTAGCCATCGACGAGTGCATCTAGCAAAAAGCCGGCGGCATCCCCATATTGTAGGGAAAATTCTGGGAAATTGAAGGACTGGCCAATTCGGGCGGCTTTGATCCAGGGTAGACCCCCTGAAAGCCGCCGACACTGCTCAGGGGTCTCGTCCCCATGAAATTGCCATAGAGTAATAGCAGCATTCGCCCGAATCTCCTCCATCTGATTGGGGGTGGGATTAACCACCAACCCTACAGCATCCATTGAGGCAGGTAATTGGGTAATGAGGGTGCCAGCATCTTCTGGGCTAATCGCTCTAGGGCTTTGGGGATAAAAGACAAAACCCACCGCATCGACCTGAGCCGCCACCGCCGCCTCAATATCGGCGGGTGTGCGCAAGCCACAGATCTTGATCCGAGTTCGGTTAGGGGTAAAAGTGAGTAAGCCCATCGTTAAGATTGGAGCATAAGCTCTTTTGGAAAACTGGCATTTTGCAGATGCGGTGCTGGGATGGCAAATTCGTCTGGATAGGCCACCCTTACCAAGTACAGCCCATCCGGAGCAAAGGTTGGCGCTGCTAAGTCCCGATTTCTGCCATCAAGGATGGTTTTCATCCAGTGACTGGGTTGCCGCCCTTGGCCAACATGCAAAAGACTACCAACAATATTGCGCACCATGTGATGTAAAAAGGCATTGGCCCTAAACTTGAAATACACAAAGGGTTGTTGATCCAAGATAGCACATTCATAAAGATGCTTCACAGGGGTTTTACTCTGACACTCCGACGCCCGAAATGATGAGAAATCATGTTCACCCACTAAGTGCTGTGAAGCAGTTTGCATTTGCTTAATATCAAACCATTGACCGGCTGGCAGCATCTGGTAGCCGTAGCGCTGATGCAAAACGGGCGAGCGTGTTGGTCCAGCCAGTAAGGCATAAATATAGGTGCGCTCTTGTGCACTAAAACGTGCATCGAAATCATCGGCGACAGGCTTTGCCCAGTTCACCACCACATCGGGCGGCAAGAAAGTATTGATGCCTCTCACCCATGACCAATCCTCACGCTCTACCTTCGCATCAAAGTGCACCACTTGCCCAAGGGCATGCACCCCCGTATCGGTTCGCCCTGCCGCGGTGACTCGCACTGCTTGTCCGTCCCCAACGAACTGACAAATCGCTGATTCAAGGGTGGCTTGAACGGTCGGTTGATTGGGCTGAACTTGCCATCCGCAGTAGGCGCGGCCGTCATATTGCACGCCTAGAGCAATCCGCGTCATTTAACGATCGTTGCGTTGATTAATCTGTGCCATCATGCCACGAGCGGCGATGGTAATCTGCGGATCAACCTGACTACTCACCAGCAAAATCTCTTCCAAGGCTTTGCGCGCTGCGACAAAGTCTTCAATCGTGATGTAAGCCTTCACCAAATTGAGCTTTACCCGCAAGGCATCAGCCTCATGCTGCTTAGGTGAGTCTAAGTTGAGGTCAAGACTCGACAAAATAGCGGCCGCTTTGGGTGGAATCGCTGTGGGGCTCGAAGCTAGCTTGGTCTCTTTGGCATCAACGGATGATTCATGAGAATGCGATTCAGCACGGCGGGTGTAGCGGGCTAGAGACCAAAGCAGCAAAGCTGTGATACCAATGAACCCAACCCCTACTACGGCTGGTCCCCATTGATCCATGCCTGACTTCGGTGTAGCAGAATCACTCGGGCTCACGCCCTCTTTGCGAGCCTCTAAGAGCTTTTGGAGGTCAGCAATATTTTTCTCAAGCTCTGCCACGCGTGCCTTGCTTTGTGCCAAGGCCTTTTCTTGGGCAACCATTTCCTCCGCATAACGCCGTGTATCAGCCTCGCTACCTGCGCCTGGGCCAATGCGCAAGCGATCCTCGCCAACACCCGGTGTCGGGTTCAAGGCCTGATTCGCTACACGACTTGAGGCAGCGCTTTGACCTGATCCGCCCTCCTGTTCCAGCCATGCGCGGTTTGCCTCTTGTGCAAACTCTTTTGCTTGTGCGGGAGTAATGGAACCCAACAAGGTGGCATCGGGCTTATTGAGTTGTGCGCCAGCTTTTAGGCGATGAATACTACCCCCAATAAATGCATCGGGATTGGCTTTGTATAAAGCAAGCAAGGCTTCGTCCATATCGGCGCTACCCAATTGCGGTCTGATCTGCGAAGCGATCTCACTCAAACTTTGGCCCGGTCGCACCGTGACCTGGCTAACGTCGCCGACCATCAAGCTATAGGTCTTGGCAATACCACCGTTCGTCCATTTGAGCCCCAAAATGATGTCAACAAATGGATCCTTCCCGGTTTCAATGGGGTTCTCGGTTTGCACCACGATCAGAAATTGCTCGGGCTGATTGCGCTTGAGGGTAATGGATGGCTTGTAATCCAAAACGCGTGTAGAGATCCCCAAGCGCTCATAGTCAGCCTTGGCAACCGGATCAATCGCTAGCGACTCGAGATAGGGTCGATCCTCAATACCGGTTCGCACTGGAATCTCCGCACGCAATGGCTCCTTAGGTTTGGACAAAATAATGGGCGATCCCAAGGTCACCGCCTGCGCGGTCGGCCACATGAAAAAGATCACGATGGCCAGTACGAGCCAGTTAAAAAGGGTTTGCAGAACGCAACGCCAAGGCATCATAGATCTTGTCTTAGGTATCAAGCAGAATGCGTAGCATGCGACGCAGAGGTTCAGCGGCACCCCATAGCAACTGATCGCCGACCGTGAATGCACCGAGATACTCGGGACCCATGGCTAATTTATGCAAGCGCCCAATTGGAATCGTCATGGTGCCACTGACTGCTGCTGGCGATAGCTCACGCTCGGTGATCTCCCGCTCATTAGGAACGACTTTCACCCACTGATTATCGGCCGCCAACATCTTCTCGATCTCAGCGAGCGGAATATCTTTCTTTAACTTGACGGTTAAGCCCTGTGAGTGGCAACGCATCGCGCCAACACGCACACAAATGCCATCAATGGGAATGCTGCCTGGTGACCGAAATGGCGGATTACCCATAATCTTGTTGCACTCGGCTCCCGCTTTCCATTCTTCTTTGGTCTGACCGTGTTCAACCGGCACATCAATCCAAGGAATCAGGCTCCCAGCTAATGCAGTGTTCCGAAAGTTGGTTTTGGGGAACTCTGCCGAACGAATGGTCTGCGCTACCTTGCGATCAATATCCAAGATCCATGAGGCTGGATTAGCGAGTTCGCTGGCAACGCTATGATGCAAAGTGCCCATTTGTTCGAGAAGCTCGCGCATATTGGCAGCTCCAGCACCAGATGCTGCTTGATAGGTCATGGCACTGATCCATTCCACATGACCGCTTTTGAGAAGTCCGCCCATCGCCAGCATCATCAAGCTAACCGTGCAATTACCACCGATCCAGTTCTTACCGCCCGAGTCCAGCGCCTTATTAATCACAGGCCGATTAATGGGATCCAACACAATCACTGCGTCGTTTTCCATCCGCAGTGCACTCGCTGCATCAATCCAATGCCCCTGCCAACCCGCTGCGCGCAGTTGGGGGTAGATCGCTTTGGTGTAATCACCGCCCTGACAGGTCAAAATCACATCGCAGCGAGCTAAGGCCTTTACATCATTGGCGTCTTGCAAACGAGTCTCACTTTTAGTAACGCGTTGACCATTGATCAATGGCACCTCGCCACCGGCATTACTAGTGCTAAAGAAGACAGGTTCGATATGAGTAAAGTCGTTCTCGTCTTGCATGCGTTGCATCAGCACACTGCCAACCATGCCACGCCAGCCGACCAAACCAACTACAGGATTAATTAAAGGGGTATATGCCATATTCAAGTTCTTTTAAAGAATTTATTAACTAAGAGCTGCAACCACGGCATCACCCATCTCTGAGGTAGATACACGTTTCATTCCAGCGGTATCAATATCAGCCGTACGATAGCCTTGAGCCAGAACGGTTTGTACAGCCTTCTCAATACGCTCGGCTTCATTTGCTAAGTTAAGAGAAAAGCGCAACATCATCGCTGCTGACAAAATGGTTGCCAAGGGATTGGCAATATTCTTTCCAGCAATGTCAGGGGCTGAACCATGGCTGGGCTCATACAAACCTTTATTGTTCTTATCGAGCGATGCCGAGGGCAACATCCCAATCGAACCCGTGAGCATGGCAGCTTCATCGGAGAGAATGTCTCCAAACAAGTTACCGGTTACGATCACGTCGAAGGATTTGGGGGCTCGCACTAATTGCATGGCAGCGTTATCCACATACATGTGACTTAACTCTATATCGCTGTATTCCTTCGCAATGCGGATCATGACCTCGCGCCATAATTGCGAGGTCTCCAACACATTCGATTTATCCACACTACACACTTTGCGATTGCGCTTGCGTGCCGCTGCAAATGCTACATGTGCAATACGCTCAATTTCGGGTTCGCTATAGCGCATGGTGTCAAAACCTTCGCGCGCCCCAGTAAAGAGGCCATCAGGGGAATTACGAATACCCTTGGGGGAACCAAAATAGATATCGCCGTTGAGTTCGCGCACGATCAAGATATCGAGGCCACCCACAATTTCAGGTTTTAGGCTCGAGGCGGCGGTTAACTCCTTGTAGCAAATCGCTGGGCGGAAGTTTGCAAAGAGGCTCAAATGCTTACGCAAACCCAAGATCGCTTGCTCGGGTCTTAACTCGCGCGCTAGAGTGTCGTATTTCCAGTCGCCCACCGCTCCAAATAAGATGGCGTCGGCTGCTTTGGCTAAATCGAGAGTGGCTGGGGGTAAGGGATGTCCCGCCACGTCATAGGCGGCCCCGCCAACTGGAGCAGTTTCCATCTCGAGAGGCAACTTGAGCGCTTCTAGAACTTTTACGGCTTGCGCAACAATTTCCGGACCAATGCCATCGCCCGGGAGAACAGCAATTTTCATGATGAACCTTTATGTAATGGCGCTAGCCCATTGAGCGCCAGGAATGCGTCAGTCTACGGGAGCTGGGTCGCAAGCCATGGCATGCGCAATATGCGTTCTGCCTCAAAAGCTTTTATTTTATCGGCATGCCGTAAGGTCAGACCAATATCGTCTAGACCGTTGAGCAAACAATACTTCCGAAATGGAGTGACCTCAAAGCGATAGCGACGCCCATCTGGGGCAATCACTTCTTGGCTCTCAAGGTCAATGGTGAGCTGATAGCCTGAGAACGCCTTGGTCTCATTAAATAGATGATCGACCTCTTGCTCCGATAAAACGACGGGTAAGAGGCCATTCTTAAAGCAGTTATTGAAGAAGATATCGGCAAAACTTGGGGCAATAATGGCTCGAAATCCGTATTGCGCTAAGGCCCATGGCGCATGCTCACGGGAGCTTCCGCAACCAAAGTTCTTACGAGCCAGCAAAATTCCAGCACCTTGGTAGCGCGGTTGATTTAGGACAAAGTCAGGATTTAGGGGGCGCTTCGAACAGTCTTGACCAGGCTCACCCTGATCCAAATAGCGCCACTCATCAAAGAGGTTCTGACCAAAACCGGTCTTCTTAATTGACTTCAGAAACTGCTTAGGAATAATCGCGTCGGTATCGACGTTCTCGCGATCCAATGGGGCAACTAGTCCCTGGTAAACCGTAAATGCATCCATGATTATTTGACCGGTGTGACTGTAACGTCTTTGTTATTGGTACTTGTGCTTGGAGTACTTGCTGGATTAGGTGCTGTCTCAGCGGGCTTCGCCTGAGGATCCATTTTCTTGCCCATCTCCTGCAAATCCTTGCCAACGCCTGTCCAAGTGTTGGAGCAGGCCACTAGCGTGATCACTGATAGAAACATTAATCCAGAGCGCATCAAAGAGTTCATATTCATATTCTAGAAAAGATCAGGCAATCTTGCGCACATCCACAAAATGCCCCTCAATTGCTGCTGCGGCTGCCATGGCAGGACTCACCAAATGGGTTCGGCCACCCGCCCCCTGACGCCCCTCAAAATTACGGTTGGAGGTTGAGGCACAGCGCTCCTCAGGTTCCAGACGATCAGCATTCATGGCCAGACACATCGAGCAACCAGGCTCGCGCCACTCAAAGCCCGCGGCCTTAAAGACGCGATCAAGACCTTCGCGCTCTGCTTGTGCTTTCACTAAGCCAGAGCCGGGAACGACCAAGGCTTGCTTGACATTGACCGCTACCTTCTTACCTAAACGCTCAACTACTTTTGCGGCAGCCCGCAAGTCCTCAATACGGCTATTAGTGCATGAGCCAATGAATACTTTATCGACATAGATCGTATCAAGCGGCAAATTGGGTTCAAGCCCCATGTATTGCAAGGCGCGCTCCATTGCTTGACGCTTGACAGGGTCACGCTCGCGCTCTGGATCAGGCACGCGACTACCAATCGGCAGAACCATTTCTGGGGAGGTGCCCCAACTGACTTGGGGGGCGATCTCTTCAGCCCGCAACTCAACCACGCGATCAAAATGGGCGCCAGGATCTGAATGCAAGGTACGCCAATATTGCAAGGCTTGGCGTAAAGCCTCGCCTTTGGGGGCATAGGGGCGACCTTGGATGTACTCAATGGTAGTTTCATCGACCGCCACGAGGCCAGCACGCGCACCGGCTTCAATGGCCATGTTGCAAATGGTCATGCGCCCTTCCATCGATAGCTGACGAATGGCTTCACCTGCAAACTCAATGGTGTAACCGGTACCACCAGCGGTACCAATCTTGCCAATCACAGCCAAGATAATGTCTTTTGCAGTGCTTCCTGGTTGCAGGCGACCCTCAACCCGCACCAACATGTTTTTGCTCTTTTTCATGAGCAAGGTTTGGGTTGCAAGCACATGCTCAACCTCGGATGTACCAATCCCAAAGGCCAATGCTCCAAATGCACCATGCGTGCTCGTATGCGAATCCCCGCACACTACGGTCATCCCAGGCAAGGTAGCGCCCTGCTCAGGGCCAATCACGTGTACGATGCCTTGCCGTTGGTCATTCATCTTGTATTGGGTAATACCAAAGCGATCGCAATTTTGATCTAAGGTATCCACTTGCAACTTCGATACCGGATCGGCAATTCCTTCGGAACGATCCGTAGTTGGGACATTGTGATCCGAGACCGCGAGGTTGGCTGACACACGCCAGACTGGGCGTGCAGCGAGACTTAGGCCCTCAAAAGCTTGCGGGCTGGTCACCTCATGAAGTAACTGTCGATCGATATAGATGGTTGCTGTGCCATCTTCCTCCGAATGAACGACGTGTTCATCCCACAACTTGTCATAAAGCGTACGCATAATTCCCTTTAAAGCAAAAGAAGCAATATAACGCTTATTTTCGCTCAGAAACAGGAGGTATGGCTCGTGGGGTTGCGCCGATGAACAACTGACGTGGACGACCAATCTTGTATTCAGGATCGGTAATCATTTCTTCCCACTGGGCAATCCAACCAACGGTTCGGGCCAGCGCAAAGATGCAGGTGAACATCTCGGTTGGGATGCCGAGTGCTCGTTGAACGATGCCGGAGTAGAAATCCACGTTTGGATAGAGTTTGCGACCTACAAAGTAATCGTCCTCAAGCGCAATCTTCTCAAGGGTCATCGCGAGCTTAAAGAGCGGATCGTTCTCCAATCCAAGCTCTTTGAGAACCTCATGACAGGTCTCACGCATGAGCTTAGCGCGCGGATCAAAGTTCTTGTAGACGCGATGGCCAAAGCCCATCAAGCGAACATTGGAGTTTTTATCTTTCACTTGGGCAATAAACTCACCAATTTTCTCGACACCACCACTTGCTTGAATATCATTCAACATTTCAAGGCAAGCTTCATTAGCACCGCCGTGGGCTGGGCCCCAAAGGCATGCAATACCGGCAGAGATGGCGGCAAACGGATTAGTCCCTGAGGATCCAGCCAAGCGAACGGTGGAGGTCGATGCATTTTGCTCATGATCGGCGTGCAAGATGAAAATGCGATCGAGCGCACGAACTAAGACCGGATTGACTTTATAAGGCTCGCATGGCGTTGCAAACATCATGCGCATGAAATTTGCCGTGTACGACAGGCTGTTGTCTGGGTACATGAACGGCTGGCCAATCGAGTACTTATACGACATGGCCACCAAGGTTGGCATCTTGGCAATCAAGCGAATTTGGGCAATCTCCCGCGCCTTCGCATCACCATAATCAATCTCATCATGGTAGAAGGCCGCCATGGCACCGACCAAGCCAGTTAATACGGCCATCGGATGCGCATCGCGCCGGAATCCCCGCAAGAAGAACTGCATTTGCTCATGCACCATGGTGTGATGCATCACCATGTCCTGAAACTCACGATTTTGCTTCTGATTCGGTAACTCACCATTAATCAAGAGTTGGCAAACTTCTAGGAAGTCACAATTCTTGGCTAGATCTTCAATGGGATAACCGCGATAGAGTAATTCGCCTTTATCCCCATCAATGAAGGTGATCTTTGAACTACATGAGGCGGTCGATAAAAAACCAGGGTCGTAAGTGAACTTTCCAGTTTGACCGTAGAGCTTACGAATATCAATCACATCGGGACCTTGGGTACCCTTATAGATTGGCAGCTCGATGTCGGGCGTACCGTCTGAGAAAGAAAGTTTGGCTTTGATGTTCGATTCAATCATGGTTTATTCCCAATCAGTCAATGCAATTCATTATCGTTGACGCAACATACCCAATACCGCTCGAGCAGGCTCAGAATCCATCGCTGGATTTAACTCTTTGCGAGCCAACAACAAATCCAGCAAATCATTGTCATCCAATTCCAAGAGCGTGGATAACGCCCTGCCCTGCTCATCATTTAGTTCATGAGCGTATCGATGAAAGAAACGCTCCAGAATTAAATCGTTTTCCAACAATCCGCGTCGCGCTGCACTGCGAAGCTGATAAATCTTCTTAGCGTCAAGGCTCATACTGCCCGACGCACCATCAATTCTTTAATCTTGCCAATCGCTTTAGTTGGGTTGAGATGCTTTGGACAAACATCAACGCAGTTCATGATGGTATGGCAACGGAACAAGCGATACGGATCTTCCAAATTATCTAAGCGCTCAGCGGTTGCTTGATCACGGCTATCGGCAATAAATCGATAGGCTTGAAGCAGGCCTGCCGGACCAACAAACTTATCGGGATTCCACCAAAACGATGGGCATGAGGTTGAGCACGACGCACACAGAATACACTCATACAAACCATCGAGCTCCTCACGCTCTGCTGGACTTTGCAAACGCTCTTTCTCGGGTGGCGGCATGTCGTTAATCAAGTAAGGCTTGATCGAGAGGTATTGCTTAAAGAACAAAGTCATGTCGACGATCAGATCGCGAACCACCGGTAGTCCTGGTAATGGACGCAAAGTAATCTTCTGCGGTAAGGAACGCATATTGGTCAGACATGCAAGGCCATTCTTACCATTGATGTTCATCGCATCAGAGCCACATACGCCCTCACGACAGGAACGACGATAAGAAATACTTTCATCTTGTTTCTTCAGCGAGATCAGGGCATCTAAGAGCATACGCTCACCCTTGAGCTCTAACTCATAGCGTTGCATCCGAGGAGCTTTATCAACGTCTGGATCGTAGCGATAAATTTCAAAGATACGGGTATCACTCATAGTCTTTATCCAAGTATTAGAACGTACGCTCTTTGGGTGGAACTGATTCCACCGTCAGGGGTTTAAGTTGCACCGGCTTGTAATCCAATTGATTGCCTTCGTACCACAGGGTATGTTTCATCCAGTTGGCATCATCCCGTTTAGGGAAGTCATCATGGGCATGAGCACCACGACTCTCCTTGCGAGCGGCTGCCGAGATCATCGTGGAGTTTGCCGTCTGAATTAAGTTATCAATTTCTAGCGCCTCAATCCGCGCAGTATTGAAGATCTTTGATTTATCTTTGACCCACAGGTGTTTAGCACGCTCAGTGAGCTCTGCCATTTTGCGCACACCCTCATCGAGCAACTCTTGATTGCGGAACACGCCGGCGTAGGTTTGCATGGTCTTACGAATATCGTTGGCAAGATCTTGCGCATATTCACCCGAACTGCTGTTATCAAGCTTAGCAATGCGCTCAAGCGTGAACTCACCTGCGTCTGCAGGCAATGGTTTGTGCTCACGCGCTTTCAGATTGGCCTGCACGACATGATTACCTGCGGCGCGACCAAAGACCAGTAGATCTAAGAGCGAGTTGGTACCCAGACGATTTGCGCCGTGTACTGATACACACGAGCACTCACCAATCGCGTAGAGACCGTTCACAATCGTGTTGGGATTGCCATTCTTGGGAACCACCACTTGACCATGAATATTCGTGGGAATACCGCCCATCTGATAATGAATCGTTGGCACCACAGGAATGGGTTCTTTGGTCACATCCACGTTCGCAAAGTTCATACCAATTTCGTAGACCGATGGTAAGCGCTTCATGATGGTCTCTGCACCAATGTGCGTGAGATCCAACACCACGTAATCACCATCTGGACCACAACCGCGGCCTTCTTTGATTTCTTGATCCATCGAACGTGATACAAAATCACGTGGGGCCAAATCTTTCAGTGTGGGTGCATAGCGTTCCATAAAACGCTCACCATTTTTGTTACGCAGAATCCCGCCTTCCCCACGACAGCCCTCGGTCAGCAAAACACCTGCGCCTGCCACACCGGTTGGATGGAACTGCCAGAACTCCATATCCTCTAGAGGCAAGCCGGCACGCGCCGCCATACCCATACCGTCACCGGTATTGATGTATGCGTTGGTTGAGGCGGCCCAAATGCGCCCTGCTCCACCTGTAGCCATCAAAGTAATCTTGGCTTCGAGGATATAAACCTCGCCCGTTTCCATTTCTAGTGCGGTAACACCAACTACATCACCCTCTGCGTCCCGAATTAAATCAAGCGCAAGCCACTCAACAAAGAAATGGGTCTTTGCTCTGACGTTGCGTTGATACAAAGTATGCAACATGGCATGTCCAGTGCGGTCAGCTGCTGCACAAGCGCGTTGCACAGGCTTCTCGCCATAGTTTGCGGTGTGGCCACCAAAGGGGCGTTGGTAAATCGTGCCATCGGCATTGCGATCAAATGGCATACCGAAATGCTCAAGCTCATAGACCACCTTGGGTGCCTCGCGGCACATGAACTCAATCGCGTCTTGGTCACCCAACCAATCAGAACCCTTCACCGTATCGTAGAAGTGATAGTGCCAGTTGTCCTCGCTCATATTGCCAAGCGATGCACCAATACCACCTTGGGCAGCAACGGTATGCGATCGGGTTGGGAATACTTTTGATAAGACTGCAACGCTAAGTCCTGCTTCTGAAAGCTGCAAGGCTGCACGCATCCCAGAGCCGCCGGCCCCCACGATCACAGCATCAAAACGCCTGCGGGGAAGTGATTTTTTAATGGCTGTCATTTCTTAGACTTTCCATAAGATCTGAATGGCATACGCAGCACAGCCGACGAGCCATAAAACGGTAATAACTTGTAAACCCAAGCGAATGCCAACGGGCTTGACGTAATCCATCCAAATATCACGCACACCAATCCAGGCGTGATAGAAAAGGCTTAACAATGCGAGAAGGGTCAGCACCTTCATCAAAGGGTTGGCAAACAATCCTGCCCAACCGTCATAGCTGGGATTGCCATTCAGAAGATAAGCAATCAATAGAACAATGGTGAATGCGACCATCACAATCGCGGTGACGCGCTGAATAATCCATTCTTTAAGCCCATAATGGGCGCCAACCACCAGACGCTTAGGACCAATATTATTTTTTGACATAGCGCGTGACCTAGAAGAGACCAAATAAACGCAGACCCAAAATCGCTGTCAGCGTGAGACTAATCACCATGACCGATACTGCTGAACGATTTGCGGCCGCCTTGTCGACCCCGATCTCGAGATCAAGAAATAGATAACGAATTCCGGCGCAGAAATGGTGCAAATAGCCCCAAATTAAGCCCAGGCAAATTAATTTGACGAGCGTGTTACCCAGCAAGTTCGAGAAGTAAGCAAAGCTGACCTCAGACGCTAGGCTTTTATCAAACAAAAAGAGAATAAAGGGAAGAAACAGAAATAAGGCGGCGCCAGAAATACGGTGGAGGATAGAAACTTTACCGGGCCAAGGAAGTCGATATTGAGCAAGTTGCGCAATCCCGATGTTCCGGAACACTGGCCGCTGCTGGGCTGGATTTGAGTCCTGGTGTGAGTCACTCATAGCTGGTTGTAATCCTGAGTAATGAAGGGCCAAATTGTTAAATTGTTGTATTGCAACATATTCTATTAGAAACGTCAGACTTAGTGGACACTTTTTTACATCAACCGGTCTAACTTGTTGATTTTAAGCAGTTTTATTAATTTATCTTTAGGTGTTTATCCTTAATGGGTTAGCTTAATTCGTTCACATAGTGCAACTTCGTGGTCTCGTAATACGCCATACGGACCTCAACCGGCTTATTGCCGTACGTGAAGCTGCGGCGTTCAACCGATAAAAGCGCAGCACCAGGGTCAAGATTGAGATATTTGGCTAACTCGGCACTCGCATTCACAGCCTTGATTTGCTCCTCGGCCCAGACCATATGAGTATTGAATTCGCTTTCATAAAAGCCGTATAAGGGTCCATGCCAAGTACTCAAGCGCTCAAGGCTGATTCCCTCAAAACGCTTTGGCAAAAGGTAAATGGTCTCAAATACGGTTGGTTGCCCACCAAAGCGCTGAATTCGTTTGACTTCGATCACTGAGTCGCTTGGCCTGAGCTCCAAAAGCGAAGCGATATGTGCGTCGGCCTGGCGTGACGCGCAGCTCAGAAAACTACTCTTTAGAATCAGCTCTTTGCCATCATCTGGAACGAGACGCAAAAACCGAAATTGCACGGCATCTTCGCGATGACTGGCGACAAAAGTACCCTTCCCCTGATGTCGCACCACCACATTCTCGGCTGCAAGCGCGTCGATGGCCTTGCGCACGGTTCCTTGACTGACCTTGTAGCGCTCGGCGAGGTCCATTTCACTGGGGATTGGTTGTCCAGGTTGCCATTCACCGGCTTGTAAGCTCTTCAATAAGAGCTCTTTAATCTGTTGATACAGAGGGCTAAAGTTGGCAGATTGCTCTATGGATCGCATCGTGACTAATCGTGATTCTTTTATCTTATAAAAGACTTGGCTCTAGTGTAAATGTAAACTAGTGGTTTGTAAGCAAGTTCATCATTAACCCTTTATCCGGAGTTTGTAATGGCAAAAGCCCCTATGCGTGTCGCTGTCACTGGTGCAGCAGGTCAAATTGGTTATTCCCTACTGTTTCGTATTGCCAATGGCGATATGTTGGGCAAAGATCAGCCCGTCATTTTGCAGTTACTCGAAATCCCGGATGAAAAGCCACAAAAGGCCCTCAAAGGGGTCATGATGGAACTGGAAGACTGCGCATTCCCACTATTAGCCGGGATGAGTGCGCATAGCGATCCAATGACCGCCTTTAAAGACATTGATGTAGCCCTGCTCGTTGGCGCTCGTCCACGTGGCCCAGGTATGGAGCGCAAAGATTTGCTCTCCGCTAACGCGCAAATTTTTACAGCACAAGGCAAAGCACTCGATCAAGTAGCCAAGCGTACCGTCAAGGTATTGGTGGTTGGCAACCCTGCCAATACCAATGCCTACATTGCGATGAAGTCTGCACCTAGCCTACCGGCCAAGAACTTCACTGCGATGTTGCGCCTTGATCACAACCGCGCCCTCTCCCAATTGGCAAGCAAGACCAACAAGGCAGTAGCAGATATTGAGAAGCTCATTGTGTGGGGCAATCACAGCCCAACCATGTACCCCGACTATCGCTTTGCAACGGTCAATGGTCAGTCGGTTAAAGATCTAATTAATGATCCTGCTTGGAACAAAGATGTCTTTATTCCAACGGTGGGTAAGCGCGGTGCTGCCATCATTGAAGCGCGTGGCTTATCGTCAGCCGCCTCTGCAGCGAATGCGGCGATTGATCATGTGCGCGATTGGGTCTTGGGTACCAATGGTAAATGGGTCACGATGGGCATTCCCTCCGCTGGTGATTACGAGATCCCCGCTGAGATCATTTATGGCTTCCCCGTGACCTGCACCAACGGTGAATACACCCTCGTTAAGGGCTTAGAAATTGATGCGTTCTCCCGCGAGCGCATGACCGCAACCTTAAATGAGTTGCTCGAGGAACAAGCAGGCGTCAAGCATCTTTTGGGTTAAGATTGATTTATTGAAGAAGTTCACTCTTGGAGATAGCATGCGTAAATTACCAAGCTCATTACTTGCAGCACTGCTCGTGAGTATGGCGCTTGGTGTTGCGCATGAAGTTCGTGCGCAAGAAAGTGCATTGACTGTGCCCCATGTCTGGACCTGTAGTAACAATGAACGCTTCATTACAAGCGGTCCAGTTGAGAAGCTTGAAGTTCAATGGCGCTCTAAGTCCTATGCTATGCAGAAAGAGCAGTCCTTGCCAGGTAGCATGCGATTTAAGAACTACGACAGTGGTCTTGATTTAGTGGTGATTGGTCCTAAAGCAATGCTATTTAATATCAAATCGGGAATTCGGTTGGCAGACGAGTGCAAGACCGTGGCGATGAAAGAGGGTCGAGAGGCCCACCTTCTCGCCTTCGAGAAGTAATTGATTCAATACCTATCAATGAAATAAGGGTTGCTGCGAAGGACTATCTTCGGGCATCTCGGCGTGAACCACCTCACCCTGCCGATCGGGAAATAGCGGCACTCCACAATCATCACATAACTCGGGTGTAAATAAGACGGCGTGTCGAAATACGTCTTCCACACCAGCGTCATGCAAAGCATCGCAGATCCGTTTTATCGGACTTTCCTCGTCCGAGACATCATTGAGTGCATCACTTGCCACACTCTCACGATCGTATAGGGGCCAAATCACGCCATAGATAATCTCTGAAGAACCCTTGAGACTAAATGAGATGCGGTACTCATCAGCCTGGTCTTCACCAAAGGCTCCAACCACACATGACAAGCCAGCAGGTAGCACGCCCAAGGTAGATTCAAGGAAATTGACTGCCGCACGAATACTCAAGGGTCTCACATGCTTATCTGCTAAGCGGCAGTTCGTGAAATACGCCTCCGGCAAGAGGAGTTCAAACTCACAACCGGGCAAGAGCTGACATAAGGGATCGTACATGGCGCTTTGCCATTCTGCTAAAGCCACGCCGCGCTCTTGGCGTTGAGGACCATCCATTTGCCACCGAAAGATCGGTTGCTGATGTGGCGCAATGATGACCGCCAAAATGAAACGAGGATCGGCCAGAACAGCAATGGTCTCTGACATATCACGCAGCTCGAGTTTCATTTCGCCACCGGATACGGCGGCATTCGCTAGGGTTTCAAGTAAGGTACGAGTTTGGGTATGCGAATGGGGCATTTGATCAATGCTATAGAGCCAGGGCACGATGGCAAACTGGGTGCCCTCGGCAGCTACAGCTCGTTGTAATGCGCCCGCCGATGCTTCAATTAAGGAAACGGGCAAGGGTCCTGAAGGAATTTGATAACGAGTATGAGCCACAATGGGCATGGCAATCAATAATGCATCCCAATGCGTTCCCTCATGCTCAAAACTCATGGACTCGGCCAAGGTCTCGGCGGTATCGGCCAATACCTCAAAGGCAACCGTATTGATCCGAAAGGTTTGATCAAGTGCCGCGTCAATCACTGATTGATGATGATTCTTCAAAAGCTTAAGAAGACGGGTTCGTAACCGCTCTTCCCAAAATCGATCTTCAACCTGACTACCCGATGCCGCCAACGAGATGGAATCGGCTACTAAGCGCTCGGTCTCGGGCGAGGTCCGTTGAGATGTTTTGGAACGATGAACCGCCATAATGAATGAGCACTCCTGCTAAATGAATTTACTTCAGAATTTACTTCGCTTGTTCCGCACGACGAAATACGGGTTTATCCGGCTTCGATTGGGCAGCACTGTAGCGATAGCCTTCGGATTTAAAGTGCTTGAGCTCTGCAGGATCGGTGATGCGATTCTCCACCACAAAGCGCGCCATGAGTCCTCGTGCTCGCTTGGCATAAAAAGAGATGATTTTGTACTTGCCATCCTTCTCATCCTGAAAAACCGGTGAGATCACTGGACACCCCAAGGCATCAGCTTGCAATACTTTGAAATATTCTTCCGATGCTAAGTTCAGTAAAAATGGTTTTTTCTGTTGAGACAGTGTTTTCTCAAGGGCTTTAGTAATGCGATCACCCCAAAAGGCATACAAATCTTTACCACGGGCATTTTTCAAAGCAGTACCCATTTCCAGGCGATAGGGTTGCATTAAGTCCAAGGGTCGTAACACACCGTACAGACCAGACAAAATCCGCACATGCTCTTGCGCAAAGTCTAGGGCCTTCGCATCCAAGGATTTTGCATCAAAGCCCTCGTACACATCTCCATTAAAAGCGAGGAGTGCTGGCCGACTGTTCTCGGTCGTGAATGTTTTGGACCAATCGCGATAACGTCCCACATTCAGTGCTGCTAATGGGTCTGAGATTCCCATTAGTTTTCCAACTTGCTGGGGGGAAAGTTTTTTGAGATCCGCTATCAGCTTAGCGGACTCCCCCACAAAATCAGGCAGGGTGTGTTTTTTAACTTTCAGCGGTGATTCGTAATCGAGGGATTTGGCGGGCGATAAAACAATTAACATAAATGATGGCTCGTTTAATAGTGCTTAGTACCCTATTCTAGTCACCTTCAATTATTTTGCAGACACGCTAATCCGCTTGGCAATCGCGGCGCTGCAAATACCAGCCAGAACGGCCCATTCCAAAGAGATGGTTACGGTACCAACGCCAGTAATGACCATCGGAATCCATTCTTGTGCCCCCGAGCGAAATTCATGGCGAATCTGCCTAAGATCAATCAGGTTCCAAGCCACCGCCAAGAGTAAGGCAGCAATTACGGCATACGGTAGATGTTCTGCCAAAGGCGAAACAAAAATCAAGATCACTATTAAGAAGACCGCGGCACAAATCGCGGCCAGCGGCGTTTGCGCATTAGCTGCTAGGTTTACGCCAGAGCGATTAAAAGAGCCGCTCGAAGGATAGGCAGAGAAGAAGGATCCGCCCACATTCGCAAGTCCCTGACCAATGAACTCTTGGTTTGCATCAAACGAGTCATTGCGTTTCAGGGCTAGAGCACGTGCAATTGCCATTGCCTCGGTCGATGCCAACAGAGTCATTACTAAGACGGGCCCAAATAGGAGTTGCAGATGCTCTAACGTGAGGGCTGGATACGAGAGTGGTGGCAATGCCCCAGGAATCGCGCTCACCTTGCGGATCCCAGAAAATTCGGTGAAGTACTGTTCCAGAACCAGCAGGGCAACACTACCCGTAATCACCGCAATCAGCATCGCGGGGATCCAACGATTGAGCGGTTTCCACAAACGCATGGTCACCAAAGTAATCAGTACTAGAGCCAATACCTGTGGTCGCCACTGGCCTTGGTAAATTGCAGTCATGGTTTGGAAGATGGTATCGAGCACACTCGTGCCACGCGCGATCTCAATACCCAATAAGGTTCCGACCTGACTATTGATAATGAGTACAGCAGCGCCAGCAGTAAAGCCCACGATTACCGAATGCGGCACTTTCTCAACCCACTTTCCTGCCCCACCCAAACCCAATGCAATCTGAATTACACCAATTAGAAAACTAAGCGTGAGTACCAGCACTACGTAATGCTCGCTCTCTGGAATCGCGAGCGGCGCAATCAATGCCATGGTGGTTAGCGAAATTGCATTGGCCGGTCCGGTCACCATCAAACGGCTTGACCCAAAGAGTGCAGCAATGATGCATGGGACCATCGCAGCATACAAACCATAGTGCGGGGGCATGCCTGCTAACAGAGCAAATGCAATCCCTTGAGGCAACACCACGATGGCACCCGTTAATCCAGCAAGAAGATCCGCACGCACCACTCCCGGCTTCTGATATTCAGGTAACCAACGGGTAAAGGGCAAAGAGAACCGCAATTTATGAATGATCCTAAGTACTTAGAGTTAGCGTGGCACAATTTAGTTATGCCATCACCGCTTCTCCAAACTCCACATTCTAGCGATAGTCTTGCGCCCGAGGGCTGGTTTACCTCCAAACTACCGCAAGTTGGCACCACGATTTTCACCACCATGTCGGCTTTGGCCGCTGAGCACCAAGCCATCAACTTAGGGCAAGGATTTCCGGACTTTCCTTGCGATCCGGCCCTACTCGATGCCGTCAACCACGCCATGCGTTTGGGTCATAACCAATATGCCCCCATGCCAGGCATTCTTGAACTGCGTGAGGCACTTAGGCAGAAGATTGCAAGCTTGTATGGCCATCACTACGATCCGTACTCTGAAATTACGGTGACCGCTGGGGCAACCCAAGCAATCTTTACTGCAATTGCCGCTTGCGTTGGCCCCAATGATGAAGTGATTGTGATTGAACCCGCCTTTGATAGTTACTTACCAGCCATTCAATTGGCTGGCGGCAAAGCGGTTCCTGTGGCGATGGAGATTGTGCGCGATCACAATGGACTCGTCGATGCCTATGCCTTGCCATGGGAAGCACTAGCGAATGCCATTACTTCAAAGACCCGTTTAATTATTACCAATACGCCACATAATCCTACGGCCAGCATTTGGGAAGCCGCCGATTTGGAACGCTTATATAGCTTGGTCAAAGATACCTCGATCTTGATCCTTAGCGATGAGGTCTATGAACACATGGTGTTTGATGGCAAACCTCACGAGAGTATCGCGCGCCATGCGGCACTCGCAGAGCGCAGCTTCTTGGTTTCTAGTTTTGGCAAGACCTTTCATGTCACGGGCTGGAAACTGGCCTTCATTGCTGCCCCCGCTGCACTCATGCATGAATATCGCAAGGTACACCAATTTAATGTGTTCTCAGTGAATACACCCATGCAATACGCCATTGCTCAATATATGAAAAACCCCGAACCTTATCTTGCACTTCCAGCGTTTTATCAAGCCAAGCGCGATTATTTCCGGGCGGGGCTTGCCAGCACCCCACTGAAGTTATTACCGTGTGCAGGTAGTTATTTTCAATGCGTTGATTACACCGCTCTACCACGCAAAGAGGCCAGTCTTCCAGAGGCAGAGTTCTGTCGTTGGTTAACCACGGAGTTGGGCGTTGCAGCCATTCCAAACTCGGCCTTCTATGCCAATCAAACGGAATCGGGTGTCATCCGTTTTTGTTTTGCCAAACAAGAGTCAACACTGAAAACCGCACTGCTTCGTTTACAAGCCTTAGTACCCTAATCAATACCGACAAGAGAACCATGATGAAAAAATCGATGATCGATGTATATAGCTGGGCTACTCCCAATGGCCATAAGATCCATATCATGATGGAAGAATGCGGCTATCGCCTAGATCGCGATTGGCGTGCCATTCCGATTGATATTGGCAAAGGGGATCAATTTAAACCTGCTTTTCTGAAAATCAGTCCTAACAATAAGATCCCAGCGATCGTAGACCCCAATGGACCTGATGGCAAACCGATTCATCTATTTGAATCTGGCGCCATCTTGCTCTATCTTGCTAATAAAACGGGGCGCTTCCTACCGAAATCGATTCGGGGTAAATACGAGACCATGGAATGGCTCATGTTTCAGATGGGTGGCTTAGGACCGATGCTGGGTCAGAATCATCATTTCCGCTTATACGCACCTCAAAAAATTGATTACGCGATTGAGCGCTATACCAATGAAGCAAAACGCTTATATGGTGTGTTGGATGAACGCCTAAAGAAACATCAGTTCATCGTTGGTAATGAATACACGATTGCTGATATTGCAATCTATCCATGGACACGACGTTGGGATAAACAAGGGATGGATCTCAAGGACTACCCAAACTTCAAACGCTGGTTTGAAATGATTAGTGCAAGACCAGCAGTGCAACGCGGTGTTGAAGTACTAACAAATCTGCGTAAGCCCGAGATGGATCCAAAGGAAAAGGAACAGTTGTTTGGTGCAACTCAATATCAACGCAGGAAGCAAACAAAATGACCATCACTTCGATTGGAATCATTGGCGCTGGCACGATGGGCAATGGGATTGCGCAAGTGGCCGCAAGTGCTGGATACGATGTTGTATTACTGGATGTTAGCGATGCAGCACTCGAGAAAGGCTTAGCAGCACTAAATAATAGCCTTGATCGCCTCATCAAAAAAGAGGTCATCAGTGCTGAGCAAAAGTCTCAAACCTTGGCGCGGATTAAAACTACTACGCAATACGCTGAGCTTGCATCAGTTTCTTTGGTGATTGAAGCAGCTACTGAGAACCAAACCATTAAAGAATCGATCTTGCAGCAAGTGGATCGGGTGGTTAGTCAAGATACGATTATTGCGAGCAATACCTCGTCCATCTCGATTACGCATCTGGGTTCACTCAACTCAAGGCCCGAGCGTTTTATTGGGATTCATTTTTTCAATCCTCCACCCCTCATGGCTCTCATCGAGGTCATCATGGGTAAGCAAACCAGTCCTGAGACCCTAAAGGCAGTCCTGGCGATGGCCGCTCGTATGGGCAAAGAGCCTATCACTGTACAAAGCTCACCTGGCTTTGTCGTCAATCGCATCCTTTTGCCAATGATTAATGAAGCCTTCTTTGTCTTACATGAAGGAATTGCTAGCCCCGAAGACATTGATACCGGTATGAAACTTGGTTGCAACCACCCCATTGGCCCCTTAGCATTGGCCGACCTGATTGGTCTTGATACTTGCCTTGCAATCATGGAGGTGTATCACCAAGAATTTAAGGACGATAAATATCGTCCATCACCCTTACTGATTGATTTAGTTGCCAAGGGTCATCTAGGACGCAAGACTGGACGCGGAGTGTATGTCTACGACAAAAAGTGAGTTGCCAACGATTGTGCGGATCCTCGGTTACGCGGGGCTCATCCCATTTATTGGGCTGGCGTTCATGGTCCAGTTAGCGGATAGCCCCAACGACCTCATCGCTCTTGAGTCATTGGTTGCCTATGGTGCAGTGATTGTCTCGTTTTTGGGCGCCTTGCACTGGGGCGCTTGCTTTAAGACCATCGGCGAGTCAACCCAAAATCGCTGGCTTGATCATAGCGTTTGGATTTGGGGCATCATGCCAGCACTGATTGCGTGGTTGGCGATTCATATCTTTATACCATTGGCACTACTCTTACTCGCAGCCACTTTGATCGTACAACGTGCGATTGATCAACGCACTTACGCGTACTATTTTGAGAACACTCAAATGGCCAATGCGTTCTTACGCATGCGCACTCACTTAACAGTGGTGGCTTCAGTGTGCTTGATCTGGGCGGGTCTAGCTAGCTTGATTCGTAATTACTAATCGAGTTTTTCTGATGCTAGTGCTTCTGGTGGGCAGCAGAAATAATTTTCTCGGTATACGCAATTGCTAATGCCGACAACACAAACGTCACATGAATTAGGGTCTGCCAGAGCAAGGTCTTCTCATCATAGGATGCGGCATTGATAAATGTCTTTAGCAAATGAATCGAAGAGATCCCAATAATCGCGGTAGCCAGCTTGACCTTTAATACCCCAGCATTGACATGTGAGAGCCACTCGGGCTGATCGGGGTGATCTTGCAAATCAAGACGCGACACAAAGGTCTCCCAACCGCCCACGATCACCATCACCAAGAGATTGGAGATCATCACGACATCAATCAGTCCCAAGACGATTAGCATCAGTGCGGTCTCGGTCATCTCATTGGCACCCATCATCGTGATGAGATGAATCAACTCTAACCAGAACTGCCAAACGTAGACGCCTTGGGCAATGATGAGACCAATATAAAGCGGGGCCTGCAACCAGCGGGACATAAAGATCCAGCGCGGCAAGGGGCGCAATTTTTTCTCGAACACAAATTCTTTGTTTTCACTCATGGCGAGGATTTTAACGAAGTTTGTGTCATGGCCATGACGCCAGGGGCTTCCTTAAAAGTGTGAGAATATCAAGGCCATGCCTAGCCTATTTGACTCCAAACCGATTGCGCCATTGGCTGAGGCCTTGCGCCCCAAGACCATCGATGAAGTGATTGGTCAAGCGCACTTATTGGGGCCCGGTAAACCATTACGCTTAGCCTTTGAAAGTGGTCAACCGCATTCGATGATTTTGTGGGGACCGCCTGGAGTCGGTAAAACTACGATTGCTCGATTATCCGCGCAAGCCTTTCATCATTCCTTCATCGCGATCTCCGCTGTCTTAGCAGGTGTTAAAGAAATCCGAGAAGCGATTGAACAGGCGCACCATGACATGGCTCAGTTTGGTCGACAAACAATTTTATTTGTTGATGAGATCCATCGGTTTAATAAGAGTCAGCAAGATGCGTTGCTACCGCATATGGAATCGGGTCTCTTCACCGTGATTGGCGCAACTACCGAAAATCCTTCCTTTGAGGTCAATGCTGCCCTTCTCTCGCGCGCTCAGGTCTATGTTCTCAAATCGCTCACTGGGGATGAGTTAAGACAACTCTTAGTGCGTGCCTGCGACCATGCTTTGCCAAGCGTTACGCTTAGTGACGATGCGAGAACAACCATCGTGGCCTATGCCGATGGAGATGCACGGCGCTTAATGAACTTGGTCGAGCAATTGCAACAAACCGTCCGCACTCAGGGTATTACTTCTGTGGATCGGACTCTGATTGAGAACACCCTCAATCTCAATGCACGACGCTTTGATAAAGGTGGTGATCAGTTTTATGACCAGATCTCAGCCTTGCATAAATCGGTGCGCGGCTCACACCCCGATGCTGCACTCTATTGGTTATGCCGCATGCTCGATGGCGGTGCTGATCCGCGTTACCTCGCACGTCGGATTATTCGGATGGCGTGGGAAGACATTGGTCTAGCCGATCCACGGGCGATGCAACTTGCCAATGATGCTGCGCAGACTTATGAGCGTTTGGGATCGCCCGAGGGCGAGCTAGCCTTAGGGCAAGCTGTGGTTTATTTAGCAGTGGCGCCCAAGAGTAATGCGAGCTATCACGCATTTAATGCGGCTCGCGCTTTTGTTGCCACCGATCGCAGTCGTGAAGTGCCGGTGCATTTGCGTAATGCCCCAACCCAACTCATGAAAGACCTCGGGCATGGTCATGCCTATCGCTATGCGCATGATGAACCCCATGCCTACGCTGCAGGAGAATCGTATTTACCCGAAGGGATGGCAGAGCCGCGCTGGTATGAGCCGGTTGAGCGTGGCCTTGAAAGTAAGATTGCAGAACGCATGGCCTTCTTGCGCAGTTTGGATGAGCAGGCCAATAAAACGTAAGGTATGGCCCGTTTCTGAACTAACAAAATTACTATATACTGTATAAATATACAGTATATGAAATCCCCTGATTTAAACCCTCTGCTGTCTTCGTGCTTCGCCCCCATCCGGCGTGGATCTTGCTATCGACCCCTGATTGCTGGGCGCGCACCTGCCGGGTTTCCGTCACCCGCCGCTGATCATTACGACAAGCGCCTTGATCTCAACGAACACTTGGTCTTGCATCCGGAGGCTACCTTCTTCTTGCGAGTGAAAGGCAACTCAATGATTGGGGCGGGGATTCATGATGGGGACTTATTGGTGGTGGATCGCTCGCTTGAACCCAGTCACGGTCGCGTCGTGATTGCCGCGCTCGATGGGGAGCTCACCGTGAAACGCTTACATCAACAACGCGGCAAGATTTTGCTCTGCGCTGATAACCCCGATTACCCTGCGATTGAGATTCGTCAGGGGCAAGAGCTACAAATTTGGGGGGTGGTCGCGCACGTGATCCATAAGGTGTAGTTATCCATGCGCCCTGTCTTTGCTCTGGTGGATGGCAATAATTTTTATGTCTCGTGTGAGCGGGTCTTTAACCCTCGTCTCGAAGGCAAACCCGTTGTGGTGTTATCCAATAATGATGGCTGCATCGTTGCCCGCAGCCAAGAAGCACGCGCACTCGGCATTCGGATGGGAGCCCCCTTCTTTGAAGCCAAACATCTGATTCGCTCACACGGCCTCATTTGGCTCAGCTCCAACTACACCCTCTATGGCGATATGAGCGCTCGCCTGATGGCTTTGTTAGGGGAGTTTGCACCTCACCAAGAAATCTACTCCATTGATGAATGCTTTTTAGATCTAACTGGTATCCCAAATGACTTGGTAGCCCATGCCCACCAAATACGTAAGCGCATTAAGCAGTACCTAGGACTACCAACCTGCGTTGGGATTGGGCAGAGCAAGACCTTAGCTAAATTAGCAAACCACATTGCCAAGAAACGCTTGCGCTATCAAGGCGTATTTAGTTGGTCGCATTGCAATCGCCTGGAGGCCGATGCCTTAATGGCCGATATTGAGATTGGTGAAGTATGGGGGGTGGGTCGACGCCTAAAGATCAAACTCGAGCAATGCGGTATACGGAGCGTATGCGACCTGAAATATGCCCCAACTAGTTTGATTCGTAAACGCTTTGGTGTAGTGCTTGAGCGCACCGTGCATGAGCTCAATGGGATTAGTTGCCTTGATTTAGAGGATACCGAAGACCATCAGGCAGTGCGTAAGCACCAAATTATCTCGAGCAAAAGTTTTGGTAAGCCCGTGCATCAACTCGATGAGCTACGCCAAGCAGTAGTGAGTTATGTCACGCGCGCCGCCGAGAAATTGCGCCAACAAGGTTCGTGGTGCTCCCATCTTCTGGTTTATCTGCGCACGAATCCATTTGCACCCCATGATCCCCAATACGCCAAGAGCATGACCATCCCCCTATTGGTAGGCACGGATGACACACGCGTCTTGGCCAAATACGCTAGCGCAGGTATTGAGCGTATTTATCGTCCTGGCTTTGCATATAAGAAAGCAGGTGTGATGTTGTTAGGTCTGCACCCAGCGGGTCAGGATCTTGGCGATCTTTTTTGCAATCTGCCACAACGTGAGCGCTCATCGCAACTCATGCAAGTGATGGATCGACTCAATCAAGAGTACGGCTCCAACACCCTGCGCCTAGCAGCCGCTGGTTTGCGTCCGCAGTGGACCATGCGCTCTTCACAGCGCAGCCCCAACTACACCACGGCCTGGCATGAACTTGCGCAGGCATGCGCAAATCGCTAATACAATGAAGCATCCATAACCATTGCAATTAAAGGAAATATGATGCGCAAATTTTGGCTCTCGCTTGGTCTCGCGATTGGTATCGCTACCCTCTCTGGGTTCTCATACGCAGGACCCAAAGTAGAATTTAAGACCAATCTCGGTAACTTCGTTGTCGATCTTGACTCCGATAAAGCCCCCAAGACCGTCAATAATTTTTTGACCTATGTAAAGAGCGGTTTCTATAACGGCACCGTGTTCCATCGCGTAATTAATGGTTTTATGGTGCAAGGTGGTGGCTTTACCACCGAGCTGGTACAAAAACCAACGCAGCCACCGGTGGTCTCTGAAGCACAAAATGGTTTAAAGAACCAGATCTACACCATTGCCATGGCAAGAACCTCGGATCCCGATTCAGCAACTGCGCAGTTTTACATCAACGTCAAAGATAATCCAGGCTTGGATTTTCCGAATGCGATGGGAAGCGGTTATACCGTCTTCGGAAAAGTGATTTCAGGGACACAAACCATTGATAAGATTAAGCAAGTCCCAACCGGGGTTGCTTCAACCCCACGCGGTCGCATGGCCGATGTGCCTAATACGCCCGTCGTGATTGAGTCAGTCACCATCCTCAAATAAGCCAATGCTATTGTTAGACGATGTTGAGAGTAGTCGGGAGCAACCCACCAGTCGACT
Source organism: Polynucleobacter sp. HIN9 (assembly GCF_030297635.1). Lineage (NCBI taxonomy): Bacteria > Pseudomonadati > Pseudomonadota > Betaproteobacteria > Burkholderiales > Burkholderiaceae > Polynucleobacter > Polynucleobacter sp. HIN9. The sequence goes on from NZ_AP028140.1 coordinate 962,061, forward strand.
CTATCAACACGTCCAACACGAGTGGTGTGTCAATCGATTTAATGAGTTAGATACTTGTTTTGATAGTATCGAGACCGCTCTCGGTCAGGGTCAATATGTGGTTGCACTCTTTGCCTATGAGCTTGGTTATTACTGGCAAGGCATTGCGTGTAAGCACCCTGAACCACTGCCTTTACTCAGAGCGTGGTCCTTTGCTGAGGTCAGTAAACTCTCCAAAGAGGCGGTCGATGCGTTTTTACACGATCGCCTAGTCATTGAGTCAACTCCCAGTGGCATCCTCAATCGGCATGACTCAATCAATCACGCACGTTTTACCGAGGATATTGAGCGTATTCAAGCATGGATTGCAGCGGGCGATACCTATCAAATTAATCACTCCTACCGGGTGTATGGCCAAGCCTATGGCTCACCCCTTGCTCTCTATGCGCGCTTGCGAGAGCGGCAACCGGGGCGTTATGGTGCGTTCATTGAAGATGGCCATCAAGTAGTCTTATCGCAATCCCCCGAACTATTTATTCGACGCTCTGGTGACACCTTAATAGCAGAACCGATGAAGGGCACGGCCGATGCAACTTTGGCACAGGCCAGTGAGCTAGCCAATGATCCCAAGAATCAAGCGGAGAACGTCATGATTGTGGATCTCCTGCGTAATGATCTGGGGCGCATTGCACAAACCGGATCGGTTCATGTTCCCGCACTCTTTGAGGTCAAGCAACACGGTCAGGTCTTGCAAATGACCTCAACCGTACAAGCAAAGCCGCGAGCTAATCTTCGGATTGAGGATGTGTTGCGAGCTGTATTCCCATGCGGCTCGGTAACTGGGGCTCCCAAAAAACGCAGTATGGAGATTATTCAAGCGCTAGAAGATCAACCACGCGGCTGGTATTGTGGGGCATTAGGCTGGTTTGATCCCAACGGTGACTTTGCGATGAGTGTGCCAATCCGCACGCTGCAGATGGATCACGACTCAGAATCCGACTCATCGTCGTTTGTCTTGGGTGTTGGCGCCGGAATTACCATAGACTCTGATGCTGATACGGAATACCAAGAATGTCAACTCAAGGCATCATTCTTAACGAGCCTGCCAAGCGGTGTAGGGATTTTTGAAACCATCCGCTTTGATCGCGGTTGCGATCTCAACCGAATTGCAAATTGGTCAAAGCATCTCGAGCGCCTATCGAGCTCAGCTCGTAATTTAGGAATTCAATTTGATGACGAAGTCTTGCAGAATATGGTGCAAGCAGCTGCAGCAGATTTGGCGCACGATTCTATTCATCGGGTACGGATTGATTTAAGTTCAACAGGCCAACTATCACTGTCGCATTCCATCATTGAGAAGCTCCCCGGTCCTGTTCAATTATTTTGGGCCCATGAGATTTTGCAAGGCGATTACACACCACAGCAACTCACCATGCAGTCGCATAACCCCTTATTGCGTCACAAGGTTAGTGAACGTGTGATCTACGATGCCGCCTGGCACAAGGCAGTTGAGCTGGGTGGCTTTGATGCCCTATTTATCAATGAGCATGGGCACGTCACCGAAGGTGGTCGTACTAGCGTATTGATCCGTGAAGATGTCAATGGTCCATGGCTCACACCACCGCTATCGGCAGGTGTGTTGCCGGGTGTGATGCGATCGGTCATCTTGGCTGATCCTAGTATGAATGCCCGCGAGGCCAACCTGACTATTACCCAGGTGGCTAATGCTAATGAAATAATGCTATGCAATGCTTTGCGCGGAATGATCCCGGCTCATTTATGAACTACTGCTCCTCCTGCGGCTCCAATGTCCGCCTGCAAATACCGCCTGACGATACTCGCATGCGTCATGTCTGCGCGCAATGCGGAGAGATCCATTATCGTAATCCGCGCAATGTAGTTGGCACCATTCCCATTTGGGAGAATCAAGTCCTTCTATGTCGACGTGCGATTGCACCACGACATGGTTACTGGACTCTGCCAGCAGGCTTTCTAGAGGTTGGTGAGAGTACTGAACACGGCGCTGCCCGCGAGACCCTCGAGGAGGCAGGTGCGCATGTTGATATTGGCCCCCTCTTCTCACTTCTAAATGTGGCACATGTTGAGCAAGTCCACTTCTTTTATTTAGCGCAGATGCGCACACCCCACTTTGAAGCGGGTATCGAGAGTTTAGAGGTCGGCTTATTTACCGAAGCACAAATCCCCTGGTCGGAGCTTGCCTTTCCGACCGTGAAGCAGACCTTGCAATGGTATTTTGAGGATCTCCGTAGCGGTGGGATCTTGCAAGGCCGAACGCGCTCGCGTGATATTTTGCCTGGTGAGCGCATTGAGTAAATTGCATCACTGATCATGAGTACCATCCCGTGGCTTGGCCCAAGCGATCCATTCCCTAACCCACTCACCCAGCCTGATCCTGACCCAGAGGTGCCGGGATTGCTCGCAGTGAGTGAACGAATCTATCCTGGACAGTTAGAGCGTGCTTACCGCAGCGGTATTTTCCCCTGGTACTCCGATCATCAGCCCGTCTTGTGGTGGTCACCTGACCCGCGCATGACTCTCAGGCCCGCGAATCTCAAAATTAGTCAGTCATTACGCAAAACAATCCGCGCATGCTTGGATGATCCAAGTATGACATTGCAAGTCGATCATGATTTTCCGGGGGTAATGCGCGCCTGCGCCACCACCGAGCGCCAAGGCCAAGATGGTACCTGGATTACGCATGAGATCATGGATGCATACACAGCATTGCATGAGCAAGGGCATGCTCATTGCATCACCGTGGAGCAGAATCAGCACGCCATTGGTGGCCTATATTGCGTCTCTTTTGGGGCGATGGTGTTTGGAGAGTCGATGTTTTCTCGGGTTCGGGACTCGTCTAAGCTTGCTTTAGCAGCCTTGTGCGCATGGTGCTACGATCATGGAGTGACTTTCATTGATTGCCAACAAGAAACCGCCCATCTTCGCTCTTTGGGTGCCTTGCCGATTAGCCGCTCTGAGTTTTTAGGGCATATCGAGCGTGCGGTATCCACCCCAATCCAAGAAAAATGGGTAATGGATAAGTTCATTCTAGAGAGATACCTGCGATGAGCCGTGTCCATGAACTACCGATTACGGCAATCCAGTTTTATGCCACAGCACCCTATCCGTGTAGCTACATTCCCAACCAAATTGCTCGCTCGCAAGTTGCCACCCCTACGCATTCCATCGGCGCCGATGTTTATAGCAATTTAGTGAATGCGGGTTTTCGTCGCAGCGGCTCTTATACCTATCGACCCTATTGCGATCATTGCAAGGCCTGTATCGCTACACGTATTCCAGTAGCCTCCTTTACTCCTAATCGCAGTCAACGCCGCGCTTGGCAAAAACACGCCGGATTGCAGACTCAGGTCTTAAGCCTTGCGTTTACTGACGAGCACTACCAACTCTATCAGCAGTATCAATCAACCCGTCATCACTCCAGCTTGATGGAGCACGACAATCAAGAGCAATACACACAGTTCTTATTGCAAAGCCGAGTTAACTCGCGCATGGTAGAGTTTCGGGATGGTCCGAATGATCCACATCCCGGGCGGTTGCGGATGGTGAGCATGATTGATGTCTTGGAGCAAGGCATTTCCTCGGTCTACACCTTTTATGATTCCAGTCAGGCAGGTACGAGCTATGGTACCTATAGTGTCTTGTGGCAGATTGATCAGGTTCAAAAACTGGGTCTACCCTATTTATATTTGGGCTACTACATTGCACAAAGCCCTAAAATGTCATACAAGATTAAATTTCAACCACTGGAAGGATTGATCAACGATCAGTGGCAACCCTTGTTGCCGCATCAGCTTACTGATGATTAATACCTACCCGCTTGTTCGTCCCCTGCTGTTCTCAATGGACCCCGAAGAGGCTCATGACTTCTCCTTCGCACAACTAGATCGCTTAGAGCGCTGCGGACTTCTGAAAGCCTTAATTGGCAAACCCATCATCAAGCCGGTTGAGCTCTGCGGTTTACGATTTCGTAATCCAGTGGGTTTGGCTGCCGGTTTAGATAAAGATGGCAAACATATTGACGCACTTGCAAGCCTTGGATTTGGGTTCTTAGAAATTGGCACCGTGACCCCCTTACCACAACCAGGTAATCCCAAGCCGCGCATGTTTCGTCTGCCAAGTGCAAACGCCTTAATTAATCGCATGGGCTTTAATAATGATGGGGTTGATGCCTGTATTGAACGTGTCAAACGCTCTCGGTTTTACCAAGAGGGTGGCGTGATTGGTCTCAATATTGGTAAGAACGCCAGCACTTCGATCGAAGATGCTGCTAATGACTACGTGACCTGCATGCGCAAGGTGTATCCAGTAGCAAGCTACATCACGGCTAACATCTCATCACCAAATACCAAAAACTTGCGCGATCTTCAGGGTGAAACGATGTTGCGCCAGTTATTACAAGCGCTTCACCAAACCCGTCAAGATTTAAGTAATCAGTTAGGCGTGCGCAAGCCACTCTTTCTTAAAATTGCACCAGATCTTGAGGCCGCTGATCTTAGGCTGATTGCTGAGCTCTTAATGGAGTTTGAGATCGATGCGGTGATTGCTACGAATACCACTATTGCACGCACCGGTGTAGAGGATCTCGAGCATGGTCATGAAACTGGGGGTCTCTCAGGGTCGCCCGTTTTGGCTCGCTCCAATCAAACGATTTATGATTTATTTCAGGTGCTTCATAACCGTATACCCATTATTGGGGTTGGCGGCATCCTGTCTGGCGAGAACGTCAAACAGAAACTCGATGCAGGCGCTAGTCTGGTGCAAATTTATACGGGGCTCATCTATCAAGGGCCTAAACTCATTGCAGATTGCGTCCGGGCCTTTCCCTAGAGACTTCATCCGTCCCTTAGTTGTTGAATTGCTCCGGTTGATTTACTATTAGATTTCACAATACGCAACGCTGTAAAAACTCATTACAATCATCAATATGGATAGCAAGGCAACCAAAAACTCCGGTGATGTTGGCAAGACGGCAATTCAGGTCGTTGAGCGCATGATGAACCTGCTTGATTGTTTGGCCGATCAGGAAGAAGCGAGTAGCCTCAAACTGCTCTCTCAAAAAACCGGATTACATCCTTCTACGGCGCACCGCATTCTCAACGACATGGTTGCCTGTCGCTTAGTCGAGCGTGGTGATGGTGGAACGTATAAATTAGGCTTACGGCTCTTAGAGCTTGGTAATTTGGTCAAAGAGCGTCTATCCGTTCGAGAAGCTGCTCAACTGCCCATGCGAGCCCTTCATAAGCTGACCGGGGAAACCGTCAATCTCTCGGTTCGTCAGGGTGATGAAATTGTCTATGTCGACCGTGCCTATAGTGAACGCTCTGGGATGCAAGTGGTGCGCGCCATTGGTGGTCGTGCCCCATTACATCTCACCTCCGTTGGTAAATTATTCTTGGCGGTCGATGACCCCAATCAAGTACGCGCCTATGCTACCCGAACGGGTCTTGCCGGCCATACGCGCAACAGCATCACACAGTTAGCGAAGCTTGAGAGTGAGCTTGGTAGTGTTCGCCATGTGGGCCACTCACGGGATAACGAAGAGCTTGAGCTCGGAGTGAGTTGCCTCGCGGCTGGCATTTTGGATGACACGGGTAAGTTAGTGGCAGGTCTATCACTGAGCTCACCAACCGATCGCATGCAACCCGATTGGCTCAAGGCCTTACAAGAAACTGCGCTACAGATTTCTAAGGGTCTGGGATATAAACCCCAAACCAGCTCTAAAACCGACTAGTCTCTACATTGTCAGGCGGCGAATCGGCTTGGGCTCACCAGGCTGATAACTTTCAATCCAGTCTCGTACCCGAACGGCATCCGCAAAGCGCGATTGGGTTCCAACCGAATCCAAGAACACGAGCAGTATGGGTAGGCCGTTTACTTTGGCTTGCATCACTAAGCACTTACCGGCCGCACTAATGAACCCCGTTTTTTGCAAGCCGATTTCCATATCACCCGCGCGCACCAGTCGGTTGGTATTTAGGAATACCTGTGGGCGTTTATTAATGACCAAGGTCGTATCGGGCCACACTGAGAACTCCCGAATCAATTTGTAGTTATAAGATGCAACCAGCATTCTGGCCAAGTCCTCAGCGGTCGATACATTGGTCGCCAATAAACCGGTTGGATCGGTAAAGTTGGAATGGGTCATTCCCAAAGAATAGGCTTTGTGATTCATGGCCTCGACGAAGGCCTTCGCACCGCCTGGATAATTACGAGCCAATAAATACGAGGCGCGATTCTCAGAGGACATCAACGCTAGGAGGAGTGCTTCCTCACGGGTCAACTTGGTCCCCAAAGACAAGCGGGATTTAGCATAAATCTTCACATCCTCTTGGGTAATCGTGAGAACTTCGTTCAGTGGTGCGTTGGAATCAAGCACCACCATCGCGGTCATGAGTTTAGTAATGGATGCAATAGGCAAGCTGACATCTGGATTTTTCTCAAAGAGGATATCTTTAGAGTGCTGATCCACCACCATCGCCACACTCGACTTGAGATTGAGATCATCGGGTTGGTTTCGTAACCCCATGGCAGTTGCAAATGATGGACGACCAGCGGCCTGGGGGGGATTCTTGGGGCGATTGACCGTAGTCCGAACCTGCTTAGGATTGGCGGACTTGGGTTTTTGGGCCGTGGCGGGCTTTTTTGCTTGCGTGCTCTGTTTAGGTTTATTCGCTTGGGAACTATTTGAAGACTGCGCCAATGCTGGTTCAGTAACACCAAGAGTGATACTAAGAATACCAAGGAGGAGAATCTGGAGGGGGCGTCGGGCCCTTGTCTGCTGTTCAGACAAATGACGAGTAACTGAATTAATAAACGCTTGAATCAATCTCAATTTAAATCCCAGAATTCAGTACAGTTGCATAATAATAACTGGATTAGCGCTTGGCTGGTATTTTTCCTTGGTAGTTGACCAAGATCACCGCAGTCATCGTTAGCAATAGCCCCGCTAGCATCATGAGAGTCAGGGGTTCATCAAATAGTATCCAGGCCATCAACGCTGTGGTGGGTGGTGTTAGATATAAAAGACTCGTAACCTTGGTGGCAGCACCCTTACGAATCAAAATAAACAATAAACTAATTGCACCAATCGAGGTGGGCAAAATGCCCCAGAGCAAGGCCCCAATCACTGGCGCATTCCAGACAATCTCACGGGTCTCAAAGAGCAAGGCAACAATCAAGCACAAGAGAGCTGAGATCGAAAACTGAATCATCGATCCAGCCCGAAGATCAAAATCTGGGCAGTATTTTTTCTGGTAAAGCGTACCAAAGGTAATGGCAAATAAGGCGGCAATAGCAAATGAATAGGCGCTCACTGGAATATCTAAAAAGCTGGTTTTATCAGCCACCACCAAAGCCACGCCACCAATGCCCAAAACCAAACCAAGCCATTGGCGATAGTTAACCCGCTCGGCAACCCATGACGCACTCCACGCCGTTAAGATGGGTTGCAACCCCACAATCAATGCGATCAGTCCAGCGGTCATCCCCAAACGCACCGCACTCCATACCCCCATGACATAGCCAAATTGCAATAGCACTCCAGCGACTGCAATATGGATGGTCTGGCTGCGGTTGGGCCAGATGGGTTTCCAGAACAAAATGATGAGACCCATCACGAGCAATACGCCAGTAAAGCGTAAGAATAAAAATGTGGCGGGCTCCATGTATGGCATACCAAAGCGCGCAATGATGAAGCCCGTACTCCAGATAAATACAAATAATGGCGCGGCAAATGCCTCGATTGGAGTGGCTGACTTCATGAAGAGGGTCGAGATTTGGAGGTTCTCATTTTATGCTGATGCGCACTTGCAATTTGGATCGTTTGATAATGAATCTGCACGGTATCCTCAATTGGATTAGCGTACCCTCCTGCCATCGCAATGGCGATGGAGATACCCCGCTCTCCCACAAATGCCATGACGCGCTGATCACGTAGCGCTAGTCCCTCTTTTGTGAGTCTTAGGCGTCCCAAGCGATCACCCTCGAATGGATCGGCACCGGCCAAGTAAATCAGAAATTCAATGTCATGTTTTGCAAGAAACTCGAGGGCCTGCTCGAGGGCCTCTAAATAGATGGTGTCGCCACTACCGTCGGCTAAGGCAATATCCAGATCACTGTTCGTTTTTGTGAATGGATAGTTTTTCTCACCATGGATCGAGACCGTGCAAATCGCAGGATCATGTTGCAAAATCGCTGCCGTGCCATCGCCTTGATGAACATCGAGATCCAGAATGCCGATTCTTTGAGGACCGATTGGGTACTTCATCAGCACCCGCGCCGCAATCGCAGCATCATTGAAAACGCAAAAGCCCGAGCCCTTATTACGGTAGGCGTGATGGGTACCACCCGCTAGATTGACTGCGACACCCTCCTCGATAGCAGATTGACATGCGGCAATCGTGGCACCCACCGAGCGGCGGGAACGCTCCACCATTTTCTCTGACCAAGGAAATCCGATTTCTTTCTGCTCTGCCTCGGTCAGGGTTCCGGCAATCACCCGTTGCAGGTAGGAAGCGTCATGAGCTAGGAGGAGTTCCGTATCGCTTGCCTGAGGCGCTTCAAGTAATTGAATATTTGGAAGATCAACAACCAAATCTCGCAGCATCTTGTACTTCGCCATCGGAAACCGATGCCGCGCGGGCAAGGGTAATACAAAGTGATCGCTGTAGAAGGCTTTCAAGGAATCTAAGGTTTATTGTATAAGTTACTGATTATATTGAATTATTAATATTAACCTTACGGCTAATATTTTTTGTTGCGACGCAACAAATCTTCTCCTATAATCAAAGGTATGATGACTATAACCAGTCTCCCCATTTAACTAAAGGAGTCCATGATGAACCTAACCCCAGAACAAATTGCGGCCGCCCAAAAGGCTAATCTGGAGACCCTTGCCGGTCTTACCAACCAAGCCCTCAAAAGCGTTGAGAAACTCGTTGAACTCAATATGCAAATCGCCAAGAATAGTTTGAGCGAGAGCATGAGCAATGCCAAGAAAGCACTAGAAGTACGCGATGTTCAACAACTCATTACCCAGCAAGCTGAAATGATTCAGCCAATGGCTGAGCGCATGATGAACTACGGTCGTGATCTCTATGAGATTGCACAAGATAGCTCCCATGCGTTTACCAAAACGGCAGAGGCAGAGTTCGCTGCTAACCAGAAAAAATTGCAATCCATGGTTGATGAGTGGACCAAAAACGCTCCGGCCGGGTCAGATGCTGCCGTGCAAATGATGAAGCAAGCAATCGCGGCAGCAAACAACAGCTATGAGACCAGCCAAAAGGCTATCAAGCACGCGATGGAAGTGGCGCAAGCCAATATGCAAAATGCAGCAGATACTGTAACCAAAGCGGCTAGTAAAGCAGCAAAAGCCTCGAAGAAGTCTTCTGAGTAATTTATAGAACGATTGAAGTTGAAACCCCGCTACGGCGGGGTTTTTTCATAGTACTGAAGAGAAGCAAATCTATTTGCGCGCTATTTCTTCTTGGCGGGTGGCAAATCGGTACATGATCCATGATGTGCTTCTGCTGCCAATCCCACGGACTCCCCTAGGGTTGGATGCGGATGAATAGTCTTACCAATATCGACCGAATCGGCTCCCATCTCAATGGCTAAGCACACCTCACCAATGAGGTCACCCGCATTGGTTCCCACAATGCCTCCACCAATAATGCGATGGGTGTTGGCATCGAAGAGCAATTTAGTAAAGCCTTCGTCACGACCATTGGCAATTGCTCGTCCACTGGCCGCCCATGGGAATAAACCTTTCTCATAGGCAATCCCTTGTGCTTTGCACTGCTCTTCGGTAAGACCGGCCCAGGCAACCTCGGGATCGGTATAGGCTACCGACGGAATTTGCTTCGCATCAAAGTAGGATTTCTGACCAGCCGCTGCTTCAGCTGCTACATGGCCTTCATGCACGGCCTTGTGCGCCAACATGGGTTGTCCAACAATGTCGCCAATCGCAAAGATATTGGCTACATTGGTTCGCATTTGTGCATCTACGGGAATAAATCCGCGCTCATCAACCTGCACACCAGCAGCGCCTGCATCAATCTTCTTACCATTAGGGGTACGCCCTACTGCTACTAATACGAGGTCGTAGCGTTGTGGACTGCCTGGTGACTTCTCACCCTCAAAATAAACCTCAATGCCATCCGGCTTGGCTTCTGCACGAACCGCCCGAGTTTTGAGCATGATGTGATCAAAGCGATGCGCGTTCATTTTTTCCCAAACGCGCTCGAGGTCACGATCAGCCCCAGCCATCAAACCATCCATCATCTCCACAATATCGATGCGAGAGCCGAGTGCGCTATAGACGGTGGCCATCTCTAAACCAATAATGCCACCACCAATCACCAGCATCCGCTTCGGAATACTCTTTAATAGCAATGCGCCCGTACTATCCACCACCCGGGGGTCTTTGGGCATAAAGGGCAAGGCAATGGGTTGACTACCAGCCGCTATAACGGCTTTCTGAAAACGGATCACCTCTTTCTGACCCGATAGATCTTGCCCACTGCCTGTGCATAGATCCACTTCAACGTGATGAGCATCCAGAAAACGTCCGAGACCTCTGACGACATTGACCTTGCGCATCTTAGCCATACCCGCTAGACCACCAGTTAATTTAGCAATCACGCCCTCTTTATGTTGGCGTAATTGATCGAGATTAATTTTGGGAGGAGCAAATTCAATGCCATGCTTGGCCATGTGCTTCACCTCATCCATCACCGCTGCGGTATGCAAGAGTGCTTTGGATGGAATACAGCCCACATTGAGGCAAACGCCACCGAGGGTTGGGTAGCGCTCGACCAAAATGACATTCGCACCAAGATCTGCACTCCGAAATGCGGCACTATAGCCACCGGGGCCGGCACCTAAGACAAGTACTTCGCATTCATGCTGTACCTTACCCTGATACGCGCCAGCGGGAACTGGAATGGCTGCGGGTGGCGCTGGTGGTACTGGTGGTACAGATGATTTTGTAGTCGCTGGAGTAACTGATGATGCTGCACCCGATACTTCAAGCTGCCCAATCACCGAACCTTTACTTACCTTGTCACCCACTTTCACCGCAAGACTAGTGACGACACCCGCCTGATCCGCGGGGACCTCCATCGTGGCCTTGTCGGACTCCAGAACAATCAGTGGCTGCTCTTTCTCAATTGCATCACCAACTTTCACCAAAACCTCAATGACCGGTACATCAGAGTAATCGCCAATATCAGGCACTACGATCGCATGTTGACTCATCACCTTCTCCTACAAAACAGCGCGACGGAAGTCGGCGAGTAACTGCGAAATGTAAACATTAAAGCGCGTCGCTAACGCCCCATCAATTACTCGGTGATCCGCTGTGAGTGATAGTGGGCAGATTAATCGCGGCACAAAGGCTTTGCCATCCCAAACGGGTTTCATGGCAGCTTTACTAACGCCCAGAATCGCTACCTCAGGAGCATTAATGATGGGCGCAAAGTATGTACCACCAATGCCACCCAAGGATGAAATCGTGAAACTGGCTCCTTGCATTTGCTCGGGCTTTAACTTGCCCTCACGTGCAAGCGCTGCGAGTTCTGCAGTCTCTCTGGCAATCTCGAAGATCCCTTTTTGATCCGCATTGCGAATCACTGGCACAACCAGACCATTAGGCGTATCTGCTGCGAAGGCAATATGGAAATACTTTTTGAGAACGAGATCATCGCCGTCAAGTGAAGCATTGAACTCAGGGTACTTCTTCAATGCGGCAACCGAAGCCTTAATCAAGAATGCAAGCATCGTAATTTTGCTGCCCTGCTTCTCATTCTCTTTATTGGTCTGCACTCTAAACGCTTCAAGGTCGGTAATATCGGCATCCTCATGATAAGTAACCGCCGGAATCATCACCCAGTTACGTGCCAAATTAGCAGCTGAGAGTTTCTTGATTCGGGAGAGCGGTTGACGCTCGGTCTCACCAAATTTACTGAAGTCAACCTTAGGCCATGGCAAGAGATTGAGGCCTCCTAAACTGCCGCCTGGGCTTTGACTTGCCGGCGCACTCGTACCAGTCATTACAGATTTAACGAAGGCCTGCACATCTTCTTGTGAAATACGCCCTTTGGGGCCTGTGCCTTTAACCTGCGCAATCGTTACGCCCAACTCACGGGCAAACTTACGAACCGATGGGCTGGCATGGCTTGCGCCATCAATTGAGCTTACTGGCTCAGCTCGTACCGGAGTTGCAGCAGGGATCGCTGCTGGCGGGGGTGTTGGTGTGGGTGCTGGGGCAACCGGTGCAACTTGGGCTGGCGGAGCTGCAGAGGCAGCGGGCGCAGATGCACTCGCATCACTTGCTTCCAATAAGAGCACGACACCACCTTCCGAGATGTTGTCGCCCACTTTGACCTTCACCTCTTTCACCACTCCTGCATGCGAGGATGGCACATCCATGGTTGCCTTATCGGACTCGAGCGTGATGAGGGATTGCTCTTTCTCAACGCGATCACCTGCTTTGATATGCACCTCAATGACCGGCACATCCTGATAGTCTCCAATATCGGGGACCTTGATTTCAAGTAATTGACTCATGATGGCCTTACATCTTCATGGGGTTGGGTTTATTGGGATCAATTTGGTACTTCGTAATCGCTTGTGCAACCTTACTGCGATCAATCTTCCCATCATCGGCCAAGGACTTCAGTGCAGCGACCGTAATCCAGTGACGATCCACCTCAAAGAAGTGACGCAGTTGCTCGCGTGTATCGGAGCGACCAAAGCCATCGGTTCCCAACACCTCATAACGACGACCCAGGTTCTGAATCGCTGGACGTATTTGCTCTGCAAACATGCGCATGTAGTCGGTGGCAGCAATGACTGGACCCTGATGATCTTTCAGTAAGCGCTCGACATGCGATAACTTCGGTGTGGCAGTTGGGTTAAGTAGATTGCAGCGGTTGGTTTGATTCCAATCCCGCCCAAGTTCGTTCATACTGGGGCAACCCCATAGATCCGAAGCAATTCCCCAATCTTGGTTTAATAGTTCTGCAGCAGCAATCACTTCGCGGAAGATCGTGCCACTACCGAGTAATTGAACGCGTAATGGATTTTTTGCGTCACCCATCGACTGCAACTTGTACATTCCCTTAATAATGTCTTGCTCAGCACCCTGAGGCATCGCTGGGTGAGCATAGTTCTCATTCATTAAGGTGATGTAGTAATAGATATCCTCTTGCTCGGTCAGCATGCGACGCATACCATCCTGAATCACAACCGCTAACTCAAACGCAAAGGTGGGGTCATAGCTCACGCAGTTCGGCACGGCTGCCGCCCAGATCTGACTATGGCCATCCTCGTGTTGCAAGCCTTCACCGTTCAGAGTCGTGCGACCGGCAGTACCACCAAGAAGGAAACCGCGACTGCGCATATCCCCAGCAGCCCATGCTAAATCACCAATGCGTTGGAAGCCGAACATCGAATAGAAGATGTAGAACGGTAACATCGGCACGCCGTGGGTGGAATATGATGTCGCGGCTGCAATCCAGTCACACATGCCACCGGCCTCGTTAATTCCCTCTTGCAGAATTTGTCCGGCCTTATCTTCTTTGTAGAACATCAACTGATCGTGATCTTCTGGGGTGTAAAGCTGTCCTAACTGATTCCAGATACCAAGTTGGCGGAACATACCTTCCATACCAAAGGTACGTGACTCGTCAGGCACGATCGGTACAACTCGGCGACCAATGGTCTTGTCGCGCACCACCGTATTGAGTAAACGCACAAAGGCCATGGTGGTTGAGATCTCACGGCCTTCAGTCGTTGCTTCTAAAAGAGGCGCGAAGGCATCCAAAGCAGGCACTGGTAAGCTCTCAGCTTTTGTGCGGCGCTGTGGCAGATAACCACCTAACTCCATGCGACGTGAGCGCATATATTCCAGTTCGGGGCTGCCCTCTGGGAACTTCACAAAGGGCATATCAGCCAATTGTTCATCGCTTACCGGAATCTCAAAGCGATCCCTAAAGCGCACCACATCGTCATGACTCATCTTCTTCGCTTGGTGAGCAATATTCATGCCCTCACCCGAGCCACCCATGCCATAGCCTTTAATGGTTTTCGCCAAAATCACTGTTGGTTGACCACGATGGTTCACAGCCGAATGAAACGCGGCGTAGACTTTATGGGGATCATGGCCACCGCGATTGAGATTCCAAATATCCTCATCACTCCAGTCGGCCACTAAGGCTTTTAGTTCCGGAGTATTAAATACCTTCTCACGGACATAGGCACCATTTTTGGCTTTCATGGTCTGGTACTCGCCATCCACAATCTCACCCAAGCGCTGCATCAAGATGCCATTCTTATCGCGGGCAAAAAGTGCGTCCCAATGACCGCCCCAAACCACTTTGATGACATTCCAACCAGCGCCTCGGAACTCGCTCTCAAGCTCCTGAATAATCTTGCCATTACCACGAACCGGTCCATCTAGGCGCTGCAGGTTGCAGTTCACCACAAAAATGAGGTTGTCGAGTTTCTCGCGGCCCGCCATACCAATAGCACCGAGCGACTCGGGTTCATCGGTTTCACCATCGCCCAAGAAGGCCCACACTTTGCGACCTTCGGTCTTCGCAAAACCGCGATCCTCGAGGTAACGCATAAAGCGTGCTTGATAAATAGCCATGATGGGACCAAGGCCCATCGATACCGTGGGGAACTGCCAGAAATCAGGCATTAGCCAAGGATGGGGGTAGCTTGAAATGCCTTTGCCATCCACCTCTTGGCGGAAATTATTAAGCTGCTCATCGCTTAGGCGTCCCAACATATAGGCACGAGCGTATACACCGGGCGCCGAGTGTCCTTGGACGAAGATTAAATCGCCGCCATGTTGTTCGGACGGCGCATGCCAGAAGTGGTTGTATCCAACGTCATATAAGGTAGCAGCCGATTGGAAGGAAGAAATATGCCCGCCAACGTTTGTGTTCTTGTTGGCGCGCAATACCATCGCCATGGCATTCCACCGAGTAAAGGATCGAATTCGATGCTCGATATTTTGATCCCCTGGAATTCGCGCTTGGATCTCTACCGGAATCGTATTGATATAGGGTGTTTCTGCATGAAAGGGTTGATCAACACCATTCACACGCGCATGCGCGATTTGCTGATCAATCAGATACGCAGCACGATCCGTGCCCTCATGCTTGATCACGCCATCGAGTGCTTCTAACCACTCTTTGGTCTCAACTGGATCAACATCCATTGGATTCATTTGACCTGCCACTTGCTCGGGTACAGCTGCCATGGTTTGCCTCCGTTTTAATCTGTGACGAGGGATTGTGTCCCTCTATGGCTAATATTCTAAGAACAGGTGACGATTGTGACAATTAATTTTCCACATTCCGGTAATCTTTATCACTATATGGAATAATATTGCAGTGCAAAGCCCTTTATATTAGGAACTTCCTCTAATTAGAAAGACCCTTGGATTGGCTACTGGGAACTCCTTGCAGGTAAAGCTCTACGAAGCGTTCAAACGAATGCCTTCGATCCGGCGCTTTATTGGTTCGCGCTTGGTTTACACGCCACTAATGGCGATTGTGATCTTTTTGGTGGTGATGGCCATCATTCTTGGAACGCTGCAAGTTCAAGAGCGACAACAACAAGAGGGCTCCCTCTTTCGTGAACTAAGTTTGGTGAAGCAGCGGATTCAGCTGCGCTTTATCAATAACAGTGAAGCCTTGCAATCCTTTAGTCGTGATCTCGCCCAAACCCAAAATGATCGCGCCGCACGTGACAAGGTCTTAGCTCAAATCGAGTCCTTTGTTTTAGGGAACCCCGAGATATTGCAGCTCATCTGGTTAAACGATAACGAGTGGCGGCAATGGATGGTCCCTCCCCCCGCTCGTAATCATGAATGGTTTGATATCGTGCCCCAAGCAACCGATATTGATCGAGAATTAAAGAAAGCTCTGTTCTTAAGTCGTGAGACTAATCGACCCGCCTATAGTCAGGTAATTAGTATTACCGTCCCCAAAGACGATCCAATCATGAGTGAGCGTCAATCGGTTTTTTGGGAGGTTATTTCAATTTTCAAAGATGGGGAAGCGACAGGTGCATTAGCTGTGATGTACTCGAGCCAAGGGATCTTGCAATACATTATTCCACCCGAGCTAAAGAGCCAGCACCGCTACTCCTTAATTGGTAAAGATAATCGAGTGCTCGCCATCTCATCCGATCGCGATACACCCACGCGCTCACTCAGTAATGAAACGAGTCTGGACTTTGGTGCACTGGGCCCCAACATTATGTTACGCGTGGATACCTATCCACCTCCAACTGACCTCACCTTTCGGATGCTGCTGGGTGTTGTGATTGGCTTATCCGCTTTTGTGGTCTGGAGCTTATGGTCGGTTCTAAAACAGATGCAAGTGCGTCAACTCACTGAAGCAAACTTACGAACTGAGAGTAGCTTCCGTAGGGTGCTAGAAGACTCCATGCCGGTCGGAATTCGGGCGCATGATATGGAAAAACGCATTACCTATGTCAATCGATCATTTTCTGAAATGACCGGCTGGGCCCAAGAGGAGTTGCTTGGATTAAAACCGCCCTTTCCATTCTGGCCAGCCGAGCTTCACGAAGAATTAATGCAAAAGATGGCTGGGGCGCTTGAGGGTAATGCGAAGAATGGGATCGAGGGCACGATTCAGCGTAAGAATGGAACTCGGATTGCAACACGTACTTTCATAGCCCCATTAATTAATGATAAGGGCCAGCAAACCGGTTGGGTGACATCGGTGATTGATATCTCAGAACCCAAAAAGATCCGAGAAGAATTATCGGCTACTCAAGAACGCTTTGTCACAGTGCTTGAGGGCTTAGATGCGGCCGTATCGGTGGTCTCGATTGAAACTGGCGAACTGCTCTTTGCTAATCGCTATTACCGTGAGCGCTTTGGTGATACCGCCAAGGGGCATATTGATCTAACCGGCCATGAGATGGATCCATCTTCCATCTTCCATTTTGAAGGTGATAACGTCGATGCCTTAGCAGGCCTCCCCGCGTCTGCCTTAAAACAATCCAATGAAATTGAATCTGAGGAGATTCAGTTACGAGGCGATACGACGCATTGGTACGAGGTGCGGCGCCGTTATATTTCGTGGGTGGATGGTCACCTGGCACAGTTACTGATTGCTACGGATATCACGCTGCGCAAGAATACCGAGGAGCTCGCCAGACAACAGGAAGAGCGGATGCAATTTACCAGCCGTCTTACCACCATGGGTGAGATGGCGTCCTCACTCGCACACGAGCTCAACCAACCTCTCTCTGCGATCTCGAACTATTGCATGGGAATTGCTAAGCGGCTATCGAGCACCCAAAATCCGCTCTCCAACGAACTAGTCCCCGCATTAGAAAAAGCCAGCGACCAAGCACATCGGGCAGGGACGATCATTTCGCGCATTCGTAGCTTTGTAAAACGGAGTGAGCCGCAAAGTAAGTTATGCAGCATTGGTGACATCATCGCTGACTCTGTTGGTCTGGTGGAGATTGAAGCAAATCGCCACCGCCTCAAGATTATTTCCGAGATAGCCCCTGATATTCCTCAGGTTGAGCTTGACCCTGTTCTGATTCAGCAGGTCTTGGTCAACCTCCTGAAAAACTCCTTAGATAGCCTGCGCGAGGTTTACCCCCTCTCCTCACGCTGGTCAGCCCCACCAGTGAAGATCAGTGCTGACCTTGAAACCAGTACCTTCCCCAGCATGCTGCGGATTCGGGTGACCGATGCTGGGGCCGGCATCGCCGAGTCGGTTCTCAACCGAATGTTTGAACCCTTTTTTAGCACCAAATCCGATGGAATGGGCATGGGCCTAAATATCTGCCGCTCCATCATCGAGTCCCACCATGGTAGGCTGTGGGCCAAAAATCACATGGATACCGAGCACACACGCTTAGTCGGCTGCACCTTTACAATTCTGTTACCGTTGGAATCTAATCAAATAACAAAGGCGTCAATAGGAAATAGCAATGAACATGAGCAATCCACCGAAAACAACCCAGGCTGAAGTCGTTTATGTGGTTGACGACGATGAGGCAGTGCGCGACTCTCTGACCTGGTTACTTGAGAGTAACGGCTACACCGTCCGTTGCCATGCCAGTGCCGAGCGCTTCTTGCAGTCCCTCCAAAATACCGATAAGTCGACGATCTCGTGCTTAATATTAGATGTACGTATGCCCGGCATGTCGGGTCTTGAGCTCCAAGAGCGTCTCATCAGCGAGAACTTACCGATGCCCATTTCGTTCATCACTGGTCACGGGGATGTTTCGATGGCGGTATCCACCATGAAACGTGGCGCGGTCGACTTTATTGAGAAGCCCTTTAAAGAAAATGAACTGTGTGCGCTAGTTGAACGGATGCTCACCAAGGCACGCGTGGATTTTGCACAGGCAGATCAACGTAAGAACACACAGAGCCTCTTGAGCAAACTCACCGGTCGTGAGCGCCAGGTTTTGGAGCGCATTGTGGCAGGTCGTCTGAATAAACAAATTGCCGATGATCTGAGCATCTCTATTAAGACCGTTGAAGCACATCGTGCCAACATCATGGAGAAGCTCAACGTCAACACTGTTGCCGACCTGCTACGTCTGGCACTCTCTTAATCATTCGAGTAAGCGCGATGCCAGCCCAACTGATTGACGGTAATCTTCTCTCAAAAAAACTTCGGGCTGAGATTGCAACCCGCTCGGCCATTCTGACCGCCAAAGGTGTGCGTCCCGGATTGGCTGTGATTGTGGTCGGAGATGATCCTGCGAGCCAAGTGTATGTTCGCAATAAAGTGAAAGCCTGTGAGGATGTAGGATTTCATTCGGTCTTGGAGCGCTACCCTGCGGAGCTTGATGAAGCCCAACTGCTAGCGCGCATTGCGACTCTTAATGCAGATCCAAGTATTCATGGGATCTTGGTGCAATTACCTTTGCCTAAGCATATCGCTGCTGATCGCGTCTTGGAGGCGATTGCTTCCGAGAAGGATGTTGATGGATTTCATGTGGCTAATGCTGGCGCCCTCATGGTCGGCGCCCCACTCTTTAAGCCCTGCACACCTTATGGCTGCATGAAGATGCTCGAGAGCATTGAGTACCCACTGCGTGGTGCGCGTGCGGTTGTGATTGGGGCATCCAATATTGTGGGCAAGCCCATGGCAATGCTTTTACTTCAAGCGGGCGCCACGGTCACGATTTGCAATAGCAAGACCAAAGATCTCACAGCTCACACTAAAGAGGCGGATATCCTCGTGGTTGCAACTGGCAAACCCAAGATGATTACTGGCAATATGATCAAGCCAGGGTCGGTTGTCATTGACGTGGGTATTAATCGCCTACCAGATGGCAAGCTCTGTGGCGATGTGGATTTTGATACGGCCAAGTATGTGGCAGGTTGGATTACCCCCGTACCAGGCGGCGTTGGTCCCATGACCATCACCATGCTCCTCATGAATACCTTAGAGGCGGTTGAGCGTAGTACCAAGCCAGTGAGTAAGCTTAGCTAGTTTTTACTTCCCCTAAGTTTTGATTCATTTGTTTTGGTTTTCTAGTTGAAATAGATTGATATTCGGCTATTTGCTGAGCGTTAATCACTCCGGCCTTTTTTAAGGTAGAAAAAGTTTTATTCATGTTTTGAATAATTCGACTTTGCTTTTTTAAGTTCTCCACCACGAAATCCTATTCATAAATTCCATATTTTATGACTCTTAATTAAGATGCAGTCATCTAATGTTGATAAAACCTTTTGAAGAAAATTCCATTAAGCTATCCCTATGAATGCTCCAATTAATCCCTCTTCCCTCGATTCCCGAAATCCCCTTTTATCCTTTGGTCGCGGCATTGCGCAGTACGATGCCGTGCGTCCTGAGCAAATTGCTCCAGCCATTGAGCACTTGCTAGGTATTTGCGAGAGTGCGGTTACTCGGGCGGTCGATCCAAAAACACCAGCAACGTGGCTTGATTTAGTCGAACCACTTGAGGATGCCACCGAGCAATTGGGTCGTTCATGGGGGGTGATATCGCACCTCAATGCAGTCGCTGATACTCCAGAACTTCGTGCAGCTTATGGTGCGATGTTACCCAAAGTTACCGCCTTCTTTGCCAGTCTTGGGCAAAACTTAGCCCTCTACCAGCGCTATAAAGAGTTAAGGAATAGCTCTTCATTTGAAGCTCTAAGTGTTGATCAAAAGAAAGTGATTGAGAACTCCTTGCGTGACTTTCGTTTGGGAGGTGCGGAGCTACCCGATACTGATAAGCCCCGCTTTGCCCAGATCCAGGATGAGCAGGCGGTTTTGGCTAAAGCTTTTTCAGATCACGTGCTCGATGCCACCGACGCCTTTGTGCATGTGGTGACCTCGATTGACGATCTGGCTGGATTGCCTGAGGATGTGATTGCGGCAGCGGCTGATACTGCCAAACAAAAGGGCTTGGAAGGTTGGGCATTTACTCTGCACTTTCCATCCTATTATCCTGTGCAACAGTATGCTGAGAATCGCTCACTGCGGCGTCTCATGTATGAGGCATACGTCACACGCGCCTCCGAGCTAGCTGCGCAATATGGTCGTGGTCAACTGGAATGGGATAACACCCAAAACATGATTGATCAATTACGTCTGCGGGATGAAGAAGCAAGAATGCTTGGGTTTGCAAACTATGCGGCACTCAGCTTAGCTCCCAAGATGGCACGAGATGTGGCTGAGGTCGATACCTTTTTAAGTGACTTTGCCCAACGCGCCAAGCCATTTGCACAAAAGGATTGGTTAGAGCTGCAAGAGTTTGGAATGAAGTCCCTAGGCCTTCAAGAAATTGAGCCATGGGATATGGCATTTGTATCCGAGAGGCTCAAGCAAGCTCGTTATGCGTTCTCTGAGAATGAACTCAAACAGTACTTCCCTCTTCCAAAGGTTTTAGAGGGATTGTTTAAGGTAATCCAGACCCTATTCTCAGTGAGTATCCGCCCTGCATCGCTGCCCACATGGCATCCTAGCGTTCAATCGTTTGAAATCCTAAATGGTCAGCAGCAACCCATTGCTTACTTTTACCTAGATCCCTATGCGCGTCCAGGCAAACGCGGTGGTGCATGGATGGATGATGCGCGTGGCCGTCGTGTTTTTAGTAATGGCGAGGTGCAGGCACCAGTTGCGTATCTGGTTTGTAATTTTGCTGCACCCGTCGAGGTTGATGGTCAATTGCGCCAACCAACAATTACTCACGATGATGTCATTACCCTCTTTCATGAAAGCGGTCATGGTCTTCACCACCTTCTCACGCAAGTGGGCGCATTGGGTGTCTCTGGTATTAATGGAGTTGAATGGGATGCAGTTGAGTTACCCAGCCAGTTTATGGAGAACTTCTGCTGGGAGTGGGAAGTGTTACAAGGCATGACCGCTCATATTGATACGGGCGAGCCTTTACCCCGATCCTTATTTGACAAAATGCTGGCTGCCAAGAACTTCCAAAATGGCTTAACCACCATGCGTCAGCTGGTGTTCTCCTTAACCGATTGGCGTTTGCATTCGCGCTTTGATGCGAACTCTGCACAAGGTCAGGCGGTCTTAGACCTGGCCCGATCGATCAATAACGAATACCACGTGATTCCTCAAGCATCGATCTCACGCTGGCCCAATACCTTTAGTCATATCTTTGCGGGCGGTTATGCCGCAGGCTATTACAGCTATAAATGGGCTGAGGTTTTATCGGCAGATGTCTATGCTGCATTTGAGGAAGCGGCCAAGATTAAGGGCACGGTCTTGGATCCAGAGACCGGTATTCGGTATCGCCAAGAGATTTTGGAGGTAGGCGGTAGTCGCCCGGCTGCTGAGTCATTTGCGGCGTTTCGGGGGCGTCCCCCACAAATTGATGCGCTATTGCGTCATGGTGGCTTGGTGACTGCACATTAACTTATTTAGCAATCTCCACAATCACCGGAGCGTGATCCGAGGGCTGCTCCCAGCCCCTGGGGGTTTTATCAATCGTACTGGCCATGCATTTTTCTTGAAGAGCGTTGCTAAGTAATATGTGATCAATACGCAATCCCGCGTTACGACGAAATGCCATCATGCGATAGTCCCACCAGCTATAGGATTTTGGGGCTTGCTCAAACAGTCGGAACGAGTCGCACAATCCTAACTGAATGAGTCTCTGAAATTGCTCCCGCTCTTGCGGAGAAACTAGGTTTTGCCCTTCCCAAGCTTTGGGGTCATGCACATCCTGGTCCTCCGGTGCAATGTTGAAGTCGCCCAGCAGAGCTAAGCGGGGATAGGTTGCTAGTTCATCACGCAGCCAGGTTTGCAAGGCTTGTAACCAAGCCAATTTGTACTGAAATTTATCGCTCGCCGGGTCTTGCCCGTTAGGCATATAGGCACTAATGATGCGGATGGGTTGCGCTTCTTTAAATGAAATTGTGGCGGCAACAATCCTCTGCTGCTCATCGGCGAAGTTCGGGATGTTCTTGGTGACCTTTAGAAAGGTAGTTTGGGGATCGGAACTGATTGCACTGAGCGCAGCCTTACGCACCACAATTGCGACCCCGTTATAGGTTTTTTGGCCATTGGCGAGACTCAAGTAGCCGGCCTGCTCTAACTCTTGATGAGGATACTTATCGTCAGTGAGTTTAAGCTCTTGGAGGCACAGGGCATCGATTGGGCGTTGCGCTTTTTCCTGACTCTCCAACCACTGAATCACATGTGGCAGACGAACCTTAATGGAATTCACGTTCCAAGCGGCTAAACGAATACTTGAATGGGTAGACATCACTGGATTGTAAAGGCCAGCGATGTTAACTTAGACTTCGATCTGCAACTCTTGCAGTTTGCGAGTGATCGTATTGCGTCCAATTCCTAAGCGGGTTGCTGCCTCTACCTTACGGCCGCGCGTGACCTCAAGCGCCGCACTTAAGACCGAGCGCTCAAACTTAGCTAAGAGAGAATCAAATACCTCGTCTTGGTTTTCTTGCAGCATCTTGACCGCCAAGCGATGTAAGTTACTCTCCCAATCCCCGCCCCGTTGACTAATGCTGGCTTCTAAACTTTGTATAGAGGCGGCTACCGATGAACTTGCGCTTGTAGCAGGAGGATTGGCCGATTGCAGTAAATCCTCGGGGAGATCATGAACCCCAACAATGGTGGAGGGTGACATCACGGTCATCCAGTGGCAAAGGTTCTCGAGTTGACGCACGTTTCCGGGAAAGGACATTTGGCTAATCGCCTTAATGGCCTCATCCGATAGGCGCTTTGCCTCAACCCCTAAAGACTTCGCACTGGAGATCATGAAGTGCCGTGCAAGTGCAGGAATGTCTTCCGAGCGCTCACGTAAAGCGGGCAAACGGATCCGAATCACATTTAAGCGATGCAATAGATCTTCCCGGAATAATCCTTGCGCCACTCTTGCCTCTAGGTTCTGATGGGTCGCAGCAATAATGCGCACGTTCGCCCGAATCGGATCATGCCCACCCACGCGGTAGTAATGACCATCGGATAACACCCTTAAGAGCCGAGTTTGCAAATCAAATGGCATATCACCGATCTCATCTAAGAAGAGTGTGCCGCCCTCAGCCTGCTCAAAACGTCCACGCCGCAGTGCTTGCGCACCGGTAAATGCGCCGCGCTCATGGCCAAATAACTCGGACTCAAGTAGGTCTTTGGGAATAGCTGCGGTGTTCAAGGCGATAAATGGTCCCTTGGCCCGTGGGCTGTGTTTATGCAGTGCGTGCGCCACCAACTCTTTACCCGTTCCAGACTCACCTGTAATCAGCACCGTGACTTGTGATTGGGATAAGCGTCCGATAGCTCGAAAGACCTCTTGCATCGCGGGCGCTTGACCAATAATCTCTGGGGCTTCTTGGAGCCACGCATTGGATTCTTTATTGGGTCCTGGTGAGCGTTTGCCTTCACTAACCGCACGATGAATCAACTCCACGGCCTTATCGATATCAAATGGTTTGGTGAGATACTCAAACGCCCCACTCTGAAACGATGAAACCGCTGACTCGAGATCTGAATAGGCAGTCATAATGATGACTGGCAAATGCGGGTGGCTCGCCTTCACATGCTGTAACAAATCAATGCCATTGCCACGAGGCATACGGATATCGGAGATCAATACCTCTGGGGATTCTTTTTCAAGGGCATTGAGCACGTCATTGGGATTGCTGAAGCTACGATGCGGTATCTTCTCGCGACTTAGTGCCTTCTCGAGAACCCAGCGAATGGATTGATCGTCATCCACGATCCAGATTGGTTTGCTCATGCCGCTATCTCCTGCTTCCGATAAGGAATCTGTATATGAAAATCTGTATAGCCTGGACGGCTCTCGCAGGCAATAAAGCCCTGATGCTGCTGCACAAAGGTTTGCGCAAGGGTTAAACCAAGACCGCTCCCGCCCTCGCGTCCCGAGACTAAGGGAAAAAAGATCCGCTCCCGAATCTCATCGGGGATACCAGGACCGTTATCAATCACATGCAGATCCAAGGCTAATTTATGACGTTGCTTCGCAATCGTGACCGAGCGTGCGACGCGGGTTCGTAATTCAATCTGGGCGGTCCCACGGCGAATTTCATCAGCCAAGGCTTGCGCAGCGTTGTGCACAATATTGAGGACCGCTTGAATCAGCTGCTCCTGATCGCCTAATATATCGGGCAAGCTGGTGTCGTAGTTCCGAATAATCTTCAAGCCTTGGGGGAACTCAGCTAATACCAGGCTACGAATGCGCTCCAAAACCTCATGAATATTAAGCGGCTCCATCGCATGGGCTTTGCGATGCGGCGCTAGTAAACGATCCACGAGGGTTTGTAGGCGATCTGACTCTTTAATAATGACCTGGGTGTACTCGCGCAGGCCCTTCTCGGGTAACTCAAACTCTAAAAGTTGAGCAGCCCCTCGAATGCCACCGAGGGGATTTTTGATCTCGTGCGCAAGGTTACGCATGAGTTGTTTATTGGCTTCAACTTGATGCGAGACGCGCTCGTCACGCTCACTACGTAATTGTTGATCGATCGGGAACCACTCCATCATCATGAGCGTTGGATCTTCTAACATTGCAATCACCACATGCACTGCAAGTGGCTCACGATAGATTTTTCCAGGAACCGAGTACAACACTAACTCTTGGCGCTGAGCCGCAGCGCGGCCTGCAAAGACCTCATCAATCATGTGATTTAAGGATTGGTTATCGCCAAAGAGGTCATACAGGGTTAAGCCTTGTAAGCTCTTGCGGGATAAATCCAAGGATGCTTCGGCAGCAGCGTTGGCATAGGCTAAATCTTTTGTGGCGCCCACAAACACCAATACCGAGTTTGGCATTTGGTCGAGCATGCTGGAAACAAAAGGGGCAGCGACTGGCGAACCAGTAACCGCCCCTTTACTTAATGGATTACGCAACATAGCGCGCGCAACCAATCAAATAATTACAGCGAGTAATACATATCAAACTCGATCGGATGCGTGGTCATTCTGAAGCGGGTGACCTCTTCCATCTTCAGATCAATGTAAGCATCGAGCATCGAATTTGTGAACACGCCACCACGAGTCAAGAACTCGCGATCCTTATCCAAGCACTCCAGAGCTTGATCCAAGCTATGGCACACGGTTGGGATCTTGGCATCTTCTTCAGGTGGCAAATCATAGAGGTTCTTATCAGCTGCTTCACCTGGATGAATCTTGTTCTGTACACCGTCCAGGCCTGCCATCAACAAGGCAGAGAATGCCAAGTATGGATTTGCTAATGGATCAGGGAAACGGGTCTCAATCCGGCGACCTTTTGGATTAGCAACGTATGGAATACGAATCGATGCCGAGCGGTTACGTGCTGAGTATGCCAACTTCACAGGGGCCTCAAAGCCTGGAACTAAACGCTTATAGGAGTTTGTACCTGGGTTGGTAATCGCATTGAGTGCACGAGCGTGCTTGATGATGCCGCCAATGTAATAAAGCGCGAACTCAGACAATCCCGAGTAGCCATTACCTGCAAAAAGGTTCTCACCGTTTTTCCAGACCGACTGATGCACGTGCATGCCTGAGCCGTTATCACCAACCACTGGCTTTGGCATAAAGGTTGCGGTCTTGCCATAGGCGTGCGCTACGTTCTGGACGACATACTTTTGCCAAATGGTCCAATCGGCGCGTTGTACGAGCGTGCTGAACTTGGTACCCAATTCATTTTGGCCTTGACCCGCAACTTCATGGTGATGCACTTCCACGGGAATGCCCAAGGACTCAAGAATCAAGCACATCTCGGAGCGCATGTCTTGGAAAGTATCAACAGGTGCAACGGGGAAATAACCACCCTTCTTACCAGGACGATGACCCGTGTTACCACCTTCAATATCAGCACCCGATGACCATGGTGCCTCTTCAGAATTGATCTTTACGAAGCAACCTTGCATGTCGACATTCCATTGCACGCCATCAAATACAAAGAACTCTGGCTCTGGACCAAAGTAAGCCGTGTCTCCTAAACCGGAACTCTTCAAATACGCTTCAGCGCGCTTAGCAATCGAACGTGGGTCGCGATCATAGCCCTTACCATCGGATGGCTCGATCACATCACAGGTGAGAACCAAGGTTGGCTCTTCATAGAATGGATCGACATACGCTGCGGTTGGGTCTGGCATGAGCAACATATCCGACGCCTCAATACCCTTCCATCCAGCAATCGATGAACCATCGAACGCATGACCACTCTCAAATTTATCTTCATTGAATGCGGAGATAGGAACCGATACGTGCTGCTCTTTTCCCTTGGTATCCACAAAGCGGAAGTCCACAAAAGTACATTCCTTTTCTTTGACTAATTTCATTACGTCTGCGACAGTTTTGGTCATGCAACTCTCCTCGATGAATAGATAAAGCGTTTTTCAACAACATGGTTTTAACCATGCCAATTCCGATTTAATACATAGGATGAACTGTACTCGTGCAGGATTGCACGATTTTGACATTTTGCACTACTTTGGTGAATAAATTGCGATTTAAGCCAATATTGCACTATTTGGGTGCAATAAAGTGGATTTATTGGTGAATAAAGACCTCAAAACCAAGGTCAGTTGTGCCTGATTTGAGCTTTTCAAGGGCCATTGGCACGATATCTGCATCACCCTTCACCCCCAACTCAATATGGCGCTTGGCAAACACGCCACCCCGAATCGGATCACCCACCGAAGGCAAGCTAAACACTTTAATCCCTTGAAATTCAGACTCAATGGATTCCATGAGTGGGGTTAAGGTCGATTCGATACCACTAGGAACAATGAAACTTTGCTCTAACCAGTTGGTTCGATGAAAGTGATCACGGTAGTGTTCATCCAAACACCATGCCATCATCGGCGCAGCCATTACTGGAAATCCCGGAAAAAAATGGTGCTCACGGATCCGAAATCCCGGAATCTGGTTGTACGGATTAGGAATAATCTCGCTGCCCACTGGAAACTCACCCATCTTAAAGCGATGCTGGTTCTCAGGGCGATTGAGATCAGCTTTGATGGGATCGCCCTCGGCGCTGGCAATGATACGAGCTGTAATGAGCTCCTTCGCTTGCGGATGCAAGGCAAGCTCAACGCCTAGAGCGCGAGCAGCAGCCTGACGCGTATGGTCATCCGGAGTCGCTCCAATACCACCCGTACTAAAGACCACATCGCCACTTGCAAAGGTTTCTTTAAGGGTTTGGGTAATGTGATTGGGGTCGTCCGCCACATAACGAGCCCATGATAAATGCATACCCCGCTCACTGAGTAACTCAATCATCTTGCTCAGATGCTTATCACTGCGACGCCCCGACAGAATCTCATCCCCAATAACAATTAAGCCAAAACGACGCTCCTTAGCCATCAATCACTCCTGAATTTGATGGATTAGCGATCAAGGTTGCCGAGGTATCAATCGTGTTCAATTGTTCCTTCTGACGTAATTGCTTGAGTGCATGCAATAAGAAATGGCTAAACCAAA
This sequence comes from Polynucleobacter sp. HIN9, assembly GCF_030297635.1. Lineage (NCBI taxonomy): Bacteria > Pseudomonadati > Pseudomonadota > Betaproteobacteria > Burkholderiales > Burkholderiaceae > Polynucleobacter > Polynucleobacter sp. HIN9. The sequence goes on from NZ_AP028140.1 coordinate 990,029, forward strand.
GAGCGGAGAAGATAAAGATGAGTGAGTAGATCCACAGTGCCACAAAGGATACAAATGGAAAGAGGACTAAAGCCAATACCGAGGTGGCCCAAAAGAATGTAGGAACCGCACCAATCATCCCTGCGACCACGCCTATTCCCAAAAGAGTCCAGCGATGCGTCTCCAGTAATTGATTGCGCTCTTCTGCTGTTGCGTGATCTAGTAAAACATCATAGGCCATCAAACGCATCGTTAACCAGCCCCACAAGAGCGGTGGCAGAATCGCAAACAATGGGGGGATCCACCATACCGGTAGGGTCAGCATCACCAGAGCCAAGCAAATCAGTGCGGACCACAGGGTATAAAAGAAACTGCCAACAAAGCTACCACCTTTGATTCGCATGATTCCTTCGTAGGCTTTTTGTTTCGCGACCGAATCCACTACAGCAGGAACGGTCGAGAATGCAATAAAAACCAAGAGGCTAATGGCAATGATTGGTATTAATAGGATCACTAAGAACAAGGGTGCAATCCAAGCGCGTGCCTCATCAAAGCCAACGTACTCAAGTCCCGATTGAATCCAGCTGGTAAAGATCGATGCAGTTAGGAAGGTACGAAGCATCTCTAGCGCTGGAGACCAGATCAGCCAAATCACTACGCCCCAGAAGATCGACACGATTAAGAATGGGCGAAAGCTAAGCCACAGCATTTTTGGGTGCATGGTCCCAACTAATGCGAGGCCCAGTGAACGAATTAACTCAGACAATCGTGCTCCTTCATCTACTTAGCTGATCGATTTGGATTTGGTCTCTGTTGACCGGGGTAGATTCAACAGGTATCGCAAGGAGTGTGTGAAGCCCTGCCATTGCTGCACCAAAAGATTATTTGATACTTCAAGATTACGAACACCCGTTGGAAAAACGCGCTTCTCAAACACCGCAGTACCAAACAACATATCCCACCACGGAAATAACACCCCAAAATTACAACCTCCCAATACGCCAGGCTTACCCGGCGCATCATGGCCATAGCCCACGGCGTGGTGATAGCGATGAAACATGGGTGATACCAATAGATACTTTGCGGGGCCAAGATCAATCTTCAGATTGGCATGTTGCCAGCTTTGCACCAACTGTCCGACCACTACCAAAAAGATAAATTGCCCAGGCGGTACACCAAAGATCAGGGCAAAGAAGGCAAAGACCATGGCACGCATCACATCATCGATGATGTGATTACGATCATCGGACCATGCGGTCATGCGTGTTTGACTATGGTGTAAGGCGTGTAACTGCCACCACCAATGAAAGCGATGCGAAGCGCGGTGATACCAATAATCAATGAAATCGAGAATGATCAGATAGATCAGAAAACTAACGATGGGGATGGTGGTTACACCGGGGATCCAGCCCTCGACATTAAAACGCTCAAAGCGCCAATCGTGCAAGACACCCGAGAGGTAGAAAAACAGGCTTGAGAACAAGATAAAGAATGCCCCATGGAATAAACCAAGGCGGTGAATCAGGGTATAGAGAATATCCGTCCGCACATACGGTCTTGCATTGTTCTGAGATTCAGCAGGGTTGATACGCTCCCAGGTCCGAAACACAATGGCAATGATCAGAATCTGAATCACACCCAACATAAACCATTCGGTACCGTCAAACAGATCTTCCGCCCATGCCATCGCACCGGCTCGGAACAAAATAGGTTCGACCATCTGCGTATACAACCAAGTATGCAAATCGGCGTAAGCGTCTTGAATCGATTGAATCAGGCTCATGCCCCTATTATCGTCAATTCGGGATTAAGGCGAAGCAGAAGCCGCGTTTCTTCCAGTTCTCAATGAGCGGCTCCAGAACCGCAGGCGCCCATGGATCCTCTCGCGACCAAATGCCCAAATGGGCAATGGCAATGTCGCCATTCTTGAGACCCCGACTGGCCTGCTCCAGTAACTTTGTGTTTGGAAAACGCTTAGAGTCCAACTCATCACCCAGAAAGCCGCTGGGGGACCAACCAATATGGCGATAGCCACACCGCTCACCCATGGCAATTAGTCGAGGTGAGGTCTTACCGCCCGGCGCACGCCAGATCAGATCAATCGGCTTACCTGTGAGCTCCTGAAAACGGGTGCTCACTCTGGAAATTTCTTGGCAAAGTTGCGCTTGATCAAAACGAATCGCTTTGCCAGCATTTTTGCCAAACTGGGGTCTTAACATCACATCACTCTCACCAACATCTTGGACCCAATAGCTGTGATCGTAGGTGTGACTACCAAAGCGATGGCCCTCTTGAAGTCTGGCTTGCCAATACCCCTTCCATGAATCATCCAACGAATAGCCGCCCTGTTTGGTTTTCTCATTGGCTAAGAAGAAAGTGGCTTTAATGTTCTGTTGCTTGAGTACTTGGGCAATGTACTCGGCAACCGCCATATTGCCAGTATCAAACGTGAGGTAAGCCGTATTTTTACAAGCACTGGATTGTGCAGACACGACTTGGCTCAAGAGAATGCATGCGATGATGAGTGGATACCGAATCATGCGCATGCGAGACACCCTACTCCCACTTAGCGCGGGGATAGAAAAAGACACCGTGTGGAGAGCGCCCCACCGGAATCACATCAATCAGCTTCATCGAGGGCACATCGATCACACCCACTCGTTTTGAGAAGCGCAGGGTGACCCATAAGGTTTTACCATCAGGCGTCAACTCCATATCGTCAGGCCCTGCTGGAAGTCCTGTGATATCACCGATCTTCTCAAGCGTTTGCATATTCAAAAGGCTAATCGAGTTCGCTACACGATTGGTGACAAACACATGCTTCTTGTCACCCATTGGCCGAAAGTTATGCGCTCCGTTGCCTGTCTTGATACGTTTAATCTCTTTTTGGTTGCGCCAATCAATCACCTGCACATAATCTGCCCCAGTAATGCCGACTAATAAGTACTGATCATTGGGCGTCATCCACAAGCCGGCAGGAACCGGTCCGGTGCGCATCCGCCAGACGATCACCTGCTTATCCAAATCAATCGCCACTACCTCAGCCGAATCTTGCAAGGTCACAAATGCCAGTTTGCTATCGGCAGTAAACGCGATGTGACTAGGGGTCTTGGCTGCAGGAATTGATTTAGCCAACTTAAAGTCGGCACCATTGGCAGCGTAGACATCAACACGGTCTAAACGATTGGCAGCGGCCACAAACCATTTATTGTTAGGCGAATAGCCAATCTGATAAGGATCGATAATTTTGGGGATCCGTCCAGTAATCTCACCGGTTAATGGATTCAGCAAGGCAATGTCATCGCCCACCGCATTGGCGACCAAGAGAGTTTTCTCATCCGGGGTCATCATCAAATGATGCGGCTCTTTGCCAACATAAAAGGTTTTGGTCACCTTGCGGGTTTGCATATCGATGAGGCTCACGGTTGCCTCGCCGGAGTTCAGCACAATTGCGAGTTTGGGTTCGGCTGGGGCAGCAAGCGGAGCCGAAATCCAAAGAAATGAGGCCACTGCGATGGTTAAAAGGGATTGAATCATTTGCATAGCGTGATTGTAAGGCCCTACTTGCCGCATCCAAAGTGACCAAAGGCCTAAGAACTCTGGGCTTATTAGCGCAGACTGGCTAAGACCTTTTCGAGGCGCTTGACCGACATTGGCATAGGGGTCTTGAGTTCTTGGGCAAATAAGGCAACCCGTAACTCCTCAAGCTGCCACCGGAACTCACGCAAGCGCGCATCGTGCTCATCATTCATTCCAGCCATGCTTTTACTCTCTTGCATCATCCTCTGCCAAGGCCTTGCAACAGACTCCCAATCGCGCTGGTTTTGAGCGTCGCGGCTAGCATTACTACGCAGTTTTTCAATCCTTAGCCCAATGGCCTTCAGGTAGCGTGGTATGTGCACCAAATGCTCATAAGGTATTTGCTTCACAAACTGCGCATGAATCAATCCCTGCAATTGCGAGCGCATGTCTTCATAGGCGCTACTTGATAAGGCTTTGGCAGCAATTAATTTCTTATGCAACTCGGCATACTCTTGCAGGCTGGTTAACACGTGTTTCGCGATCTCACCAGCAATGAGCATGAGGCGGGGTTTGCCTTGTTTTAGTGATTCTTCAAACTGCGCTTTGTTGGTGGGATATTGGTTTTGCAACATGGCACGCTCAATCGCCATCATGCCAATGTTCTCAATGAGCTCCTCGACTGATCCTAATTGAATAAAGAGTAAACCGATCTCGCGCGCATGCGGTAATTGTTTATGCAAAGCCTTGGTATGCTCTTTTAAGACCAGGCTATATAGTCGGCATAAACCCTGGCGGTGGATTCGTTTCGCCTCCGCTGGGTCATCAAATACTTCCAGTTCTACCGCTGTCTTACGATCTACTAATGCCGGATAGCCCTGGATGGTTTGGTTTCCACGTGTCATGGTGACGGTCTGCGCTAGCTCACCAAAATCCCAAGCCTGATAACTACCCTTCTGAATGGGTAATGCCTGTGCTTGATCCGTTTGTACCGTTCTTATATTGGCATCAGCAAGGCTCTGGAAGGCGTCACGCGCTATCGCACCATACTCGCTACGTAAGCGATTTAAGTTACGCTCTAACTCTAGCTGTCGACCATGCTCATCGATTAAACGGAAGTTCATGAAACAATGGACCGGCAAGGTCTCGGGTCGAAAGTCGGTACGCTTGACCTCAATTGGATTCTGGTCACGGATATAGCGCATCAGCCGATCAATTAAATCCCCCTTCCCAAAACTGTTGCTGTCTAAGTGTTCTTGAACAAATTGTTTAGCACTCTCTGGCAATGGGATGCAATGACGACGAATCTTTTGTGGCAAGGACTTCAGAAGTAGCTGGACTTTCTCAACACAGAGGCCTGGCACGAGCCACTCCGCTTGAATCGCATCGACCTGATTCAGAACGGTGATGGGTACGATCAAGGTAATGCCATCTTTGGGACTACCCGGTTCAAAGTGATAGCTAGTTTGCAAGCTCACACCATTCATGACGATTGTTTTGGGGTAGCGGTCAGCGCTAATACCTGCAGCTTCGTGGCGCATCAGGTCTGATTTCTGGAGACGCAGACTCTGGTCTTTTTGTTCCAGTTTGGCACGATCCTCCTCAAGCCAGGCTTGGAGACCGCTGCGACTATAGACCGTTTCTGGAATTCGTTCGCGATAGAACGCACACAGCAACTCATCGTCCACTAATACATCAGGGCGGCGTGAGCGATGTTCTAGCGCCTCCACTTCCCGAATCATTTGACGGTTGTGCCAAAAGAAGGCAAATAATTTACCGTAACGACGTTTTGCTTCCGCTTGGGTCTCACGCTCCAAAGCTGGGGTGTCGACCTTACCAAACATCTCCCCTTCGACTAAGGCTTTCTGAATAAACAAGGCGTGCGCCTCCCTTGCATCGTGCGGCGCATAAGCTACTCGTCGACCATGGTAGACGGGTAAGCCATACAGTGTGGCTCGCTCAAAGGCTAAGACCTCGCCGCGTTCCTTATCCCAAAAGGGATCGCTCAATGATTTCACTAGACGATGTTTGGCAACTCGCTCAATCCATTGAGGCTCGATCTTGGCCAAGGTTCTCGCGTATAAGCGAGTGGTCTCTTGAATCTCACCCGCCACAAACCATGCGCCCACTTTTTTACCCAGGCTCGATCCGGGCCAAATGAATAAACGAATACCCCGAGCCCCGAGATAGTCACCGGCTTTATTGCCCCGTTGATCACTTGCATCTTCGTCGCGCTTGCCAATATAGCCAAGAAGCCCAGTAAGAAGAGCTGTATGGATTTGCTCATAGGTTGCTGGGGTTTGATTCTCTTTCCAACCCTTCTCCGCCAGCAAGACATGCAATTGCCCATGCACATCGCGCCATTCTCGAAGACGCCTAGGTGAGAGAAAGAGGCTGCGGCATTGATTCTCCAGCTGGCGATTACTTTGCTTGTGTTTCAGAGCCTCTTGATACCAGTTCCACAGTTTCACAAACGATAGGAACTCAGAACGCTCATCAGCAAATTGCAAATGGGCTTGATCAGCTGTACTGGCAAACTCCAGCGGCCGCTCCCGCGGATCTTGACAGGCCATGGCTGCAGCAATGATGGTGAGTTCTTTGAGTGCCTGCTGCTCACGCGCAGCGAGCAAGATCCGCCCGATACGAGGATCTAAGGGTAGCTCAGCGAGAGCCTTGCCAATCGCGCTGAGTTGAACACGGTGTTGACCCTGTACATCTGGCTCGGCTGCGTTCTCAATCGCACCTAACTCTTCTAAGAGCTGCATGCCGTCGACAATCGCTCGACCCAAAGGTTTATCAATGAATGGAAATTGAGCAATATTGGGTAGGCGCAACGCGGCCATTCGTAGGATCACGGCGGCGAGTGAGCTGCGCAAGATCTCTGGGTCGGTATACGCGGCGCGCGCTTGGTAATCCACTTCACTATAGAGGCGAATGCAGATACCGTCGGCTACACGGCCACAACGACCCGCACGTTGGTTCGCTGCAGCCTGAGAGATCGGCTCCACTTGAAGCTGTTCAACCTTATTCCGATACGAGTAACGCTTGACGCGCGCTAATCCTGAGTCAATCACATACCGAATGTTCGGCACGGTCAAGGAGGTCTCGGCCACATTGGTTGCCAACACAATCCGGCGGCCATTGCCGGTTTGGAATACGCGCTCTTGTTCACTCACTGCTTGCCGTGCGAATAGGCTCAGGATCTCTGGATGGAAACGTTGTTGTAAAAATGGGTCTTTGCGTAAGGCTTCAGCACACTCCCGAATCTCCCGCTCACCCGGCAAAAACACCAGGACATCGCCAGCCCCTGCGGCACCCTCACGCCACACATCGCCAATTGCTTTGCAAACCGCTTCGGGGATCTCAAGAGCCTCCTTTTGACCATCAACTTGCAATGGTGCATAACGTTGCTCCACAGGAAAGAGTCGACCACTCACCTCAATCACCGGAGCGGCTTGACCATGGATTGCAAAGTGGTTGGCAAACCGTTGGGCATCGATCGTCGCTGAGGTAATGATGAGTTTGAGATCGGGTCGCTTCGCAATTAGTTGTTTTAAGTAACCCAATAAGAAATCAATATTGAGACTGCGCTCATGGGCCTCATCAATGATGATGGTGTCGTACTTTTTAAGGAGAGGATCAGCCTGGGTCTCCGCCAACAAAATCCCGTCGGTCATTAATTTGATCGATGCTTGGCTACTGGTGTGATCGGCAAAGCGCACCTGATAGCCCACGTCTTCACCCAAAGGTGTACCCAGTTCTTGGGCAATTCGTTTGGCGGTACTTGTGGCGGCAATACGACGCGGCTGCGTATGACCGATTAGTCCACCCTGATGGATTTTGCCTCGGCCCAAAGCTAGGCATATTTTGGGGAGCTGGGTGGTTTTGCCTGAACCCGTTTCTCCGCACACAATGATCACAGGGCTTGCCAGTAAGGCTTTGGCGATTACCTCGCGCTGCGAGGAGACCGGCAAACTCTCTGGGAAGGTAATGGGTTTACCCCGTAGTGAATGCCAAACGATCGCGCTTGACTCGCTCATAGTCTAGGCCGAAGCATGAGTTGTAAGGATTGGCATCCATGATTTATTTGGTATCTACGCGCTTGCACCCTATAATTTTCGCATTATGTCCGCGCTTCCATCTTCCTCCCATTCCGCTCACTTTCCCTTCGTTGGCTGGCTACGCGAGGTAGCGCCCTATATCCACGCCTTTCGTGAGAAAACCTTTGTTATTGCCTTTGCCGGTGAGCTAGCCCAGGACTTCGATCAACTCGAGAACCTAATTGAGGACATTGCCATGTTGCATGCCATGGGTATGCGCATCGTCCTGGTTCATGGTATTCGTCCCCAAATCGATGAGCAGCTCTCCTTGCGTAAGATCAAGAGCAAGTTTGGTAAGGGCCACATGAGCAGTTATCGGATTACCGATGCTCCCGCTCTTGAGTGTGTCAAAGAGGCGGCTGGTGAACTGCGTCTGGATATTGAAGCTGCGTTTAGTCGCGGTTTACCCAATACCCCCATGGCGGGCTCCCGCATCTCAGTAATCTCGGGCAACTTTATTACGGCAATGCCGATTGGTGTGGTTGATGGGATCGATTACCTACTCACTGGGCTTGTCCGTAAAGTCGACTCCGAATCGATTCGGATGTCCCTCAATAGCGGTAAGTTGGTATTACTCTCACCGCTTGGGTTCTCACCCACCGGTCAGGCATTTAACTTATCGTTTGAAGATGTGGCTGCCGCTACTGCTGCAGCTCTGAAAGCCGATAAGCTGATGTTCTTAACGCCATTTCCAGGGTTGCAAGATGAGGAAGGTCAACTAGTTACTGAGCTCTCGATTGCCCAACTTCAGCACTACCTCCAGCTCTACCCTGATCTACCAAGCAATATGCGCAACTTCTTGAACACGGCCATGCGCGCGGTGCGCTCTGGTGTGAGCCGTGCGCATTTCTTACCCTGCGATCGGGACGGTGTTTTACTCGAAGAATTGTTCACACACGATGGCGTGGGCATGATGCTGGCCGCCTCCGATATCGAGAACCTCCGTGAAGCAACGCAAGATGATGTGGGTGGTATTTTGCAACTCACACTGCCACTCGAAGCAGAGGGCATTTTGGCTGCGCGTGGTCAGGACGTGATCGAGCGCGATATCGCCAGGTTCTCGGTCATCGAGCACGATAAGGTCTTATTTGGTTGCGCCGCCCTCTTTCCGTTTCCCAATGGTGTGGGAGAGCTTGCTTGCCTGGTGGTTGACCCCAACTCCCAGGGTTCGGGTGATGGTGAGCGGCTATTAAAACGCATTGAAGCACGTGCCAAGCAAGAAGGCATTAACAAATTATTTGTTTTGACAACCCGTACGGAGCACTGGTTCCTCAAGCGCGGCTTTGTCCGCGCTACCGTTGACGATCTTCCAGAAGAGCGTAAGCAGATCTACAACTGGGATCGCAAATCCATGGTGCTCACCAAGAAGATTTAATCCCCCGCATTTAGAGGTGCAATGCCGACTCAGGTGTGAGTGCCTATAATCAAAGGAATTAGTTCAATCGAGGTTGATATGGCACGAATGGTTCAATGCATTAAGCTTAATAAAGAAGCTGAGGGCTTAGATTTTGCTCCCCTACCTGGCGATCTTGGTAAAAAGATCTGGAATCAGGTATCTAAAGAGGCTTGGGCTGGATGGCTAAAGCACCAGACCATGCTCATTAATGAGAACCGCCTCAATATGGCCGATCCCCGAGCCCGCCAATACCTTCTCAAGCAGGTCGAGAAGTATTTCTTTGAAGGTGGCGCCGATATGGCTAGTGGCTATGTACCACCTACGCAGTAGTTGCGCTTAGCTAAATCGAAGAGTTTCTACGGTTTCCTCTTTACCCAGAAGCAATACATCTGCCTTACGTTTGGCAAAGAGTCCCACACTAATTACGCCTGGGATTTGATTGATTGCTTCCTCAAGGGCGATTGGGTATTCAATGGATAAGCCATGGATATCTAAGATCCAAGCCTTGTTATCGGTGAGATAGGGTTGACCTTCGGCTTTACCGGATTTGATCAGTCTTAATTGAGCTTGCCCACCCAATGGGGCAAGGGCTTTGGTAACCGCCGTTTGCGCCAGGGGAATAATCTCTACCGGGAGGGGAAAGTGGCCAAGTTGCTGTACGAGTTTAGTCTCATCGCAGATGCAGATAAAGTCTTGAGCCATGCTAGCAATAATCTTCTCGCGGGTTAAAGCGCCGCCACCACCTTTGATCATATGACCCTGCGGATTAATTTCATCAGCACCATCCACATAAATTGGCATGGGGTAGGATTGCTTTGCAATCGCATCAGGTAATTGGTTGGCGTCGACCACATGAAAGCCTAATTTGAGCAAACGCTCAGTGCTTGCTAGTGAACTTGAGATCACTCCCGCAAAATGATCGCGGTACGGTGCAAGTAGATCAATAAACCAGTTAGCGGTTGAGCCAGTCCCGATCCCCAAATACTGACCCTTGGGCATAGCCCCAATGACATAGTCTTTGGCAGCTTGGGCAACGCGTTTTTTGAGGTCGTCTTGGTTCATAAACGCAATGATACAGAAGGATATTCGCTATCATATGCCATTACCTTATGGACACATTAGCCCAACTCAAACGCTATACCACCGTGGTTGCTGATACTGGCGACTTTGAGCGCATGCGCGCCTTTGCTCCGCAAGATGCAACCACTAATCCATCGCTCATTCTCAAGGCGGTCTTGCTGCCAGAGTATCAAGCCTTGGTTGCATCGGTGCAGCGTGATCATCCCAACGCCTCCCCTGCCCAATTAATTGATCGGATCTTGGTGGCGTTTGGGGTGGAGATACTGCGCATTGTGCCGGGTCGGGTCTCAACCGAAGTCGATGCACGTCTGTCATTTGATACCGCTGCCACCATTGCGAAGGCCAAAGAGATCATCGCGCTCTACGCGGCAATGGGCATCCCCCGCGAGCGGGTTTTAATCAAACTTGCTAGCACCTGGGAGAGCATTATGGCGGCTCGTGAGCTTGAGCAAGAAGGTATTCATTGCAATATGACTCTGCTTTTTTCGGTGGTGCAAGCAGTTGCGTGTGCGGATGCTAAGGCTCGATTAATTTCTCCATTTGTGGGACGCATTAGTGATTGGTATAAGAAGTTGTTGGGCGATCAATGGTCTCTCGAGCAGTTCGGGGGCGCCAACGACCCCGGGGTGCAATCGGTGCGCAGCATCTATACCTATTACAAACACTTTGAGATTGAAACCGAGATCATGGGGGCAAGCTTTCGAAATACCAGTCAGATCTTAGAGCTTGCGGGTTGCGATCTACTGACCATTAGCCCCGAACTCTTAGCTGAATTGCAAGCCAGTACCGAACCAGTGAGCCCAAAATTACTAGTTAGCGATGCTAAATTAGCCAATGTGGAGCGCTTGAACTTGGATCAAGCACGGTTTCAGACCCTCTTAACTGAAAACACCATGGCCTTCGAGAAACTCCAAGAAGGTATTCAGGCCTTTTGTGCCGATATTGAGAAACTCGAGGCCTTGCTAGTTCGCTAATCACTTCTTCGGTGATTTAGCTTGTACGCGTTGGCGGCGCGCCTCATACAGTGTCACACCAGTGGCCACCGAGACGTTCAAACTCTCGACCGCCCCTTGCATCGGAATATGCACCAATTGATCGCAAGTCTCGCGGGTTAAGCGCCGCATACCCTCACCTTCTGCACCCATAACGATCGCAGTGGGCCCCTTGAGATCAATGTCATAGATCGACTCCTGGGCCTCATCATCAGTACCAATGATCGAAATTCCAAGCTCTTGCATCTCGCGCATGGTTCTTGCAAGATTGGTCACCGTAATAATTGGGATTACCTCGGCAGCGCCACTGGCGACCTTACTCACGGTGGCATTGATGCTGGCTGAGCGATCTTTAGGAACGATCACACCATGTACCCCCGCACCATCGGCTGCACGCAGGCAAGCGCCTAAGTTATGAGGATCCGTAATACCATCGAGTACTAAGAGTAAGGGTGGATCACTTTTAGCATCTAAGCTATCTAATAGTTCTGGCAAGGTTCTTGCTACAGAGATGCCCTCTGCCATCGCCACAATCCCCTGATGACGATCATGGCCAGCAAGATTGTGTAAGCGCTCGGCATTAGCGGTGTACAAACGCTTCCCCAAGATGGGTTCTGCTTGCTTAATGAAGTCCGCCATCCGACGATCGCGTCTAGCAGGATCGTAGTAGACCGACTGAATACTCTGGGGATCAACCCGCAAACGCGTCTGCACCGCATGAAATCCCAAGAGCAACTGCTTCATTTGCGTTTGCCCTTATGACTCTTACGACCGGTTCCCTGACCCATCGATGGCTGACGTGCAGTCTTACCCGTTTTTGCCTTTGATTTCTTACTCGCGGTTGTGGTCTCGCGCTTAGGCGCTTTCTCGGCAGGACGGGTTTTCTTGTGGGCCGCTTTCTTAGAGGGGCGACCTGAGTCATTGGCCAAGACCGCTGATTTAAATCGTGCGCCATCGCGCTCATTGCTGCCATTGGCTTTCACGAGGCTGAACTCAATCTTGCGAGCATCGAGATCCACTCGACTCACTAAGACATGCAAGCGATCACCAATTCGATACCGAATGCCGGTGCGCTCACCTCGTAACTCTTGGCGGGCTTCATCATATTGGTAATAATCGCCCCCTAATTCAGTAACGTGGACCATGCCTTCCACAAATAAACTCTCAAGTTGCACAAAGAGGCCAAAGTTAGCCACCCCGGTAATCGTGCCCGCATACTCTTGACCCAAATGGTCACGCATGTAATAACACTTAAGCCAAGCCTCTACATCGCGTGAGGCCTCATCGGCACGGCGCTCGTTGGCAGAGCAATGGACTCCAAACTGGGCCCAGACGGCTAGTGCTGCACCCTCTTTGGATCCTTTGGTATTCGCTGCGCGCTTACTCTTTGCCTTATTATCCTGCTGTGACTGCTTCACAGCAGCGGCATTGGCGCGACCTTGCCCCTTACGAGGCATGGTGAGGTTCATGGGTACATCTTCTGGCAAATGCGGATGATAGGCTTTCTTACTCAAGATTGCTTTGATCGAGCGGTGCACCAGGAGATCGGGGTAGCGCCGGATGGGGCTTGTGAAGTGAGCGTACGCAGGGTACGACAGACCAAAGTGGCCCTCGTTCTCTGGTTGGTAAATGGCTTGTTGCATCGACCGCAGAATCAACATCTGCAAGGTGCTAGCATCAGGCCGGCCCTTGATCTCTTTCATGAGCTTTGAGAAGTCTTTGGGATGAGGCTTCTCGCTTCCGGTTAGATGTAAGCCAGTGGTTCGCAACACCTGCTTGAGGGTCTGCACTTTCTCGACCGAGGGTTCCCCATGCACTCGAAAGAGACTGAGATGCTCATGCTTTTGTAGAAAATTAGCAGCACAGACGTTCGCGGTCAACATACACTCTTCAATCAAGCGATGGGCGTCATTACGCAATCGGGGCTCAATGCGCAAGATCTTACCGAGCTCATTACTAATGATCTGGGTCTCAACGGTCTCAAAATCAATCGCGCCTCGCTTCTCACGGGCGGCAAATAATATTTTGTAGAGTTGGTAGAGGTGGTTTAGCTGATCATTAAACTGGGCAAAGCGCACTGCTTCGGGTCCACGAGTATTACTTAATATCTCCCAGACAGTATCGTAGGTGAAGCGTTGTGCTGAGTGCATCACGCCTTGGTAAAACTGATACGCCAGAATCTCACCCTTTTGATCCACCACCGCATCACAAACCATGCACAAGCGGTCGACTTCGGGATTAAGGGAGCAAAGGCCATTCGAGATTTTCTCGGGTAGCATCGGAATCACTCTGCGAGGGAAATACACCGAGGTGGCCCGCAGCAAGGCATCCTTATCAAGTGGATGACCGGGCTTCACATAATGGGCAACGTCAGCAATCGCCACAATTAAACGCCAGGCTTTGGTTTGGCCATACTGCACTGGCTCGCAATAGACTGCATCATCGAAGTCTCTGGCATCGGCGCCATCAATCGTAATCAGTGGGATATCGCGTAGATCAACTCGGCCCTTGAGATCCTCCTGCGTGACTTCATTCGGTAATGCTTCAGCTTCTTTTAGGGCAGCAGGTGAGAACGTATGGGGCACACCATACTTACGAACCGCAATCTCGATCTCCATACCGGGGTCATCAATCTCACCCAGGACCTCAACAACTCGGCCAACAGCCTGGCGATAACTATCGGGATAATCAATAATCTCAACACTCACCACCTGGCCCAATTTGGCCATGCCTTGCCCGCGCGGTGGAATGAGGATGTCGTGACCGATACGCTTATCCTCAGGCGCCACAATCAGAACACCGTTCTCATTAAGTAGACGTCCAATGACCAAGCGATTGGCATGCACCAGCACTTCCACAATTTGACCCTCAGGTCGGCCGCGCCGGTCGGTACCCAATACTCGAATCGAGACCCGGTCACCATGCATGACCCGAGCCATCTCACGCTCGGCTAGGAAGATATCCTCACCGCCGTCATCGGGCACCACAAAGCCAAAGCCATCGCGGTGACCCTGAACCGTGCCCATGCGATCGCTATCGCGGGTAATGGGTTGATCCGATTTACGCATGAACGGCTTTCGCAATTAAGGTCATTAGAGTGATTTGACCACAATGTGATGACTGCAACCTATAATGCAAATATGCCCAAATGGCGAAATTGGTAGACGCACCAGCTTCAGGTGCTGGCGATCGAAAGGTTGTGGAGGTTCGAGTCCTCTTTTGGGCACCAAAATGCAAGAGGATTAAATACCAATCCTCATTTAATCTTCAAACGGATGCTGCAAGAGGATGGTCTCATCCCGCTCTGGTCCGGTAGAGACCATCGCAATCGGTTTGCCACAGATCTCTTGCACGCGTTTGAGATAGTCTTGAGCGGTCTTGGGTAACTTGTTCCAATCTGTAATCCCAACGGTACTCTCAGTCCAGCCCTTAAAGTCTTCGTAGATGGGTTCACAACGCGCGACCGCTTCAGCACCTCGTGGCAAAACATCCAAGGTCTTGCCATCCAGCTTGTAGCCTACGCACAGACGAATGGTCTCAATGCCATCGAGCACGTCAAGCTTCGTGATGCATAAGCCAGAGAGACCATTAATTTGGATGGAGCGTTTTAGTGCCGCGGCATCAAGCCAACCCGTACGCCGTGGTCGTCCGGTCACTGATCCAAACTCTTTGCCGACCTCAGCGAGACGAATGCCAACCGGATCTTGCTTATTGGGGTTCTCGTGGTCATACAGCTCACTGGGGAATGGTCCTGCGCCCACCCGGGTGCAATAGGCTTTGGTAATCCCTAAGATGTAATGCAATGAACCGGGTCCTACACCAGAGCCAGCAGCCGCATTACCAGCAACGCAATTACTCGAGGTCACAAAGGGATAAGTACCGTGGTCAATATCAAGTAAGGTGCCCTGTGCACCTTCAAAGAGAAGGTTCTGACCCGCTTGCTCAGCCGCATAGAGTGCGCTTGAGACATCCACTACCATGGGTTTAATGCGCTCCGCATAGGACATGGCTTCATCGAGCACACGATTAAAGTCTAGAGCATCCACTTTGTAATACTGAGTTAATGCGAAGTTGTGATAATCCAAGTTCTCGCGCAACTTAGAGGCAAATTGTTCGGGATAAAAGAAGTCTTGTACCCGGAGTGCTCGTCTAGCTACTTTATCTTCATACGCAGGACCAATTCCACGCCCGGTCGTACCAATCTTATCGCTGCCACGTTTTTTCTCACGCGCATGATCAATCGCCACGTGGTACGGAAGAATGAGCGTGGCTGCTTCGGAGATCTTTAAGCGTCCTTGTACATTAAGACCTGCGCTTTCAAGTTCGCCAATCTCTTTAAATAGAGCCTCCGGTGAGAGCACTACACCATTGCCGATATAGCAAATGACTTGAGGATGCATGATCCCTGAAGGAATCAGGCGTAAGATAGTTTTCTTGCCACCAATAATGAGTGTATGTCCGGCGTTATGTCCACCCTGAAAGCGTACGACGGCTTGTGCGTGATCGGTGAGCCAATCAACCACCTTGCCCTTCCCTTCATCGCCCCACTGCGTGCCAATCACGACAACATTACGACCCTGAGACTTACTCATATCCATTCCACTTCATTTTTTATTGATTTAGCCTAATTGTAGTGATCAAGCCACTAGGCACGTGATTTTAGTTCCCAGACAGTGCCCTGCTTAACGAGCTCGCGTTGGCACTCAAACTCCTCAGAATGTGCGTCATCCCCTTTGTGAACCTGGATCACCACCTCACCCTCGGCGCGTAACTCTGCAATGCGACGGTTTAAAGCAGGGTCGTCCGACCATGGCGCCAGAATAGCCTGGCGCTTGATGGAAATCGTCGATAGGTCGGCCAGCGTGAGCAGGTCAAGAGAGAACCCCGTAGCCGGACGTGAGCGACCAAAGGCTTGACCCACATGGTCATAGCGACCACCTCGCGCAATCGGCTGAGGTAAACCATCGACATAGGCCGCAAACATCACACCGCTGTGGTACTGATAGCCACGCAAGTCCGCCAGATCAAGTGAGAGCTCGAGTTGATCGGATAAGCGACTGATCGCCTCAATCAAACGCTCTAGGTCTTTGAGAGATTGCTCAATCAGAGACTGACTGGGCAATGCCAGGGGACCAGAACGGGCATTGGCCAAGACCTCGGCACATGCTCCATTGAGTTGCAATAATGCCAATAAAGGCTTACTAATCGAGGGAGCAAACTGGCTCACCCATTGAGCGAGACTCGGCCGGTCTTTGGTTTGCAATAAGGTGTAGAGGGTCTCGGTATCAGCATGACTCAATACCAAATCCCCCAAGATTCCTTTGAGAACGCCAGCATGTGAGAGATCCAAATAGATCTTGCCAATGCCAGCTTGGCTAAGTGTTTTCAGAAGGAGTTGGATCGCCTCGAGATCAGCTTCCCATCCGGAATGCCCATAAATCTCGGCACCCAATTGCAACTCTTCACGCGAGGTCGAGCCTGGCGGTGTGCGCACCCGCGCCACCGACCCTGCGTAGCACAGACGGGTTACGCCTTCGCGATTGAGAAGGTGTGCATCAATACGCGCTACTTGAGGTGTGATGTCGGCACGCAAGCCTAAGGTGCGGCCCGAGAGCTGATCAACTAGCTTGAAGGTCTGCAAATTAAGATCAGATCCCGTCCCAGTTAAGAGCGAATCCAAGAACTCCAATAACGGCGGACTAACGAGCTCATAGCCATAGGATTGATACAGATCGAGCGAGCGGCGCCGCAACTCCTCGATCTTACGAGCCCGGGCTGGCAATACATCAGCAATATCCTCGGGCAATAACCAACGGTTCATGGTGAACTCGATTAGTTCTTCTTCTGCATGAACCGGAAGAAGTCGTTACTCGGCTCGATCACCATCACGTCTTTCTTATCCTTGAACGAATTGCGATACGCCTCAAGGCTGCGATAGAACTGAGCAAACTGCGGGTCACGGTTAAATGCATCTGCGTATAAAGCGGTGGCACGCGCATCGCCTGCTCCCTTAATGCGCTGGGCATCACGATAGGCCTCTGCCAAGATCACATCGCGCTGACGCTCCGCACTCGCCCGAATCTTATCGGACTCTGCCGCACCAGTGGATCGCAACTCATTCGCAACGCGCTTACGCTCGGCTTCCATCCGGCGATAAACCGAATCGCTAATCTCGGCCAGGAGGTCAATCCGCTTGAGACGAACGTCGACGATCTCAATACCAATGGCTTTGGCATCGTCCTCCACTTTTTTCTGGATGCCCTGCATCACCTGATCACGCTGCTCAGAAATAATCTCGCGAATGGTGCGTTTAGTGAACTCTTCGTTCAATGCCGACCGAATGAGCTG
Organism: Polynucleobacter sp. HIN9; assembly: GCF_030297635.1. Taxonomy (NCBI): domain Bacteria; kingdom Pseudomonadati; phylum Pseudomonadota; class Betaproteobacteria; order Burkholderiales; family Burkholderiaceae; genus Polynucleobacter; species Polynucleobacter sp. HIN9. Next base: position 1,007,443 of record NZ_AP028140.1, read on the forward strand.
ATTCATACGATCCGTTGCTAAACGCTCATCGCCACGGAAGCTCACGAAGAACTTAAGCGGATCGATAATGCGCCATTTCACATACGAATCCACCAAGAGGTTTTTCTTCTCAGCGGTAATGAAGCGCTCAGCATCGGGATTATCAATCGTCATGATGCGACGATCAAAGAAGATCACGTTTTGGAATGGCGCAGGAAGCTTGAACTGCAGACCTGGCTCTTCAATTACTCGTACGATCTGACCGAAGGCAAACACCACCGCAAACTTGCGTTGATCCACTACAAAGATGCAAGAACTAATCAAATAAAACGCAACGATTAGGCCCAGAATAAGACCAAGGAGACGATTAGGCATGATAACTTTTTCCTCGATTCTTAACGTTCACGACTACGCAAGCCTTCACGACGCTCAGGAGCGCGCTCTGCGGGCGAAGGGGTTGCATTGGGGGCAGGAGCGGAGATGGCATTCGGTGATACGACGCCAGGCAGCGTGGCGCCCTGCACTTGGGCAGCTTGCTGTGCCTCGGTGGTTACCTGATTAATGATTTTGTCGAGCGGTAGATACAACAAGCTATTGCTCTTGGTGGTATCCACCAAGACCTTCGAGACGTTGTTATAGATTTCCTTCATGGTGTCGATGTACATCCGATCGCGGGTCACCTGTGGAGCCTTCGCGTACTCACTGTAAATTTGTTTAAAGCGCAAGGCATCACCTTCAGCCATCGCCGAGACTCTGGCTCGATAACCCTCAGCCTCTTGAATCAGACGAGCTGCAGTACCTTTGGCGCGCGGCAGGATGTCATTCGCATACGCCTCACCCTCGCTCTTGAGGCGCTCTCGGTCTTGGCTGGCTTTCACTGCATCATCAAACGCAGCCTGAACTTGCTCAGGCGGTTGTACGTTTTGCACGGTTACGCTGGTCACAAAGATGCCGGTCTTGTAACTATCCAAAATAGTTTGGATAGCCAGCGCCAGATCAATCGCAATCTTCTCACGACCTTCATACAGAACCGTATCCATCTTGCTGCGTCCCACAATCTCACGCACCGCGGTCTCAGCGGCTTGAACTACGGCCATGTCTGGATCGCGATTATTAAAGAGGTACTCCATCGGATCTTTTAAGCGGTACTGAACTGCAAAACGCACATCAATGATGTTTTCGTCTTCGGTCAACATCGAGGAGTCTTTTTGATTAGTGCCCTTAATCATGACCGAGCGACCGATCTCAACCGAACGAACGGCTGATAAGTTCACGGTCTCGGTTGATTGAATTGGCCAGGGCATCCGCCAGTTAATACCGGGGCGCGCGGTGTAATCATACTTACCAAAGGTGAGAACGACGCCCGCCTGACCTTCCTGAATCATGAAGAAGCCACTAAAGAGCCATACCAGGGTCACAATCACCAAGGCGCCCAAACTAGCCGTCTTGGGATTAAAGCCTTCAACATTAAATTGCGGTGGCTTACGACCACCACCACTTGGGGGCTGACCACCGCCCGATGGGCGCTTCTTACCGCCAAAGAGATTATTCAACTTGTCATTAAAGTCACGCCAGAGGTCATCTAAATCAGGTGGCCCACTATTAGGACGGCGATTACCTTGAGGCTGCCCGATTGGATCATTGGGCTGAGCCTGATCACCACCTTCTTTGGGGTCTTTATCCCCTTTGGGTGCTTGGTAATTATTTCCCCAGCCAGGATCATTGACGGAGAAAAACCCTTTAAAGTAGTCACCTACTTTATGGAGTGTTTGGCGAATAGTTTCGGGTCGAATGGAAATCAAAATCAGCGGTTTCTGGTCTATCGGTTAAGGGTTGGAGCAGATCGCCATGCGCCTTGCGATGTTGGACGTCAGCGTGCTCAACCTTTAGTTTATCAGTCCTGTGCGCAAACTCGCATAGACACTCACGCAGGAGGTCTAAACCCATACCGGCCTGAGCGGATATATAGACCCTATAGGGCACTCCATGGATATCACGCTCAATCTGGGGACCCTTCGTAAAGGTCTGTGGCATCAAATCAATTTTGTTCATGACCTCTAAGCGGGGAATACCATCCGCCCCAATTTCCTTGAGTACTGCCTCGACTTGGGCCTGCTGTTCCTTCGCAACGGGGCTGCAGGCGTCGATTACATGCAAGATCAAATCCGCATGCACTGTTTCGTCGAGTGTGGCCCGAAAGGCTTCCACCAATTGATGAGGTAACTCACGAATAAATCCCACAGTATCAGAAAGGACAATTTGTCGCCCCTCTTCCAAGTGAACCCGTCGAGAGGTGGTATCCAAGGTTGCAAAGAGTTGGTCAGCAGCATACGTGCCGGCTTTGGTGAGCGCATTAAATAAAGTGGACTTACCGGCATTGGTATACCCCACTAGAGACACCGAGAACACCTCATTGCGAGCGCGTGCCCGACGTTGAGTGCGCTGCTGACGTTGCAACTTTGCAAGCTCGGCTTCTAAGCGTTTTGCTTTAGTGGCGAGCATGCGGCGATCTAACTCCATCTGGGTCTCACCCGGGCCACCACGCAGACCAATACCACCCTTTTGACGTTCCAAGTGACTCCAAGCGCGCACTAGCCTTGACATGCGATAGCGCACATTGGCCAACTCCACCTGAGTCTTACCCAAATGACTCTTCGCACGCTGTGCAAAGATGTCCAGAATCAAGCCCGTGCGATCGATCACATGTTTACCGAGATGGCGCTCAAGATTACGTTGCTGGGTTGGGGAAATCGCGTGATTGACGATCGCGAGTTCAGCATCGTGCTCTTTCATGGCCCGCAGCAATTCATTGGCCTTACCGGAACGGATGAATAAGGATGGATCCACACTGCCGCGGCGACCAATCACCGAGGCGCTTGGAATGGAGCCCGCACTCTCTGCCAAGAGTGCAAGCTCAGCCATGCTTTCTGGGAAATCGTCTTTGCCGGTATCAATCCCAACCAATACCGCGCGGACCTCCTCGACTCCGGTGTTATGCAGCTGGAGCGTCCTCATCGTCTGCCCTAAAGCTCACAGCTCGGGCGGGTACCACGGTCGATATCGCATGCTTGTAGACCATTTGCGTGACAGTATTGCGCAACAGAATCACGTATTGATCAAATGACTCAACATTACCTTGCAACTTAATTCCGTTTACCAAGTAGATGGATACCGGAATATGCTCTTTACGCAAGGCATTGAGAAAAGGGTCCTGCAGCAACTGGACTTGTTTGGTATTCATACTGCTCCTTAATCGTTATTTAAGTTAGGGAGTCTTGCTTTTGTATACAACACTGATGTTTTCTATAAGGATATTAACCCTAATTAATGGATTTCTGTATTTGTGTGACAAATCCTACTTACGGCGTGGTTTTTCATCCTTGACATAAGGGTTTGCCGCAGTCCGAAACTCAATCCGCAAGGGGGTGCCGCGCAGCTCAAAGATCTCCCGAAAGCGCCCTTCGAGATAGCGTTTGTAGCTATCGGTAATCCCATGCAGTGCACTCCCATGAATAATCACGATTGGGGGGTTCATACCACCCTGATGGGCATAGCGAAGTTTGGGTCGACCCTTGGCCACCCGCTTGGGCTGCTGGTGTGCTACTGCATCGATCATGGCGCGGGTCAGTTTGGGCGTGGAGAGTTTCGCCATCGCAGCTTGGTAGGCCTTATCCAAATCCTTAAACAGCTCTTTGATCCCAAATCCTTTTTTAGCTGAGATGGGATGCACATTGGCAAAGTCTAGAAAGCGAAGCTTTTGGGCAATCTCAACCCGTGCACGTTCTTTCACGTAGGCATCAATGCCATCCCATTTATTCACAGCTAGTACTAATGCGCGCCCTGCTTCCACAATATAGCCAGCAATGTGTGCGTCTTGCTCCGAGATATCCTGTTGGGCATCGAGCATCAAGATCACCACATTGGCATCGTTAATTGCTTGCAGAGTTTTGACCACCGAGAACTTTTCGATCGCTTCAAACACCTTGCCACGCCGGCGCAGCCCTGCCGTATCAATTAAGACATAGGATTTGCCATTACGCTCAAACTCGACTTCAATGGCATCGCGCGTGGTGCCGGGGAGATCAAAAGCAATCACCCGATCTTCGCCAAGCAAAGTATTAATGAAGGTGGACTTGCCGACATTGGGTCGACCGACCACCGCAATCTTCATGGGTCGCGTGCCATCGGCAACGGCAGCATCATCGGGCTCAGGTTCGGGGATCTGCAGCTGATCAAGAGCCTCTTCAATTAAAGCCCGCACTCCATCGCCGTGCGCAGAGGAAATGGGCTCGGGTTGACCGAGACCCAGTTCATGAAAATCTGCGGTGACCACGCTAGCTGACATACCCTCGGTCTTATTCACTGCCAAGATCACCGGGCGTCCGGTCTTGCGCAAGAAATCCGCAATCACGCGATCCTGCGGTGCAAGTCCGAGTCGACCATCGACCAAAAAGATCACCAGATCTGATTCAGCGACCGCTTGCTTGGTTTGCTTGGCCATCTGGGCCATGATGCCGGTCTTAGCAACGGGCTCAAAGCCGCCCGTATCAATACAAATAAATTCACGATCCCCCACTCGACCGTTACCATAGTGGCGATCGCGCGTGAGTCCAGGAAAATCCGCCACCAAGGCATCACGGGATTTGGTTAAGCGATTGAATAAGGTGGATTTGCCGACATTGGGTCGGCCCACGATGGCAATAACGGGTTTCATAAGTAATGGGTCTTAACGCGGGCGATACGCCGCAATCTTGCCACCTTGAGAAGCAATGATGATCACGCCCCCGGCTGCAATCGGTGCTGCTGTGACCGGTGAGCTGTCGTGACGAATACGCGAGACCATCTGACCACTATTTTGATTCAGAAGATGCACATAGCCTTGTTTATCACCCATCATCACCACGCGTCCAATCGCCAGTGGCTCACCAACATCACGCCAGGTTAACTGGGTGTTCTCCCAAACTTGCACACCATCGCTTGCACGGTAGGCATACACATGGGATTTTTCATTGGCAGCAAACACAAACTCGGTACTTTGGGTGGTACCGGTATAGCTTGAGAAGTCCTTCGACCACACTAAATTACCGCTACGCAGTTCTGCGCAACCGATCTTGCCCTGATACGAGACTACGCAAAGACGCCCTTCTTCTAAGCTGGGTCGACTGGTAACATCATTTAAGCGCTCAATCTCAGAGAAGCCCTTGGGGAAAGAGACAGCCGATTCCCAGATGAGACCGCCGTTGGAGAGCGCAAGCGCTCCAAAGCGACCGCCCCCAAATCCAGTCACCACTGCATCATTACCCACCAGGAGCATGCCGTAGCCGACACGCAACGACAAAGGAGTCTGTTGTCGCTGATAGATCCAACGCCGCTTACCCGTCGTTGCATCCAGACCGATAAAGCGATGGTCCAGGGTACGGATCACTACCACCCCCGCCCCCACAATCGGATCGGAGAGCACCTCGCTACCAATCGGGGTCTTCCAAATATTTTTGCCCGACTCATCGTAACCGTAGGCATTGCCTTCCGCGCTCACCACAACCGTAGTCTTACCATCCGATCCTGGACCAATCGAAAGTTTCTCGGGAACACTGACCTCCCACACCGCTCGTCCATTCTGAATATTTAATTTACTAAGGGTGCCACGCGCAGATGCCGCAAATACATGATCGCCAGCAACCAAGGGGCGGAAGTTCGCGGGTATCGAACTGCCTACATTGGTTGACCAAACCTCAGCAAGCTCGACTTGATTACTAACATTGACGAGCTCAGCGGGTTTGCGAACTTTAGACGAGCCAGAACAAGCAATCAATGCAAGTGAAAGTGACGCAATGAGCCCCCAGCGCAAAACTTGCACTACATACCCCCTACGGCATCAATCTTCACTTTCAACAAACCACGTGCGTCCTCTGGAAAGGCTTTATCACTTTGCATCGCCTTCATCGCCTTCTGGTACTCGGTGCGGGCCTCCGGAATCTTCTTTTGCACCAAATACCAATCGCCACGGCGCTCAATCCATAAAGGCTCAAATCCTTTGACGGCTTTTTCTTTGAGGAGTTGATCGGCCTCTTTCAGGCTGGCTTCCGTTCCTTGATCAATAAGAAGTCCTAAGAGACGCAATTGCGCCAGCGCCCGAAACGAATCATCACTCGCTTTATTGGCGGTCCACTTCAAATACGCTTGTGCTTTCGCAGCGTCATTGCTATCCATCGCAATCTTGGCAGCCACGAGGTTGCCCATGGCAGCATAGGTGGTACCGCCGTATTTCTTTTGCAGATCATCGGCGGCGAGATAGGTTTTATCTTTCTCGTTCTTCGTGACTGCATTAATCAGGGTCTCGTACAACTTACCCGCATCGGCTGCTTGGCTGCGCTGATACCAGCCCCAAAGATTGAAAGCGGCATAGGCGAGCAATGCCACGGTAATAACACCGATGATGTAATTGCCATAGCGGGCCCAAAACGATTTGAGGTTCGCTAGGTTCTCTTGTTCTTCGAGGTCAAGTGCCATTCCAATACTGCTTTCTTCAATTGTTCAAACGCTTATTTTATGCTTTATGGCTAAGAATCCACTAAAGCATCCACCACGGCCACCAATAAGCCAGAGAGTGGCACGGCATGTTGCGCACCGGTGCCGCGCAGATTTTTTAACTGCGCCTCATCACGGGCAAGCTCATCAGGACCAATAATCAGAGCCAATTGCGCACCGCTGGCATCCGCTTTCTTCATTTGAGATTTAAAGCTTGCGCTCTGCCCATCGGGTGGGCAATGCAAAATCACATCAATTCCGGTACTACGCAGCGCCTCTGCGGCAATCATGGCTTGCACCAGAGTTTCGCCGCCTTGATGCAAGACATACACATCACATACGGGTTCACTAGCGGGAGTACTTTTCGAGATCGCCATCAGATCGAGTACGCGCTCCATACCCATCGCCCAACCGCAGGCTGGCGCACTCTTGCCACCCATCCGCTCCATCAAGGGGTCGTAGCGACCGCCGCCGGCGATCGTACCTTGCGCCCCCAATGCCTCGGTGGTCCACTCAAATACAGTGAGGTTGTAGTAATCCAAACCTCGCACCAATCGTGGGTTGATCTTAAATGGAATGTTGTTGGCCTTTAGGAGCGTTTGCACTGCTTCAAAGTGAGCTAAGGACTCCGAACCCAAAAACTCCAAGAGTTTGGGGGCGCCCTCAATGAGAGTCTGCATTGCTGGATTCTTCGAATCCAGAATCCGCAGTGGATTGGTTTGCAAACGCCGCTGCGAGTCCTCGTCCAATTGTGCGTGGTGTTGCGTAAAGTAATCGACGAGTGCTTGGCGATGCGCAGCGCGTTCGGGCGCCTCGCCCAGGGAATTAAGCTCCAAACGCACGCCTTGCAAACCCAGTTCATCCCACAGGCGTTGGCCCATCAAGATGATCTCGGCATCGATGTCTGGGCCTGCAAATCCCAGTGCCTCAATCCCAAATTGATGAAACTGGCGATAGCGTCCACGCTGTGGGCGCTCATGCCGAAACATGGGTCCTGTGTACCAAAGCCGTTTGGGGCCGTCATAAATTAGATTGTGTTCAATCGTAGCGCGCACGACTGCTGCGGTTCCCTCGGGGCGCAGTGTGAGTTGCTCTCCATTGAGTCGATCTTCAAAGGAGTACATCTCCTTCTCGACAATATCAGTCACCTCACCGATACCGCGTTGGAATAGTGCGGTGGATTCCACAATGGGTGTCCGAATCTGTTCATAGCCGTATGCTCGAGTCAGATCCGCTAAGGTGCGCTCGAGATAAGACCAAGCTGCTGCATCCTTAGGCAGCAGATCGTTCATGCCGCGGATGGCATTAATTTTTTGCATGGTAATTGGCTTTAACGTACTCGTCGACGATTAGTTGAAATTCTTCGGCGATGCCCTCACCGCGTAGGGTCTTGACCTTCACACCATCCACAAAGACTGGGGCTGCGGGGCTCTCACCAGTTCCTGGTAAAGAGATGCCGATATTGGCGTGCTTGCTCTCGCCTGGACCATTGACGATACAACCCATCACTGCGACGTTCATGTTTTCAACACCGGGATGGGTTTTCTTCCACACTGGCATTTGTTGACGCAGATACGATTGAATCTTGGCAGCCAGTTCTTGGAAGGTGGTGCTCGTAGTGCGACCGCATCCAGGACAAGCAATTACCATCGGCGTGAAATTGCGCAATCCCATGGTTTGCAAGATCTCCTGCCCGACAATAACCTCATTCTCACGCGGTGCACCGGGATCGGGTGTTAAGGAGATACGAATGGTGTCACCAATTCCTTCTTGTAAGAGCACTGCAAGTGCAGCCGTTGATGCCACGATACCTTTGCTACCCATGCCAGCTTCGGTGAGCCCGAGGTGCAAGGAGTAATCGGAACGTCTGGCGAGATCGCGATAGACCGCAATTAAATCTTGTACACCACTCACTTTGCACGAGAGCGTAATCTGATCAGGGTTCATGCCGAGCTCAACCGCTTTACTGGCCGATTGAAGTGCCGACTGAATCAAGGCTTCAATCATTACCTCTTGAGAGGTCTTGGGAGTGGCCAGCTTAGCGTTCTCATCCATGATCTGTGCGAGTAACTCTTGATCAAGACTGCCCCAGTTCACCCCAATCCGAATTGGCTTGTCGTAATGGCAAGCCGCTTCGATCATCTGTGCGAATTGCGGGTCCCGCTTAGCACCCTTACCCACATTACCGGGATTAATACGGTACTTCGATAAGGTCTTGGCGCAATCGGGATAATCTTTGAGTAAGGTGTGGCCGTTGTAATGAAAGTCGCCAATCAAAGGCACCTTCACATCCATCTTATCGAGTTGCTCGCGAATATAGGGCACTTGTGCCGCGGCTTCTGGGGTGTTCACGGTAATGCGCACCAGTTCCGATCCAGCACGCGCCAACTCCTTGACCTGAATCGCAGTTGCAATCGCATCCTCGGTGTCGGTATTGGTCATCGATTGCACCCGCACCGGGGCATCTCCACCAACTGTGACGCGGTTATCGCCCCACGCCACCACCGACTGGCGCGATAGACGGCGCGGTAATGGTCCGAGAGGTAATGGTGGCAAACAGCCTGGCTCGATCTTATTCATCATGGCATCCAATTGCGTTCATTATCGTCCCTGAAACTGAATCACCTGCTCATTAAGTGCTTGCATGCGCTCAGCACGACGGGTTCGATCAATCACATCGCCTGCTAACTGGCCGCAGGCAGCTGCGATATCGTCACCGCGGGTCTTACGCACGGTGGTTACTAAATCAGCGTCTAGCAAAATTTGGGCAAACTGTTTGACGCGCTCAGCGGGTGAGCGTTTTAAGCCTGAAGCTGGGAATGGATTAAAGGGAATGAGATTTAATTTGCAACGCAAGCCCTTTAAGAGTTTGATTAGCTCTTTGGCATGCTGGTCTTGATCGTTTACACCATCGAGCATGCAGTACTCAAAGGTAATGAAGTCGCGCGGTGCAAATGGTAAGTAGCGATCGCACGCGGCAATCAGTTCTTTTAAGGGGTATTTTTGATTCAGCGGCACGAGCTCATCGCGCAGAGCGTCGTTCGGTGCGTGCAAGGATACAGCGAGAGCCACTGGGCAATCCTGGGCCAAGCGATCCATCATGGGCACCACACCCGAGGTTGAGACAGTCACGCGACGGCGCGAGAGTCCATAGGCGTGATCGTCGAGCATCAAACGCAATGCCACGAGCACCGCATCGTAGTTGAGCAAAGGCTCGCCCATGCCCATCATCACCACATTCGTAATCACACGACCCTGTGCTTGCTCCGCACAATCCTCATCCAGCCTGCGAATCGCAAGCGGATCCTCGCGCAAATGATGCTCGGCAAACCAAAGTTGTCCAATAATCTCGGCCGGGGTCAGATTACGAGCAAAGCCTTGGTGACCAGTGGAACAAAATCGGCAATTGACTGCACAACCCGCTTGGGAGGAAATACACAATGTGCCGCGATCATCCTCGGGGATGTACACCATCTCAACGGCATTACCAGCCCCCACATCCAGTAACCACTTGCGGGTACCGTCACCAGCCTTCATATCCCCAATGACTGGCAGACTAATGACTTCTGCTTCTTCTGCGAGTTGATGACGAAAGGATTTAGCCAGATCGGTCATCAGCGCCACGTCACTGACGCCACGCTGATGAACCCACTGCAAGAGTTGCTTCGCCCGAAAGGGCTTCTCATTTAGTCCCGCAACGTACTCTGCCATCTTGGCAGCATCAAAATTGAGTAAGTTCGTGCGGCTTGAATTCAATGGTGAATTAACGTGCGTAGATGTTCATGCCGGGAAAGAAAAAGGCGACTTCCACTGCAGCGGTCTCTGGTGCATCCGAACCATGCACGGCATTAGCATCAATGCTATCTGCAAAGTCAGCGCGGATTGTGCCCTTGTCGGCTTTCTTGGGATCGGTCGCACCCATCAGCTCACGATTTTTGGCAATCGCGTTCTCACCTTCAAGTACCTGAATCATGACCGGACCCGAGATCATGAAGCTCACGAGGTCTTTGAAGAAAGGACGCTCTTTATGCACGGCATAGAACTGCTCAGCTTCATTTTTTGAGAGGTGCGCCATTTTGGCGGCGACGATCTTCAAACCAGCCTGCTCAAAACGAGCATAGATTTGGCCAATCACGTTCTTCGCGACTGCGTCAGGTTTGATGATGGATAAGGTGCGCTGAATTGCCATGCAAAAACTCCAGTGAGGTTGTATGAAACGGTTTTTCGGTTTTATTGAATCATTTGTCAGCAATACTCGGTATTGCGATGCGAAATTATACGTTGTTTTTAGGGTTTTATCCCCTATTCTTAGTCCTAAGCCATTGAATTTCTTAGGTATATCACCAAAAGACCCTAATGCCAGCGACCTTCCTGTCACAAAGGTCTTGATTTTTATATGTTTTGTCTATACTTGGTGACTATCAAGTCCATGTTGGACTTACTTTAAGGAGCTACTCAATGAGTGATCTGAATTCGTATGGTTTTGGTCGTGGTGCTGCAGTTGCAACTGCCCAATCCCGTAACCGTGTCCTAAGAAACACCTACGCCCTCTTGGCACTCTCCATGGTGCCTACCGTGATTGGTGCGTGGCTGGGTGTGGCCATGGGCTTTACCTTCTTTGAAGGTAGTCCATTTATGGGCGCAATTTTGTTCTTGGCCGTTGCCTTTGGTTTCTTCTGGGCAATTGAGAAGAACAAAGACACCGGTATGGGCGTCGTGCTCTTGCTGGCGTTTACCTTCTTTATGGGTGTGATGCTCTCGCGCTTGATTGGCATGACCCTGGGTAGCTACAGCAATGGTGCTGCTCTCATCATGGGCGCCTTTGGTGGCACAGCTGCAATCTTCACCGTGATGGCGTCGATTGCCACGGTCTCCAAGAAAGACTTCTCGGGCATGGGCAAGTTCCTGTTCGTAGGCGTCATTCTGTTGATCTTGGCTTCCTTGGCCAACATCTGGTTGCAGATCCCTGCCCTGATGCTCACCTTGATGGTTGTAGCGATTGCCATCTTCTCCGCGTTCATCCTGGTGGATGTGCAGCGTGTGGTTAATGGTGGTGAGACCAACTACATCATTGCAACTTTAGGCATCTACCTAAGCATTTACAACATTTTCTCCAACCTCTTGGCTCTTCTGGGCATCTTTGGTGGAGACCGCGACTAATAGCAACATCGTCATGCGGTAACTTAGGGCGCTGCGGCGCCCTTTTTATTTCTTGCTCTTCAAATAATCCAATACCCAAGTAGGATCACTATCACTTGGGAAGATTGGGTAATGTACTGCCTCAATATGCCCATCATTGGTAATCAGGGTCACGCGTTTTAGTAAGGTCATCCCTGCCGCTACAAAGGTTGGCAAGTTGAGGGCCTGCTGGAACTGATACTGCTCATCACTGAGCACCTGAAATGGCAAATGCAAACGCGTAGCCATCTCGCGTTGGTAATCCGTACTCTGCACACTGAGGCCATACACATTGGCATTTAAGGCTTGGAGTTCTTGATAGTGATCACGATAAGCACAGCTTTGGGGTGTGCAGCCACGCGCGCCTGGGATTTGATCCCACCCTTCGGGCAATGACACATTAGGCTGCCCGGTCATGGGGTAGCAATAAATGACTGTGCGCCCGGGTAGTTGTGAGAGGTTCACCATCGATCCATCGGTTGCTAACAAAGCCACATTGGGCAAAGCCATGCCGACCAAATGTTTACAAGCCCCATCATCTTGAGGGGCTGGTAAATCGGTAGGTAGTTGATTAAGGTTGGTCATGGGGAATCTAATCGATGAACCCCATCAGAATACCTAACTTTTATCCCAGTCGATCAAACACCGCAATCGATTCAATGTGCGAGGTGTGAGGGAACATATTGATGATCCCTGCTTTACTCAGGGTGTAATTGAGTTCGTGCGTCAGAATCGCTGCATCACGTGCCAGTGTTTTGGGATTGCATGACACATAGACAATGCGTTTCGGTAGCGCTGTTGTTGGTAAATCCTGCATCGCCTTGCAAATCTCCATAGCACCCTCTCGCGGTGGGTCAATCAGCCATTTATCGGCCCTGCCCCAGACATTGAGATCAGTGGCCGTGATCTCAAAGAGATTGCTCTGACTAAATTGGGTTTTGTGATCGAGTTGGTTATGCCGAGCATTTTGCAAGGCACGCTGAGTTAGGGTCTTACTACCCTCAATGCCAAGCACTTCCATGGCTAGGGTTGCAATGGGCAGTGTGAAGTTCCCAATGCCACAGAAGAGATCGATCACACGATCACTCGCCTGGATATCCAGTAATGCAATGGCTTTACTGATGAGCACTTGATTAACTGCATGATTAACTTGGGTGAAGTCTGTCGGCAGAAACGGCAAGGTGACCCCGAACTCTGGCAAGGTATAGCTCAGGGACTGCTCAGTGGGATAAAACGGTTTGGCGCTCTCAGGCCCTTGGGGCTGTAACCAAATACCAACTTGATGATGTTTGGCAAATGACTCCATATTCTTGAGATCGGCGGGGGTCAGCGGCAACAAGTGACGAATCACTAAGGCAATTTGAGTGACGCCCGGTTGGTTTGCGTCTTCTCCAACGGCAAACTCGATTTGCGGTACGCGATCCCGAATACTCAGTGAGCCCACCAGTTCCCGCATCGGCACCAAAAGATCGGAGATGCGTTTGGGGATGACTTCGCAGGTGAGCATGTCTGCCACATAACTACTGTTGTGTTCATGAAAACCCACCAAGATTGTGCCCTTCTTGATCGAGCGATCGATCACACTTAAACGTCCTCGATGGCGATAGTGCCAAGCGGGTCCTGCAATCGGTCGCAAGATCTCTTGAGGCTTAATCCGTCCGATGTGCCACAAATCATCCTCTAAAACCCGTTGCTTGATCGCAATCTGCGCAGCAAAATCTAGATGCTGCATGCTGCATCCTCCGCAGGTCCCAAAATAGTTACAACGGGGGGTGGTGCGATAGACCGCGGGTTTAATCAGCTCATGAAGTTTGGCTTTGGCAAAGCGCGCTTTCTCCCGCGTGATGGTGTAGGTCACGCGCTCGGTCGGCAATGCTCCCCGAATAAAGAGTACTTTACCGCCCTCTTCATTCGATTGCCGCGCAACGCCTTGTGCATCGAGATCCAAAGAGTCAATCGTGACGATCGGAGATGCTTTTGGCATCCGTGCTTCCGTACTCATTCTGACCTTGATGGGTGCTAGTAACTAAAGCCGGCTAAGTACTCGGCCCAAGGGGCTTTGCCTTGCTTGGCATCCTGCTCGAGTTGCTGCTTCACGTAGACGATTTCTTCGTCGTACTCATCGGCAGTAAAGCCCCCACGCATCTGTTGAAAGCGGCAGTAGACCAAATAGGTGTTCACCACATCGGTCTCGCAATACTGTCGGATTTGTTCAATCTCTCCGCGTTGATAGGCAGGCCATACTTGCGAGCCATCCATCCCCAGTTTTCCAGGAAAGCCACACAGCTTCGCTAGCGCATCGAGCGGTGCGTTGGCACGGGCATTGTGTTTGGCTAGAACATCCATGAGATCAATGTGACGCATGTGATAGCGGTTAATGTAGTTGTTCCACTTAAAGTCTTTACTATCGCTATCCATGCTCTCACCCATCTCCCAATAGCGCGGTGCGGCCACTTGGTTTAACAGCGCCCGGTAGTGCAAGACCGGTAGATCAAAGCCGCTTCCATTCCACGACACCAACTGGGGGGTGTATTTTTCAATGAGTTCATAAAAAGCTTGTACGAGAGTTTTCTCATCATCGGCTGCGGTTCCGAGACTCCCAACCTTAAATTGCGGTAAGCCCTCTTTGGTGGTTCTGCGGATCACGCACGAGATCGCAATGATCTTTTGCAGGTAAAGGGGTAAAAACTCATGGCCAGTTTGGGCGGCACGTTCATCCATCGCGGCCTTTGCGACCTCAGCATCGCTCATCGAGTCTGGATAGGCATTGAGTACCCGAAGACCCGCAACATCCGGAACGGTCTCAATATCAAATACCAGTACGCTGGGGATCGATTTAGCCAAACGGGTGATTACAGTTATTGCAAATATTGCATTGGGTTAACGGGCTTACCGTTCATACGCACCTCAAAGTGCAACTTCACCATATTGGCATCGGAGTCGCCCATCTCAGCAATCCGTTGGCCCTTGCGCACGTTCTCACCCTCTTTCACTAAAAGGGTGCGGTTATGGGCATAGGCCGTGAGATAGGTGTTGTCATGTTTGACGATGACCAGGTTGCCATACCCTCGCAGACTGTTACCGGCATAGACGACTTTGCCATCAGCTGCCGCTTGAATGGGCTCACCCATCTTGCCGGCAATATCAATACCCTTGTTCTTGGCTTCGTTGAACTCTTCAACCACTTTGCCCTTTGCAGGCCATGAGAGCTTAATGGGTGGATCAATTGCATTCGCTTTGGGCTCAGCAACTACTACCTCTTTCTCTTCCACTTTCTTAGCAGCCACTTTGCTATCGGCAGGCGCTTTACTATCAGCGGGTTTGATCGGCTCAATAGGCTTGGTTGTTACCCGAGCAGTGCTTGGCGGTGGCTTCACCCGCAAGACCTGATCAACCTCAATCAAATTAGGGTCGGTGATGTTGTTCCAAGCGGCAATATCGCGATAAGACTGCCCGTTATCGAGCGCAATCCGAATTAAGGTATCGCCGCGCTTAACCCGATAGAACCCCGGAGGAACTGGCTCTTGAACAGGTGCGCTGGCTACCGGTGCACTGCGATCCGTAATGGTGGCTGGCTTGGTTCTGGGTGGTGTTGAGCATGCTGCAAGCCCAAAAGCGACAACTGCCACTAGTGCGGTCTGGCCGACGCGAATCGCGTATCGGGATTGTGGGCTGGCATGCAATGGGTTCATATCACCCCTGATTGTAAGGGCACAAAAAAGACCTCATCAAGTGCGGTCCTTTGATAGCGGTGGGAGCTCACCCGCTCAATGAGTAAGAGTTGTTGCTCGGTCTCGCTTTTAGAGACCGGGGCAATTAAGCGTCCGCCAATCGCCAGTTGATCCAATAAGGGGTCGGGCACCCCCAACCCCGCCGCTGCCAGGATGATTCCGTCAAAAGGTGCTGCTTGCGCTAGCCCGCGGATTCCGTCGCCATAGATGAGGCGCAAATTGGCGATACGAAAGGGTCGTAATTTGGTGCGAGCCAGATCATGCAAAGCACGAACTCGCTCAATCGAGTAGACCTCTTGCGCTAACAAACTCAGCACCGCTGCTTGGTAGCCACATCCCGTACCAATCTCTAGCACCTTCCCCAAGGGTTGTTTGTTCTTGTGCAAGAGCTCAATCATGCGTGCCACCACCGAGGGCTTCGAGATGGTTTGCTGATGACCAATCGGTAATGCCGAGTCTTCATAGGCTTGCGCGTGCAATCCAGCATCCACAAATGAGTGGCGCGGTACGGTGGCTATGGCTTGTAAGACCTGTGGGTTCTTCACCCCGGCCTCATGCACCTTGCGTGCGAGGTCTTGGCGATGCCCGGCAAAGCGCTCGGCCGCTTTCATCCGCGGTCCCAGCCAGAAGCACGCATACTCGCTTGGCGCGCATGGTGCGTGAGATCGAGTTGCATCGGCGTAATTGAGATACATCCTTCATTGATCGCATGAAAATCCGTCCCGGGGGAGATATCACGCGCTTCGCCTGCGGGACCAATCCAATAAATGTTCTCACCACGAGGATTTTGTTGCACGATCACGGGTTGCGAGTGATGGCGTGTTCCTAAGCGCGTCACCCGCCAGCGTTTGAGCTGCTCATAATGGCCATTGGGAATATTGACGTTTAGTAAGGTGGCTATGCCATCGACCCGCTCCATGGGTTCTTGCAGAGCCTGGGTCACGATGTCACGCGCTGCCTTTGCAGCATCCTCAATTTGAGCCCAACCACGGTCCACTTGTGAGAACGCAATGCCTGGCACCCCAAACATCACACCTTCAATCGCAGCGGCAACGGTACCTGAGTACAGGACATCCTCGCCCATGTTCTCGCCTTGATTAATTCCTGAGACCACCAAATCAGGTTTACTCTCCAAAAATCCGGTCATGGCCATGTGCACACAGTCGGTGGGCGTGCCATTTACAAATAGAAATCCATCGCGCTCACCACCGGCGACCCGATGAATACTCAAGGGTCGTGAGAGCGTGAGCGAGTTCGATGCGCCACTGTGGTTTTGCTCCGGTGCCACAATCGTTAGCTTCCCTAAGGGGCGTAGTGCATTAACCAAAGCGAGTAAGCCAGGAGCTAAATAGCCATCGTCATTACTCACTAAGATGTGTGGGACTTTACTCATAGATGCTTTCGTTGATTGTTTTAGCTGATGGAGCGGCGATCGAGTAAGGCGCGTGCTAAGGTGCCAGCATCCACATACTCCAACTCGCCACCCACCGGAATGCCGCGGGCAATGCGGGTTGCTTTGATGCCTTTGATCTTTAAGACCTCGCCAATGTAATGCGCGGTGGCCTCACCCTCGCTCGTGAAGTTGGTAGCCAGCACCACTTCACGTACGGGTCCACCAAACTCTGGTTTCTCAATCCGATCAAGTAAGCGATCAAAATGAATCTCATTGGGGCCCATGCCATCCAGTGGTGAGATACGCCCCATCAGAACGAAGTACTGACCCTTAAAGCTCATGGTTTGCTCAACCATCACTTGGTCTGCCGGGGTCTCCACCACGCACAACAAGGCGGGGTCACGACGTGAATCGCTGCAGGTCGTACAAAGCTCGAGTTCAGTAAAGGTATTGCAACGCTGACAATGCCCAATCGATTCGACTGCCTCACCCAATGACTGGGCTAAGACCGCTGCGCCATTGCGATCATGTTGCAATAAGAAATACGCCATGCGTTGCGCTGATTTGGGGCCAACGCCAGGCAAGACCCGCAGGGCCTCCACCAAACGACTAAGTGCGTCTTGAGGCTCGTTTGGTGATTTGGTCCGACTCATCCGACTTTAGAACGGTAACTTAAATCCGGGGGGCATGGGCATCCCAGCGGTCGCGCCCGACATGAGAGCTTGGCTAGCGGCTTCAGCCTGCTTGAATGCATCGGTGTACGCAGTGACCACCAAATCTTCGAGCATCTCGCGATCATCCATTGCTGCCGGATCAATTTGCACCCGCTTCATCTCATACTTGCCGCTAATCGTGACCTTCACCATGCCGCCAGCGGCTTGGCCCGTGAGTTCCAAGGCATTGAGCTCCTCTTGGGCGCGCTTCATCTTCTCTTGCATTTGCTGGGCTTGCTTCATTAAACCCGCAATTTGACCTTTCATCATGGTGTGCTTCTCCGCTTTTGAAATTAATTAATGGGACGAACTGAGCCCGAGACCACTTTGGCTCCGAACTCACGCTCCAGCTCTTTTAGGAATGGGTCTTCAGCAATTTGCTCTTCGGCATTGAGTTTTTTCTCTTCGTAAATTTGGGCATCTACTTTAGCGATCGTGTGATTAGCCTTACCCTCACCCAATTGCAGCTTCACAGGTTTACCGTACTGCGCCCGGAGGGTCTCCCCAAAACGGGCTAACGCATCATCAGTCGCCAGTTGGGGCATTGCGGTCGTCAGAGTAATAAAGAGTGTCGTTGGGGTGTCGCGCCACTCCACCAGTTCAGTTTGGTGAGCCAGTTGTTGCAAGAGTCCTCGCAATGGCAAATTACGTACCATCGCATGCCAATCGGGTTTGATCTCACTATTAAGGTTCGGCGTATGGGTGGCGGTTTCGGCTGCAGTATTTGTAACAGTACTCGCAACAGTCTTTGCAACCGGCTTTGCTTCTACTGACTTGTTTGCAGGAGCGGTTGATTTAGGAGTAGCTTGCGTAGCAGGCTTGGGTATGCTGTTCGCTGTTACTGAAGTACTACCACTGCCACCGGGTTTGAAGGCTAACATTCGTAGAAGCGCCATCGCAAATCCAGCTTGCTCGTCGGGAGCCAATGACAAATCGGCCCGGCTGGTAATAGCGATCTGATAAAAGAGTTGGGTTTCTTCGGGGGCAAACGCTTTAGCAAGCCTCCGAATCTCATTCGCTTCTGGCCAATCCTCCAATACGGAGTCAGGCACGATCTGGGCTGTGGCTATTTTGTGTAAGAGACTGGCGAGATCTTGGAGCGCTAAGGAGAAGGACATACTGCGCAGACCCATCTCTTCCGCAATGTCGTTTAGAGTTTTGCCATCTTTATTCTGTAGAGCATCTAAGATCTTGATGAGATAGGTCTCGTCAATCGTGCCCAACATGGTGCGGACTGCGGCCTCTGTGACCGGTCCTGCTGCATAGGCAATTGCTTGGTCGGTAAGCGATAGTGCATCGCGCATGGATCCCTGGGCGGCTTTTGCAATCACACGCAAGGCATTCGGTTCAGCAGTCACTGACTCCGAACCCAGAATCTGCCGCAAGTGCTCTACGATCAAAGGGACTGGCATTTGCTTAAGATTGAACTGCAAGCAGCGAGAGAGTACGGTGACCGGTACCTTTTGGGGATCGGTGGTTGCCAAGATGAACTTCACATGCGGCGGTGGCTCTTCCAAGGTCTTGAGCATGGCATTAAAGGCATGCGTGGAGAGCATATGCACCTCGTCGATCATGTAGACCTTAAAGCGAGCACTGCTGGGTGCATAACCGGCTTTCTCTAATAATGAGACCATCTCATCCACACCACGATTACTCGCCGCATCCATCTCAATGTAATCAACAAAGCGTCCAGCATCAATCTCGGTACAGGCTTGGCATTGGCCACAAGGTTCTGAGGTCATTTGCCCTTTGCCATCTACTCCGGTGCAATTGAGGGCTTTAGCCATAATGCGAGAGATGGTGGTCTTGCCGACTCCACGGGTGCCCGTGAATAACCATGCGTGGTGTAAGCGGCCTTGATCTAAGGCATGGGTTAAGGCTTTCACTACGTGATCCTGACCCACCAGTTCAGTGAAGGTTTTGGGGCGCCATTTACGAGCCAATGCAAGTGCAGTCATGGGCTCAATTCTAACAAGGCTACAATAAGAATGGACGGGCCTCCTCGCATGGTGGCTTGGCAACCTGGTCAGGTCGGGAACGAAGCAGCCATACCCAAATACTATCAGTGCCGAGGGTCGGGCTCGTCCTTATTTCCTAGTGATGCAAATGAATCGATCGTTTAGCTATTTGCTAAATAATCCTAGAAATATCCCAAGTAAACTTTTGAAGGTCAAATAGGCAATTCCTAGGATTGTGATTGCCATGAGCAAGCGAGAGCCAAACTCAATACGGAATATTTTGGCTCGATTGTGAGTAAGTTCGATTAAAAACACCATTTTGAATACCTAACCTTTGGGATTTAATAATCACTAGATTATTTGTATGCATTTGGTTTGTGAAGAAGGTTGGGCCTAAACGTTTGTAATCACAACGGAAGTAGTACGTATGTATTACTTGATTAATTATTGAACTTTTGCAAAGCGCTTAAGGTCTGCATACTCTTCAGGAAATATCTCCCCGATTTCACGGTAGATCACTTTGTTGTTCTTATCCAAAATGATAAGAATTGGTATGCCTTTGACCTTCCCCATTGATTTTTGCAGTTCTGGGGTCATCATGGCTGCCGGGAATGTGTACTTATTGTTTTCCATGTATTGCTTGGCAAGTAATGGGTTCTTATCAATGGAGATGGTGATGACATTGAGTGAATTAGGCGGCAGCTCTTTGTAGAGTTTTTCTAAATAAGCATTTTGCTTCTTACAAAATGGGCACCAGGTGGCCCAAACCTGGATTAAGGTGTTCTTGGTGTTGTTAGCCGGTATGACATACGGAGTGCTGTTGAGTGTTTGCAGTTGCCCCAACTCAATGGTTTGGCCAACTGTCAGTGCCAGAACCATGCCCGGGATGAGCATAAGGCACACGAATAGAAGTCTGATGATTTTCATACCCTAATCCTAACTGAAGTGCTTGGGGGCTGGTATTGGTTTCGCTTCATTGACTTACCTTGATCTGGCTCATATAGTGAGCCTTTTATGGCCCATGCTGTTACCTGTTTTGTTATGGGAGATTGCCAATGAGCGATATGGAGCGCTTGCACAAGATTAAGTACATGATCCAGAGTCGGGGCTGCGTGCCGATTGAGGATTTTTTAAGTGGCTTAGAAATCTCGCGCGCAACCTTCAAACGCGATCTTGACTATCTGCGTGATCGTATGAACGCACCAATTGTCTACGACCGCGCCATGGGCGGTTATCGCTTTGATAAGCCCAATGCTGGCGATAAGTTTGAGTTACCCGGCTTGTGGTTCTCAGAAAAAGAGGCGACTGCCCTTGTTCTCATGCAACACCTCTTATCCAATCTAGATACCAATGGCTTACTAAGCCCTCATATTGCCCCCCTCATGAACATCATTGATGGTATCTTGGGTCAGTCTGAGATCTCTGCAAAAGAGTTACGTAAACGCATTAAGGTCTTTGGTGTGTCAGCCCGCAAGAATGTGCTCGAGAACTTTGAAGAAGTCGGTATCTCACTCCTAAAACGCCAGCGCTTACACCTGTCCTATTACTCCAAGGGTAAGGATGAATCAACCGAGCGTGATGTATCACCGCAGCGCTTAATTTTCTATCGAGATAACTGGTACCTCGATGCGTATTGCCATCTCCGCAAAGGCCTGCGTAGTTTTGCCATGGATGGCATTCAAACAGCGCATGTTTTGGATGAAAAAGCCATCGATGTCTCTGAAAAAGAATTACAAGAAAACTTTGCTGAAAGTTATGGCATCTTCTCTGGCAAAGCGACGCAACGTGCCAAATTACGCTTTACCCCAGAGAAAGCCCGCTGGGTTGCCGCAGAGACCTGGCACGGTCAACAGGTGAGCAGCTTTGATAAAGAAGGTAATTACCTCCTTGAATTTGATTACAACCAAGATCCCGAGCTTGTGATGGAGATCATGAAGCATGGGGATGGTGTTGAGGTGCTGGCACCTACTAGTTTGCGCAAACGCGTTGCCGAGGAGCTTCTAAAGGCTGCCAAGCGCTATCAGTCATTGTGATGCGCGCCATCTCACCATACAATCAATTAACCGAACGAGGTGAATATGATCACAATCATTAAACGAATCATTCTGAGCTGCTTATTATTCAATCTTGGTCTTGCTCATGCCCATCACGGCTGGTCTGAATATGATCAGACCAAGACCGTGAAGCTCACTGGCACGATTACTCAAAGTGGTTATGAGCATCCGCATGGAGTAATTAAATTAAGTGCCGATGGTAAGTCGTGGACGATTGTGCTTGCTCCACCCTTTCGAATGGAAAACCGGGGCTTGAGCAAGAGTGATATTGCCAACGGTTCGCAAGTCACGGTTGAGGGCTATATCAATCGCAGCCAACCCGATGAACTGCGTGCTGAGCGCATCACTGCTGGCACAAAAACGGTTGAACTGCGTTAATGAGTAGTCCTATCATGGCCTTGGAGGGCTTATGGCTAGCCCAGGCCATGAAGCACTCGAGTTGGCTCTATCCCACGGTTGAGACTATGCACATCTGGGGCATTGGCATGCTCTTTGGAAGTGTGGTGATCATGGATTTACGAGTCTTGGGATTTGGTAACAAACTCAATCTGTCAGACCTATCTCGCTTGGGGATCTTAGTGGCCTTCATCGGGTTTGGCCTAGCGGTTCTCACTGGATCACTGATGTTTGTTACTCAAGCCTCTGAGCTCATTGGTTCACGCTTATTTATTCTGAAGATGTGCCTCATCTTCTTGTTGCTCGCCAATGCCATGATTCTGCGCATGCGCACCATCACCAATGGGGTGAGTAAAGCCCAAGCCCTTCTCTCACTCACCGGTTGGGCGAGTGTGATTGGGATGGGACGTTGGTTGGCTTATATCTAGAACCTACTAGGTCGAGAGCTTCTGACGATTCGCCTCGAGACGGCGATCCACAAGCGCTACCTGAGCATCAATTGCCGGATGACTCATGCCCTTTGATCTGGCAATGAGTTGCACTAACTTATCAGCGCGCTCAATGTAAGGGGCGCCATTCTGCAAAGCACGCGCTGCAGATGCAGGCCTTGAGAGTGACTGGGCTGCAGCGGCATACTTCTCGAAGGGAACCAAGTCGGCTGGGTTGGAACCTAATTTGATACACAAATCGACCACAAAGTTATAGACCGAGCGTGATTCATCAAGGTTGGCGTGAACGGCGTCCTGAGTATTGCGCATACCATCAGCAGTTACACATCGATAGTTACCAGCCAATAACATCGCCCACTTCGCTAAGGGCACAAATAGTGAGTCATGAACCTTCAATTTCACGGGTAGCTCAATCGGTCCCTCTGGCGTTGCAAATCGGGCATTGGCTACATCGGTTTCCAGCTGACGCAAGATTTGGTTATACGCGTCATTGTTAAAGGTGGCGCATTTGAAGTTCGTTGGTAAGGTCACCTGCAGAACATTGGCTGGTTCGCCTGGCGGACGGATCGCCTGAGGGTCGGGGCTATTTAATGTAACGTTGTTCGGATCAAAGCTATCCCATACACGTGCATCGGTGTAAGCAGCCTCTAGCGCCTCATAATCCAGTCCAGGAATACGCTTCATGTAGGGCAATGGCGGCATGTTCATAATCGACATACACGGTATTCCAGAACGACCGATGGCTGCCATCAACTCACGTACACCGGGTGAGCGATATTGAGGCTCTTGCATACACAGCCCCACCAAATCATATTGGCTCACGTCGACTGTTTCTGCAGGTCCAGCACTAACCGAGCCTGGTAATTGTTGTGAGTTGAGCAGCACTGGCTCAGTACGCCCTCGAATGGGTAAACGAACTTTGAACCCTTCGGCATTAATCAGCTTTGCCTCTTCGGGCAAACACACCAAGTGAATGTGATGACCGCCGTAGAGTAATTTAGATGCTAGGAGGGAGCCATATGAGGCTCCTAGTAATAAGATTTTGTAAGGCATGGTTTCTTAGTTATTAATTGCTTTTAATCGTGCTTCTTTGAGTCGCGGATCCACTAAATGACCTTTGCGGGCACGATTGCCTGCGAAGCCCTTTAGTGTTTTAGCGTCCAGCAGTGTATCAGTGGGTTTACCAGCACGTCCTAACCCGCTATAACTTATCCCTGCTGAGCTAAAGGTAATTGCGCAACGCAAATGCTCTTTGGCATCCAGTCCCATCAAGATCACACCCTTGCCGCCAGTCGGTAAGCGTTTGAGCTCATCCAGTGGGAACACTAAGAGTCGGCCGTTCTCAGATAAGCAAGCAACTTGGCGCATGCCCTCACTCACCTTCGCAGCACCAAGAGGTGCATCACCAGGGGTTTTCTTATCCAGACCCACAAAGGATTTACCCGCTTTATTGCGAGTGATCATGTCTGCCACATTCGCCAAGAATCCATTACCGCCTTTGGTGGAGATCAACACCAGATCATCTGCGTGACCTGCGTAGTAAGCAACCATTTGTGAGCCTGGCGCGAGATTGACATAGCTCGTAAGTGGTGAGCCATCGCCTCGTGCGCCGGGCAACTCACTCACGGCAACCGTATAGACTCGACCGTCACTACCAAAGCCAAGCATTTGATCGACAGTGCGGCACTCAAAGGTATCGTAGAGCGCATCACCGGCTTTGAAGGTGAACTGTTGGGGATCATGCTCGTGCCCCTGACGGACTCGCACCCATCCCTTTTGGGATACGATCACGGTCACCGGCTCATCAATCACCTTCACCTCGGCTACCGCACGCTCATCTTCTTTCATGAGGGTGCGACGCGCATCACCAAACTCTTTAGCATCACTCTCAATTTCTTTGATGATGTGTTTGCGCAATGCCGACTCGTTACTGAGTAACTCATCAAGCTCTGCCTTTTGCCCTTTGAGCTCTTTAAGCTCCTGCTCAATCTTGATCCCCTCCAAGCGTGCCAGCTGGCGCAAACGAATCTCTAAGATATCTTCGGCCTGACGCTCGGTGAGCTTAAAGGCCTTCATCAAATCGGGTTTTGGCTCATCGCTATTGCGAATCAGCTTAATGACCTTATCAATGTTTAGAAAGACAATCTTGCGCCCTTCCAAGATATGCATCCGGTCTTTGACCTTCCCCAAGCGATGCTGGGTACGGCGAGTGACGGTCTGCACGCGAAACTCAATCCACTCGGTGAGGATCTCTTTTAATCCCTTTTGACGGGGTCGGCCGTCATTGCCGATCATCACCAAATTAATTGAGGCATTGGACTCGAGTGAGGTATGCGCAAGTAGTAAGGTGATGAACTCATTCGGTTCCACATTCTTACTCTTTGGCTCGAACACCAAACGTACCGGGGACTCACGGCTCGATTCATCGCGCACGCTATCTAAGACATTCAAAATGGTTTGCTTGAGATTGTTTTGCTCGGTGGTCAGTGATTTCTTGCCCAGCTTCACCTTGGGATTGGTGAGCTCCTCGATCTCTTGCAAGACGCGTTGCGCTGAGGTCGCGGGTGGTAACTCATTAACCACCACTTGCCATTGCCCACGTGCGAGTTCTTCAATGGTCCAGCGTGCGCGCACCTTGACCGAGCCACGCCCACCCTCATAGATCTGGGCGATCTCACTAGCCGGCGAGATAATTTGTCCACCTCCTGGAAAATCCGGGCCTGGAATGTGTTTGAGTAAATCGTCCAAACTGGTTTTGGGAGACTTCATGAGCGCTACTGCAGCACTTGCCACCTCCCTTAAGTTATGCGATGGAATCTCGGTCGCCATACCCACGGCAATGCCAGAGGCGCCATTGAGCAAGACAAATGGCAGACGTGCTGGGAGTAATTTAGGTTCTTTAAACGAACCATCGTAGTTGGGAACAAAATCAATCGTACCCTCATCAATCTCAGAGAGCAGCAGGCTCGCAATCTTAGTCAAGCGTGCTTCGGTGTAGCGCATCGCCGCAGCCCCATCACCATCGCGCGAGCCAAAGTTGCCTTGGCCATCAATTAATGGGTAGCGTAAGGAGAAATCCTGTGCCAAGCGCACCAGGGCATCGTAGGCCGATTGATCACCATGGGGATGGAACTTACCCAAGACATCGCCGACCACGCGCGCACTCTTAACTGGCTTCGCATCGGCACGCAAGCCCATCTCGTTCATCGCAAACAAAATACGACGTTGTACTGGCTTTTGTCCATCGGCGACTTCGGGTAATGCCCGCCCTTTGACCACACTAATCGCATAATCAAGGTACGCACGCTCAGCGTAGATGCCTAAGGATAAGAACTCCTCTGGGTTAGCCGTATTTGCTTTGGGCCGCTCTTGAGTAAAGAGATCCCCCTGCTCAGGAGTTGCTTTCTTATTTTTAGTCGCCATGCTGTGTCCTAAATGTCGGCTTCTACTTCATTACCGCGCTCTTCTAACCAATCACGGCGCGCGCCAGATTCTGCTTTGCCCATCAACATGTCCATGGTCTTAATCGTTTCGCTCTCACTCATCTCGCCCAAGGTCACTGGTAAGAGACGACGAGTATCTGGATTCAAGGTGGTATCCCACAGTTGCTCAGCACTCATCTCACCTAAGCCCTTAAAGCGCGAGATTTGCCAGGCGCCCTCGCGCACACCGTCTTTGCGCAGCTTATCTTCAATGGCAGTTAGTTCGCCCTCATCGAGTGCGTAGATCTTCTGTGCGGGCTTCTTGCCGCGCGCAGGTGCATCAACGCGATACAGTGGTGGTCGCGCAATATACACATGACCGTTCTCGACCAAGCGTGGGAAATGCTTATAAAAGAGTGTGAGCAGCAGCACCTGAATATGCGAGCCATCCACATCGGCATCCGACAGTATGCAAATCTTGCCGTAGCGTAAGTTCCCCAAGTTGGGTTCATCATTAGGCCCGTGGGGATCAACTCCAATCGCTACTGCGATATCGTGTACTTCGTTATTAGCAAAGAGCCGATCGCGCTCGGTCTCCCAAGTATTGAGGACCTTGCCCCGCAAAGGCAAAATCGCTTGATATTCTTTATTGCGCCCCATCTTGGCAGAACCACCGGCGGAGTCGCCCTCCACTAAGAAGATCTCATTTAAAAGAATGTCTTCACTCTCGCAATCGGTGAGCTTGCCAGGCAGTACCGCGACACCCGAAGATTTTTTCTTTTCCACCTTTTGCCCAGCGCGGGTGCGCGCTTGTGCTTGTTTAATGACGAGCTCTGCAAGTGCTTTGCCGTAATCGACGTGCTGGTTAAGCCACAGCTCAAGAGCGGATTTCACAAAGCCAGAGACCAAGCGTACGGCATCGCGGGAGTTCAGGCGCTCTTTAATCTGTCCTTGGAACTGGGGATCCAACACTTTGGCAGACAAAATAAATGAGGCCCTGGCAAATACGTCCTCAGGCATGAGCTTCACTCCCTTGGGTTGCAAGGCATGGATCTCAACAAAACTTTTGACCGCATTAAAGAGTCCTTCGCGCAAACCACTCTCATGCGTACCACCCGCTGGGGTTGGGATGAGGTTCACATAACTCTCGCGCACCGGTGCCCCCTCTTCGGTCCAACTCACGACCCAAGCGGCACCCTCACCTTCGGCAAAGGCTTCTTCATCGCCTGCGCCACTGGCGTAATGCTCACCCTCAAATGCAGGAATCACTGGGGCACTATGGCCACCTTGTGCCAAGGCTTCATCGAGGTAACCTTTTAGTCCTTGGGTGTAGAGCCAGGATTGGCTTTGACCGTTTTTCTCGTGCACGAGCGTGACCTTGACGCCCGGCAATAACACTGCCTTGGAGCGCAAGAGGCGCTCGAGATCAGCCATGGGAATGGTGGCACTATCAAAGTATTTTGGATTCGGCCAAACGCGCACTTTGGTGCCATGCGCTTTATCGCCTTTGGTTGCTGCTTTGGATTTAAGTTTCTCGATCACATCACCATCAGCAAAGGTGATGTTGGAGACCTGTTGCTCACGCCACACGGTCACCTCTAAGCGTTTAGCCAGAGCGTTTGTCACTGAGACACCGACTCCATGCAAGCCACCTGAGAATGCATAAGCACCGCCACTACCCTTCTCAAACTTGCCACCGGCATGCAATTGGGTAAAGACGATTTCAACGACGGGTTTTTTCTCTTGGGGATGCATACCCACTGGAATGCCGCGGCCATCGTCTTCCACACTCACACTACCGTCGGTGTGTAAGGTCACGACCACTTCTTTACCGTAACCACCGAGTGCTTCGTCTGAGGCGTTATCTAAGACCTCCTGAATGATATGCAGGGGATTATCGGTGCGGGTGTACATACCCGGGCGCTGACGCACTGGCTCCAAGCCCTTTAAGACTTTGATGGAGGATTCGCTGTATTGGGATGGTTTACGGGTTGCCATGCGCAGAAATTGTAGTCATATCCCAAAGGCGTGTGACAAAAGCATGGGAAAATAAGCCTATGGGAGCTTTAAGTCATATTCGCGTATTAGATCTGAGCCGGGTATTAGCGGGTCCGTGGTGTGCTCAAAACTTAGCTGATTTGGGTGCTCAGGTGATTAAAGTGGAGCGCCCGGGCGCAGGTGACGATACCCGCCATTGGGGCCCTCCCTTTGCTAAAGACCCAAATGGTCAGGACACCACCGAGTCAGCGTATTACATCTCGATTAATCGTAATAAGAAATCCATCACGCTCGATATCAGTACCTCTGAGGGTCAAGCGATTGTGCGTGATTTGGTCAAGACCTCCGATGTGGTGATCGAGAACTACAAGGTGGGTCAGCTAGCGAAGTACGGTCTTGACTATCAATCCTTATGTGCGATCAAGCCCAATCTCATTTATTGCTCGATCACTGGCTTTGGTCAAACCGGTCCCTATCAACATCGCCCTGGCTATGACTTTATCTTGCAAGGCATGGGTGGCTTTATGAGCATTACCGGTGAAGCGGATCATTTACCCGGTGGTGGTCCTCAAAAGGCTGGGGTTGCGATCGTGGATTTATTTACAGGGATGTATGCCAGCTCCGCCATCCTTGCGGCGGTGATTCATCGCGATCGCACTGGTGAGGGTCAATACATTGATATGGCTCTCCTCGATACTCAAGTAGCAATGCTTGCCAATATCTCCAGTAATTATTTATGCAGCGGGATCTCGCCGCATCGCTGGGGCAATGCTCACCCTAATGTGGTGCCTTATCAAACCTTTCAGACCAGCGATAGCTGGATTATTGTGGCGGTCGGTAACGATAGCCAGTTTCGTAACTTCGTGAAGGTCGGCAATCGCGAGGCTCTTGCTGACGACGTGCGCTTTGCAACAAACCCAGCGCGCATTGAGCACCGCGCTGCATTAATCCCACTGTTAGCCGAGATGGTGAAGGAGAAGACCAAGGCGCAGTGGATTTCTTTATTGGAGACGGCAGGTGTGCCTTGCGGGCCCATTAATAATTTGCAAGAGGTGTTTGAGAACGAGCAAGTCATCTCGCGTGGCATTGAGATGCGCGTGCCCCACCCAACCGCCGGCACCATGAAATTGGTTGCGAGTCCGATGCGTCTCTCCAAAACCCCGGTGGAGGTGCGCATGCCACCGCCGCTGTTGGGACAACACACCGATGAGGTCTTACGCGACCTGGGTATGAGTGAAGAGCAAATTAGCGAGTTGCATCAGAAAGGCATTGTGTGACCCAGCGCGCGCCCAGCCTATCGATGCTTCAAGTGCTGATCTTTGGCAGCCTAATGGTCACCCTCTCCATGGGCATTCGTCATGGCTTTGGTCTCTTTAATATGCCCATTACCTCCGCCAACGGTTGGGGCCGTGAGACCTTTGCATTAGCGATTGCACTCCAGAACCTCATTTGGGGATTTGCACAACCCGTCGCTGGTGCGCTTGCCGATCGCTATGGACCATTCAAGATCATGATTCTGGGTGGATTCTTATATGCCGTGGGTCTGATAGGGATGGCACTCACCAATGATCCCTTGTTATTTCATTTGGCGGGCGGTCTATCGATTGGTATTGGTCTAGCGGCGACAACCTACAGTGTGGTGTACGGCATTATTGGTCGCAATGTATCGCCTCAAAAACGCGTCTGGGCGATGGGTGTTACGGCAGCGGCAGGCTCCTTCGGTCAGTTTTTGATGATGCCGCTTGAGCAAGGCTTGATTAGCAACTTTGGAGCCAACGAAGCACTCATCTATTTAGGGCTTATGGCCTCACTCATGATCCCCATTGCATTTTTCTTACGCGAGACCGGTTTTGAGCCTAATCAAGCCGGTGATCAAACCATCCGACAGGCTCTTAATGAGGCAATTGGTAATCGCAACTTTCGTTTCTTGATGATGGGTTACTTTGTGTGCGGCTTTCAGGTGGTCTTTATTACGGTTCACCTCGCACCCTATCTCAAGGACATGTCAGCGATTTATCCGGGCATCAACGGTGCGACTGTGGCAACCACCGCCTTGGCCTTGATTGGTTTATTTAATGTGATTGGCACCTACTATGCTGGGGTCTTGGGTGAACGCTTTCCTAAACGATTTTTACTCTCGGGTATTTACTTCACACGCTCGCTAGCGATTGCCCTCTTTTTATTACTGCCCCTCTCCTCGATGAGCACCTATGTATTTGCTGCCGTGATGGGGGTACTTTGGCTCTCGACCATTCCGCTCACGAATGCGATCGTCGCTCAGATTTTTGGGGTCAAGTACCTCACCATGCTCTCGGGGGTGGTGTTCTTCTCCCATCAATTAGGGAGCTTTTGTGGTGCCTACTTTGGTGGCTACCTCTACGATCTCACCGGCTCTTATCAAATCGTATGGGGCATTGCCATGGCCCTCGGGGTCTTTGCCGGTCTGATTAATTTACCGATCCGCGAGGAACCCTTACAGCGCCCAGCAAGCGCGTGAGGCGGTAGAGTTTCTGTAGCGATGGCCACTTGCTTTCGGTAGAATGCATTCATGAGCCAATCCGCATCAATGACTTCAACTCTGACCAGAAAGAAGATTGCTCTCTATGCAGTTGTTGTGATTCTTCTGATGCTGGTCTTTGCGCTCTACTTCATTCCAGAAGTTGTGATTGGTTTAGCTGAGCAAGCATGGGCCCTGTGTGGCTGGTAATCCACTCCCGCTGTAGCACAATGGATAGTGCAATCGCCTCCTAAGCGATAGATCCAGGTTCGACTCCTGGCAGGGGGACCAAATTTATTCATAACGCATTGATTGTTGAATTAGGAAAACTACTAATCTTGTTTGATGTGAACATGTCCTTTATTTGTTACGCTTTTTAATTCATGCACGATCAATTGGTGATGAAGTTATCCACAGCGTATGTGGACAAATCGATAAAAATTTTCCTAAGTGCTGATTTTTAAACGAGTGAGCTGGCATGCTCAAAAATTGAGCATGGTCGACATAGTTCGCTTACACTTGATTCATGTCAACAATTCCTGTAAGCACACTCGCCGCTCTCGAAGAAATGTTGCAAAACGCGAGTTGTCATCTACCACACGCGTGCCTGCCGATTCTGTTGGGTGAGCGCACTGTTGGTCACCTCGTCCCTGAATTCACCCCCTTCGTGATCGAGAGTTTGCAACGCGAGCCAATTGCCCATCTGAATGTCAGTGCGCGTGGTTTGTCTTTGGCAGCAGTTCCTCCTGCCCACCTCAGTGCCAGTTTGCGCGTCTTGGCGATGAGGATGCGTGACGCTGGCTTGATCCCTGCGTGGCGCAATGAAGAGTTTGCATTCTATGGCGCTGATGGTCATGAGTACTTTCGGGTTGAGCGCGCGGCGTTTCGTAGTCTTGGGGTACAAAGTCAGGCGGCGCACATCAATGGCGTAAGCGCCAATGGCCAACTCTGGGTAGGACGGCGCAGCGAGAGTAAGCAAATTGATCCCGGCAAACTCGATAACCTCGCCGCTGGGGGCATTAGCGCCTCCGAGACCGTGGTGCATTGCGCGATTCGGGAGCTTTGGGAAGAAGCAGGCATTCCCGAGCCGATCGCCAGTGCCATTACTCCAGCAGGCAAGCTACTCATTAGCCGCCCTCACCCACCGCATGGGATCCACCATGAAAGCCTCTTCATCTTTGATCTTGAGCTCCCTAATCATCTAATCCCCGTCAACCACGATGGCGAGGTCAGTGGCTTTATCCAACTGGATCTCGCGGAGGCTGCCGCCCGCATCCTCGCGGATGAGTTCACGACCGATGCGGCCCTGGTCACTGCCGATTTGATATTGCGCCGCAACCGGATGGCTTGATGAAGCTCAAGGATGGGCTTGGGGGATTCGTGGTTAAATAGGGTCACAAGGATGAAACAGGGGTGCCCCCACTGCGGTGGTGCTGAGAAAGACCCTCGAACCCGATCCAGGTAATGCTGGCGTGGGGAGTTCCATCAAACCGGCACCCGGTTTCGTCCACTCTATGAATATTGCGAGGAGATGGACATGAGCGTTAGCACCGAGAATCAAAAGAAGGCCAAACCTGAGATCCCCAGTCTGAAGAGTTTGGAGCGTGACTTTGGGCAAAAGTTTGCCTATCCTGCTTCCACCAAAACCTATTTGCAAGGATCGCGTCCTGATGTGAAGGCGCCGATTCGGGTGATTGAGCAGTTACCGACTAAAACTGGTGAAACCGAGACCCCTAATCCGCCGATTCCGGTGTATGACACCTCAGGTCCTTACAGCGATCCCGATATCGTCATCAATTTAGAAAAAGGTCTACCCAAATTACGTAGTCAATGGATTGGTGAGCGCGGTGATACCGAGCAACTCGCTGGCCCCTCCTCCGAATACGGTGTGGCCCGCGCACACGATCCAGCCACCGCGCATTTGCGCTTCTCACACATTGCTGCGCCTCGGGTTGCCAAGTCCGGTGCGAACGTCAGTCAAATGCATTACGCCCGCAAAGGCATCATCACCCCTGAAATGGAATACGTCGCTCTGCGCGAGTCCATGGGCCTTGAGAAACTTCGCCAAGATCCACGCTACCAACAGATCCTCAAGCAGCATCCTGGCAAATCCTTTGGTGCGAATATTCCGGATGTGATTACTCCGGAGTTTGTACGCTCGGAGATTGCCGCAGGCCGTGCCATTATCCCCGCCAATATTAATCACCCAGAGTTGGAGCCCATGATCATTGGCCGCAACTTCCGTGTGAAGATTAATGGCAATTTGGGTAACTCCGCCGTGACCTCCTCGATTAATGAAGAGGTCGAGAAAATGGTCTGGGCGATCCGTTGGGGTGCCGACACCATCATGGATCTCTCCACCGGTAAGCATATTCATGAAACGCGCGAGTGGATTATTCGGAACTCGCCAGTGCCAATTGGTACGGTACCGATTTATCAAGCACTCGATAAGACCGGTGGAATTGCCGAAGACCTCACCTGGGAAATGTTCCGTGACACCTTGGTGGAGCAAGCCGAGCAAGGCGTGGATTACTTTACGATCCATGCAGGCGTATTGCTGCGTTATGTACCACTCACTGCCGATCGCATTACCGGCATCGTCTCCCGCGGTGGCTCGATCATGGCCAAGTGGTGCTTAGCGCATCACAAAGAGAACTTCCTCTACACCCACTTTGATGAGATCTGCGAGATCATGAAAGCCTATGACGTGTCATTTAGTCTTGGCGATGGTTTGCGTCCAGGTTGCATCGCGGACTCCAATGACGCTGCTCAGTTTGGTGAGTTGCATACCTTAGGTGAACTTACCGCTAAGGCCTGGAAACACGATGTACAAGTGATGATTGAAGGCCCTGGTCACGTTCCAATGCAACGCATTGAAGAGAACATGACCGAAGAACTCAAGCATTGCCTTGAGGCCCCCTTCTACACCCTAGGACCCTTGATTACTGATATTGCTCCTGGCTACGATCACATCACCAGTGGTGTGGGCGCTGCGCAGATTGGTTGGTACGGCACGGCGATGCTGTGCTATGTAACTCCCAAAGAACATTTGGGTCTTCCCGATAAAGAGGACGTGCGCGAGGGCATCATTACCTACAAGATCGCTGCCCATGGCGCTGACCTTGCGAAGGGCTTTCCGGGTGCGCAATTGCGCGATAACGCCCTCTCCAAAGCACGTTTTGAGTTCCGCTGGGAAGATCAGTTCAATCTAGGCTTGGATCCCGAGCGTGCGCGTGAGTACCACGATGCCACCCTACCAGCCGAGGGTGCCAAGATTGCGCACTTCTGTTCAATGTGCGGTCCCAAGTTCTGCTCCATGAAGATCACCCAAGATGTGCGTGATTACGCCGCGAGCCTCAAAGAAGGTGTTGATCCTGCCAAGGGTATGGAAGAGAAATCCATCGAGTTCCGCAAACGCGGCAGTGAGATCTATCAGTAGGTCTTGAAATGAGTATGTCATACGCCATCGTTGGTGCCGGCCTCATGGGTCGGATGATGGCGTATGCCCTCACCAAATCGGGCTCAAAGGTGGAACTGTTTGAGCGCAGTGGCCCCGATGCAGAGCACTCCGCTGCACGGGTTGCCGCTTCGATGTTAGCCCCTCTTGCCGAATCAGCGATTACCGAAGCACCGGTGGTGCGCATGGGGCTGTATGGGCTTGATCGCTGGAAGCAGCTCATTACGGAGTTGAACGCGCAAGTATCGCAACAGACCTACTTTCAGCAAGACGGCACCCTCGTTCTGTGGCATCGTCTTGATGCACCCGAGGCGCAACGCTTTGCTGAACATCTTGAGCGTAATGTGCGCATGAACCCAGCTCTGGCGACACCCTGGCATCTTGATAGCAAGGCACTCACCGAGCTTGAGCCTGCCCTAGCGGAGCGCTTTACCCAAGGTCTCTTTTTGCCTCGCGAGGGCCAGCTCGATAATCGTCAACTCTTAACTGGCTTACTTGAGTTCTTAACGAAAGCACAAGTGCCCATGCATTGGCATCGTGCGATGGAGCCCCATGAGCTGCGTGGACATGGCTTTGACTGGGTGATTGACTGCCGTGGCTTAGGTGCCAAAGCCAGTTGGGCCGATACCCGCAATCCCCTGCGTGGGGTTCGGGGGGAAGTGATTCGGGTGCATGCCCCAGAGGTCAAGCTCAAGCGCCCTACGCGTCTAATCCACCCCCGCTATCCCATCTACATTGCACCCAAAGAGAATGATCTCTATGTAATTGGGGCCACTGAAATTGAATCCGATGACCTCTCGCCCGTGAGCGTGCGCTCTTCCATGGAATTACTCTCAGCGGCCTACTCGGTGCACTCCGGCTTTGCCGAGGCACGGATTGTGGAAGCGGCTACGCAATGTCGTCCAACGCTTAAAAATAATTTGCCGGAGATATGCATCCCTGAACCTGGGCTCATGCAAATCAATGGGCTCTATCGCCATGGTTATTTAATTGCGCCAGCAATGATGGATGCAGCAATACAACTTCTACGTGGTGAGAACCAAACGCTTGCCAAGCGCTTTGATTTGAAAATCCAGCAAGCTAGCTTGAGTGGATCCCTCGTATGATGCGCGTGCTCGTCAACCAACAGGTCCATGAGCTTCCCCCTGCGAGCAAGGTTAGCGATCTCTTAACAGTGCTCGATGCCAAGCCACCGTATGCCGTGGCGGTTAATTTGCAGTTCGTTCCCAAATCACAGCATGCGGAGTATGTATTGCATGACAACGACTCCATTGAAATTATTTCACCGGTGACCGGTGGTTAAACTATCCATATACGCACCATGACCGCTCCTTTACCAACCCACCTCAACGATCCCCTCATTCTGTATGGGGAGTCATTTGCGAGTCGCTTACTATTGGGTACCTCACGCTATCCCTCGCCTCAGGTACTAGAGACCGCCGTGCAACGTGCACGCCCAGCGATGATTACAGCAAGCTTGCGACGTCAGGGCTCCGCTGCAACCGAAGCGCACAGTGGCTTTTGGGAGCTCCTCAAGAAAATGGCAGTACCGGTATTACCGAATACCGCTGGTTGCCACAGCCCACAAGAGGTAATTACCACCGCGCAGATGGCGCGTGAGGTGTTTGAGACCAACTGGATTAAGTTAGAACTGATTGGAGATGATTACACCCTGCAACCGGATACCTTGCGCCTGGTGCAAACCGCCGAGCATCTCATCAAAGATGGGTTCAAGGTTCTGCCCTATTGCACCGAGGATCTCATTTTGTGTCAGCGCTTAGTCGATGTTGGTTGCCAAGCGGTCATGCCCTGGGCTGCACCGATTGGCACCGGTCAAGGGCCGCTTAATCCTTATGCGATGCGCTTGCTGCGCGAGCGCTTGTCGGTTCCCTTACTTGTCGATGCGGGCTTAGGTCTACCGTCCCATGCCTGTACGGTGATGGAATGGGGCTTTGATGGTGTGCTACTGAATACGGCCGTAGCACTTGCCCAAGATCCTGTTGCGATGGCTCAAGCCTTTGCCAGCGCCGTTCATGCAGGTCGTCAGGCATTTTTATCGGGGGCGATGCAACCCCAGGATTCAGCGCAGGCGAGTACCCCATTGGTAGGCACTCCGTTTTGGCATCACGAATAGGAATCTAGTGTGAGTCATATTCGGGAGATGGCGAAGCAAATTGTGGCAGCGCATTGCCATCATGAGTTGTGCTTACCCTTGCCAAGCTTTAGTCCCGATCAACCACTGCCAACCATTAAGACCGAGACCAGCCAAGATCAATACGAACTCGCAGGTACGATTGCGGCAATTGAGATGGGTTTTATTGAGAGCGATGCACGCGTGTTAGGCAAAGCATGGTCACGTATGATTAAAGACGTAGGTGACTTTAATCCCAAGCTCTGGCCCTCACGCCCAGAGTATTTTGAGATGTTGCCCTACTCGCGCAATTCGAATCCAAAAGCCTTTAAAGAGTGTCCCAAGCGTTTGGGTCTTTATGGGGTGTTCCCGGATGCGGATTGGATTAAGCGCATGGTCGATGCTGAGCTACCTACCGCACAGTTGCGATTTAAATCCGATGATGTAACCCAAATACGCACACAAATCCGTGAGGCGGTTGCGGCAGTTAAAGGTAGCAAGACCCTCTTATTTATCAATGACCATTGGGAAGAAGCGATTGCAGCTGGCGCCTATGGAGTGCACTTAGGTCAGGAGGATTTAGTAAGCGCCAATTTGGATGCGATTCGTGAGGCAGGCCTGCGTTTGGGGCTGAGTACCCATGGCTACGCTGAGTTGGTAATTGCGGATCGCTATTGCCCAAGCTACATTGCCATGGGTGCGGTGTTCCCGACCAATCTAAAGAAGATGCCCACCGCACCTCAAGGCTTAGGTCGCTTATATGCCTATGCCAAGCTCATGCAGCACTACCCGCTTGTCGCCATCGGCGGCATTGACGAGGGCAGTATTCATGCGGTGGCACAAAGTGGTGTGGGATCGGTCGCAGTAGTACGCGCGATTGTGGCCAGCGATGATCCCAAAGCGGCGGTCAAGCGCTTACAAGAGCTCATGAAAACCAACTAAGCAAGCTATTGTTGGTCAGGTAGTTGGGTGGGATAGAAGTCGTGCATATGCCACAGCGGCCCGGGACCC
This sequence comes from Polynucleobacter sp. HIN9, assembly GCF_030297635.1. Taxonomy (NCBI): domain Bacteria; kingdom Pseudomonadati; phylum Pseudomonadota; class Betaproteobacteria; order Burkholderiales; family Burkholderiaceae; genus Polynucleobacter; species Polynucleobacter sp. HIN9. The sequence goes on from NZ_AP028140.1 coordinate 1,044,338, forward strand.
TTACCAATTTCTAAACGCTGCCCTGCTTCAATTGCTGCACTCACAAATGATATTGCTTTCGCTACCGAGTGACTGAGATCATGCTTGTCAGCCAAGTAGGTTGCAATAGCACTTGAGAGTGAGCAGCCTGTGCCATGGGTGTTCACCGTCGGTATGCGTGGATGCTTAAACTCTTTATGAAACACGACCGGCACATCGTCTTTGCGATCATGCCAGATTAAATAGTCGACTAGCTCATTGGGCTCACCTTCCAGGTGTCCACCTTTGATCAAGACCGCGCGTGGGCCAAGGGCTAATAGTTCTTCAGCAGCTGTCTTGAATTGATCAACCGCCACAATCGGACGTCCCAATAAGATCGAAGCTTCATGTAAATTGGGGGTGATGATGGTCGCAAGGGGAAAGAGTTCGGTCACCATGGTGCGCGCTGTATCGTCACTACCCAAACTGGCTCCTGAGGTAGCCCGCAAGACCGGATCCAATACGATTTTACGAATACCGTGTTTCTTGAGTGTAGCGGCCACTGTTTTTACAATGGCGGGGCTCGCCAGCATGCCGATCTTGACCACATCCACACCAATATCCGTCACTACTGCATCAATTTGCGCTTCAATCACATCAAGGTCAACATCTTGGATACGGGTCACACCCATCGTGTTTTGTGCAGTAATTGCCGTAATGGCGGTCATTCCAAAGCCACCTAAGGCAGTAATGACCTTCAGATCCGCCTGAATCCCTGCGCCACCACCACTATCAGATCCCGCAATGCTTAATACCTTGGGGATGAAGATGGGGTTGGGTTTAGTGAGTTTCATGAAAAAGAGGTCCTCGGAATCTATTCGTTATAATAGCGTCTATTCCCTGATAGCTCAGTCGGTAGAGCGACGGACTGTTAATCCGCAGGTCCCTGGTTCGAGTCCAGGTCGGGGAGCCAAATTCAGTAAGGCTTACAGCTTAATTGGCTTGTAAGCCTTTTTCTTTACTCTGACTACTTATAAAACTGTTGATTAGCACTCTCAATCAGTTGATCGACCGTGCCACTGGTAACTGCTTTTTTGATCCCCTCAGTAAAGCCCCTTTCTAATTGGGAGTAACACTTTGATTTTTTAGAGAAGGCAATATACATATCTGCTGTTAATACGCTCTTGGGCAAGAAAACCACCTTTGAGTCCAGATTTAACTTCTTAGCCTCCAATTTGCCTGGGTAGCTTCCAATAATTAAATAGTCAGCCTGTTTATTGAGTAACTGAGCAAACGCCTGATCAACGCCATTGGATCGAACAACATTCAAATCAGTTTTGATATAGGCATCAAATTGACTGCCGTAACTCTCTCCTTGGTTGGTGACACCACGATGCCCTTTTAGGTCAGACCATTGAGTGAACCTAAAGTTGTCGCCCTTACGAATCACGATCGATACTGGATCGAGCATGTAAGGTGGCTCTATGTAATGCATATATTCGGCCCGAGCTGGGTTCTTATAGATGCCAAAGATGATGTCTGCGCGACCATCACGTATGGCTTGTTGCGCCTTCTCCCATGAACCAAAATCCATCGAGTTAACTTTCTCAACCCCAAGACCTTTGGCAATATTGCTGACTAAAGTAACCGATGACCCTTGCAGTTTTCCGTCGGCTGCCCAAGCAACTGGCGGATATGCTGGATGGCCAGTGATAACCAATGCCTTACATTGCTGCGCTTGAGCGATATGAGTTAGGGATAAAGTAATTAGGATTGTTAGTAAATAACGGCGCATCATCAAGAGCCTTTCGTTTAGAAGCTTCATCATACTTGACCTTATTGGGCTGATTTAATACTGACACCAAGGTAGGCTCCAAAGCCTTTAGCACTGGTTGGTGTTGTGGTCACCATATAGGTTGGTCCCAGCTGAAATGAGGCGTGATAGTCCAGCAATTTGACCGTTTTGCCACCACTCAAGGTGAGCTGATTAGTAGCATTGCGCGCGGTGTAATTGAAGTTCATTTGACTCGATAAGTTGTAAGTCCACGCATGATCGCTCGTATAGGACAATGTTGGTTGCACATTCAGAATGTTGGCTGAGCCACCTGATAGGTCATTGCCAATCCCCCAAGAATTAAACATGGTCGCGCCAATGGTCCAATTATCTGGTGCATATAGAGCCCCAGCCGATATACCAACACCCGTTTGCCTTGACCCATTATTGGCATTACTGGCTGGGGTCTGAACGTAGGGACCGATTCCGGCAAACCATCGTTTATCGAGAATGACAGTGAAATAACTTGGGAACTGAATTGGTTGTTGCTGATTAGTGACCTGCTGATTGCTGATATTGCGGTTGTAGGTTAATGTCGGGTTCAGAATCAAATGAATGTTTGATCCAAGATGCAGTGGAATGACTGGAGCAACCATATACTCATCTTGCTTAATATTACTGTTGGCACCTAACTTTTGATTAGCGTTATAGGTGACTAAGACATGGGATTTAGGGTACAGCGGATTTTGCATTTGCTGCCCTGATTTGGCAGTATGGCTCATAGTACTCGTTGGGGATTGGGCCAGTGTCACCCCTGAAAGCAAGGGAATGGTCAAGCAAATGAATTTAATTAAATTAATCAGCAGTAGCATGTTATTCGTAGTACGATCAATCAATTGGCTTAATGTACAGCATCCTTCCAACTTAACTACGGAGAATGAAATGATTCGATTACGCATGAGTCAACCTATATTAACAATTAGTACTGTTCTAATGATCTGGGTGAGCCCTGGAATGGCTCAAGATACCAGCAATGAACAACGCATGATTGACCATTGCCGCCAACGCCATCCTGAGATGAGTGTTGACCAGTGTCGCTCGATGTATCAAAACATGAAGAACATGACCCCTGAACAACGAGTTGAGCGTTGTAAGCGCAATCATCCCGAGCTATCCGCCGAGGCCTGCCAGAAAAAATACGGCGGCTCGACCTAGCGCTGCGCCAGGATTTGCCTGGCAATAGTTTCTGCGATGAGCATGACTGGCGCATTGGTGTTACCGGAGGTAATACAGGGCATCGCTGAGGCATCGATGACTCGTAAGCGTGCTACTCCGCGTACCCGACACTCAGAATCCAATACGGTATTTGGATTATCAGTTTGACCTTGGGCGTCGACCTTCCCCATAGCGCAGGTACTCACTGGATGAAAGATCGTGGTTCCTAAATCACGTGCCGCGTGCTCAAGGTCTTGCTCGCTTTGTAATTGAGTACCAGGTAATACCTCTTTGGGGGCGTAAGGCTTTAGGGCATCGCTTCCCATAATTTGGCGTGTGATTCGGAGGCTATCGACTGCCACTTTTAGATCGTCTGGGGTCGATAAATAATTGCACTGGATTTCTGGATGCATCTGGGTATCGGCTGATTTAGCCCTCACCCAGCCGCGTGAGCTGGGTCGCAAATTGCATACACTGGGTGTAATCGCATTAAAGGGATGTAGCGGTTCCCCAAATTTAGGTAAGGAGAGTGGCTGTACATGCCATTCAATATTCGCTGTGGGCTGCGATGGATCGCTTTTGGTAAATGCACCCAAGGTCGATGGTGGCATCGTTAGTGGTCCAGTACGTTTGATGAGATATTCAAGGCCCATTCCCATTCGGGTCAACCAGTTTTTATAGAGTGTATTGACGGTCTTGCAGTTCTCAACCTGATACACCGTGCGGATCTGTAAGTGATCTTGCAAGTTCTCGCCTACGCCCGGAAGGTCTACCCTAGTTTCGACCCCGATGGAATTGAGGTGATGGTGCGCACCGATTCCTGAGACTTGCAATAGTTGGGGGGATCCAATCGAACCGGCTGACAGAATCACTTGGTCCTTGGCATGGGCAGTGACGCGTGATCCGGCGTGTAATAGATCTAGACCACTCACTTCCCAGGCCGCGCCATACCAGGCATTCTTCTGTTGTTTTGGATTATTTTGGGTTTGGGGTTGCGTCGGTATTAAATTGAGTTGCAATACCTGTGCTTTAGTCAGAATCGTTAAGTTCTTTCGATGACGAATTGGGTGGAGATACGCATCAGCCATCGACCAACGCACTCCCTTCTTTTGGGTCATCTGAAAATATGCACACCCTTCGTTGTCACCCCGATTGAACTCCTCGATCGAGGGAATGCCCTGCTCCTGCGCGGCTTTGCGCCAAGCGTCCAAGATTTGCCATTGGACACGGGCTTGCTCAACCCGCATCTCCCCTTGATCTCCGTGCCAGGCATTGGCTCCATCAAAGTAGTTTTCGAGGGATTTATATGTCTCTAGGGTTTGATCCCACCTCCAGATGGGATCGCCGGTTAACTCGGCCCAACGGGCATAGTCACTCGCCTGACCACGCATATAGATCATGGCGTTAATCGATGAGGATCCACCAATCATACGCCCTCGCGCATAATGAATCGAGCGCTGATTGAGGCCAGGATCGGACTCAGTTTTAAAGCACCAGTCAGTTCTGGGATTGGCAATCGTGTAGAGGTAGCCGACAGGAATCTTGATCCAAAACCAATCGTCTTCTCCTCCGGCTTCGAGTAATAAGACTCGATGGTTTGGGTCTGCGGAGAGACGGTTTGCTAAGAGGCAACCCGCACTACCAGCGCCCACAATAATGGTGTCAAACTCAAGCGCTGCTGGGGTGCTCACTTCTGTGTCTCACCAAACTAGAAATTATTTCTTCTGACGGCGCTCTTGAATGGCTTTTAAGACCGCTGGGGTATTGAGCTGCTGATCAACCATGTATAAAGCGCCGCCATAATTGGCTTGCAAATCGTAGCCCGAGATGCCCACGGTGTAAAAGGTCACATTCGGATTAAACGAGCGGATCGTACTGCTTGAGCCGGCCGAGAAGTTCGCCTCGACATCAAGGCCTAACTGCTGACCATCAACAGTGGTCAGAATAAATTGGTCAATCGCATCCTGGTTCTTGAAAATAATGATTTGGTATTGCTCTTGGTATCCTGCACCGAGGCCCTCACCGGTCTTCATATCACGCATGAATACGGGTTGGTCTTTGTAACGCTTATCGAACAAAATCCCCTCGCCACGAGCCACCACCACCAAGATGACGTTCACATTAGTAGTATTAAATACGGCATAGCCTGCCGCACTCTCAATATCTTTACGCACCTTAGGGTCTTGTTTTAACAAAAGATTAAGGCCATTTTCTGCCATTTTGATCATTGCTTCGCGCTTTTGCGTAATCTCGGCTGGGGTCAATGGTTTGCCATCTTTACCAGTCGATTGACATGCGATCAAAAGCAGTGGGCAAAGAAGAGTTAAAAAGATAGCAGTCCAGCGATTGGAAATACGCATTGATGGGTCCTGTTGATAAGAATCGATTAAAACGTCATAAATGACTAAGCCCACATATTTTATAGACCATTCATGAAATGGGATTAATTTCTAGGTAGTATGTTGGGTTGATCAACAGTTATTTCCCTTAAAGAGCCAGCGATGATCATTATTCCTTTTTTATTAATTGGGGCTTTATCCCTCACAAGCGGACATGCTCTGGCTCAAGCCAAACATGGCCATGCGCATGAGCATGGTAAGGGCAAACTTGAGCTCACAATTGAGTCTGGTAGGGCAATTGGCAACATGAAGCTTCCACTGGAGGCGCTCGTTGGGTTTGAGCGCGCCCCCAAGACAGAGGCGGAGACCAATGCCATTAATACTATGAACCAGAAACTGCAGAATCCTGGCGCATTCTTTGTGGCAAATAATGACGCAGAGTGCTCCCCCAAATTAATTAGCAGTACCATCGTGCGCGATCAAGCAGGTAAGCATGCCGATCTGGACTATCAGTTTGACCTGAACTGTGCCAAACTCGGTTCACTCAAACAACTTCGCATTGGCCTCTTTTCGGAATACAAACGTCTCAAAGAGATTCGGGTAGAGTCAGTTGGTCCTTGGGGTCAAAAATCAGCGACCGCCAAACGCGATTCCAGTACGGTTAACTTTTAAGTGAGATGCTCGCCCCACTCCCTCGCGATTGAGGTTAAGCATTTGGAGTTTGCTTGGCCAGCTCAGGCGCCACTATTTACCAATCTATCGTTCTCGGTGGCCCCTGGGAAGAGTCTCTTCATCTCAGGGCCATCGGGGTGTGGCAAAAGTACTTTATTGAATCTGCTCGCCGGGGTGATGCCACCCAAGCGTGGTGAGATTTGGATCCATGGCGAACGTTTACAGGACTTAAGTCGGAGTGCGATAGATCGCTTACGCGGCGAAGAAATGGGTTTTATCTTTCAACAATTTAACTTGATCTCTTACCTTAATGTTGCCGATAACATCCTGTTGCCTACCCATCTGTATCCCAAGCGGCGTCAAGCTGCCATTGCGGAGTTTGGTTCCCTAGACTCCGCACTGTCGCATTTAATAGAACGCCTAGGTCTCGCTCCAGCTCTCATCACCCAACCCGCACATCGGCTCTCGATTGGTCAACAGCAACGCGTTGCGGCGGCACGTGCCTTTATTGGTCGGCCATCAATTGTGATCGCAGATGAGCCCACTTCGGCCTTGGATTGGCAGAATCAGACCCAACTGATGGATTTATTTTTGAGTCTTGCACAAGAGCAACGCACTGCCTTGGTGATGGTCAGTCACGATGAGCGCTTAAGCGAGCAATTTGATGAGCGCATCGGCTTTGCCCAGAAAGTGGCTGCCTAATGGTTTGGTTACGCATTGCACTTTTGAGCGCCTTAGCTCGCAAAGGCGGCTTATTGATTATGGTCTTATCGACCGCTATCTCAGTGGCGATACTGCTTGGGGTCTTTAAGATCCGGGATGACACCAAGACCAGTTTCTCGAATGCAATCAGTGGTGTCGATTTGGTGGTAGGCGCCAAAGGAAGTCCCACCGAACTCATTTTGTATAGCGTCTTTCATATTGGTCGAGCAACTAATACCATTGCCGCCTCTTATGAAAAATCCCTCATGAGTATGAAGCCTGTGGCCTGGGTGGTACCTGTGCAATTGGGCGATAGCTTCCGGGGCTATCCAGTGGTGGGAACGAGCATTGAGTTCTTTACTCGTATCAAGGCACAAGGTCGTCATCTGGAATTATCCGAAGGCAAGGTACTGACCGATCCCACACTCTTTGAGGTCGTGCTGGGTGCTAACGTGGCTAAGAACACCCAACTGAAACTAGGTGAACAAATTGCCATTACCCATGGCTCAGGTACCGGCCCCAAGCAAGACCACAGTAACTCGCCCTTTCGGGTGGTGGGCATCCTAAAGCCTAATGGCACCCCCATCGATAATGCGGTGTTCATTTCCACCAATGCCTTTGATGCGCTCCATGACATTGAGGAAGGCGGAATTCAGTTTGCCAAGCTCAATCCGGATTCTCAGGTGAGTGCTTTCTATGTGGGGCTCAAAGATCGCGGCAGCGTGTTCTCAGCACGGCGCCAAATCGACGCCCTGCCCAATGTAGGGCTTATGGGTGTGATGCCCGGGGTTGCCTTAGATGACTTATGGTCCACCATGGAGGTGGCTGAGAACGCGCTCTTAATTATTTCTTTAGGGGTGTTGATCACGACCATCCTAGGAATCACGGCCACCCTATTGGTCTCACTGGAGAACCGACGTCGTGAGTTGGCCATCTTTCGGGCGATTGGAGCCAAGCCCTATCAACTGTTACGCCTTGTACTTTTTGAAGCGCTCTTGATTAGTCTAATTGGTATTGCACTAGGCTGGCTGATGTTACAGATCGCGATCCTCTTATCAGCCGATTACTTCCGCACCTCTTGGGGCGTGGTCACCAGCATTGGGCTTCCGACTACCCATGATCTACTTTCCTTACTCGCCTTGGTGATTGTGGTGCTCCTCTGTGCCTGCATTCCGGCCATCAAAGCCTATAGAATGGCACTCAACGAAGAGTTAAATCCCCCATCCACATGAGACGATCCTTTTTACGCTTATCGAGTGTCAGCTTACTGGGCCTGATGCTAGGGGTGCATCCACTTCGCAGTCAGGCTACGACCTATAAAGAGATCGAGTGGGATGATCTGATGCCTGAGGGCTGGCGCAAGAAAATGATCTTGGAGGTCACTCGCATGCGCCGCTATGGCAGCTTAATGGATGGCGACCCCAAGGCCGATGAGGCCTATGCTCGACTAAAGAAAGCTTGGGACACCGCGCCGCCATCCAAGGTTTATATCGGTAAAGCCATTCGTATTCCTGGTTATGTGGTGCCACTTGACGCGGAACGCATGCAAAGTAGTGAGTTTTTATTAGTCCCCTACTTTGGTGCCTGCATTCATTCGCCACCACCTCCGGCTAATCAAATTATTTTGGTCAAGCCCCCAAAGGGCTCGAAGGTGCGCACCATGGATGCCATCTGGGTGGAAGGCATTCTGAGCGAGGGTCGAACTTATTCTGAGATTGGCAGTAGCGCCTACGTTCTCAACGCCGACAAGATTACGCCCTATCGTTGATGGATCGACTTACTCGCCTTACAAAACAACATTACCATCACGAGAGCAGCAATCAGTTCAGCGCTGACAAAGCCCAACACATCGGCAGGCGCAATACCCACGAAGGTATTGGTGAGGCTTCTAGCCACAGCGACCGCAGGATTGGCAAAGAAGGTGGATGAGGTAAACCAATAACCCGCGGTGACAGTAAGCGCCACCAACATCGGCATCTTATCTTTTGACGCTTGATCCCCAATCCGAATCACCGAGAGAAGTACCAGTGTTGAGATCAACTCACTAGTCCAAATACCAAGACCAGTTCGCACTTTCGTTGACTCTTGCAAAATTGCTAGACCAAACATTAGATGCGTTACCCAAATTCCAGCAATCGCACCACTGAACTGACATGCCCAATAGGCAAGTAGCTTGTTGAGATTAAGATGCCCCAGCTTCCAAAACATCAGGCTCACTGCTGGATTGAAATGCGCCCCTGAGATGGGGCCCAAGAGGACGATTAAGACATAGAGCCCGGCTCCAGTTGCAATACTATTACCAAGCAAGGCCACAGCTGCATTGCCACTCGCGAGGGTCTCGCCCATGATGCCGCTACCCGCCACAATTGCGAGCAGTAATGCGGTGCCGAAGAACTCGGCCGCGTAAGATTTCATGAGGCTTTGTGGTGAATATCTTTCAGAGCCATCGAGTCGAGTTTATCGAGTGGCATGCTGGCTAACAAATCAACGCGTTTTTTGAGACCGTTCATCACTTCGATAAATGCAAGACGCTTCTCTACATCTGTACCACTAACTTGCGATGGATCCGGAAATCCCCAATGTGCGGTAGCAGGATTACCTGGCCAGACGGGGCATACCTCACCCGCCGCGTTATCGCAGACCGTAATAATGAAATCCATCTTGGGTGCATTGGGTAAACCAAACTCATCCCAGCTCTTACTGCGTAATTTAGATTCGTCATAGCCCATCTCCAAGGCCAACTCCTTGGCAAAAGGATTGACTTGGGTGCCTGGGGTTGAGCCTGCAGAATAGCCCACGAAGAGACCGCTGGGATGGGTGGAGGCTAGCGCCTCACCGAGCACCGAGCGCGCCGAGTTATGGGTACACAAGAAGAGTATGTTGTATTTTTTCATGAGGGGTCCTGTTAATAAATTAGCAACACGATTTTTTGGTGATCGATGCGATCGATACGCTAGCAATTGGGGCTGGCACGCAGCAGGCATCAGCGCTGCTTGATTCGGATTGATTGAAGACTGGAATGGAGTCGAGCGTATGAAAGGTCTCCCAAGGAATACCGGCAGGATCATTGACCCAATACTTATCCGACTGCGCATAGCAGCAGGCAGTACCCATTTCCTCAACTACCTCCCCCTGAATTTGATCAAGGCGGGTTTTCATTTCCCCTAACTCACTGGCATCATCCACCTGAATCCCCAAATGATTGATCCCAACTGGGGCGCCGCGGGCTGAGATCGCAAAGTTGACTTTGGGATCCTCGAGTTGCCACTTGGCGTAATCGGTTTTGATAACCGTTGGCTCACAACCAAACATCTTGGAATAAAACGGGATGCTCTCGGGGATATTGTTGACTGCTACGTGGACATGAAGACGTTTCATTCGCACACCACCTTCTTCTTAGATTTAGGGGTACTGCAGGACTGACCCTGGCAGCAGTTATCCAATAAGAAACCACTTAAATCCTCAATCAAGTTTGGATTGGGGCGATAAATGAGGTTTCGACTTTGACGCTCCACTAACAATAACTTCGCATTGAAAAGTTCTTTCAGATGAAAGCTCAAGGTTGCATTGGGAATGCCTAACTTCTCAATCAACTGACTAGGGGTCAGGCCAATGTCGCCGCGTTGCACGATTAGACGGAAGATATTAAGGCGAGTCTCCTGCCCAAGGGCTAAAAGGACTTGGATAGCGTCGGTATTTTTCATATTTCCAATTATATAGAAATATATGACAGCTTTGTGACAAGGGCTGAGAGCTTAAATGCTTACTTCGGAATTACATTAGTTATCAAGAAAATTATTGATACCAACTAACAGTGCTATTTTGCCGCTGCTGCTGTCTTCATAAACTGCGGCGATGTAACCCCCATCGACACGTAGATGCTGGTTAGTTCTTCCATACCAATCTCGGCTGGACTTACCCAATCAACTGGGACATAGAGTAAGCCCCCTCCAATCGGTACTGGTGCGGTTGGCACAATCACTGCATAGCAGGCCTGCTCTTTCACCATGACTGCTTGGGGGGATGAGAGCAAAGCCAGCGCTGACACCCCACCCGCTCCACCAAAATGCACCCATACCGGGCGCATCGTTTTCAACTCCTCATCATCCCGCTTGGCAACCAGACTCACAAAGCTATGAATGGTGTCATAGACCGTTCGTACTACTGGTATCTTCCGAACCAAGCCATTAATGATGGCTGTAAATCCCTTCTGCAAACCCTTCTCAACCAACAGGCCAAGAATGAGCAAGGCTAGGATCACGATCGCCAAGCCAATGACATAACCAACCCACTCGAAACCTGCAATGCCTAAGCCCATCTTTGCCATCACGCTGCCGACTGCACTCGATGGTCCTAGCCAACGAATCACGATCCCCACTACAAAGGCAATCAGCAAAGCCGTTGCAATCAGAGGAAATGCCGCTAATAAGCCGGCTAGGAATAGACGAACGAGTTTGGATGAGCTTGGTGACATAGTTTTAATAAGTCCCAGATGGAATTAAACACCGAACCAAACAAGTTTAGCCCGAAAAGGCCTATCTAGAGGGTTGAATTGGGCTGTAGTACATTGTTAACAATAACAAATTTAGGCATGGCTGAGATGCAAAACTTAAGTGTTGATTATGAAATCGGGTTAATTGCGCTAATTATTACGGCGTTTAGCATCATTGGACTAATCATTATGCGTATTTTTCTTGCTCCTGGCACACGGCCTGCAATGCTGCAATACGAAGGGGTTGTGGCTCCCTTTTTTGGCTTGCCGGCAGTCCTATTCTCTCTTACCGCCGCCCTCATGGCCACCTCCATCTGGGAGAACTATAACGTCGCATCAAAAGCGATTAAGAATGAAAGTCAGGGGCTTATGGAAATCATCAGTCTCGCCAATACGATTCCGGAACTCAAACATAGCAATCTTGCTAATGCAACACGGGTCTATGCAAAATCCATTATTGATGAGGAGTGGCAAACACTTTCGACTGATAGCAAACAGTCCCTTAAGACCCAAGAGAAATTTGTCGCAATGCGCGCGGATCTATTTAAAGCGGTTAATCAGTTAAACAATAATGCCGAATCAAAGGCTCTCATGAGTGCCTTTCAGATGGTCGATAACGCACGGGAAATGCGCTTAGCCTTTGTATCATTCGATGTACACCCCATTCGCTGGTACGCAATCTTACTGTTGGCTATATTGGTTCAGATTGCCGTGGGATTCATCCACGTCTCAAAACCAAAAGCATTAATTGTGGCGCTATCCATTGCAACGGCGACTGTTCTTGTGCCAATCTGCATGATTGCCCTCACTTTCAGCAGCCCCTACCTAGGTGTGATTGCAATATCCAGTGCGCCTTATTTGCAGATTCAGTAGGAGTGGTTTTATCGCTCAGTCGGAAAGAGCGCTTGGGAAAGAATAAACATGACTGCAGTGCTCCAACCAAAGGAGAGCAACCCCGAAACTGCCATAATCACGGAGAGCAACTGCCATTGGGTTGGCAGTGGGTCCGAGATAAATCCAACCGTTGTATACGTACTGCCTGCATAAACCATGGCCTTATGCTGAACCGGAATAATCTCCGAGTAATTAAGAGCCAATCCCCAGACATAAATCTGGCAGAGATGAGACAAGAGCAATATTAAGATGCAAACAATGAAAACAAGTTGCGCCTGAATGCCATGGCCCTGCTTTCTATAGCCAATCAGGGTTTGCTTGCCTTTGCCTGTGACCACCATTACAAAGAATGCTTGGATCAAGATGCATAGGATGAGCACAAAACTCCCCAGGACAAATGCCTGGAGGTTGAATACATCCTGACCGGCAGTAATTTCCATTGGCTACTGCTGATATGCAGCCCATGCATTGACATTAAAGCCGCTGGCTGTGCGCCATTTCTGTAAGGCTTTAGAGTCCAATGGGAAGACCAAGGGTGAAGCTAAATCCGCACGCCGTCCACCCACTAGCTTCGTTTGATCCATCCAGTAATTATTCCCCAGCGTAGTGAACTTCAGGGAAACAACCTCCTCCTGATCAATCGATGCCACTTGCGGAATCTCCAAGGAGTCAATTGGGTTGATCGTAAAGATTCCGCTTGATCCTAAGCAACCGTTATCGACCGCATTCGCAACTACGGTGTAGGCTTGCGAGGTCTTCGCAGCGGCATACCAGAAGATCATGGTGTTGCTGGCGCTCGGATGATCGAATAGTCCGGCAGCATCTTGTAATCGCGCACCATACTGTCCAGACCAGGAGACCGGCGCCGCAATTAAATCAGCGCGGCGCAATGCTAAGACGCCCGACGCTTCTGGGAATCGGAAATCATCATTGAGCAACATCCCAATCTTCCCGATTGAGGTTTGATAGACGGGCAAATCATCCCCGGCACTCAGAAAGGCAGCTTGGGATGGATCCAAATGGGTTTGGCGGTAATGGCCAATCAACTTACCATCTGGACCTAACAATACCGCCGTATGAAAGTATGCCCCGTTATCACCTTCTATAAAGGAGGCAACTAGGTGGGACTTGAGTCGTACTGCAAAGTCGCTCGCAGCTTGCGTTGATTTACCCAATCGCTTTTCAGCAATCGCCTGGACATTGTCTTTTGATACCGGACCACAAAATGAATAGGCTGGTAAGACTACCAGATTGGAAACGCTGGATTGAGCCTGTATTTTTTTAATCAATGCATCGCAACGATTGAGATTGCCAACAAAATCATTTGCATCAATACGATATTGCACGGCTCTCGCTGTTACCTCGCTGGGCGACTTGGTCGCTGCTCCATCGGTAGGCGCACGATAGAAGGCTAGGTCTTTATAAAGCTCAGGGCGGCGATGCTCAAGTGTTCTTTTCTGATCGTTGTTGAACTTCGCAGGATCAATCGTGCCATAGAGAATGCTAGCTTTATTGGTCATCGTTTTGGAGTAATCCGTTGCAGGCGCATGTGCGACACGCTCACCGTCAGCCTGCCAAATGGAGGCTGAGCCCCCATAGGTCACTGTGACACCAGTTGTGGGATTGCTCTCGGCATTATTGCGATCTGCTGCCACCATGGCTAAGCCATTCCAGGCCGATTGGTGTTGAACAGCAGCGATGGTCGAATGCTTACCCGCCGCCTCTGCCCCAAGCTCTGGCAAGACACGATCGGATGAGCAAATGTAGGCAATGATGTCGCAGCCCTTCACAGCCGCTACCCGAGCAGGCTCCCAATAGGTATCGTCATAACAAATGATCATGGTGATGCGGCCAAGCTCGGTCTCAAACACTGGGTAGCCAGTATTTCCGGGGACAAACCATAAAATGTCGGAGGGATTTAAACCATTCTTGCGGTATTTACCAATAAATCCTTGGGGGCCAATCAGTGCACCAGTGTTATAAGTTAATCCAGTATCACGATCAATCTCGGCAATCCCAATCGCGATATAGCATTGGTATTGAGAAGTGATTTTGGAGAGTGCATCCGTGGTCTTACCTGGTACCGTATCCATATATGGCAGAAATTGCTCTAAATCGCGATAGATATAACCCGAGATGGCAGCCTCTGGCATCACGATCAAACGGGCGCCATTCTTCGCAGCCTCCTCAGCAATGGCTACAGCTCCGGTAATGTTCTTCTCAAACTCCATGAACTCAGGATTAAATTCAATGGCAGCTACTTTAAATGGCTCTTGCATAAGGTGATCCTATCAGGCGGACATATCGTTACTCTCGCCAGGCCATTTAGGGGATGGCCATTTGCGGATAACACTGGTTACATATAAGGAGGCCGTAACAATCACTGCAATCGCTGTTGCAATATAAAACGATGTGGTGATGGTTAAACCGTAAAAAACTAAACTTCCAATGATGAGTGCGGTGGCAAACCAATGGGCCTGACTGAACACTGCGGAGCGATGCCCAGTTAAAGCATCGAGCGCCATCCCCCCTGCAGTTGCCGTCAGCACCCCACACAAAATAATTGATACAAAGGGAACCTCATGAATGAGAGCTTTTTGGCATCCAATCGCAATCAAGAGACCAATTGCAACCCCACGAAGTACTAAATACGGAAGCTCTTGCGAAATGAAGCGGTAAAAGAAGAAGGCGCCTAGCACTGAGGCAAATAAGATCCATGGCAAGTAATAAGGACCGGTGATTGCAACCGGCTCAAGACCCAAAAGGAGATCACGCACCATGCCACCTGCAGCGCCACATAAAATACCTGCAAATAAGGTTCCAGAAATCGGCACATTACGGCTGCGCGCGGTTGCTGCACCATAGACAGCCGTTGTGGACATCGCCGTGACATCGACCCACAAAGGTAATACTGGCAACAAATCAGTCATGGTAGATGTTAGAAAATGAATTGATCAAAATTCTAACATTCAACCACGTATCATCGTGAGTGATACATACTTTTAACCAAATAGCCTAGGCTACCAGATCAAAGACCAACACCTCTGCCTCTTCACCTTGGTTGATCTCAATACCTGACTCATTAGCGATCATGGCGGCGTCCCCACCACTTAAGCGCTGACCATTCACCGTCAGGGTGCCTTTGATGAGATGCACATATCCTTTGCGACTTGGGTCCAGTTTGAGGATCGCTGATTGATCACCATTAAAGGTACCGGCATAGAGCTTCGCATCCGCGTTCATGGTGATCGAGTCCTCTGCTCCATCGATGGAGGCTAAGAGGCGTAATTTGCCATCTTTATCTTGGGCTGGAATCGTTTTTTGCTCATAGCCTGGCTTGACTCCCGTAAATTTGGGCTGGATCCAAATTTGCAGAAAGTGTGTCGTTTGATCCTTGGCATAGTTGAACTCACTATGGGTGACGCCCGTACCCGCACTCATACGTTGGATGTCTCCAGGCGGGATGGATTTGACGTTACCCATACTGTCTTTGTGTGCCAACTCGCCTGAGAGAACATAGCTAATGATTTCCATATCCCGATGGCTGTGCTCACCAAAGCCCGTACCAGGATCAATGCGATCCTCATTGATCACCCGCAAATTACCCCAGCCCATAAATTTGGGGTCATAGTAATTGGCAAAGGAGAATGAGTGAAAGCTCTTGAGCCAACCATGATTGGCATAGCCCCGCTCCTGCGATTTACGAATCTGCATCATGGCTTAGGCATGGAATTGGCTAGCAATTTTTGCAATCCGCTCACCATACAAACGTGCGGTCTCGAGGTCACCGGGGTTAACTTCATCGGCGCTGGCATCGGATGGGGTTTGCATCATCGCGCCAGCAAAAGAGCCGACATAGTTCACATCATCGCGCTTTGCGGACTTGGCATTCGATGGCATGAGGCCAGTGCCGACCCAAATACCTGAGTGTTGCATCGCCAAAGTAAAGAAATAATGCAAGGTAGAGTGTTTGTCACCATTCATGGTTGCTGAGTTGGTAAAGCCACCAAAGATCTTGTCTTTCCACTGCTGGCTAAACCAGGGCTTTGAGCTTGCATCAGCAAATTTCTTGAACTGCCAACTCACACTGCCCATATAGGTGGGTGAGCCAAAGATGATGGCTTTGGCGTTCTTTAATACCTCCCATTGGGCTTCGGTAATATTGCCATCGGCATCAATAGCGATCAATGTTGCGTTTGCGCCTTTGGCAACGGCCTCGGCTTGCTTTTGGGTATGGCCATAGCCACTGTGGAATACCACTGCAATGTTTGACATGTTCTCTCCTGTTAATTTAGGTTAATTGGGGTTAAATAAACTGACTACGAATTCGGTCTAAGGCTTCGATGGTTTGATTGAGCTCCTTCATGCTGCACTTGGCAAAGCCCTGCTCCAAATACTGCACATGTTCAGGGAAGGCTTTCTTAAAGAGGCGCTCGCCCGCTTTGGTCAATCCAATTCGGTAACTGCGGCCATCCTTCGCATTGGGTATTTTTGTAATCAAGCCCTTTTGCTCTAAGCGCTCAAGCACACCGGTCATCGTGCCCTTCAAAATCAAGGTCTTCTCGCCCAATTCCTTACAGGTCATAGGCGGTTGATTGCCTAATGTAGCAATCACATCAAATTGGGTCATGGTAAGACCCATACCCTTAATGTGCTTGGTCGAGTAAGCCTCAAAGGCTTGGTAGGTACTTGCTAGGCTGCGGATAAAACGAAGGTAACTCATGGTATTTCCAATTAGTCTGTATGCGTACTATTTTAGTACGAGTACGGACTATTTGAATACCACCAGTTTTTCTAGGGGAAATTGGTTACTTGTGCTGAGGTTTGATGGTTGGCGGTAAACCGCCAACCACCCAGGATTAATCGGCCATATTGCGCAAGGCGGCAATACGCTCATCCAATGGCGGATGACTCATGAAAAGACGCTTAAGGCCAGTGCCCATACCACCTGAAATTCCAAAGGCTTCTAACTGCTCAGGCAAATGAGGCTCGTTAATCGACTTCTGCAGGCGTTCCAGCGCCCGAATCATCTTCTGCTTACCTTCTAGATAGGCTGCGCCGGCATCGGCACGGTACTCCCGCTGACGGCTAAACCACATCACAATCGCACTGGCCAAGATACCCAAGACCAACTGCGCAATGATGGTAGTGATCCAGTAAGCAGGACCATGCCCACGCTCGGTCTTAAAGACCGCCCGATCAATAATGTGACCAATCACACGCGACAGGAAGAAGACAAAGGTATTGATCACCCCTTGAATCAGCGCCAAGGTCACCATATCACCATTGGCCACATGGCTTACCTCGTGGGCCAGTACTGCTTCTGCCTCATCGCGGGTCATGCCGCGTAATAAGCCAGTGCTGACCGCCACCAAGGAACTGTCGCGCATCATCCCGGTTGCAAAGGCATTGATATCTGGTGAGTCGTAGATTGCCACCTCGGGCATGCCAATACCTGCTTCCTTGGCTTGCCGAGCTACTGTATTTACGAGCCACTGCTCCTGCTCGTTACGGGGTTGCTCAATCACATAGGCACCGGTGGAGTGCTTGGCCATCGTTTTAGATAGGGCCAGGGAGATAAACGATCCCGTAAAGCCCACCACACCAGCGAGCATCAGTAACGAGGTCAGATCAAGACCAACACCCTGCTCATCCAAGACTTGGCCCAAGCCAAAGATATTGATGATGATCGTGATCACCAACATGATGGCAATGTTGGTAATTAGGAACAGAAAAATACGTTTCATGCGTAATACTCCTTATGACAATAGGGCTACGCTATCAGGAATTTCTTAAATGTGCTTGAAACAAATTGGTTGACTATTTTTAGGGGAATTATCGGTTGTATCACCAAACTAGATAAACAAAGCTCCCGAGCTGGATAAAGTTGATCACTATGCTCAAGCCGTGCAGGATCCCAAATTTCTTCTTCTGCCCTTGATCCGATGCGCGGTTAATGGCGGGTGTAAGAACCCATAGGGAGATGAAGAATAAGGCTGCGCATCCCACTAACAATCCCATGCTAAGCGTGTCGTTCGCCAAGAAGGAGGCAATGATCGAGACCGCTCCTAGGAAAGCGTAGTACTTAGGAAAAAAGTTGCGTACATATTTACTCGCCCACTCCTGAGGCAGCACCTTAAATACCGTCGGTGCCACGGCGATGGTGAAGAACACCATGATGCCGATCATGGCGGAAACGAGATAAAGACTGAGATTTGGATTCATGGCTTTATTTGTGTTTGTATTGGGTTGGACAATAAGCACGCTGCACATCAGGGTCGCGCAATTGCCGATGCTTAGTTTGTCGTCCGGTGACTCGCGCGCGCCATAGACGATAGGAGCTCGGCTTTAGGACACTGCGCATAAGTGCCTTGACCTCGGGTTCACTCAACTGAAATTGCGCATGGATTGCCTCAAAGGGAGTGCGGTCTTCCCAGGCCATTTCGACGATACGCGATAGCTCAGATGGATTCAGTGTGTGCATGCATTGGATTAAACACGAATTTACAAAATCAGGTACAGTCGCCGCATGTCCTTGCTCCAAAAACCATTTCGGGCTCTTGTGATTGGCTCCTCCGGAACCATTGGCTCTGCCTTGGTATCAGCCCTCCAAATGCACTCTAACTGCGCCGAGGTGGTCGGGATCCATCGTGGATCTGAGCCATCCATCGATTACGCTCACCCGAACTCGATTACTTTGGCAGCAGAGCAATTAGTAGTTCATGCGCCCTTTGATCTGATCATTAACACCATTGGGGTTTTGCATAATCAGAACATCTCTCCCGAAAAGCGCTTGGCAGATCTACGAGCCGCACAACTCCAAGAGCAGTTTTTGGTAAACGCAATTGGGCCAGCGCTGACCATCAGCCAGTTCACGAAGCTCTTAAATCCAGCGGGTGCTATTTATGCCACCCTATCAGCTAAGGTGGGCAGCATCAGCGATAACCGTTTAGGAGGTTGGTATAGCTACCGATCCTCGAAAGCAGCTCTCAATATGTTAATTAAGACTGCAGCGATTGAGCTCAAACGCACCATGCCCAAGGTTGCCTTGATTGCAATCCATCCAGGTACCGTGAACTCCAATTTATCCAAACCGTTTCGGGGTGAAGAAATTGGTCGCGACCCTCAACAAGCCGCCAATGAAATCCTAACCGTTCTATTAAAAGTGAGTGCCGAGAACTCTGGAAGCTTTGTGTCCTACAGTGGCGAAGTGATTCCCTGGTAATTAGAGAATCTGCTTTAGTTGCTCCGCCAGGCGATAGCCACTCAACCAAGCTCCTTCCACGGTGGAGTTCTTTAACCAATCCCCACACAGGCCCACTGCAATCGATGGATCAAGGGCAAACTCTCGTTTATTGGCTTCCTCAAGTTTGGCATAGCGCCATAAATGGCTTTGGTGCAAATCGGGCTCCACCCCAGTCAGCTCCTGAAATGCTTTAATCAAAATGGGCTCGATCTCAAACTGAGTGCGATCTACATGCTCTGATGACCAAGCATGACTCGCTTGTGCAACCCAGGCCTCATATATGGGACGATCGGGCTTGGAGTTATCACGCGCCAACCAGGAAAACAAACTGTCCTCCACAAAAGCACCATCAAAAGAAAGATTAAGTGGTTCTTTTAAAAAGGCCAAGAGAGTCCAACAGGGCAGCATCACCACTTCCTGGCAAATCGCTTTTAAGGATGCTGAGTATTGACCAATTAGGCGTTCAGCCTGCACCGACGGAATCGCTAGTACGAGATACTCAAATGCCCCAGCGAGTTGGCCATGCTCTTTGGTGGTAATTTTCCAGAGATCATTAATCCGATGCAGATCCACTACCGTATGTTGGGTCAGCACATTCAAATTCTGTGCTAAGTGTTTGGCTGGCGAGGTCATCGCCGGAATACCGACATAGCGCGTCGCATCCGAGGGTTTATCGATGGCATTGCCATGATTGAAGCTCACAATCCGACCTGACCATGGTTTGGCAACCTCAGCTTGCACCCACTGAGCAACTTCTCTCTGGAATAGAGGATCGCGCGCCGTGAAGTACTGAGCACCATGATCGGCTTCCCAATCACCAAAGTAGCGATGGCTCATACGACCGCCTACCCCTTTGCTCTTGTCAAAGAGGGTCACAGCAAAGCCATGAGCTTGCAATTCTTGGGCACAGGATAGACCAGCAATCCCCGCACCGATGATGGCAACCCGTTTTTTAATAGTAGTCATTTAACTCAACCAGCGTTTTCGATAAGAACCATCTGCATCATATTGCGCAATCTGTTTGGCGACATTAAACGCTCGACCACCCCTTGGGTCGGTACCATGACCCGCGATATACAACCAGTTGCCTTGATTGCTATAGACATCATAGTCAATCAAGCAGGACTCAAACCAGGCTGCCCCCGCCTGCCAATTACCGCTCATGGCATAGATCCAGTGACTCGCCACAATTTGGCGCATGCGATTCGATAGAAAACCCGTCTCAGCCAGCTCCCGCATACCCGCATCGATGAGATCAACACCGGTAGTACCGGTAGACCACTGATGAAAGCATTCGGGGTCAAAGGTGTTGGGTGCACGTTGACTCAATCCCATAGGCCTAAACAAGCGTTTACCGTATTTAAGCATCAGAAAGCGAAAGTAATCACGCCAGAGCAGCTCAAACCAAAGCCAATAAGTGCCATCATTAGCCCCGTATTGTTCTTCATATTGATGAATCCGCCCAGCAATCGTGCGCGCAGAGATCGATCCGACCACCAACCAAGGCGAGAACTTACTCGATGAATCAAATTGACTTAAGGCATTACGGGTCTCTTTATAGGTATCAGGTAAGCGTCGCTCGCAATATTGTTCGAGATGCCTTAGAGCATGGGACTCACCACCATTCACAAAGAGCGTGACGGCACTCTCTTGAATTTGATCCTGGGGTGGCAACCTGGATGGCAGTGGTGGAATCGTTTGAGGGATCGTTACTGGCTTGGCAAACTTGAGGCGACGCTTTTCAACCCACTGCCGGAAGTTAGTAAAGACATCCGGTAGCTCACCAATATCCATACCCAGGGTTTGAGGATCGAGCATCGTCGATTGCCATTGGGTGTGTATATTTAGTCCTGCTCTTTGCAATTCTAAAACATCGTGCTCTTCTTCAGGAGCGGCGATCACTTCGCAATAAAGCGCATCAGCACCAATCTCTTTGTAAAGTGCTGGTAATACATCGTTTGGCGCGCCCTCTAGAACCAATAGCGTAGAGCCCTTCTCTTCTAGTGAGTTTCTTAAGTCACGAAGGTTCTGGTGCAGCCATGCAAGGCGTCCTTTACTGATTCGTTGAAATCCCCAAGGTGTTTGCTCTTGCGGGGGGAGTATAAAAATCGGTAAGAGGTTTTGAGAGTTCTGGCAGGCGTTTACAAACTGGGGGTTATCAAGAAGACGTAGGTCTGCTCTAAACCAATAGATTGAACAACCCACGATGAAATACTTTAAGTTGACTGTAGCTTAGCGCTGGGATCTACCATGCACTGTTTTTGAGCGTTACGCTCGATCGCTTTGAGCCACTCGGGCTTGGTTTGATTAGTCAATGAATTAAGCTCACTCAATTGTTGATCATTGGCTAAATTGCGCACAACCCGCGCGACACAGGTACAGTAGTTACTAAAGTCACTGGCCTCGAGGCTTCTGTTCTTGACGTTTTGATGATTACGTAGCTGCTGATTAATACAGCTTTTAGCGATCGGGTCGCTGCTAACCGTAGCTAGACTTGGGCTAGACGTGACAAGCAACAAGCTACTCAAGACAGTGGCGAGGATTGGGATCAATTTCATGGATGGCTTTCAAAAAGATGAATCCAGCATACCAAAATCCACTTTTTTATGCAGAGGGTTCATCGCCCTCACTTTCAACCATACTATTTGGAGCGGATCATTAGAAGTCAAAGCCCAGTTGTGCCTTTGCGGGAGCGGTCTTTGCCCTGGTCCGATGCATCGTTTTGCGAGAGCCGTGCTTTTCTAGTACTGCCTGCTTGGCAATTCTGACTTCAGCCTGCTGGCGGCGCCCATACAGGCGTGACTTGGCTTCTTTGGTAGCAATCGCCAAATCCACAATCGGTAGCGGAATCTCAACCCCCACCCGAATGCCAAGTTGCTCTTGCAGAGCTTGGGGCATATTCCAGGGCTCATAGAGATAGGTATTGGGCACTTTGCGCATCGCTGGTAACCAAGTGCGCACAAACTCCCCAGTGGGATCATGATCCATCGCTTGCTTAATCGGGTTATAGACCCGCGTGGTATTGATTCCAGTGGTGCCGGATTGCATTTGCAGTTGACTCCAATGAATCCCAGGTTCGTAATCCAAAAACTGGGTAGCCAACCATTCGCCTACGGGGCGCCAATGCAGCCATAGCGGGTAAGCCGCGACTGAGACTAACATCGCGCGCATCCGAAAGTTGAGCCAACCGGTCTCGCGCAGCATCACTACACAAGCATCGACCATCGGCCAACCGGTTTGTGCCGCCTTCAATGCCTCAAAGTGCTCGTGATGAAAGTCATTCTCACGCAAACCATCGTAGCCGCGGTGCATATTGCGCCACTCAATCTCGGGCTCACTCTCGAGCTTTTGAATGAAATGGCAGTGCCAATACAGTCGACTCAGAAACGCTCGTAAGCCCGCCTTTTGCCTTGCTGCAATCCCCTCTTCCGTGATTCTGGCGCGGGTGCGACTCACCACCTCACGCATACTCAGACAACCATAGGTAAGATAGGTCGAGATACGAGAGCATGCTTGCGGGGACGTTAATGGCGATGAGATTCCACCTCGATAGCCTTGACTGCGAATGGTCAAAAAATCATCTAAGGTCTTGAGTGCAAGACTACGCCCTCCTCGCTGACGCCGTGGTGGGTCGTGCCGAAGATGTGATGGGGGATTGATTGCTGACAAAGATGGTATCGCGGGATTCCAGAATGAAAGTGTTGGAGTTTTTTCTGGCGGGCTAGCCATATGACGCTCCCAAGCCGACTGCCAGGCATTACGATTCTTTAGGCGTCGCACCACTCCAAACTGCGGATACTCATGCCACGCAATCTGATGATCTGCGCACCAATGCGACACGGATCGATCTCGATCATACGTCCATTGATTACCGGTCTCCTCATGCGAATGGATTGCAGCAAAAGGCTGGGATTTCCACAAGCGCTCCAAAACCTCAAGCATCTCTCCCGTAAACACCTCCAAGCCACCACCATGTTTATGGAGTTCTGCATCGAGATCCCTTAGCGACTCGGCAATAAACCCAAAATGCCCTAAAGCCATATCGGGCTGCTGCCAGAGGCTCGGCTCAATCACATAAATACAGCGTATCGGTCCGCGCTTTGCAGCATGTGCTAAGGCGGCATGATCCTCCCAACGCAGATCACGCTTAAACCAAACGAGCTGATAACTCATGACAAATCACTCTTGTAGACAGAGTGATAACAATAGCATTGAAGTAAAAATTGTGTTGGTTACCAAACCATCGATACTGGGGTTGATCCTTCAATTATCTCAATGGATTATTAGTTAGATAAACTGCGTTGACGATTGCGGATTCGATTGAGATACAGAGGAATAAAACCAAGAGCAAGACCACCTAAGCCAATGAGATTAGTCAGAAAATCAAAAGTTTGGGCACTGTAGATCGCAATAAAGACCATGAATAATGCTGATAGAAATGGCCAAATGACATAGCCAATTGCATGACTTGGCCCATTGGATAATTGAGAGCGGTAGTACCAAGCACATGCAAAACCCGCAAGACTCATATAGAAACAAATTTGAAATCCAATCGCCATGATGGAGCTTGAGAGAATCGATTTCACGGTCGGCATATACGATGAAGTAAATAACAGCAAAAGTCCTAAAACCCAGATTGCCAGGGTTGCAATCCATGGCGTTTGCCACTCTGGATGAATTTTTGAATAGGACGGATGCATCATGCCATCCCGCGACATCGAGAATAAACTCCGACTAAATTGCAGAATTTGGGTTTCGATTGTTCCAACTGTACTCAAAATCGTACAAAAGACAGCAAGATAGTTCCATGGTTCCGGAAATAGCTTGCTTGCAACTGCGAATAAGACATTAGTATTGGCACTTGAAATCTCATCATCCGTCAATACAATCAAGACCACTACCATCATGATCGAGAAAAAGAGAATCATGTTGATCACAGACCAAAAGGCACCGGTACTTGCCGCACCAGATGCATGACCCTGACTCGATTTACTCTCCTCACTTAGGTTCATCGTGACATCCCATCCCCAGAAGAAGAAAATTGCGATTAAAGCACCTGTCGCGAATAGTCCTGGAGAGAATGACAATGGCGAAATCCACTGCAACGTTGGTATGCGCACCGGGGCATCCCAGTATTGAATAAATGCGCCAACAATAATGGCAATCAAAATAGTTGCCTCAATGATTGTGAAGCTAATTTGTACATAGCTGGAGTGCTTGATTCCCCTAGCCACCAGAAGTGTAATTAGTGTCAGCCAAATCGCTGCAACAGCTGCAATGGCATGGGTATTCTCAACATAGCTTGGCGCAATTAATAACAGTGTGGAGCTAGCGGCTGGAATCGTTGCCGACACCATAAAGCATACCGAAGCCACCAAAAGACCCCAACCAGTAAAAAATCCCCAATTGGGTCCAAATACGTGGCCCACCCATGCATAAGCAGCACCCGCATTAGCAGTAATTTTGCTTAGGTTCATGAAGGCTAAGACAATGCCAAACATAATGAGCCCGCAAAATAGCACGCTACCAACCGAAAGCTCCCCTACCGAAGAAACAATCGCTGCAGTGGTTACCGCCACACTAAATGCGGGGGCAGTTCCTGCAATACCCATAATGATGGATTCAGAACTACCTAGGGTATTTTTAGATAGTTCATCGGGTACAGACATGCTCAACTTTCAAGGCTTGATGGAAAGCCGATATTGTAGAGCTGCCCACCAGGGTGCCTCCGTTAGCTGGCTAATTGCACTGAAGAATCAAAAAAGATGTTGGCTACTCACCCAAAAAATTAACGATCAGCCATTGCCTTAATTTCTGCGGCGGTTACATAGCCCTTCTTCTGGGTATCAATACGTTGGAAGTTAGCTGCCACTCTTGGCATGCCGGCTTTTGCTTCCTCTAAGGTCAACTTGCCATCCTTATTTTTATCAGCAGCTGCAAAGCGCTCATCAATCTCACGATCAGTTCTTGATTCTTGAGCGTATGCCGTACCAATGGCTGCAAGCATGATTAAAGAGAATGCGGCTTTCTTCATGAACTCGATCCTTCAGTAATTACTTCAAACTGACCTGCTTGCCATCGATCCAGGTCGACATGACCTTAATATTACGAATCTCTTCAGGCTTGGTTTTGCGTGGGTTCTTTTCCAGAATTACCAAATCGGCTTGCTTACCAACTTCTAGGCTACCAACTAATTGATCAGCAAAGATCTGGTAGGCAGCGTCAATGGTGATTGCTCGAATTGCATCATCAACTGAAATAGCTTGATCAGGACCCAATGCTTTACTCGGTGGTAATTGCCACATACGGGTAACCGATTCAGTAATGTAGTTCAGTGGTCCCACATTGGAGACTGGGGTATCACTATGCAAGGTGAACTTGCCGCCAGCCCGCTTGATCTCACCGGCCGGGTCAATACGTTTGGCTCGATCTGCACCAATAAGCTGGTTATAAAAAGCCGAACCCCAATAATCCACATGACCAATGGTGAAGCTTGGAATAACCCCAAGTTTCACGGTTTGCTTGACCTGTTCAGGATGGTTCACCGTAAAGTGCTCGATGCGTAAGCGTCGATCTTGTGGCTTAGAATTACCAGAGAGCAGTTTGGTATAGCTTTTGAGCGTTTGATCGATTGCTTTATCACCATTGGAATGGGTTGAGATTTGCCAACCTTGATCAAAGTAAGACTTCATCGATTGGTAGATTTCGTCATCCTTAAAGTTCAGTGCCCCACTCCAAGAACTTCCCTTCGGATAGGTATAGGGCTCGCGCAGCGCGGCGGTTAAACCTTGGGTTGAGCCATCCGAGATGTATTTGATACCGATAAAGCGCAAACGATCATCACCATCATTCGGCTTAATGGTTTTGTATCCAGGTGGCATTGCCTCACTAAACAAATAACCCCGGACTCGAATCGGTGACAGATTCTTGGCAAAAAGACCTTTATAAATGGCGATTTCTTGATCAACCCCAAAATTACCGCCCACGCTCATCTCCGAGGCGGTGGTCACGCCAACCGAAGCTATCTTGCGCATCGTTGCCAAGATTGCCGCTGTCAACTCGGCCTCCGAAGGGTTAGGCATTTTGGCCATGAATGGCAAGTACGATGGTGGTTCGACCAACTTACCGGTCAATTTGCCATTCGCATCTTTCACAAAGATACCGCCACCCTTCGGGTTTGGGGTTTTATCAGTAATGCCAGCAAGTTCAAAGGCCTTGCGGTTTACGTAGCCAATATGACCTGATTGATTGACGATAAAGATGGGTACATCTTTGGAGACCTTGTCGAGATCATCTGCGGTGAGCTCGGCCATGAATGGAGAAGTTCGCGATGGATCGACACCAAAACCAAATAGCCAACCACCCTTGGGCACATTTTTCAGATGCGCCTTCATTTTGGCGATTAAGGTCTCTTTGGTGTCATATGGTAAGTTGAAATTACTGAGATTTAGTCCCAAGCCCTCAAAGACCGAGGTCACAATGATGTGCACATGAGGCTCCACAAATCCGGGCATTAAGGTTTGGCCTTTGAGATCCACCAACTGCGTCGTTTTGGATTGCCAATCTTTCATGACCGCATCTTTGTTGCCCACCGCCACGATCTTGCCACCCTGAACGGCCAAGGCTTGAACTTCTTCATTTTTCTGATTGACGGTCACAATCGGGCCGCCATAAAAAATGGTGTCAGCATTGCCTTTCGCAAAGGATAAAGAGGCAAAGCTTATTAGAGCAATGGTGAGTATTTTTCGAAATAAGGTCATTGATTCTTCCTAGTATGATTTTTCTGAAATAATTTCACGGTGAAATTAGCGATATTTTTATCACAATGTAAGATTATTTAAAGTAGTAATATCACTTATTTGCTATAAAACTAAGCGCTTTCAGAGTCCGACCAAACTACGCTTTGGTTTCGCCCTCTCTGCTTAGCCTGATACATTGCTAAATCAGCTTGCTGAAAATATTTATTTGCTAAGTCCTTGTGGATTAAATCCAGCTCTTGTTCAGGATTGAAAATTGAAATTCCACTACTAGTCGTAATCTTAATGGGCTCATGATTGACGCGTGCTACAACATGATCCTGTAATGCTTTGCGAAGACGCTCAGTAATTTCAAGAGCATCAGCTTCATTGGTAGCTGGCAGGATTACCAAAAACTCCTCACCGCCAACCCGGCCTAAGATATCAATATCACGCAATCCCTCTTGATAGAAAGCGACTAAATTTTTTAGCACAACATCTCCTACCAAATGCCCATAGCGATCATTCACAAACTTGAAGTGATCAATATCAATCATGACGAGCGCTAATGGCTGGTGATTACGAAAACTACGACTGATCTCTTGCTCCAAGCGATGAAAGGTTTCTTGGCGTCTTAAGGCACCTGTCATAGCATCTGTTTTGGCATCGAGCTCGAAAATATGACCTTGATCTTCCAGTGATGTATAGATCCGAATCATGTAATACATGCCGATCATAATGAGCCCTGAAATTACTACTGCCTTTATCGCATCAATCTCATTAAAAATCTTACCTTCCAAAGGCGACACCAAAGGATGTATTCGTGTTAACGCCATCATCAAAAATCCCAATATTAAAAATAAACAGGGGATTCGGTAAATGGTTGCTTTGCGAAAAAGCTGAAAAGAAAAATAAACCGCTATTATCTGAAACAATAAAGATATGACATACAAACTTACGACGATGTTATGTGTCATTCGGTTGATGCCATTATTTTTTGAAATTCATCTTGTTCAAGCAGTTGGCATGCCGCCTCACAGATAGCCGGATCTAAAGTTTTACCCGCCTCAGCCTTAACTTGAAGGATTGCTTTTTCCAATCCTAAACCAGGACGATATGGTCGATGAGAGGATATCGCCTCAATCGTGTCAGCAACAGCTAATATTTTCGCCTCCGGGATAATTGAGTCTCCAGATAATTTATTAGGGTAGCCACTTCCGTCAAGGCGCTCATGGTGCTGATAAACCGCTTGTGCAATCGGCCATGTAAATGGAATATCTTTGAGTATGTTGTATCCGGTCTTTGGATGCTCTTTGATTAAAGTCATCTCTATCTCAGTGAGCATTGAGGGCTTTGTTAAAATTTCGGCAGGCGTAGCAATCTTCCCGATATCATGAACTAGTGCAGCAAGATATAGTCCTTTTATTCTCTTTTCCCCCCAACCCAATTTTCTTGCAATTGCTTGGGATAGTAAGGCGACCTTTTTTTGATGTCCTGCTGTATAGGGGTCTCGCCATTCCATTGTTTTTGAGATTGCCTCAATGGTTGCATTTAAGGAATCAACTAATTGAGTATTTAATTGTTCGCGCTTGGTGATTTCTTCATCAAGCAGGCGTTGCTTTTCAATAGCCGCGAGTCCAAAGCCAATCTCTTTAGCCAAACTCGCAAATAATTGAACCTCAATCTCACTAAACGCATTTGGCAGATTGGCATAGACCGTAAGCGCACCAATTGCTTGGGGTTCATGGTTTTTAATTGGAACAGCAATCACTGAGCGAATGCCATATAGTTTAGAGCGCTCTCGCCAAGGTAAAAAGCGAGGGTCATTCTCAGAATCCGCAATCAAAACAGGCAAACTGGTTTGAATACAAAGACCGGTGGGTCCCTGTCCTGCTGATGTGTCAGGCGACCATTTCACATCAATTCCCTTGGCGTAATCTGCTGCTGCGCCATGCGTACCGATTACCTGAACGGTTTTTAGATCGTCATGCATAGCCAGACCAACCCAAGCCAGTATATAAGGTGATTGATTAACGATTGCGTTACAAACACCTTCGATGAGCTCATCCCGGTTGTTCGAGCGAACTAAAGCAGAGGATGCCTTCGCGTACGCAAGTAGCGCCCAGTTTTGCTTCTGCAGATCATTAAGACTTTCCAACGCTTGACTACCTATTCATTGGATTAAAGTTCAATGATACGCTGGAAACTACTAATTTCGATGGATAAGTCAATCAAAATCGCCATACATGCGTAATTAAGTCAGGCTCTTGTATAATGATCCAGAGCAGCGTGTTAACCTGAATTCATGGCTTATCAAACAATCAAAGCCAAATACGTGATCTGCCTCATGGCGGCACTTGCCTGGATGGTAATCTCGATTTGGTTATCACTACCGTGGTACCAAGATCTTTCTCAGGTTATTGGCTGGCCACTCGCTATTTTCTTTATCTCATTTATTGCCATTATTCCGGGCTACATGAATGCGTTTGTGGTTAGCTCCTTGCTGTTTGATAAGCGCCCACCTATCTTACAGGAACAGCACTACCCTCCCATTACGATTTTGATTGCAGTCTATAACGAGGCTTCTGACATTGCAACGACACTGAATAGTATTTTTCAAGAGGACTATCCCAATGCGGTCCATGTCATTGTGATTAATGATGGCTCCCGAGATGATACGGCTACTATCGTGAGTCGGTTTATGCCCGATCATCCCCAGCTCCAGTTGATTGATTTACAAAAAAATGGGGGGAAAGCCAATGCGCTCAATCGTGGGCTAAAGGAATGCACGACAGATATTGTGATCACAATTGATGCAGACTCCTACTTATTAAAAGATGCATTGCGTCACCTCGTGGGACGCTACTTGTCGGATCCTAGCAACACTCGCGCAGTTGCTGGCGAAATCTTGATTCGGAATTCACGGGAGAACTGGATTACTAAAGCACAGGAATGGGATTACTTTTTAGGGATCGCTTCGATAAAGCGGGTTCAGTCACTATTTCAGGGAACCTTAGTCGCACAGGGCGCTTTTTCACTCTATGACCGCAAGACTGTTGAGACCCTTGGGGGCTGGCCAAATAAGGTGGGTGAAGATATTGTGCTGACCTGGAAAATACTGCTAGCGGGCTATCGAGTAGGTCACGCTGAGAATGCCTGCGCATTCACAACCTGCCCAAATACGTTAATGAAATTTGTAAATCAACGTCGACGCTGGTCGCGAGGTTTGATTGAGTCCTTTAAAGAAAATTGGCCCATTCTTTTTAAGGCTCAAAAAAGCACCCTTTACATTTGGTGGAACACCCTCTTCCCAATCATTGATGTGGCCTACACCTTTGGCTTTATTCCCGGACTAATCCTTGCTGGCTTCGGTATTTACTGGATCGTGGGCCCAATGACCATTGCCCTAATTCCGATGGCATTTCTACTCAATATTGTGATGTATAACCGTAGTAAAGCCATGTTTGTTCAAGAAAATCTTCATATCCGAAAAAACTATCTTGGTTTCATTTTCTATGTTTTGGCCTATGGCATGGTGTTGCAACCGGCCTGTGTTTGGGGATATGTCAGCGAGATTTTTAATCTTCGTAAGCACTGGGGCACCAAATGATCAGACTGCTTGGCGGATTCATCCTATTGCTCCTAACAACGCAGGTTGGCGCTCAAGATGCAACTCTCAAGCCAAAACATGCCATATCAATTCCAGAAGTGTATGTATCGTCCGATAGTGAGGGCTTTTTAACTCATAAGTACAAAGCTAGCATCTATCCTCTATATCAGAATGCCGATAACTACACTGGACTGCAATACCAACACAATTACTTTAGTCAAAGTAATTGGAACTCCACCGCTGAGCAATATACGTTAGTAACCAAGAAAATTAATCCACGCAACGGCCTCGGTTATAACCTTAATCTTGGCTACAACTTGGAGGGCGGCTATAAATTGCTGACGACTGACAGTAATTACTCCACCATGCTGACTGACACTACGCGCGCAGAGATTATGGTGTTTCGGGATCGAGTAGAAACCCAAAACTCTCTGATTAATGGTATTTACTACACCATGGGCGGAATTAGCATTGAACAGCAAGTCATGGAGCGGCTAAGCATTGTATTGTTCGGGGGCAATCTCTACTTCTCAGACACCAATACCCGCCCCACCCTGCGTGCCAGAATCATTTACGATCTGATTCCCGATTATGGCATTACGGCCCAGTTGCGCTACCGCCAGTATCGCGATACCAATACCAATGTCGCGAACAACTACTTCAACCCAGATAGTTATAACGAATCCATGGTGGCCCTGGGGATGCGTCAGCGTGTCCAAGGCTGGATGATCAATGGCACTGCTGGTGTAGGGCAGCAAAGCATTGATCAAGGCCCCAGTACAACTACACAACTCTATGAGTTAGCGCTCACGAGCCCTGTCAATGCGAATGATGTATTCTTACGAACAAAAGCAGGATATGGTAAATCAGCGGGCTTTTTGGGCCCCAATTATTTTTACCGCTACTTTATGGCTGAACTGATATTCCCTTTTTAGGAATGGTAGCGAAATAATGAACGACGATATTGAAAAAATCTATGCCAAATTAGTGGCACATGAGACTGAGATCATTAACCTGCGCAAAGGCTACATGATCGTTAATGAGCGCTATACCAAAGCACTTGCCTCTCTGAAAGAACTAACCAGCAGTGCTGCTGAAGCTGCCAAGAAAGCTTGCTTAGCAGCCGAACATGCCAAAGGCGCGACCGAGCGCTGTGCCAATGCCGCTAGAGAGGCAGCCAGTCAATCGGTCATTGCTGCGGCTGAAGCGGCGGCCGAGGCTGCCAAGTTCTCAGCGGAGGCGGCTATTCAAGCAGCCGCTGCAGCATCCTCGGCAGCAGCAGCGGCGGCTGCAGCAGTTGCCCATCAAGCAGAGGCTTCATCGCTTCAGGCATCGGCTGAGGCAGCATCGGCAACAAAGCGTGCAGCTGAAGCGGCAGCTGAAGCAGTCAAGCTGGCTAACTTGGCATCTGACTCTGCAAAATCCCTTCGCCCCTCAAGCAATTCTTAGGTACATTTTTTGATTACCTCAGGCCCAAAAGGCCTTAATTTGAGCAGCCTCTCTCTTGGACCGCTCATAGCCAGCTCGCAGAGCGGGTTGAATTTGACGAGGGTCCGTTAGGTTTATCCCATCTGGCGCTCCCGCCACAATCCATTTCACTATGGTGCCAACACTCTCAATATCTTTGATGTTTTGTGCCATCGGATGCGGAATCTTTGTCAGAATGGGGCCTGTTACACCATCGGTAAGAGTAATCACTAGAGCACGTTTTGATCCGGCCACTACATCAACATGGGCTGGATTGGAGCACATTCCACCATCCATACCGTAACGCTGGCCGAGTAAGGTGGGTCCCACGATTCCGGGGAGCGAGCTACTCGCTGCCACGGCATGAGCCAATGCAATCTTATTCTTTCGAGCACTAGCTTGACCAACAATTAGCCGTTCACCGGTATAGCAATCAATCGATGATGTGAACATTTTGGGTGTTGGCCAATCTGTTTTACTATCGCCCGTCAGTAACGCAGCTAGTGCCTCTACACGCGAACCATTCAAACGGTTATCGGCTGCCAGTGCAGCTCGTCCAATGACTTGCCTTGTTTCAATGCTGCCATCGGTTGCACTCATATTGATTTCCATCGCTCTGAGCTGACTTGCGTTGGGGTTAGTCGTTGGCGCAAGTTTGGCAAAAATCTTCGGAAATTCACCAAAGAAATCCATTTCAGAGCGTAAGCGTTTGAAGTGCCCTGACAACAGCGATGAGCCCATGTAGGAACCAGCCGAGGTTCCCACCACCATCTGCGGCAGACCTGCCATATCAAGGCCAGCTTCCATTAAGCCGTGAAAGAATCCGCAATACCAGGCAATGTAATACTCCCCACCGCCACCCAATACCATCGTACGATCCAAGCCTTTGGCAAGTAGTGAAACCTTAGGTGTCGTAGCAATTGGAATTGACAAACCATCGTTACCAAAGATCTTCTCTGAGATCTGTTCAGCTCTTTTTGCTAAGCCCTGTGCATGAGCAGTAGATAAATAGGAAGGACTCGCAAGTGCAGGGGTCGCTAGGGAAGAAATTTTTAGGAAGGTTCGACGTTGCATAGTGTGGTTAATTGAACGGTGAGTTTAAGAATTGAATTAGTCAATAGAATGATAGCAACCCAAGAGACCGCACCCTATAAAAACCACAGGCGCAGAAATCAAAAAGAAAACCCCCATCATTATTGATGAGGGTTTGGTTGCAATCCTCGCGATTAGTTAACTTTTGGGACAGCCATTTCCCAAAGACTTGCCTGCGACCCGGTCCTTCACCCATTGCAAATACATAGGAGCAGATACTCCGGGAGTTGAGAAATGGGTTTGTTGTCCTGGTAATTGAATCCGCTCGATATTGGCACCCATGGCACACATTTGTTTCTGATAAAGCTCATGCATGATCGGTGGCACCGCGGTATCTTTTGTTCCCCAATAAATGACAACCGGTGCAACCGGCTTTACCGGGGGAACGCTACCGTCGATCAAGGCTTTTACCCATGCGATCGAATTAATGGGCTTATCTCGAAGAAGCGATTTGAAATCGGCGCCGTAGGCGTAATTAAACGTATCCGCAACCACATGCATGCACTTATTCAACAGCACTTGATCAATTACTTTTGCACCCTGATCAGTAAATAAGTCGGTCAGCTTGAGATTGGGGTATGCCGCTTGGGTACCCCACATCGTCATCGCAAAATGCGAGAAATTGAATACATTGTCAGAGAAGAGCTTAATTAGTCCGTTTAAAGCTTTATCAGCGGTTGCTTGATCTTTGTTTGCATTTTGGATCATCACCCCAGCATCCTCGGGTGCCATCGCAACAAAACCAAGCACTTGCAAATCATCAGCAACACTACCCTTCTGGCTTAAATAATTCCCCAAGCTTGCGGCTGCAATCGTAGCGCCTCCACCTTGAGACCAGCCGTAGAAAATAGTGCGCTTACTTGCGCCTGTATCTTTCATGGAAATGGCGGCGCGCGCTGAGTTAATTAAATCACGACCATTAGTGCCAGCCACTGCGTATTGATGTTTACCACCTCCGCCAAGACCCTGATAATCAGTCGCTACAACCACATAACCCTCTTTAATAAATTCTTCAAGGTTGGGAATGCCATAGTCTGTCCATGAATTACCGCCAACCAAAAAATACTGATTCAGCGGGGCTGCGGGGTTGATTACCTGTGAGGGCCCACAATTTTGCGCAGTACCAGTCGTACCATGCGCCCAGGCTAATACGGGACGACCTTCTTTGGGAGCAGCAGCGACCGGAGCTACCACCAAACCGGTGGAGATAGTAGTACGTCCACCCACGTCCGATGAAATATAAGCAATCTTCCAGGCCTGTGCACCCTTAACCGAAGTCTCAATCTTTTCTTGTTTGATGACCTGACCCAACTTACCTTCGGGTTTCATTTTGATGACATCGGCATAAAACGGTAGCATCGGTGGATTAGCGTGCGCCACGGATACAGAAATACTCAATAAGGCACTGACTGCCAGAACTGAAAATAGTTTATTCATACAAAACCCTAAGAAATAATTGCGCTAGGTGTAAATGAGAAGAATTACTTCAAAACAATCAGGGTCACCGTTGCTCTAGCACCCCAACCGGATGGGCCACCTGGGGTATTGCTGACGTAATACATGGGGCCAGCACTAAACGAGAACGGTAGACCTCCAATCACAGTTACCTTCGAGACCCCAGCATAGAGCGGATTGGAGGTACGACGGGTGTCGTAGTTATAAAGTGCTTCCATATTGGTTGTGAAGGTCCACGCGTCTTTGGTGGTGTAGGCTACAAAGGGTTGCCCATAGAGGTTATTTTGAGTACCAAAGGCAGGATTGCCACCCACCTCCCAAGATTGGTAGCCAAGTAAGCCGTAGGTCCATGGACCCTTGCGATTCAGCACTACCCCAGTAACACCCGCACCCGTTTGCTGAGAGCCAAACTTACCGCTATTACCCGATGGCGAGACTAGGTAAGGACCAACGCCCCAAATCCATGAAGAGTTTGTGTTTGGTGCATAAAAGGATTCCACGGTCACGCTGGCGATACCGTATCCAGAAAATGGTGACCCCGTGGGACCTTGCACACTCACCTCACGTACACCAGCGACGATGGGTCGCACAATAAACGTATCGCCTCCGCCTAGATCAAAAGGCATGACCGGCTGAAATAGTAAAGTTTGCTCAGAGCCCGCTTGGTTCGCGCCCACTCCCCGACTGTACTCATACTGAAATGGCACAGAAATCATATTGGCAATTGGATTGGCTAGTTTTTTAGCAATCTCAACCTTATCAATCCCTCCGCTTGGAGCAGCAGGGGCACTCGGTGCAGCTTGCTGGGCAATTGCCGTGCCGGTTAAGCCGATAGCCAGAAACGTGGCGCTAATAATTTTTATGGGCTTCATAAAACAATGAATCAGAATTTAAACGTGACAGCAATTTGAGGACCCTGCATGGTGGTCTTTTGCAATACACCACCGGCTTTCATGTCGTAGTACAAGGCGCGATAAGTTAATGAGGCATCAATCAATTTGCCAAATGACTTACCCACCCCCACCATCGCTTGCCAGGTAATATTCGTCGTGCCTCCGCCGCTACCGATATCACCATAGAACGGGACATACCAGCTCGAGTCAGCGATGCGATAGCGCCCTTTGGCACCAATGATCGGGTCCACAGTCGACGTAGATTTTGAGATGGTCCTCTGAAATGAAGTTCCGTCTAGGATACCATTTAAGGTTGCAGTCACATCAATGGCGCGAACACCCAACAATCCATCCACGTAGGCATTTTTGGTGTTGGCAAAGGTATATGTTGCTGCACCGGTCAAAATGGTTTGCTGCAGAGTAATTTTGTCTGCCACCCTAGCAGCGCCCTCTGGGGTCATCACAGGAACTGATCCCGAGTTTTGAAGCGTCGCAGATACCAAATCACCCATGATTCCCCACCTGCCATAATGCGCTTCGGCAGCAATCATGCCGCCAGACTTTAGATTACTTAGAACATTACTTGAGCTGAAGTCTGCTGATCGGGCTAGACCATTATCAAAACCCATCGTGCCTTTGATTCCTGGCGCCCATAGATAAGGGGTTACCTCAAAGCGCCATTGATCAGCAACGGCAGGAATCGGATTGTCGGTATTGGCGGATGCTGTACCGAACCCCAGGAGGCAGATGGTTGCCAACATTGCATGTAAGGGGTGACGAAAAAGATTGAAAGAGGTTGATTTCATAAAGATCATGTTTTTTAATGATGGATTAAATTTGTAAATTATATTAGACAAAAAAATAGTCAAAAATTTTTTTCAAGTTTTATCGAACACACTCTATTAGTAAAGGTTATATGTATGTGCCAATGGTGTATTTCCACAGTCATCTCCGAACATCTCACCTCAGGCATTTCAGGTGACCGACGCCAATTCTTAAAGTACTCCAGCGCCCTACTCGCCTCAAGCGCTGCAACTTATGCTGCGTCCTCAGTAGCTCAAAGTAATCAACCCATTGAGGTCATTTTTCGTAATGGTCCCATTTATCCAATCGCTGGTGATAACAAACGGGTTGAGGCGCTGGCCATTAGTGGCGGCAAAATCAGGAGTTTAGGATCTGTTGCCGATGTGATGCGCACTGCAAGTGCATCCACTACGGTTGTCGATCTTCAGGGCCGCACCCTAGTGCCGGGATTAATTGATCCGCATAATCACACGGTTCTTAGTAGTCTCTTTGATCTACTCCTCATCAATGCCGGCTTTGCCCAATACAAGACCAAGGCCGATGTCGCTGCCATGATCAAATCGAGAGTAGCCAATACACCCGCTGGTCAATGGCTGGTGTTTGGCTTCTACGATAACTTGCTCCAAGGTGGCGATTGGTCTCTCACAGAACTGGATGCTATCTCTAAAACCCATCCCATCTACATCATCTACGTCAACGGGCACGTAGGTGCAGCCAATAGCTTAGCTTTTTCCAAAGCTGGGGTAACAGAAAATATCGGCCCCCTGCCAGGCGGTGGATTTTTTGGTCGCGGCGCCAATGGCAAGCTCAATGGCATGATTTATAACCAACCTGCCCTTATGAAAGTTTTAGATCATGCGATTGCCAAACCAACCCCTGAGGTTTTAGAAAAGGCAGTAATCGCATATGCCAATAAGGCTGCAGCGGCCGGCTTTACAGCCTTGCATGAGCCAGGTACTGTGAAGCCGGAGTGGATTGAGGGTCTTGCCAAACTATCTAATGTCTTACCGATTCGCCTAAGTGCTAGCTTTAGCAGCGTCGATGTTGAACATAGCAAGGCGTTTGCGAGCTTAGGCCCCTCTCACAAAGCCCGCATGATTCCGAATAGTCGGTTCTCGCTCTATGGCATGAAAGTCTGGTCCGATGGATCGAATCAAGCTGAGACCGCATGGCAAAGCAAGCCTTATCTCAATACCAATCGGCGTGGGACGGGAGGATATAAATCCGAGCAAATGGTCGAGATCTGCAAGAATGCCAAAGCAGCTGGTTGGACCATGCTTGCACACTGTCAAGGTGATGCGGCCATTGAGCAATACCTCAATGCATTAGAAGCCGTATACGGCGCTAACCCATCTACTGGCCTCATCCGCGTTGAGCACGCCACAATGGCAAGGCAAGATCAGATCGATCGGATGAAGCGCCTCGGTTATGAACCCAGTTTTATGACCGACTTCATTTATTTGTACGGCAATGCCTACCGCGATCAGATTTTTGGTAATCCCAGAGCTAATTTTATGGTGCCCTTTGGTGCAGCTGCTAAGGCAAAACTCAATTACACGGTGCATTCTGATAATCCAGCGGCTGGTATGCCACTTAATCCTATGCGACATGTGGAGATTCAGCTGATGCGCCGTTGTATTGTCGATAACTCTGTGATCGGCGCTGATCAACGAGTCGATATCCAGCATGCGATGCGTGCGATCAGCATGCATGCGGCACGGCAAATTGGTTTAGGTGATTCCTTAGGCACACTAGAGGTAGGCAAAGATGCTGACCTCACACTCCTAGATGGTGACCCATTCACCACTAGCCCAGATAAAGTCGGTGCCATTAAAGCCTCACAAACCTGGGTGGCTGGCAAGAAGATGTATGGGTAAAAAAGCTTTGACCCGCTGTCACCATTAATATTTATTTTGATATCAACTTTATTGAATCCATCATGAAATCCATTAAATCCCTCCTCGCTATTTCACTTCTAATGCCCCTCACTATTTGTGCGAAGGAAATTAAAGTAGCCGCTGTAGAGTTTGCAGCTAAGTCGCCTGGCTTTGAAGCAAATTTACCTGGTATTGTGGATGCATTAACTGTGGCCGCTAAAAATGGTGCCAAGTTGATGGTTCTACCTGAAGGTGCTACAACTGGCTTTTTGTATCAAG
Source organism: Polynucleobacter sp. HIN9 (assembly GCF_030297635.1). Taxonomy (NCBI): domain Bacteria; kingdom Pseudomonadati; phylum Pseudomonadota; class Betaproteobacteria; order Burkholderiales; family Burkholderiaceae; genus Polynucleobacter; species Polynucleobacter sp. HIN9. Next base: position 1,082,843 of record NZ_AP028140.1, read on the forward strand.
ATACTAAGGCACTAATGCCATACGCTGATACCGTTCCAGGCAAAACAACAGAAGCCATCTCAAAAGTTACCAAACAATTTAATGCCTATGTTGTAGTCGGTATGTATGAAAAGAACCCCATTACTAATAAGATCTACAACGCCGCGGTTCTCATTGGACCGAATGGCTATATTGGTAAGTACCACAAGAATAATTTAGCGACTGGCGAGGGTATGGTTGCCTCACCGGGTAATCTCGGCTTTCCAGTATTTAAAACGGATATTGGCAAGATTGGTCTAGTGATTTGCTTTGACGATACTAATATTCAAAATCTTTTATTACCAGTATTGCGCGGTGCTGATATCGTGGCGCAACCGATTGGCTCAAACAAAATACCCAGCATCTTCACAGCGAGCTACACCAATCACTCAACCATGGCTAATATATCAACAGCAGTGAGCTGGATGGGTACCAATGTAATTTCCACAAATTCTACGCGCTCAGAGGGTCTTCCAGGTATGGCTTTTGTAACCTTTGATGGATCCTCATCCATTTGGGATAACACAGGAAAACGCTTGATTTCAGCGCCATTATCGACAGTAGCCAATCCGACCAAGCCTCAAACCGTATATGCAACGCTGAGCCTCAGCAAGCAAAGTGAACAAAAAAACTATTGGCTAAAGCATCGTCGTCCAGAACTTTATCAAGATCTCAATAATTACCGCTATCCCGATGATGGCAACGCGACCTATCAATCACGCCAAGTTGCAGCTGTCCTCGTTCAGTATGAACCAAAAACAGGTGATGTCGATGCTAACTTTAAAAAGGTTGAGCAACTTTTAAAACAACGCACTGGGGTATTTAATCTCACCGTTCTCCCTTTTAATTCATTTTTAGGGCCTGTTACCCTTAACAAAAATACGGTCGCTCAATATGCGGAGGAGCTCAATGGTAAGAGCTATCAACTCGCCGCTGGCTTAGCCAAGAAGTATCAAACCTATGTCCTATTCTCAATGCCCGAAAAAAGGGGTAATCAGTACTTTCAGACTGCTATTTTATTTAATGGGAGCGGTAAACAAGTTGGCATCTACCGCAAGTCTCATCTAAACGATTCAGAAAAAGTATGGGCAAGTGCTGGAAATGAACTACCAGTTTTCTCTACTCCTAATTTTGGTAATGTCGCTGTGATGCTTAATGATGAAGTTCGCATTCCAGAGATCACCCAAATGTACGGTATTTATCGTGCTGACTTAATTTTGGTACCTACCAGTTATAACCAAAAGGAATATGGCTCAGTGGTTGATATCCCTAAGGGCGTTGTTCAGGATGCGAGTAATCGCGGAATGTCCATGTGGTACAACATTGCCAAGTATGCGCAAGCGTATACCTTAGTTTCTAACTTCATTAGCGGCGATCAACGAGCAGTTGGTCAAAGTGCGGTCTACTCATCTGCTCCGGAAGTTGGATATTACCCACCCAATATTGCTCCAGACCAAGAGATGGCCCATCTTGTGAACTTTACAACCCATGTGAACAAAACAGTCTTTATGGACCAAGAGCGCTTGATTGCTAGTCGTCGCTGGGATCAAGCGGTTCCATTAACGCTAGATATGAATAGCGCGTGTTTCAAAGAGTGGCAAACAAATTCGACTAACAAAGAAGTTTGCCCAGCGGTTGATATAAACAGATAAGGATGTAATCGGTTGGCGCTTATGATCTACTCTAGAATACTTTCGTAGCGCGTTACAAGATTAAATAAATACGATTCGATACGGAATAGAGAGACATGGCACCCTGGAAAGCGGCACGCGTCGGTGATCACATTGATCAAATTGATACCCCTGCTTTAGTTCTAGATCTTGATGCCTTTGAGCGCAATATGAAGCGCTTGCAAGATGCAGTCTCGAGTGCTGGGGTGCGCTTACGCCCTCACGCCAAGAGCCATAAATGCCCGGAAATTGCATTACGTCAGATTCAGATGGGTGCAGTGGGCATCTGCTGCCAGAAAGTCAGTGAGGCGGCGGTCTTTGTGGATGCGGGTATATCGGATATCTTGATTACCAATCAAGTGGTGGGTGAGAAAAAAATAGCACATGCCCTTGACTTAGCTGCACGGGCACGCATTGGTGTGCTGGTTGATCATGAAGATCAAATCAGTGCTTTTGCACGTGCTAGCGCTGAGCGTCAAGTATTGATTGATATCTATCTTGAGATTGATGTGGGTATGGGTCGCTGCGGTGTGGCATCGATTGAGCGTGCGGTCGCAATGGCTCAACAAATCGATGCTGCGCCCTTCTTAAACTTTATGGGTCTGCAGTGTTATCACGGTAGTGCCCAGCACTACCGACTACCTGAGGAGCGCCAACAAGCCATTACAGCAGTCTGTGCCAAAGCAGCCGCTGCCAAAGCGGCGATTGAGGGGGCGGGAATTCAGGTGGAGCGTATCTCGGGCGCAGGTACTGGCTCGGTCATGCTCGAGAGTCACTCCAAACTGTTTAATGAAGTACAAGCGGGTTCTTACATCTTGATGGATCGTGATTATGCGACCAATCAACGCGATCCTAGCGATCTACCCTTTGAGCATGCCTTATTTGTGAAGACTGCTGTGCTGAGCCATCCCTCAAATAATCGCGCAGTGGTCGATGCCGGCTTAAAAGCGTCGAGTGTGGACTCTGGGATGCCAGTGGTGTGGAAGCGCACCGATGCGAAATATTTGAAGGCCTCTGATGAGCATGGAGTTCTAGAACTTGCGCCAGATTCAACCTTGGGCCTTGGCGACTATCTACTTTTGGTTCCCGGGCATTGCGACCCGACCGTCAATCTCTATGATGAGTTAATTGCGATTCGTGGAGATCGGGTCGAAGCCATCTGGCCTGTAGCGGCACGCGGCGCACTCCTTTAATACTAATAATCCTTAATTACGCCCAGAACTTTTTCATTTCTGGGAGATCTTGCATGCCACGATCGTAGCCGTACTTAATCGCGGGTGCCATGATGCCAGGATCCACTACGCTTAATGTCTTTCGACCAGGCAACATGCCAACCACAACCAATTTAGTCTTGGTACCACCAGCTTCCAAGTCTTTCACCTCTTGCAAAATGGTATTGGGTAGGTGATTGAGGCGCAAACCAGCCTTCTCTTGCGCAATCGTATCGGCCAAGGCAAATACCAAGGCGCGCCTCGAACCAGCGACGATATCGCAATGGGTTTCAGTGGAGCCAATCGTGCCATCCATGCAGACGCGATCTTTTACCCAAGTCGGGCCGGTCACCCCAGGGGCAGATGCGCTAGCAGCAACCGCGGTTGCAACTGGTACACCAGAATCCGGAGCAATCACTAAACGCTCGGCGGTGTAGCAATCAATCGTGGTGATGTACATCTTAGGCGGAATCTTTTTGAGATCGCCCAAAAATACTTTGATATTGGTCTCAAACTTATCCTGGGGAATTGATTTAGCTGCCATCGCTGCATGTCCAATCGCCTGGATGGTGGCGGGATTACCATCTTTGGCCTCAATACCCATCTTCATGACGCGCTCTTGACTGGGTGAGAACTTATTCGTTGGCACAAACTTGGCCATGATTTTGGGGTAATCGGCTAAGAGATTAAATTCAGCGGAGAATAGATCAAGACGCCCTCCTAATAAGGCACTACCCAGCAATGCGCCTGCTGAAGAGCCCACCACAATATCGGCTAAGCGCAAGTTGACACCATTCGTTAGCATGGCGTGGAAGTATCCTACTAAGAATGAGCTCATGTACTCCGAGCCACCACCCAATACGAGTGCTCGATCTTTACCTTTGCCCGGGGGGTTCTTGTATGGAATGGGATGTGCTAGTCCATCATTCCAGTTCGCAGTCGATGCCTGAATATTTTTAGCATCCTGCGCCTTCGCCTCGGCTACGGCTTTGCTACATGCATTACTGGTCTGCGCTAGTGCTGAGCCTCCAGTAACAGATGCGGCCACCCCGAGTGCAGAGCTTTGTAGAAATTGACGACGGTTCGATGATGTCATGCTGATCTTCCTGGAATATTAGTTTTGTAGATTTGGTTTTGAACTGCCTCTGGGAGTGGCTGACTCTCAGCAGCAGGAATCATGACCTCGATATACGAGGCGCAATCGCTGGTATTGGCTTTCTCAATCGCGGCATCGAGCTCTGCCACGGTGCTCACGCGGGCGGTGAACCAAGTGTTGCATCCCATCGCCCCGGGAATTTGTGCGTAGTTCCATTGGGCCAGATTGTCATATGATGGGCCAATCTCACTTAATACGTTCTCAACCCCATAGATGCCATTGTTCAATACAAAAATGATGGGCTTGATGCCATAGCGTCCCATCACCCCGATTTCATTGGCAGTGAGTTGATGGGAGCCATCACCCGTTACCAAGATGGTTCGGCCTTTGGTATTGGCCATGCAAATCCCTTCGGCGGCGGGGGTAGCCCATCCAATCGAGCCCCACAAGGTCTGGGTCTGGAAACCAACTCCGTCAGGTAAGCGCATCGGCGTGGTGTAAAGAACGCAGGTTCCGGTTTCAACAACTAGGACATCACCGCTTTTTAATAAACCCTGCAGACGGGGATAAAAATTAGCAGACGTCGTTGGATCAGATGGTTTGGTAACGGCAGGTGTTGTAGCAGGATTTAAGGGGTTAGATTGGGGACGGGCTTGGATCTTCTTGGTCACGCCTTGTAAGACATCCTCCATAGCAACGCCTGTAAAAATAGTGCTGCCCATACGCACAAACTGATCGCCAATGGTGAGTTGCTTGGCTGATGCGATGGTATCGGACCAGAAGGTGGTATTGAAGTCTTCAAAAATGATCCCGCCGATATCGAGGACCAGATCAGCCCCCTCCACCATCTCTTTCACTTGGCTGGGGCTGGACCCCGCGCCATTGTAGATACCCAAATAGCTGGGATGCGCCTCTGAAAGAGTGCCCTTATCCATAGGTGAGGTTGCAAACGGTATCTTGCTTTTATTTAAAAACTCGACTGCACTTGAGATGGTTCCATAGCGTGCCAGCAGTTGAGTGGGTAATGCCACAATGGTCTTGCTGGCCGCGATCTTGGTGATGATGAAATCAATTGCCGCTTCTAGCGAGGCAGGGTCGCTACTGGCCCGCTCAATATTGGCTAATAGTGTTCCCTTGACAGGTTTACCAATTACCGGCATCTTGGCGAGATCCATCGGTACTGTGATGTATGCAGGTGCACTCAGACGCAATGCTTCCCGAATCACGCGCTCCATCTCGGCAATCGCATTATCTGGTGTGAGATAAGCGGATACACAACAGGCTGCCTCTGAAAGATAGCGAAAGTTGTTATACACCCCATCCCCCAAGGTGTGGTGGGTAATCAATCCTTGACGCTGGATTTGCGTACTAGGCGCCCCAACAATATGAAAGATTGGCAAGCGCTGAGCCTTAGCTCCCATCACACCATTGATTGCACTCAACTCCCCTACTCCATAGGTGGTTGATAAGATGGCAGCCCCCTGAATTCGGGCATAGCCATCGGCGGCATAGGCGGCATTAAGCTCATTGGCACAGACGATCCACTCAACCCGATCGCAAGATTCAATCGCATCATCGAATGGAAAGGAATAGTCGCCTGGCACGCCAAAGACTCGGTCAATTCCTAAATCTGCTAAGCGATTAACTACATACTCTGCGACAGTTGGTGCATTTGAAGCCATAACCACTCCCAGTGCTTGATCTGAATTTGGCTATTGTAAGCAGACTCTTAATATGCCCCTTACCCATTTAGATAAGTTGGCATTGATCGTGTTCTTTCTAAACCCCGCCATTCAATTGACGGGGATTTTGATAAGTTAATTAAGTAACAGCGACTTTGCCCAGAGGTGGCTTTGGATAAAAACTAGGCTTTTGTTTCACCTGTTGAAATATAGGTAGCTTAGATAATAAACATCCTTGAACGATGAATACTAAGATTTTCTATTGTCTACATTGGTGGTTAGACGTTCAAGTAAATGAGCCTTAAAGCTGACTGCCAGCGGCGATAACTTTTTTCCCTGAAGACTCACAATATGCCAGTTCGATGACAATGGAAAGTCTTGAACGTTTAAGACCTTAATATCCCGATTTAGGCTATCCCCCAAGGAATGCATCGACAGCGCAGCAATGCCAAGATTCGCCGCAACCGAATTTCGTACTGCCTCATTCGTTCCAAGTTCAAGACGAATGTTAGGACTAAAGTGCTTCTTGCGAAAATACGCATCAACCGCCATACGCGTTCCAGAGCCACGTTCTCGCATGATAAATTTTTCTTGCTTTAGATCCTTAAGCTCAACGTTTTTTTTCTTGCTCAATGGGTGATTTTTGGCAGCAATGATGGCAATCGGATTTGACATGAAAATTTCATCGTCAATGTCTAGGTGCGATGGCGGCATGGACATGATGTAAAGATCGTCTTGATTGTTTTCAAGGCGCTGAACTACGCCATCGCGATTGAGCACCTCAAAGGCAATCTCAATATCCGGATGAGTTTTACAAAAATCGCCCAACATCTGGGGAATAAAGTATTTCGCGGTACTGACGGCAGCTACCTTTAAGCGCCCCTTGGTGAGACCCTTCATGAGCGCAATCTCTTGCTCAAAACTTTGCCATTCATCAAACATGGCACGAGCTGATTTAGCTAATTGCTCGCCAGCGTATGTCAAATGAACTTTTCTAGAGATCACTTCGAATAGCGGTTCTCCAATGTTCTCACCGAGCTCTTTGAGTTGCATCGAGGCAGTAGGCTGGGTGACATGCATCCGTCTAGCCGCCCCGCTGACACTTCCAGTCTCGACAAGGGCAAGAAATAAACGCAGTTGACGAAAGCTTGCATGCATAGATATTTATCTATATATAAATATTTAATTATCGATTTTACTTTATAAATAGGTCTGCCTATGATTTCTCAACTACAGGAGATTTCATGCAAAACCTACTCGACCCCGCGATCCTGTTCTTTGTCTTTGGCTGCTTTGCCGGACTAATTCGCTCAAATCTTGAAATCCCCCGCTCGATCGCCAAGTTCTTATCGCTCTATTTATTAATGGCCCTAGGACTTAAAGGGGGCTTCGCTCTGGCAAAAACTGGACTAAACCCAGAGATCGCATTGAGCCTTGCGATTGCCCTAGCCATGGCTTTCATTGTTCCAACGATTGGCTACTGGTTCTTAAAGGACCGGATTGCTAAGTTTGACGCCGCCGCAGTGGCCGCATCGTATGGCTCAGTCAGCGCAGTCACTTTTGTAACTGCCATTCAGTTTATGGAGCAGAGCCAACTGAATCCAAATGGCTATATGGCCATTGCTCTAGTGATCATGGAATCTCCTGCCATCATCATGGCAGTGTTATTGGCTAACATGTTGCGTCATGAAAACAATACTGCAGCAACCAGCAAAGAGCCCTCGCTAAAGAACATCTTGCACGAATCCTTTACCGATGGCGCCCATTTGCTCCTACTCGGATCGATGGCCGTCGGGTACTTCAGTGGTGAAGCAGGAAAAACCGTGATGCAACCTTTCTCTGGGGATTTGTTCAAGGGGATGCTCGCTTTTTTCTTACTCGATATGGGTCTGATGGTTGCCAAGAACTTCAAAGAGGCCAAAAGTAACTCATTGACATTAATCGCTTACGCATCAGTTAGTCCACTAGTTCATGCGAGCTTAGCATTAGGGCTTTGCTTGCTATGTGGCATCTCACTCGCTGACACCATACTACTCATGGTGCTATCCGCAAGCGCCTCCTACATTGTGGTGCCTGCGGTATTGCGGTACGCTATTCCGGAGGCAAATCCATCCATTTACTTTGGTCTCTCAATCGGTATCACCTTCCCTATCAATATCTTAGTTGGAATACCGCTATATGCTTGGCTGGCACAAACACTAGTCCGGGCATGATCATGAATCCATTCCTCCGACACTTGCCAAGAACGCTAAGCTCCATTCTTTGTGGATCGACCTAACATCATGACCATTAAGGTCACGATAGTCAGTGGCAGTACAAAACTTAACATCGTCGCCGAGTAGATGGGCAAGGCCTCATGATCCTTAGAAGCTAGGATTAAATAAGTGACATAGGCAAGATAGTAAAAGACAAAAAGACCGCCCTCCCATCGAGCAATTTCACGTCCAGATAAAAAGATGGGAATGCAGGCCAAGGAGACTGCAAACATAACCCATAAATCAAAGTGGACAACCGAGGGTGGAACCAGAATTCCAGAAGGGGCAAGAATGCCAGTAATTCCTAGGCAACCAATAATATTAAAAATATTGCTACCGATCACATTACCGACCGCAATATCTCGCTCCCCTTTCAAAGCGGCGATTACCGAAGTTGCTACTTCTGGCATCGAGGTTCCTGCAGCCACAATCGTTAGACCAATTACGGCGTCACTAACGCCAATGGTCTTGGCAATAGAGATTGCAGCACCTACAAACCAATCGGATCCCAAAACTAATAGGAATAATCCGATCAATACAAAAAGTAGATTGATCCAAATATTTGGTCTGGGTTTGACCTTATCTTGCATATCAAACTCTTTGGCGTACGAGTCTTGAGTTTGACTGGGTTCTTTCTTAGATTGGATGATCAAAAAAATCGTGTAAGTGATTAATAGGCTAATTAATAAAAGGGACTCATGCATCCCTAGTTTTTGATCCAGCAAAAGAGCAAATAGCAAAGCATTCAAACCAATTAAGATCGGTATTTCTTGTCGGATGATCTGGTAGTGAACAACTAATGGTGAAATTAATGCTGATATTCCTAGAATAAATAAGATATTGAATATATTGCTTCCAACGACATTGCCGACTGCCAAATCAGTTGATCCAGAAAGTGCAGCCTTTGCTGAAACTGCGAGCTCAGGAGCGCTAGTACCAAATGCTACTACCGTTAAGCCGATGATGAGTGGTGGAATACCAAAAAACGACGCAATTTGACTAGAGCCCCGAATCAATAGATTCGCCCCCACAACCAAAAGGATTAAGCCAGCAATAAAATAAAGGATGGTCACAACTTATTTTCACACAGATGTTGTGATAATGAATACGCAAAACTTCTCAGAGAGTTTTGTCTTAACTGATTTACGTTTGATATGACCCCTACTTAGAGCAAATAAACAAGGCCTACTCAGACTAATTAAATCGGTCTTTTAAAGAGAGATTTACCCTGCTTAATTGTTTCTAGCACCTGAATGTCTTTAATTTCATCGGGATTAACCTTTAATGGGTTTTTATTGAGAATGACTAAATCGGCAAACATTCCCTGAGCAATCATTCCCTTAGTCCCCTCTTCTTTGTATTGATAGGCAGCATTCGTTGTAAAACCCTGCAACGCTTGGTACGGCGTGATTCTCTGATCGGGGCCAAGAAGTGTGCCCTTCACTGTCTTACGATTGACTGCCGTCCACATGGAAAAAAGAGCGCTAGGTCCTGAGGATGGCGTGTCATTATGGATACCAATCCGCAAACCAGCGTTTTGAACCCACTTGAGAGGGTTATGATTGGCGGCTCGCTCAGGCCCAACAATTTGTTGATAAACATCGCCATACAGCCATAAATGATTAATCAGCATGATGGGCAATATCTGTTTTTCTTTAAATTGCTTGAGCTGATCTTGACGGGCAAACATGGCATGAGAAACCACGGTTCTGCGATTTTCAGTAATACCAGTCTCCTTGATTGCCTTATCTAAGGCAGCAAGGGTCATATCGATACCGGCGTCCCCATTACTGTAGGCAAAATATTGAATATTTTTCTCGTAAGCAAGCTTTGCGTAATGGTCGATGAGGCTTTGTGGGTTGTATGGAAAACCACGCCAATCTTTATCAAAGCCGGTGGTTACCAGGTACGGCTTAGTCATGTATGCCAAACGGAGTTGTGGTGCGCCATCGGTAGGCACCATCATGCCAGCCACCTTAAATCCTTGCTTTCCTTTGTTATACCTGCCAAAAGGATATTGTGGATTTGCTTTGAGTAGTTGATCCACCACATCGTAGGTTGGCAAGGCAATCAGATCAATTGATACGACTCCCTTTTCAATGGCTGTCTGCATTGACTGAATATCACTCACCTCAGCTTGATAGCTCTGGGCGGTCGTAAAACCATTCTCTAGATAGATCTTCTCTGCCTTTTGGTAAGTTTGGAAGGTCAAATCCTGCGAGTACTTGCCTACGGCTTGGGCAATAGCACTCAGATACGGCATACCAATCAATTCGCCGGTTAATTCACCAGTTTTGGGGTTAATTGGAATAAAGCCTGAGACTGCTTTGGTAGCTTTAGTTATTCCAAGTTTTTTAAGCCCGGCTGAGTTCGCAATCCCCGTTAGAGTCGAGATGTTCGCAATTAGTACTGGTTGACTCGGAAATGCCCGGTCCAAATCTGCTAGCGTCAATGGGCCATCGCTTAAGAGTGGGTCAGCATAACCAGTTCCAATGAGCCAGCCGTTTAATGGCTTACCCTCAGTCTTTAATCGCTGAATTAGTTGGGCTTTAGTCTTGGGAGGATTATCTGAAAAGTAGGCCAGATTAACACCCAAGGTATTTTGAGCGATCAAGGTAAAGTGTCCCCAGGAGTCAATAAAGGCAGGCAACATCGTGCGCCCATTTAAATCAACTAGTTTTGGACCCTTACCCGCGACTGTCATTGCCTTGGCTTTATTTCCCACATAGGTAATTTCATTACCTTGCACCACGACTGCTTCAACGTATTGAGGAGTGTCTCCCCTCATTGTGAGAATGTCACCATTGAAGTAAACCGTTGAGTTTTGAGCCGTTGCAACGGTTGAAAAAAATGCGAGCACAAGATAGATGATTTTTTTCATAAAAGAGAAATATGGGTTGAGGCTGTATGAATTAAAAGTATTTAACTGAGTTCATTGTACGTAGGCGCTATTACCGGCAGAGAAATATTGCATCGGGGACTGAGTCGGGCCAAGCTGTGAAAAGGCAGGCTACCCGCTAGTACACTGCCGACCAAACAGACCCAATCTTAACGCTGACTTTCTGGTGGAAAATACCACTTACCATTACGAATGGGTAAAAAATGTCCATCATCAATTCCAACCTCTTGCGAAATCAATAAATTGAGATTTTGATTCAATGCGAATAACAAGTCCCCGCTTAATTTTGGATTAACAGCAAGATTATTTAACTCGTCAGGGTCATTCACCAAGTCATACAACTCCACATCATTATTGGCAAGTAGCTGCTCAATGGATGTTGGTGTATTAAATTTTAACGGTGAAAAATAGCGTGTAAATCGATAACGGCCGTCATATAAGCTACGGATTGCCACTCGAGTATGAAAATTAGGTTGATTTTTTAATAAGTACTGAACTTTATCTTTATTCGAAACATTCCCAGCAAACATATAGTCAAAAGTGACTTCTGCCCACACTGGGCTTTGATAAGACAACATATCAAAATTAAACAAGCTGCCAATTCGGATGGAATCAGGTTTAGCCACCTCGGGGTTCGCAACTAATGAAGAAAAGTCTTTTCCCTTAAGCCCCTGAGAAGCTTTGGTTCGTGATGCAGAATCCTTACCCGTAAAACCAATAATCGTTGGTGTTAAATCAAGTTGAGACGTCACTGCATTACAGCTCTTGCCCCCAGCAAAAGCAGGATGCACAACGATGAGTGGTAAATGATTTTGCTCGCGATAGGCGTTGGTTCCCTTACCGCGCATTTGGTGAGCACCGCCAAGCTCCCCATGATCTGAAGTAAAAATTACAATCGTATTGTTCTCGAGACCTGAGTCTTTTAATGATTTAAGCACAAGCTCAACTTGTCTATCACAATCACGGATGCAATTAAAGTAGTAATCCAATAAAAGTCGCCAGCGACGATCCTCGTTGGGCCATTGCCCTAACATAACATCCTGAATGGTTTGATAAATGGAATGCGCGCGGGGGCGCCCCGGAGCGTTCAATGCTTGATTTCGAGACCGTGGCAAGGGATAGTTGGTCCAACTCGCCTTATAGATCTCACTATTTGGGGGCGGCAAGATTGGTACGGCATGTTTTTTTCCTTGCACTACCTGATTTGGCAAATCAGAATTAATCCACATTGCATCATGCGGATTAACAAAATTGACCGCTAGATACCAGGGTTGTTTTTTAGTACGCAAATCTTGCGCTGTGGTCCGAAACCAGCGATCCACAGTACTAGCAGTTGATTGATCAAAAGTGTACCCACCCTGTGGCCCATCGGTAATATCGCCCACACCAAAGTAATCAGCAAATCCATAGCTGGCGATGATCTTTTGGTACTGCTCAACCGGCGCTTTTGCGGGATCGGCCTGCTGATTTAAGTTATACGATAGATGCCATTTCCCTTGATAAGCAGCATGGTAACCAAGCTCGGCCAGACGACTGCCAATGGTTTTAACCTTGGTTGACATATCAGGCTGCCACAAATAATTCAAATTATCAAACACACCCGTTTCTTGAATATGCTGTCCGGTATAAATCACCGAGCGGGCTGATGAGCAAACACATGACGCTGCTTGATGGTTAACAAAACTAATTCCTCGCTTTTTTAAGGATTCTCTTGCGGGGACTGGAAATGGCCATTGAGGAAAAAAATGCTCCTGATCAACCAGGATGAAAAGAATGTTATAGCCAGCCGGTAATTGTTGTTGCTGGGAATTTTGAGATTGCAAAGTACTCGCTGCTGCTTTATTGGTAGTGGGCAATAATGAAGTGCCAAGTATCCCGGCACCAGCGGCTAAAGCATTACGGCGTGATGGATTTTCAATTGAACTCATTAGAGTAAATGTCTACTAATAAATAGAAGATTTGTGAATAGCGCAAGATTAACCTTTTTCCTCTGAAATGCAAAATTAAGATTCCAGCCTAATTTACCCTTTTTGTCTTTTGGATAATTTTTCATATGCTAATCTGTATTAAATAATATGAAAATCTCAACTCCCCTAACCCTACAAGGCAAATATGCGGCTTTGGTTCCGTTAGAGATGGCTCATCACGATGCCCTGTGCGATGCCGTCAGGGATGGCGAGCTTTGGAAACTTTGGTACACAACTATTCCAACGCCTGAGGGCATGGCAAAAGAAATAGAAAGACGCTTAGGGTTACAAAAAATAGGTTCGATGAATCCATTCTGCGTTTTGGATTCCAAAGGCAGTCCTATTGGCATGACAACGTATATGAATATTGACGAACATAATCGAAGAGTGGAAATCGGCTCTACTTGGTATCGCAAATCTGTCCAAAGAACTGCAATTAATACCGAATGTAAATTAATGTTGTTGACGTATGCTTTTGAGACGTTGAACTGTATTGCCGTTGAATTTCGGACCCATTGGTTTAACCACCAAAGTCGAAGTGGCATTGAAAGACTAGGCGCAAAATTAGATGGCGTCCTGAGAAGTCATCAACTAAATCGCCATCCTGATGCTATGAACAGCATCAGAGATACCTGTGTGTACAGCATTATTGCCAGCGAATTCCCTGCAATAAAAGCAAATCTTTCCTATAAATTAGCCAATACTTTCGAATAATTTCAACGAAATTACCGTGTTCTACGCCATTCTGATAAAACGTAATCTCGAATAAATTCACTTTCTTTTCTTGCGCAAACAATGCTTGTTTCATTTACAGATGGATCTAACAAACACTGAAGTCTAAGTACATCACCATTTTGGTCATAATTTGGTAACCAAGCACCCCAAAAGAATCCTAGAGACTCTACATCACTTATTGATTGGCTCGCTAAGGGATCGCTCAATGGAATATCGATGTAAATTACTGGATGATTTTCAGTTCGCAGTACATCCATAAGGCTTTCAATTCTTCTCAAAAAATCCTGGCCAATTTCCCTTACTTTGATAAATGATGGCTTTCCTTCTGGGGAATGATGGATACTTAAGTTTGATAGATCAACGGATTTATTCAAGGTGGCTTGACTAATCAGTTTTCTTTTAATTCCCGTATGCCTCAGTAAGTCCTCAAAAAAGGATGTGTGATGTGGGGAAACATATGCCAAAAAATTACCTTTATCTTGAATATTTACGTAGCATGGAATAAGGGAATGTCGTGCATCATCAACATTTTGCAATCCATCCATATGAACAGACTTAGGTTGTCCGTTTATTAATAATCCAGTTTCTATACCTCCCAGGGAGATAATTTCTAATTGACTATAGGGGTGATTAGTAACGCAGGCCGCCCAAAAGCCCTGTAAACCAATTAATTGGGCATGTTTTTTTCGCTCCTTTGCCAACATATCAGAAAGATGTTTTCCTCGATAATCAGGATCAACAAATAGCTTTCCAGCCTCCGGAACTTGATCTAAGGGATGTTCATAACTAAGGGCGCAATGTCCGGCAACCGACCCCTGGGGAGAGATTGCTATGACTGAGTGCATTAGCTGAGATTGGATCAAATTTTTTACCTCATCGACCTGATACATCTGCGGATTAGGATAACTATTACCGTAGCAACGAGTTAGTGCCTCGATAATTGCTTTTGCATCACTTGGTTCTGCAGGTCTGATTAAAAAACCATCGGTTGAATTTGAATTCATTTGGATCTCTAATTAAACAGAATGAATACCCTACTTGCTACGACAAGGCCATTTTTGAGCCATCGCATCAAAAGTTAATGAAGCAAAAGCCTCGCCTGCCCTATTTGATTGAGTGGCAATATAGTTATTTACTACTCGAATGCGTTCTTTAATATCTATATCCTTAGGAACACAAATTTTTTTATCGTAATGGGCATTATCTTCAACCCCCAAAATAATACCGACACACAGGCCTTGGTTAAAGCCAACGGCCTGTTGCTTATCATCTAATAATTGATTACAAATTGGAGTTAATCTGCCTGTTGTGAGATTGGGTATCGGCATGGTCGAAGATTGAGCTAGTACGCTCACGGGTAGCAAAACTGTGATTAGAAATAGAGTAAGAGTATTCATATACCTGTTCAATTCTTTAGATTAACAAAAAATCTATAAACAGATGAATTGGCCTGCCCAGCAGGAGTCGAACCTGCGACCTACGGCTTAGAAGGCCGTTGCTCTATCCAGCTGAGCTATGGGCAGTTGGGATAGCTGATTTTAATGGACTATCCCCTGCCTTGGGCTCTTTTGGGCAATTTATTAAACTCCTGTTATAAATAGTGTTTTCATAACAAAAACTGTGTTGGAGATTTCATGAAATTCCTCAAATCCTGGCTTTTATTGGTTGGTTTAAGCCTGTCCGTTTCCTCATTTGCTCAGTTCCCCGCTGATGTGGGCGACGACAAGTATCAACCCCGCTTGGGTCAAGAAGGCAAGGATGTCATCTGGATGCCAACTGGCAATGAGCTCGTTACTCAAATGCTCAAGACCGCCAAAGTAGGTCCCAATGATTTGGTCTACGACCTCGGTGCCGGTGATGGCAAGATTGCGATTGCTGCAGCCAAAGAATTTGGTGCCCGTGCTGTAGGTATTGAGTTCAATCCCGATATGGCAGCCTTTGCCCAACGCAATGCCAATCGTGCAGGCGTTGGTGATCGTGTGAAGATCATTAATGGCGATATCTTCAAAGAAGATTTCAGTAAAGCAACTGTAGTGACTCTTTATTTGTTGCCTGACCTCAATTTGCGTCTGCGCCCCACCATCTTAGCTATGAAGCCCGGTACTCGCGTGGTCTCGCACGCATTCACGATGGGTGATTGGGAAGCGGATAAAGAAATTGATGTGGGCTCCAAGGGTTACTTCTGGGTGGTTCCTGCCAATGTGGCTGGCGAATGGCAACTCGACGGTTTTGATGTAAACGGCAAAGGCACCCTGAGTTTGTCGCAACGTTACCAACGCATTGGTGGCAATCTCACCATCAATGGCAAATCACAACCGATTCTGAATCCAACTCTCGAGGGCGATAAACTGAGTTTTGGTTATCTTGATCGCAAGAACAATTTGCATACAGTCAAAGTAACAGTCAATGGCTCTCAGTTAAAAGGCGAAGACAAAGGTAGCACAACGTTTGCTGAAGTAACCGGTAAGCGTCGCTAAGTCCTTGTAGATGGCAAGTTCTCAAGGCGCTAGCAATAGCGCCTCTCCTCAACGTTTGCTCAGCCCCCTAGGGGCTGTTGCCATTATTGTGGGCATCGTCATTGGTGCCGGCATCTTCAAAACCCCATCGATGGTAGCCGGTATCACTGGTGATGTTGGTTGGGCAATTACGATTTGGATCGCTGGCGCACTCATCTCATTGATGGGCGCCCTTTGCTACGCTGAGCTTGCTACCCTCTATCCTCATGCAGGCGGTGATTACCATTTCTTGACCCGTGCGTATGGCAAGAACGTCTCGTTCTTGTATGGCTGGGCCAAAGCGATGGTTATTAATACTGGCTCGATTGCATTGCTAGCCTTCGTCTTTGGTGACTATATGACCAAAGTGTTGCCTTTGGGAGCTCACTCCTCCCTCTATTGGGCATTCTTGATTGTGATTGCACTTACGCTCATTAATTTGATTGGTATTCATGCGTCGGCTAATGTGCAAACAGTACTGACTATTTTAGAGGTGACTGGTTTAGTCGCCATCATCATCGCTGGCTTTGGTTTATTCGGTAATACTCCACCCCCCGTTGATAACCCACCCTTATTTAGCAATACCCCGCAACTCGGCATGCTTGGCCTGGGGATGGTCTTTGTCTTACTCACCTTTGGCGGTTGGAACGAATCCGCCTACATTTCCGCTGAACTCAAGGGCACTAGCAAAACGATCGTGAGCGTGATTGTGATTAGCCTGGTGGTGATTACCATCATCTACTTACTGGTCAATATTGCTCTTATTAATGGACTAGGCCTGAAAGCGTTAGCCAGTAGTAAGGCGGCTCCTGCTGACTTATTAGGTTTGGTCTTTGGCCCCGTCGGTGAAAAATTACTCGGTTTGTTTGTGGCAGTTGCAGCGCTAACTAGTATTAATGCCACCATGATTGTGGGAGCCCGCACCAACTACGCAATGGGTGAAGACTGGGATGGCTTAAGCAAAATGGGCAAATGGGAATCCGCCCGTGGCACCCCCACATTTGCATATCTAGTTCAGGGTGTCATCAGCCTGGCTTTAGTTGGCTTTGGTGCTTTGCAAAGTGATGGCTTTGAAGCCATGGTGGAATTTACTGCCCCAGTGTTTTGGACCTTCTTGTTACTGGTTGGCCTTGGCTTATTTGTATTGCGGTTTAAAGACCGCTCTCCGCGCCCCTTTAGCGTACCTCTCTACCCCATCACACCACTGATCTTCTGTGCCTCATGTGCCTACTTAGCCTATTCGAGCATTATGTATGCCCACAGCAAAGGAGCAGTCGAGATCTCCTTCTATGTGATGCTGGCAGGCTTAGTTGCTCTCCTTATTCTGCGGTTACGGAAGATCTCTTAGGTCATTGAACTGACATCTTGCTCTGTAAACTAGAGCTTTTGTGGATGTGGTTCATGCGTTTGTCCGGGTTCATTCATAGCGCTTTGCTGATACTGGTCTTGGCTGGATCGCCAAGACTTGGTCATGCATTTGAGCCCTTGAATACCGATGATGCAGGCACGATTGGTAAAAGTGTCAACCAGATCGAGCAATACTTTTACGTTCTGCACAACAATACGCCAGGTAATCCTGGTAGCGTCGCCACTCCTGGCGAGGAGTTCCGGGGGCTTGGTAATGCCAAGGCATTTCCATTTACCTATACGCACGGCATCTCCGATACGACCGAGATCGCATTTTCAACGACCTACTATGCAACGCCGCGTGGATCGTACTCACCATTCTCAAACAACATTGTTTCCTTGAAATGGCGCTTCTGGGGCGATGGTCAAACGGGTCTTGGAATGGCAATTAAACCGGCAATTACCCTGCCAGCGAGCACCTCGCAACAGGTGCAAGGCTTAGGTCTGGCAAAAACCAACTATGAGATCAATTACATCATCTCCTACTATTGGGAGCGCATTCAGGTACATACCAATATTAGTTATGCCCGTAATCCCTACAACACCAACTATCCCATAAGCGGCACATACAGTCCGTATCAAATCAATTTGGTATCGGGTTCTATTGCGCCTGTTTGGATTGTGAACTCATGGCTTAAGCTTGCTTTAGATATTGGTAGCTCGATTGATACGTCCCCAAATGCAGCCGCAGTCAATGACTATGGAATGGTGGCGGCGATATTCTCGGTGAGCAAGAATGTGGATATTGGCCTGTCTTATCTGCAGAGCAGCACCACACCCAACAATGCTTGGACTAGCAAAGGCATTACATCCGACCGTAGCGAGGTTGGTGTAACGTGGCGTTTTTGAGGGGGTTACGAGCGTATCAAGAGAAAAGTGGTCGGAGTACAAGGATTCGAACCTTGGACCCCCTGCTCCCAAAGCAGGTGCGCTACCAGGCTGCGCTACACTCCGACAGACTTCTATTATAGCCTGACTGGGCTCTGAGCGCCCTCCTACAATAGGGGGGCTTGACAGCTCAGGTAGTATTGACGATATGCCTTCTTTATTGCACCATCGCCTCATTACCCCGGATACCGCGCCCATCAAGCGCTGGGTGATGCTTGGCTTGGTGCTGCTGAGCCTCTTAAGTACTCAATGGCTTGGGTTGGTTCACCAGATTGGGCATCAAGAATTTAAACCATCGGTAACTCTACAGACCCATGAGTCCCATGCCAGTTGCGAGAGCCATGATCACTCAATTTTTGCTTTCCTGGGTCATGAAGATCATTCGGTCGAGTGCCAACTATTTGATGCGATCACCCTCGCAGGTCTCATTACCAGCAGTCCAATTCAGTTGGTTGTTCCAAATGGTTTTAGCCAATCACTCTTTGGCTTTGTTAAACAAGTTAGTGCATCCCGCACTCACGAGCCCTATCAATCTCGGGCACCTCCGCTCAATACCCTGTAATTTTCTTTGGCTGATTGGCTTTCACAGGTCAATCCGTGCGTATTAATCCCTCGTAAAAGACGAAGGGGTATTTAGAGGTATTGAGGTCATGAAGCAGATTGATTTAATCAAGAGTTATCTTTTAGTAAACCTATTAGCTGCCGTTAGTTGGTCGGTAGCGCATGAAAATCCAGGCTTACAAATTGATGTCAGTGGATCAGCAGAATCAACAACGGGCATCTTAACGCCCACCAAAATCTTGCAAGGGAATGAACTACAAGATAAGTTAGGTACCACCTTAGGTGCCACCATTGGGAATGAGCTTGGTGTATCTCAGACCGGCTACGGCCTTGGTGCATCGCGCCCGGTCATGCGCGGTCTTGAGGGAGCTAGAGTGCAGATTCTTCAGAACGGTCTGTCGGTCGGCGATGTCTCATCAATCTCAGCCGACCATGCAGTAGCCAGCCCGGTAGCAAACGCCCGACAGATTGAGATTCTGCGAGGAGCTGCCGCCCTGCTCTATGGCTCAGGTTCAAGCGGCGGTCTGGTGAATATCGTCAACGACCGAATTCTCACGACTCTGCCTGGGGAGGCTACAGGTTCAGCAAATACGAGCTATGACTCTGTTAGCAATGGTCGCGCTGCTTCGGGGCATGTGGATACTTCCTTTGAGTCCATCGCAATCCATGTTGACACCGCAATCAACAATAACCAAA
The DNA here is from genome assembly GCF_030297635.1 of Polynucleobacter sp. HIN9. Classification (NCBI taxonomy): domain Bacteria; kingdom Pseudomonadati; phylum Pseudomonadota; class Betaproteobacteria; order Burkholderiales; family Burkholderiaceae; genus Polynucleobacter; species Polynucleobacter sp. HIN9. The sequence goes on from NZ_AP028140.1 coordinate 1,102,423, forward strand.
ACTATCGAATTCCAGTAAATTCAACGCAAGGCGGGCCAAATCAAGTGTGGGGTGTTCCACCAGGTGGTCCTTTTGAAAACTACACGGGCAAACTACCCAACTCCTTTAACAACCAAAATAATCTAGGGGTTGGGGCTTCCTACATTGGCAAATCTGGATATACCGGGATTTCCGTAGAGCGAATGAATAATAACTACGGCATTCCGACTCCAGAGGGCGGCATGATTGCCCAATCCCAAAATCGCTATGATTTCCAGCATCAGACGCGTGATCCGTTTGCTGGGCTCTCCTCCATTAAGTTCAGTGCAGCCAATAGTAATTACAACCATACTGAGTTTTCTATAACGAATGGTGCATACACTCCTGCCGCACTCTGGAAAAATATTGCTAATGAGGCAAGACTTGAGTTGGCCCACAAAGCGGTGATGGGCTGGAAGGGAACGTTTGGTGCACAGGTAACACGCTCCTCAGCAGAGGCTACTGAGGTCGAAACCGGCAGCTACGCCATCTTGCCATCCACTAAGACCAACTCCAATGCACTCTTCTGGATTGAGGAAGGCCGTTGGGGCGCCCTGCAAGGTAATTTGGGTTTGCGATATGACTTGGTATCTCAAAATCCCAATCAGGTCAGTGAGTTTCAGGATCCTGGTGTAGCTGGTGGTAATCCAGCAACCCCAAACTTGCAGAACCGTAATTTCAATCTGATTTCGTACTCAGTGGGTGGTCTATGGAACTTTGCTAATGGGTATGGCACAGGATTGTCATACACCGTTTCTCAACGAGCACCAAGTCCGCAGGAGCTTTATTCCTACGGTATTCATGAGTCGACTGCGACGTTTGCGGTGGGTAACTCGAATTTGAACAAAGAGACTTCCCATAACTTAGAACTCAATCTGCAAAAGACGGTGGGTAAAGTAAAAGGCAAGGTCAATCTTTATCTCAATAAATTTAATAACTACATCTATGGTTATTACACGGGACAAACTGCAGAGGCTGCTGAAGAATTTTCAGTTGTAGTTGCTCAACAAGCCGCTGCCACCATTAAGGGGGCTGAGGGTGAGCTGACCTACAACTGGGGTAATGTCGGCAGTGGTGCCCGTTTGTTTGCCGATGCGTCTCAAGGTACATTTGATGTGGGTGGTAACTTGCCCTTGCAGCCTGCCCCTCGGGTTGGTGTGCAGGTAGCGCATCAGAAGAATGGTTGGTTGGCGAACGCCAGTTATACCTATAGCTTTCAGCAAAATCGTCTCGCTGACTGGGAGGTTGGCCCAACTCCAAGCTATAACCTCTTAAATGCCGGTTTGTCCTATACCGAGAAGATCAATAAGGTGAGTTGGACGGGCTATATGATGCTCAGAAACATTCTGAACGATGATATTCGCTATGCCACCACGCCGATGGCGGTTCGTTTATACGCACCCCAACCCGGTCGCAGTTTGATGGTGGGTGTTCGAGCTAACTTCTAGAAGCCTCAATCATGGATCGTACCTGGTTCTCGCAATACAGCGCGAGATCCTTGCGATCCAGTTCGACTGCAGGGCTTGGTGCAAAGATCAGCTCGACGGTAATGGCTTTGGCTCTCAGCATCTTGGCAATGGAATCAATCAAGGTCATGTCGCCAATGAAGGCGGTGGCATCGCTATATTCCTGATGCGCATTGCGATACCGAATGGCCATTGGAAATGTTTGTACCTGGGTTTGGGCGGCTGACTCAAAGAGATTGGTTTTGAATGGTAGGACCCGATCCCCTGCTGTTGAGGTCCCTTCTGGGAAGATGCATATTGGCTCTTTAGGCAGAAGGTCTTCTAATTGTTTAGCAATCTCTTTGCCGTGTCGTTTGTTATCTCGACGAATAAAGAGCGTACCAGTTTGCCTTGCCATCCAGCCAAAGATAGGCCAGCTTGCTACCTCGGATTTGGCGACAAAGCGGCAAGGCAAGAAGGAATGAATACTGGCAATATCAATCCAAGAAATATGGTTAGCCGCAATCAGATAGCCCCCGCTCTTGGGCAAATACTCGGCATTAATGACCTTGAGTTTGAGCTTAAAGATCTTAAGAAGTTGTCTTGACCACGCTTGAATATGATGTTTTTTAGTCGATTCCTGCGCAAAGGGGAAAATCATAATCAGAATCAATGCGCCTTTGATCACATGGAAAATGATTTGCAAGGCGGGCCAGAGTAAGGATCGGGATGAATCTGCCATAGTTCAGATAATAAAGGGGGTTGCCCCGGAGCTTGTCATCAAACTGACACCAAAGTGTCATGATGATTTCATGATGCGGTGGCATTGTAGAGGTCCATGAAGCACTATCGAGCCATTTAGATCTCAGACGTGCATCTCGGGACACCTGGATGCCAGGCTAAGTTCCTCCTCGATTTCTTAAAGCATAACGAATCCGATACTCTTTATTTGGTTGGCGACATCATTGATGGCTGGCGCTTAAAGAAGAGTATTTACTGGCCTCAGTCGCATAACGATGTCGTGCAAAAGATCTTACGCAAGGCTCGCAAAGGTACTGAGGTCGTCTATGTGCCCGGTAATCATGATGAGTCTGTGCGTCAGTTCTTGGGCCTCTCCTTTGGTGAAATCAAAGTGGTGCCCGAGGCTATTCATACCACAGCCGATGGTCGCAAGCTCTGGATTACCCACGGTGATTTATTTGATGGTGTGATGCAATATGCCAAGTGGCTTGCTTATGTAGGTGACAATCTCTACTCCCTCATTTTGTACTTCAATCGCTATCTCAATCTACTGCGTATTCGCATGGGTATGCAGTATTGGTCGCTCTCGCAATACTTAAAGCACCAGGTCAAGAATGCGGTGAGCTACATTGCCGACTTTGAGATGATCATGGCGCGCGAGGCTCGTTTACGGGGTTGTCAAGGCGTGGTCTGTGGGCATATTCATAAAGCTGAGATCCGTATGATCGATAACCTCCTCTATTGCAATGATGGCGATTGGGTCGAGAGTTTGACCGCCTTAGTTGAGACCCATGAGGGTGAGCTCAAGATTGTGCATTGGCCACGCATCTTAGATGACAAACCGGTTATCGAAGAGGTGATGGTTGAGCAAATGAGTCTATCGATTTCTTTTCCGAGCCGAGCCGCATCGCCTGCGTTGATGGCGCAATCCACTACCACTCATTCAATGGAGACTATTTCATGAGAATCATGATCGTGACTGACGCTTGGGAACCCCAAGTCAATGGGGTTGTCAGAACCCTCAAGCAAACCACCTATGAGCTCCAAAAGATGGGGCATCAGGTCGAGATGATTACGCCCACCGAATTTAAGACCATTCCCTGCCCCACCTATCCAGACATTTCTTTATCGATCTTGCCTGGCAAAGGTGTCACTAAACGCATGAAGGCCTTCTCGCCCGATGCAATTCATATTGCGACCGAGGGGCCGCTTGGCTTGGCTGCACGCTCGTACGCACTGCGCCACAACCTACCATTCTCAACCGCTTACCACACCCGTTTTCCGGAATACGTCTTCGCACGCACCCGCATTCCACTAGCATGGACCTATCGCTTCCTGAAATGGTTTCATGGGCCATCGATGGCAGTGATGGCACCCACCCAAGTGGTCAAAGATGATCTCGAGAAATACGGTTTTGACAATGTCGTGATCTGGTCGCGCGGCGTTGATCTAGAGATATTTAAAGTCCAACCCTCCAAAGTATTAAATTCAGCTCATCCTATCTTTTTATATGTGGGTCGGGTTGCGGTTGAGAAAAATATCAATGCTTTCTTAGAGCTCGATCTTCCTGGCTCAAAGTGGGTGGTCGGAGATGGTCCGGCCTTAAAAGAAATTAAAGAGAAATACCCGCTCGTCAACTATCTTGGTGTCTTAAATCAATATCAATTGGCTGAGGTCTATGCAGCGGCCGATGTCTTTGTGTTCCCGAGCAAGACTGACACCTTTGGTCTCGTTTTACTTGAAGCCATGGCTTGCGGTTTGCCTGTAGCAGCCTACCCTGTTACCGGCCCAATTGATGTACTGGGTGACTCCAAGGCTGGAGTCATGCATGCCGATTTAAAGACTGCCTGCATGGAGGCCCTTCGGGTTCCGCGTGAGGTGGCCCGCGCCCATGCCGAGAAGTTCTCATGGAAAGCGGCGAGTGAGCAGTTTGCCAATCATCTAAAGCCAGTGCGTGTGCATGTGAGCACGCAAACGGTTCCCGCTTGATGAGCCAACCATACGACATTAAACAAAATCCCCATAAGGGGAATCGCGGTCTGACCCGAGCGATTCATGCGGCCAAGAACTCCTGGCATGGTTTGGTCTTTGCATTTAAAGAGGAAAGTGCTTTCCGGCAGGAACTGGTCTTATTAGTAGTCTTAAGTCCCGTTGCTGCTCTCTTGCCGATCGGCCTTCTTGCGAAGGCTCTCATGATCTGCTCCTTAATCATGGTGCTGGTGATTGAACTGCTGAACTCGAGCGTAGAAGCCGCTATCGACCGAATCTCCTTTGAGCACCATGACCTCTCGAAGCGGGCCAAGGATTTTGGCTCTGCCGCTGTGATGCTAGCCCTTCTCATTGCCTTTGTGATCTGGGCTGCCGTCCTCTATCAAGAATTTATTCAATAAAAACAATTACTTATGATTTTGTCACCCCTGCCTTATTCCTGTAATATATGCCCTATAGGATCAGGCTATCAACTAAGGAATCACAATGCCTGATATCCCAAATCCTTTTTCGCCTTTAGACAACCTATTTATTACAACGAAACGTCATGCGAACGCATCAATTTCCACTAAACCCTGGGCGGATAAATTGAATCCTCTCAAAAAGCTCTTTGGCAAAAAGCCAGAGACTCCTGAGGGCGATATCAAGTCCGACACGCCCACGTCTAAGACTGGATTAGAAAACGTTCCTCAGCTCTTAGGTAAAGCCAAGCGTGCTCCCTTTAAGATCTCGTGGGCCATCAATGCCGAGGAAATCAAAGAGGCACAACGCCTGCGTTACAAGGTATTTGCCGAAGAGATGGGCGCGCATCTGCCAGTCAATGAAGACGGTCTTGATATCGACGAGTTTGATGCCTATTGCGATCATTTATTGATTCGTGATCCAGAGACCCTGCGTGTCATTGGCACTTACAGGGTCTTGCCACCTCATAAAGCTACTCAGCTTGGTCGTCTTTACTCGGATTCGGAGTTTGATCTCTCCCGCATTAATCACTTACGCCCCAAAATGGTTGAGGTGGGTCGTTCCTGTGTGCATGAAGACTATCGCTCGGGTGCAGTAATCATGGCCTTGTGGAGCGGTCTTGGCCAATATATGAAACAGCATCAATATGAGATCATGCTCGGTTGCGCCAGCATTCCAATGGCTGATGGCGGCCACTATGCAGCCAGTCTCTATAACTCGCTCGGGCCGGAGCAAATGGCACCAGTTGAGAACCATGCGTTTCCGAAGCTACCTCTCCCCTTAGATCGCTTAAATAGCGGTCTGCATGTGGAAGCACCACCGCTCATTAAGGGCTACCTGAAACTCGGGGCTAAGATTTGTAGTGCGCCCGCTTGGGATCCAGACTTCAACACCGCCGATCTACTCACGATGTTGCGGCTCTCCGAAATGAATCCGCGCTACGCGAAGCATTTTCTGGAAAAGGCGGACTAATCCGTTAGCTTTAGGGTGTAGCGGTATCCGATTCGTTCCCACTCCGCCGCTTCTTTACGTAGACTGAACTCGGTTAAGGGGTGGGCATTGGCCCACTGCCGATCAATCGCAACCTCAAAGGTCTCGCTATTAGGATTCTTGACCTTTACCTTGGGTAGGTGCTCATCCATGCGTGAGCGGCACAAGACATGCGCTAGACGAATGCAGAACAACATACGCCAGTCGGTGAAGTTGGCATTGTTTGAGAGTTTGCCCAGTTTGCCCGTATGTCCCAGAAGCAGCGCTGCCAATCGGGCTTGATCATTCTTGGAGAACCCTGGCATATCCGCATTTGCGGCGATATAGGCTGAATGTTTGTGATAGCCGTTATGCGAGATTGATAATCCAACCTCATGCAGGTTTGCTGACCAGCCAAGTAAGGCAAGGTTATCAGTGCGGCTCTCGTGATTAGGCTTTGGTAATTGGGCTAAGAACTCCGCTGCCAAAGTGCCTAAACGATGCGCCTGCTCACGATCAACTGCATAGCGTTGCATAAACTGCTCAACGGTCACAAAGCGCATGTCGTCGTGCTGCGTCCGTCCTAATAAATCGTAGAGCACGCCAACTCGGAGGGCTGCATCACTAACTTCCATGCGCTCGATGCCTAACTCATCGAAGATGGCGAGCATGATCGATAGCCCACCCGGCAAGACGGGGCGACGATCATCCTTGAGGTTGATGAGATTGACTCGATCGATGTGATCAAAATCTAGAAGGCGTTTCTTCAGGCCCTTGAGACCCTGCAAGGTAATCACCCCCGCACCACTATTGTCTAAGGGGTCTAGGATTGACTTCTCACCTGAACCATTTAGTTTGTTGTCTGCAATCAAGTCAGCTAAAGCGCGTGCCGTTCCCGATGAGCCAATCACTTGGTTCCAGCCTGATTTACTAAATCGTCCTTTAATCACTTGCACCTCGCGGCGCGCCGCTAGCTCCGCCTCTTTAAATGCGTGGGGATCAATCACTCCATTTGGAAAAAAACGAATGCTATGCGATACGCAACCAATATAAAGACTCTCTAAGAGCTTCGGCTCATAGCCCTTACCAATAATGAACTCACTCGAGCCACCACCCACATCGATTACCAAGCGATTGCCTGAAACAGCTGGAGCCTCATGCGAGGTGCCGATATAAATCAGACGGGCTTCTTCCACTCCAGCGATTACCTCAATCGGAAATCCCAAAGCAACCTGAGCCTCTTGCACAAACTTTTGCGCATTGCGCGCTACTCGTAAGGTGTTGGTGGCAACGGCTCTCACCTGCTCAGGCTGAAAGCCCCGCAAGCGCTCCCCAAAGCGTCGAATCGCCCCTAAGCCCCGCTCCATCGCCTCGTCATCCAAGACCTTGCCAGGGGTTAGGCCGGCTGCCAAACGAACTGGCTCGCGCAAGGTGTCGATGGTACGTAACTGCATCCCGGAGGGAGTAATGTAGGCCTGACAGATGAGCAATCGAAAGCTATTGGAGCCGAGGTCAACGGCGGCCACTAGGTCTAGTCCGGGCTTATTAGGGGTGCTGGTCTTAGACACGGTATTTAGGATTTATTAAAGTCAAAGACTATTATCGTATGAAATAAAAGTGACACATTTGTGAAATATAAAGAGATATGTCACTTCTATTACTCAACCGTGAAATCGGTATCCTCGAATTTAATTCACGGGTTCTGGCGCAAGCCGAGGATCCGAAGATCCCCCTACTGGAGCGCATTCGCTTTCTGAGTATTGTCTCGAGTAATCTCGATGAGTTTTTTGAGATTCGGATGTCAGGTATCAAGGAACAGCTCATCGATAACTCCTTAAAGGTAGGCTCTGATGGGCGTACTATTGCAGAGAGTTATGAACTGGTCTCGCAACACACCCACACCTTGGTTGAGCGCCAGTATCATCTTTATCAACAGGTGCTGATCCCGCAGTTGCGCAAAGCGGGTATTGAATTTTTGCTACCCGATTACTGGAATGATGAACAGCGAGTTTGGGCTGAAGACTTCTTTAAAGAAGAACTCTTTCCCTTACTCACACCCATCGCCCTCGATCCGGTTCACCCCTTCCCACGAGTCATCAATAAAAGCCTAAACTTTATCGTTCAACTTGATGGGAAGGATGCTTTTGGACGCAAGGCTAATCTTGCTGTGGTGCAAGCACCGCGCGCACTGCCTCGTTTGGTCAAAATGCCTCACCGCTTATCAGGCAATACGAACACCTTTGTATTTTTATCCTCCTTTATTCAAGCGTATGTGGGTCAGCTATTTCCGGGGATGAAAGTGCTTGGTTGCTATCCATTTCGGGTGACGCGTAATTCTGATCTGTTCGTTTCCGATGATGAGATCACCGATCTTCGTCAAGCCTTGCAAGGCGAGCTACCTACCCGTCACTTGGGCGATGCAGTACGCCTAGAGGCGAATATCAATATTCCAGATGCTCTCTTACAGCGCTTATGCAAGGAAAATAATCTTGATATGCGCGATTGTTACCGTGTCAATGGCCCAGTCAATTTGGTCCGCCTTGCTCAACTCCCAGACTTGGTTGATGAGCCTAAGCTGGTCTTTAAACCATACACTCCTGCCATACCATTTAAGCACGGCTCAGGTAATGGAGCTGTCTCATTCTTTGAGCGCATTAAGCAGGCCGATATTCTTTTGCATCATCCCTATGAGAGCTTTGAGCCCGTCTTAGATCTATTGCGCGAAGCAAGTCGCGATCCTCACGTATTGGCAATTAAGCAAACAGTGTATCGGACTGGTGATAAATCGCCAGTCATGGAGGCTCTGATTGAGGCTGCCCAAAATGGTAAAGAGGTTACGGTGGTCCTTGAGCTTCTTGCCCGTTTTGATGAGCAAACCAATATTAATTGGGCGGCTCGCTTAGAGGAAGTTGGAGCACATGTGGTCTATGGGGTGGTCGGTCATAAATGCCATGCCAAACTATTGCTGATCGTTCGTAAAGAGAAAATCCATAAGTCAGGTAAGACATCACTAGTGCGCTACGCCCACCTTGGAACCGGCAACTATCACCCCCGTACCGCTAAGCTCTACACCGACTTTGGTTTGATGACCTGCGATCCACTCATCACCAAGGATGTGCATCAAGTTTTTCAGCAACTCACGGGGACTGGAATGCAGCTCGAGACCCGCGAACTGTGGGAAGCCCCGTTCACGATGCTCGAGCAACTCGTGCATCACATCCGGGCTGAGACCAAGGCTGCGAAGCAAGGTAAGAAAGCGCGCATCATCGGCAAGATGAATGCTCTTTTAGAAAAGACCATCATCGAAGAGCTCTATAAAGCCTCTCAGGCTGGGGTAAAGATTGATCTGATCGTGCGCGGGGTCTGCGCTCTGCGCCCTGGGGTGAAAGGCCTCTCGGAGAACATTAAGGTACGCTCGATTGTGGGTCGCTTTTTAGAGCATCACCGGATTTATTACTTCTATCATGGCGGCTCTGAACAGGTCTATCTTTCGAGCGCGGATTGGATGGAGCGTAATCTACTGCGCCGCGTGGAGGTTGCCTTCCCGGTAAAGGATCCCAAACTCAAGCAACGGGTGATTAACGAGGGTTTGATGGTTTTACTGAAAGATAATGCCTCAGCATGGCTAATGAAGCCCGATGGTGGTTACGTGAAGAGTAAGCCACGCAGCAACCAAACACCGATCGTGGGTCAGCTCGAACTGCTTAAGAAATTCGCTCGGGGGGAAAGCGCAGGGTAAAGGTACTACCCTTGCCAAGGGTACTCTCAACCACTAACTGGGCTTGATGACGGCTCGCCACATGCTTCACAATCGCTAAGCCAAGACCGGTACCACCGGTCTCACGCGAGCGACTCCGATCGACCCGATAGAAGCGCTCGGTTAAGCGTGGAATGTGTTCCGCTGAAATCCCAGGTCCCGTATCGGTTACCGAGAACTCCCCCTCTCCCTCAGGATTAATGCCCCATGAGACCGTCACCGATCCCTCTTCTGGTGTATACCGAATCGCATTCGATACCAAATTACTAAAAGCGGACAAGACCTCGCGCTCTTCACCTAATAAATTACAGGGTGTATTGAGATTAAAGTTCAGAGCATGTTTACCCTGCGATAAGGCGTAAGCATCATTTTTGATGAGCGACATCAAATAACTCATCGAAACACTGTTTAGAGGTGCGGGTTGTGTGTTGGCCTCAAGGTTTGCCAGAGTTAAGAGGTCCTCAACTAAATTCTTCATGCGCTTACCTTGATCCATCATCATCTCGAGGTATTGGGCCTTTTGCTCGGGTGGTAGATCCAAGGTTTGCATGGTCTCCAAAAAGCCCATCATGACGGTGAGAGGTGTGCGCATCTCATGCGAAACATTGGCCACGAAATCACGGCGCATGGCCTCAGCCTTACTCAAATCCGTGATGTCCTGAATCAAGACCAAGCGGCGGTTCTCAGAGAATGGGAATGCTTGCAGACGAAGTATCAGGCTTGAACCACTCATCTTCTCTAACACAATCGGCTCTTCATAATTCCGCTCAGTGATGTATTGCACAAACTCTGGTTTGCGGACGATGTAATGAATCCGTTGTAACACATCACGTTTGAGCTCAATCCCCAAAAAGCGTTCCGCAATCGCATTGCACCACTCGATTTGATCTTGATCATCAAGCATCACAATACCATTCGGGGATGCCTGAAATGCCTCAATAAAGCGTTTATGCTGGCGCTCTGCCTGCTCAATGTCTTTCCGTAAGCCAGTAATAATGCGTTGGAGTTTGAAGAAGATCTCAGCCCAAGCGCCGCCAAATCCCGATAAATGAGAGATTCCTGCACCCTTTACAAAGGCGTCTAGGCGGGATTGATTGACATAGGCAATGAATAAGCTAAATACAATGATGAATACTGCAAGAAGCCAACCAAGCTCATCCCGTAGAAACGACTCACCAATCAAGCCAGCAACGCCGGCAAGTAGAAGGATTGGGATAAGACGGAGAAATCCAGAAAGCATGGCGACATCTTAGAGCATCTTCCGGAGATGCTCAAAAATTAAGCATAACGCCTAAGCTGGGGTTTTAGTGATCCGGTAGCCGCTACCGCGCACGGTCTCGATATATTGATCACAATTGGCTTCCGATAGGGCCGCGCGTAAGCGCTTAATATGGACATCAACGGTCCGCTCCTCGATGTAGACCTGATCGCCCCAAACCCGATCCAGAAGATGCGAGCGGCTATGAACCCGCTCAGGATTGCCCATGAAGAACTGCAGAAGGCGGAATTCGGTTGGGCCCAAGTTGAGCGATTGCTCTTTTTCTCCGGGATGGGTTACGGTAATGCGATGGGTGACCGGATCCAGTTGAATGGGCCCGAGTTTTAATACATCATCACTCATCCCCAAGACGGTATTACGTCGTAATAGTGCCCTCACCCGCGCAATGAGCTCTTTTGGTGAAAATGGCTTGGTGACATAATCATCCGCCCCAGAATCCAGCCCCTGGATCTTATCGGCTTCTGCGCCTTTGGCGGTCAGCATCAGAATGGGTATATTTTGTAACTCAGGACTAGCGCGAAGTTCTTTGGTGAATTGCACCCCAGATTTACCGGGCATCATCCAATCCAAGATCAATAAATCGGGTTTTTGAGATTTAATCTTTTGCAGCCCCTCCTCCGATTGCAGGGCACGCTCCACCGTGAAACCTGAATGAGTTAGATTAATCGCAATCAGTTCTGCAATCGAAGGTTCATCTTCAATAATCAGAATGCGGTGTGACATGGGGCTACTTAGTCGCCTCGCGAACTAGGTCATCATGTGGCACATGACGAACGTCGGCGCCTTTCACAATATAGATCACAAACTCTGCAATATTTTTTGAGTGATCACCAATCCGCTCGATTGCTTTTGCAATCGATAAAAGATCCAGTCCGGTTGAGATCATCTTGGGATCTTCTGCCATGTAAGTAATGAGTTTACGTACAAAACCCCTAAACTCTTCATCGATTTGTTTATCATCCTCAACCACTTTGGCAGCCGAGGCGGCATCAAGACGTGCAAAACAGTCAAGGGAACGGCGCAATAGCTCAATGGCCATTTGCCCGGAGAGCTTAATCTCCGCAGCATTAATTTTATAGTTCGGCGCCTGCTCAATCACGCGCTTGGCACGCTTCGCAACAATTTCTGCTTCATCGCCGGCTCGTTCAAGATTGGTAATCGCCTTAGAAATCGCCATGACCAATCGCAAGTCACGGGCTGTTGGTTGACGACGCGCAATTAACTCAGTGCATGCAGAATCAATTTCAACCTCTAAGGTATTAATTGATTTTTCTCGTTCAATGACTTGATTACATAAATCAATATTAGTTTCTGAGAATCCGCGCATGGCAACCTCGACCTGGGACTCTACTAGGCCACCCATTTTAAGCAGCTTGCTACATAAGGAATTTAAGTCCTCGTCAAATTGAGATGATAGATGGCGATCGTTCATTGCTTCTCCTCACTAACCAAAGCGACCAGTGATGTAATCCTCGGTTTCTTTACGCTTTGGCTTAATAAAAATTTCATCGGTTTTGCCGTATTCAATCAGTTCACCCAAATACATATAGGCGGTGAAATCAGAAACACGCGCAGCTTGTTGCATATTATGAGTCACAATCGCAATCGTGTAATCCTTTTTGAGCTCATTGATTAGCTCTTCGACCTTAGCCGTTGAAATGGGGTCTAGTGCTGAGGTTGGCTCATCCAATAACAGAACCGATGGCTTCACTGCGACACCACGAGCAATACAAAGACGTTGTTGCTGACCGCCCGAAAGAGATAGACCACTTTGATTGAGCTTATCTTTCACCTCATTCCACAAGGCGGCTTTATTGAGCGCCCACTCAACCCGCTCATCCATCTCTGCTTTCGATAAGCGCTCATAAAGACGAACTCCAAAGGCAATGTTCTCATAGATCGACATCGGAAATGGTGTCGGTTTTTGAAAGACCATCCCAATTCGGGAGCGGAGTAAATTAACATCCTTACCCTTTTCCAAAATATTCTCGCCATAGAAGGTAATCTCACCCTCAGCACGCTGACCTGGGTAAAGGTCATACATGCGGTTTAAGGTTCGTAATAAGGTCGATTTGCCACAACCTGATGGGCCAATAAACGCAGTAACCTTACGCTCCAAGATATCAAGGTTGATATTCTTCAGACCCTGAAAGCTTCCATAGAAAAAGTTTAGGTTCTTAATCTTGAGAGCAACGGCCACTTGCTCAGCGGACTGCTGTTCAACAGTCTGATTAATATCCGCATGAAACATCGTTTTCATCATTGTCATACTTTTACCTTTTCACGCAATACTACGCGAGCCAAAATATTTAAACCGAGAACCGCAAACGTAATTAGGAGCGCCCCACCCCAAGCCAAATTGACCCAATTGTCATATGGGCTCATAGCAAACTGGAAGATCACCACGGGTAAATTAGCCATCGGGGCATTCATATTGGTTGAGAAGAACTGATTATTTAAAGCAGTAAATAGCAAAGGCGCTGTTTCTCCACTTACCCGTGCAATCGCCAACAATACACCTGTGATCACACCGCTCTTGGCGGCCCGCAAAACCACGCTCAGCGATACCTTCCACTTTGGGGCGCCAAGCGCAAAAGCCGCTTCACGAAGTGTGGTGGGTACCAACTTCAGCATGTTTTCAGTGGTACGTACGACGACTGGGATTGCGATTAAGGAGAGTGCAACCGTTCCAGCCCATCCTGAAAAGTGCTTTACTTGATAGACGATGATGGCATAGACAAAGAGACCAATCACAATGGATGGAGCCGACAACATAATATCGGTGACAAAACGCGTCACTTCTGAAAATTTATTATTTTGGCCATACTCGGACAAATAGATTCCTGCCAAGATTCCGATGGGTGTGCTGATAAAGGCACAGAAAGCCACCATCATCAAACTACCGACGATGGGATTGGCTAGACCGCCCCCCTCTGATCCGGGTGCTGGAGTGCTGGCAAGGAATAAAGATGGGCTAATTGCGGCAAAACCCTTCCATAGAAGAATGGCCAAGATCCAGAAAAGGAATAGCATGCCGATCGACATGGCAATCATGGAGAAAGTCAGGCCCAGGGCATTAGCCCGCTTTCTTTTAGCAAATAAGGATGGATCGCGCGTGCTCATTAGGTTTTGACTCCTTGATTAGCTTCCATGCGCATCAACATGACCTTTGCGAGCGATAAAACGATGAAAGTGATCACAAACAATGCCAAGCCTAAGGCAAATAATGAGGAATAATGCAGACCCACTTCTGCTTCACCGAACTCATTTGCCAAAGTCGATGCAATCGAATTTCCTGGAGCAAAGAGCGACGCTGAAATCTTGTGGGCATTACCAATTACAAAGGTGACGGCCATGGTCTCCCCAAGAGCGCGCCCTAGACCTAACATAATGCCCCCAATGACACCGGTCTTGGTGTAGGGTAAAACAACGTTCTTGACCACTTCCCAGGTGGTGCAACCAATGCCGTAGGCAGACTCTTTTAATACCGGGGGAACAATTTCAAATACATCACGCATCACCGAAGCAATAAACGGCAGAACCATCATTGCCAAAATTAAACCGGCACACAAAATACCGATTCCATTAAAGGCGCCTGAGAACAAAATACCTAGCCCAGGGATTTGCCCCAATGTTGCAGCAAGAGCTGGTTGAACATAGTCGGCAAATAAAGGTGCAAAAATGAATAATCCAAACATACCGTAAATAATGGACGGCACTGCAGCCAAGATCTCAATTGCGGTCCCAAGCGGGCGTCTTAAAATAGTAGGACAGATCTCAGTTAAAAATACTGCGATACCAAAACTCAATGGAACTGCGATCACCAGAGCGATCAGCGAGGTCATGATGGTTCCGTAGATGGCAATCAAGCCACCAAACTCGCCATTAATAATGTCCCACTCTACTGTGGTGAAGAACCCGAAACCAAATTTACTAAGCGCTGGAGCAGCATTAAAAATTAAGGAGGCAATAATGCCGAGCAATGCAAGCAATACAGTCAATGCAAAAAATTGCGTGGAATATTTAAAGACACGATCGAGAGCACGCTGTCGTTTAGCAATACTTAAGACTTCGTGATTGACTACGTGATTGCTTAACGCGGCTTCCATGAATAGACCTTTTTAGACAAAATCAGCCCCAGTGATACTAGAGCTGATTTTAGAACAGTCGGTAAAGAGATTACTTTGTATTAATTTGATTCCAAACATTCTTGCGAATGAAGTCGGTCGTGGCATCAGGCATTGGCACATAGTCCAACTCAGCTGCCATCTTTTTACCCTCTTTGAACGCAAAGTCAAAGAACTTCAATACTTCAGCTGAACGTGCTTTGTTTGCAGGCTCTTTGTACATCAAGATAAAGGATGCACCAGTAATGGGCCAGGATTTGGCACCGCCAGCATTAGTGATAAAGGTTCCCATTCCAGGAATCTTTGCCCAATCGGTACCGGCAGCGGCAGCAGCAAATGTATCGTCATCGGGCTGCACAAACTGTCCAGCAGCATTACGAAGTTGTACGTGGGTCATGTTGTTCTTCTTAGCATAGGCATACTCCACATAACCAATGGAGTTTTTAACACGTGCAACGTTTGCAGCCACGCCTTCATTGCCCTTACCACCAACCGATGAAGCGGCAGGCCACTTCACAGCAGCGCCAGCGCCAACAGCGGATTTCCAATCGGCACTTACTTTGGCCAAGTAGTCAGTGAAAATTGCGGTAGTACCAGAACCGTCGGCACGATGCACCACGGTGATCTCTCCCGCAGGAATCTTCACACCAGGGTTCAAATCAGCAATGCGCTTGTCGTTGAAGTTCGTGATCTTGCCTTGGAAAATATCAGCCAAGGTTTGGCCGTCCAAACGAATTTGACCAGGCTTGATGCCATCTAAATTAATGATTGGCACAACACCACCAATAATTGCAGGGAACTGAACCAATCCATCGGCCTGTAGATCTTCAAACTTCACTGGGTTGTCGGTTGCACCAAAGTCTACAGTCTTGGCTTTAATTTGTTTGACACCGCCTGAAGAGCCGATTGATTGATAGTTCAAACCATTGCCAGTGCGAGCTTTATAAGCTTCGGCCCACTTGGCATAAATGGGGTATGGAAATGTTGCACCAGCACCAGTAATGTCTGCAGCAAAGGCTGCTGGAGCAAAACTGGCAGTGGATAGAGAAAGAGCCGCTACTGCTAGGGCTTTTTTCAAGGTAATCGTCATTTATCTTCCTTTAAATGGTTCTCGCACAACGCGATACTTGAACAATAAACAGGAAATATGACGCTTTCATGACAAGAAACTAAATGAAGTTTCTTAAAAAAATCAAATGAATCAATGGGCTAGCAGCATATGCTACCCCACTGTCTCTTCAATAAATAAAAGAGGTCACTGATCGGAAGTTTTTCCAGGAGTGCTTGATTCGGCCTTTTTGACGGCTCGGGATGTTTTTCTGGGGACTAATTTTTTAACCGCAGTCTTTCGTTTGGTTGGTGCTTTGGGTGCAATGGCTTTACTGGCCTTTTTGGCAACTGTATGCAAATTCTTTTCAGCAGAATTAATTGCGCCCTCTACTGCCTTACGGCCCTCTTTAAATACTTTGGCGCCCGCATCGGATACCTCACGCACAACCTTCGCAAGTTTTTCTCCGCCCATTGGTATTTTTTTGTCAGCCTCTTTGATCCAGTCACTGATGGCATCACGAGCACGATCAAAATGCTTTTCAGCGCCATCGGCTGCTTCGTTACCGATATCTTTCAGGATTGCCTTAACCTTCTTTTGGTAGACGCTCATACGCTTAGTCGCATCTTCTGCTGCCTTTTTCTGTAGGGCTTGCAACTTGGTGACGTCCTTTTGTGCAGCAGTCTTAGCGGCCTCCATCGCTTGCTGCATGTTGTAGCGCAACTCTGCTGCATGATGCTCACTTAGCTGTTTGGCAGCATCTAATAATTTGTGGGACAAGGTAAATAACTCTTGTGCTTTGGCTTTCTTAGCAGCTGCTGACGGCTTTTTCATGGAACACCTCGCGTTAAATGAAGATTATTCAGTCTAACAAACGAATATGACAATCGCTTGATGCGCCGCACAAGTTACAAGTCGCTTAATTTAACCTCAAGAAACGCTGACTTCCTTTGCGATTGCCTCGGCACTTGCCTGTGCCAGACTTTGCTCATTGGCTTCAACCATGACGCGCAGGACCGGTTCAGTTCCTGATGGCCGGATTAAGACCCTGCCCTTACCAATTAGGCTTTGCTCCACCTTACTGACCATGGCATTAAGCTTTTGATCGGCCTGCCACTGGTAGCTTGGAGTAGTCTTCACATTGATGAGCACTTGCGGATAGATGGTGATGCCATCTAACAGTTCGCTTAAGGATTGTTGCTTTTGTTGCATGGCTGCAAGTACTTGAAGGGCTGCAATCGTGCCATCGCCGGTACTGTGTTGATCCAAACATAAAAGATGCCCTGAACCTTCACCGCCAATCACCCACTGCTTGGCTTGTAAGAGCTCGAGGACGTATCGATCTCCAACCTTGGCTCGCTCAAATCCGAGACCCAGTTTTTTGATGGCAACTTCAATCGCCAAGTTCGTCATCAAGGTGCCTACAACTCCACCAATTGCCTTACCTTGCTCTAAGCGATCTTTAGCCAAGATATAGAGGAGCTCATCGCCATTAAACAAACGCCCACTTTGATCCACCATTTGCAGACGATCAGCATCACCATCGAGGGCAATCCCAATATCGGCATTCACTTCCTTAACCTTTGCAATCAGCGCAGCTGGTGCGGTGGCACCACAATGATCGTTGATGTTCTTGCCATTGGGTTCTACTCCAATCGCAATCACCTCGGCACCCAGCTCATGAAACACTGGCGGTGCGGTGTGATAGGCAGCACCATTGGCACAATCCACCACAATCTTCAATCCTTTGAGGTTAAGGTCTTGTGGAAAAGTGGATTTGCAGAACTCAATGTAGCGCCCTGCGGCATCATCCAAACGAAATGCCTTACCAATTTTGTCGAAGCTAACACAGCCCATCGGCTTTTCGAGCTCTGCTTCAATCTCAAGCTCGATCGCATCAGAGAACTTATCGCCCTTGCCATTAAAAAACTTGATACCGTTATCTTGGTAAAGATTATGCGACGCAGAGATCACTACACCGGCAGATAAGCGCAGGGCTTTGGTGAGATAAGCGACCCCCGGAGTGGGCATTGGTCCACACAGAGTCACGTCAACCCCAGCAGCCGAGAACCCAGACTCCAAGGCAGCTTCGAGCAAATAACCTGAGACCCGCGTGTCTTTACCAATTAGGATGCGTTGACGCTCATTGGGTTTGCCATGGCGCTTAAACACCATGCCAGTAGCGTAACCGAGGCGCAACATAAACTCCGGAACGATGGGTGAAATACCAACTTCACCCCGAATGCCATCGGTCCCAAAATATTTTTTAGTCATGATTCATTATAAAACTGAGGTACTTTGCTCTCGCATAGCCTGCCAGACCTGCAGTGCATTCACGGTCTCAGGTACATCGTGCGTACGCACAATCATCGCGCCACGCTCCACTGCCAAGATGGCTGCCGCAATACTCGGGATCAAACGCTCGCCCACCTCAAGATTGGTGACCTTGCCAAGCATGGACTTACGCGATAGGCCCGCTAAGACCGGGTAACCATGTTCAGTAAATACGTTCATTTGTGCCAATAATTGATAGTTATGCTCCAAGCTCTTACCAAAGCCAAATCCAGGATCAATGGCAATCCGTTGCGAGTCAACTCCTGCTTCTTCGATCACTGCCGCACGTTCTAATAGGAATGCTTGTACCTCTTGAACCACATGTTCGTAATTGGGATCAAATTGCATAGTTTGAGGATCACGCTGCATGTGCATCAACACAATGCCACATTGGCTTGACTTGATGGCATCGACTGCTCCCGCTTGTCGCAAGGCCCAAATATCATTGACGCAATCAACACCCATGGCGAGTGCTGCTTGCATGGTTTGGGGCTTGTAAGTATCAATCGAGAGAGCAACACCACACTCTTTGAGTGATTCGATGACTGGCAAAACACGATCGAGCTCCTCTTGCAAACCAACGGGCTCGGCTCCTGGCCGGGTAGACTCTCCACCAATATCGATGATGTCAACGCCCGCAGCGAGCATTTTCTCGGCCTGAATGAGACCTGCATCGCGCTGATAAAACCGCCCGCCATCTGAGAAGGAATCCGGCGTGGCATTGAGGATGCCCATTACCAATGGGCGTCGATGCTGATTGGCGGGGAACTCAAAAAGAAAACGCCCGCAGCGCCATGCCACGGGCGGTGATGAATACGACATGCTTACGCGGTTGCGGGTGCGCTACCTGCTGCAGGACCCTGAGTACCACCGCCACCCGCAGAGTTACCAAACGCGGTCGCGGTGACTGGCTTAGGTGGCTTCGGTGTGCGACCCGCCATGATGTCATTGATCTGCTCCGAGTCAATCGTCTCCCACTCTAAGAGGGCAGTAACCATGGCTTCCACCTTGTCACGGTTCTCTTCCAAAATCTTTTTGGCGAGTGCGTATTGACTATCAATCAAGGTGCGGATCTCCGCATCAACCTTTTGTTGGGTAAGCTCCGATACAGTCTTGCTGTTCATGCGACCGAACATGCTGTCTTGCTCGGTATCCACGTAGACCATGGTACCCAAGCTATCGCTCATGCCGTAACGGGTAACCATATCACGAGCCATTTTGGTGGCGCGCTCAAAGTCGTTCGATGCACCCGTGCTCATGGAGCCCAAGAATACTTCTTCGGCAGCACGACCGCCAAACAAGATGGCTAACTCTTCGAGCATGCGATCTTTGTATAAGTTCACACGATCGAACTCTGGCAGCTGCCAAGTGACGCCAAGCGCCATACCGCGAGGCATGATGGTGACCTTGTGAACGGGATCGGCCTTTGGCAGCATCTTTGCCACCACCGCATGACCCGACTCGTGATAAGCCGTATTGCGACGCTCTTCCTCGCGCATCACAGCGGACTTACGCTCAGGACCCATATAGATCTTGTCTTTGGCATCCTCGAAGTCTTGCATATCCACTGCGCGCTTACTACGACGAGCTGCAAACAAAGCTGCTTCATTGACTAAGTTAGCAAGATCCGCACCCGAGAACCCTGGAGTACCACGAGCCAAGACCGCAGGATCAACGTCAGCATTAATCGGCACTTTGCGCATGTGCACGCGAAGAATTTGCTCACGACCCCGAATGTCAGGTAAACCAACATGCACTTGGCGGTCAAAACGGCCAGGGCGTAGTAAGGCGCGATCCAGAACATCCGAACGGTTGGTCGCAGCAATTACGATTACACCGCTATTGGTCTCAAAGCCGTCCATCTCAACGAGCATTTGGTTTAAGGTTTGCTCGCGCTCATCATTACCGCCGCCCATGCCGGCACCACGATGACGGCCTACTGCGTCAATCTCATCGATAAAGATGATGCAAGGTGCATGCTTTTTAGCGTTCTCAAACATGTCGCGTACACGCGCAGCGCCCACGCCCACAAACATCTCAACGAAGTCGGAGCCCGAGATTGAGAAAAATGGTACTTTGGCCTCGCCAGCGATGGCACGGGCCAATAAGGTCTTACCGGTTCCAGGAGGACCAACTAAGAGCACGCCGTGTGGAATACGACCACCCAGCTTTTGGAACTTTTGGGGATCTTTGAGGAAGTCAACAATCTCAAATACTTCTTCTTTAGCTTCATCGCAACCTGCGACATCGGCAAAAGTCACCGAGTTACTGTTCTCATCAATGAGACGTGCTTTGGATTTACCAAAGGAGAATGCGCCACCCTTGCCGCCACCTTGCATCTGACGCATCATGAAGAACCAAAAGCCGATGATTAATAAAGTAGGTCCTAAGTAATAGAGCGCAGAGACCAATAGATTGGGTTCGTCTTCGGTCTTGCCGGTAACCTGAACACCGTATTTCATGAGATCACCCACCATCCAGATATCGCCTGGGGAGATGATCGAGTATTTATTGCCATCAACTGGGGTGATTTGCAAGGTACGGCCTTGCACATCCACGCGCTTGATCTTGCCAGCTTTGGCATCATCCATAAATTGGGAATACGTGACCTGATCTTGAGTCCGTGGTTTATCAAACTGTTTAAACACAGTGAACAAAACCAAGCCCACGATGAGCCATACACCCACTTTTTGGAACATATTGTTATTCAAAATACACCTTTGCCGGATCAATCCGGGAGTTATCGGGGTTGAGAACCAAACCTCACCCTATGTATTTGATTCTACTCCCGTTGAAATTCAAGGGTTGGAGGACTAATTTATCCTAAAAATGCTGGGTTTTCTATGGTTTTTGGGCAATCTCTACCATTTACCCTACTTCAAATAGCGCCCTAGCAGAAAGGTTTCCGAGGATTTATCCCGCGAGGCCTTGGGTTTACGAGGGGCAACGGTCTTAAATACCCCCTTAAATGCCTCAACTATTTGACTATAGCCGCTCCCATGAAAGCACTTGATCAGAAGTGCCCCATCGGGCTTGAGATGCTCTTTGGCAAACTCCAAAGCGAGCTCCGCAAGATTAGCCATCCGCGCTGCATCGGCTACACCAACACCAGAGAGGTTAGGCGCCATATCGGATAGCACTAAATCAACTTTGCCATTGGCCTCTGGGGGTAAAGCAGCCTCGAGCGCTCGCAAACCCTCCTCCTCCCGAAAATCACCCTCTATAAAGGTGACATCCGCCACGGGCTCCATCGGCAAGAGATCAATAGCGATGATGCAACCATCGGGCTTGCCAGCTGTCTCGGGTGTGGGATGTTTGCGAAGCTTTACTAAGCGATTACGAATGTACTGACTCCAACTACCCGGGGCACTTCCTAAATCAACCACAGTCATCCCAGCCTTGATGAGGTGATCTTGTTCATCGATCTCCGAGAGCTTATAGGCCGCGCGCGCACGATAACCCTCTTTCTGCGCGAGCTTGACGTAGGGATCATTGACATGATCGTGTAACCAATTTTTGTTGAACTTATTCTTTGCCACAAACGCTATTGTCCTTGTTTTGGGTTACACACTGCAAATCCTCTATGATGCAGGGATGACTGCTCTCTCACTAACATCAGCGCAACGCAAGGCGCACCGCGCTAAAGCCCATGCTCTTAACCCCGTCGTCATGATCGGTAACGAAGGACTCACTGCTGCCGTTCGCAAAGAAATTGATCGTGCCCTATCGAGCCATGGCCTGATTAAGATCCGCGTGCTAGGTGATGATCGCGATGCCCGCATTGCGATGTATGAATCGATTTGCGATGACCTGAATGCTGCCCCGATTCAGCACATTGGCAAACTGCTCGTGGTGTGGCGCCCTGTTGCATCCAAGCCTGAGAAAGTAGTTCCCAGTAAAAAAGTAGCACGCGCCTATCAAACCGCTCGCAGCAATCAGCGTGGCAGTGGCTCGCGTGCAGGCTTTAAAAAGGCAACCATGGCTAGCCCCAGCAAACCAAAGCGCCGCAAGACTCGCTTAGCTAGTCCCAAAAAAGCGGCTTTGGGTTAAGCGCCAAACCAAGTAAATACCCAAGAGGCTTTGTACCAAAAAAACACTGCTTGAGATACCGTGCAAAGTAGCAAATAAACTCGCAGAAGCTGAATACATCACTGGCATGCCTTGCAACAAGGCATCCTCGCGTAAGTTCTCCATCCAGGGCATGAGCACAAAGCTACCAAGCGCAGCACACACAAGCATCGCAAGCAAAATCCAACGAATCGCACGATAGGCTTGCAACCCACGACTTACCAAGAGGTTTGCCAAGACCAGTAGCGCTACGCAGAGCACCAGACTCACATATGCCTCCACCTGAAAGATCGCACCAGCCACCATACCGGCGACCTGACGATCGGTGAGCGTTGCAAAGAGCGTCGGTGCAACCAAGTAGCCAACAGTAATGAGGCTACCAACCCAAAGACTACTCACAAAGAGAAATAGACGTTGTGCAATTTGGTGCTGGGTGGATTGAGCTTGCATAATGCGTGCTAGGTAACTAAGGTTGCTAGTTTAGCCAAGACCTCATCAATCACAGTCTCCGACACGGTCTCAACGCGTTTTGCTTTGCGAGCCGCGAGGTCTAGTGTGCGAGGTTGATCGCAGCGTGCAATACCAACAGTTTTAGCTCCAACCAGCTCAACTGCAAATCCTGCCACCCGCGCAAACTGACCTCCAGTGGAGATCGGTACAACGATTGGGGTCTTGGTTAATTGATTAAACGGTGCTGGTGACACTACCAATACGGGTCGATACCCTTTTTGCTCATGGCCAGCCGTTGGATCAAGAGATACCAAATAAATATCGCCTCGCTTCATTACAGAATCTCATTGCCGATCGGGGCGCTATCCAACCACTGCCGATCCTCGCTTGGCATTTTTGCTTTGGGATCGCATTGCGCTAATAAATCAGCGAGTTCGTACTTCCGCTTTGCGATGGGTCGAACGACCAATTGCCCGTCCTTTAGGGCGACATCAACGGTCGAGCCGCAAGTGATCTGAAGTTCTTTAAGGAAAACCGGGGACACTGCCAGCATCACTGAGCCTCCAACCTTTCTTAAATTGGTATGCATACGCCCTCCGAATAAGTTATACCGAAGTATAACAAATTCAGGAGGTTATTATATTTTTATATAACTAGATGTAACGAACTGAGAGGATCTCGACTTCTCGGGCGCCTGCGGGGGCTTGGACGGTCACCACATCGCCCTCCTCTTTGCCAATTAAGGCTCGAGCAATGGGGGAGCTAATCGAGATCTTATTGGCAGCGATGTCGGCTTCATCATCGCCTACGATTTGGTAGCTCATTTTTTTACCGTCATCGAGATCTTCAAGTTCAACGGTTGCCCCAAAGACAACACGACCCTCTGCTTCGAGTAAAGCAGGGTCAATAATTTGTGCGGCCGATAATTTGGTCTCAAGCTCTTTAATACGCCCTTCGATAAACGCTTGCTTCTCTTTTGCAGCATCGTACTCGGCGTTCTCAGAAAGATCGCCTTGGGCGCGCGCCTCAGAGATCGCATTAATCACGGCAGGACGATCAATATGCTTTAAGCGCGTGAGCTCTTCTTTCAAGAGCTCAGCGCCATGCTTGGTAATGGGAATAGTGTTTGTACTCATACTGCTCAACCTTAAAATCGATGAAGCTCGATTTTAGTCTAGCTAAGCGAAATGTGTAAATTCTGCAATGAATAAACCTCGAGCGAATCTTTCGCTCGCATCCCTTCCATCACCGCACGTGCCGCACTAATTGTGGTGTAGTAGGTCACACCATTGGCTTGTGCGGTAGTACGGATCGAACGAGAGTCCGCAATCGCATTACGGGTTTCATCGACAGTCGTAAACACCAAGGTAATCTCACCGTTTTTGATCATATCCACAATGTGTGGACGACCCTCTTTTACCTTGTTTACAACTGATACCGGAATATTGGCTGCGGTAATCGCTGCGGCAGTCCCTTTGGTGGCGACCATCGGAAAGCCCATCTCATGCAAGAGCTTGGCAACCGCAACGGCGAGAGGCTTATCACTGTCTTTCACGGTCAATACCACATTACCGCTCTTGGGCAACTTGATACCAGCTGCTAACTGCGATTTGAATAAGGCTTCGCCAAAGGTCTTGCCGACGCCCATCACCTCACCGGTGGAGCGCATCTCAGGGCCCAGGATCGGATCAATGCCCGGGAACTTATTAAATGGGAACACCGCCTCTTTAACCGAGTAGTACGGAGGAATCACCTCTTCGGTAATGCCTTGCTGATCGAGGCTCTGCCCCACCATGCAACGCGCTGCAATCTTGGCTAACTGCAAACCAGTTGCCTTTGATACATAGGGCACCGTACGTGATGCACGAGGATTGACTTCTAATACAAAGATCGTGTCCTTGCCATCATTTTGCTGAATTGCAAATTGCACGTTCATTAAACCAACGACATTGAGACCCTTGGCCATCGCCGCAGTTTGGCGCTTGAGCTCAGCAACGGTCTCTTTGGATAATGAGTATGGCGGCAATGAACAGGCCGAGTCACCCGAATGCACTCCTGCTTGCTCAATGTGTTCCATCACCCCACCAATGAATACTCGAGTTCCATCGGAGATGCAATCCACATCACACTCAATCGCATCGTTTAAGAAACGATCTAACAATACGGGTGAGTCATTCGATACCTTGACGGCCTCGCGCATATACCGCTCAAGATCACGTCCATCATGCACGATTTCCATGGCTCGACCACCCAACACATAAGAGGGGCGAACGACTAAGGGATAGCCAATCTCTTCGGCCAGCTTTAACGCCTCATCCTCAGCACGTGCAGTGCGATTGGGCGGCTGACGCAATTTGAGGTCATGCAAGAGCTTTTGGAAGCGCTCCCGATCCTCAGCAGCATCAATCATGTCAGGCGATGTGCCAATAATCGGCACGCCATTGGCCTCAAGATCAAGGGCAAGCTTCAATGGGGTTTGACCACCATATTGCACAATCACACCCTTGGGCTTTTCCTTGGCGACAATCTCTAGTACGTCCTCTAAGGTCAGAGGCTCAAAGTACAGACGATCCGAGGTGTCATAGTCGGTTGATACGGTCTCGGGATTGCAGTTCACCATGATGGTCTCGTAACCATCATCGCGCATTGCCAGTGCCGCATGGACGCAGCAGTAATCAAACTCGATACCCTGGCCAATCCGGTTGGGCCCACCGCCGAGCACCATAATCTTCTCGCGCTGCGTGGGCTGAGACTCGCACTCACCATGCTCTGCTTCGTAGGTGGAGTACATGTAAGCCGTATTCGTTGCAAACTCGGCTGCGCAGGTATCGACCCGCTTATAGACTGGGAATACGCCATGGCGATGACGCGCTTGACGCACCGCCGTCGCATCGGTCTTTAATAATTTGGCAAGACGACGATCTGAAAATCCTTTTTGCTTTAAGAACCGTACTTCTGCAGCGCTCAGGCTTGCCAAGGTATGCTCTTTAACCGCATTC
Organism: Polynucleobacter sp. HIN9; assembly: GCF_030297635.1. Taxonomy (NCBI): domain Bacteria; kingdom Pseudomonadati; phylum Pseudomonadota; class Betaproteobacteria; order Burkholderiales; family Burkholderiaceae; genus Polynucleobacter; species Polynucleobacter sp. HIN9. Next base: position 1,128,109 of record NZ_AP028140.1, read on the forward strand.
TCAATCTCAACGAGCTCTTCAATTTGCTCCAAGAACCATGGGTCAATTTTGGTCTCTTCGTAAACCTCATCGATTCCCATGCCCATACGAAAGGCGTCAGCCACATACCAAATGCGATCCGGGCCAGGCTCACCGATCTCGGCAATGATGTCTTCAAGATCAGTGGATTTCTCATCGAGACCATCAACGCCCACTTCAAGACCGCGCAGGGCTTTTTGGAAGGACTCTTGGAAGGTGCGGCCAATCGCCATCACCTCGCCCACGGATTTCATTTGGGTGGTTAAGCGTGGATCCGCTTCACGGAACTTCTCAAAGGCAAAGCGTGGGATCTTGGTGACGACATAGTCAATGCTGGGCTCAAACGATGCCGGCGTGGCACCACCCGTAATATCGTTTTGTAACTCATCTAAGGTATAGCCCACGGCTAATTTGGCAGCGACCTTGGCAATGGGGAAGCCAGTGGCCTTCGATGCAAGAGCGGATGAGCGCGAGACCCGCGGGTTCATCTCAATCACGATCATGCGGCCATCAACTGGATTAATCGAGAACTGCACATTTGAGCCGCCGGTATCTACGCCAATCTCACGCAAGACTGCGATCGAGGCATTGCGCATGATTTGATACTCTTTATCAGTGAGCGTTTGTGCGGGAGCTACCGTGATCGAATCCCCGGTATGAACGCCCATTGGGTCTAAGTTCTCAATCGAGCAAACAATGATGCAGTTATCAGCCCGATCGCGCACCACCTCCATCTCAAACTCTTTCCAGCCTAAGAGGGACTCTTCAATCAAAAGCTCCCGCGTTGGCGACAGATCAAGGCCGCGTTTGCAAATCTCTTCAAACTCTTCGCGGTTATAAGCAATACCACCGCCCGATCCACCCATGGTGAACGAGGGGCGAATCACTACCGGGAATCCTGAACTACCGGTCTCTGCTTGAATACGTTGCTGAACCGCGATCGCCTCGTCCATCGAATGCGCAATCCCAGACTTTGCCGATCCCAAACCAATCTTGGTCATCGCGTCTTTAAACTTCTGACGATCTTCGGCTTTATCAATTGCCTCAGGAGATGCACCAATCAACTCACAGTTGTATTTTTTGAGAACGCCATGCCGATGCAAATCGAGAGCGCAGTTGAGTGCGGTCTGACCACCCATGGTGGGCAATATCGCATCGGGCTTCTCGGTGGCAATGATGCGTTCCACCACTTCCCAGGTAATCGGCTCGATGTAGGTGACATCGGCCATCTCCGGATCGGTCATGATGGTCGCTGGATTACTGTTGACCAGAATGACGCGATAGCCCTCTTCACGCAAAGCTTTGCACGCTTGCGCACCAGAGTAATCAAACTCGCAAGCCTGTCCAATCACAATTGGACCGGCGCCAATGATCAAAATACTCTGAATGTCGGTACGCTTTGGCATTAGCGAGCTCCTTGGCCAGCGGCATTCATGAGGTGCATGAAGCGGTCAAATAAATAGGCAATGTCATGTGGGCCCGGGGAAGCCTCTGGGTGCCCCTGAAAACAAAATGCTGGCTTATCTTTCCAGGCTAGGCCCTGCAAGGATCCATCAAATAAGGAAATATGCGTCACCCGCAAATCATTTGGCAAGGTCTTTGCGTCAACTGCAAAGCCATGGTTTTGTGAGGTGATCGCCACCCGACCACTTTCTAGATCTTTGACAGGATGGTTTGCACCGTGGTGCCCAAACTTCATCTTTAAGGTCTTCGCACCCGCAGCCAAGCCCATGATCTGATGACCTAAGCAAATACCAAAGGTTGGGATATTTTTACTAATGATGGTTTGAGCCGCACTAATCGCATAATCACAGGGCTCGGGGTCGCCAGGGCCGTTGGATAAAAATACGCCATCGGGCTTTAAGGCCAACACTTCAGCGACCGGAGTTTTGGCAGGCACGACTGTGAGCGCACAACCGCGCTCGGCCAGCATACGCAGAATATTGCGTTTCACACCAAAGTCATAGGCCACAACGCGCTTCGTTGGGTTCTTCATGATTCTGAATGCAGGCTTACCCTGCTCGCCATGCAACTGCCACTCACCTTCTTGCCACTCATAGGCTTTATCGGTGCTAACCACTTGCGCCAAATCGAGACCTGCCATTCCAGGAAATGCCTTAGCTAGGTTTAGAGCACGCTTGGCAAGCGCTTCTACATCATCGCCGATCTTGCCAGCCACGATGGCGCCCGATTGAGCGCCGCGGTCACGCAATAAACGCGTGAGCTTGCGGGTATCAATACCGGCGATACCAGGGACTTTAGCGGCACGCAAGTAATGATCGAGACTGTCTTCGGCTCGAAAGTTCGAGACACGTGCAGAGAGATCTTTAATGATGAGGCCGGCAGCGTAGATTTGTGCTGACTCAGCGTCTTGGGCATTAACGCCCACATTGCCGATGTGCGGATAGGTTAAGGTAACAAGCTGACGCGCGTAACTGGGATCAGTGATGATTTCTTGATAACCCGTTAATGCGGTATTAAAAACAACTTCACCGCTGGTCTCGCCAGGAGCGCCGATACTTTGACCAGAAAAAATGGAGCCGTCAGCAAGAGCTAAAACAGCGGGGGGAAAGGAAGGAAGCAAGGGCGACAAACAATCTCCAATACCCTGTTGCCGTCCAACACTTTTTGCCCCAAAAGACAAACCCGAGGCGAAATTGCGGGGAGGTAAGTGTCTTTAAGCGCTAGGGCAATTTATTAGTTACTGATAACGTAATGATACCAGTTCTCCGCCCCTCACCCTGCCTTCACGCAAAACGGTTTACTTTGCCAAGCTACTTTCCAATCACCTGTTTGATCTGCGCTAGAACCGATTGATCTTCCATCGTGCTGATATCCCCAGGATCGCGCCCTTCCGCAACGGCTTGTAATGCGCGTCGCACAATCTTGCCCGAACGCGTCTTTGGTAATGCACTCACCAAGTACACCCGTGCTGGTCGCGCGACCGCTCCTAATTGAGAGTCGACGGTTTTCATGACCTCCGCCTCCATGGTCTCGGTTTTGCTTGGATCTTTTGCAATCACAAAGCCAATTGCTACCTGACCCTTGAGTTGATCTTCCACACCAACAACTGCCACTTCGGCGACATTAGCGTGACTTGAGATACTCTCCTCGATCTCGCGAGTTCCTAATCGATGTCCAGCGACGTTAATCACATCATCGGTACGACCCAAGATGAAAAAGTAACCATCCTTATCTTTAATCGCCCAATCAAAAGTGGAATACACCATCTTGCCAGGCACGGTCTCCCAATAGGTTTTAATAAACCGTTGATCATCGCCCCAGACGGTTTGCATACATCCCGGTGGCAATGGCCCTTCAATCGCAACTACGCCCTTTTGATCCGAACCCAACTCAGCACCGGTTGCTTCATCAAGCAGTTTCATGTTGTAGCCATAGACCGGTACACCGGGCGAGCCAAATTTATGTGGCATGACCTCCACACCTCGTTGAATCGCCAAGATTGGCCAACCGGTCTCGGTCTGCCAGTAGTTATCAACCACCGGCTTCTTCAGCGCATCATGAATCCATGATGCCGTTGGTTCATCGAGTGGCTCACCGGCCAAGAACAATGTCCGCAGCGTCGATAAGTTGTATTTACTGAGGAAGGCGGGGTCTTGTTTCTTGAGTACTCGCACCGCCGTGGGGGCAGAGAACATCACCGATACCTTGTATTTCTCAACCAAGCTCCACCAAATACCCGCATCAGGGCGCAACGGGGTGCCCTCATACATGATGGTAGCCATGCCGTTAATCAATGGCCCATAAATAATGTAGCTATGCCCGACCACCCAACCAATATCGGAGGTGGTAAACATCGTCTCACCCGGATTGCCACCAAAGATCAGACGCATTGAGCTTGCGAGTGCAACGGCATAACCACCCGTATCACGCTGTACCCCCTTAGGTTTGCCAGTGGTGCCCGAGGTATACAAAATATAGGATGGATGGGTTGCATCGACCCACTCGACGGGAACCTTGGTGTTGAGGTGCTTCTCACGCTCAGTGGCGTAATCCAAATCACGATTGGCCACGGTTGTGAACTCCGAGAGGCCACGGTTCACAATCAGAACCTTCTCAGGCTTAGCAGTTGATAGCGTGATCGCCTCATCGAGGAGTGGCTTGTAGGGAACGGCCTTACCACCGCGCATTCCGGCCTCAGCGGTAATAATCATTTTGGGTTTTGCATCATCGATGCGTGAAGCCAAACTATGCGATGCAAATCCACCGAACACGACTGAATGAATCGCACCGATGCGGGTACAGGCGAGCATGGCAAAACAGGCCTGCGCAATCATTGGCATGTAGATCAAAACACGATCGCCCTTCTTCACGCCGTTGGCTTGCAAGATCGCAGCCATACGATTGACCTCATCGTGCAGCTCTGCAAATGTGTAGGCGTGCTCCTGATTGGTTTCGGTCGAGACTGCAACCAGTGCGATTTGGTTGGCGCGATCCTTCAAATGCCGATCAACGGCGTTATGGCACAGATTGGTTTGCCCACCGACAAACCACTTCGCAAAGGGTGGATTGGAATAATCAAGGACTTGTGAAAACGGCTGATGCCAATCAACCAGTTTGGCCTGCTCGGACCAAAATGCTTTTGGATCCCGAATGGAATTCTCATGAAACGATTTGTAGCCGACACTCATCCTGCATTCCCTTCACAGCAAAATAATCAATGGCCAGGAATTAAGGAGCCGTTTTTACACTGGCACTTACTCCAGAGCCGGAGGTAGTTCCAGTTTTCGCTGATTTTGTGGAGTTTGTCGATGGGGATTTTTGCTGAGTACTTGCGGTCTTAGGGTTGGCGGCCTTTTTGGGGGCCGATTTGCTTGCAGTGTTTGCCTGAGCCGGCTTACTGGTCTTGGGTTTGGGCGGGACTGCCTTGTCGAGCTTCAACTGCCCATGCTCAGCCAAATACTCAGAAATATCCGACTGTTTTCCTGGGGGTTTGGGGATCAGAACGGTTGATCCCGCCCGGATCCGCATGCCACGGGGGATGTTATTGACATCCCGAATCGTTTCCGGATTTAAAGCCAGACGAGTTGCCAATTGCTCAGGGGTCTCACTCTTGGTGACCTTGAGTGCAGTCCAAGACGATAAGGGTTTGGTGTAGCTTGCCAGGTTCATCTGAAAGAGCTCGGCACGCGCAAAAGGTAAAAGCATTTGCTGATCGGTTGCGGCCAAGATCACGGGTTTATTAAATGCCGGATTGAGATTACGAAAATCCTCCAAAGACATTTCGGCTAATTGGGCAGCAACATCGACATCAATATCGCGGGTCACATCAATCGCTACAAAATAAGGGTGGTTCTCAAGCTCCGGTAACACGATGTTGTATGCAGCTGGGTTTTGCACAATGTTTTTGTAGGCCATCAACTTAGGCACATACTCACGGGTCTCGCGTGGCATCGTGAGGCTCTGGTAATCCGTGGGCTTACGCTGGGCTTGATTGCGCTTAATCGCACGGGCCACATTCCCCTCACCCCAGTTATAGGCAGCCAGAGCGAGTTGCCAATCACCAAATTGTTTATACAGGCGCTGGAGATAATCGAGAGCGGCGTTCGTGGATTGCAAGACATCGCGTCGCTCATCCCGGAAAACATTCTGGGTTAACTTAAAGTCCTGACCGGTTCTGGGCATGAACTGCCAGATCCCCATGGCTTTGGCGGTCGACTTGGCTTCAGGATTGAAGGCGCTCTCAACAAATGGCAAAAGTGCGATCTCGGTGGGCATATTGCGACGATTAACTTCTTCAACAATGTAGAAGAGATAGCGAGACGAGCGTGCCATCGAACGATTGACATAATCTGGACGCTTAACCAGCCATTGGGTTTGCTGCTCGACCAAGGGGCTATCGAGCTCGGGTAATTGAAAGCCCTGCCGAATCTGGATCCAAAGATCATTCGAAGGTGCCATGATGCTGCTCACCGATTGCTTACTAAGATCCACACGCGGCGCTTTGGCTGCCCGCGGGTCACGCCTTGAATCAGTGCTTGAGGACCACTCGGGCGAAGTACTGGCGCAACCACTCAACACCAGAACAGCTGCGCTGGCAATTAGTAGGAGTGAACGGCGCATCATCTTAGAAGCGATCCTTCCAGGCCCGTACGACCGCCAAAACCTCGGCGGAACTTTTGAGGTCTTGCCCAATTTGTGCACGCGCAGCGGCAATGACTGGGGCTTGATCGCAGCGCATGAATGGATTAACCCGCTTCTCATGGGCAATCGTCGTGGGTACCGTGGGTTGATTGCGCTGACGTAAGGCATCGGCGGTTTGCGACCACTCGATTAGATCTGAATTATCTGGCTCGACCGCGAGTGCAAACCGAATATTGGATAAGGTGTACTCGTGGGTGCAGTACACCAGCGTATCGGGAGGTAAGGCCAAGAACTTGGCCAGTGAGCTCGACATTTGAGTGGGCGTGCCTTCAAAGAGCCGTCCACAACCGGTAGCAAAGAGTGTGTCGCCGCAAAACAATTTTGAGGTTTGTCCAGCGTTATCCTCGCTGCGTGCCACGTAAGCAATGTGACCCAAGGTATGCCCAGGGACTTCTAGGACGTTTAATTGAATGGGCGGCTCATCAAAGCGGACGGTATCACCCTCAAAGAGTGCGTGACTGCGCAAGGCAATATCCTCAGCCGCGGGGCCATACACTGGGACTGAGAGGCCCCCTTGACTTGCCCACGCGAGGATCTCTGGTAATCCTCCAATATGGTCAGCGTGGTAATGAGTGATTAGAATTCCGGTAAGACGTAAGTTCTGCTGAGTTAAATAATCAATCGCTGGCTTTGCTTCACCAGGGTCAACCAAAATAGCCGACTGTTGATCGTGTATGCACCAGATGTAGTTGTCAGTAAAGGCGGGTATGGGCCACACTTGCAATAAGGAATTTGTAACCACGGCAACACCTTAGGACACAAGATAATCCTTCTATGATACCAATGACCCCGCCAAACGTGCAGACCAACACTCCACCCGAGAGTTCGTGGGAGACCTGGCTGCAATCCCCTCCAGGGCAATACATCCTCAAATCCGAGCAAGAGCTCTTTAATCAAGCGGTTGTCGATGTGTTTGGCTACTACGCTTTACAAATTGGTTTACCGCAAATCAATACCCTCGCAGAAAATCGGATTTCACTCAAATTGATGTTGCTTCCCCACGGGCTTGCGAAAGCCGATGGTGATCTGCCCTATCAACCGATTGAAGGAATTCCGGAGGAACTGCCATTTGCCGATCAATCCATTGATTTAGTGGTGTTGCCGCATGTCTTGGAATTTGCCCAAGATCCGCACCAGATTTTGCGTGAGGTCGATCGTGTCTTAATGCCCGAGGGTCGTGTCGTAATCTCCGGATTTAATCCAGCAAGCCTCTGGGGCTTGCGTCAATATGCAGGACGATTAATCGGTAAAAACTATTTACCACGTGAGGGTCAGTTCTTGAGTTTGCTGCGCGTGAAGGATTGGTTGAAGTTACTCGACTACTCTCTTGATAGGGGTCACTTTGCCTGCTATCGCCTGCCACTGCGCAAAGAGAAAAATATCGCTCGCATGGCTTTCCTAGAAAAAATGGGTAATCGCTGGTGGCCGATCTTTGGCTCGGTCTTTTTAATCTCGGCAATTAAGCGCCATCCGGGTACCCGTTTGGTAGGCCGCGTTCCCAAACAAGCCTTGCAAGCACTCCCCCAACTCAACCCCGCTGCTCAGCAAACTTCCCATCGGGTAACTGAAGAGGTATAAAGAGCGCATGAGCAAACCCCACATTACGATCTACACCGATGGTGCTTGCAAAGGCAATCCCGGTCCTGGTGGCTGGGGAGTGGTGTTGCGCTCCGGCGCGCATGAGAAACACTTGCATGGCGGCGCCCATGACACCACCAATAATCGGATGGAAATTAGTGCGGTGATCCACGCACTCAAGGCGCTTAAGCAAGCCAGCGTGGTGGATCTCTATACCGACTCCCAATACGTCCAAAAAGGTGTGAGTGAGTGGCTTGCCGGTTGGAAGGCTCGGGGGTGGAAGACAGCCGACAAGTCCCCGGTCAAGAATGTCGATCTTTGGCAAGAGCTCGACGCCCTATTGCCCCTTCATGAAATTCAGTGGCACTGGGTCCGTGGCCATAACGGCCACCCTGGAAATGAGCTGGCCGATCAACTCGCCAATCAAGGTGTGGAAGCCTTTTTATCCAATAACTGATCTGCGCCCCGCTTGGGCTTATGAGAGAATGCTTTAACTCTTTAAATAACAAAGCAATTTAGACTAGCGCTGTGACCAAACCTCCTTCCTTTTTAGCTCGAGTCAAACAAACCATCATGGCTTGGGGTTGCCAACTGGTCACCCAACTCCAGAAAATCGACGTGAAGCAAATAGTGGCGTTTTTAATCAAGCGCAAATGGTGGGTGCTGGCGATCCTCGTATTCATTTATGCCGGTGATAAAGCCTACGATCATTTCTTCCCGCCCGAGAGTAAACGCGGTGGGCCACAAACGGTGGTTACCCTGGTCCTCGAGAAACAAGATATCCCTATCATCATTGAATCGACCGGTACCGTGGTGGCAGCTAATATTGTGGATATCCGTCCGCAGGTTAGCAATGTGGTCAAAGAAGTCCACATTAAAGAAGGTCAAGAGGTCAAGAAGGGGCAACTACTATTCACCTTAGACGATCGCAATGATCGCGCCAATTACGATAAAGCCAAAGCCGTAGCCGATGATGCGCAACGTCAGTTGCAACGTGCCAAAGAGCTCGTTGCTCAAAACTTTATCTCCAAAGCAGGTTTAGATACTGCCGAAGCCAATGCCAAATCTGCTGCCGCTACTGCTCGCGCTGCTGAGGTGCAACTCTCCTTTGATTACATTCGCGCTCCAATCGATGGACGTGCAGGCATTATTAATGTGTTCCCTGGCTCCTTAGTGGCGCCTGGAAATATCGTAACCACCGCCTCCAGCTCCACTGCAACCACTGCTTTGGGTGCGATGGTCACGATCACTCAGTTAGATCCCATCAACGTCCAATTTATCGTCGGTGAAGACAACATTCCACTATTGATGCAAACCGATCCTGCTAACTTAAAAGTATCAGTGACCGTAGGCGATAACCGCACCCAGGTCTACGAGGGCAAAGTTTTAGTCATCGATAACCAGGTCGATCCAGCAATCGGGGCTGTTCGGGTCAAGGCACAAATTGCCAATGACAAACGCACTCTATTACCTGGACAATTTGCTCGGGTCAAACTCGAAGCCAATACCTTAAAGGACGCCATTTTGGTTCCATCCCAAGCGGTGGTGATTAATCCGCGCGGGCGCTTTATCTATGTAGTGGGCGCTGAAGATAAGGTCAGCCTCAAACCCATCAAAGTGAGCTATGAGTATCAGGGCAAGGCTGCAATTACTGGTGTCGAAGCTGGTGAGCGCGTGGTGATCGAAGGTAAACAAAATCTGCGGCCCGGCACCAAGATCCGAGAAAACAAAGTGGCGCCTGCAAAGCCCACTGACGCCCCCAAACCTGAATCCAAACCTGCTGATAAAAAATGACGCTCTCTGAGCTTTGTATCCGACGGCCCGTCATGACCGTCCTGCTGTCAGTAGTGACGGTGATTGCGGGTGCAGTGGCGTACACCCGCATTCCAGTTGCAGCCTTACCTAGTTTTAATACACCAGTAATTTCTGTATCAGCCTCCTTGCCTGGCGCTTCCCCAGAAAATATGGCGGCCTCGGTTGCCCTGCCGCTTGAGAAAGAGTTCTCGACCATCGACGGTATTTCAGTGATTAGCTCGACGAATTTCTTGGGTACGACAAATATCACCCTCGAATTTAATAACGATCGCGACATTGATAAAGCCGCGGTTGATGTGCAAGCGGCACTGTTGCGCGCCCAGCGCCGTTTACCAATCGAGATGACCGTGCCGCCCTCCTATCGCAAGGTCAATCCCGCCGATGCACCGGTCCTCATCATCGGCATGACCTCGCCATCGATGGATTTATCCGAGCTCAATGATTATGCGGAGAACCTGATTTCTCCAACGCTATCCACGATTAATGGGGTTGCGCAAATTATTGTGTATGGCATTAAGCGCTATGCCATTCGCGTGCAAGCGCGGCCTGACTCCTTGGCAATCCATAACCTCACGATGGAGGATCTGTCGATCGCCATTAATAAAGCAAACTCCAATACCCCCGTGGGTGTTTTAGAGGGTCCGCGACAGTTATTAACTATTTACGCCAATAAGCAATTAGTCACTGCCTCTGACTTTGCCAACCTCATCATTGCCCAGAAAAATGGTTTACCGATTTATCTGCGGGATGTCGCTGATGTGGTTGAGAGTTATGAGAACGTTCGTACCCTCTCCACCACCAATGGTGAGCGCTCGATTGCGCTAGCCATTCAGCGCCAGCCAAATGCCAATACGGTTAAGGTGGTAGATGCGGTCAAGGCGATGATCCCACAGTTTGAGAAGCAGCTACCAGCCTCGATTAAGCTCACGCTGATCAATGATCGCTCTAAATCAATCCGCGAGGCAATTGCTGACGTCAACTTCACCTTGGCGCTCACCGTAGCCCTGGTAGTACTGGTGATATTCCTGTTCCTCAAGCACCTCTCAGCCACGATCATTCCATCCTTGAGTCTGCCCATTTCACTGATTGGCGCCTTTTTCCTACTCTACTTCATGGGCTATAGCTTAGATAACGTCTCGCTATTGGGCATTACACTCGCCGTAGGTTTGGTGGTGGATGACTCCATTGTGGTGCTTGAGAACATCGTGCGTTACGTGGATCAGGGTATGAGCCCCCTCAAGGCTGCCCTGAAAGGAAGTCGTGAGGTTGGCTTTACGATTGTCTCAATCTCCCTATCCTTAGTGGCAGTCTTTATTCCCCTCTTCTTTATGGAAGGTCCGATTGGACTCCTCTTTCGTGAGTTTGCGGTCGTTGTTTCACTCGCCATCCTAGTTTCTGCTGTGGTATCCCTCTCTTTAGTACCGATGCTATGCAGCCGTTACCTCCCGAAACCTGGTCAGCATGCCCGCGAATACCCGATTAACCGTCACTTTGATCGCTGGTTCAATTGGACCCAAAAGACTTATGTGCACTACTTGGATCTGGCTCTCGCAAATCGCAAGCGAGTGCTATGGTTAGCCATCGCAACGTTTGTCATTACGATTGCGATGTTCATCTATACCCCGAAGGGATTTTTCCCGGAGGAGGATATTGGCCAGATCACAGCAACGACCGAAGCTGATCAAGATATCTCCTACAAGGCGATGCTAGAGTTGCAAGATCGTGCTGCTGAGATTGTGGCGAATGACCCGAATGTAGCGAGCTTTGTCTCAATTCTTGGTGGGGGTCTGAGTGCGGGTAGCAATACCGGCCGCTTCTTTATTGTGCTCAAGCCCCGCAGCGAGCGGGAGTCTATGACTGAAGTGCTTGAGGGCCTTCGTAAAAAGTTTAGAGATGTCCCCGGCCTACAGGTGTTCATGCGGCCAATTCAAAACCTTCAATTAGGTGGACGATCCAGTAAAAGCCGTTATCAATTTACCTTGCAAAGTGTTGGTTTTGAGGGGGTGAATGAATGGTCGGAGAAATTACTTGAGAAACTTCGAGGTGACCCACTCTTTAGGGATGTGACCTCGGATTCGCAACTACGGGGCCTGAACGTTCAGATTGATATCAATCGTGAGAAGGCAGCGCAAGCAGGAGTGACGATTGCGGATATTCGTCAGGCCCTGTACAACGCCTTTGGTCAGCGTCAGGTCTCTACCATTTACACAAGCGTCAACACTTATTACGTCATTTTGGAGACCGCCGAAGATCAGCGCCAGTTTGAAACCGATCTCGGTAAAGTTTTTGTACGAGGGCGCTCAACCAATCAATTGATTCCGCTCTCAAGTCTTGCCAGCTTCAAGCGCACCATTGGTCCGACTGCGGTCAACCATCAAGGGCAGATTCCGGCGGTAACTCTCTCGTTTAATCTGGCACCCGATGTTGCTCTCGGGCAAGCCACCGATGCGATTGAGAAATACGTCAAAGAGATTAAGCTTCCATCCTCTATCATCACAAGCTATGGGGGCGATGCCAAGGTCTTCAAAGGTAATCAGAGCGGGCAATTTATTCTAATTATTGCTGCCCTTGCAGTGATCTATATCTTGCTCGGCGTTCTGTATGAAAGCTACATTCACCCAATCACCATTTTGGCTGGCCTGCCCTCCGCGGCAATTGGTGCCCTGCTATCTTTATGGATGTTTGGGATGGAGCTCACCATTATTGCGACGATTGGTATTCTGATGCTCATCGGCATCGTCAAGAAAAATGCCATCCTGATGATTGACTTCGCCCTTGAGGCGCAACGCAAACAGGGAATGAGTCCTACTGAAGCAATCCGTTCAGCCTGTATTTTGCGCTTTCGGCCCATCATGATGACCACCCTCACTGCGATCGTGGGCGCCCTCCCAATAGCACTTGGTATTGGTGCCGGCGCTGAGTTACGTCAACCCCTAGGTGTCAGCGTAGTGGGTGGTTTAGTGCTTTCTCAGTTTGTGACCTTGTTCATTACGCCGGTCATTTATTTGTATCTTGATCGCTTTGCTGGTCGCGGCCCTCTTGAGATACCCCCAGAAGATCTCGAGGATACCTAAGCGTTTTACAATTAGGTATGCGTCAAATCATTCTCGATACAGAAACCACAGGCTTAAATCCAGCTACCGGTGATCGCATTATTGAGGTCGGGTGCATTGAGTTAATCAATCGCCGCCAGACTGGCAAGACCCTCCATCATTACATTAATCCCGAGCGTGACATTGCCGAAGGTGCATTTGCGGTACACGGCCTATCTCGCGAGTTTTTATCGGACAAACCTGTGTTTGCGCAAATTGTGGATGAGCTCACTGAGTTCATTGCTGGGGCTGAGGTGATTATTCATAATGCGCCCTTTGATTTGTCATTTCTCAATAATGAATATGCTCTACTCAAGCGCCCGAGCTTCTCAGAGCTTGCTGCCAAGATTACCGATACGCTAGTCGATGCGCGCCGCATGTTTCCAGGTAAACGCAATTCTTTGGATGCCTTGTGTGAACGTTTTGCAGTCAGTAACGAACACCGCACCCTACATGGCGCCTTGCTCGACGCTCAGCTCCTAGCTGAAGTTTATCTAGCCATGACCCGAGGTCAGGATGATCTCACCATTGATTTAATCGATTACAGCGTCACTGGCAAAGATGGCTTGTCAAAGGCCCCGCTACCAAGCGACTTAATCTACTTCAAAGCGAGCGAACTAGATTGCGCCGAACATGAAAAAGTTTTACAGGCCATCGAGAAGGCCAGTAAAAAGACCCCGATTTGGGGTCTCTAAGTTCACTCTAGATCGCTGCAGCAATCGCTTTACCCAAATCTTGGGTACTCGCCTTGCCACCAATATCTGGTGTGAGTGGTGCGTGAGCAGGTCCGGCTGACAGCACGGACTCAATCGCTGCAAATACTTGCGCCCCTGCTTCTGGATAGCCTAAGTGATCGAGCATGAGTGCTCCACTCCAAATTTGACCAATTGGATTGGCAATGTTCTTGCCATAAATATCAGGGGCTGAACCATGCACGGGCTCAAAGAGCGACGGGAACTTCCCTTCTGGGTTAATACTGGCCGACGGTGCGACCGCAATCGTGCCGGTGCAGGCCGGACCCAAATCAGAGAGGATGTCACCAAATAAATTTGAGGCAACCACGACATCGAAGCGATCCGGGTTCATCACGAACTGAGCGGTCAAGATATCGATGTGATACTTGTCCGTTCGCACATCAGCATAGTTCTTCGCCATTGCCTCGACCCGCTCATCCCAATATGGCATCGTGATCGCAATGCCATTGGATTTGGTTGCCGAGGTCAAATGTTTCTTGGGGCGACTTTGAGCGAGATCAAAGGCAAACTTCAGAATTCGATCGACGCCATGGCGTGAGAATACTGACTCCTGAACCACAATCTCACGCTCGGTATCAGCAAACATCTTGCCACCCACGGCGGAGTACTCCCCTTCGGTGTTCTCGCGCACCACAAAGAAATCAATATCACCTGGTTTGCGGTTTGCTAGTGGACAAGGCACACCTGGCAATAAGCGTACTGGGCGCAGATTGACGTATTGATCAAAGCCACGACGGAACTGGATCAAGCTACCCCACAGGGATAGATGGTCCGGCAAGATATTGGGCATACCAACCGCGCCAAAGAAGATCGCATCGTACTTCATGAGGGTGTCAAACCAGTTGTCCGGCATCATCTTGCCGTGCTGTTGGTAGTAATCGCAACTGGCGAAATCAAAGTGGTCAAACTGAAATTGAATACCAAACTTTTTAGCAGCCGCTTCTAGAGCGCGTACGCCCTCCGGCATCACCTCTTTACCAATCCCGTCACCAGGAATCACAGCAATCTTAGGGTTCGTTATTTTCTTTTTGGTGTTCATAAATCATGTCTCATGGATTAAAAGATCGATTTTACTAGCTGATGGCGCGGCGGATTTCACGTTCGGCCTGGCGCTCTTTTTCCTTGGCTTCCTCATCAGTCTCGGCTGCGGGGATCGATAATGCGAGCTCTTCCATACGCAAGTTATCTTTTGGACAAATGGGTGCGCCATAACTTGCCCAACGCTTTAAGAGTGTTACCTCGTAACCACATTGGGGACACTTCGCTTTATTGCGACTGAGATTACTCGCTCGTGGCGGGGGAAACACAATCGCTTGATGAGGGTAAGGGCCTAACTTTTGACTGATGGTCATTAGGCGTACTTGCAGTTCTTCGGATGCATGCGCCATGCGCGCGGGCCCCTCTAATCCAACGGCTTGGCAAATCCCCTTGAAATCCTCACCATGACCACTATGACAATCATCGACTGCATGGCATAACTCATGCAAGAGCGTATCGAGAAGCGTAACTGGATCATCCAATTTTGGTGAGATAAAGATCTCATTCACACCCCCGCCTGAGCGCTCGCGCGGCCAGCACTGCCCTAGGGTGGTTCGTGGGCTACTTGACGCCGGAAAGCCACAGGAGACCCGCACCGGCGGAATCACATAGCCAGCCTTCGCAAAAATTGCTTCCAAATGACGCACGCCATCTTGTAGCCAGGCTTCGCGAGTGCTGTGAGAGGAATTACTTTGAGTCATACAAATAGTGGGAAATCTTGGGGTAAATTGGGGTATTCTAAAAGGGTCAAGCAACGAAACCACGAGCATAAACGCATTTAAGCCAAAACGATGACATCCTTTAAAAATCTAGCTAACCTTAGCGCCACCCAAGCCGCGAAAGCGCTCGCTCAACGCGAGATCAAGGCCGAGGATCTGCTCAATGATTGCTTAAATCAAATTGGCATGCGCGAGCCTGAGGTGCATGCTTGGGTCAGCTTTGCCAAGGTGCATGCTCAAACCCAAGCTCGCGCCCTCGATCGCGGTCCAATCCAAGGAATCTTGCATGGCCTACCCATTGGCGTGAAGGATCTATTTGATACACACGATTTGCCAACCAATTACGGCTCACCGATCTATGGTAATAATCATCCGGTTTGCGATGCGGTTTCGGTATCACTGATGCGTGAGGCTGGCGCGATTGTGCTGGGTAAAACAGTCACCACTGAGTTTGCCAGCTTCAAACCGGGACCAACCCGCAATCCACGTAATCTTGATCACACTCCCGGTGGATCTTCCAGCGGCTCTGCTGCGGCGGTTGCGGATTACATGGTTCCTCTTGCAACAGGGAGTCAAACCGCTGCCTCGATTATTCGGCCGGCGAGTTACTGTGGGGTGGTTGGCTATAAACCCAGTTACGGCAAGATTAGTATTGGTGGGGTCAAGAGCCTATCGGTATCTCTCGATACGCTTGGTGTGTTTGGTCGCACCGTATCGGATGTAGCCTTGGGCGTTGCTGCGATGTCGGCAGATCATGATCTCATGAATATTGCTCCCTTAGAGTCCAAAATCCGCGTTGGGATTTGCAAGACCGATGATTTTGCTCTTGCCCAACCTGAAACCGCAGCTGCCCTCTCGCTAGCCGGCTTTGCAGCGAAGGTGTTTGCTAAAGGGGGCGTTGAGGAGATCACCTTACCTGCAGATTGCGCCAAGCTCAGTGAGACCCAAACCAAGATTATGCTGTTTGAGATGGCCAAAAGTTTTACCTTTGAAAAGCTCAACCACTTTGATCAAATCAGTCCAACCCTTAAAGCGATTATTGAACGTGGCGATGCCATTGATTACCATCATTACAGCGATGCCCTTCTCAAAGCCCGTCGCGCTCGCACTACGATCACCCAATTCTTTTCAAATGACATTGATCTAATCATTGCGCCCAGTGCAGCCGGTGAGGCGCCTAAGACATTAGAAGAAACGGGCGATCCAGTCTTTAGTCGCGGCTGGACCCTGCTGGGCTTACCGTGCATTAATTTAACCGTGACCGCGGGGCCCAATGGTTTACCCGTTGGGGTGACATTAGTTGCGGGGCCTGGACAAGATCGCCTGCTACTCAGTGCAGCAAGCGCCCTCGCTCAACAACTCTCCGATCCAATTTCAATCAATCAATCTTAATATTTGCTGCTTTAATTGCTTTTTGCGTTAATGCAATTTCCCTTTTTAGCAAGGTATCGGTTGCCTGCGGATTTAGATAACGTAGCTCAATTCCCGCCGCATCTGCCCGTTGTTTAGCTTCTGGCAGTTCTATGGCTTTCTTTACATCCTGTGTTAATTTGTTCACAATTGGTGTTGGGGTTCCTGCGGGAGCGTATAGCGCAACCCATGACTCCAGCTCAAATCCTGGCAAACCTGCCTCAGCAACCGTTGGCACATTGGGCATCATTGGGTGCCGAGCTTTACCAGTAACTGCTAGCGCCTTTAACCGACCGCTTTGAATATGGCCCATGACCGAGGGCGGAGTCGTAATAAAGACCTGCACTTGTCCAACCAATACATCCTGAATCGCTTGGCCAGACCCCTTGTAGGGAACGTGCGTTAATTTGATATCCGTTGCTTGCTCAAAAATCTCAGTTCCAATATGCGAAACCGAGCCATTCCCTTGAGAGGCGTAGTTCAACTTACCGGGATTTGCTTTGGCATACGCAATGAATTCTTTTAGGTTATTCACAGGAACCGAGGGATGAATCGCAATGACGTTCATGGCGACCGTTAATAAAGCAATTGGCGTAAAGTCTTTAAATGGATCCCAATTTAACTTATCCATCAGAAGAGGATTGGCTGCGTGGTATCCGGAGTAAGAGGCTAGCAAGGTGTAGCCATCTGGTTTGCTGCGGGCAACGTATTGATAGGCAATATTGCCACTCGCTCCCTGGCGATTATCAATCACAATCGATTGGCCAATGACACGTGCTAACGGCTCGCTCAATAAACGCGCCGATGCATCAACCAAGCCACCCGGAGGGACTGGAACGACGATCGTGATCGGTCGATCAGGAAAATTTTGAGCAATCGCTTTATGGGGTGCAACAAAACCCAGAACAATACTAAATGTGATGGTGACGAGCGTCTTAAGCACTCTTTTTGTGGTCATCATGGTCTCCTCTTGCGGTTATGGTGAATTTCATTCTAACGCTGCCCCATCTTCGCTTCCACAAAGACGCTTTGCGCATCCCTCGGTAAACAGCGCCAGTACTGAGGACTCGCACTCACTTGCCCTCCTAAGACCGCCGCTGCTTCCCATGCCCAACGGGGCTTGTACAAAAATGCACGTGCTAATGCAATCAAATCAGCTTCTTGGTTTTCGAGGATTGCCTCAGCTTGCCTTGGATCGGCAATGAGCCCAACGGCTATCGTAGCCATTCCGGTTGCTGCTTTAATTGCTTTCGCAAAGGGCACTTGATAGTTTGGGCCTAACTGAATTTGCTGCTTCGGAGAAATTCCTCCGGATGAGACGTGAATGTAATCGCAGCCCAATGCTTTTAGTTGTTTAGTGAGTTCGATGGACTCATCAAGCGACCAGCCGCCCTCGATCCAATCGCTAGCAGAGAGACGCACTCCCAATACGCCCTGCCACTGAGCGCGCACTGCTGAAAATAACTTCAAGACAAAACGCATTCGGTTCTCAAGCGAACCGCCGTATTGGTCATTTCGTTGATTGGCAATCGGCGATAGAAATTGATGGAGTAAATATCCGTGAGCAGCATGCAGCTCAATACCATCGATACCGATTTCTTCTGCGCGCTTGGCGGCGATCACAAACTCATGAATGATTTGCTCAATCTCCTCCACACTCAAAGCATGCGGCGGTCGCTCGCCCTCCAATTGAGGAATATCCGAGGGCCCTTGGGTTTCCCAACCACCTTGAGTGATCGGTAATAGTTGACCGCCCTGCCATGGTGGCGCACTCGATGCCTTGCGCCCAGCATGTGCCAATTGAATAAAAACCGGGGTCTTCGGCGCTAATTGTTTGGCGCGCTCTAAGGTGCTGTGTAGAGCGCTTTGGGTTGCCTGATCCCACAATCCCAGGCAATATGGGGTGATTCTGCCTTCGGGACTCACTGCCGTGGCCTCGATAATAAAAAGTCCGGCACCACTATTGAGTAAATTGCCCCAGTGCATCAGATGCCAATCGGTTGCCTGACCCTCATGCGCGGAGTATTGGCACATTGGTGCCACCACCACCCGATTGGCTAGCGTAAGAGATCCTTTGGGGGCTGGAAGGGAGTACGAAGAAAAAAGGAGGCTCATGGATTGGTGATTGTGAGATTGAGATGAAAGAATGGTCCGCAAACGGACTTACCTGAAACGATTAAAATGATACCAATAGCTTTGATAACCAATGCATTGGCGACTTCTTTGATTGCCAAGCACCCAACCTACGAGACACCAATACCATGAACGCTCCCCAAGCCTTTGAAATTAAAGAAGATATTGCTCATTACATGAGTGGCCAAATGGTCTTGCCCCAAGGCAGTCGCTTTGCCGATGTTTATAACCCCGCCACAGGGAGCATCTCGCGTCGCGTGGCATTGGCCAGCAAAGCCGATGTCAATCAAGCGGTGGCTTCTGCACAAGCCGCCTTCCCAGCCTGGGCCAATACCTCCCCACTGCGGCGCGCGCGCATCTTGTTTAAATACTTAGAGCTCTTAAATCGTCATCGCGATGAACTGGCTGCCATCATTACTTCTGAGCATGGCAAAGTGTTCACCGATGCCCAAGGTGAAGTGACCCGTGGAATTGAGATTCTCGAATTTGCTACCGCCATTCCCGAACTCCTCAAAGGCGATTACACCGAGCAGGTCTCAACTGACATTGATAACTGGGTGATGCGCCAACCATTAGGCGTAGTCGCAGGCATTACACCCTTTAATTTTCCGGTGATGGTACCAATGTGGATGTTCCCCGTCGCAATTGCCTGCGGTAACACCTTTATTCTCAAACCGAGTCCAACCGACCCATCGGCCTCATTGCTCTTAGCGCGTCTCTTAAAAGAGGCAGGTCTGCCCGATGGCGTGTTTAATGTGGTGCAAGGCGACAAAGAAGCGGTTGATGCTCTCTTAGAAAATCCCGATGTCCGTGCCGTGAGTTTTGTGGGCTCCACACCGATTGCTAATTACATTTACGAGCGCGGTGCACACTTTGGTAAACGCGTTCAGGCCCTCGGTGGCGCCAAGAACCACATGGTGGTGATGCCCGATGCGGATATTGATAAAGCCGTTGATGCCTTAGTTGGCGCTGCATACGGATCCGCGGGTGAGCGCTGCATGGCGATCTCGGTTGCCGTGCTCGTTGGAGACGCGGCTGAGAAAGTCATGCCCAAACTGATTGAGCGCACCAAGACCCTCAAGGTAAAAAATGGGCTTGAGCTCGATGCTGAAATGGGTCCCATTGTGACCAAAGCTGCGCTCGAGCGCATTACTGGCTATATCGATCAGGGCGTCAGTGGTGGCGCAAAACTATTAGTCGATGGCCGTGGGCTCAAAGTTCCCGGTTTTGAGAATGGGTTCTGGTTAGGCGGCACCCTCTTTGATCAGGTCACCCCAGACATGACCATTTACAAAGAAGAAATCTTTGGTCCCGTCCTATCATGCGTCCGAGTCGCCAACTTTAGTGAGGCTCTTGAGCTGGTCAATGCCCATGAATATGGCAATGGCGTAGCCTGCTTTACTAGCGACGGCAACATCGCCCGAGAATTTGCACGGCGCGTTCAGGTTGGCATGGTGGGGATTAATGTGCCTATTCCAGTACCGATGGCTTGGCATGGTTTTGGCGGTTGGAAGCGCTCCTTATTTGGTGATACCCATACGTATGGCAAAGAAGGTGTACGTTTTTACACCAAGCAAAAGAGTGTGATGCAACGCTGGCCAGAGAGTATCTCCAAGGGGGCAGAGTTTGTCATGCCCACCTCCAAATAAAACCAGTCGTTTACTTCTTGCGTGAGATGAACATCACTGGAACCTTCAGGTTCCAGTAGATCGCAGCCGAGCGAAAGGCAAAGATCAGTACGATGCAGGCAATCGATCCGACGATCGCATGCTCCGGAAAGTAGTTCAAGAGCAAGACATAAAGCATGCAACCGAGTGATACGGGGATCGCATAGAGCTCATAGGACATCAATAAGGTTTTGCGTCCTGCTAATACATCGCGAATGAGTCCCCCACCAATGGCGGTGACTACGCCTAGAATGATCGCTGCTGCCGATCCACCAAAGTCATAATGCCAAGCTTTATCGGCGCCTTGGATACCAAACAGAGCCGCTCCTAAGCCGTCGATGTAAAGAATGGCCTTGTACAGTTGAGGCTGAGATAAAGTGGATTCTGCGTAGAAGGTAATGATGCTGGCTATCGCTGCCACCAGAATATAGATGGGGGCATCCGCCCAAAACACGGGCACTCCCAGAATCACATCCCGAATCGTGCCGCCACCAATCGCAGTGATGATGCCAAGCACCAAAACGCCAAAGAGATCCACGCCACGATCGGAAATAGCTAAAACGCCGGTTACCGCAAAGGCTGCGGAAGCAACAATGCCTACCCAAAAACCCAGCTCTTCCATGGAGCCCTTTTAATCGATTGTGAAGAAGGAGTAATTATTGCAAAGTATTTTTGAGGACCGGCATTTCAGGGAGTGCAAGGACATCAATTCCCTCTTCGCGTAATGCCATCACTTCATCGGCACTGGTCTGCCCCCGGATGCTGCGCTCGGGCGACTCTTTGTAATGAATCTTCCTGGCCTCCTCGGCAAAAGCTGCACCCACATCCTCCGATTTACCAACCAACTCTCGCATGGCTTTCATGAACGTCGCCTGAATCTGACGCTCGAGCTGTCCGTGATCGGCATTCGATAAGGCAATACTTTGACTCGGCTCAACGGCCACTGGCTCTTCTGAACTGACCTTACCGCCAATACGAGGGGCTGATGGCAAGCGACTGACATGCGCGCTGTCGCACACTGGGCAGCACAATGTGCCACTGGCTTGTTGCGATAAAAAGTCATCCTCTGAGGCAAACCACCCCTCAAAATGATGCTCCAGATCGCACGCTAAGTTATAGACTTTCATGAAGAACAGATGGGGATGGTGGTTGGATAATCAATAGCAATCTGACATATTTGTCGTTATTACTATTTTAAGGCCTTAACGCAGTCGCCGTTGGCGATCGAGCCAATACAGCGAAATGATGGTCTTCACGTCCGTAATCGTGCCGTTCTCCACCCACTCGATCAACTCCTCAAGGGGCGCAGCAAAGACATCCAAAAACTCTTCGGCATCCAGACGCGCTGGGCCAGCGGTTAAACCCTCTGCCAGGTAAATATCGATGAACTCGGTGGAATAGGAAATCACCGGATGAATCCGCCGAATCTTGCTCCACCGCTTAGCAAGGTAGCCGGTCTCTTCTTGTAACTCCCGCTGCGCACAGAGTAAGGGATCCTCCCCTACATTAAGCTTACCCGCCGGAATCTCAATCACGGCTTGCTCGATGGGGTAACGGTATTGACGCTCTACAATCACACGCCCGTCGTCTAAGATCGGCAAAATGGCAACCGCGCCAGGATGTTCCAGATACTCACGCAAGGCTCGCTGCCCGTCAGGCAGCAGCACCGTATCGCGTTTCATCTTTAAAAAGATGCCAGTGTAGACATCCTCACCCGATACGCGCTTCTCGACTAAATGATCATCGGTATGCGCGAGATCTTGAAACGATTTCTCGCTCATACCCAAACAATTAAGAACCGATGAGGGTATTGCGCATGATATTGAGGCATAGGGCCATCAGACCTGCTGGAAATACACCCAACAGGAGAACCATCAAGCCATTGAGACCCAACACCCCTTTTGCAATTCCTGAACCAGTCACCGAATGCTCATGGCTTGGTTCATCAAAATACATCACCTTCACTACACGCAAGTAGTAGAAAGCACCAATCAGCGATGCGATCACCGCAATCACAGCCAAAGCGATGTAATCAGCGTCAACCAATGCTTCCAAAACAGAAAGCTTAGCGGCAAAACCCAAAGTGGGGGGCACTCCAGCTAGGGAGAACATCATGATGAGACCAATGAAGGCATACCATGGGTGCTTGCGATTGAGACCCTTTAAGCCATCCAAGGTGTCGCAATCGTAGCCCTTGCGTGATAAGACCATCAGCAAACCGAAGGTGCCCAAAGTAGTGATCACATACGCAATCACATAGAACATCGAGGCACTAAAGGCGTGATCATCAAAAATCGAGAGCATGCCAAGCAACACAAAGCCCATCTGCGCAATCGCTGAGTAGGCCAACATCCGCTTGATATTGGTTTGGGCGATCGCCGTGATATTACCAATCACTAAGGATAGAACCGCAAGAATCATCAGCATCGGCTGCCAATCGGAGATCAGGGGTAATAAGGTATTGATCAGCAGACGGAACAGGAGAGCAAAGGCAGCGAGCTTAGGAGCTGCTGCAATCAATAAGGTGACCGCGGTTGGCGCGCCCTGATAAACATCCGGTACCCACATGTGAAATGGCACCACGCCAAACTTAAAGGCAACGCCAGCCACAATAAAGACTAGGCCAAACGCCATGATGAGGTGATTAATGCGGGGATCGAGGAGGGAGCGCAAGATCTCTAGAAGATCTAAGGATCCGGTCACACCGTAGATCATCGACATACCATAGAGCAAAAATCCCGATGCTAAGGCGCCCAGTACAAAGTACTTGATCGCCGCTTCAGAGGAAAGGCCGCTGGAATGGCGCATTGCTACCAAGCCGTAGGTTGACAGAGCCATCAACTCAAGACCAAGGTACAAGGTGATGAGGTTGGATGCCGAGATTAAGACTAATTGTCCCAATAAAGCAAATAAGGTGAGGACCAAGAAATCAGGCCGGAAGAGGCCCCGATCAATCAAATACTGCTTGGAGTAAATCAGGCTAACCAGTAGCGCAAAGCAGCACCCTGCTTTCAGTAAATTGGCAATCGGATCGGACTGGAACAGACCGGCCATGGCAAGGTATGGCAAATCAACCATTCTGCTCAAAAACACCACACCCAAACCAATTAAAAGTAAGCAGGAACAGAAATAGACAAAAGATGCTGCCCGTGGAGTGTGAAAAACATCACTCGCGACATGATCCTTCTTCTCTTTAATAAAGGCACTAGTCAACAGCAAATCACTGGCCACAAAAGCCAGAACAATTTCTGGAGCGATGGCAATTAGGTCAAAAGTATCCATGCAATAACCTTAATTAGAGTTTGCTAATCGCGACATGTTCAAGCAACTGCATCACTGCCGGATGAATAATGTCGGTAAAGGGTTTGGGATACACGCCCATGCCAATCACGCAGAGCGACAGAACGATGAACATAAAGAACTCGCGACCATTGAGATCCTCAAGCTTCTCGACCTCTGGATTGGTGATCGCACCAAAGATCACGCGCTTGACCATCCATAAGGAATAGGCAGCGCCAAGGATTAATGCGGTCGCTGACAAGAGGCCAATCATGAAGTCATAATCAACGGCAGCCAGGATCACCATAAACTCCCCCACAAAACCCGAGGTGGCTGGTAAGCCGCAATTAGCCATTGCCATGAGCACCATAAATGCCGAGAACTTTGGCATGCGATGTATCACACCACCGTAATCAGCAATCTTGCGGGTGTGCATACGATCGTATAGAACACCAATTGCCAGGAACATCGCACCCGATACAAATCCGTGCGAGATCATTTGAACAATGCCGCCTTCAACACCTAGAGGACTGAAGATAAAAAATCCTAGGGTCACAAAACCCATGTGCGCAATCGACGAATACGCCACCAGCTTTTTCATATCTTGCTGAACCAGCGCCACCAAACCAACGTAGATCACTGCAACAAGCGATAAGAAAATAATGATCGGTCCTAAAAGGATGCTGGCATCTGGCGCAATCGGCAACGAGAAACGCAAGAATCCATAAGCACCAAGCTTCAACATAATGGCTGCCAGTACCACTGAGCCACCGGTTGGGGCCTCCACGTGAACATCAGGCAACCAAGTATGCAAAGGCCACATTGGCACCTTCACGGCAAAGGCCATGAAGAAGGCAATAAAGATGAGTACCTGCTCCACAATATCCAACTTCGCCCGGTGCCAGGTCAGCAAGTCAAAGGTATTGGTTAGGTTGTAGAGATACAAAATAGCGACTAGAGCCAGTAACGATCCCAACAAGGTATAAAGGAAGAACTTAAATGCCGCATAGATACGGTTTTGTCCACCCCATACCCCGATGATGATGTACATTGGGATGAGCGTTGCCTCAAAGAAGATATAAAACAGTAGGCCGTCAAGCGCTGAGAACACCCCAATCATGAGTCCCGACAAAATCATGAATGCGGCATAGTATTGCGAGGCCTTCTCGGTAATCACCTCCCAAGCAGCGATCACGACAAAAATATTGATAAAGGCGGTCAACACCACAAACCATACCGAAATACCATCCACACCAAGGTGATAATTAATGTCGTAGCGTGGAATCCAGCTATGCTTTTCCACAAACTGCATGCCGGCATTGGCGATATCAAAGTTGGCGATTAGAGGTAAGGTAGCAATAAAGCCCAAAATAGCCCCAAACAAGGCCAAATACTTCACGCCAGCGGATGGACGCTCTGAGCCATAGACCAAAATCATCAGGCCAAAAACAATCGGAATCCAAATCGCGTAAGAAAGAATCATGACCAGGTGTACTTAGTAAGTAATATAAATATGGGTATACAAAATCCAGGCCATTAAGCCAATCAAGCCGACGATCATGGCAAAGGCATAGTGATAGAGATAACCCGACTGCAAATGACGGATCACCCCTGAGAACTTGCCAATCAAATGAGCGCTGCCGTTCACCACAAAACCATCAATGACTCGTTGATCGCCCTGCTTCCATAAGCCACCACCAATCAACAGAGCACCCTTTGCAAAAATCCATTGGTTCAAATCATCGAGGTAATACTTGTTATCCAATAAGGTCTTGATTGGAGCAAAGGTCTTCGCGATTTTCTCGGGCAAAGATGTGGCCCATAGGTAGCAAATGGCAGCCACCAATACACCCAGGATCAACAGAATAAACACGGGAGTGGTAAAGCCGTGCAAGGCCATCGCCACTGGGCCATGGAAATGAGATGCAAAGGTTGCGAGTGCAGGATGCTTCGCTTCATCAATATAGATCGCATCGCCAAAGAAACTACCAAACAACATCGGGTCAATCGTGTAGTAACCAATAATCACCGAAGGAATTGCCAATGCAATCAACGGCAAGGTGATCACCCAAGGTGACTCATGCGGCTTCTCACCTGGTGCAAGCCCATGATGATGCTCATCGTGCGAATGGTGATGGTCATAGTCATGACCAAAACGCTCCTTGCCATGGAATACATAGAAGTAGAGGCGGAAAGAATACAAGGCGGTCACAAAGACGCTCGCCATCACCGCAAAGTATGCAAAGCCCGATCCAGGTATGGTGCTCGCCGCCACCGCCTCAATAATCGAGTCTTTAGAGTAAAAGCCCGAGAAGAATGGTGTGCCAATCAATGCCAAGGAACCAATTAACATCATCAAACAGGTAATTGGCATGTATTTCCAGAGGCCGCCCATCTTGCGCATGTCCTGCTCGTGATGCATTCCAATGATCACACTACCCGCTCCTAAGAACAGCAAAGCCTTAAAGAAGGCATGGGTCATTAAATGGAAGATAGCAATTGGATAGGCAGAGACGCCGAGCGCAACGGTCATATAGCCCAATTGCGAGAGCGTTGAATACGCCACCACGCGCTTGATATCGGTTTGCACGATTCCTAAGAATCCCATAAAGAGCGCGGTAATTGAGCCCATGACCAGAATGAAGCTCAGGGCAACATCGGAGAGCTCAAATAATGGCGACATACGGGTCACCATAAAAATACCTGCGGTCACCATCGTCGCCGCATGAATCAAGGCCGAAATGGGGGTTGGGCCTTCCATTGAGTCCGGTAACCAGACATGCAATGGAAACTGAGCCGACTTACCCATCGCACCAATGAAGAGGCAAATGCAAGCAACGGTGACTAGATTCCAGTCAGTACCCGGTACAGTCTGCGCAGCCATGACGGTATTTTGGGCAAAGATGTCCGCATAGTTCATCGAGCCAGTAGCCGCGAGCAATAGACCAATCCCCAAGATGAAGCCAAAGTCGCCCACCCGGTTGACCAAGAAGGCCTTCATGTTGGCAAAAATTGCGGTGGGCCGATCGTAATAGAAACCGATCAACAGATACGAAACAACGCCAACCGCCTCCCAGCCAAAGAACAGCTGCAGCATGTTATTGCTCATAACAAGCATCAGCATCGCAAAGGTGAATAAGGAGATATAAGCGAAGAAACGGTTATAGCCCTCCTCACCTGCCATATAGCCGATGGTGTAGATGTGAACCATCAGAGAGACAAAGGTCACCACCACCATCATCACGGCGGTCAATGGATCAATCAGAAAACCAATATCAAAACTCAACTCCCCAATCTTCATCCAGGTGTAGACGCTACCATCGAAGTAATAGCCGTTCATCACCTCATATAAAACCCAGCACGACAGCAAAAAGGAGATGGCGACACCCAAGATGGTGATCGATTGGGATGCCACTTGACCAATCCGATTGCCAAAGAACTTAGTACCCAATAATCCAGCGAATGATGCTCCCACCAGCGGTGCTAGCGGAATCGCGCAGAGATGGGCAGTTGTTAAAGCAGTGGTCATGTCAACTAGCCTTTGAGATGATCGAGGTCTTCGGTATTAATCGTATCGACCTTACGGAATAGCACCACCAAGATCGCCAAACCAATCGCAGCCTCCGCAGCGGCTACGGTCAGTATGAAAAATACAAATACCTGACCGGCCATATCACCTAAGTAATGGGAGAACGCCACAAAGTTCATATTGACGGCAAGCAACATCAGCTCAATCGCCATCAAAAGGATGATCACGTTACGTCGATTTAGGAAGATACCGACGACGCTAATTGCAAACAGAATAGCGCCAAGGACTAAATAATGTGCAAGGGTGATGGTCATGCTGGGTCACCTGAGTTGGTTCGAGACTTTAGGTCTTGCTTAGCATCACGCTCAGCATCCATCGAGACAATCCGCATCCGATCTTTAGCGGAGACCGCAACCTGCTCTGCAATATTTTGACCCTTCACATCCTTGCGTTTGCGCAAGGTAAGAGCAACAGCTGCGATGATGGCAACCAATAAAACAATACCAGCTACCTCAAAAGCATAGATGTACTCAGTAAACATTAAATAACCAAGGGCTTGGGTATTATTTGCTGCCACTACATCGGGCAAGACATTCACTGGCGCGGTAGTACCAATAAAGCCGCGGATTAACACGATCGAGAGTTGCAAGATAATGACCACACCAATCAGCATGGCGAGTGGTAGATACTTCTTGAAATCACGTCGGAGATGCGCAAGATCCAAATCGAGCATCATCACCACGAATAAGAACAACACCATCACCGCGCCCACATAGACTAGGATCAGGATCAAGCTTAAGAACTCGGCCTTGAGCAACATCCAAATACCTGAGGCACTAAAGAACGCCAAAACCAAGAACAAGGCGGCATGCACAGGATTGGGAACCGTAATGACCCGTAATGCGGAAATCACCAAGAGCGCCGCGAAGGCGTAGAAAAAGACTGAGAAGATTAAATTCGGGTCGAGGGTCATAAATCAATCAACGGTAAGGTGCGTCTGCCTCTCGGTTAGCGGCAATTTGCTTTTCGTATTCATCACCGACTGCTAGCAACATCTCTTTGGTGAAATACAGATCACCGCGCTTATCCCCGAAATACTCAAAAATATTGGTTTCCACAATGGCATCCACAGGGCAAGCCTCTTCACAATAGCCACAGAAAATGCATTTGGTGAGGTCGATGTCATAGCGTGTTGTTCTGCGGGTACCATCCTCACGCTGATCAGACTCAATCGAGATTGCCAAAGCTGGGCAAACGGCCTCACACAGTTTGCATGCAATGCAGCGCTCTTCCCCATTCGGATAGCGACGCAGCGCATGTAAGCCTCGAAAACGTGGTGAGAGTGGCGTCTTTTCTTCCGGATACTGAACCGTAATTTTAGGTTTAAATAAATAACGCCCAGTAATCGACATTCCTTTAAGAACATCTTTGAGCATTAAGCTATTGAGAAACTGAGAGGCGCGCTTGAACATAGTGATTAGCTCCAAATGTTCCAGGGGGACAAAATCCAGGCCCCAACCAACAATACCCAAACCACGGTTAACGGAATAAACACCTTCCAACCCAAACGCATAATTTGGTCATAGCGATACCGTGGCAATGAAGCCCGTAACCAAATAAAGCACGAGAGCACAAAAAAGATCTTGGCAAATAACCAGAAAAATCCTGGAATATCGCGCAAGATAGGTAAATCAAGGATTGGTAACCAACCACCCAAGAACATGATCGACGTTAAGGCGGCAATCAAGATCATATTGGCGTATTCGGCCAAGAAAAATAATGCAAATGCCATACCGGAGTACTCCACCATATGACCCGCAACAATCTCTGACTCACCTTCCACCACATCAAAGGGGTGACGATTGGTCTCCGCAACTCCAGAGATGAAATAGATCACAAACATGGGTAGTAAGGGCAACCAGTTCCACGAGAGGAAGTTCAGGCCCATGTCGGCAAAGATGCCCACCTCTTGAGAGCGCACGATATTACTGAGATTTAAGGAGCCGGCCACCATCAATACGGTCACCAGGGCTAAGCCCATGGCAATCTCATAAGAGATCATTTGAGCAGAGGCACGCATCGCTCCCAAGAATGGGTACTTCGAGTTTGAGGCCCACCCTGCCAAGATCACGCCATACACACCCACCGAGGTTATGGCCATCACATATAAGAGACCGGCATTTACATCCGCTAGAACTAAGTCTGCCTGGAATGGCACCACTGCCCATGCAGCAAGTGCCGGGGTAAGCACCATGAGAGGGGCAATGATGTAGAGCGTATGACTGGCGCGTGTTGGGGAGACGATCTCCTTCATCAATAGCTTGAGTGCATCTGCAATCGGCTGGAATAAACCGAGGGGACCAACCCGATTTGGACCCAAACGAATGTGCATCCAGCCAATCAGCTTACGCTCCCACAGAGTAAGGTAAGCGACCGCACCAAAGATGGGTAATACGATGATCAGGATCTTCGCTAAGTTCCAAACCAAAGGCCAGAACGAACCAAACAGTTGTTCGCCGTGGCTGGTAATGAGATCGATCCAGTTGCCCATAACGACCTTAAGCGCTCACCGTTAATTTAGAAAGAGCCACTTCACCAAACATAGAGGCTAGATGACCACTCAGCTCCGTTGCTGTTGCAATGCGCACTACACCGTCGGCCAAGTCGGGTTGTAATTGAACGCCCACTTCAACCGTCTGGCCAGCTTGGGTAAGCGCCACGCGATCACCGGCCTGCAAACCTAGTTGCCCCCAAAGGGTCTCCCCCACTCCAACCATATTGGCATCCTTTGCATCACGGGTGCGTTGCAATGCAGGGGCGCGGCGCACAATCGCATCACTTGAATAAATCGCTTGATCGGCAAGGCGCTCGAGCGATGCGGTAATCTGAACGCGTTGTTGGACCTCAGGGTTGGCTGTAAAACAATTATTGAGTTGGCTCTCTACAGACTTTGCAAACGCATCGGCATATACCTCTTCTGGGAGGTTATACAAAAAACCATTGAGGTTTAGGAGACTTCCTAATGCACGGAGCACCTTCCATGCCGGTCTAGCATCTGCCAAAGGTCGAACAGAAGGCTGAATGGTTTGCACCTGCCCCGCCATGTTCACAAAACTTCCAACGGATTCAGTATAAGGAGTGATTGGCAGAATCACATCGGCTAACTCAAGCAAATCGGGGCTCGTGTAGGCGCTCATCGCAATTACGGTATCGGCGCCTTGTAACGCAGCTCGGGTTTGTTGTGGGTTGGGTAAATCCTGAAGTGGCTCGACGTGTAACATCACATAGGCGCGCGCCTTACTTTGCAATACGGTATCAACACTGCCTTGATTACCCTGGGTAGCACCCACCAGTTGCGCCCCCACTGAATTACCACCTTCACACAAGAACCCAAAGGTGCATCCCGTATGCTTGGCAATAAACTCCGCAAGAACATGTAAATCAGAGGCGTTGGGATGGGCAATCGCCAGTGATCCCAAGAATATTGCCTGTGGCTCAGGGCTCTCAAGTTTGGCATTGCTGAGCAATTGATCTGCAATCGCTTGCGCTTCACGAGAAACGCTCTTCACTGAGAGACCAGTTGGAGGCTGTAAGGATTTTGCTTGCGCAATCGCTTGGGCAATTTGCCCCAATTGATCCACCCATTGACTGGGCTTCGATTTGAGATGCGCAGTAATCGGCATGAGCCAATCGTTACCGCCTGCATCGAGTCGATAGACCTTAAGGCCCTGTTTGCTTGCCGTGCGCATCCGAGCAGCGATCAGCGGCAGATCTTTACGCAAATGACTACCAATCACCAAGACACGCTTGAGTTCACTCAACTTCGCAATTGGCATACCCAACCAGGGTAGCGTTGCTGCTCCGCGGGTATCAGTTTGGCGCAAACGCGTCTCAATTTGATGACTTCCCAAACCACGCATCACTTTTTGCAAGAGGTAAAGTTCTTCAGCGCTTGCGATGGGGTGAGCCAATGCCGCTAACGCCTGACTACCATGCTGCTTCTGAATATCACTTAATGAGTGCACGACGTAATCGAGGGCAGACTGCCAATCGGTCTCTAACCACTGCCCATTTTGTTTCACCATTGGAGTGGTTAAACGATCAGGGCTATTTAGGCCTTCATATGCAAAGCGATCGCGGTCACTAATCCAGCACTCATTGATGGCCTCGTTCTCGAGTGCGACAACCCGCATCACATGATTAGCCTTCGTTTGTACGGTAGTGTTGGCACCCACGGCATCATGCGGACTGATCGAGCGCTTACGGACCAACTCCCAGGTGCGCGCGGCATACCGAAATGGCTTACTGGTTAAGGCGCCCACCGGGCAGATGTCGATCATATTGCCCGAGAGCTCAGAGTCAACCGTTTGCCCCACAAAGGTCGTGATTTCCGAATGCTCACCACGGTTGATCATGCCAAGTTCCATGACACCAGCAACCTCTTGGCCAAAGCGCACACAGCGGGTGCAGTGAATGCAACGCGACATCTCTTCCATGGAAATGAGTGGTCCAACATTTTTATGGAAGACCACACGCTTCTCTTCTTTATAGCGCGAACTGGATTTACCGTAGCCAACCGCCAAATCTTGTAATTGGCATTCGCCACCCTGATCGCAAATCGGGCAATCCAAGGGATGGTTAATGAGCAAGAACTCCATCACCGACTTTTGAGCCTCAACAGCCTTCGCCGAATGAGTAAACACTTTCATGCCCGCCATCACGGGGGTGGCACATGCTGGTAATGGCTTAGGCGCCTTCTCCACTTCAACCAAACACATCCGGCAGTTTGCGGCGATGCTCAGCTTCTTGTGATAGCAAAAATGAGGAACGTAAGTGCCTAGCTTGTTGGTGGCATGCATCACCATGGAGCCCTGCGGTACCTCGACGGGCTTACCGTCAACATGGATCTCAATCATGTTCACCGTACTCATGATTAGGCGGCCTTTGCAAATGAAGAAACCATGCAATGCTTATGCTCGACATGGTAAGCAAACTCATCCATATAGTGCTTGAGCATGCCTTGCACCGGCATCGCCGCTGCATCACCTAAAGCACAGATGGTCCGCCCTTGAATATTCCCGGCAACGTCTTTGAGAAGATCTAAATCCTCAGGTCGACCTTGACCGTGTTCAATGCGATTAACAATCCGCCACAACCAACCAGTCCCCTCGCGGCATGGAGTGCATTGGCCACACGACTCTTCGTGATAGAAATACGAGAGGCGTAAGAGTGAACGTACCATGCAACGGGACTCATCCATCACGATCACTGCTCCAGAGCCGAGCATCGACCCAGCTTTGGAGATCGCGTCGTAATCCATCGTGATATCCATCATGATCTTGCCAGGCAAGACTGGTGCCGATGATCCACCAGGGATCACTGCTTTGAGCTGTTTGCCATTGCGCATCCCGCCTGCCAACTTCAATAACTCAGCAAACGGTGTACCGAGCGGAACTTCATAGTTACCTGGGTAAGTGACATCTCCCGATACTGAGAAGATCTTCGTGCCGCCATTATTGGGCTTACCCAATTTGAGATAAGCCTCTGCACCAATGGCCAGAATAAATGGCACAGCTGCAAAGGTCTCGGTATTGTTAATGGTGGTTGGCTTGCCGTACAAACCAAAGTTCGCTGGGAATGGTGGCTTAAAGCGAGGCTGCCCTTTTTTACCCTCAAGAGACTCCAAGAGTGCGGTCTCTTCACCGCAAATATAAGCACCAAAGCCTGGGGCAGCGTGCAATTGGAAACTAAATTCTGTTCCTAAAATATTCTGTCCAAGATAGCCCGCAGCACGCGCTTCCTCAAGAGCCTCTTCAAAGCGCTCATAGACCTCCCAGATCTCGCCATGAATGTAGTTGTATCCCGTTGAGATCCCCATGGCATAGGCGCCAATGATCATGCCTTCAATCAATGCATGGGGGTTGTAGCGCATGATGTCACGGTCTTTGAATGTACCGGGCTCACCCTCGTCGCTATTACAAACGAGGTATTTGTTACCGTTGTAGTTCTTGGGCATGAAGCTCCACTTCAAGCCCGTTGGGAATCCCGCACCACCACGGCCACGCAAGGACGATGCCTTGACTTCCGCAATCACGGCATCCGGGGTAATCTTTTCGTTAAGAATCCGGCGTAGCTGCTGATAACCACCGCGACCCTCATAGTCTTTGAGATGCCAGTTCTTACCATCTAGGCCAGCCAAAATTAAGGGCTTAATGTGACGACTATGCAAACTGGTCATATGCTCCCCCGTTTTGCTTCTGCACTCAACTCATCTAATAAAGCATCGATCTTTTCTTGGGTCATAAAACTACACATACGGTGGTTATTCACCAACATTACAGGGGAGTCGCCACAAGCACCCATGCACTCACCCTCTTTTAGGGTGAAGGTTCCACAGGGCGTAGTCTCATTAAAGTTAATCCCGAGTTTTTTCTTGAGGTAGTCAGCCGCTTCTTCGCCATGCGTTAATTGGCAAGGCAAATTCGTGCACACCACGAGCTTGAACTTACCAATCGGCTTGGTCTCATACATGTTGTAGAACGTCGCTACTTCCTCAACCGCAATCTTGGGCATCTCCAGAATTTGCGCCACCTCGGCGATGATCTCGGGGGAGACCCAACCATGCTCTTCTTGTGCAGCAATTAAACATGCCATCACCGCCGATTGTTTTTGCTCAGGCGGATACTTCGCAATATTGCGATCCATTTGGGCGCGGGTCTTAGCAGAAAAAAGGGATTGGGCTGTCATCATGATTTATCGATCAATCTCACCAAATACAATGTCTTGGGTCCCAATGATGGTGACCGCATCCGCAATCATGTGACCGCGTGACATCTCATCCATGGCTGCTAAATGAGCAAAGCCAGGAGCCCGAATCTTTAAGCGGTAAGGTTTATTAGCACCATCCGAAATGGCGTAGATACCAAACTCCCCCTTCGGGTGCTCTACTGCTGCATACGCTTCACCCGTTGGCACATGAATCCCTTCGGTAAAGAGCTTGAAGTGATGGATCAACTCTTCCATATTGGTTTTCATATCAACGCGCTTAGGTGGGGCTACTTTGTGGTTATCACTCATTACTGGACCTGGATTAGCACGCAACCACTTCACACACTGCTGAATAATCCGATTGGATTGACGCATCTCTTCCATGCGCACTAAATACCGATCATAGCTATCGCCATTCACGCCCACTGGAATATCAAAATCCAACTGGTCATAGACTTCATAAGGCTGCTTCTTGCGCAAGTCCCAAGCAAAACCAGAGCCACGCAACATCGGACCAGTAAAGCCCATCTGCAGAGCTCGCTCAGGGGAGACCACACCAATACCCACCAAGCGCTGCTTCCATATGCGGTTATCGGTTAACAAATTGTTGTACTCATCCACATTGGCTGGGAAGCGATTAGTAAAGTCCTCAATGAAATCCAATAATGATCCGCTGCGGCTCTCGTTCAAACGCTTTACCGCTTGCTCACTCCGAATCGCCGACTTGGCGTATTGAGGCATCCTCTCAGGTAAATCGCGATAGACACCGCCGGGACGATAGTAGGCTGCATGCATGCGAGCACCGGATACCGCCTCATACATATCGAAGATATCTTCGCGATCACGGAAGGCATATAAAAAGATTGCCATCGCACCAACGTCGAGGCCATGACAGCCAACCCAGAGTAAGTGATTGAGCAGACGGGTGAGCTCATCAAACATCACGCGGATGTATTGGGCTCGGATAGGAACATCAACATCGAGAAGCTTCTCGATGGCCATCACATAGGCATGCTCATTGACCATCATCGATACATAATCAAGACGATCCATATACGGCACACTCTGAATCCAAGTCCGGGTCTCGGCGAGTTTCTCGGTCGCACGATGCAATAAGCCAATATGCGGATCGGCGCGTTGGATCACCTCGCCATCGAGCTCAAGCACTAAACGCAATACACCGTGAGCCGCAGGATGCTGGGGGCCAAAGTTGAGGGTGTAGTTCTTAATCTCAGCCATTTGCCAAGCCACCGTATTGTTCTTCACGAATCACGCGGGGGGTCACCTCACGTGGATCAATCGTGACTGGCTGATACACCACTCGCTTTAACTCCGGGTCATAGCGCATCTCGACATGGCCCGAGATTGGGAAATCTTTACGGAATGGATGACCAATAAAGCCGTAATCGGTCAAGATACGACGCAGATCCTCATGACCATCAAATAGGATGCCAAAAAGATCGAAGGCTTCGCGCTCAAACCAATTGGCTGAGTTCCAAATGGGTACCATCGATGCCACCAATGGATAGTCGTCGTCTGGAGCAAATACCCGAATACGCAGACGTTGGTTATGCTTGATCGACAGTAAGTGGCTAACCACCGCAAAGCGGGGGCCGCTCCAAGTGCCATCAGCATAGTCTTTGTAATCAACTCCACATAAATCAATCAGCTGCTCAAACGCTAAGCTGGGATCGTCGCGCAATAACTTGGCTGACTCAGCATACGTTGCATGATGCAAGACGATGGTCAACTCACGATGATCGATCGTGGCACTCTGAATACGGTTGCCTAAAATACGATCCAATTGCAAACGAAGTTGTTCGAGGCGATCACTCATCTCAACCCTTCCGCGCAATGGTGCTGGTGCGACCAATTTTGGCCTGCAATTGAATGATGCCGTAGATCAAGGCTTCGGCCGTTGGTGGACAACCAGGAACATACACATCCACTGGAACGATACGATCGCATCCGCGTACCACCGAATAAGAGTAGTGATAATAGCCACCGCCGTTAGCACATGAACCCATCGATATCACCCAACGCGGTTCTGGCATCTGGTCATAGACCTTGCGTAAAGCGGGGGCCATTTTGTTACATAAGGTACCCGCCACGATCATTAAATCTGATTGACGAGGCGATGGACGGAACACCACCCCAAAACGATCGAGGTCGTAACGCGATGCGCCCGCATGCATCATCTCAACTGCGCAACAGGCCAAACCAAAGGTCATCGGCCAAAGCGATCCGGTTCTGGTCCAATTAATTAACTGGTCAGCCGAAGTCG
Source organism: Polynucleobacter sp. HIN9 (assembly GCF_030297635.1). Classification (NCBI taxonomy): domain Bacteria; kingdom Pseudomonadati; phylum Pseudomonadota; class Betaproteobacteria; order Burkholderiales; family Burkholderiaceae; genus Polynucleobacter; species Polynucleobacter sp. HIN9. Next base: position 1,164,359 of record NZ_AP028140.1, read on the forward strand.
TTACAAAACCTTGTTTTAGAACACCTTCAAGTGCCATCGACGTCTACTCCCAATCCAGGGCGCCCTTTTTCCAGATGTAAGCAAAACCAACGATAAATTCGAGGAGGAAAATTGCCATCGCAATGTAACCTTCCCAGCCAATATCCCTCAAGGCAATGCCCCAAGGAAATAAAAATGCGGTTTCGAGATCAAATAGGATAAAGAGAATGGCGACTAGGTAGTAGCGCACATCGAATTTCATACGAGCATCTTCAAAGGCTTCAAAGCCGCACTCATATGGAGAATCTTTTTCTGAATAAGGTTTGGAGGGGGCTAACACTTTTCCCAAAACAATGGGAGCAAGACCGACGCCGATACCAACAAGAATAAACAACAGTACTGGGAAGTAATTTGAAAGGTTCAACTTCTTCTATCCTGTGTCAGATTTCCAAACGTTCGAATTATCAACGACTTTCATTTTGGGATTCTTGATTTACAGCAATAAGACAAGAATTCCCGACCAAACTATTCCACTTTGGTGCCGACGGCGAGACTCGAACTCGCACAGCCTAAGCCACTACCCCCTCAAGATAGCGTGTCTACCAATTTCACCACGTCGGCATCTCGGAAAAGCCCTACAACAACCCTCAATTCTACCGCATTGCACCTTCCAAAAAGGTGCAAATTAGCGAGGCACGACCGGCTTACCGGGTTCTGAACTTGCTCCATTTGCTGGAGTGGCGCCACCTTGCTGGGCAGGGGCTACAGTCGGCAACGTTGAGTTGGATAAAACCCCTGACTCAACAGGCTTTTTAGTTCCCAACCATGTAATTCCTAGGGTGCTTACAAAAAAGATCACTGCAAAAATAGCAGTGGTGCGCGAGAGGAAGTTTGAGGAACCAGTCGCCCCAAATAAACTGCCTGAGGAACCTGAACCAAATGCGGCACCCATATCAGCACCCTTACCTTGCTGAATCAAGACCAAGCCAATGATGGCCAATGCAGAAACTACTTGCAGGACCACGAATAAAGTTTTAAGCCATTCCATTTCTGTTCTCCATATTGTCATTCATCATGCAATCCATCACGCTCGACAGATTGCTAAAAACTCCTTGGCATCTAACGACGCACCACCAACCAACGCCCCATCAATATCGGGCATGGCAAAAAGCTCCGTGGCGTTATCGGCACGGACACTGCCCCCATAAATAATCCCAATATGAGAGGCCACATCATCATCAAACTCAGCCAGTTGCAAACGAATCGCCCGGTGCATATCTTGGGCCATTTGCGCACTGGCAACTTTACCTGTACCAATTGCCCAAATCGGTTCGTACGCAATCAAGCAATCCACCAATCGATCCTGCAGGGTGCTCACCTGACTGGCAACCTGTCGCCTCACCACCTCGACCGCACGCCCAGAATTTCGTTCATCGGCTGTTTCACCAACACAAATGATTGGGGTCAGCTCATGATCTAAAGCCTGCTCTGCCTTAAGGGCAATGCTCTCATTGGCCTCGCCATACTGCATGCGACGCTCCGAGTGACCGACGATCACAAAGCGAACGCCCATCTCTTGCAACATGCTCGCACTCACCTCACCTGTATACGGACCGGATGCATAGGCCGATACATCTTGCGCACCCAACTGAAGTTGCGAACTTCCCAAATAGCTGCCACATTCTTGCAAATAGGGAAAGGGTATGCAGACACCGAAGCGGCGCCCTGCGGGCATGCCCTGCTGCATCTCTGCAATGACCGTTTGCAACCAATCCCGATTACTACGAACACTGCCATTCATCTTCCAATTGCCGATGACCGTCAATGCGCGCATAGCAACCCTCTTACACCGTTAAAACAATTTTTCCGACATGCTCGCTCGATTCCATCAATCGATGCGCATCAGCGGCTTGCTCTAAGGAAAATGTTTTATAAATGACTGGCTTTAGTTGACCCGCATTCAGTAAGGGCCACACCGTCTGATACAACTCTTTGGTAATTTGATGCTTGAAGGCGACAGGTCTAGGACGCAAGGTCGATCCCGTGATAGTTAAGCGGCGACGCAATATTTGGCCCGTATTGACTTCTGCCTTTGAGCCCCCCATGATCGCAATGATCACAATACGACCGTCATCGGCCAAGCAATCAATCTCGCGCTGTAAATAGGTGCCGGTGACCATGTCTAAGATCACATCCACACCTTTGCCATTGGTAGCCTTCTTGATTTCTTCTACAAAGTCTTGAGTTTTGTAATTGATTGCAAGATCTGCGCCCAATTGCGTGCAGGCCGCACACTTCTCATCGCTTCCTGCAGTAACAAAAACTCGATGACCGAGTGCTTTGGCAATCAGAATAGCGGTCACACCAATACCACTGGAACCACCTTGCACCAGCAGAGTCTCACCTTTACTGAGATGCCCGCGCTGAAAGACATTACTCCATACGGTAAAGAATGTTTCTGGCAAAGACGCTGCCTCAATATCTGAAAAACCTTTTGGATAGGGCAAACATTGCGCGATTGGAGCAGTGCATAAATCCGCGTATCCGCCACCCTGCACAAGTGCACAGACTTTATCGCCCACCTTCAAACCAAAGGTGTTATCAGCATGTGCGAGATCACCGCCAATAATCTCCCCAGCCACTTCAAGACCGGGGATATCGGATGCACCTGGAGGAACGGGGTAATGCCCTTTTCGTTGCAAGACATCTGGACGATTAATACCGGCTGCCTTCACCCGAATTAAGACCTCGCCAGAACCTACGCTTGGCACAGCAGGATCAGGGCGCTCAGCTTTTACCAACATCTCTGGCGCGCCATACTCCCGAATCTCCATTACACGCATACCAATACTCCTACTTAAACGGTCTCGTTGGGACTATCGCTTGCCTGAGTATCTGCTGAACCAGACTCCGGGGTTAACAGAGCTTTCATGGATAGACGCAAACGGCCACGCTCATCGGCTGCGAGTAATTTCACACGCACGATCTGACCCTCTTGCAAGAAGTCTTTGACATCCTTCACGCGCTCCGTTGAGATCTCAGAGATATGTAACAGCCCATCTTTACCCGGAAGGATATTCACGAGGGCGCCAAACTCAAGTAACTTCACCACTGGTCCCTCATAGACCTTACCAACTTCAGCTTCAGCCGTGATACCTTCGATCTTGGCTTTCGCTTGCGCCATACCTTCTGCACTGGTTGAGGCAATCGTGACCGTACCATCATCTTTAATATCAATGCTGCACCCGGTCTCTTTAGTGAGCGCCTGGATCGTTGCGCCGCCCTTACCAATCACTTCACGGATCTTGTCTGGATGGATCTTAAAGGTCACCATGCGTGGTGCGTGCTCTGATAGCTCTGTGCGGACAGAACCCATCGCTTCTTGCATTTTGCTCAGAATATGCAAACGGCCTTCTTGGGCTTGCGCCAACGCAACCTGCATGATTTCTTTGGTAATACCCTGGACCTTAATATCCATCTGCAAGGCAGTAATACCGTTAGCAGTACCAGCTACCTTAAAGTCCATGTCGCCTAAGTGATCCTCATCACCCAAGATATCGGTTAAGACGGCAAAGCGATTGCCATCCAAGATCAGGCCCATGGCAACACCGGCCACATGGGCCTTGACTGGTACACCGGCATCCATCAGCGCTAAGCAGCCGCCACATACCGAAGCCATTGAAGATGAACCATTGGATTCGGTAATCTCAGAGACCAAACGAATGCTGTAGGCAAACTCTTCCATGCTTGGCAATACTGGTACTAAAGCGCGCTTTGCTAAACGGCCGTGACCAATCTCACGACGCTTGGGTGTACCAACGCGACCGGTCTCGCCGGTTGCAAATGGAGGCATGTTGTAGTGGAACATAAAGCGATCGCGGTACTCGCCTTCGAGCGCATCAATAATTTGCTCATCGCGTGCTGTTCCAAGAGTTGCAACTACTAAGGCTTGCGTCTCGCCACGAGTAAAGAGTGCGGAGCCGTGGGTGCGAGGCAATACACCGTTGCGAATTTCAATGGGGCGCACGGTTCGAGTATCACGGCCGTCAATGCGTGGCTCACCATTGAGAATTTGGCTACGTACGATCTTTGCTTCGATCTCGAACAAGAGATTACCAACCTCTACTTCATCCACTTCACCGTCAGCGGCCAACTGGGTCATGACATTTGCAACCACTTCTTTAATCTTGGTGGAGCGAGCTTGCTTTTGACGAATTTGATACGCATCCCGCAATGGGCCCTCTGCCAAACTTTGTAACTTGGCGATCAAAGCTTCGTTCTTGGGTGCTGGTTTCCAATCCCACTCGGGCTTACCGGCATCACGCACCAGCTCCTGAATCGCATTGATCGCGATTTGTGACTGCTCGTGTCCATACACAACAGCACCTAGCATGACGGCTTCAGATAGCTGTTGGGCCTCGGATTCCACCATCAATACTGCCGCTTGGGTGCCGGCTACGATCAAATCGAGTTCGCTCGTCGCTTGCTCGCTACGATTGGGGTTGAGTAAGTACTGGCCATCACGATAACCAACGCGCGCCGCACCCATGGGGCCATTAAATGGAATACCCGAAATTGCCAGGGCTGCAGATGATGCAATTAAAGCTGGAATATCAGCTGGCACATCAGGATTAATCGACATCACATGTACGACCACCTGGACTTCGTTATAAAAGCCTTCTGGGAATAATGGGCGAATTGGACGATCAATCAGACGAGAAATTAAGGTCTCGCCTTCGGAAGGACGTCCCTCGCGACGAAAGAATCCCCCAGGAATCTTGCCAGCAGAATAGGTCTTCTCAATGTAGTCAACGGTTAAGGGGAAAAAGTCTTGGCCCTCTTTCGCTGTTTTAGCACCGACTACCGTGGCGAGCACCACAGTGTCATCCATATTGAGGAGTACAGCACCACTGGATTGGCGAGCAATCTCACCGGTTTCCATGGTGACGGTGTGTTGGCCCCATTGAAACGTTTTTACAACTTTATGAAACATTGACATCTTTTTTTCTCCAAACATACGCACCGCGGATCCACAGCGCCGCGGTATCACTGGAGTGATTGTTTGATGAACCCAAGTGGGATGCCATTCCAGTGCGCCTCTTTTAAGAAGAAACGCATTGGAATGACACGATCCCTAGAAGCCGGTCATCTTGAACCACTCAAAGTAGAGCCTTGCCGGTTTGGCAACACCCTACTTCATTGCAATGCTGACAAAAACAAGAAATTACTTACGTAAACCTAGTTTGTCGATCAGCGCGCGATAACGGTCCAGATCCTTGCTCTTGAGGTAATCCAAGAGACGGCGACGGCGCGAGACCATCTTCAACAAGCCACGACGGCTGTGATGATCTTTTGCGTTTGCCTTGAAATGGGGGGTAAGTTCATTGATACGAGCGGTTAATAACGCCACCTGAACTTCGGGGCTACCCGTATCGTTTGCGCCACGCGCGTTTTGTTTGACGATTTCCGCCTTATTAATGTCTGCAACTGCCATCTTCATACTCCATACGTGCGGACACTCAAGCTTGCACCTGATATGCCGTGTTAATAAAAAGCTTTATAAATCAAAGCTTCAGCATTCTAACAGACCGCACCCTCCGATTGTGGGCAAAGCGGTCTGATAGTTCATAAAGTTATATAAATCAATAACTTATAATTTAAGGTGCCATCTGGGCATTGAGCTTAATCGCGCTGGGGTCGTGCAATTTGTTCAATGCCGCTAAATAGGCCTTGGCCGAGGCAGCAATAATGTCGGGGTCCATACCCACTCCATTCACAATACGACCCCCTTTAGAGAGCCGAACAGTAACCTCCCCCTGCGACTCGGTTCCTGAGGTAATGGCATTGACTGAGTAGAGCAAGAGTTCAGCGCCGCTTTGTACTTTGTTCTCAATCGCATGCAAGGTGGCGTCAACCGGGCCATTACCCTCCGCCTCAGAATGCACATCATGACCACCCATCTTGAACACCACCTTCGCCGATGGCTTTTCACCGGTCTCAGAATGTTGGTTCAAGGAAATGAAACTGAAGTGCTCATTCTGATCAGCCACTGAAGAGTCTGACATTAAAGAAATAATGTCTTCATCAAAAATCTCGGCCTTTTGATCGGCCAAAGCCTTAAAGCGGGCGAAGGCATCATTGAGCTCACTCTCCGACTCCAACACAATCCCCAACTCGGCAATGCGTTGCTTAAAGGCATTCCGGCCGGATAACTTACCAAGCACGATGCGATTGGTTGCCCAGCCCACATCTTCAGCCCGCATGATCTCGTAGGTATCGCGTGCCTTCAATACACCATCCTGATGAATACCTGATGCATGGGCAAAGGCATTGGCGCCAACCACTGCTTTATTCGGTTGCACCACAAAGCCCGTGATTTGCGAGACCAATTTAGAGGCTGGCACGATCTGCTTCGTATCAATGCCCACATCCAACTGAAAGAAATCCTTCCGAGTTCGTACCGCCATGACAATTTCTTCTAAGGACGTATTGCCCGCGCGCTCGCCAAGACCATTAATCGTGCACTCCACCTGGCGGGCGCCGCCAATATGCACACCAGCTAAGGAGTTGGCCACGCCCATCCCTAAATCGTTATGGCAATGCACGGACCAGATGGCTTTGTCTGAGTTCGGAATCCGAGTGCGCAAGGTTTTAATGAACTCGCCATAGAGTTCAGGAACGGCATAACCAACCGTATCAGGAACATTAATGGTGCTCGCACCCTCAGCAATCACTGCCTCCAAGACCCGGCACAAGAAGTCCATATCCGAGCGGTAGCCATCCTCGGGAGAGAACTCAATATCACCTGCCAAGTTTCTGGCAAAGCGGATAGACTTTTTAGCCTGCTCATACACCTGCTCCGGGGTCATGCGCAATTTCTTTTCCATGTGCAAGGCGCTGGTTGCCAAGAACACATGAATACGTTTTGCATTGGCTGCCTTGAGGGCATCTGAAGCGCGAGTGATATCAGTCTCATTGGCACGCGCGAGTGAGCACACCACCGAGTCTTTCACGGCTGCAGCAACCGCAGAGATAGCCGCAAAGTCGCCTTCAGAGCTAGCTGCAAAACCGGCTTCAATCACATCGACCCGTAAGCGCTCGAGTTGACGGGCAATCCGTACCTTTTCATCTCGGGTCATGGATGCACCAGGTGACTGTTCACCATCGCGCAAGGTGGTATCAAAAATAATTAATCGGTCACTCATCATCTATTCCTTGTCTAAACATCCAATACTGGTTTTCTAAAACAAAAACCCCAGCGGTTTAGCTGGGGCTGGTTTGCGAACTTAGTGCCTTACTTCATGTGTCTAAGCGCGACCCGCCCCGAGCCGAAGGCCCAGTGCTAGAAGAAGTAGAAGCGCATTGAATTGATTCATCATTGAAATAATATACCCCATTTACTCAGACTTGGCTGCAACTGTGGTTTCTCCACCAATCCTGCGCCCCATCGCCCGCTCCCATAACCATAAAACATAGCCAGATAGGGAGTACACCACGAAGAGGCCAAATAGAGTTAGGGGTGGGTTCGAGGAAATCAATACAAAACCGAGGATCAAAAGCACCATCACCCAAAACGGTACTCGATACCGAATATCCAAGGCCTTGCCACTGTAAAAACGGGCATTTGAAACCATGGTGAGTCCTGCATAAATCGTAATGAAGAAGGTTACTAACGGAATCGCAGAGTCCTTGACTGGTATCTTGTTATCGTCCGCCAACCAAATAAAACCCGCCAAGAGCGCTGCAGCCGCTGGACTTGGCAAGCCCTGGAAAAACTTTTTATCCACCACACCAATATTGGCATTAAAGCGGGCTAAGCGCAGTGCTGCGCCGGCACAATAGGTAAATGCTGCTAACCAGCCCCACTTACCAAGATCTTTTAAGACCCACTCGTACGCCACTAAGGCTGGGGCCACACCGAATGAAACCATATCAGCCAAAGAATCATACTGCTCACCAAACGCGCTTTGGGTGTTGGTCATTCGCGCGATTCGGCCATCCATGCCATCGAGCACCAGCGAAGCAAAGACAGCAATCGCTGCAACCTCAAAGCGATGGTTCATAGCGTTCACAATCGCAAAGAACCCGCAGAACAATGCCGCCGTCGTAAATAAATTGGGTAATAAATAAATGCCTTTGCTACGTGGACGCGGTGGCTCGACGACGAGATCATCCTCCGTCAAATCCTCCACAGAATCCCATTCCTCGCGTCGCGTATTTTTACTCCGCAGAAAACGAGAACGGTCCGGACGGAACTTGCGGCGTGGGGTCATGACTTAATCTAAACCCGGCAAACGTGCCAGCGCGGTATTGGTTGCAAAGACTTTCTCGCCAACACTCACTAAGGGCTCGGCCTCCAAAGGTAAATACACATCCACCCGCGATCCGAAGCGGATAAATCCATAGCGCTCACCGCGCTTGACGCGATCATTAGCACGTATGTAGCACAAAATGCGTCGCGCAACCAAACCTGCGATTTGCACCAAGGTGACCGTTTTGCCATTGGCATCAATCACGACCGCATTACGCTCATTCTCCGTCGAGGCCTTATCAATGCTGGCATTAAAGAACTTACCTGGAAAATAGGTGACCTGCTTAACAAGGCCACTCACGGCACAGCGATTGGAGTGCACATTAAACACATTCATGAACACGCTAATCTTTAAGGCTTCCCGATTGGCATACGGATCATGGGCTTTCTCAACCACCACAATGCGTCCATCGGCTGGCGATAAAACAAGATCCTTACCTAAGGGGGCAATTCGTTGTGGATCACGAAAGAACTGCAAGGTGAAGACAAAGAATAGCCACAATGGCCATGACCAGAAAAAACCAGCATAGCGATGGACCACAAAAGCCACAGCCCCAATCACAACCAGGTAGAGCCAGCCCTCTTTGGCAATGATGGGGTGTGGATACATCATCGGATGATTACCTTCTGAACTTAGTTCTTCGACTGGTCAACGAGTTTGTTCTTCGCAATCCAAGGCATCATGGCACGCAACTTCGCACCCACAACTTCGATCTCATGATCAGCAGTCAAACGACGACGCGAAATCAAGGTTGGTGCGCCAGCCCGATTTTCAAGGATGAAGCTCTTGGCATACTCACCCGTCTGAATGTCGTGCAAGGCCTTGCGCATTGCATTCTTGGTTTCCTCGGTCACAATCCGTGGACCAGTGACATACTCACCGTACTCTGCATTATTTGAAATAGAGTAGTTCATGTTAGCGATACCGCCTTCATAAATGAGATCCACGATGAGCTTTAACTCGTGCAAGCACTCAAAATAGGCCATCTCAGGAGCATAACCGGCCTCCACCAAGGTCTCATATCCAGCTTTGATTAACTCGACGGTGCCGCCGCAGAGTACAGCTTGCTCACCAAACAAATCGGTTTCGGTCTCTTCACGGAAATTGGTCTCGATCACACCTGCACGGCCACCGCCATTGGCAGTTGCGTACGATAAAGCTAAATCACGTGCAGAGCCCGACTTGTCTTGATAAACCGCAATCAAATGGGGCACGCCACCACCTTGGGTGTACGTGCTGCGCACAGTGTGGCCAGGAGCCTTAGGCGCAATCATGATCACGTCCAAATCCGCGCGAGGAATCACTTGACCGTAATGCACATTAAAGCCATGTGCAAATGCTAAAGCAGCGCCCTGTTTGATATTGGCATGCACTTCGTTTTTATACACGTCGGCAATTTGCTCGTCAGGCAACAGCATCATCACAACGTCTGCGTCCTTCACTGCTTCAGCAACTTCTTTCACTTGCAAGCCCGCATTCGCTGCTTTTTTCCAGGATACGCCGTCTTTACGTAAACCGACGGTGACTTTCACGCCGGAGTCGTTGAGGTTTTGTGCATGGGCATGGCCTTGCGAGCCATAACCAATGATGGTTACCTTTTTACCCTTGATCAGGGACAGATCGGCGTCCTTGTCATAAAAAACTTTCATACGATTTCCTTAAATTAAATACAGAGTGATTAAAACTAAACTTTCAGAATACGTTCGCCGCGCCCAATTCCCGAGCCGCCTGTGCGGACCGTCTCAAGAATCGATGCACGATCAATTGCACTAATGAAGGCATCCAACTTACTACTTACGCCTGTGAGCTCAATCGTGTAACTTTTATCAGTCACATCAATAATGCGGCCTCGGAATATATCCGCAGTACGCTTTAACTCCTCGCGCTCTTTACCAACGGCCCTCACCTTAATCATCATGAGCTCGCGTTCGATATGAGGACCCTCGGTTAAATCAAAGACCTTTACCACCTCCACCAAACGGTTGAGATGCTTAGTGATTTGCTCAATCACATCATCGGAACCTATCGTGACCAAGGTCATGCGCGATAAAGACGGGTCTTCGGTTGGTGCGACGCTCAAGGTCTCAATGTTATAACCGCGGGCTGAGAACAAACCAACGACGCGCGAGAGCGCTCCTGGCTCGTTCTCGAGCAAAACAGAAATAATGTGACGCATTAGAGATCCTCACTTCCAAGCAGCATCTCACTAATGCCCTTACCCGCTTGCACCATGGGCCAAACGTTTTCATGTGGATCAATCTGGAAATCCATAAATACGGTGCGATCCTTTAATTTCAGGGCCTCTTTCAGAGCTGGCTCTACATCGGCCTTGGTCTCAATCCGCATCCCCACATGGCCATAGGCTTCAGCCAACTTCACAAAATCGGGTAGTGAGTCCATGTATGAACTGGAATAGCGCTTGCTGTAGGTCAACTCTTGCCATTGACGCACCATTCCTAAATACCGATTGTTTAAGGAAACGATCTTAATCGGCGTGTTGTACTGAGTGAGCGTTGAAAGCTCCTGAATACACATCTGGATCGAGCCCTCTCCGGTAATGGTGACGACCTCCTGATCAGGGAACGCCTTTTTAATTCCCATGGCATAGGGCAAACCAACTCCCATGGTGCCTAAACCACCCGAGTTAATCCAGCGACGCGGTTCATTAAACTTATAAAACTGGGCCGCCCACATCTGATGTTGGCCAACATCTGAACACACAAAGGCATCGCCCTTAGTCAACTCCCAAAGCTTCTCAACCACGTATTGAGGCTTCACGATTTGCGAGTCACGATCGTATTTCAAGCAATCGCGCTTCTTCCATTCATTAATCTGATCCCACCACGCCTTCACCTTCGCCTGATTCTTGCGTGCTGGTGCCGCTCTTAATTGCGCGCTCATGTCGACCAAAATCTCTTTGAGATCACCGACAATCGGAACGTCCACCTTAACGCGCTTTGAAATCACCGACGGGTCAATATCAATATGAACAATCTTGCGTGGATGGCTAGCGAAGTGTGCTGGGTTTCCAATCACACGATCATCAAAACGAGCGCCGATTGCAATCAACACATCGCAGTGCTGCATGGCCATATTGGCTTCATAGGTGCCATGCATTCCAAGCATGCCCACAAACTGCTCATGCGTGCCCGGGAATCCACCCAAGCCCATGAGTGTATTGGTTACGGGATAGCCCAAGAGTTCGGCAAACTCTTTAAGCTCTTTGGCGGCTTCGGCCATGATGATCCCGCCACCCGTATAAATATAGGGCCGCTCAGCCTCTTGTAATAAAGAGACGGCTTTGCGGATTTGGCCGCTATGACCCTTGATCACCGGGTTATAGGAGCGCATGCTCAAACTATCAGGGTAAACAAAAGGTGCTTTAGTGGCCGAGATGTCCTTTGGAATATCCACCAACACTGGGCCAGGACGACCAGTGCGTGCAATATGAAATGCCTTTTTAAGAGTGACGGCCAGGTCATTAATGTCCTTGACCAAGAAATTATGTTTGACGATGGGTCGTGTAATGCCCACGGTATCGGCCTCTTGAAAGGCATCCTCACCAATCGCGTAGGTTGGCACGTTACCGGTAATGATGACCATCGGAATTGAATCGGTGTAAGCGGTCGCAATCCCAGTGACCGCATTCGTGACTCCTGGACCGGAGGTAACCAATGCCACACCGACCTTACCGGTAGCACGCGCATAGCCATCAGCTGCATGAACCGCCGCTTGTTCGTGACGAACCAAAATATGTTCAAACTTATCTTGTTTGAAGATCTCGTCGTAAATAAAGAGAACCGCACCACCAGGATATCCCCATACGTACTCCACCCCCTCGGCATGCAAGGCATGCACCAACATCTCAGCACCAATCATTTCAGGGGCGGATTGTTTTGTGGGGCTTGGGTTAGAGTCGGTTTGAGACCCGGTTGCGGCCTGACCACCTTTGGTGGCTAAGAATTCAGCATTACTCGTATTCATTGTCATTTTCCTTTGCAATTTTCGGCAAAAAATTGTTTAGGCTGTTCTGTCCCTTACTTATGGTCCGGGTTCGAACGGCGCTGCCGCAAAGAAAAAAGACTGCCACTTCTTGGATGGTCTCTTTGCGGTAAGCCCTCCATTGTAAAGCAATAGCCTAGAATGAGCGAGTTTAGGCACTATTTTGGGTCGAAAACGAATAACGAAACCACAAAAACACACTCATTAATCCGCAGTAATTCACATGGCTTCTGCCCAAGAACTCGACCAATTTCTGGCTGGCATTGAGAAAAAAGCCTTCAAACAGGCCGTCTATGCGGTTCGGGATGAGGCCGCTGCCCTTGATGTGGTGCAAGATGCCATGATTAGCTTGACTCAAAAATACGGCGATCGGCCAGCCGCAGAGCTGCCACTGATTTTTACCCGAATTCTGCAAAATCGGATCCATGACTGGTTTCGTCGCCAAAAAGTGCGCTCCGCCCACGAGACCCCCTTCTCAGCATTGGGATCGGGTAATGATGGCGAGGAAGACTTTGATCCTTTGGAGCTTATTGAGATCCGGGATGGGGGTCCAATACCCCTAGATGCCAGTGCGGCATTAGCCAATCAAGAGTTATTGGCTATCCTTGAGGCAGAAATATCAAAATTGCCAAGTCGTCAACGAGAGGCCTTCCTCATGCGTTATTGGGATGAACTGAGTACTTCTGAAACGGCCCTTGCCATGGGATGCAGCGAGGGCAGTGTAAAAACCCATTGCTCCCGAGCCGCCCACACCTTGGCAGCTGCATTGAAGGCCAGAGGAATTGTGTTGTGATGATGAACAAGAATAAACAAAATTTAGATCCAGTTGAGCAAGAGTTTGGAAAGCGGGTAACCCGTCTATTAAGCGCTCAATCAGAAAATCTCAGCAGCGATATCCAATCGCGCTTGCAAGATGCTCGTGCGACTGCGCTCAGTCGCGCCAAGCCTGAACCTGTATTTGTTGCACAACTCCAAACGACGCATCGTAGCTTTCGGACCTCATCTTGGAATAAACCCATATGGTCATTCACTGGTTGGCTCGTACCCATTACCGTCGTAGTTCTTGGCTTAATTGCCATCACCGAATGGCAAGAAGACTTGCGCATCAATGATATTGCCAATGTCGATATTGCCCTCCTAACCGATGACGTTCCACCCGATGCATTTGTTGATAACGGCTTTATGGCGTTCCTAAAACTAAAGACCCTCGCCAAACCAGAGACGGATGATAAAAAGTCCGACGACGAAAAAATTTAGCGATGCAATTTCGACTTCTAGCACCAGCCCTTCTCACTCTCTTCATCGCACTGTCGAACTCTGGGGCTCATGCGCAGAATACTGGAGTAACCCAGCCCTCCCCGACAACTGTTGGCAAGAAAGTCGATAAGCTCGCCTGGAATCAATTAAACCCACTGCAGCAAACCGTACTTGCGCCATTGGAGAGTGATTGGGAAACCTTGAGCAATGACCGCAAAACAAAATGGTTACGGGTCGCGAATCGCTACCCCTATATGACCTCTCCCGAGCAAGAACGGCTCCAGGGACGAATGGCCGATTGGGCAAAGCTGCCCCAAAAAGATCGGCGTATCGCGCGCGATAACTATCTGACGAGCCTACAAATCCCAGCGGAACAAAAAGCGGCTGCTTGGGAAGCTTATCAACAACTCTCTGAAGAAGAAAAGCAAAAGCTTGCTCAGCAAGAACTCAATAAAAGAAAATCAAGCGCAGCTACCGCACCTGCAATTCAGCCGCGCGCGGTCATCAATACCCCCTCAGGGCCCGCACCAAACTCCACAATCAAATAAACTCTGGGGATGAACCCCGCAGAGCTCAATGCCTTACCGCCACCTCGATTTTGGCGACGCGTATTTTGTAATCTTTATGAACAACTTCTACTGGTTGGAGTATTAGCGCTCACCTTTATGGTCCCCAATTTATTAATCGGGGTTCTATTTGGTATCGCGATCCCCAGTTGGCTCAGTTTTTTCTACTTATATGGTGTGCTGGGGTTTTACTTTGTCTGGTACTGGCGACGCAACGGACAAACCTTAGCCATGCAAACCTGGCGCATCCAAATCGTCGCTGAGGATGGTGGTCTGCTAGCCAAAAATCAGGCGCTGTGGCGCTACGTCTACGGCTCGCTGTGGATCGTACCCTGCCTCATCATCCACGCCATCTATCCGCTACGGGGTTGGCAAATCATTGGGCTCCTGTTTGCGGTTTCTCTTTTCCTTTGGCCGCTCAGTATGTATTTGGATCGCAAATATCGTCAAGGCATACCCGATCGCATGGCACAAACGAAGTTAATTCAGTTGCCACCCAAATCAAAGGTTAAGGAGGCCGCCGCTCCAAAAGCGGACTAAACCTCGCGTAGACATTCCATCGTGCTCGCGGTCTGGATCTTTTGCTGTAAACGAAAACCAGCCAGCAAACTGACGCACACGCCCAAAACAATACCAAGTCCAATTGCTGTACCAAAGGAATAGAACTCAATTTCCAATAGGTAGCGGCCCAAGGCCCACGTAGTTGCGCTTGCTGCCAAGCCGCCTAATAGTCCCGATAGAAATCCAATGGTGGTGAGCTCAATGACCACGAGCTGCGCCAAGGTTCGTTTTGATGCCCCCACTGCCTTAAGCAGAGCCGCATCCCGAAAACGATCGTCTTGCGTAGATCCAATTGCAGCAAAGAGCACCAAAATAGCAGCACACAAGGTAAACACCAATAACAAACCCAATGCGCTCGCTAGACGATTTAAGACCTCCTGAATTTGACGAATCGAGTTCTCAATATCAACAATCGTCAAATTAGGATAGGTCTGAGCTAACTTGAGATCCAAGTTCTCACGCTCTCTGGGTTGGTGATAGGAGGTAATCCAAGATTTAGGGAAATCATCCAAGGCCGCAGGCGGAAAGATCACAAAGAAATTAACCTGCATGGATCCCCAATCGAGCTTGCGCATCGAGGTAATGGGTGCAGTAATTTTTTGGCCAGCGATATCAAAACTCATTTGATCGCCCATGCGCAGATTCAGGGTCTTCGCAATACCACTCTCAATCGAAATTTGTGGAGTTGCCGAATTGCCAAACCATTGACCAGAAACCAATTGATTGTCACTGGGTAATTGATTGGTATACGAGAGATTAAATTCTCGATCAACCAAGCGGCGTGCATTGTCGGTTTGATAGTTATCGGGCATGACCTCACGCTCATTGATATGCGTGAGTCGACCCCGAACCATCGGATATAGTTGCGCCTGCGCAATGCCACCGATATTTAACATGCGCTGCACGTCTGCCTTTTGATCATTTTGGATATTGATCAAAAATCGATTGGGGGCATTATCAGGGACATTAGCTTGCCAACTTTGCAATAGGTCTTGGCGTAACAAAAAGATCAGTAAGAGTGCCATGATGGCCAATGCCAAAGAGCTCACCTGAATCATGGCAAAAGCAGCGCGGCGCGATTGTGTACTAATCGCAAAGCGGGTCACAAAGCCAATCCTCGCTAGATAGCGTGATTGGCTAAAGCGCTCGAGGCCCCACAGACCAAGCCAAGCGAGCCCGGCAAAGAGTAAGGCGCCAATCCCAAATGAACCGGTTGCCCAAACGAGTAACTTCAGGTCGCGGGTTGCCCAAAAGACCAAAGCCAAGCAACTAATGAGTCCAAACAGCGCAATCGATTTGGCCGCTAACGGTACTTTGCCAAACTCTCGACGCACTAGTCGCAATGGAGAGATCTGACTTAAGGTCAAGATTGGTGGCCCAGCAAAGCCAAAGAGGAGTAACAGAGCAAATGCAATGCTCCAGACCACCGGCCAAACCGATGGCAAAGGTAGACGAGTTTGAATAAGCCCCCCCAGGAGCTGCATTAAGACTTCTTGAGCAAACCAACCGATCAATCCGCCAAGAATGGTGGCTACCACGCCAATGAGGGTGAGAACAAGCAGTTGCTTGCGCAAAATTTGTCCCTGACTTGCGCCAAAGCATTTCCATACCGCACAACTATCCGCTTGCTTGAGAACATAGCGTCTGGCTGCAAGTGCAATTGCCAAGGCGCAGATCAGTGCTGTCATTAAGGCTACTAGTGATAAAAAGCGCTCTGCTCGCTCCAAGGTCTTGCGCATCATCGGCTGAGCATTTTCCAAGGACTCAATCCGAATACCGCGCAGTTTTTCTTGCTCAATATGATTGAGAGCCCAATCTTGATAGCCCCGGATTTGACGATCTGTTCCAGAAACCAGTAGGCGATAGGTAACACGACTTCCAAAACCAATCAGCCCAGTGCTTGCCAAATCATCAATACTGATCATTGCTCGAGGTGCAAAGTTCATAAAAGCTGCACCACGATCCAGTTCTCGCACTATCACCGCATCAATCCGAAATTGACGATCGCCGATGTTTAGTGAGTCACCTAACTTGGCACGCAGAGAAATCAACACAGCCGGGTCAACCCAAACCGTATTTTTAGGAGGCATCCCAGTGACCTCTTCAATCGATCGCTCGTCGACCCTGCCATCAATGACTTGACGACTAATTTGCAACTGGCCCCGGAGAGGATAAAGAGCGCTCACCGCTTTTAATGAACTTAATTTACTTTCCCCGCCATGGCTCACCATGCTTGGGAATACGACTGTTTGGGCAATGTTGAGCTTTTTGGACCTTGCCTCCTCAATTAATGCAGGCGAGATCGGCTGATCCGCAGCAATTAATAGATCGGCAGCCAGCAGTGTACGGCCATCGATTTCAAAACTGCGTTGGAGCCGATCGGCCAAAAAGCTAACGCTAGAGAGCGCAGCTACTGAAAGCACGAGGGCCACAAAGAGCCAAAAGAGCTCTTTGGCGCGCAGCTCCTTAAAGAGCATCTGCATCTGTATTAAATGCTAGGCACCTGACCGCCATCCACCCGTATTACTGACCCCGTAATGTAGGAAGCGTTTTGACTCGCCAAGAATGCAGCGGTATCGCCATACTCTTTTGGATCACCATAACGGCCTGCGGGAATGGTATTCAGACTGGCACTTACGACCGCATCGTAAGAGATGTTCTCACGCTTAGCGCGCGCTTCATCAAGTTGGCGCAAGCGATCAGTGGCCACGCGACCTGGCATGATGACATTGACAGTCACACCATCGGCTGCCACCTCGGCAGCCAAGGTTTTGGACCAACCTAGTAACGCGGCACGAAGCGTATTCGAAATTGCTAAATTACGAATTGGCACGATGGCTCCAGAAGTGGTACTGGTAATAATCCGGCCCCATCGACGCTCGCGCATGCCCGGCAGGACCCGATCGGTAATTTTCATGAGGGAGAGAACCATCTCCTGAAAACTTTTTTGCCATAGCTGTGGATCTTGACCGCTCGCCGTTGTGGGTGGCGGCCCCCCAGTGTTATTAATCAAGATATCAATTGGGCCTAGTTGGCTCTCAACCGTTTGAACATGGCCATCAATCGCATTGAGATCGGCGAGATCCCAATTTAAGGCAAGCGCCTTGCCGCCAACCGATTCAATCATTTTGACCGTTTGCGCGAGACCCTCGGCATTGCGACCGGTTATAGCAACGTGTACGCCTTCACGTGCCAAAGCAGTCGCCATGGCTTGCCCTAAACCACGGCTTGATGCCAGCACTAACGCGGTCTTTCCCTTGATTCCTAAATCCATTGTGCATCCCCTTATTCGTTATTTTATTGATTGATTGACTTCATCTGAACCAATGGTTTTGGCAGGTTCTTGGTACCCGCATCCAAATCGGCTTCAAACCGCTGCAAGATAGTCGCAAACGCTTGTTGCAAACCATTAGCTAGCGTATTGGGACGATTATCCTTTAAAGGAACGCGCTGTGTGTAACGGCTGTTCATCAAGATGGGATTTTGGGAGCCTGAGGACAGAACGACCAAATAGAACTCGATGCTAACAACCGCTTCTGCTTGATTGCGATAGTCCCCATAAAACTCAGTGACATTAACCTGGAGGGTGTAATACGGAAAGAAGGTGTTACTTTGATTAACAGTTGCTTTAAAAATATTGGCGTCACTGATCCACTGACGCGTCGCATTACCAACCATCTCCGCTGGACTGGAAATATAGCCGTTATAGAAATCCTTCTCATAGCGCTGATCGGCTAAGCGATAAACCATGGATTTACTATCAAATGGTCCATTGACCGATACTGGCCCAACCTTTAACCAAAAATCGGTATTGGGTTTACGGGGCTCCCCAGTTCGCTTTGGATCAATCAACCAAGTGCTAGTTTCAAGATTGGGTCGGGTGGGGGCGCAAGCCGCCAAGATAGAAATGCCAGTCAACAGGACCAAGATTCGCGTGAGGCGACGTAATGCAAAGCTCATTTTTGAACTCCAGTTTGGGGCAAGGTAATGCGCGGTGGGGGCTCTCCCCAAACCATGCTGCTCGGATATCGGCTAGCCACTTTGGCAAAATCATTCAACTGATCGGTAATTTGCTTGAGATTATCGATTGAGGTAATGGTGTCGCCTTGCATACTCGATAAGGTTTGACGAAGAATGACCGTGGTCGCAATCACTTCGCGCATCAAGAGCTCAAGCTCTGCTTTATTAGCGACCTCATCAATTCTGCCAAGCAATACATTTAAGCGCTCAACCGATTTTGCGATCCCGGAATTGTCTTTACCATCGCCACCAATGATGGTGTTGAGATTGGTCAGCAGCACATCAAATTTTTTCTGAGTTTCTGCTAAATTCATCTCGCCCAAGTTATCCAATACCTTACGAATTCCTGAGAAAAAAATGTCGGTCTGACTAGGTAGGGAATCAATCACCAAATACTCAGGTTTCCAGTTATATGGGAGAGACTTATAGTTATTCATATCACGCACGTAGTCGAGCTCGACATAATTCACGCCGGTAATCCCCTGACTTTTCACACGAGCGCGCAAGTCCTTTGGTAGTTGCTTAGTGGGTCCTAATAATTTTTCTTCATCACCATCAATCAGCATCCGCACTACGACATACTCCTTGCGCTCAGGGAACGGTTCATTGGACTCATACAAGGCACCTGACAAGCCAATAAAGGTTACTTGCCCCACTTTCACCCCCCGAAATCGTACTGGGGCGCCTACATCTAATCCCGTAATTGATTGCTCAATATAAGTCTCCGCCATCGTTGTTTTCTTAAAGAGCTGGCCAGTTCCAAACACCAAAATCAAGGCAAGAATGGCAGCAAAGCCGGCAAACACAAACAATCCCAAGCGAAAGTAATTTGGATTCGATTGACTCATGCTGCTTCCTTCGACATAACGCGATTAAAAAATTGATGCACTTTGGGATCAGTACTGGTATCTCGTAAGACACGAGGATCGCCTTGCGCAATAATACTTTTAGTATCTTTATCTAACATAATCACTCGATCCGCAATCGCATAAATACTGGCCAACTCGTGGGAAACGATCACAAACGTGATGCCCAAATTTTTGGCCAAATCCAAAATGGTCTGATCTAAATCAGCGGATGTAATCGGGTCAAGGCCAGCGGACGGTTCATCTAGAAACAAAATCTTCGGGTCTAAGGCCATGGCGCGCGCGATCGCCGCCCGCTTTTGCATCCCTCCGCTAATCTCGTTGGGCATGTAATTGGCATAGGGTAATAAACCCACTAGGTCTAATTTACAACGCGCCAATAAGTCCATCTCGTCATCGCTGAGGTCGGTGTACTCCTCCATAAAGAGTCGGACGTTTTCAAGGAGGGTCATCGAACCAAATAATGCGCCTTGCTGATACATCACCCCAAAATGGGTCATGATGTCTTGGCGTTCCTGACCAATCGCTTGGGTAATGTTCATCCCTTCAATCCAGACATCGCCGGCAAGAGGTTGATAGAGTCCAAACAGATTTTTAAGTAAGCTCGATTTTCCACAACCGGACCCGCCAAGAATAATAAAGATCTCCCCATCGGCTACCGAGAAATTAAGGTTTTGTAACAGCACCTTGCTGCCATAGCCAACGGTTAGATTTTTGACCTCAATTGGATTCATTAGAAACCTGTTCGGTATGAGACATAGGCAAAAATACCATCCACCACTGTAATCATCACAATGCTACTTACTACTGCGCGCGTGGTCGAGATACCCACTGCGGCTGCTCCAGTGCCCGTTTGCATGCCCCGCAAGCAACCCACACTCGCGACCACGACACCAAATAGGGTGGCCTTGGTTAATCCAGAAAAAATATCCTCCAGTAGCACAGTATTGAGCACACCTTCATAAAAGTTCACCAAAGGTACGCCATAGATCAACATGGTGAGCGAGGATGAAAAGACGCTAACTAAGTCGGCATAAATGGTCAAGATGGGTGCCACAACCAAACCTGCTAAGACTCGGGGTAGAACCAAAAAACGAATGGGGTTTAATCCAGCGGTTACTAAGGCATCCACTTCACTGTTGACGGTCATAGTACCGATTTCAGCTGCAAAGGCGGCAGAGGATCGACCTGCCAATAAGATGGCAGTAATCAAGGGTCCCAACTCCCGAAAGATCCCCAAGGAAACGAGCGGACCGACAAAGGTAATAGCTCCAAACTTTTCCATACCAATGGCTGACTGAAAGGACAAAATCACACCAATCAGAAATGCCACCAAGCCAACAATCGGCATTGCCGCAAGACCCGCTTGTACGGCAACGCTGGCAAAATCTTGCCAACGGACTTTTAGGGGGTTGCGTGCGGCCCAAGCGAGCTCACTAGCAACCTGTCCTGTGAAAAAGATAATGCCCCGGATATCGTTCCAGAATAAGAGGGTTGCTTTGCCAGTTTTCACTAGCAATCCCTCATCTGGAACCGCATCCTCCTTCGGAAATAATTTCTCAAACGGTGCAAAGCGTTTTAATTGATTTTGATGGGTGGCACTAAATCCCTGCAGTTCGATCGCCCCACCGTGCAAGGCTTGGGCATGTTGCAAATCAATGATGAATGCCAAACCTGCACCATCAATGTACTCAATGGCTGCACCATTAATTTGCAGCGTTTTACTTTCAGCCCCCTGCCCTAACCATTGCATTTGCCGATTGCGAACGTCTTGCCAGGTGTGCCCCAAGGCATCAGCACTGATTCGGCCCGATAGGGTTACACAAGCAATCGCTCCGGATACATGCCAGCTTGCAACCGGGATTGATGAAGTGATGGTGGTAGATGAAGCCATATTCTGACTATTAAAGCAAAGAATCGTGACTTACAAAAAATCTGCCACAAGGGCAGATCTAGGAATATGGCGCGGCTGGCAGGATTCGAACCCACGACCCCTTGGTTCGTAGCCAAGTACTCTATCCAACTGAGCTACAGCCGCATGAGGCAGAATTATGCCATGGATACGAAGAACTACATCACACCGGCTGGGCATGAGGCTCTAAAAACCGAGCTTTTACAGCTTTTAGACCAAGAGCGCCCACAAATTGTGCAGGTGGTGCATTGGGCAGCATCCAACGGGGATCGCTCTGAAAACGGTGATTACATTTACGGCAAGAAGCGTTTACGTGAGATCGATCGGCGCATTCGCTTCCTCAATCAACGTCTTGAGAATGCTGTGGTGGTCAATAACCAAGAACGTATTGCAAATGGCGGCGATCCCGAGCAGATCTTCTTTGGAGCAACCGTTGTTTATAGTGATGGTGACGGGGTTGATACCCAAATTCGGATTGTTGGTATCGATGAGGTCGATCTTGAGAAAGGCTATGTGAGCTGGATCTCGCCAATTGCGAAAGCACTAATCAAGGCCAAAGTAGGCGATACGGTCCGCATTCAAACGCCAGCAGGTGCCAAAGAAATTGATATTCTGGATGTGCGTTACGAGGACTACTAAACGCTTTTATTACGGATTACCCGAAATACATCGGCATTCGCGCGCAGGCCCCGCAATACGCGCGAGAGATGCAAACGGTTTAATACCTGAATCGTGAAGCGCATCGTGACCGAGTCTTCTTTGTATTTATCGTCCATTGAGACATTGAGGATGTTCGAGTCAGCTGAAGTGATCGAACTCGCAACGCGGGCCAACACCCCTTTTCCTTGCTTAGTGTCCACTGTAATGGCCACATCAAACTCTCGGTTGGTATCTTTACTCCATTGCACACCAACCCACTTATCGCTATCTTTGGACAGCATGCGATGAGCTACCTTACAGTCCTGAGTGTGGATTTGCAGCCCCTCACCCTTACCAAGATAGGCCATGATGTCATCCCCAGGAATTGGATGGCAACAGCTTTGAAAGCTTACTGACATGCCCTCACGGCCATCCACGACGAGGGCTTGTGTTTGCGTCTCTTGATCAGAGCTGCCCCAATCATTTGAGCCCAAGCGCATTTGCTCCGCCCCGCCCTCTTCACCAATCAGAATTTTTAGACGGGTCGCCAACTCGGCAGCGGTACGTCGGCCCAGCACAATATTGACACAGACCTCCTCGCGCGATTTATCACCAGTCCAATGCAGTAACTTTTCCCAAATCTCGGGAGTAAGGAGCCCCGCATCAACTCCCTGTTGTCGCAATGCGCTCGCCAATAAACGTTCGCCTAACTGTAACGCCTCGGCATAGTGCTTGGTTTTCAATGAATGGCGGATCGCTGCTCGGGCCTTACCGGTGCGCACAAACTCTAACCACCCTGGATTGGGTTGAGAGGTTGTGGAATTGATCACTTCCACAATATCGCCATTTTTGAGTTCAGTGCGTAACGGTAGTTGTAAATTATTCACCTTGACTGCCACGCAGGTATTACCAAGGTCACTATGAATCGAGTAGGCAAAGTCGAGGGCTGTTGCGCCCCGTGGTAACGCCCGTATTTGCCCTTTGGGGGTAAACACATAGACAGCATCGGGGAATAAATCAATCTTGACGTGCTCTAAGAATTCTTGGGAGTCACCGCTGTTGTCCTGAATATCCACCAGCGACTGCAGCCATTGGTGCGCACGGTTTTGCACTTCACTCAGTTCGGGTGAACCGTCCTTATAGGCCCAATGGGCTGCCACTCCAGATTCAGCTACGGCGTGCATATCCGCAGTGCGTACCTGAAACTCCACTGGCACTCCGGATGGGCCGACTAAAGTGGTGTGCAAAGACTGATAGCCATTGAGTTTAGGAATCGAGATGTAATCCTTGAACTTCCCAGGCATGGGCTTATAGATAGCATGCAAAATGCCGAGGGCACGATAGCACTCATCCACGGTTCGTACCGTGACTCGGAACGCATAAACATCCAAAACCTGCGAGAAGCTCAAATGCTTACTACGCATTTTGTTGTAGATACTAAATAGGGTTTTCTCACGACCCTGCAAATCAACTTCGATCCCGGCTTTCGCAAACTGCATCCGTACCGTATCCAGAATCTTATCCACCATCTCACGGCGATTGCCACGCGCCTTCTTTACTGCTTTCTCAATGGCCCTAAAGCGCATGGGCATTGAGTGTTTAAAGCTGATGTCTTGCAGATCACGGTAGATTAAGTTAAGCCCCAGACGATGTGCGATCGGGGCGTAGATTTCCATGGTTTCCAATGCAACCCGGCGTCGTTTTTCAATCGGCACCGCATCGAGGGTGTGCATATTGTGGGTTCGGTCAGCTAACTTGACCAAGATGACCCGCACATCACGGGCCATGGCCATAAACATTTTCCGAAAGCTCTCAGCCTGGGCCTCGGCATGACTTTGAAACTCTAATTTGTCGAGTTTGGTTAAACCCTCAACTAGCTCGGCCACTTTCGCGCCAAACTGATTCACGAGGTCAGTCTGGGTGCAACCAGAATCCTCAATCACATCATGGAGCAAAGCGGCCATGATGCTTTGGGCATCTAAGCGCCAGGTTGCACAGAGCTCAGCGACTGAGACCGGATGGCTGATGTAAGGCTCCCCGCTATGGCGATATTGGCCTAAGTGCGCGGCATCCGCAAACTGAAAGGCCTTCTTAATTTGGTTAATTTCCTCGGGCTTCAGATAATGAAGCTTCTCGGTCAAGCTCGTAATTGATACAACTTGCTGCTTAGGCGGCAAAGTCGGTTGCGAGGTAGGGCCAAAGAGATGGCGGCTGGATTGCTCCAGCAAAGAGGCAATCACGCTTTGAGCGGGATTGGCGCTTGGTAAAGGCTTACCTGTGCGAATCTGGCTAGACGAGACTTCGTCTAGCGAACCCGTTGTGGTGACTGTAGACGCCACAGCGGGACCCCCGGATTAGAGAGGTACTTTGGTCAGCATATCCCGATCGGTTACCCCAACAGCGATCTCACGCAATGCAACCACGGTTGCCTTATCTTTTGCGTCGACTCGGGCTGCGTGACCCTGAACCAATTGGCGGGCCCGATAGGTGCCAGCGAGGACTAACTCAAAACGATTGGGAATGGTTTTTAAACAATCTTCTACGGTAATACGGGCCATTCTGAACTCACTTATTTAGATTAATACCGATAGGATACCCGATGACAGCCCATCATGCCCCAAGTCGCTTGACTAAGGCTGGATAACGGGCCATCATCGGCCCCGTCCGTAGCCGGCTGGCTGCCACAATCGCCTGCAGGTCTTTTAAGGCGTCGGCAAAGACCTCATTAATCACAATAAAGTCGGCTTCGTGAGCATGTTGCAGCTCAATATGAGCGGCTGCAACGCGCTTGGCAATCGTGATCTCATCGTCCTGGCCGCGCTTGTGCAAACGCTCCGCAAGAGCCTCAATAGAGGGTGGGAAGATAAATACCCAAATCGCTTGGGGAATTAGTTTACGAATTTGCTGTGCGCCCTGCCAATCAATTTCCAGGATCACATCCTGACCTTGTTGCATTTGACCTTCTATCCACGAACGCGAGGTGCCATAGAGATTGCCGTGCACCTCGGCGGACTCCAGAAAATCACCGGCCGCTTGTTTAACCAAAAAGGTTTCTTTGGTAATAAAGGAGTAATCACGCCCATCCAACTCACCGGCACGCGGCGCACGCGTAGTGCACGACAGCGAAAGCTGTAATCGATGATCGGACTCCAATAGCGCATTGACTAAAGAGGATTTGCCAGCCCCCGAAGGGGCCACGATCATCAGCATACTGCCCTGATAGGTGGTTGGAGCACTCATGGTCATCACTCCAAATTTTGCACTTGCTCGCGCATTTGCTCAATCAATAATTTGAGCTCCAAGGCAGTGTTCGTGCAATCCTCATGGACCGCCTTGGATCCGAGGGTGTTTGCCTCGCGATTAAGCTCCTGAATTAAGAAGTCTAAACGCTTACCGACAGCCCCGCCCTCTGCCAGGGCCGTCCTTGCAACCTGGATATGCGTTTTGAGACGAGCCAATTCTTCGGCAACATCAATCCGTACTGCATATAAGACAACCTCTTGCCGGATACGCTCCATTAGCTCAGCATTAAAGGGGATATTGGCTTGGGTTGCATGCACGCCCAATGCTTCCTCGATCCGAGTAACTAATTTATTTTGGTAGAGGGTCACGATTTCTGGGATGCGGGGCTCAAGCCGAGTAACCATGTCTTGCATCGCATCGAGAGCATTCGTTAATACCTTAGCGAGTGCTTGGCCCTCGATTTGCCGTGATTGGATTAATTGCCGTAAGGCCTCTTCGCCAGCCTTTAGGGTGGCACTTTGCCATTGATCCTCGGCGGTCTCCGATTCGGTTACAACACCCGGATAGCGCAGGATATCGGCGACGCGCAACTCTTCGGCCGCAGGAAATTGCTCCTGAATCATGGCTTGTGCATCTTTTAAGGCGATCAACTTTGCTGGATCGATCGAGATGGTTTGGGAGCGCGCATGCTCACCAGTGCTTTGCCGCCATGCAGCCCGAAACTCGACCTTACCGCGCTTTAAGTGCTTATTAAGGAGCTCACGCAAAGCGCCTTCAGCAGCACGACACTCATCGGGTATCCGAAAGCTCAAATCCAAAAAGCGACTGTTGACCGCCCGGATCTCAACCTGCAGATTCGCATACCCCCCCTCGCCCACTTCAATGGGATGGGAAGCGCTGCCGTAGCCAGTCATGCTCGATATCATGTAGGCATTGTAAATTGCAAAAAAGGAACTCCCACATGAATCGTCCTAGCCAACGCCAAGCACGCGATCTGCGGCCCATCACCATTACCCGCTCTTTTACAAAACACGCAGAGGGTTCGGTTCTTATTGAGTTTGGGGATACCAAAGTTCTTTGCACGGCAAGCGTTCTTGAAAAAGTGCCGCCCCATCAAAAAGGCTCTGGCGAGGGTTGGGTCACCGCGGAATACGGCATGCTGCCCCGCTCCACCCATACTCGCTCTGATCGTGAAGCCGCCCGGGGCAAGCAAAGTGGGCGAACTCAAGAGATTCAGCGATTGATTGGACGAGCCATGCGCAGTGTCTTTGATCTTAAACTACTCGGTGAGCGCACTATTCATCTCGATTGCGATGTATTGCAAGCCGATGGCGGAACGCGGACTGCGGCAATTACCGGCGCCTATGTGGCTGCCCGCGATGCGGTCAATCATTTGCTCAATCAGAAGATGATTGCCTCCGACCCGATGATTGATAGTGTTGCGGCGATCTCGGTAGGTATCTACCAGGGCGTTCCGGTTCTCGATCTCGATTACGCAGAGGACTCAGAGTGCGACACCGATATGAACGTGGTGATGACCGGTCGTGGCGGCATGATTGAAGTGCAAGGAACCGCTGAAGGCGCTCCATTCTCGCGTACCGAACTCGAGGCATTATTAAATCTTGCCCAAGCAGGTATTGAGGAATTAACACGCATCCAGAAAAGCGTCTTAGCCGCATGAGTCGACGGTTGGTCTTAGCTTCGAATAATGCTGGGAAGCTCAGAGAGTTTGCACAACTATTTAAACCCTTTGCGATTGAACTCATCCCCCAGGGGGAGCTTGGGATTAGTGCGGCAGAGGAGCCATTTGACCGCTTTATCGATAATGCGCTAGCAAAGGCACGCCATGCCAGCAAGCTCAGTGGTCTACCCGCCATTGCCGATGACTCCGGCATTTGTGTGGATGCCTTAGGTGGTGCGCCCGGTGTTCGCTCAGCCCGCTTTGCCGGTGAGCACTGCTCAGACACCGATAACAACCAAAAGCTACTGTCATTACTCGCGGGCGAGCTAAATCGTAAAGCGCACTATGTATGCGCCCTAGTGGTGGTTCGCGAGGCCAATGATCCCAACCCAATCGTCGTTGAAATCCATTGGGACGGTGAGATCATCGACGAAGCGCGTGGTCAACATGGTTTTGGCTACGATCCCTACTTTTATCTCCCTAAACATCAGATGACCGCAGCAGAACTCAGCCCAGAGCGCAAGAATGCCATTAGCCATCGCGGCCAGGCGCTGGTTCAGCTCATGGAGCAATTAGAGAAAGATCCGTTTTTTCAGAAAACCGATGATTAACTCTGGTATCGCACTAACCGCACTTCCCCCTCTCTCGCTCTATATCCACTTCCCATGGTGTGAGCGTAAGTGCCCATATTGCGACTTTAATTCGCATCAGGTTAAGGATGGTGGATTTAACGAGAGCCGGTATATCGAAGCGCTTATCTCAGATCTTCAAACCGAGCTACCGAATGTCTGGGGTCGTCGAGTTCACACGATTTTTATTGGGGGCGGCACTCCCAGTCTCTTATCCCCCAAGGGTCTTGATCATCTCTTATCGCACGTGCGGGCACTCATCCCGATGGAACCTCATGCAGAAATCACTCTCGAGGCCAATCCAGGTTCAGTGGAATCAGCGAAGTTTGCCGAGTTCGCTAGCATCGGCATTAACCGTGTATCGCTTGGGATCCAGAGCTTTAACTCAGATCATCTCAAGGCGTTGGGGCGGATTCACAATCAGCAGGATGCGCGCCGTGCCATTGAAATCGCACACGATCACTTTGAACGCATCAATCTTGATTTGATGTACGCTCTTCCACAGCAAACCCTTGCCCAGTCACAAGCCGATCTCAGAGAAGCTCTGGCATTTAATACATCGCATCTATCGCTCTATCACCTAACACTCGAACCGAATACCTATTTTGCGAGTCACCCGCCAGCACTTCCGCACGAAGATGAGAGTGATGCCATGTTTGAATCCGCTCTAGAAATGTTGGCAGCGCATGGCTACGACCGATATGAGGTATCGGCCTATAGCAAGCCCAAACAACAATGCAAGCACAATCTCAATTATTGGGAGTTTGGAGACTATATTGGCATTGGTGCGGGTGCACATGGCAAGATTTCCTATCCAAATCGCATCACACGGCAGATTCGTGAGCGCCACCCTGAGACTTATATTAGCAAGATGACTGAACAAGGTCATGCTGTCATTGAAAATCGTTTACTCACGCAAGACGATTTACCGTTTGAGTTCATGTTGGGAGCACTGCGATTAATGGATGGGGTGCCAACAAGTATGTTCTCGGAGCGAACGAGCCTCGGGCTTAATACGATTAGCAAACCAATTACAGAGGCTCTCCGCAAGGGGCTATTGGACGAAGATCCAACGCGACTCAAAGCTAGCCCACTGGGCATGCGCTATCTCAATGACCTGCAGGAATTGTTCTTGAAATAGATGATGGCGGAAGCGGTGAGATTCGAACTCACGGAGGACTTTCATCCTCGCCAGTTTTCAAGACTGGTGCATTCAACCACTCTGCCACGCTTCCTCTGAAGGAGCAATTATAGGGGAGTTGAAGCTTGGATGAAGAATTGAGGCCTAAGGATTAAGTAAGCCCTTTAGATATTTCGCGATTGCCAAACTTGAGGTTAGTGCGGGTGACTCAAAGCCAAAGAAGTTGTAGAGGCCCTCAATACCATGCTCATTAGGGCCATCGATACGAAAATCCCCTGCGGGTTGATCTTTCGAGACAATCTTGGCGCGCACCCCTGAATAATCAGCCTGCAACGCTCCGTCTTGAAGACCTGGCCAGTACTGTCGGATGGCTGCATAGAATCGCTCACCGCGAGTGGGATCGACTGCGTAATTAATTTGATCTTCCGCATCGATATCAAGCCATTCTACATCGGGGCCAAACTTAGCCTGCCCCGCCATATCGAGGGTCAAATGTACCCCTAATCCGCCCGGCTCTGGGACGGGATAAATTAAATGTCGAAAGGGTGACTTACCAGCTAAGGAGAAATAGTTGCCTTTTGCAAAATAGGCTTTGGGAATGTGCTCGGCCGATATTCCGTGAATGCGTTGCGCTACGGCCGGCGCACTCATACCCGCACAATTAATTAGATACTTAGTTTGCAGTTGTATCGCATCGGCACCGCCCACCTCTAGCTCAAACCCTCCAGGAATCACGCGTGCATGATTTAACGGAGACAAATAAGCAACCATTCCTCCTGCATCCTCAAAGCCGCCAAGCAATGAGAGCATATAAGCATGGCTATCGACAATGCCAGTCGTTTTGGACAAAATCGCTGCTGCAACTCGTAGATCGGGCTCTAGCGCATTGGCCTCTTTGGCTGTAATGAGGCTAATCTCACGTGCCCCATTTTGCTGGGCACGATAAAAAATACCGTGCAGATCATCAACCTGCTGTGGATCGCTTGCCACAATTAATTTACCGTAGCGCTGGGTTCCCACCTGATGGTCGCGACAATACTCATAGAGCATGCGATTACCCTCAACGCACAGTTTTGCTTTTAAAGAATCCTTGGGGTAATAAATACCGGCATGAATGACTTCGCTATTTCTGGAGCTACTAATGGTTCCAAACGATGCTTCGCGCTCTAGCAATACGGTTTCATGACCTTGCAATGCCATTTCGCGGGCCACTGCTAAGCCCACAACTCCCGCACCAACGACGACACAATCCAGTTTATCCATATTAATTGCTTATTTTTTGATGCCAAATCGTACCATTTCACTGAAATTAAATCTTGATGCTTTCGAAGCCCTTATTGATAAAATCTATATATGACCGCATTCTCCAACGCAAAATCATTCGATAACCCCTCAACCGCGGTTTTTGGCTCTTTGCAAGCAGCTGGCATCGTATTGGATCTTGCCTATCAGGGGATTGGATCTGAAGATTGGAAGAACTTATTTGCCAAAGCCGAGCAAGCGCAGCTCAGCAATCATCTCCATGCTGTCTTTGCTGGCGAACATGTTAATACTAGTGAGCACCGCCCTGCACTTCATACGGCACTACGTAATCTCGATAAATCCCCAATACTGGTTGATGGCAATGATGTAATGCCAGAGATTGCCGAGGTTTGGCAACGAATCGAGGGTTTATGCAATAAATGGGTGGGGGTAACAGATTTAATTCATATTGGGATTGGGGGCTCTGACTTTGGCCCACGACTTGCAGTGCAAGCCTTAGCCCATTCAGCGCACAAATTCAATCGCGGGATGCGGGTTCATTTTGTGGCTAATGTGGATAGCGCAGAACTGAGCCATGTATTAGAACGTGCTCAGGCGAATAGCACTAAGGTACTGATTGTGTCCAAATCATTTGGCACGGCTGAGACCTTAATGAACGCACGCGCTGTTCTTAATTGGTTCAAAGCGAAGAACCTCACGAGCTCGCAGATCCAAAACTCCCTATTTGCGATTACTAGCAATGTCCAAGCGGCAGAAGACTTTGGCATTCAAGCAGAGCATGTCTTTCCATTTTGGGATTGGGTAGGTGGGCGATTCTCGGTATGGTCTGCGGTTGGTCTGCCCATTGCTTTGCAGTATGGGTTTGAGACCTTCAAACAATTTTTGTTGGGAGCCAATCACATGGATCGCCATGCGATCAGTGCTCGTCCCAATCAAAATCTCCCAATCCTAATGGCATTGGCTTTGTACTATCAACAAAGCAAACATCATTCCAAATCTTATGCAGTGATTCCATATGCGCACGCCTTGGAACTCTTCCCGTATTGGTTGCAGCAATTGGATATGGAAAGTAATGGCAAGCAAGTCGATCGCCTTGGTAAGCCGGTATCGCTGAGCTCCCCTGTTGTGTTTGGTAGCGCCGGTACCAATGCCCAGCATTCGTATTTCCAGTTACTACATCAAGGACCGGAATGCATTCCGGTTGATCTGATTGCGATTAAAGAGCCGATGAGCGCCCTACCAGAAGCTAAGGATCATCACTATGCCCTCTTAGCCAATTGCTTGGCCCAAGCTCAGGCGTTGGCCCTAGGCCGTGATGCGAGCGACCCCAATCTTAGCTATCCTGGAAAGAGACCTAGCAATTTAATTGTGCTACCCAAGCTTGATGCCTATCATTTGGGTGCTTTACTTGCTCTTTACGAACACCGTGCCGTTTGCTTGGGAGCACTATGGGGCATGAACAGCTTTGATCAGCCCGGGGTTGAGCTCGGCAAGGTACTAGCCAAACCCATTGAGCGCGCTCTTCAACAAAAAGACACTTCCGGTGCTGAATTTGATTCCATCACCGCTGCCAGAATCCATTACTTCCAGAAATAATCCATGAACGTTCCTGCCTCGATTTTTAAAGCCTACGATATCCGCGGCATTATTGATGAAACCCTGAATCCATCAATTGCTAAAGCAATTGGTCAGGCTTTTGGAAGTCAAATGCGCGATTTGGGAGAAACGGATGTTGTAATTGGCCGTGACGGTCGACTCTCTGGCCCAGTTCTGATTGAGGCCCTGACCGAGGGTTTGCTATCCACAGGCATTAATGTGATTGACCTTGGGATGGTCGCCACCCCAATGGTCTACTTCGCCACCCATCAGACCATTGGAAATTGCCAACCGAAATCCGGCATCATGATTACGGGTAGTCATAATCCGCCTAATTACAACGGCTTTAAGATGGTGCTCGGTGGTTCAGCCATTTATGGGGATCAGATTCAGGGGCTACGCCAGCAAATTGAAGCGGATGATTTTCGGCAAGGCAATGGAAAACGCTCCAGCTTCAATATCTTCCCCCAATATTTGCAAACCATTGTTGGTGATATTCGCTTAGCTAGACCCATGAAGATCGCCGTCGATTGTGGCAATGGTGTGGGTGGCGCGTTTGCTGGAGAGTTATTCCGAGCTCTGGGCTGTGAGGTGCAAGAGCTCTTTTGTGAGGTTGATGGACGTTTTCCGAATCACCATCCAGACCCTGCCCACCTTGAAAATCTTCAAGACCTGATTCGCAATCTCGCAACGACCAACAATGAGCTGGGACTTGCCTTTGATGGCGATGCTGATCGACTGGGTGTGGTAACCAAAGATGGCGAGGTGATTTTTCCGGATCGGCAAATGATGCTGTTTGCCAAGGATGTACTCAGTCGCAATCCCAAGGGCCAAATCATTTATGACGTCAAATGTACTCGCAACCTCGCTCCTTGGATCCGTAAACATGGAGGTGAGCCGCTAATGTGGAAGACCGGCCACTCCTTGGTCAAAGCCAAGCTGAAAGAGACTGGTGCCCCTCTAGCCGGGGAAATGAGTGGTCATATCTTCTTTAAGGACCGTTGGTTTGGCTTTGATGATGGCCTCTATACCGGCGCTCGTTTGCTAGAAATCCTCAGTCAATTTGATAACCCAAGCAAAGTACTCAACGCTCTACCCAATGCCATTTGCACCCCAGAGTTGCAACTGCCATGTGCCGAGGGTGAATCTTTTGTCTTACTTGAAAAGATTAAAGCCAATCCCAAGTTTCCAAGTTCCCAATCGATGAATACGATTGATGGCGTACGGGTTGAGTATGCCGATGGCTTTGGTTTGGCTCGCCCCTCGAATACAACACCGATTGTGGTACTCAGATTTGAGGCTGATTCTGAAGAAGCGATTCAACGAATCCAACAAGAATTCAAAGCAGCTCTTTTGGCGGTGAAGCCCGATGCAAAATTACCGTTTTAGCAGACCCACTTAAATCTTTTTAATTTCTTTAATCTGATTCTGTTCATCTACTAGAACAATTTTGGGGCTATGAGTTTTAGACTCGGCATTATCAACCGGTCCGTAGGTGCAAATAATGAGATGGTCTCCTACATGGGCCTTACGAGCAGCAGCACCATTTAAGGAGATCGCACCTGAGCCTCTGGGTGCCTTAATGATGTAGGTGGAAAATCGCTCGCCGTTATTGATGTTGTAGAGCTCTATCTTTTCGTATTCACGCATATCGGCGGCATCCATGAGATTCTCATCAATCCCACAAGAACCCTCATAATGCAAATCGGCCTCGGTCACGACGACCCGATGTAACTTTGCCAATAACATGATTCGTTTCATAGAAATCCCCTTTAAGGATGGGATTCTATCGCGAAAGTGATTGCGAGTTAAGATTGATAGATGAGCACAATGAATCAATCACTTTCGACCGGTAGTTTTTATGATTATCCCCAGCAAGATGCATCGGGAGCTACCTGTATTGCGCAGGCGTGGGCCAAAACGCCTGCACCCCTTGCTTTGGGAGAAAAGCAGGATGTAATCGAGCGGATCAAGGTTTTGTTAAAGGAAAAAGATGCGGTCATTGTGGCGCACTATTACGTCGATGGTGATATTCAAGACCTTGCGATGCAAACTGGGGGCTTTGTTTCTGACTCTTTAGAGATGGCTCGGTTTGGTAAAAATCATACTGCTCAGAATTTGATCGTTGCGGGTGTGCGATTCATGGGTGAGACCGCAAAGATTCTGAGTCCTGAGAAGCGCGTATTCATGCCAGATCTTGAGGCAACCTGCTCACTTGATTTAGGGTGTCCCGCGGATGACTTTCGGAAATTCAAGTCCGCTCATCCGGATCGAGTCAGCGTGGTGTATGCCAACACGAGTGCCGCAGTGAAGGCACAGGCGGATTGGATGGTAACCAGTTCTTGCGCCCTAGCGATCGTGCACTATTTAGACCAGCAAGGTAAAAAAATATTGTGGGCGCCCGATCGGCATCTGGGCCGTTACATTCAAGAGCAAACTGGTGCTGACATGATTCTGTGGAATGGCGCCTGCATTGTGCATGATGAGTTTAAAGCGGTTGAGCTCGCGGCAATGCGTGAGAAGCATCCTGATGCCATGGTTCTGGTTCATCCGGAGTCACCGCAACACGTCGTCGATCAAGCAGACGTGGTTGGCTCTACCTCGGCGATGATTAAAGCGGTGCTCGAGGGAAGCGCCTCTGAATACATCGTAGCGACCGATCAAGGCATCCTTCACCGTATGCGTCAATTGGCACCCCATAAAAAGTTGATTGCCGCCCCAACAGCTGGTGAGAGCGCCACTTGCAAAAGTTGTGCTAATTGTCCCTGGATGGCCATGAATGGCTTACGTGGCATTTTAAATTGCTTGGAGCATGGCCTTGGCGAGATCGAGGTGAAAGAGCCCATTCGCTCTGAAGCGCTGGCATGCATTAAACGCATGCTGGACTTTACCTCCACCCACCCTGAATTATTGGCCAAAGCCCAGCACGGCTTCATTAAAAATATTGGTGCTGCCTAAGTATTTTTCCATGTTTTCTGATAACGAATCCTTAGATCAGGCGATTGCTCGCAATGTGCGTGATGCCCTCTATGAAGATTTGGGTCGCGGCGATTGGACCGCCAATCTGGTGCCCGCTGATCAAACGGCCCATGCCAGATTAATTGTGCGCGAGCCGGCCGTACTGTGTGGAACTGCATGGTTTGATGCGGTGATTCATGCTCTGGATGCGCAGGCACGAATTCATTGGCTCTTCTCCGAAGGTGATTGGATGGCGCCCAATGATCTGGTCTGTGAAATTTCATCAAACGCTCGCTCCCTACTTAGTGCTGAACGCCCCGCCATGAACTTTTTGCAGACCCTTTCTGCAACCGCAACCACCACCCGCCGCTACGTTGAGGCGATTGCAGATGCTAGCCCTAATCCCAAGGGTTGCGCCATTTTGGATACCCGCAAAACGATCCCAGGGCTGCGGCAAGCCCAAAAATATGCGGTTCGAATCGGTCATGGTCAGAACCAACGAATGGCCTTATGGGATGGCATCTTAATTAAGGAGAATCACATCGCTGCGGCAGGTAGTATTGTGGCGGTATTGGCTGCTGCCAATCGACTCAACGCAGGGGTGGATGTACAAATTGAAGTGGAAAGTCTGGTAGAACTCCAAGAGGCGATCGATCACGGCGCTAAGAGTATTTTGCTCGATAACTTTACTCTCGATCAAATGCGCGAGGCCGTAAAGCTCACTGGCGGCCGAGCTCTCTTAGAGGCATCTGGTGGCGTTACCCAAGATCAACTCCGTGCTATTGCAGCAACGGGTGTCGACCGAATCTCAATTGGCAAATTGACTAAGGATATTCAGGCAATCGATTACTCAATGCGCATCGATCGTATTACGTAGAGCGCTGAGTTTGAATCGGGGTCAGAATGGTTGGATATGAAACCGGCCAGGTTTTTGGATAGTCACGACTAAAGTGCAAGCCTCGACTCTCCTTACGCAATAAGGCCGAGCGGACCACTAGTTCAGCGCACTCAAGTAAGTTGCGTAACTCAATTAAATCTCGGCTTACTCTGAAATTGGCATAGTAGTCTTGGACCTCAGTACGCAAGAGCTCAATGCGGTGCAAGGCGCGCTCGAGTCTACGTGTGGTTCGCACAATGCCCACGTAGTTCCACATCAAGGAGCGTAACTCATCCCAGTTATGCGCAATGACGACTTGCTCATCAGCGTCTTCAACCTTACTTTCATCCCATAGCCGCACTGGAGCTTGTTCAATATCGCCCTGCTCTAGGATATCGGCTGCAGCAGCCTTACCAATCACCACACATTCCAACAATGAGTTAGAGGCCAAGCGATTAGCGCCATGCAATCCAGTGTAGGTTGCCTCACCTACCGCATATAGGCCGCTTAAATCAGTGCGGCCCTTAAGGTCAGTGACAACCCCTCCACAGGTGTAATGTGCAGCGGGTACCACGGGAATTGGTTGTTTGGTGATGTCGATACCCAAAGCGAGGCAGCGTGAGTAAATCATGGGGAAGTGTTCCCGGATGAATGATTCACCAAGATGCGTTGCATCGAGATGCACATAATCCAAGCCATGTTTTTTCATCTCGAAGTCGATGGCTCGTGCCACGATATCGCGGGGAGCGAGCTCATTGCGATCATCATGCTCCGGCATAAATCGATGACCATTAGGCAACTTCAAGATTCCGCCCTCACCACGCATCGCCTCGGTAATCAGGAAGGTGCGATCGCTTGGATGATACAAACAGGTTGGATGAAATTGCACGAACTCCATGTTGCCGATCCGGCAGCCTGCGCGCCATGCCATCGCAATTCCATCACCAGTGGCGGTATCGGGATTACTGGTATAACGATAGACCTTTCCCAGGCCGCCCGTTGCCAGCACCACAGCTTTGGCTAGGATCGTTTCTACCCGACCCTTCTCAATATCAAGTGCGTACGCCCCATAGCAACGATTCGATTTGTACTTTGCGGGCACTTGTAAATGCTTATTGGTGATGAGATCGAGTGCAATCCAGTTTTCAAGAATCCGGATATTGGGATGTGCTTTGGCCTTATCCAGCAATACCTCATGAATTGCCTTACCAGTTGCATCCGCAGCATGGGCGATGCGTCGATGACTATGCCCACCCTCACGGGTTAAATGCAATCCTTCGGGACCAGATTGATCAGGAGTAAATGGGACACCTTGCTCAACCAACCAATGAATTGCTTGCGCACTCTGCTCGGCAACGTAACGCGCTACCGACTCAACAACGAGTCCTGCTCCGGCATTGACTGTATCGACCACATGCGATTCAATGCTGTCCTCTTGATCGAGAACCCCAACAATCCCGCCTTGCGCCCAAGCAGTTGCTGCTTCGCTCAGACGGCGCTTGGCCATCAAGATCACCGGTTGACGGTCTGCGAGGTGAAGGGCAACAGTAAGGCCGGCTAAGCCGGCCCCAATGATTAATACAGGATGATGTTGGTCATGCGCTACGCTCATTGAATGAGCATAGCATCGTTTACCGTTCGGTCATAACCAATGTGCTGTGCTGGCTTGCCGCCTTTATGAACTGCCACAGCGCAATACTTAAACTCTGGAATCTTGCCAAAAGGATCCAACGCAGGGTTGGTCATCAGATTAGCTGCTGCCTCGTAATAAGCAAACGGCATAAATACAGCCCCACTGGGTGTGCCATCATCCCGCCGAACATGAATCCCAACCTCGCCCCTGCGGGACTTCACAGTAATCACATCCCCTGGGTTTAAACCCAACTTTGCCATGTCTTCACCACACATCGAGGCGGTCGCCATGGGCTCGATCGCATCCAGAACCCCTGCGCGTCGGGTCATGCTACCAGTATGCCAATGCTCGAGCTGGCGCCCTGTGATTAATACAAAAGGATATTCTGTATCAGGTCGCTCATTGGCCGGAATAATATCGGCAGGCACCAGTTTTACTTTGCCATCAGCGGTTGGGAAGCTCTCGTCAAACACGATGGGCTGACCCGGATCGTCCTCGCTTAAGCATGGATAAGTGACACATGACTCACGCTGCAAGCGATCCCAGGTAATGCCATTGATCACGGCATGCATGGCGCGACGCATCTCGTCATAGACCTCAGCAACACCGCACTCCTCGCCTTGGTAACCCCACTGCAAGCCAATGCGCTTAGCAAGCTCCTGAATAATCCACAAATCAGGCTTTGCATCACCAGGTGGATTGAGAGCGCGCTTACCCAGCTGCACCATACGGTCAGTATTGGTCACGGTGCCGGTTTTCTCAGGCCATGCGCTTGCTGGCAGGATCACATCCGCCAACCATGCGGTCTCGGTCATAAAGATATCTTGCACGACAAGGTGATCAAGCGATGCCAAAGCATGGCGCGCATGGTTTAGATCGGGGTCACTCATGGCAGGGTTCTCGCCCATGATGTACATCCCCCGAATCTTGTCAGGATCCGAATCTGGTGCTGTGATCTTATGCATGATCTCAACTACGGTATATCCAGGCTTTTTATCTAAGGGGGTGTTCCAAAACTTCTCGAACCACTCATGTGCCTGGGCGTTATCAACGCGCTGATAGTTCGGGAACATCATGGGGATCAATCCCGCGTCACTGGCACCTTGGACATTGTTCTGACCACGCAGTGGATGCAAACCGGAGCCAGGCTTACCAATTTGACCGGTAATACTGACCAATGCAATTAAGCAACGGGCATTATCGGTGCCATGCACGTGTTGGCTCACACCCATGCCCCATAAAATCATCGAGGCTTTGGATTTAGCAAACTCGCGCGCTACCTCACGCAGGGTTGCGGCAGGCACGCCACAAATGGGTGCCATTGCCTCAGGGCTGTAACCCTTGACATTCTCTTTAAGGGCTTCAAAGTTTGAAGCGCGCTGAGAAATAAAGTTTTGATCGCACAAGCCCTCTTCAATCACCGTATAGATCATGGCATTGAGCATGGCAACATCGGTATCTGGCTTAAATTGCAAGGTGCGCCAAGCGTGCTTACCAATATCGGTCACGCGTGGATCGGCCAACACAATCTTGGTGCCATTCTTAGCAGCGTTTTTCATCCAAGTCGCGGCCACGGGATGATTGGCGGTTGGGTTAGAACCAATCACCAGAATTAAGCCAGAGTGCTCGATATCATTGACCTGGTTACTCACTGCTCCAGAACCAACACCTTCGAGCAAGGCAGCAACACTCGATGCATGGCATAAGCGGGTGCAATGATCGACGTTGTTGCTACCAAAGCCAGTCCGTACCAGCTTCTGAAATAAGTAGGCCTCTTCGTTGCTACCTTTGGCCGAACCGAATCCTGCCAAAGTCTTCTTGCCATGTTGATCACGTAAGGCCTTTAATTTACCGGCTGCAAGATCCAAGGCCTCTTCCCAAGTAGCTTCACGGAAGACTTCGCTCCAATCCTCAGGATTTTTACCTGCAGACTCAATCGAATGCTCGTCCTTTGCTACACCAGGTTTACGAATCAACGGCTTGGTTAAGCGTTGAGGGTTGTGCACATAATCAAAGCCAAATCGGCCCTTCACGCACAGACGACTGTGATTTGCAGGGCCATCACGACCATCCACGCTTACAATTTTTTCGTCTTTCACGTTGTAGGTAATTTGACAACCCACCCCGCAGAATGGGCATACTGAATCCACCTTACGATCAACAGCTTGAGAACCAATGTGGGTTTTGGGCATCAGAGCACCGGTTGGACAGGCTTGTACGCATTCGCCACAAGCGACGCAAGTGCTAGTACCCATCGGATCGTTCAAAT
This sequence comes from Polynucleobacter sp. HIN9, assembly GCF_030297635.1. Lineage (NCBI taxonomy): Bacteria > Pseudomonadati > Pseudomonadota > Betaproteobacteria > Burkholderiales > Burkholderiaceae > Polynucleobacter > Polynucleobacter sp. HIN9. Next base: position 1,203,763 of record NZ_AP028140.1, read on the forward strand.
CAAATACGATTTCGCTATGAGCGCCACGCATCGCGTAGCCAATCACATCATTGACCTGCTCTTCACGGCAAGCGCGTACACAACGGTTGCACTGAATACACGCATCCAAATTAACAGCCATCGCAGGGTGCGACAAATCAGCCGGTGGTTGGTGACGGCGCAAGGCCTTGAGTTCAGGACGAACCGCTACATCAAGACGGCTGGCCCATTCACTAAGTTCCCCATGTTGCTGACGCTCACGTTCAGCATCGCTATCACCGACCCATTTATAGCCTTCATCGGGCATGTCAGAGAGAAGCATCTCAAGCACTAATTTTTGGCTCTTTAGGGCACGCTCACTATTGGCTTTGACTTCCATGCCAGCAGTAGCGGCTCGGCAGCAACTGGGCGCCAAGGTGCGCTCGCCATTGATCTCGACCACGCATGCGCGGCAATTACCGTCGGGACGATAGCCGTCCTTAAAGCACAAATGGGGGATATCAATTCCATGACGTTTGGCTGCTTTTAAGATGGTCTCACCATCATAGGCAACGATTGTCTTGCCATCGAGTTTGAACTCAACGGTTTGCAATGCAAGTTCTTGCGGATTGACTGGTGCGTTCACGCCTTAAGCTCCCTATCTAAGCGGTTATGCAATTTCGTGGGGGAAATATTTATGGATGCAACGGATGGGGTTTGGTGCTGCTTGCCCAAGACCACAGATAGAGGCATCCACCATCACCGTGGACAGATCCTCCAAAGTAGCCTGATCCCATACACGTGCTTGCATCAATTGCGCAGCTTTACTAGTTCCAACCCGGCATGGGGTGCATTGACCACAACTCTCGTGCTCAAAAAAGCGCATCACGTTTAGGGCTGCATCGCGCGCCTTATCTTGATGACTAAAGACCATTACAGCTGCAGAACCGATAAAACAACCATAAGGCTGCAAAGTATCAAAATCTAATGGAATGGTATTCATGGTCGCTGGCAAGATACCGCCTGAAGCACCTCCCGGCAAATAGCCATAGAAAGTGTGACCTTCTTGCATACCACCGCAATACTCATCAATCAGCTCCTGAATGGTGATACCAGCTGGTGCAAGTTTGACACCTGGATATTTCACTCGACCACTCACACTAAAGCTTCGCAAGCCTTTGCGATCATGACGGCCAAAGGAACTAAACCATTGTGGTCCACGCGCAATAATGTCGCGTACCCAATACAAGGTCTCAAAATTATGCTCAAGCGTGGGTCGACCAAATAAACCAACTTGTGCAATGTAAGGAGGACGCATTCTAGGCTCGCCCCGCTTACCCTCAATACTCTCGATCATGGCGGACTCTTCGCCGCAGATGTAGGCACCCGCTCCTCGGCGCAACTCAATCAGCGGCAACTTGAACGATGCATGCGCTTGAAGTTTTTTAATCTCAGCATCAAGCAACTCGCGGCAGCCGTGATACTCGTCACGCAAGTAGATGTAACAAGCATCAATTCCAACTACGCGCGCAGCAATCAACATTCCCTCAAGGAAGCGATGAGGGTCGCGCTCCAAATAGGTACGGTCTTTAAATGTTCCGGGCTCACCCTCGTCAATATTGACCGCCATGAGCTTAGGTGCCGGTTGATCCTTCACAATCCGCCATTTGCGCCCAGCCGGGAATCCAGCACCACCAAGACCGCGCAAACCAGAATCTTCCATCGCCTTAATAATGGACTCAACCTCGCGCTTACCGCTATCAAACTCGTTGACTAAAGCGTAGCCACCTTTTGCACAATAGGCCTCGTAACCCACATAAGCAGGAGATACCTCATTGGCTTTTTGCTCAGGACTCACGGCGCGCTGCGCAAAGTCTGCGGGCTCAAATTGAGCATCATCCTTTGCCTTGGGATGGGTCAGTTGACCATTTTTAACGGCCTTCGATACTTTTTCTGCGTCAGCAAACAATACGGGGTATTGATGCACCACCGCCACTGGTGCTTGCTCACAGCGACCTACACACGGAGCTGCAATCACTTTGGTCTTCGCATTACCAAGAATCGTTGGTAAGCGCTCCAATAACTGTTTAGCACCAGCTAGCTCGCATGACAATCCATCGCACACCCGCACCGTAATATCAGCAACCGGATCATTGCCGCGCACGACTTCGAAGTGATGATAGAACGTGGCAACTTCATAAACCTCGGCCATCGGCAAGTTCATTAGCTTGGCCAGTGCCGCTAAGTGCCGATCATGCAAAGCGCGGTAGGCGTCATTAATGAGATGCAAGTTCTCAATCAGTAGGTCACGTCGATATGGGCCATCACCGATCAGTTTTTTAACTTCGGCTAAGGATGCATCATCCGCCTGTCGCCCTTTTAATTTACTTTTTTGCCGAATTCGCTCACGAAGGTCATCTGCACTTGCAATTGCAACCGCCTTGATTTCGCTAGAGGGCTTAGGGTGATTCATGCTGTTTTAGTCTCTCTAAATAGTTATTTAAAAGATCGTTCTACATGACCTTTTAATGATTGAAATCAATGTAATTGATCTACCCATCTAAGTAATTGATATGGCTCAAGATCTCCCGAATCAGGGTTAACCCTGAAGTTTGGCAGGGAGTCCAGCTTCTACCTGTTTAGATTAATTGGAACTAGGCAAAAAGGTATTGCTGTAGTCCATTTCCCTTTCCCGGACACGGGCTTTAAAACAGGCTTCAAAATCGGGCGTTCCTACCCGTAAGCCCACTGCCGTGCAATCGGCTTGCGCGGCGGACTGTACCGTACCACAGGCTGATAAGCCTAAGCTACTGGCAATCACTAATCCAGCAATCAATATTTTCATTGTCATACGTCGAGTCTATCACCTAAAACATTTGCTTTATTAAGAGGACCGATCCCGCAAATACCAAAATGCTGCCATAGGCCAATTGCATATGATGAATACTCAAGCGCCGATGGGTTTTTGAGCCAACCCAAAGACCAATCACCATACAGGGCACCAGAAATAATGCCAGACCTAAAACCTCCCAGTTCAATATCAGGCCTGTAACCAACATAAAGATCAGACGTAAGAACACAAAAATCAGAATGGCAAAGGCCATGGTTGCGCGGAGTGTATTGGGTTGGTTAAAACGCATCGCTAAATACGATGCATAGATGGGTCCGCCTGTAGCAAACAATGCTGTAAAAATCCCTCCGGCAATACCAAAGGGCATCGACCAATACTGCGAGATGGTATGCATGGGTGCCGATTTTTTCTTGGTTAACACTCGCAAGCCATTGAATGCGGCAAAGGCGCCCAAGGTGATCAGCAAAGGCTCCGGCGGAGCCTTCAAGAGCAAGGTGATACCAATCACCATACCGATAAAACTAAATGGCAGTAACCAGGCGAGTTCTTTCTTGTCGGCTGCATCAAAGGACTTTGTGCCCAAATAGAATGCCGCACACAGATCGAGTATCACCATAATCGGCACGACGACCTGTAAGGGGAAGAATAATACGAGCACCGGCACCGAAATAATCGATGACCCAAAACCGGTCACTCCAAAAATGAAGTACGCCACCAACACGATTGTGCAAGCGGCAATAAATGAGGCGGGGCTAATTAACTCAAAAATAAATGTACTTTGTTGGTGTTATTTTTTACTACCCAGGGAAATACCCAAAGGAATACCCTCTTGATCAGCACTGACCGCCTTAGATGCTCCTATGGTAATTCGTTCGGCTAAATTAGGTTGCTGTGCAACCATTAACTCTTTAGCGCGATTGGCTCGTGCGCTTGCCAATTGCAATAGCTCGGCCTCGCTCACCGCATAACTTTCGATTAGCTCATTGCGCAGTTGCTGATAGCGCGCCTCATTGTCAGGCAGTGAAATCAAACGCTGGGCTAATTTAATTCGGCCGACTTGTTGCCCATACGCGGATTTGACTCCAGATTGAACCCGGGGGTCCGAAAGACTGGGGATAGGGAGAGGTTCCTGAGGGCTCAATTTAAATCCGGCAGCGTTCAAAATAGCGCGGTCAGCACTCGCCCTAGCTAAGGCCGCCTTATCGGCATTGGGATCATAGGCGCCAACAAACTCAATCGTGGCATGAGGACGTTTTACTAAGACCCCTGCTAATTTATCGAGTTTCTCTTGATCAACTGGTAAATAAGAGCTCTCGCCCAATACTGCATGAATCGGCGTATCGCTTTGAAGCCCCAATAAGGATGCCAATGCCCGAAACGGTGCGGTAACAATATTGGTGAGGACAGTACGAATCGCTTGCCAAACGAGACCCGTTGCGGAGAACTCGGGAGAATCAACATTCCCTTTGATCCCCAGTGAAATATCAATCACATTGTCAGAGTCCTCTAGTAAGGCAATCGCTAGTCGCAGGGGTAAGCGCCGCCCCTGAAAATTAGGCACTTCTTCCCCGAGCTCAATATCTTTGATGACGAAACGATTTTGGCCAACTAGCTCAGCATCCTTAGCCCTATAGTTCAACATCAGGTCCAAGCGCCCATCTTGAATCGCATACCCGGCGTATTTCATGAAATAGGCATTCGTAGCCTTCAGTGGAACATTCTTAAATTCGAATGACACGTCATGGTTGCGGCGCGGGTCTTCAAAAGCAGCCTGACCTTTGGCTCGAAAACTGCCATGATCTGCAATCAATCCATCAAGAGCAATCGCTGCATAGCGGCCAGGAACATTACTCACGCCAAGCAAGGAACCATTGAGTTTACGAATATCGGTTTGCAACTGTGGCACTACACCCAAATCGGCATAGTGCACAATGCCATTTCGCAATTTGATGGCTTTAATGTCGAGCTCAAAATTTGACGGCTTTACTTCTGCTGCACTTTTCGGTGACTCTGAGGCTGGAGCTGGGCTTGGAGCAGGTTTAGAAAACATTCGACGAATGTTCGAAAACCCTTGCTCATCAAGCTCGTACTTAAAGTCAGGTTGATCAAACAACGCCTCATCAATCGTGAGTGATGTTTTACCACTCGCTAATTTACGAAGATCAATTTGCTTGAGATCGGCTTGGCGCCATTTCATGAAGGGCTGCCGCGGCTTACCTTCGGTGATTTCAATATTCTTAAGGCTTAACTCACCCACGGTTGACCATAGCCCTTGGCGAGTTTGATACTCCAATTTGCCAGCCATGACACCCGAGTTGGTCTGCAAAGGATTGTTGGCTGGCAACAAAGTAACGATTGGGGCCACAGACAGGTTATCGATGGCCACATCAATCTTAATTAAATTTTGTTTAGGCTCTAGATAAAAAAGGAAATCTAATACGCCAGCATCAAGTTTGAGGTTTAACTTCGCCGTAAGTTGCTCAGGCTCTGGACTACTAACTCCTCCCGAGGCTTGAACGTTGTTAAATAGCACCATCTTATTGATTGATGGAATGAGCACGTCAACCTTGCCCAGATCGAGCTCATACAAACCCTCCACACCAGGCTCATCAGATGCTTGTCGATAATTACTAAGTTGTTTTAGATTGAGAGAAAACGGTCCTAGATCATCAGTAAACTTGGTTTGCCCATCGCGAAACTGAAGACGCGCCCCTTGAATTCCGAATTGATCAACGGATACTTTGATTGTTTTTGATTTGGTGGGTGTCGATGGTGGTTTTTGGGCATTGATCGTCTCAATCAATTGCATCCAGTTCCACTTCGCTCCATCGCCATCTGGGCGCTCAAGCAAGATCGATGGATTCGTGAGTTGTAGATCACGAATCCCCAACTCTCCGGTCATTAATTTGCTCCAGTGCAGACGAATCAGACCGGCATCTAATGCGAATAATTGTTTGCTCTGAATTTGTTGAAGGCGCAGACCCTCCACCCGAGCAGTTAATTGAAAGGGTTTGACGCTAATGGATTGAATCTGTACCGAATATCCTAGTCGCTGACTATATTCCTCAATTTGCTTTTTGATCCAAGTAGGCGCCCAGGTGCTGCCAATGATCCAAAAAGCACTGGCCAAAATTGCCAGTACCGCACTGAAGATTAGAGAAATACGAAAAGGTCGAACACTGGACAATCGCATCAATTCGCAATTAGCCCCAAAAAATCTTTTTCATCTCCGGCGACCCGATGACCGATTGCAAGCTCATAAATGTGAGGTAAGGCAACACAATTAACCAATAGATCAAACTCAGTGCCAGTATATGGATGGGGTCACCGTTTCCGAAATTAGCTAAAGAGCTAATAAATCCACGATGATGAAACCAACCCTCTGTCCCGGATTCGAGAGCGCTCAACAAAACTACGACACCTACATAGACAATCGAGCGAGGCAGGATCTGCCCAATGAGCGGTTTATCACGCTTACTCTCGATCGGATATAACATCTGGCCCATCAGCATGAACTTGGCACACAACAATGCTTTCACTAAAGCCAAGCCAATATGGATATAGGGAAAGCCTTGCAAACGCTCCACCGAGAAACTCAGAAATGCAAGCGCGCAGAACCAGATTGAAAAATAGATGAACAAGATCAGCATTTTTTTGATCTCTTCACCAAGCCGGTTTTTGTTCACATGAGGCCTCATACAGATAATTTAACTGAATGACCTGAAAGCCAAAGAGTGGATCGCGATTTAAAGCGATTCATTGCCATTTGGCGGAGAGGGCGGGATTCGAACCCGCGGTAGGCTATTAACCTACACACGCTTTCCAGGCGTGCGACTTAAACCGCTCATCCACCTCTCCGAAACCGTTCATTATACGGTTCGAGGAGTGGCGGATGATTTCTGATGCTTTTGTGACGCTTACAGCGACTTCTTTAATTGCTCCAAGATCGCTGGATTTTCAAGCGTGGAGGTATCCTGTGTGATGTCCTCGCCCTTGGCAATCACACGCAAGAGTCTGCGCATAATCTTTCCAGAACGGGTCTTTGGCAAGTTATCACCAAAACGCACATCCTTTGGCTTTGCAATCGGACCAATCTCTTTACCTACCCAATTGCGTAACTCGGTGGCAATCTTCTTGGCCTCCTCCCCTTCGGGTCGCTTACCCTTGAGAACCACGAAAGCGCAAATCGCTTCACCGGTCATGTCATCAGGGCGCCCTACAACAGCAGCTTCAGCGACAAGGGGATTGGCAACGAGGGTTGATTCAATTTCCATCGTGCCCATACGATGCCCTGAAACGTTCAGAACGTCATCGATACGGCCAGTAATCGTGAAATAGCCTGTATCTTTATTTCGAATCGCACCATCACCCGCCAAATAAAGTTTGCGACCAAACTCGTCTGGGAAATATGCTTTGACAAAGCGGTCGGGGTCACCCCAAATCGTACGGATCATCGATGGCCATGGACGCTTCACTACCAAGATGCCGCCCTGCCCATTGGGCATATCGTTACCCGTTTCGTCCACAATGGCAGCCATAATGCCAGGCAATGGCAAGGTGCAAGAGCCAGGAACCATCGGGGTTGCACCGGGCAATGGGCTAATCATGTGACCACCGGTCTCGGTTTGCCAGAAGGTATCGGCAATCGGACAACGCGAGCCGCCAATGTTCTCGTAGTACCACATCCATGCCTCTGGATTAATCGGCTCGCCCACTGATCCCAAAAGACGCAATGAGCTGAGATCATAATTTTTAGGATGCACACTTGGATCCGTATTTGATGCTTTGATCAAAGAACGAATCGCAGTGGGTGCTGTATAGAAAATTGTGGCCTTGTGTTTTTGGATCATCTCCCAAAAACGGCCAGCATTTGGGAATGTAGGCACACCCTCAAACACAATTTGCGTTCCACCGACTGCTAATGGGCCATACGCAATATAAGAGTGGCCAGTGACCCAACCAATATCGGCCGTGCACCAAAAGATATCGCTTGGCTTGATATCAAAGGTCCACTTCATCGTGAGAATGGCCCACAGTAGATAGCCACCGGTAGAATGTTGCACGCCTTTTGGCTTGCCGGTTGAGCCCGAGGTATACAAAATAAATAAGGGATGCTCAGCGCTCACCCATTCTGGATCACAGGTTTTTGCTTCATTATCGGTCACCTCGTGCATCCACGAATCAAGGCCGGCCTTAAACGGAATGTTGCCGCCCGTACGCTTGTAGACGATCACGTTTTTAATGTTCTCGCAACCACCGAGTGATAGCGCTTCATCCACAATCGTTTTTAGAGGCAAGGCTTTACCGCCACGCATTTGCTCATCGGCAGTAATCACTGCCACCGCTCCCGCATCAATGATGCGTTCTTGCAGCGATTTGGCAGAGAAGCCTCCGAATACCACCGAGTGTGTGGCACCAATACGAGCGCATGCTTGCATGGCAATCACGCCCTCGACTGACATCGGCATATAAATGATGACGCGATCACCCTTTTTAATACCGCGTTTGCGCAAAGCATTCGCCAATTGACAAACACGATCATGCAGCTCTTGATAGGTGACATTGGTTACTTTGCCATCATCCGACTCAAAAATGATGGCAGTTTTGTTCGCATTGCCATTTTGCAAATTACGATCAAGGCAGTTGTATGAGGCATTGGTGGTGCCATCCTCAAACCATTTATAAAAAGGCGCTTTGGACTCATCGAGCACTGTCGTGAACACTTGCTTCCAATAGAGATTTTCTTTAGCCAAGCGCCCCCAAAATCCCTCGTAATCTTTCTCAGCTTCTGCGCATAACTTTTTGTAAGCGTCCATTCCTGAAATGGCGGCGTTTTTTACAAAATCAGCGGGTGGATTAAAAATCCGGTTTTCTTGCATTAATGGTTCCATACGAATAACACCCTCTCTAAAAACTTATAGTGACAACACAACAAACAATCGGTCTATCGTTTCATATGACGATAAGTGAATTAAGTCCTGATTTGCCCTATGGCAAACCCTTAAAATGCTCATTTCATTCCACTTTTTGAAATATTCCTATGCCTACGATACGCCAAGACGACCTGATTCAAAGCATTGCGGACGCTTTCCAGTTTATTTCCTACTACCATCCTCGGGATTTCATTCAAGCCATGGGGCGTGCCTACGAGCTTGAACAAGGCCCAGCAGCAAAAGATGCGATTGCTCAAATTTTGACCAATAGCAAAATGTGTGCCGAGGGTAAGCGACCAATTTGTCAGGACACCGGGATTGCAGTGGTCTTCCTGAAGGTGGGTATGAACATCAACTGGAGCGGCGCCACCATGAGTGTTACTGACATGGTCAATGAGGGTGTGCGGCGCGCTTACATGAATCCTGATAATCCATTGCGTGGCTCGGTGCTCTTAGACCCCGCCGGTAAGCGCAAAAACTCGGGTGATAACACGCCTGCGGTGATTCATTATGAGATCGTGCCAGGCGATGATCTTGAGGTAATCTGCGCAGCCAAAGGGGGAGGTTCCGAGAACAAGGCGAAGATGGTGATGCTCAATCCATCTGATTCCATTGTGGATTGGGTTATAAAAACAGTTCCCACGATGGGTGCTGGCTGGTGCCCTCCCGGCATTCTCGGAATCGGAATTGGTGGCACGCCTGAGAAAGCAGCGTTGCTTGCTAAAGAATCCTTGATGGCGCCCATTGATATTCAAGAACTCATTGCGCGCGGACCCCAAAATCGCATTGATGAGTTACGTCTTGAGATCTATGAAAAGGTCAATCAATTAGGGATCGGCGCTCAAGGTCTTGGTGGACTCGCAACCGTTCTTGATGTGAAGATCATGGACTACCCCACACACGCCGCCTCTTTACCAGTGGCAATGATTCCGAACTGTGCGGCGACACGGCATGTTCATTTTCATCTTGACGGTAACGGCCCAGCTCATTTTGATATCCCATCTCTAAGCGACTGGCCTGCGGTTGCTTGGCAACCTGATACTAAGCAATCTAAGCGCATCGATGTCAATACATTAACACCCGAGGAGGTGGCCAGCTGGAAACCGGGTCAGACGCTATTGCTGAATGGCAAGATTCTCACCGGCCGTGATGCGGCCCACAAACGCATTTCCGACATGTTGGCTAAAGGCGAGTCTTTACCTGTTAGCTTTAAAAATCGCGTGATCTATTACGTCGGTCCTGTTGACCCCGTGCGTGGTGAGGCGGTCGGCCCAGCAGGCCCAACCACCGCCACTCGAATGGATAAATTTACCGAGACAATGTTGGGGCAAACCGGTTTGATCGCCATGATTGGTAAAGCCGAACGCGGCCCCGTAGCGATCGAGTCCATCAAAAAGCATCGCTCTGCATATCTCATGGCGGTGGGCGGCGCAGCCTATTTAGTATCTAAAGCGATTGCCCATGCGAAGGTGGTTGCATTTCAAGATTTAGGTATGGAAGCCATTTACGAATTCGATGTGGTCGATATGCCAGTGACTGTAGCGGTTGACTCTCAAGGGATCTCCATGCATGAAACGGGTCCTAAAGAATGGCAAATGAAAATTGGCAAGATTCCAGTGAGCGTCGCTTAATAGACTGACTGGTAAGCAACCTTGGCAACGATCGGTGTATTTGATTCTGGGGTTGGCGGTTTATCCATTTTGGATGAGGCGCTCAAACAACTACCCCGGCATCATTACATTTACTTAGCCGATTCTGCCAACGCACCCTACGGAGAAAAATCTGCGTCTTGGATTGCCAAGCGCAGTTTGCAGATGTGTCGCTACCTGGTTGATCAAGGTTGCGATGCCATTGTGGTGGCATGCAATACCGCAACCGCAGAAGCGATTGCGCAAATCCGCTCTGAGCTTCAAATACCCATCATTGGTGTCGAGCCCGGTATTAAACCAGCAGCGATGCAATCCCAAAATGGCGTTGTGGGCGTCCTCGCAACCGAGGCAACCCTTAATAGCGATAAGTTCAATGCGCTCTTAGCCACATTACCCAGTCACTGTCGCTTTATTAAGCAAGCGGGCGCCGGCCTGGTGCCGCTCATCGAGGATGGTCAAATTGAATCTCCAGCCATGCATGCTCTGTTGCAAACGCATCTCAAAGGGATTGTTGAGGCGCAAGCAGATACCTTGGTTTTGGGTTGTACGCATTACCCTTTTCTGAAAAACCAGATTAAGGAACTCATTGGTACATCCATTACCATCGTCGATACCAGTGATGCGGTGGTTCGTCAATTAAGTCGGCAGCTTCTGCAGCACAGACTAGCTGAAGAATCAGGGGTCGCGTCATTAAAGTTGCTGAGCACTGCAAATGCGGATACATTACTCGCAATGGCAGAGCGTTTATTGCAAACTCCCCTGTCACCCCGTAGCGTCGACCAACAATCATTGATGATTTGAGCATGGCCTCTGCAAGTTCCGCACATTGGCACCTTCCCTTCTCACGGGATGAGCGCATCATCATTGCTCTGGTGATTCTGGCGCACTTGTCATTAATCATTCCCTTTCAGTTTGGTTTAAGTCCTAAGCCGCCGGATTATCAAAATGACGAGCGCGTCATGGCAAATCTTCTGGCTCCAGAGGCGCCGCAAGCGCCCGCTAAGACAGCCGCACCCCCAGCCCCTAAGGTTCCAGTTGAGGCACCCAAACCAACCCCAAAGCCACAACCCAAAAAACTAGAGAAAACCGAATCTCCCGCGCCAAGCCCAGCGCCCGCTCCAAAGGCAGCCGCCTCAGCAGAAACCCCGCCCACCAAGGCTTCCGATAGCTCCCAAACAGCTAATGTTGCACCCCCCACTTCAGGCGGAGGTGTCAGTGGCACCCCCATCCAAACCGATATTGGTAAATTGGTGGTGGTCTATCAGCCCGACGCTGATCCGTATTACCCTTCATTCTCAAAACGGGCGGGCGAGCAAGGTGAGGTGGTGGTTAGGCTCATCATTAGCGAGTCCGGTGAAGTGGAAGAAGCGCGATTACTGCAGTCTAGCTCCTATCCCAGGCTTGATCGAGCCGCGATGGAAATTGGGAAGCGCTATCGATTTAAACCGTACACCATTAACGGCAGTCCCACTAAAATCTCAACCAATCTATTAATTAAATTCAACCTAAAGAGCCCCTAATATGAACAACGCGTTTGGCCTTCACCATCTTTGGACCCAAGGTGACTTCGTCACGCACTTTGTGGCTCTTCTACTTTTATTTATGTCAATCGTGACCTGGGTCATTTTGATCAGTCGCCTATGGGGTTTACGCAATATCAAACGCCTCAAAAGTGAATTAGATTCCTTTTGGCGAGCCCGCTCCTTTGATGAGGGACTTAATAGCTTGAGTAATCATGCGATCAATCCTTTCTTTATGGTTGCAAAGACTGGCAACGAAGCTTCGGCGCATCATCAGAACCAAAGTGCTAGTCATCGTGAACTATTCCAAACCCTCAATTATTCCGAGTGGATGGCGCGCAGTTTAAAAAATGGGGTTGATACCTCAACGGCACAGTTACAAAAAGGATTAACCTTTTTAGCATCCACCGGGGCAACCGCACCATTTATTGGCTTGTTCGGCACCGTCTGGGGAATCTATCATGCCCTGATTGCGATTAGCAGCTCTGGGAGTGCACAGATCGATCAAGTCGCCGGTCCAATCGGTGAGGCACTCATCATGACCGCTTTTGGTCTCGCCGTTGCAATTCCAGCAGTGCTTGGCTACAACACCATTAATCGCACTAATCGCTTAGTAGTTGCCGACCTTAATCGCTTTGCCAACGATCTCCTGGCTTACTTTGTCACTGGTGCACGCGTTGCCCAGAAAGATTAATCATGTCCTTTAGTAATCCCTCAAACGATCAGCAAGAAGATGGCATGATGGCCGAGATCAACATGACACCCATGGTGGATGTCATGTTGGTTTTACTCATTATTTTTATGATCACCCTACCGGTCGTTCAACAAGCAGTGAAGGTAGAACTTCCCAAAGCCAATAGCGTGCGCAATGAAGTAAAGCCTGAGTCGGTTCAGTTGACGATTGATGGCAAAGGCCAAATCTTTTGGAATAGCACACCCATCGACTTAGCAACCTTTACCGCGTATGCGGATAAAGCCGCTAAGAAAGACCCGCAACCCGAGATCAACTTACGGGCTGATAAATCGGTACGCTATGATGCGGTTGCTCAGGTGCTTGCCGCATCGCGTCGAGCGGGCTTAACAAAATTAGGGTTTGTGACCGAGCCTGATTAATTGGGTTTGACTGTCTTACGCTCAGGCGGCGTGGTAATCGGGTAACTGCGCTCCCAATGCGTAACAAAGTTTTTGTAATACTGCTGCGCTAAAGGAGTCGAGCGCAAAATAATCATGTTCTCGGCATTACTTTTCTCGGCACTGTTGGTGAAGTTATAACTCCCGGTCACCACAATCTCGCCGTCAATAATCATCACTTTATGATGAAAAATACGGTGGGCTTTATTGCCGCGTACTGATACGCCTCCCTTAAGCAATACCGGGATCACATCAAAGTTATTTGCTGCAGTTGGCCCATCCTGAATCACCTGCACTTCCACGCCGCGTTTGGCTGCTCTCGTAAGCGCGTCTGCAATCTCCAAGTAGGTAAAGCTATAGGTCATCACCTGAATACTTTTCTTGGCGCCATCCAAATAACGAATTAATCCACGGGCCGCCCCCGTCGGCGGAGTAAAAAAGACTGCCAATACCTCTGCAGTCATGGGCGCATCTGCTTTTGCAGTCTCTCGCGTATTTTTAGTCGGCTCTGGATTAGCCCAAACGGTTTGAACTAGAAAGAGCGCACTGAGAAGAAAGAGAATGTGTTTTTTCATGGGCCTGGTTGCTCAAAAATTCCGTTGTGCAAAAGATTTGGAATTCAGCAAAAATGCTTGTACATCAATATTGAGATTAACAAACTTTTATGAATATTCTCACAATTAGCAAAATTTGCATATTTTCATTCCTGACTTTTGGTTTTCATGTGCACGCTCAGCCTGCGAAATCAACCATCCCGAGTCTTGAGGTGCACGGCATTCTTTGGGATCAGCATGAGATGACGATAGGCGAGGTCAAACGCTATGCCACTGCAACTGGTTTTCAAAGTGCAGCGGAGAAAGCCGGCGGTGGCACCTCCTATGAATTAGGCTTTGTGAAAAAACCCGGCTGGACTTGGCGTACGCCTTATGGCGTGGCAGCGGGTGATAATGAACCGGCCGTCCACCTCAATGCCTTTGAGGCCCAAGCGATCTGCGAATTCTTTGGCAAACGCTTACCAACGGATAAAGAATGGGTTGAGGCGGCATTCGTAGAGCAACGCAAAGCCCCGCCGGCAGGTTTTCAGCGGGGACAACGCTACCCCTACCCAAATGGCAGCACCCCGAAGGGCTCCCATTGCTTAAGTTCAGCCTGTGGGAACTACAAAGGCTTGGCTCCACCAGGTAGTTTGCTCCGTGGCGATGGCCATGTTGCAGCCGGGACGACTCAGCCAGGGGTGAATGGCCTATCGGATATGGGGGGCAATGTATGGGAATGGACGTCAACTAAAGTTAACAGTGAGCGCATTACCCGCGGTGCCTCGTGGTGGTACGGACCAGAACAGCAAATGGAGGGGAATGTGGCAACCAAGCCTGAGAACACCGTGGTGGTCTACATCGGATTTCGCTGCGTCCGAAATCCGTAATTGGTGCCCGAGGCCGGAATCGAACCGGCACGCCCTTTTTATGAGCGGCAGATTTTAAATCTGCTGTGTCTACCGATTTCACCACTCGGGCAAACGCAATCCAACATTGTAATAAATAGTTTACGCATGGTGATGCGTCGCAACAATGAATCGCAGATTGAATCGTATCACGAGCAGAGAATTGACCCTCACCGCACAGCCTTTAAAAATAACCATGAAGCCATGCAAACAAAGGGTTTACCCCATATATGATTCTTTCCAATAATCCTACAATTTCCTTCTGCTTTACACGCAGTATTTAATTGATATTAACCAGGAGATATGAATGTCCGAAACCAAAAAACAAGCACCACGTCGTAAATTTTTGAAAGGTGCAGCAGTCGGTAGCGCTGGAGCAGCCGCTCTTAGCTTCCCAATGATTTCTAAAGGTCAAGCAGCGCCACAAAGTTTGCGCTTCCAATCCACTTGGCCCGCAAAGGATATCTTCCACGAGTACGCACTCGACTTCGCGAAAAAAGTGAATGACATGACCGGTGGTGAACTGAAGATTGAAGTTCTGCCTGCTGGTGCAGTGGTTCCTGCTTTTGGTTTGTTAGACGCTGTATCAAAGGGCACTTTAGACGGTGGTCATGGCGTGGTGGTTTATCACTACGGTAAGAACTCAGCCCTCGCACTCTGGGGATCAGGCCCTTCATTTGGTATGGATGCGAACATGCTACTTGCATGGCATAAATACGGTGGAGGTCAACAGTTGCTCGAGGAGCTCTATAAAACCGTTGGTGCCAACGTGAAGTCTTATGTCTATGGCCCAATGCCTACTCAGCCTCTCGGCTGGTTCAAAAAGCCTGTCACCAAAATTGAGGACATGAAAGGCCTCAAGTATCGTACCGTTGGTATCTCGATTGATATGTTCACTGCAATGGGCGTTTCAGTCAACGCACTGCCAGGCGGTGAGATCGTTCCTGCGATGGATCGCGGCCTTTTGGATGCAGCTGAATTCAACAACGCCTCTTCAGATCGTCAATTGGGCTTCCCAGACGTATCGAAGGTTTGCATGTTGCAGAGCTACCACCAAAATGCTGAGCAGTTTGAGATCCTCTTTAACGGCACCAAGTACAACGCAATGCCCGCAAAACTACGTAACATCCTTGACTACGCCGTGGAGGCCTCCTCTGCTGATATGTCATGGAAGGCTGTGGATCGCTACTCTTCTGCTTACGAAGACATGCAAACCAAGCAAGGCGTTAAGTTCTTTAAGACCCCTGACTCGGTATTACGCGCCCAGCTCAAAGTATTTGATGACGTGGTTGCCAAGAAGTCAGCTGAGAACCCAATCTTCAAGAAGATTGTTGACTCACAGCGTAACTTCGCCAAACGTGCAGTGAAGTGGGATTTGGACACCAACGTTCAGCGCCGTATGGCCTATGACCACTATTTTGGTCAGCCAGCCAAAAAAGCCTAATACAGGCATAGCAAAACCGGTTTTCTTGATAGAATACCGGTTGTAGTAAACCAATGGGATGGTTAGTCACTAACCATCCCATTTCTTATATTAGTTTCAAGGATATCGTTATGCAAAACCTATTCCTGACGGTCGACAAAATATCTACTTTTGTTGGTCATTGCTTCTCCTGGTTGGTGATCGGCTTGACCGGACTAATCGGATATGAAGTCTTTTCACGATACGTCTTAAATAGTCCTCATGCATGGGCATTTGATGCGCAAATGATGCTGTATGGCACGATGTTTATGATGGCTGGTGCGTACACCCTTGCCAAGAATGGACATGTGCGCGGTGATATTTTGTACGGCTTTTTAAAGCCTCGTACCCAAGCAATCTTTGATTTGATTTTGTATGTAGTATTTTTCATCCCAGGGATTATTGCGTTAGCGTATGCGGGCTACATTTTTGCCGCTGACTCCTGGAGAATTTTGGAGCATTCATCGATTACTGCGGATGGCCCTCCTATCTATCCCTTCAAAACAATTATTCCGCTTGCGGGCGTATTTCTTTTACTCCAAGGCATCGTTGAAATCATGCGCTGCGTGGTATGCATCCGCGAGGGTGAATGGCCCTCACGAGAACAGGATGTTGAGGAAGTCGACGTTGATGCCCTCAAAGCCATGGTTGGCAAAGACAAGGAATAAATACTATGCGTAAAGAACTATTATTCGGCTTCTCCATCATGACCCTGGTGGTGGTAGCCACCCTCGTCCTCATGCCGTGGGGCAATATTGAGAGTGGTCACATTGGCTTATTGATGCTGGCCTTAGTCGTGGTTGCTATTATGTTGGGCTTCCCCACCGCCTTTACCCTCATGGGCATGGGCATGATTTTTACTTTTTTTGCCTATAGTTTTCAAAATCCCGAGTTAGCTCTTCAAAATACCTTAATGCTCATGGTTCAGCGTGCGTATGGGGTGATGACCAATGATGTGCTCATTTCAATCCCCCTGTTTGTATTCATGGGGTATTTGGTCGAACGTGCGAACTTAATTGAAAAGTTATTCCGCTCATTGCACCTCGCCTTGGTTCGCGTACCAGGCTCTTTAGCAGTCGCAACCATTTTCACTTGCGCGATTTTTGCGACCGCGACTGGTATTGTGGGTGCTGTGGTCACACTGATGGGCCTGCTGGCTCTGCCCCAAATGTTAAAGGCCGGTTACGATCCCCGTGTCTCTGCTGGCTGCATTACGGCGGGCGGATGTTTAGGAATTTTGATCCCCCCCTCTGTCATGTTGATCGTCTACGGCGCAACTGCTGGAGTATCTGTCGTGCAGCTGTATGCGGGTGCTTTCTTTCCAGGAATCATGTTGGCCACCTTATACATTGGCTATGTGATTCTTCTAGCAAAACTCAAGCCCAAATTGATGCCACCACTGGCTGAAGAGGATCGAAAAGTTCCACTACCAATGAGCTATACCGAGCTCGGTGAAAAATTAAGCCAAAAAGTAATTCCGGCGCTTTTAATGGCCCTGAAAGGCAAACGTAATCTCAACGTCAGTGGCACAGAGATTGCTAAATCTCTCATCGTGACGCTATTGCCCTTAATCGTATTTATTGGTTTTACGGGGTCGATGTATCAAATCGCAACCAAACCTGCTGAAGTAATCGAGATGGATCTCATGCCGATGGGATTTGCGGGAAGCGGTTCAGATTATTCAGGCGAATCAAGCTCAACAGGTCTTAGCGAGCCTCCCGGGGCTGAAAAAGAGTCTTCAAGCACAGGTCTTTCGCTCCCACCAGGCGCCGAGGATGAAAAACCTGCGGCTGCACAAGTAAGCGCTAGCGAAGAGCCTGCAAAAGCTGCTGAGCCGCCCAAGCCGGTTGATGCCCCTTTATGGTTCTGGATCATGACTGGCATCCTTGGTGCGATTCTGTTGATCTACTACGCCCTACTCACCTGGGTTCGTCTTGAGATTTTCAAGATGCTATTGGGATCGTTCTTCCCGCTGGCAATACTCATTCTGTTTGTGCTGGGTTCAATTGTTTTTGGACTGGCAACTCCTACGGAGGCGGCAGCTGTCGGGGCGATTGGTGGCTTTATCTTAGCTGCCGCATATAAGCAGTTGAATATCACGGTTGTAAAAGAGTCCGTGTTTCTGACTGCGAAGACGGCAGCAATGGTGTGCTGGTTGTTTGTGGGATCCTCAATTTTCTCGGCAGCCTTTGCTTTGCTTGGTGGCCAAGATTTAGTGGAAAAATGGGTTCTCTCGCTTGGCTTAAGCCCCATCGAATTTTTGATCCTCTCGCAGATCATTATTTTCTTATTGGGTTGGCCACTGGAGTGGACCGAGATCATCGTGATCTTCATGCCGATCTTTGTACCATTACTCGATAACTTTGGTATCAATCCATTGTTTTTTGGTTTATTGGTTGCTCTGAACTTGCAAACCGCTTTCCTCTCACCCCCGGTTGCAATGTCAGCGTTCTACCTTAAAGGCGTTGCACCTCCGCACGTCACTTTAAATCAGATCTTCATGGGCATGTTGCCGTTCATGGGCATTCAAGTAATTGCTATCGTGATACTCTACATGTTCCCACAGATTGGATTATGGCTACCAGGGGTTCTTTACAAGTAGAGTCTTGAGATATCAACCCCGCTTCGGCGGGGTTTTTTATGATGCTCGGAAATCGCATGAAATCCTCTAGATCGATGATTAAACTATCGCGCTTCTTGCGTTACTTTGTAATTGCGTTTGTAGTTTTACTCACATTCATTGCTTTAGTGATAGTCGGCTACTGGATAAGCGCCAAATCCAATTATTCTGGAACCGTTATTAGTGCCGGTCTAGCTCAGGCGGTAAACATTCAGTTTGATGAGAACGACGTCCCGCACATTAAAGCAAAAACGCAACGAGATGCGTATTACGCTCTGGGATTTGTACATGCTACCGAACGCTCTTGGCAACTGGAAATTAGTCGGCGCTTAGCTTCAGGGCGTCTCTCTGAAATTTTGGGTGAGCGCACGGTTTCGCTTGATCGCTTTATCCGCACCTTAGGCATTAAACAAGCAGCCGAGAAACAGTTCGAACGCTACCCTGCTGAATTTAAGCAATTGTTGCAAGCCTATGCGGATGGCATCAATGCTGGCAATCAGTCACTTGGCTGGGCTTTACCAATCGAGTATTTTTTGACTGGATCGAAACCTGGTTATTGGTCTGCTGCGGATAGCGTTGCCTGGTCTCTGATGATGGCATTGGATCTGGGTGACAACTGGCAAAAAGAATTATTTCGCTTAGAGCTCTCGCAATATCTCAACACGGCTGAGATTTGGCAAGTCATGCCACCCTACCCTGGCAGCAATCCAGTTACTTCGATGGATTTTGCCAAGCTGTATCGAGAGCATCAGGTTTTTAGGCCCGCTCAATCTAAAGCTCAAGCATCTCGAGAGGGTGAGCCTTATTTACTAAAACAGGCTGATACTGTTGGGTGGCTTAGTGATCAGCAAGAGGGCTTGGGCTCCAATAACTGGGTACTTACAGGCAAAAAAACGGTCTCGGGTAAACCTCTGCTGGCGAATGATCCGCATTTGGGTCTAAGTGCACCATCAACTTGGTACTTTGCGCACCTAGAGGCTCCGGGTTTAAATGTAATTGGCGCCACCTTGCCAGGTATCCCGGCGATTGTTTTGGGAAGGACCGACAAAATTGCCTGGGGATTTACCAATACTGGCCCCGACGTGCAAGATCTTTATTTGGAAAAGATTGATCCGAGCAATCCCAATCAATATATTGGCCCAGACGGTGCGATCTCTTTTTTGGCGCGCGAGGAGATTATTCAGATTAAAGATAAGCCACCGCTACGATTTGTGGTTAGGCAAAGTCGCCATGGTCCTATCATTTCGGATAGTCATGCCCGCGCTAAGAAAGTGATTGATACGCAGCGTTACGCACTAGCCCTACGCTGGACGGCCTTGGATATCGAGAATCAAACCTTGATGGGCGGCATCCTCATGAATCGTGCCGATTCAATTGACTCATTGAAGGCTGCCTTGCGTCATCACTATGCCCCCATGCAAACCGTAGCTATGGCTGATATTCAAGGCAATATTGCATTACAAGTTGCTGGAATTGCACCACGTAGGCAACTACACCAAGGTCTCTATGGGGTTGCGCCGGCTCTAGGGTGGGAGCGCCAATATGATTGGACGACCTACGTGCCGTTTGAGCAATTGCCCAGCTTTTCGAATCCAAGCTCAGAGTGGCTAGCAAGCGCCAATCAAGAAATTATCTCTGCAACGAATCCAAACCCACTAACTGGAGATTGGGATCTCCCCTTTCGATACGACCGCATCGAAGCGATGATTGGGGCAAAAGACCAGCATGATCGTGCTTCCATGCAAACGATGCAAGGCGATGTGCTTTCCTTGGGGGCGCAGCCCCTCTTGGCCTTATTCAAGAGTGCTCGCTCGGGTCATGCCCTGCAGCCTAGCATCCAGTCAGCGATCGATGGTTTTAATGGAAGTATGAGTACGGATTCGGTAGCGGCTTTGGTCTTCAATGCCTGGGTTGATCAATTAACACGAATCTTATTCTCTCGTTTGGGGGATTCATTTACCGAGGAATATGGCAGGCGTCATTTTCGGGGAGCGCTCCTCAATCAAATCAGCAATCCCAATAGTCCGTGGTGTGATGTGCACACCACAACTGAGATAGAAAATTGCCAAGGTGCCGCCAATCTTGCATTGCAGCGTGCCTTAAATGATTTGAGTCAACGTTATGGAAAATCCGCGAATGATTGGCGCTGGGGTAAAGCGCATCACGCCGTTTCCGAGCATCGTCCTTTCAAAAACATTCCCTTCCTGTCGGGACTCTTTAATGTCAGCGTCCCATTTCCAGGAGATGCTTTTACCGTCAATGTTGGACGTCCTGTGCTGAACAATCCCAAAGCGCCTTTTGCGGCCAATCATGCACCCAGTCTGCGAGCAATCTATGACCTAAATGATCCAGAACAATCGGTCTTCATGTTTCCGACGGGTCAGTCCGGTTGGGCTCAAAGTCAACGCTATCGCAATCTAAGCGATGCATGGGCAAACAATCAAGTCATCCCATTGGCAATGAAGCCCAAACAGGTCCAGCGTGAATTGGTCCTCAAGACCAAGTCGTTTTGAGTTATGGCATCGACCCATTACAATCCCTATTAATTACAGAGGATTATCATGAAAATTATTCTTCAACTTCTCAGTGTTTCAATCTTTGCTCTTTCCTCTAATGTTGCTTTAGCTGCTTGGGATGAACTGGGAAGCAATGAGTTCATCACGATTTTGATTGATAAATCTAGTATCAAGAAATCTGGGGATAAGGTACAAGTTCTATCGATGCTCGATCTGAAGAAGCCTGGGGTTGAACCTAAAACCAAGCTACCCGTGAACTCCATCATTGGTCTGAATGAATACCATTGCGGGCAAGTTCAATATCGCCCCTTAGAGGTCAAATTTATGTCGGGTAAGCGTGGTGAAGGCAAGGTGGTTGATGAAATCAAGACCCCAAATAGCAGTTTTGAGGCAATCGTGAGCGGCGATTGGCCGGCAGGAGTTTATAACCTTGCGTGTCGCGCAAACTAATCCAATTAAGCAATTAATCAGCAACCAAGGGGCGCTCACCCTACTCTGTTTTTTTATCTTAATCAGCCTTGTCGCGTTACAGGGCTGTGCGGCCCCTCTCATGGCAGCCGCCAGTAGTGTCGGTACCGCTGCAGGATCTGCGGCGGCAGCGAGCCCAATGACCGCAGTTAGCGTTACCTCAACCGTGACTACAGGGCGCTCCCCGCTCGAACATGCCACATCCGCAGCGACCAAAAAGGATTGCAGCTTCTTTAACGTGTTTAGTTCTAAACCAATTTGTGAAGAAATTGTGATCCCTACTGTTCAGGACCGCAGTGAACTCATCATCGGGGAAGCAGATCGCAATACGGCGATTATTGAGGTAATTGACGTGAGACCAAGTCAGTAGCGAATGGGGTGAACGACGGGACTCGAACCCGCGACAACCAGAATCACAATCTGGGACTCTACCAACTGAGCTACGTCCACCATTGCTACAAACGCATTATAACGACTATGCTCCCGAACCGATTGACGGGGGCTCAAAT
This sequence comes from Polynucleobacter sp. HIN9, assembly GCF_030297635.1. NCBI lineage: Bacteria > Pseudomonadati > Pseudomonadota > Betaproteobacteria > Burkholderiales > Burkholderiaceae > Polynucleobacter > Polynucleobacter sp. HIN9. The sequence continues at coordinate 1,225,821 of NZ_AP028140.1, forward strand.
AGCGCCCAATCTCCCAGCTCCATACTGGCCTCCAAAAAGAAGGTTTCAATAGCATCGGCTGTCTTCACTTTTGCCAAAGCATGATGATCGGATAAGCGTTGACGCCACCGGCGCGATCCAGCGCGCCCGTGCGCTAAGCCCATGATGTGACGGGTGATGGCTCCAAGATAAAACGGTTTGTGGTTGGCTTGGCAATCGGCCAACCATGCTTGACTGTATTGAATCAAGCCAATTTGCACTCGATGCCAATCTGCCTCACTAAAGAGGTAACCCACTGCATTGCCATTACTTTCAATGAGATCATCCCAACCCAAGAGCATGGCCGGAAAATGATAGGCAGCGCGACCAATCATAAAACCATCAAAATCAGACCAATGCTGCGCCATATCGTGATTGGACTCTAAGCCACCATTGAGTAATACGTTTAGATTTGGATAGCGCTTTTGTGCATCGCGACGTAATTGCTTGGCGACCTCATAGTGCAATGGGGGCTTAGTGCGATTTTCTTTAGGTGATAGGCCTTTCAAGACCGCATTGCGAGCATGAATCGTAACCTGAGAAGCCCCCGCAGCAGCTACTCCCAATACAAAATCCAATACAAATTGGTAGTCACGCGACGATTGGGCCGCATCCATTTGATCAAGCCCCAAACGATGCTTAACCGAAATCGGCAGATCGCAGGCAGCACGCATCGCACTCACGCACTGGGCTACGAGTTCGGGTTCAGCCATTAGGCATGCCCCAAACGCCCCTTTTTGGACCCGCTCGGAGGGGCAACCACAATTGAGATCAATTTCGTCATAGCCCCATTGTTGGGCAAGTGCTGCACATTGGGCGAGCTCAGCAGGATCACTCCCACCGAGTTGCAAAACCACTGGGTGCTCTTCATGACTGAAATCCAAATGCCGTGGCTGGTCACCGTGTAAAAGCGCCCCTGTGGTTACCATCTCGGTATACAGTACTGCGCGCTTAGTCAGCATTCGATGAAATGACCGGCAATGACGATCGGTCCACTCCATCATGGGAGCAACGGCTAAGCGCTTGGTACTCATGCAATCAGTCCCAAGGATTGATTAACTTCAATTTCGTTGGATCAAAGTTGCTGGTATTGCGCGTAACCAAAGTCAAACGGTGCTCAATCGCTGTCGCTGCAATCATGGCGTCTCGCTCAGAAGATGGATTGGGAACATGGAGATCAGCGCAGCGAAGTGCAATTGGAACATCAATTGGAATAATTCGATCAGCAAATACCGGGAGAATCATTTGCATCAGCCATTTTTTTAATAACTGGCCCTGCTTTTTATCTCGGCGCGCAACCGACAGAATGCCTTGTTCAATTTCTAGAATACTAATCACCGAGAGAAACATCCGAGATGGGGCAATCGATTGTGCCCAATCATGAACTTGTGGATGAATCTTGGACGTGCCCGCTTTTCTGAGCTCAGAGATGACATTGGTGTCGAGAAGGTACATTAGGAAAGATTGCTTGGCTTCGTTAAGCGCTTTATTTTCTCAGGCTCGAACTCGATCTCGGCTAATCCAGGCATACCCACAAGATCAAGGATGGTTTTTTGCTGACCGATCACGCGTTGGTAGTCTTCGTATCGCATCAATACATGCGAGGGCTTGCCGCGATCCGTAATAAATACCGGGCCTGATTGACAGGCTTTCTTAGCACCGCTGGTGTCTTGGTTAAATTCTCGGCTTGATAAGGTCTTTGGCACTTCATTCCCCATAACCTATTAAATGTAGCAATGTTACTACATTTTTCTGATGGGGATCCGACTTACACTTCCTCGCGCGAGGCCTTCTTACGCTCATGCTCTTTCAGGAAGCGCTTGCGTAAGCGGATGCTCTTTGGGGTAACCTCAACCAACTCATCATCGGCAATAAATTCCACAGCGTATTCCAAGGTGAGTTGCACGGGTGGTACAAGGCGCACTGCCTCATCGGTTCCAGAGGCGCGCACGTTAGTGAGCTGCTTCCCTTTAATGGGATTCACCACTAGATCATTATCACGACTATGAATCCCAATAATCATGCCCTCATAGAGAGGGTCGCCGGGCGATACAAACATACGGCCACGGTCTTGTAGCTTCCACAATGCATAGGCAACCGCATCGCCATCGTCTTGACTAATCAATACGCCATTGTGGCGCTCACCCAAAATTCCATCTTTGACGGGGCCATACGAATCAAAATTATGGCTCATGAGTCCGTTACCACGGGTCAGGGTCATAAACTCCCCCTGAAATCCAATCAAGCCTCGCGCTGGAACCCGATACTCAAGACGCGTACGCCCTTTACCATCACTCACCATGTCCAGGAGCTCGGCTTTGCGCTTACCCAACTCTTCCATCACCCCACCTTGTGTGGAATCTTCCACATCCACCGTGAGGTTCTCGTAGGGCTCTAACTTCACGCCATTTTCTTCATGAAACACTACACGGGGTCGTGACACCGCTAACTCATAACCCTCGCGTCGCATGTTCTCAACCAAAATAGTGAGATGGAGTTCGCCCCGACCCGATACTTCAAATACGGTATCGTCATCGGTATCACGTACCCGCAACGCCATATTGGATTTGAGCTCACGATCCAAGCGCTCCCGAATTTGCCGACTGGTCACAAACTTTCCCTCACGACCAGCCAGAGGGCTAGTGTTCACCATGAAGTTCATGGTGAGGGTTGGCTCATCGATCTTCAGCATCGGCAAGGCATCGACCTGATCAGGTGCGCAGATCGTGGTACCAATTGCTAAGTCTTCAATACCATTCACCAAAACAATGTCACCCGCAATGGCTTCATCAACCACTTCGCGCTCAAGCCCTTTGAACTTCAGCACTTGATTGATGCGACCCTTAAAAGGTGTGCCATCGGGTCCATTGATGCAGACCACATCCGTACCGGGTTTAATTTTGCCCCGCCGAATCCGACCCACACCAATTTTGCCGACATAGTTGCTGTAATCAATCGATGAAATCTGCAACTGCAATGGGGCATCGATTTCATCATCGCGCACTGGCACATGCGTTAGTACTGCATTAAAGAGTGGACGCATATCGCCAGAACGCACATTCTCATCGGTGCCGGCATAGCCATTTAAGCCAGAGGCATAAATGACCGGGAAGTCTAACTGCTCTTCGGTTGCGCCCAATTTATCAAAGAGCTCAAAGGTTGCGTTAATCACATAATCACAACGGGCACCAGGACGATCCACCTTATTGATGACAACGATGGGCTTTAAACCCAAGGCAAGGGCTTTCTTTGTCACAAATCTGGTTTGGGGCATCGGGCCTTCAACCGCATCGACCAGCAGTAATACACCATCGACCATCGAGAGAACGCGTTCAACCTCGCCGCCGAAGTCCGCATGCCCTGGGGTATCCACAATGTTGATGTGTGTACCCTCATACTCCACAGCGCAGTTTTTAGCCAAGATGGTGATACCACGCTCTTTCTCGAGATCATTGGAATCCATGATTCGTTCGGAGATCTTTTCATTCGAACGAAAGGTTCCAGATTGCCGTAAGAGTTGATCAACCAGAGTGGTTTTGCCGTGGTCAACGTGGGCGATGATGGCGATATTACGAAGTGCGCGTTTGGTCATGAGTTGCTTTACAAAAAGATCAATTAGTTTTGGTTCAAAAGTCGTTGAGCGATAAATCGTCGGGGGTGCAACACCCCACTGCGCCAATCTGCCGTTCCAATAAAGTTTTGCGGCAAAGCTTGGCTGCGATAAATCCGAAATAAAGAATTAGCCCACTGGCTGGCGCGATTGAGGGCACACGGTACGCGCTGACCCATTTCTAGGCGTTTGGCCTGTTGGTCATCTACCGTCAACTCAGGCAGAGTTTGTAATAAGGCATCGACTGGGAGCAATACCGTGGAGGTATTTTCAAGGGACTCTAGGGTGCAACTCTGCTCCAAACTCAGATGGCCAACCTTGGTGCGTCGCAAGGCGCTCAAATGTGCACCACAACCCAATGCGTTACCAATATCTTGAGCCAAGACCCGGATATAGGTTCCCTTGCTGCAGTGGACTTCGATCTCTACATGGGGCCAATGAATAGCGACAAGACGAATCGAGTAAATAGTAATTTTTCGGGGCTCACGCTCAATCTCCACACCCGAACGGGCGTATTCGTAAAGGGGTTTACCATCGCGTTTTAATGCCGAGTACATTGGTGGAATCTGCTCAATATCACCCATGAATTTAGGTAGGATTGCCTCCAAGAGTGTTTTGGCCATCAAATCATCCACGACTTCGGCAGTCGATCGCTCGGCTAATACCTGCCCCTCAGCATCACCCGTATCAGTTTCGATGCCAAAGCGCAGGGTTGCGATATAGGTCTTATCAGCGTCCAAAAGATCTTGAGAATACTTGGTGGCCTCACCCAAACAAATAGGTAACAGACCTGTTGCCATTGGGTCTAAGGTACCGGTATGACCAGCCTTTTCTGCCTGAAAATAGCGCTTAACCGCAGTGACCGCACCTTGGGAACTCATACCATTGGGTTTGTCTAATAAGACCACCCCATCAATTCGTTGCGCCATCACAATTAATTGGGCTTTGAGCCCAAGGCCTGATCAATTAATCGTGACATCTCTGCGCCCCGCTCTATCGAGGTATCAAACACAAAATGCAAAGTAGGTACGGTATGGGTATGCATCCGCTTAAAGAGAAGAGAGTGTAAGTATCCAGCTTTCTCTTGTAGCGATCCCAGCGCATACTGTGGATCACCACCCAAAACCGTGAAATACACTTTCGCATGCGCGAGATCAGGCGATAGCTCCACCGCTTGAATGGTAATTAAACCATTCAAGGGGTCACGTAATTCCCGGGGGATCAACTCTGCAAGATCGCGCTGAATTTGATCTGCGAGACGCTGATGGCGATGAGGACTGGTTTTGTGCATGATGATTAAAGAGTACGCGCTACTTCAGTCACTTCAAAGATCTCGAGTTGATCACCCTCTTGGATGTCATTGTTGTTTTTCAAGGAAAGGCCGCATTCAAATCCACCTTTCACTTCTTTCACATCATCTTTGAAGCGCTTTAAGGAGTCGAGTTCACCGGTCCACACTACGACATTGTCGCGTAATAAGCGCACTCGTGAGTTACGGCGCACGATCCCATCGAGCACCATACAGCCTGCAATGGCCCCAACCTTGGACACATGGAAAACCTGTCGGATCTCAACCAATCCAGTAATTTCTTCCTTCTTATCTGGTGTCAACATGCCGCTTAAGGCTGCTTTCACTTCATCGACCGCATCATAAATAATGTTGTGATAGCGAATATCTACGCCATTACTCTCAGCCAGCTTACGTGCTACCGCATCAGCCCTCGCGTTAAATCCAATAATCACCCCCTTCGAGGCAATCGCGAGATTGACGTCAGTCTCTGTAATACCACCAACGGCAGCGTGTACGATCTGCACCTTCACCTCATCGGTAGAAAGCTTTTGCAGAGATTGTGAGAGAGCCTCTTGCGAACCCTGCACATCGGCTTTAATAATGATCGGCAAAATCTTAGCTTCGACGGCGCCCTCGCCCATGGTCTCCATCATGTTCTCCAACTTGACCGCCTGTTGCTTGGCCAACTTGACGTCTCGGAACTTACCTTGACGGAATAGGGCAATCTCACGGGCTTTGCGCTCGTCAGCGACTACTTGGAAGGTCTCTCCAGCATCGGGCACTTCCGATAAACCCTGAATCTCAACCGGAATCGATGGTCCTGCTTCATTGGTTGATTTGCCGTTTTCATCCAACATCGCACGGATACGACCATAGGACTGACCAGCCAATAACATATCGCCACGCTTTAATGTGCCAGATTGAACCAGTACAGTAGCGACTGGACCACGCCCTTTATCTAGGCGCGCTTCAATCACAATCCCCTGGGCAGGCACCTCTTTAGGAGCCTTAAGCTCCAACACTTCCGCTTGTAACAACACGTTTTCAAGCAAGGCGTCGATACCTTCACCAGTTTTTGCAGATACTCCAATAAATGGTGAGTCACCGCCGTACTCTTCAGGTACTACCTCTTCGCTCACCAGTTCGGTTTTCACGCGATCGGGGTTGGCTTCGGGTTTATCGATCTTATTGATCGCTACCACTAAGGGCACATTGGCGGCTTTCGCATGATGAATCGCTTCACGCGTTTGCGGCATCACACCGTCATCAGCAGCCACCACTAGGATGACGATATCGGTCGCCTTTGCACCACGTGCACGCATGGCTGTAAAGGCTTCATGACCTGGGGTATCCAAGAATGTGATGACACCACGTGGAGTCTCGACGTGATACGCGCCGATATGCTGTGTAATACCGCCTGCCTCACCAGCGGCCACTTTCGCAACTCGGATCTTATCCAAGAGCGATGTTTTGCCGTGATCGACGTGACCCATTACGGTTACAACAGGTGGTCTTGGCATCAATGGGGCATCTTCAGCCGCCGCACCAAGATCAATCTCTGGATCATCCAATTTAGCAGCATGGGCTTTATGGCCCATCTCTTCCACGATGATCATCGCAGTATCTTGGTCCAGCACTTGGTTAATCGTCACCATCTGACCCATGCCCATGAGTAACTTGATGACCTCAGCGCCCTTGACTGACATTTTGTGGGCTAGATCGGCTACGGTAATGGTCTCCGGAATATGCACATCACGCACAATCGGCTCAGTGGGTACCTGGAAATTGCTCGCTGGGTTATCGTCTTGATGCTGCTGCTTCTTACGACCCCCGCCTGTTCGCCATCCGCCGCCTAAGCCGCCAGTAAGGTCACCGCGCGTTTTTAGGCCAACCTTGCGCTTTGCACCCTCTTCTTGCCAGGTGGAGGAAGTCTCAGAAGACTTAATCAGTTTGCCGCCAACCTTCGTGGGCTTTTTCTTATCATCGCCGCCATCTGCTTTAACTGGCTTATGCAAAGTGCCTTTTTTAGCCTCTTCACTGGCGATCTCACTTGGAGCTTTTAGTACGCGCGCCGGGGCACTCATCATGTCCCGAATTGCCGACACCTCAGCCTCTGCCGCCGCGCGGCGTGATTGCAGTTCAGCCAACTCCTTTTTGGCCTGCTCTTTGCTAGCAGCCTCTTGCTCGGCCTCTACCTTGCTTGGCTTTTGCTCAGCTTCTATCTTCTTTTGCTTGGCCTCACTCGCCGCTTTCATTTCGGCTTCTTGTCGCGCCAAGAGTTCCGCTTGACGAGCAGCCTCCGCGGCACGCTTTTCTAACTCCTCATCGGAAAGAATAGGCTTGGTCTCAACTGCTGCAGTTGGCTTTGCCTCAGTCGGCTCATCTGCCTTACCAGCATCATCACGCTTAACTAAAACACGCTTTTTGCGCACCTCAACTTGCACGGTGCGGGTTCGCCCAGCTGAATCTGCTTGACGGATTTCGCTGGTCTCGCGCTTGGTAAGAGTGATCTTTTTACGCACACCAGGCTCAGCACTGCCGTGTGCTTTTTGAAGGTAAGCCAGTAACGCGGTCTTATCTTTATCGGTGATCTTGTCAGCCTCGGATTCCTTATCGATTCCAGCGGCCTTGAGTTGTTCCAATAAATCAGCGGGGCTGCGTTTGAGCTCCTCGGCTAATGCTTTTACAGTTGTTGTCGCCATGCGCTTCCCCTCATGCATTAAACCAATGTTCGCGCGCCTTCATAATGAGCGTTTTGGCTGCTGTTTCATCCATACCCGTCATCTCAACGAGCTCATCTACAGCCAATCCAGCCAGATCATCGCGCGTATGCACTTGGTTCTCGGCTAAGGTTGCAATATATTCGGTGGAGAGACCTTCAAGCGAGCGCAAATCTTGCGAGACCTCCTCAAGACGCTCTTCTTTTGCTAACTCCATGGTCAGCAAGGAATCGCGCGCGCGAGTCCGTAACTCATTGACGGTATCTTCGTCAAATGCGTCGATCTCAAGCATCTCAGAAAGCGGCACGTAGGCAACTTCCTCAAGAGAATTAAAGCCCTCTTCGATCAAAATATCAGCGACCTCTTGGTCCACATCGAGTTTGTCCATAAAGAGTTGGCGCACCGCCACGGATTCTTTTTCAGACTTCTCGGCAGACTCTTCTGGGGTCATGATGTTAATTTGCCAGCCGGTTAACTCACTAGCTAAACGAACATTCTGACCACTGCGACCAATCGCGATCGCCAAGTTTTCTTCATCAACCACCACATCCATCGCATGACGCTCTTCATCAACTACGATCGATGACACTTGTGCAGGCGCTAATGCACCAATCACAAATTGGGCTGGATCTTCAGACCATAGAACAATATCAACAGCCTCGCCCGCCACTTCATTACGCACTGCGGTTACACGAGTGCCACGCACACCAACGCAGGTTCCAATCGGATCAATGCGCTTGTCATGGGTCACTACAGCAATCTTGGCTCGGATGCCAGGATCGCGAGCAGCGCCCTTAATTTCTAGTAAACGCTGCTCAATCTCGGGCACTTCGTTCTCAAACAACTTAATCAAGAAGTCAGGGCATGTTCTCGAGAGCTCAATTTGAGGACCACGTGCCTCACGATCCACTTTCAGAATATAAGCGCGCACACGATCGCCAGAGCGTAAATTCTCTTTGGGGATCATTTGATCGCGACGCAGTAATGCCTCGACACGACCCGATTCCACGATCAGGCCATTTTTATCCGCCCGCTTGACGGTGCCGGTCATAATTTTTTCACCGCGCTCCAGATAGTCATTCAAAATCTGCTCACGCTCGGCGTCGCGAATGCGTTGCAAGATCACCTGCTTAGCGGCTTGGGCACCAATCCGGCCAAAGGCTAAGGATTCGATTTGCTCTTCGATGTAATCGCCCGTCTCAATATCGGAGATTTGCTCTTTGGCCTCAAATTGCAAAATTTCTTTATCGGGCTCCTGAAGACCAGCTTCATCGGGAACCACCAACCAGCGGCGGAAGGTCTCATACTCACCGCTGTTGCGATCAATGGAAACTCGAATATCAACATCCTCGGTGTACCGTTTTTTGGTTGCCGAGGCAAGCGCCAACTCAAGAGCTTCAAATACGATCTCACGATCAACATTTTTTTCACGGGCCAGGGCTTCTGCCAACATGAGAACTTCACGACTCATGATTTTCTTCCTTTGAAATCAATAACAGGGACCAAACGAGCTTTTTCTACTTCAGACAAACTAAATTCCAGTTCGGCTGGAGAGCCATCGCTCGCCTCAAATAACAAACTAAACTTTGCATCCGGTGTGTTGACAACCCCAGACCTCAGGCCTTGCAACACCCCTTTAAAATTCTTTCGATTACCTACTGCAATTCGCAACTTCAGCTCAATCTCTAAACCTGCGAACCGAACAAAATCATCACCAGACTTAATCGGTCGATCTAAACCAGGTGACGAGACCTCGAGTCGCTCGTACGGCACGTTCTCAACCGCGAAGGTGTAGGTCAACTGATGACTCACTTTCTCGCAATCCTCAACGGTGATCATGCGCTCATAGTCGGGGTTCTCAATCGTGACCCGCAATAAACCACGGCCTTCACGCTCAATATCAACGAGCGAGTAGCCCAAATTACGCACCTCGGCAGAAATAATCTGCTGTTCTTTCACATCTTCCCCACAAATCAACCGCTGTTATAAAACTGCATTTACAACGCATTTGGCAAAAAAAAATGGGCTTACAAGCCCATATTCCTCATTACCAGAACAGGCCAGCCTACGTTGATGTCAACATCAGCCGGTGTATGTGTGAATTATACCTGAATCAGAAAAATCACTGAGAAATCAGAAACTTTCACCTGAATTTCGGGGCTTGCGTGGGCCCTTGAACGGCTTACCCTTATTGGGTCGCCGCTGACCCCCAGTGCTATTGCCCGCTGGGGCACTAAAGCCACTGGCGTGATGAACTTTTTGACCCTTCGAGCGGGGTGAGCCCGATTTGCCTCCTCTGGAGTGCGAGGGTTTTTGCCCAAAGCCGCCGCGCCCTCCACCACCATTTGCACCTCGACCTTGACCAGGTAAGTGCGATACCCCATGCCCATGGTGAGTGGCTAGCGTGAGCGCCTCCTTGGATCCCCAATACGATACGGAGGTTTGCATGGGATCAGGCTGAAAGTTGGGATCGCTCACTGGGTCCATTCGCGAGGATCGACCCTGAGACTGACCTTTATCTTTTGCCATATTCTGGGGCAGCTTCAGACCAGCCATCCGCATCAGTTGCGCCACGCTCTCCATCGGCACCTCTTCCCACTTCCCGCGACGCAAACGCGGTGGCAACATAAAAATACCGTAACGGGTTCGAATCAGACGCGACACCACATGACCAGTTGCCTCAAACATCCGACGCACTTCACGATTACGCCCTTCGGTCAATGCAACTGAGTACCAACGATTCGCGCCATCACCACCGCCTTGACTCAAACGCAAGAAACGCGCCTGTCCATCATCAAGCGTGATACCTGTTTTTAATTGTTCGGCAGATTCCGCCGATAGCTCACCCAAAATACGCACCGCGTATTCACGCTCAACCCCATAACGTGGATGCATTAAGCGATTAGCGAGTTCTCCTGAGGTCGTGAAGAGAAGCAGTCCCTCGGTGTTGAAATCCAAACGGCCTACAGCAATCCAGCGGCCTTGGCGAGGTTTTGGTAAGCGATCAAACACGCTGGGGCGTCCTTCGGGGTCAGCCTGACTCACAATTTCTCCAGCGGGTTTGTGATACAGAATCACACGAGGGGGCTTCGTCGGGATCTTGCGATGCACGACCTTACCATTGATACGAACAATATCGCTGGGGCCAACGCGCTGCCCAATGTGGGCCGGCATACTATTGACCGAGACGCGACCCTGAATAATTAGATCTTCCATCTCGCGACGCGATCCCATTCCTGCGTCAGCCAAGACCTTGTGAAGCTTAACCGTATCTTCATCATCTGCATCATCATCTAAACCATCGAGATCAGACCAGACCTCATCGCGCAAACTCAGGGGTAACTCATCAACGCTCGCAAATTGCAGACGCTCAAGATCACTTAAAGACTCAGGCTCCTCAGATTCCTCCTCGCCCGCCTTACCGGCACGCCGCTCAACACCAGCCTCATGCGATATCTCTGCAGGATCATCACGAACGGCCTCTACAGGCTCAGGGGCTTCAAGAGCAGCATCAAACTCCCCGGAGACCACAGCTGCAAATAAGGCCTCGGTCTCGGCGATTAACTCAGGAGAGGCTGATGCAGCTGCCTTCGGATTTTCATTTGCGGAACCTCCGGAGTGACGCTTATTTTTGTTGAACTTGCCTGGACGGGATTTGTTATTGAATTTATTAAACCGCCGCGGACCCCGATCTTTGCGTTGCTCACCACCCTCGTCTCGCGAAATTGGGCCATCGGCTGTATCTGGGATGGCACTTACTTGGGAAGAATCGTTTTCAGGACTTGTCATTCTCAGAACTCTCAGTGGACGACTCAAGCGGAATAACGGTCTCCACCGTGGCATCGGCATCAAACTCAATTACGGCTTGTCCTAATGCTTCTGCGGATATGGAGCCATCCTCGAGCATTGGTAAGCTTTGCAAATCTTTTAGACCCAAATCGTCTAAAAATTGTTTGGTGGTGGCATAAAGGCCTGGTCGACCAATCGTCTCTTTATGACCAACCACTTCCACCCAGCCACGATCTTCCAACTGACGCATCACATTACTACTCACAACCACGCCACGCACTTCCTCAATTTCTCCTCGAGTGACAGGCTGACGATAGGCAATGATCGCTAAGGTCTCAAGCACTGCCCTTGAATACTTTGGTGGCTTTTCTGGGGTGAGACGATCCAAATACTCGCGCATCTGAAGGCGGCTCTGGAAACGCCAGCCCGTTGCAATGCTAACCAGCTCCATCCCCTTGTCTTGCCACTCTTTCTGAATTTCCAACAAAATATTCTGCAGGTCTGCATTAGCCAAAGGCGGATCCACAAAGAGTCGGCTTAGCTCATTCACCGTTAGTGGTTCTTGGGCGCAAATTAAGGCGGTCTCGATGACCCGCTTGTAGTGATCGTTATCCATATGTTGTATCAAACAGCTAGGCTGTTTAGAGGCTTATTCACAATCGTCAAAAAAGGTTGGGGTGTTTATGGACTGCGCCGGCATCACTCACAGCAATTCTTATTATGGGAAAAGGCCAGCGATCCAAGGAGGTCAAGTCGCTTGCGAAGCAATTTACACCTGTTACTCCATTATAGGGTAGGGTCAATACAATAGCCAAATGTCCTTATTTTCTCCAAATCGTCGCTTGTTTTTTCAAGGCTTAGGTCTTGCTGGAATCAGCACCCTCCCCGGGTGCAGCATGTTTCGTGACAGCCCTAAACCCCCAGTCATTGCACTGGTTCTTGGCTCTGGTGCTGCCAGGGGTTTTGCACATATTGGAGTAATTAAGGCCCTCGAGGCTCAAGGAATTCGTCCCAATCTCGTGGTAGGTTCAAGCGCAGGAAGCGTAATTGCCGCTCTATATGCCTCTGGTTATAGCGGACTGGAGCTCAATCGGATTGGGCTCAATTTAGATGAGGCAGCCCTTGCAGACTGGGCCTACCCCTTTGCCGGGCGCTTTGGTGGATTAATCAAAGGCGATGCATTGCAAAGCATGGTCAATCGCGAGGTCCAGAATCGATCCATCGAACAAATGACCCTGCCACTCGGAATTGTTGCCACGGAATTACAAACCGGTAAAGGCGTTCTTTTTCGTCGAGGCGATACCGGTCTAGCGGTGCGGGCATCCTGCGCTGTGCCCGGGGTCTTTCAGCCCGCACTGATTCAAGGACGTGAATATGTCGACGGCGGATTAGTCGCTCCCGTGCCCGTCCGTTATGCGCATGAGATGGGTGCCACTTTTGTGATTGCCGTCAATATTTCTTCCGATGCGAGCGCATTTAATGCCACGGGCACGCTTGGTTTATTGCAACAGACCATCAGCATCATGCAGCAGAGCATCAATCAATACGAGTTAGCAAAGGCAGATATTGTGATTACGCCTCAACTTAAGCAGATGGGAAGTGCTGACTTTAGAGCGCGTAACGCCGCTATCCTCGCTGGCGAGCTCGCCGCTCAAGAAAAAGTGGGTGAGATTAAAGAAAAGCTACGAGGATTGAAATAGGATTAAAGCTTACGTGGCTGAGCGCGTAACTTTTTTGCTTCCTGAATGAGGGCATTACGCTCAGCATTGCTTAACTCATCAGTTCCATCTAAGCGTCTTGCGCCATCAAAGCGCTTATCCCAATAGGCACTTGCTAAGTCATCAACTCGGACTGCTGAACCCTTTGATGGGGAGTGAATGAATTTGTTATCGCCCACATAAATACCAACGTGTGAGAAGGTGAGGCGCATCGTATTGAAGAACACCAAATCACCGGGCTCTAACTCCTCCCGAGAAATGGGTTTACCCACTTTACTCATTTGCGAGGACTTAGGTGGGAGCAAAAAACCCAATTTATCTTTAAACACAAATCGCACAAAGCCACTCGCGTCCAAACCGGATTGTGGCAAATCACCATTCCAGCGATATCGCACCCCAATTAATTGCATCGCCTCATTAATCAGGGCTTCGGTTTTGGTGGATACCGAATCCACCACCTGATGGGTAAAGCGTGCAAAGTAGGAAGAATTGCCCTCAATCCGAACTTCTGGTTTTGGGGCCTCTTTAGCTACTGTATCTGTAGCAGTGTTAGCACTGGCAATCGATACCAATCCACCCAAAACCATGGCGGTTAGGAATTGAAAAGGTAAACGGATCATGTGCTTACGAATAGGCATGAATGGATTCTAGCAAAACCGAACCAAAAGGGAAAGCAAGTTCATCCCGAATATTGATTCTTAAGTAATTGTTTTATATCGATTTTTATTTCTAGGTCAGCTCCGCCGCCTTAAATAATGCTTTGGTATAGGGCTCTTTGGGATCACGAACCATCGCCTCAGTCTCGCCATACTCCACCACTTCTCCAGAGCGCAACACCATGAGTTCATGTGACATTGCCCGGATCACCGCGAGATCATGACTAATGATGAGATAGGCAAGGTTGTACTTCTTTTGAAGTTCACTAAGCAACTTTAAGACCTGTTTTTGGATTGAAACATCCAAGGCCGAAGTGGGTTCGTCGAGTACCAGTATTTGTGGCTTCAGAATCAGTGCGCGCGCAATCGCAATTCGTTGGCGCTGCCCACCAGAAAACTCATGGGGATAGCGCTGGAGAGCGGAACGATCCAAACCAACTTCACGCAAGATCTCAACCACCCTGGTCTCCCGTTCGCCATAAGACAAATGCGGTTGATGAACACTCAAACCCTCGGACACAATCTCAAAAATAGTCATGCGTGGTGATAATGAACCAAAGGGGTCCTGAAAAATCACCTGCAAATGGGCGCGCATTGCACGACGCTCAATTGGAGTTAGCGTTGACCACGATTGATCCAAGACCGAGACATCACCCTCCACCTTGGCCCTTGTCTCTCCAAGCAATCCCAGAATGGCCATGGCCAAGGTTGTTTTCCCAGAACCAGATTCACCAATCACACCAATCGTTTGCCCTTGTTTGAGTTCAAGACTTAAGGGCTTGAGGACTTGATGGCGCTTCGCTTTACTAAACCAATCCCGCCAGCGCAAGCCACCACTAGCAAAATTGGATTGCGGGTAAGAGACACTTAATTGATGAGCGGTTAATAAAACGGGGGCCAATGGCACTACCGGTAGCAGTTCACGCTCAGGCTGACTGTTAACCAATTGCTCCGTGTAAGGATTCGTGGGGTGCGAGAAAACTTCATGCGTTGATCCAGCCTCCACCAGACACCCCTGATTTAAGACCCCTACCCGGTTTGCAAAATGCTTCACTAAATTGAGGTCATGCGTGATTAATAGAATCGCCATGCCACCCCGCTCTTTGGCCTCTTCTTGCAGATCGCGCAGTAAATCCAAAATCTGGAGACGCAAACTCACATCCAAAGCAGTGGTTGGCTCATCGGCAATCAACAAACGTGGTTTGCATGCCAACGCCATCGCAATCATGGCGCGTTGACGCTGACCGCCCGATAACTGATGGGGATAGGCATAAAAACGCTCTTCTGCTTGCGGGATCCCGGTTTTCTTCAGAAGCGTAATGGCAGTCTGGCGGCATTCCTCCAAAGGCATTAAGGGCTCATGCACCTGAACTGCTTCAACAATTTGATTGCCAATGGTAAACAAGGGATTGAGCGCGGTCATTGGCTCCTGAAAGATCATCGCAATCTCCCGCCCCCGAACCTCCCGAATACGCTCAATCGATAAATCTAATAGATTTTCTTCTGTGCCATCCTCGCGTTGCCAGAGAATCCGGCCCTGCAGACGAGCACCTTCTGGGGTGAGGCGCAGCGGCGCCAGTGCGGAGAGTGTTTTTCCGGAACCGGATTCACCAACCAAGGCAATGCGCTCACCTGGCGCAATGCTCAGATCGAGTTCACGAACGGCATACTTCTCTCGTCGCCCAGTACCAAATGAGATTGAGAGTTGCTCATAGCGCAATAAGCTCATACGCGCGCCCCTGTTAACGGGTTGCTCTTGCGAGAATCAAAGGCATCTCGCAATGCCTCGCCCATAAATGTTAATAAGAGCAAGGTGCCCCCGAGCACTACGAAGGTCGACACCGAAATCCACCAGGCATCAAGGTTTGCCTTACCCTGCGATAGCAACTCCCCCAAGCTAGGAGTTCCAGGAGGCACTCCCAATCCCAAGAAATCCAAACTCGTGAGTGACAGAATCGCCGCACTCATCCGAAACGGTAAAAAAGTAATGACAGGGGTTAAGCTATTTGGCAAGATATGCCGCCGCATAATCTGGGCATTTGTCAGTCCCAAGGCTTTGGCCGCACGCACATACTCAAGAGCGCGATTACGAAAGAACTCGGCACGCACGTAGTCGGATAAACCCATCCATCCAAATGCCGCTAACAAAATAATCAGTAAGAGCACGCTAGGGTTAAAGATCGAAGCAAAAATAATAAGCAGATATAACTCGGGCATCGCTGACCAAATCTCAATGATGCGTTGGGTTATGAGATCAAAGCGTCCCCCAAAAAATCCCATCAATGCGCCGGTGAGTACTCCAACCGCTACACCCACTGCAGTCAACGCGATGCCAAACAGAATGGATAAACGAAATCCATAGATGAGGCGTGCCAATACATCACGCCCCCGATCATCGGTACCTAACCAGTTCTCCGCCGAGGGTGCTGCTGGATTGGGCTCTTTGGCAAAGTAATTGAGGGTCTCAAAACTATAGGGGATGAGGGGGTAAATGCCCCAGTTCGATCCATCGGTAATATTCTTTTTAATATCCGGATCGAGATAATCGGTGCGCGTAGCAAAGTCGCCCCCAAAGACGGTCTCTGGATAATTTTTGACTAAGGGGAAATAGAACTTACCCTCGTAGCGCACCACTAAAGGTTTGTCATTCGCGATCAACTCTGCGCATAAACTCAAACCAAACAGGATCGAGAATATCCATAAGCTGACATAGCCCAAGCGATTCGCTTTAAAGCGCAGCCATTTGCTCACGATCCACCCCCAGAGCCAAATTGGATACGGGGATCGACCAGCACATAGCAAAGATCAGAAATTAACTTTGTAATTAGACCTATTAAGGTAAACAGATAGAGCGTGCCAAACACTACAGGGTAGTCTCTGCGCATCACTGCTTCATAGGAAAGTAAACCTAAGCCATCGAGAGAGAACAGGGTTTCAATTAAGAGTGAGCCAGCAAAGAAGGCGCCAATAAATGCGGCAGGAAATCCAGTGATCAGAGGAATTAAGGCATTCCGAAAGACATGCTTCCACAGCACCTTGTTCTCACTCACCCCTTTTGCTCGGGCGGTTAAGACATATTGCTTACGAATCTCTTCTAAAAAAGAATTTTTCGTAAGCATCGTAATCACTGCAAAGCTACCTAGCACGGACGCGGTGATGGGCAAGACCAAATGCCATAGATAATCCAACACTTTGCCAATCAAACTAAGCTCACTCCAGTTATCGGAGGTCAGGCCGCGCAGAGGAAAGATTTGCAGAAAACTTCCTCCGCCAAAGAGTACCAATAGCAATACCCCCAGGACAAATCCCGGGATCGCATAGCCCACCAAAATCATCGTGCTGGTGACGCGATCAAAACGCGTGCCATCGCGGACCGCTTTAGCAATCCCCAGGGGAATCGACACTAAATAACTGATAAAGAAAGTCCAAAGACCAATGCTGATCGAGACAGGTAGCTTTGAGATCACCAAATCCCAAACGCTTTTGTGTTGGTAGTAGCTTTGTCCCAAATCAAATTGCGCAAAGCGTTTGAGCATCATGAAGTAGCGCTCAAGCGGAGGTTTATCAAACCCATATAAGGCTTTGACTTGCTCAAGCCGTTCGGCATCCACCCCTTGACGTCCACGATAGGTCACGCCACCTCCCGAGGACTCACCACCGACCGCTGCATCGCCCTTACCCTTAAGTTCGAGCATCAGCTGCTCGACAGGCCCACCAGGAACAAATTGCACCACTGCAAAAGTCAGAGTTAAAACCCCAAGCAAGGTGGGGATCATGAGCAAAACCCGCTTAATGATGTAGATCAGAATCTCGGAGCTCATTTGCGCGCCTCCTGTAACCACCAGGTTGACAAAATCCATGATTCGGCTGAGTAATACAAGGGCGGATTGGGGTAGCCCATTTCTTTACGGTATGCAATGCGATGGGTTGCACTGTACCAATGCGGCACTACATAGTAGCTGTTCCACAGCACGCGGTCGAGTGAACGGGTTGCGGCTTGCAACTGCTCCCTCGTTTCAGCCCGCACAATCGCATCAATCAATGCATCCACGACCGGTGATTGCACGCCAATGACATTATCAGAACCTCTCTCTTTAGCTGCCGCACTTCCATAGCGATCGTAGAGTTCATTCCCAGGGCTTTGGGTGTCGGGAAAGCGAATGGTGGTCATATCAAAATCATAGTCATCCATGCGTTTTTGATGAAGCGCAAAGTCGCTGGTGCGGATATCTACTTTGATTCCTAACTTCTCAAGATTACGTACATACGCGGTCAGAATCCGCAGAAAGAACGGGCCATCTTCGACAATTTCAAAACGGAATACCTCCCCTTTTGCATTACGGAGCGCACCATCGCGATAGGTCCACCCAGCTTCTGCCAATAGCTCTTTCGCCTTGCGAAGATTGCTACGCAAACTACTGGGCGGTGAGGTACTCGGTGCTGGCGGCATTGCCCCAAACACTGCCTCGGGTACAAATTGAGGGTACTTCGCCTGTAAGGGTTTTAGGAGTTTGAGTTCAGCGGCGGTGGGCACGGTCTCACCCTGGTAGTTAGCACTCAAATCACTGTTCTGAAAATAACTTTCAATCCGACTGTATTGATCGTAGAAGAGTTGGCGATTGAGCCATTCGAAATCCAATGCATATCCAAGAGCTTTGCGAACTCGTACATCCTGAAAAATAGGACGACGCAAGTTCATCGCAAAACCCTGCATTCCAGCACCGTTGTGATTTGGAAATGCTTTTTTAATTAGGGTGCCATTATTAAATTTAGGGCCCACATAACTCTTCGCCCAATTTTTAGCGCGGTACTCCACAAGCGCATCAAACTCACCTGCTTTAAATGCCTCTAAGCGCACTGCATCATCGCTATACAGTTTGTAAACAATCCGATCAAAATTAAAGAATCCCACCCGCACATTCACCTTATTGCCCCAGTAGTTCGGGTTACGCTTGTAGATCATCGACTTACCTGCGCGATAGGACTCAATTAAGTAAGGGCCGCTACCAATTGGATGTTCAAAGGTAATCTTGTCAAAGGGAGTATGACTGCCGTCGGCTTTCTTGCCCCAGTTCTTAGAAAAAACAGGTATACCGCCGACCATCAAAGGTAACTCGCTATTGCGGGTCTTAAAGTCAAACCGAATCACTCGCTCCGATACCACCACCGCCTGTTTGACATCGGCGTAAATGGTGCGGTACTGCGGATTGGCAAGTTTGCTCATGAGCGTATCAAAACTGTGTTTGACATCGTCAGCCAAAATCGGACTGCCATCGGAGAACTGCGCCTCAGGTCTTAAACGAAAGGTCACCGACATCTGATCTGGTGCTACTTTTATATCTTCGGCGATTAAGCCGTAGACACTCGAGACCTCATCTGCACTACTCACCGCCAATGACTCAAACATCAAAGCACCGATGCCAGGGGCAGTCACACCCCGCAAGGTGAAGGGGTTGAACTTATCAAAACTGGTGCGGCGGTCTGGATTGGGTAGCGTGAGTGTTCCACCGCGTGGCGCATTCGGATTGACATAGTCAAAATGGGCAAAACCATCGGCATATTTGGGTTTGCCATATTGCGCGATGCCCTGAGCGGCCTCGACTCCCAGAGGGAAAATGAGCATTGAGCACAGTAGCGTGATCAAAAGAGACCGCCAATGCGCCCCAAATTGGCTTGGTAATGATCGCAGGGGTAATTGGCTTAGCATATGCAACAATTGTAGATAGCAAATCAATTTTGAAGTAAAGGACTCATCATGGCTTATTTAAGCGGTAAACGCATCCTCATTACCGGACTCCTCTCCAACCGCTCAATCGCCTATGGCATTGCCAAGGCCTGCCACCGCGAGGGTGCAGAACTGGCATTTACATATGTGGGCGAACGCTTTAAGGACCGCATCACAGAATTTGCTAAAGAATTCAATAGCTCACTCATTTTTGACTGCGATGTGGGTAGCGACGAACAGATCCATGCTCTGTTTGAAGATCTTGGAAAATCCTGGCCCCAATTTGACGGCTTTGTGCACTCAATTGGATTTGCACCCCGTGAGGCAATTGCTGGAGATTTTCTGGAGGGTTTAAGTCGGGAAGCATTCAAGATTGCGCACGATATCTCAGCGTATAGCTTTCCGGCAATGGCGAAAGAAGCGCTCCCCATGTTAAGCCCGAATGCCGCCCTTCTTACCCTAACTTATTTAGGTTCGATGCGTAACGTTCCCAACTACAACACCATGGGGCTAGCCAAAGCATCCCTCGAGGCATCGGTTCGATATTTAGCAGGCTCACTGGGACCCAAAGGCATTCGGGTCAATGGTATTTCAGCTGGTCCGATTAAAACTCTCGCCGCCTCGGGCATTAAAGGGTTTGGAAAAATTCTAGATGCGGTTGAAAAAACGGCTCCTCTGCGACGCAATGTGACAGTGGATGATGTTGGTAATGCAGCCTCATTCTTGCTATCCGACTTAGCTAGCGGTATTACCGCTGAGATTATTTATGTCGACAACGGCTTTAGCCAAGTGGTTGGTGGCATGGATGAGGTTTAGAAATCACTTCCTCAGATCAATCTCTGCCACAAATACCGCTAAGAGAGGCATTAGCGTACTGGCTCAAGCTCGGGTTTATTAGTTTTGGCGGGCCGACCGCTCAGATTGCCATGATGCATGATGAACTGGTCGAGAAAAAACGTTGGATCTCCGAGCGTTGTTTTTTGCATGCCCTTAATTACTGCATGCTGCTACCTGGCCCAGAGGCTCAGCAATTAGCTACTTATTTAGGTTGGCTGATGCATCGAACCTGGGGTGGCATTCTGGCGGGCACCTTATTTATTCTGCCCTCGCTCTTGATTCTGATTGCGTTCTCATGGATTTATCTGGAGTTTGGTCAAACCCCTTTGATTGCTGCGCTGTTTGAGGGAATCAAACCGGCGGTGACCGCGATTGTGATCGTGGCGGTCATCCGCATTGCAAAACGCAGTATTCGTCATGCCATACTGGCCTGGCTTGCCTTCCTATCCTTTATCGCCATCTTTGTTTTTAATGTTCCATTCCCACTCATTATTGTGAGCGCAGGACTCTTTGGATTTTGGTTAGGTCAACGCCACCCATCTCTTTTCGCGCATCAGGCCCACACACCATCTCATCGCAGTAACTCTGGTATTCAAGCTCTCATTGGTGATCACACCCCTACTCCAGAGCATGCTCGCCATAATGCAAGTCGTCTTTATCGACATTTAAGCATTGGGGTTTTATTGTGGCTCATCCCACTAGTCGTTTTGATTCTGATTGAGGGTTGGAGATCGCTCTATCCACAATTGGCTTGGTTTTTTACCAAAGCAGCATTCCTAACCTTTGGGGGCGCGTATGCAGTCCTGCCTTACGTCTTTCAAGGTGCTGTAGAACATTACCAATGGTTAACAGCCCCACAAATGATGGATGGCTTGGCCTTGGGTGAGACCAAACCAGGGCCGCTCATCATGGTGGTTGCTTTTGTGGGCTTTCTGGCAGGGTTTGCTAATGACACGGTCTTGGGTGGCCTCGGTTTTTGGGGAGGAGTACTGGGGGCTTGCGTGGCGACCTGGTTTACTTTTTTGCCATCGTTCTTATTTATTTTTTTAGGTGCCCCTTTGATTGAATCAACCCACGGTAATTTACGCTTTACCGCACCACTGACCGCGATCAGCGCAGCGGTGGTTGGTGTGATTGCCAACCTTGGGGTGTTCTTTGCCTATCAGGTATTTTTTCCGAAGGGCTTCTCGGGTGGTTTATCGGTATTTGCACTTCTCATTTGTTTGGCGTCTTTAGTTCTGATGCTACGACTCCAATGGGGTGTCATTCGTACCTTAGGTCTAGCGGGACTTTTGGGTATTCTGTTTGCTGCCAATGGTGGGCTGTTTTCCTAGATATTGATCGATAAGCCTGATGCCAAACTTGGCATAATGGTGTCATGAGAATCGACGAAGCCACACTATCCCATCTCCAAGAGTGGATTGGTAAATCCGAGCGTTATCCAGATCAAGTGACCGCCGCACCTTACCGCGCTCTTTCTGCAACCCTCGACCGCAATGATCCCGAGCCAAAACCGGGTATCTTTTTGCCAGAGCTATGGCACTGGTTGTATTTTTTGCCACATCCTCAACAGTCCGAAATTGGTCCGGATGGTCATGCCAAGCGCGGAGGCTTCTTGCCACCCGTGCCACTGCCACGTCGCATGTGGGCCGGTGGTCGACTGCGTTGGGTGGGTGAACTGCAAATTGGTGATGCGATCGAGCGCGTATCCACGATTAAGTCGGTCACTCACAAATCAGGACGAACTGGTGATTTGCTGTTTGTCCTGGTTGAACATCAAATCTCCAATCAAAAAGGGCTTGCTTTAACTGAAGAGCATGACATTGTGTACCGAGCAGCCCCAAGTCCTGATGAGAAACCACCAGCTCCAACACCCGCCCCTCGCGATGCGCAGTGGACCAAGGTGATTAATCCCGATCCAGTTCTTTTGTTTCGTTACTCCGCACTCACCTTTAATGGACACCGTATTCATTACGACCGCAGTTATGTCACCCAAGAGGAAGGTTACCCAGGTTTGATCGTGCACGGCCCTTTGATCGCCACGCTCTTAGTGGATCTAGTTAGAGAGCATCACCCCAGCAGAAAGCTGCAATCCTTCGAGTTCAGAGCAATTCGTCCAACTTTTGACATCCATCTCATGAAAGTGAATGCCGCGTTAGATGGTGATGATCCGAGCGGTCAAACCTTGCGGGTCTGGGCAGAAGATCATGAGGGTTGGCTAACGATGCAAGCCAAAGCAGTATTGAGCAAATAGCGATGACGACTCATTACTCTGCTGAACTTGCGTGCTTTGCAAGCCAATTGCAATTTGAAGACATTCCCGAAGATGTCATTTCACGGGCGGAAGATTTATTAGTCGATTGGTTTGCTTCTGCGATTGGCGGCAAAGGTGCAAAACCAGTTGAGATCATTACGCAATTTGCCCAATCGATGGGACCAGTCTCGCAACCTGCGGCTGCCGGATCCGCAGAAATCATTGTATCGCGCTCGATATCGAGTCCATTTCTTGCGTGCTTAGCCAATGCCGCAGCATCGCATGTCGTTGAACAAGACGATGTTCATAACGGCTCGGTCTTTCATCCAGGAACCATCGTATTTCCAGCGGCATTAGCGCTTGCGCAGGCCAAACAACTGAGTGGCCGTGAGTTCTTAACCGCTGCTGTGGTTGGCTACGAGGTCGGCATTAGAGTCGGTGAATTCTTGGGCCGCTCCCACTACAAAATTTTTCATACTACGGGTACCGCTGGTACCTTAGCGGCTGCCGCAACTGTCGGTCGTTTGCTCAAGTTGAGTCCGGAGCAAATGCTGCATGCCTTTGGTTCGGCTGGTACGCAATCGGCTGGCCTTTGGGAGTTCTTGCGTGATGCTGCGGATTCCAAGCAGCTGCATACTGCGCATGCCAGCGCCACTGGCCTGATGTCCGCCTACTTGGCACAAGCTGGATTTACTGGTGCCCAGAAAATACTCGAGGGCGTTCAAGGTCTTGCAGCAGGCACATCAACCGATGCCAATCCTGAAAAATTAATTGATCGACTAGGCTCGCGTTGGTGTTTGGCGGAGACCTCGTTCAAATATCATGCCTCGTGTCGTCATACTCATCCCGCAGCAGATGCTTTATTGCAAGTGATTCAGAAACACGCTGTGCAGATGAATGAGATTGACCGCATCGAGACCCTGGTCCATCAGGGCGCGATCGATGTTCTTGGACCCGCCAGTGAGGCAACTACCTTACATCAGTCCAAATTTTCAATGGGCACGGTTCTAGCGCTAATTTGTAAATATCAATTTGCTGGTCTCGATGAGTTCGCCAAACACTTTCATGATCCCGAGATTCGTGCCCTACGTAATCGGGTGAGTATGGTTTTAGATCCCGAGGTTGATCAAGCTTATCCGCAGCGCTGGATTGGTAAGGTCAAGGTCTATCTTAAAAATGGTCGTATTTATGAAGGTCGCGTCGATGAGCCTAAAGGTGATCCAGGTAATACGCTATCGCGAGCGGAAATTCAAGAAAAAGCCCTACGTTTAGCTGCTTTTAGTGGTGGTGCCACTGAACCCGAGATGCGCGAAGCTATTGCATTGCTATTTGATATTCGTCGGGCAAGTGCTGTCCCGTTTATTTTTTCTAAATAAGGATTGCTGCCATGAACCTCCCCCACTTACCGCTAAGTGATGCATGTTGCTTCTTGTTTGTTCCAGCGAATCAACCGGAGCGCTACAGCAAAGCATTTGCCAGTGGAGCGCAAGGCGTCATCATTGATTTAGAAGATGCGGTTGGTCTAGACGACAAGCCCAAAGCGCGCGAACTACTCAAACAACATTGGTCATCGATTTCAGACTCTGATAAAGAGCGGCTGGTGGTCCGTTGTAATGCACCAGGTTCACCGTTTTATGCAGCGGATTTGGTATTACTCAAAGAGTTGCAAGCACCATGCCTGATGATCCCCAAAACGGAGACGCGCGATCATATCAATGGCGCTGCCGAAGAGCTCCCCAACACCGCATTCATTCCCATGATCGAGACCCCGCTGGGCCTACATCATTTGAATGACATCGCAAGTTCGCAGCAGGTATTACGACTTGCGCTCGGCAACTTTGATATGCAAGTTGAGCTTGGCATCAGCTGCGATGAGAATGAAACGGAACTAGATACCGCCAGATTTATGATGACTTTGGCCTCAAAATTAGCGCAGATAGCCCCACCAATCGATGGGGTTACTCAATCGACGACCGATACAGCTCTTATTTTTGCACATGCACAAAAAGCTAGACGCTTTGGCTTTGGCGCCAAGTTATGCATTCATCCGAAGCAAATACCTGTTGTGAAACAAGCATTTACTCCCAATCCCCAAGAGATCGACTGGGCCCAACGGGTGATTGCAGCAGATCAAGCCTCTGGGGGGCAAGCCGCCAAGGTGGATGGCAAGATGATCGATCGGCCAGTTGTCATGTTGGCGCGCCGCATCCTAAGTTTGGCTGGTAATCCCTAGGTTTACAGCCACAAAACCATGGCAAAATGGCGTTTGCTTTATCCCTAACGGAGACTTTTGAATGAACTTGAAAAAACCTTTGAATGCATTACTTGCTGCGGTGATGGGTGCTGGTGTGTTGTTAAGCGGCACTGCAAACGCACAAAAATACCCTGATAAACCAATTAGCCTCGTGGTCCCATTTGCTGCTGGTGGCCCAACCGACACCATTGCTCGTCTATTGGCAACCCAAATGAGTAAATCCTTGGGTCAATCGGTTGTTGTTGAAAACGTTCCTGGTGCAGGTGGTACTGTTGCTTCTGCAAAAGTTGCCAAATCCAAACCCGATGGTTACACCATTTATATCCATCACATGGGTATGGCTACTGCTCAAGCTCTATATGACAAGCTTCCCTATGACCCCCTCAAAGACTTTGAGTACATCGGTCAAGTTGCTGACGTACCAATGGTGCTCTTAGGTAGCAAAAACTTCCCACCTAACAACTTCAAAGAGCTTGAGGCCTACATTCGCGCTAATAAAGACAAGGTGACCATGGCTAATGCAGGTCCTGGCGCCGTATCTCAATTGTGCGGATTGATTTTTCAGAGCCGTTTGGGTGTGCGCGTGACAACCGTTCCTTACAAAGGTACAGGCCCAGCCTTGACTGACTTAGTTGGTGGTCAAGTTAACATTTTGTGCGACCAAACCACCCAAACCATTCCGTTCATTAAAGACGGCAAGGTGAAGGTCTATGGCGTAACTACTCCTAAGCGTCTTTCCGCCCTCCCCAATGTTCCAACCTTGGATGAGCAAGGCATGAAAGGCTTTGATGTGAAGGTATGGCATGGTATTTATGCTCCCCTTGGCACACCAAAACCAGTTCTCGAGAAACTTAATGCTGCTCTCAAGAAGGCGTTGACCGATCCTGATCTGAAGGCTCGCTTGGATTCCTCGAACATTGATATCGTTCCCGTTGCGAAGCAAAACGGTGAGTCGCTGAAAGCTCACTTGGATGCCGAGATCAACCGTTGGGGTCCGATCATTCGTAAAGCCAACATTCCTGATTAATTTGTTGGACTTTCAATGATTCCAAGGCCGGTGCAAACCGGCCTTTTTATTTGGGCATTAGCCAAACATCCGACCGCGTTTGCGACGCGCCATCAGACTTGCATCGATGCCCCATCCATCCAGATCATTTTGTTTGGGTCTGCCCCAAATCACCCATCGAATACTTAATCCAATTGCCCAGGCAGCGAGAAACGGATCTAAGAGGTAATCCCATAAATTATTCGACTCATGCCAGTGAATGGACCAAGCAATCACGGCAATCGATAACATCAGAGCTTCCCAGGAGTGCTTGGCAAAGAAATAAATTGCGGCGATCAACAAAACAGTTCCTGCAAAAACGCTAGAGTGGTAACCCCAAGCGTAGGTGTCAAAAAAGGTAAGTCCCAAAGCAAATGGATAAAACAGGATAGCTATCACTGCAATCAGTATTGGGGTCACGCTTGCGATTCGAAATGCACTCCATCCACTCCATGTAAATAAAATTAGCAACAGACTCAAAATACTCAAATCGCCAGTCACGCCACGAATGTAAGCTGCAAACGGTAAGTTCCAAGGTGCACCAATTGCAGCGAATGGGGCCAATAAAACGAGTGATGCAATGGTGACAAAGAACAAGCCCGCAATCAAGCCATGAGCCTTATTGAGTATGGAGCGAACTAGATGTAAGCAAATAATGCTCGTCACAAGACTGATCTCGATGAGCGGCAGCTGATGAATGAGGGTAGCCAAGGTCATGGGGTTTGATCCGTTTCTGCTTTTATATGCTGGAGATACGACTGTAAGTTACCAGCATCCCAAAGAATCGACTTAATTCGCTTGCGATTCCAGGTATAGACCAGCAAGACTTGGCCTTGTTGATTCAGACTCATATAGGGATAGGAAAACTCTTCCTTGGGGTTGGTCATTGAGGCCGTCTCATCCTCAAGCACGGCAATCGTCTTCCATGGAGAGTAGTTGCTCTTAGCTGGCTGGCTGCTATCTGCTTGTGTCTGGCCGGACCATGACGCGGCGAGGACCAAGCGATGACGTCCGTGTTCTAAATCATTAAAGACCATCAAACGAGTTCGATCCGATAGCTCCACTCCAGTGATGGCTGCATTCGGATTGGGTAGACCCAAGTCAGGCGCTAACTCCCAACGCTCACCAGCGCTAGTGGTGTAGCTCACCGGAATTTGCTTGGCGCCCGTTCGACGAGCTTGACGAAAATAAGCGCTCGCATGCTTGGCATCATCAATAAAGACAATGGGTTGCAAAGTGCCACGGCCCGAGGTCATGCGTCGTTTATCAAGCATTTGACCGCTCGGATCAAGCCGCAATAACTCTCCGTATTTACCAATCCACTCGTGATAGACCGGCATTCCCATGGTGCCGTCGGCAAACAAAAATCCAGAACCCTTCACTAGGGTACTGAGGTTAATTAAGGGTGTAGTGATGAGACGTTTTGGGCCAGTCCAAGTCAATCCATCATCATCCGAATGCATCACACTGATGGAGCTACCAGCCCAACCGCCGATCGATACCGCTACCACATAAAGTTGTAATTGCCCATTGATATTGCGCATGGGCACAGGATTACCAAGCTTGGCAATGTATCGTCCGAGACTTGCTTGCGCACCCTCTCGATCGAGGACCACGCTCGCTGGACCCCATTGCTTGTTTGTTGAATCCCACACCGCACTCTGAATCACCACATCGGCCGCGCCCTCTCGCGAACCAGCAAACCAAAACGCACGCCAGTTTCCGTCTTTTAATGGAATGACACTTGCCGCATGCACCGAGGGTCTTGTGGTATCAGGTAACCACTCCGCTAAGCCCTGCAATGTAGGCGCATTAACGATGGTCTTCGTTTTCGATGGGCCTGGAATGGACGATAGGATTGGATCGGTATTGGTTGACTCGCTAGGAACTTGAAAATCAGCCCAAGCGGGATGATCGTCCAACTGAAAATACGCCATTGCGATCGCAACCACTAAGAATACAAATGCCAACACCCGCATCATCGACATGCATCTTTCTCGGTGGAGGTATCTTTACCGATATTGAATGGGGCAAACACGATGTACTCTTTCACAAAGAGATTGTCGCTCACTTGGCCCAACAGCATCGCCTTAATCTCATCAGACGAGTGTCGGGCACGCATCTCAAGGCGCTCACCAATCACCTCACAATCGGGGCATGGGGCAAACTTGGTATTCACCGGGGCCTGAACTGCAAAATAGGCATAGCGATTAGCCAACTGGGTGAGATTTTTAGCCTCGCTCGCGGGATAGCCCTTAATTTCAGCGCCTGGAATCAAAAAGCGATACTCCTCGTCTTTAGCTCGAAAGTCGCAAGGGAACCACACCGTTTTACCTTGGAGTGCGGTAATGGTTTTGGTATCAAACCGCCCTGCCACGCCATCAAGCGGCATGATGCTACTACTTAAACTCAGCATCGTGAGAAAACAAGCCAGTAATGTTGCTGTCTTGGTAAAACGGGTCTGAACTAGCCCAGCTAGAACGATGCCGATTGCACCAAGCAGTAAGAACCAATGCCATACGGGATAGGACCAAAGATAGATGTTCCAAGAGAGCCATGTCAAAGCCACCAAGACAACGCCCTGCAATACCAAGCCAATCCATAAGGTCCAGCGATTGAGTTGCTGCCAATGAATAGCCAGTAAGATCGCAATCGCTGGCATGATCGGTAGCAGATATCGGCCTGAGCGCTGACTTGGAAGAGAAAAGATAATGAAGAACACTGCGATCCAAATCCATAGCAACTTCTCTTCGGTGCTCATTGGCTTGCGATCACTGATTGCCAGATAAAAGAGGTTGAATACCGCGAATGTTAAAAATCCGGCATTAGCCACTCCGGTCACTAAGAGCATGCCCACACTATCCCCACCCCAGACGAAGTCTTTTAAATAACTCGTATTTCTGGCTGCGAACTTACCTGCATTTTCACCAATCACGAACTCATTCCAGATCGCCAGCGGGTCCGGATCCAACACAAACCACAGTGCAAATAAGCCTAATGCAATCAGGCCAATCGAGATCACTTTGAGGAGGTCGCGCTGGATGTACTCCATCACCCGACGATCGCGCCATTGCCAGTACCACAGGGATAATACGAGGCAGGCAGGAACAATGTAGGCCACCGATTTATAAAGCAATGCGCAACCAATGGCAAAACCCGTGATTAATGGGAATAAGAATCTAGAGTCAGCCAGTCTTTTGCCAACGATGAGTAACAGAAAAAATGGAAGGGAGAGCCAAAAGATCTCTGGGGGCTCGGCCAGGTAGGGGCGCCCATAGCGATAGGTATTAAAAAAGGCAAGCCAAATGATGCTGGCCAACACTCCAACCGAACGATTTCTACTAATCGCTATTGCACTCAACCCAATTAGGAGGGCTGTGAGTGCGGTGTACACCAAACTGGGCCAGCGCAAATTAAATAGCGACCATGCATTGCCATGCTCGCTTGAGAGCATGCCCTGCCAGAACAACAATGGCGGCTTGGTATTTTTAATACCGATCATTTCTGATTGCAGCGGCAACCATGCATCGGATGCATTGGTCATGCGGACAATATGGGTATAAGGGTATTCATCGCCATTCTTGGGAGCAAAGCGACTATCAACCCCATACAGATAAGTAATGCATGCTAGAACGAGCCCAAACAGAATCGACGGAATAGAAATGGGCGTTTGCATAGTCGCTAGTTTATTAGTCTGGCGTATAGGCCTCTTCATTTCCCAATTAGATTTGCACAAAACCTAGGGAAAACCTTAATCCCAGGGGATTCCTTGGGTTATATCATTATGACTAATAAGTATTGAATTCGTGAGACATTCTTTTAAATATTGCCCATCAATCATTTAATATCACTAAAGCTTTTTGTTGTTCGCATTAAAACCAATGGAGATTATTAAAATGCACTTTCCATCTGCACGTCAGCTCAAGCTCGTAGGGCTTAGCATTGGCACCACAGGTTTGCTGACCTTTAGCGGTATTGCCGCGAGTCAGACCAGTCCAGCTAATATCAATCAACTTTCCTTGGCAGCTACTTGTGCTAATTGCCACGGCACCAATGGCGTTGGCGTACCCAATGCAGGGATGCCACAAATTAATCATTTAACGCCCGATGCGATGTTCACCCAACTCAAGGCCTTCAAGAGCGGCGCCAGAACTGGCACCATCATGCATCAGTTGGCCAAAGGCTATACCGATGAGCAACTTCAAACCATTTCCAATGTACTTGGCAAAAAATAATTGAGGATAAAAAAATGGATCGTCGTCACTTTCTAGGTGTTAGTTCAGCTGCTTCTCTCGGCGTATTAGCCGGTTGCGCAAGCAGTCCTCCTGTCAATATCAGTAAAGCCAATGTGGTCGTGGTTGGGGGTGGCTATGGTGGAGCAACCGCTGCCAAGTATGTGCGGATGTTCTCAAACAATACCGCCCAAGTTACCTTAATTGAACCCAATCCTGAGTTTATTTCTTGCCCACTCTCCAATCTCGTGATTGGAGGCCATACCACCATCTCGAATATCTCAACCCCCTATGACAACTTGACGAAGCGTCACGGCATTAAGGTTGTGAAGGATATGGTGGCCGCCATTGATCCAAAGCAAAAGACTATTCGTCTTGCCTCCGGCGGCTCAATGAAGTATGACAAGCTAATCCTGTCACCTGGCATTGGTCTCATGATGGATACCATCAAAGGCTTAGATAAGGCCAACCAAGAAGGGGTTACGGTTCAGGCATGGAAAGCTGGTGCTGAAACCGTCCTGCTTCGCAAACAACTGGAGTCTATGAAAGATGGTGGCGTCTACGCAATCTCCATCCCAATGGCACCCTATCGCTGCCCTCCTGGGCCTTATGAGCGGGCCTGCCAAGTGGCCAGTTACTTTAAGCAATTTAAGCCCAAGTCCAAGGTATTGATCTTGGATGCGAATGATGATGTGACCTCCAAGGGCGGTCTGTTTAAGAAAGCTTGGGCATCGATGTATCCCGGCATGATTGAATACCGCCCCAAGCACAACGTGGTTGAGGTTGATAGCAAAACAAGGACTCTCAAATTTGATGTACAAAACGATGTTAAGGCTGATGTATTGAATGTTCTACCCCTCATGCGTGCAGGTGATATTGCGGTGAAGACCGGCATTGCCAACTCGAATGCCCGTTGGGTCAATGTGAACTACATCAACTTTGAATCCACTGCCGCCAAAGATATTCATGTTCTTGGTGATTCGATTCAGATTGCGCCAGCAATGCCTAAATCAGGCCACATGGCGAACTCGCATGCGAAGGTTGCAGCAGCAGCTGTGGTTGCTGAGCTCGGCGGCTTTGAGATTAATCAAGCACCTGTACTCACCAACACTTGTTATAGCTTCGTCAATGCAGACGAGGTGGTCCACGTTGCTAGCGTCCACCAGTACGATGCTAAAGATAAGACCTTCAAGACTGTTCCTGGGTCTGGTGGCTTATCGTCCGAACCCACCAAACTCGAGGGTGTTTATGCCTGGGGTTGGGCTCGTAATATTTGGGCGGATAGCTTGGGTTAATAAGTACCCTGCCCCGAGAAAAGCCAAGCGCAATGCTTGGCTTTTTTATTAACCCCGACCGAATGGGCCGTTCAATTGAATCGTGGTCCAGTTTAAAAGCATGGCCACCGAGACCCAAGCCAAGTATGGCAATACTAAGAGGCTAGAGATCGGCGAATACGAACGGGTGGCCAGCACAATCGCTAATACAGAAAGCCATAACCCAACCGCCTCAATCAGAGCCCAGTCCGGTCGTTCCATCCGAAAATACAACACGCTCCAGATGAAATTAAATAAGCCATTCACAATAAAGAGAATGACCAACATGCGAATGGTCTCTTGATTAGGAGCTCGGTGATAGGCCATCACAAAAGCGATGCCCGCAAGAATAAAGATGGTGGACCACATGGGACCAAATACCCAATCGGGCGGTTTCCAAGCAGGCTGCTGCAAACTTTTATACCACTCACCGATATCGGTAGCCCAGGCCCCAGCCAATGCGAGCACTAAACCCCAAACAACAGCAAAAATGATCGGCTTATAGTGTGCAAACCATTCTGCACTCATACCTTAGCCATACCCAAAAGGTGGGCCATGTCTTTAAAGAAGATTTTGATGTGGGCCATGGGGTCTTTGCGGACTAATTTCTTATGCATGTACGACTCAAAAGTTAGACGTTGAACGTCTTTATCTTCGCACATTTTGACAAAACGCTCACGCCGCTTATCGTTGCCGTACCAAAAACGTTGCATGATCCCAAGTACCAAAAAGACGGTACCGTGCTCTTTCATGAAACGCTTACGTGCT
Source organism: Polynucleobacter sp. HIN9 (assembly GCF_030297635.1). Lineage (NCBI taxonomy): Bacteria > Pseudomonadati > Pseudomonadota > Betaproteobacteria > Burkholderiales > Burkholderiaceae > Polynucleobacter > Polynucleobacter sp. HIN9. The sequence continues at coordinate 1,258,051 of NZ_AP028140.1, forward strand.
TGGGCTAGTGCTTTGACATTTCCTGTCACCAATAACTCATGCACCGATTCTGCGGCTAGGCGGCCACCCACCATGGCGTAATAGATCCCCTCTCCGGAGGCGGGAGCAACGACTCCAGCGGCATCGCCAGCTAAAATCACATCCCGATTGTTATCCCATTTTTTAAGTGGCTTCATCGGTAACGGTGCGCCTTCATGACGAAGAAGCTCGGTGTTCTCTAAATTGGTCAATTTCTTTAATTGGCCAACGGCACCACGCAATGAAAACCCTTTGTCAGCACTGCCGGTCCCAATGCTCATGGTATTGCCATGAGGAAAGATCCAACCATAGAAGTCAGGGGATAGCGTCCCTTGATAAAACACATCGCAACGCGATCCGTCATAACCTTGAGGAGGTGCCTCGGGTACTCGAACAATCTCATGGTAGGCAAACACATAGTCCACATCTTTGGCCCCAGGGATGGCTTGACGCCCGACTCCTGATTTCGCGCCATCAGCACCAATAATCGCCTTCGCTCGGACTGCGCCGGTCTTCTCTGGCTCAGATCGATTCGTTGAGTGAATCCGATAGTGAACAATTGCAGTGCCATCGGTATCGCGTGTGATCTTCTCAAAAATACCAGTGCGACGCGTAGCGCCATCATTGGCTGCTCGGACTCGAAGCCATTCATCGAATTGATCGCGATCGACCATTCCCACAAAGCCACCCTCAATCGGAATATCCACTTGATTATTTTTGGGCGAGATCATGCGAGCCGAGCGGGCTTTAGCCACCAATAACTCATCGGGAATCTCAAAGTCTTTAATCAGACGGGGTGGGATTGCACCACCACAGGGTTTGATACGCCCTGCACGATCAAGTAGTAAGACCGTATGCCCCATTTTGGCAAGATCGCCCGCAGCAGTCGCCCCCGCGGGCCCGCCACCAACGACCACTGCATCAAAGGTTTCTAGGGTACTCATGATGATCCTCCATGGGAAATAAGCTGACGAGGGATTGATGATTCAATCGACTGGGACTTGGTAATTCGTTCAATTGGTCGGATATAAAAGGACAAGATGGCAGCAGCCATAAATAAAATGGCTTCAATGAAAAACACACTCGCGTAGGCGGTCACTGGGTCGCCTAATAAATAACGCGCAAGATCACTCGCTCCAGTTCCTAAAATGCCACCCAGACCAAAGGCAATCGCTTGCGCTGCGCCCCAAACTCCCATTCGCACACCTTCGCGACGCTCCTTGCCCATGCCAGCAAATTGCATCATGGAGCCAATCGCAGCGATTGAAAACGCACCGTTGGATACGCCCAATATAAATACCGTGCTAAAGAATGGCCAACCTGGGCCCACTAATCCAGACATCACCAAACTCAACATGGCGAGCGATGAGGCAATACAACCGCCGACCGTCCACATCCGTAAGGATGATAAATTGGGATTCTTACTTCTACTCGTAACAAATCCACACAAAAGCATCCCGCAAAGCACGCCTGCATGCTGAAGGCCTGATAGGCTTGTCGTTTCTCCAGGCGTTAAACCAAACGCAGTACCTGCAAATGGCTCTAAGATCAAATCTTGCGAGCTATATGCCAACATCGAAATGAAGACAAATACAGTAAAGCGGCGCACTCGGGACTCTTGCCATACTTCGGCTAAGGCCTCTTTAAAGCGCAGCTTGGGTTCATTGGCGTTTTGTGCCGCTTGCGCCAATGATTTAGGCTCAAGCCCATGCAGCGCAATGAAGCTGATGACTAAGGCTAAACACGACACCCCAAGCGACACCATGATGAGGCGTTCAAAGGAAAATGGGTCGAGCAGTTTTCCGCTAATTCCAGCGGTCATGGCAAAGCCAAAGATCATCATCAGCCAAACACAACTTGCGGCCGCGGCTTTGCGTTTCTCATCCACGCGTTTTGCCAGGAGTACCAGTAAGGCAGTACCGCTTGCACTCACTCCCAAGCCAATCATCATGAAAGCAATAAAAGCAAGACCAATACCCCAACTGACATCACGACTCATGAGAGCGACAGCACTTGCTGCTAACACACCCCCACTCGCCAGAACTAACATCCCACCCTGAATCCAGGGCGTTGAACGACCGCTGCGATCCGACCCAAAACCCATACGGGGTCGGATAAATTGCACCAGATAGTGCATCGCCACTAGCAATCCAGGTAATAAAGCAGGAAGCGCGAGTTCAATGACCATCACTCGGTTCAAAACTGATGTGGTTAATACCACCACCGCACCCAAGGAGGCTTGCACCAGACCTAAGCGAGCGATTCCAAACCAATTGAGGGTGGTCGTATGTGACGTCATCTTATCGACCTACTGCAAAGGCACTGACCATCATGCCGCTCACAAATAATGGGACACCAAAACCGCTTAGGAATAAAGCGCGCTTTACGGGGTCCCCCAAGAAATACTTCATCATGAGCAATTGCGCAATGATTAAGACCAGGATCGCCAATGCATGAAATGAACTGCCATGCCAATACAAGAATCCAACCACTAGATATTGCGGGATGATCATCATCAAGCAGGCATTCCAAGCCGCTCCGTTGATACCCAATTGCACTGGTAATGAACGCACACCCATTTGGCGATCACCCTCAATCGCCTTAAAGTCATTTAAGGTCATGATGCCGTGTGCGCCAATACTGTAGAGCAAAGCCAAGGTGATCGATGCGGTTGAGGGAAACACGTCCCCCAACATCACCGCGGAACCGGTGAACCATGCAAGACCTTCATACGATAAGCCGCAAGCTGCATTGCCCCACCAACCATTTTGTTTGAGGCGTAACGGTGGTGCACTATAGGCCCAAGCTAAGAATAGGCCAATTAAGGTAGCAACAAATGCCCAAGGACTTATCCACCAACCCACTAGAAGCGATAATCCAGTCCAAAGAATGGCAATGTACAGACCCCAACGTCCAGGCATACGTCCCGATGGAATCGGACGATTGGGCTCATTAATCGCATCCACATGTCGATCAAACCAGTCATTGATCGCCTGACTAGTGGCACACACCATCGGACCAGCTAGCAATACACCAGCGAGTAATATCTGCCAACGCTCGGTGATGGCGACACCAGTTGCAATCACTCCGCAGGCAAATGCCCACATGGGTGGAAACCATGTAATGGGCTTGAGCAACTCCAGAATTGCAAATGGAGTTGGCCAAGACCGTTGCGAAGTTTGGTTTAAGACCGAAGTCCCCATTTCCATAATCCGTCAGTTGAAAATGGTAGGACCATCATGATGTGCTCCAAGATGGCAAGCGAGAGTAAGGTCGCCAAAATGGTCGAGGACGCAATTTGATACGGGTTGGCATTGATGGCAAACGCATGCTGCCAAAGTGGTAAGGCCACTAAACCTGCCAAGAGAATCGAAATCGGTAATAAGGGGTTCATAGACCGCTTGGTAAAGTAGCTATGCATGTATTGAAGATGCACAGGCAAGAACTTCTCATTTAGATTCAACACACCTAAAAACACATTAAGCTTGGCGCTTTGCCGCATCGCCCAGAGGATGAGAAAGGTCCATAAACCGACTAAATTACTGCCACCCCATGTAGCGACCGCAACAGCAATTCCGAGAATGATGAGAGCTAACTCATGATGTGAGATGGTCTGAAACGCATAAATCGCTTTACGTACACCCCTGCAATCGGGCGGGCATGGAGTGCGCCTGGAGCCGGTGACATACCCTAATAAGAATCCAATCTCTTGCCAAGCCCAAACCAATAAAGCGCATGTAAATCCGCAATATGCTCCAGCCACTGTATTGAGATTAGCACTAGTCTTTAGGCCAACCAAAGCAAAGAGCAAAACCATACCGCTCATCCAAAAGGTCGCCTGATGGGTCGAGCGTGGACGTTGATTGAGTAACAAAATGATTCCGGTGCCAAACCACCATAAGAAGATGGTGTAGAGCATCGGAAAGAGAAAGCTACTCACGCTCATCGATTATTACCAGCTGGGGACCAAGCGGACATTACGGGGTAACTCGTGGTTGTGCACGGGTAAGAAATATGCACGGGCAAAGACTAGGCCAGCACGCACCCCTAAGAGCGGCACCATCACTTTTGCTATGAAACCTCCGCGGGCTTTATAGACATCCATTTTTTGGAATAAGGCCAGCATGCGGTTCATGCACTCATAAAAACGGGGGTCATCTAAGTTCAGAGAGATGGGGAATACCTGCTTAGTAATTTCATTGGTAATCCGCAAGACCTTTTTGTCATAGTCAGTGGGTGAGATTTGCATTGCTTTGTACAACTGTGGTCGTGAATGATCACGGACATACATCGTGCTGTAGACCGCTAAGCAGAAGAACCGAATCCAATACTTATTGAGCCCCGTTAATAAATGGGGGTTGGCGCGCATAATTAATGCAAACGCTTCGCCATGGCGAAACTCGTCGTTACACCATCTCTCAAACCACAAAAAGATCGGGTGAAAACGGAGTTCTGGTTTTTTCTCAAGCTCTCGAAAGATCGTAATGTACCTGGCATACCCAATCTTCTCCGAAAGGTAGGTCGCATAGTAAATAAATTTGGGCTTGAAATACGTGTATTTTTTAGCCTTCGCTAAGAAACCAAGATCAATTCCGATATCAAAATCTTTTAACCACTGATTAATAAAGCCAGCATGGCGGGACTCATCTCGCGCCATATAGCCATAGAGCAATTTCATATCCTCATTCTTGACCTTACGCTTGATCTCGGCATACAAAATGCATCCTGAGAACTCCGAGGTAATCGAGCTAATCAAGAAATCAACAAACTCGTCATAGAGCTCCGGATCCACATTGGAATAGTTCTTGCTCATATCAGCAGGCCGCTGAAAGTGATCAGAATTAATATCGGCTGCAAACTCAGCCATTAGAACATTCCACTCCGAGCGCAATGCATCAATATTAGTCCGATCCACTTCGGCAAAGTCGGTGGTGTAAAAACGCGGACTCAACATGGCATCTTGCAATGCCTTCTTCGTTGAATCATTAATTTGCGGGGTCGCCGGAATCTGGTCTCGTAATAGGCTTTCTGCGGATTCCATCTAGTTCTCCAATATCAACGTTGTTGGGTTTGATTTGCATCCGTCCGAAGAAGGCGTGCAAAATGCTGTGAATTAATAACCCCAAAAGATTCCAAATCAATCATGCGTCCGGTGCTGGGGTCGGCAAGGGTTAAGCGCCCATCTTGACGGGCAATTAACTCAAAAGGTGGCTCGCTACCGATCTCGCGACGCTTGCGCTCTTGCGCCAAGGTCCGTAATGCTCCGCGCATAAAGCCAGCCTCCCCAATAATCACATCAACTTGCTGCTTCGATTGATAGTCGACTACCGCAATTGAGCCATCGGGACGATCTTCAAATCGGAGTTGCTTAATCATTTTTGCTGGCGCATCGGGATAGCGCGCGATCTGTTGAGACTGCGTAATCACCCAAGCAATGAACACAGCAAATACTCCAAGTGCGAGCACCAGAACCGTTGTTTTACTGAGAGGGGGTGACGATGAGCGGCTCATGTGCGCGATTGAGATACCTTTGCGATTGCCATGCCCTGTCCATAGGAGCTAACGGATGAGTCGGGCTGACTGATGGGTTGGGGGCGCAACTCAACTTGATTCATTGTTGCCCAGGTATCTGCAAATAACTTAGCTACCTTGGCACCGTCCGGTACGCATCGCATCATGGGCTCGGGATGCGCCAACTTCCAAGCGCGGGCATGGGGCCATAAATGCAAGAATGGGATTTTGTCATCCGCATTGAGTTTGATGGGAATATCCGCACTACCATCTGGATAAATGTGGACACCTGCTTGAGCTAAACGCTTGAGGGGTAAGTTAAATGTAATCGTCAGCACAATTCCAATGCGCATCACTAGACGTCGATTGGTTAAGGTGTACATCGTTGCGTTCACCGACCAATAGGTGAGCAAGGCCAACAAGGTCAATGCGCACAGAGACAGTCCCAGAGCCCAGGCAAAGCCAGGCCATTCCTCAGCCCATCCGCCCGTAGAGCGACTAATCGCAATAATCTTGAGAACCACCATGGCAGAAAAGTAAAGTGCAAACCATTGCAAATGCGCTGCATGCAGTGCAAATGATTTGAGGTCTGGCTTTCCTTGCCAAAGGATACGCTCATCTTCAGGCAATGGCTCGGGCAATCCGGGCTGTGCCTCGAACTCATGCTCTGGGGATTGGTAGATGGTGCTCATTCCAATTACACCAGTGGCTCACTGCGCTCAGGAGTGGCGTACAAGGTACCTGCCCCAAAGTACGCCATAATTTTTTCCTCTTCGAGCAAGGTGATTTGCTCCATGCTCTTGGTCGCAGGTACTTTAGCAAAGTGCTTACCCAAGACTGCTTTCACAGATACCTGATTGCGACCGACCCGAACAAAGTTCATGGGCAATAGCACACGACGTGCACCTGCTTCAGGGGTGGTCTCAAGCTCCAGATACCGAATCATCATCTCGAGGCGATCAACCCAAATCTCTTTAATGGTGCCACCACGTACGCCATCGGCACCCACTACATTGAGCCCACGCGGATCAATGTCTTGTCTGGCTACACAGAAGTCACCCAACAAGCGCATTGGGACAATGCGAGGGCCGCCCTCTGGCATGTGATCGGGCACATCAGCGCGATTGGCATATGCGCCTGGGCCAATACCATCGAGCATTGGGTTGCCGGTTGGCTCAATCGGTGCGCCATTCATCCCGTTTGCTGGTCTAGCAGCCAAACGTTCTAAGGGCTCATCTCGTGGCACCGTGACATCGCCACCAAATTGGGTCTTAAAGGTTTTTGGCTTAGGCATCGCTGCAATGCCTTCGGCACGACGCACCTTGCCGGCTTGATCGTACTCAAGCGGAAATCCCTCACGCTTACTCTCAATGGTGAGGTAATAAATGAGGATGGCGAAGAAAACCCAAAATGCATACAGGGCTAATTGCGCGACATCCACGTATTGTGTAATTGCTCCAGTTCCCATAACGTACTCCCCTCTTTAACAATGAATTAGCTTGGAAACTCTGCTAATCCAAACTTCGAATCTGACAGCGATGGCTTTGGACGTTTCATCACGACCAAAGGACCAATCGCAACTAAGGTTGCAAACAACAAAAACAGTTCAATGTGATAGACAAAGCTGTACCCCGTTCCCGGTGAGACCAAAACAGATCCGAGTGACCCAGATACTGCTAAGGTCGAGACCACATCCCGAATCACCCCGCCGAGGCCAATTGCTAAACCAGCTGCAGTAGCGCTCACCGCACCCCATGCACCAATGACCAAACCATTCATACCCAAGGAATCAAAACTCATGGCGGTTGCGAGAGTGCCAACTGCAAACAATCCCCCACCAAAACCAATCAAGAATGCGCCGACTCGAAATAAATTAGGCGCCAGTAATGGCTCAGAGAAGATGACGCAAGTAAAGGCAAAGATCCCGCAGAGCGCCCCAATCGCAGCTAAGCGATGCGAATCAATCCGACGATTTAAGACCTTGGCTGCCAACATAAATGCCAATAAGGCTCCAATCGAGGTCAAGCCGGTTAACAAGGTGGTAGCGCTTACTGATAAGTGAAGTACTTCCGCTCCATAAGGCTCCAAAATGATGTCTTGCATGCTAAAGGCTGCGGTTCCCATCCCTAGCGCAACCAGGAATCGAATCACCTTGTCTTGCTTGGCAAATCGGCTCCAAGACTCTTTAAAGCGAGTGATTGGCTCTTGATTGATCTGCTCCTTAGTCTTTGGTTGGCGTGCCTCTTGTTTCCACAGCGCCATCAGATTCAGTACCATCGTTAGGGCTGCGGCGCCCTGCACCACTTGAATCAAACGCAGTGGTGAGAAGTTCGTTAGCAATAGTCCAAATATCACACTACTAAAGACCATACCGATTAGAAACATCACATACATAAGGGCTACCACCCGTGGACGGGATTCTGTCGTTGCTAAATCGGAGGCGAGCGCTAAGCCGGCGGTTTGGGTAATTTGCATCCCAGCGCCCACTAATAAAAATGCCAGCGCTGCGGCAATGTAACTAAACCAATGAGGCCAATTGGAATCCCCTGACAATAGAATCAGAGAGAATGGCATGATGGCGAGACCGCCAAACTGCAACCAACTACCCAACCAAATGTAAGGAACGCGCTTCCAGCCCAAAAAGGAGCGGTGGTGATCACTCTTAAATCCCACTAAAGCACGAAACGGGGAAAACAATAAAGGTAGCGCCACCATCAGCGCAACCAGGCTCGCGGGTACACCCATTTCAACAATCATGACGCGATTGAGGGTACCAATCAGCATCACAGTCGCCATCCCCACCGATACTTGAAACAATGCCAAGCGTAGCCATTTACTTAAAGGCAAATCCTTGGTTGCCACATCAGAAAATGGCATAAACCGTGGCGAGATTCGTCGCCAGGCCGAGAATAGATTAAGGTTCATCACTCGCATCATCGACTTAGCACCATCGCCTGCGAAATATAAAACCCGCGTGCAATCTTTTGGGTCGCATCAATCTTCCAGGTACTCAGATCAGGCTCGCGTGTAATTAACTTCGCCAGCGTTTGCTCAGCAACTGGCTCAATAAAAGGTGCACGATCACCGCGTGGAAATAAACGTCCAACGGCAATCATGGTGGATAAAAATGGGTTCTTAGGCGCAAAAGTAAATGCAATCCGTTGCCGCGTCCGTTGCGCAAGCCCCGCTAGTGCCTTGGTAATATCGCGGCGATGGTAATGAATCATGGAGTCCATACAAACCACGTGATCAAAATCTCCCAAGGCCGGATCTAACATATCGCCAGCAAAGAACTCGATTGACCCCCGACCCAAATCGGTCGGTAAGCGCTCGCGTGCTAGATCAATCAAGGTTGGTGAGATATCGGTGGCCATCACTTGCGCGCCGCGCTTGGCTAACTCGACCGCGAGTGCACCAGTCCCGCAACCCGCATCCAGAACTCGCTGTCCATGAAGGTCATTAGGCAGGTAGCCTAAAAGGACATTACGCATCTCATCGCGCCCTGCCCGTACCGTTTTACGAATACCACTTACCGGTGCAGTGGACGTTAATTTTGCCCAAGCGTCAAAGGCAGTTCGATCAAAGTACTGCTGCAACTGACTGCGTTTTTCGAGATACGAATGCTCTTGCATGCTGATGCCTTAATTAATCAAATCCCAAGAGATCAAAAATGTCACGATCCTTCATGGGCACTGCTGGCAGGGGATCTGCGCCCGCCCAGAGGGCTGCCGCTAAACGGAGATACTCTTGCTGTACTTTGTCGAGCTCTGGCGATTGCTCCATCTCAAAGAGCGTTGATTTCTTTAAGCGACTGCGACGGATCACGTCAAGATCTGGAAAATGCGCCATCGTTTTGAGGCCCACTTTTTCATTGAACTTATCAATTTGATCGGTACCAGCGCTGCGATTAGCAATCACGCCGCCTAAACGCACGTTATAGTTTTTGGCCTTAGCTCCAATCGCTTGCACAATGCGATTCATCGCAAAGATCGAATCAAAATCATTAGCGGTCACAATCAGTGCACGATCCGCATGTTGCAAGGGTGCTGCAAAGCCGCCACACACCACATCGCCCAAGACATCAAAAATCACCACATCGGTGTCATCGAGTAAATGATGTTCTTTCAGTAACTTCACGGTCTGGCCTACCACATAGCCGCCGCAGCCCGTACCTGCCGGAGGGCCACCGGCTTCGACACACATGACACCGTTGTAGCCTTCGTAGACAAAATCCTCGACGCGCAATTCTTCTGAATGAAAATCAACCTTCTCTAAGACATCAATCACAGTCGGCATCAATTTTTTAGTAAGCGTGAAGGTGGAGTCATGCTTTGGATCACAACCAATCTGAATCACACGCTTACCTAATTTGGAAAAAGCCACGGAGAGATTGGAGGAGGTCGTGCTCTTACCAATTCCACCCTTGCCATAAACCGCAAAGACTTTTGCCTTCCCAATCTTTAAATTGGGATCAAGTTGTACCTGAACACTGCCCTCTCCGTCAGCTCGTCGTGACTTCATCTCACTTACGGGAATATTGACTACGTTCATAACATGGCTCCAGTGCGCTTAGCGTCCAAAATGGGCTTTTGCGTCATACAAAGTTTCTAAAGAAATCGTTGGTAAACCGCGCTCAATCGCAAAGCGCTCGGTATTGCGCTTGGCTTTACCGCGCACAAAGAATGGGATCTTATTGAGCTCTTTCTGTGCTTCTGGCTCCCACACACTCTCAGTCACAGGGGCGCCATTAGCTACTGCCACCTCAGGAACCGGTGCAGGCTCAGATATAACGCTCGCTTCGTTCGCGGGGGTGCGCTGATGTCCATGGCCCAAATGAGATGGAGCTGCGCCATCATGAAACTCAAAGTCTTCGCGGAACATACCAATCAAGTGCTCTTCTAAGCCCATCATCAATGGATGGACCCAGGTATCAAAGAGAACATTGGCTCCCTCAAATCCCATTTGTGGCGAGTAGCGTGCTGGGAAATCTTGCACATGAATTGGTGCTGAGATAACAGCACACGGAATCTTAAGGCGCTTGGCAATATGGCGCTCCATCTGACTACCCAGAATCAACTCAGGCTGTAGTTCGGTAATGCGTTGCTCGACCTCTAGGTAATCATCCGTAATTAAAGCTTCAATGCCATACTGACTTGCGGCCTCTCGCACTTCCCTGGCCAACTCTCGGCTGTAGGTACCAAGACCAACGACCTGGAAGCCCATTTCTTGGGATGCAACTTTTGCAGCCGCAATTGCATGAGTTGCGTCACCAAAGATGAAGACACGTTTATTCGTTAAATAGGTTGAATCCACCGATAAGGCATACCAGCGTGCGCGTGAGCGTTTTGTCAACTCATCAATATCGCAATGGATTTGCGCTAGGGTGCATACCTCCTCGATAAAGGCACGTGTTGCATTAAATCCGATTGGGATGGTTTTAGTACTGGGCTGCCCAAAGTTTTTACTTAACCACTGGGCTGCACTATTGGCCACTTCGGGATAGAGCACCACGTTAAAGTCTGCCTCATGCAGGCGTGAAATGTCTTCAGGTTTAGCGCCCAAGGGTGCGACAACATTGACTCTCACACCAATCTGTCGTAGTAGCTTCCGAATTTCCACCAAATCATCGCGATGCCGAAATCCTAAAGCGGTTGGTCCCAAAATATTGCAACTTGGTGGCAATCCAGCAGGCCGTGGTTTACGTTTCTCTCCAGGAGATAAAACGTAGTCTTTACCTAGCAAACGTACCATTTGATAAAAAGTTTCTGCGGCGCCCCAGTTTTCTTTCTTCTGATAGGCGGGCAATTCCAATGGCAATACAGGAACTGATAATTGCAGTGCAGCTGCTAATCCACCTGGATCATCCTGAATCAATTCAGCGGTACATGACGCACCCACCATGAGTAAGTCGGGCTTAAAACGTGCGTAAGCAGAACGCGCTGCATCTTTGAACAACTCAGCGGTATCACCACCAAGATCACGTGCCTGAAAGGTGGTGTAGGTCACTGGTGGGCGCTTGTTCATGCGCTCGATCATGGTGAAGAGCAGATCTGCATAGGTATCGCCCTGTGGTGCATGCAGGACGTAATGCACGCTCTCCATTGCCGTTGCGATACGCATCGCACCAATATGAGGCGGTCCTTCGTAGGTCCAGAGCGTTAATTTCATGAGCTCTCCTAAGCCGCCAATTTAGTTCTGCGCACCAATGGCCGCGCAAAGAGTTCAGCGAGATCAGCCGCTTGATCAAACCCTTGAATCGGTGTGAACACCAATTCAATTGACCACTTCGTAGTCAACCCCTCAGCCTCGAGTGGATTTGCCAAACCCAAGCCGCAAACCACCATATCGGGACGATAATTACGACAGCGATCAAGTTGCTTCTCCACATCCTGCCCTTCTGATAGGCTCACTTCAGCTGGCAACAAAGCCAGTTCCTCCGCCAGATGTTGGCGATGGATATAAGGCATCCCGATTTCAGTCAGCTGCATGCCCAGTTCGCGGTGCAAAAATCTCGCCAGAGGGATTTCCAATTGCGAATCTGGAAAGAAAAAGATTGAGCGGCCATTGAGAACTTGTCGTTGGCGCTCCAGCGCCAAGTTTGCGCGTTGACGTTTAGGTGCAATCACCTTCTCAACATGATTTGGATCGATTCCAAATGCCTTAGCCGCGGCGGCAAACCAAGCCTCTGTCCCTTCAACACCAAGTGGGAACGGAGCTGGAATCCGCTTTGCACCCATATCATCGAGCACGCGGGCGGTATCGGTCAGGAAGGGTTGCACAAGCAAGTACCGAGTATTGGGCCCTAGGCGTGGAATATCACCCGACCGTCTGGGCGGAAAGAATGCATAGGATCCAATGCCCAGCTCGTTGAAGATTCGGGAGAACTGATCTTCCACAATATCGGCCAAGCAACCAACAATCAATAGATCCACTTCCCTCTGTGCCGGATGATCTTGTGCATGCCGCGGAATTTCTTTGGTAAGTGCGGCAAGGCAAGTGTCTTCACCTTGTGTGAAAGTGGTTTCAATTCCACTACCCGAGTAATTGAGAATGCGTACGCGTGGTGTGTGGGTTTTACTTAAACGCTCGGCGGCGCGTGAGAGATCGAGCTTGATCACTTCGGATGGACATGAGCCCACCAAGAAAAGCATTTTGATATCGGGTCTGCGGGTGAGGAGTTGATTAACTACCCGATCGAGCTCCTCATTGGCATCGGCGAGGCCTGCCAAATCATGATCATCAATAATCGCTGTCGCAAAACGTGGTTCTGCAAAAATCATCACGCCCGCAGCCGATTGCACCAAGTGTGCGCAAGTACGAGAGCCAACTACCAAGAAAAATGCATCCTGAATTTTGCGGTGCAGCCAAATGATGCCGGTTAAGCCACAAAACACTTCGCGTTGACCACGCTCTTTGAGGATTGCGCGGTCTGACGAGTCGCACGTATCGGTTGTGGGCTGCAAAGGAATCACGCGATTCATGCCATCACCCGCTCTGTTCCTTGACTCGACTCTTGCAAGCGAGCTTGGCGCAGTTTCCATAAAAACTGAGCGGCATTAATCACATACGCCAAATAAGCCGATAAGGCCAATACCATCAGCGCACGGGGCTCTAAAAACCCAAACGTTAATGCGATTAAGTAAGCGGTGTGCAATGCCAAAACTAGCATGCTAAACACGTCTTCCCAATAAAAAGCGGGTGCAAAAAGATACTTACCGAATACCTCTTTCTCCCAAATGCTGCCGGTGATCATGATCGTGTAGAGAATCAAGGTTTTAATCACGATCGAGACATTGGCGGCAAACTCGCCCTGCCCCGTGATTAAAAATCGAATCACGAAATACAAACTCACCAAAAAAATGACAAATTGCACAGGCGCCAAGATCCCCTGAACCAAGGTCCACTTCGAACGATCGCGTCGGATTCGCTCTTCGGGTGTATAAAGGGGGTGAATTTGACTTGCCATGTGCTTTTTTCCTTACGCAGCCTGGCTCCTATATAAATATGTAAACCTAAGTTTACGCTTTTTTATGTAGACAAATCTAGGAATAAACCCTTATATATGTCAAATTATTTTGACAGTTTAGACTCCTAGTGGTAAACCTTAGGGAAATTGGTCAAAAAAAGAAGGTTTTTGGCCTGGATTAGCCTATTTTTAGTTGGATTTCTGGGAAGAATTACCTGAAAAAAAGGTGCTTGGAATGCAATAAATATTGCATCGCAACATATGTAAATGGCTTAGGGGTTAAGAGTGGATCAATTTAATCTACCGAGAAACGGTAATCAGGCATCAGAAGGCAAGGAAGGCCAACCATGGCACGAAAAACTGCGCTTCAATACCCAGATTTCCCAAAAGGTGGATTCGCTACCCTCTCATGAACTCAATAATCTACTGAATAAAACCATCGAGGCACAAATTATTCCCCGCCTCCTAATGCAGCATGGCCACAGCCACCCGGATGTTGCTTCCAGAATAACTGGGGTGCCGATATCCAGTGATGAGGTCAAACACTTTGCTGAATTGCTCATTCATAGCTCGAACGATATTTGCCTAGGCTACATTCAAGCCATGCGCCTTGAAGGTCGGGGATTAAATGAGATCTATCTCGACTTAATTGCACCGGCAGCAAGGCGCTTAGGCTGCTATTGGGAACTCGATGAGCAAAGTTTTACAACCGTGACCCTTGCCCTCGGTCGAGTTCAGCGCATCATGCAAGAACTTAGCCCGGACTTTCGGAATAATGAAAGTGAACACAAAACCCTCTCAGGGAGAGCCTTGTTATTTGCAATGCCCCACTCCCAACACACCATGGGGGTGTTGATGTTGAGCGAATTCTTTATCCAAGCAGGCTGGGATGTCACGACAGTAGCCAACCCCTCCAAAGAGGAAATCCTTACGCTTTGCCGTGAGCAAGCATTTGATATTGTTGGAATCTCAATTTCGTATGAGCTGCAATGGGACGCTATGCAGGAATTGGTCCAGGCGATTCGGAAATGTTCAGCCAACTCCCAAATTGGGATTATGGCTGGGGGTGCACTCTTTAATGCTAAGCCAGAATTAATGGATCAATGCGCTGCAGACATTTGCACTTTGAGCGCCCCAGATGCGGTAATTGCCGCTGAGAATATCTTAAAATCGCGAGTTTAAGAAAAACGAATAAAAGACTGAGATCGTGACCAATATTGCCAGCACCGCCCACACCTTTGGGCAGCTCAACCCGGAAGAGATTGCTAATCTCGTCGAGGCTTCGGCAGATATCTCGCTCACCCTGAATTCAGAGGGTGTGATTCAAAGTATTGCGTTTGGTAACCCAGATTTACGAAGCCCCAACTTAGAAAACTGGGTTGGTAAATCTTGGGTCGATGTGGTCACTGTAGAAAGCCGTCCGAAGATTCAGGCGCTCTTGACGGATGCCAATGAGTCCTCCCTCTCGCGCTTTCGGCAAATTAATGTTGCGATGCCGGGCGCCAGTGATTTGCCCCTCCTCTGCGCAACACTGAAAATTGGAAGTACAGGGCAGATTATTGCGCTCGCTCGTGATTTACGCGAGATCTCCCTCCTCCAACAACGCTTAGTCGACGCACAGCAAGCGATTGAGCGTGATTACACTCGCCTGCGCCAACTTGAAACGCGGTATCGTGTTTTATTTGAAATGGCCTCCGAGGCCGTATTAGTGCTTGACGCAAATACGTTCAAGATTGTTGAGGCCAACCCTCGTGCTGCTGATTTGCTAAATGAATCCATTAAAAAACTCAACGGTCGCTCTTTAATTGACTATTTAGCCAAGGGTGATCGCATTCAAGCGCAGTCATTACTCAGTAAGGTTGCATATACAAGCACTGCGGCTGACCTCAGCACTCAGCTTTTAAATGGCCAAGAGGCATTTTTATCAGCCGCACCGTTTCGTAATGAAAACCAATCCCTACTATTAATCACGATTAAGCGCTCGGGTGAATTTATTGACCGTCAAGATGTAGGCGCACAATCATTAGTGATTCAAGCGCTCGAAAATGCGCCCGATGGCTTTATTGTGACCAACTCAGCCGGGAAAATATTAACTGCGAATCAAGCATTCTTGCGTCTGATCATGGCTGATAAGCTCGATCAAATCTTAAATGAGCCTCTGGAGCGCTGGCTTGAGCGTTCGAGTGTCGATTTACGTGTCATGCTCTCCAATCTTCAAGAAAAGGGATCTATTAAGTTATTTGCAACCTCGATTCGAGACTCGTTTGGTACTTTGCATCCGGTTGAGATCTCTGCTGTATCGGTTGCCTACCCACATGCATGCTTAGGATTTACGATTCGTGAGGTTGGCTCACGCATTCGCTCAAAGATCCAACCCGAAGAGTCAATTACACGCTCGAGTGAAGAACTCACACAACTGGTTGGCCGCTTACCTTTAAAAGAAATTATTAACGAGACGACTGATTTGATTGAGCAGCTTTGCATTAAAGCCGCACTCGAGCTCACGCGTGGCAATCGAGTCTCTGCTTCTGAGATGCTTGGTCTCTCTCGGCAAAGTCTCTACATTAAATTACGTAAATATAATCTGAGCGATCAAAGCAAAGATAGCGACATCGAGGAATAAGATGTCTTCACAGGTAGCAGTCATGAGCTTGGTCAGCATCCAACCGCAAGCCAAACTCGCCGGCATTGCGCGTCTGATGTTCAACCGATTTAGCACCTATCGACCAAGCGGCTTATTGCTCCAAAAACACATGGGGTCTGGGAAGAATGCCGGGTTCTCGGTGAGCCCCAGTGGAACCCATCAAGGTTTATTTAGTCTCTTTGATTCTTTGGAGCATGCAAATGCATTTGTTCGCGAATCCCCCTTGCTAAAGTGGTATCAAGAACATGCCCATGAACTATTTACCGTCAAACTGCGTGCTTATTCAGTTAAAGGCCAATGGTCTGGCCATCAATTGAGTGAGTCGATTGCTCCACCAAGCTCAGGGCCAATCGCCTCACTTACGCGGGCATCGATTAAGCCCTCAAAAGCAATATCGTTTTGGACCAAGGCACCACCTGCAGAAGTTGATTTATTGCATACCGAGGGCTGCCTAATCTCTGCAGGTGTTGGTGAGGCGCCGATCTTACGGCAAGCAACCTTTACCATCTGGGAATCTCAGGCAGCGATGGATACTTACGCGCGCTCGGGCGCACACTTGGCAGCCATCAAATCCGCCATGCAAGGTCAATATTTTTCGGAATCCATGTTTGTGCGCTTTCAACCATTTGACGCAACCGGTTCATGGAAAGGAAGAACGCTTGCCTAAATCCCTTGGTAATCAACCCATTGTGGTGATCGGTGGCGGCATCGGTGGCTTAGTGAGCGCTCTTGAACTTGCTAGCGCCGGTCTAGAGGTCATCGTGGTTGAGAAAGAGCAAAGCCTTGGGGGCAAGATCCGACAGATTGATTGTGCCGGTCATGGAGTGGATTCTGGGCCAACCGTATTTACCATGCGCTGGGTCTTTGACGGCATCTTTGCCAATGCAGGCACACGACTAGAGGATGTGCTGCGAATAGAACCTCTCAAAATTTTAGCCCGCCATGCATGGAGCAAATCCGAGCGTTTAGATCTTTTTGCCAATCGTGATGAATCGGCTAAAGCAATTGAAGATTTTGCCGGTGCTGCAGAGGCAAGGCGCTTCATTGATTTTTGCGAACAAACCCGCAAACTCTATCGCGCCTTAGAAAAACCCTATATGTTGTCGCAACGGCCCTCGATGATGGGCATGATGAGTGATTTAGGACCAACTGGCTCAAAAGCACTGTATGAAATTGGTCTATTTAATGATCTTTGGAAAAGTCTAGGTCGCTACTTTAAAGACCCGCGCTTGCATCAACTCTTTGGGCGCTACGCCACCTATTGCGGTTCCTCACCGTTTCAGGCGCCTGCGACCCTGATGCTCATCGCAGATGTGGAAATGCAAGGGGTCTGGGCGGTGCAAGGCGGCATGATCGCCATTACTCAAGCACTTTCGGATCTGGCGCGCTCCAAAGGGGTACGCTTGATCTGCGGCGTGAACTGCGAAGAGATTATGCAAGGTAACCGTAAGGTCTCAGGGGTGCGTTTAAGTAATGGCGAAACGATTCAGACGCAAGCCGTTATCTTTAATGGCGATGCCATGGCCCTACAAACTGGCTTATTGGGTGAAGCCATTCGTCAAGCCTCTCCAATTACCCAAACCACCCGCTCGCTATCCGCAATTACCTGGTCGATGTTTGCGAAGCCTCAGGGTTTCCCACTGATTCGGCACAATGTATTTTTTGACTCAGACTACGATAGCGAGTTCACGGATATCTTCTATCGCAAGCGTTTGCCACAAAAGCCAACGGTTTACATTTGCGCCCAAGATCAAACCGACCATCATCTTTCGCACCCCGAAGGAGAGCGACTCCTATGTTTAGTCAATGCGCCAGCCACTGGTGATCACCAACAACCTACTCAAGCCGAGATTGAATCATGTCAAGAAAAATCCCTTTCCCTACTCGAACACTGTGGCCTCAATCTCTCATTAGCGGATGCAACGGTAACGCGCACTACGCCACAGGACTTTCATCGCCTCTTTCCAGCAACCGGTGGGGCTCTGTATGGCCAAGCGAACCATGGTTGGATGGATACCTTTCGACGGCCAGCAGCCCAAACAGCGATTTCGGGTCTTTATCTAGCGGGGGGCAGCGCGCATCCGGGAGCGGGAGTGCCCATGGCGGCCCTCTCGGGTCGTATGGCGGCCGCAACCCTGATGGGTCACCTCGGTTTGACCAAGCGGTCGGGTCGGGTGCTTATCTCTGGTGGTACGTCGATGCCTTAAGTGATGATGGCAAGCATGGTCTGGTCATGATTGCATTTGTGGGGAGCGTGTTCTCCCCATACTATGCCTTAGCACGCCGTCGCCATGCCCATGTTGATCCAGAAAACCATTGTGCGATTAATTTGGCGATCTATAGTCCGGGTAATAAGCGCTGGACCATGACCGAGCGTAGCGCAGCGAGTATTTCTCGGAATCAAACTGAGTTTGTGATTGGACCTAGCAGCCTCCATTGGAATGGTGACCATTTGCGGGTTGATTTTGTGGAACGCGCTATTCCCTTTGGTCAACGCGTCGTTGGGCACTTCAAACTATACCCAAAACAATTATTTTATTTCTCAACCCATCTAGATGATCAGCATAAGCATCGCTGGGGGCCATTGGCACCTAGCGCGCGTATCGAGGTTGAACTAGAGTCACCTAACATCAAGTGGCAAGGCAATGCCTATTTTGATTCTAATGAGGGGGATGAACCGATTGCAATTCCGTTTAAAGATTGGGATTGGTCACGTGCACAATTAAGTGGTGAGCGTACTGCAGTCATCTATGATGTGCGCCAGCGTAATGGGATAGAACGAGTCTTGGGGCTCATTTTTACTCCGGATGGTCGCATTGAGCACTTTGAACCCCCTCCTCGTCAAGCTCTTCCCAAAACAGGTTGGCGGATTCAGAGGCAAATGCGTAACCCGAAGGATGCCCAACTCAAGATCTTGGAAACACTGGAAGATACGCCTTTTTATGCACGCTCGGTTCTCAGCAGCGAGCTACTCGGTGAGCGCGTGACTTCATTTCATGAGACGCTCGATGTTCCAAGACTCTCATCTTGGGCAGTGCAGTTTATGCTTCCTTGGCGGATGCCGAGGGTGAAGTAATTGATTCGCGGTTAACGCAGTGGTTGAATAAAACGATCGGCCACAGTCATTTCCGCTTCTCGCTTTCGCTCTTCCACCCGCTCGAGTAGATCAACGACCCAAGTCAGTCTTTCGTGAATAGTTCCACCGTAATGACGGATGTGCGGTGTTTTATTCACCGCCTCAATCAGGAACTGAATCGAGGGATGTGCTTCTGGGTTAAAACGTCGGATCGAGAACTTCGCAATGATGGCTGAAGTGGCATGGGTTAATAAGACCAGTTTGCGTTGCTTTGAGACCACCGCCCGAACTGATACAGAATCCAGGTTCAAGCGCTCGACTTCACGACCAATCTCCGCATAAATCAGACGTGCTGCAGCAATCGCTGGGCGACAGTCCCACGGCAAGTCACCAATTCCAATCTCGGCTTGCGTGTAGAGTTTGTCGGCCTCTTTGAGAAGTCGCGCCACTACGCGTGAGATTGCTTCATTAAATTGTGGGTTTGCTAACCACTCCTTGGGCTCAAGCCCCTCCTCCCTCATCCACTCGATGGGCAGGTAGATCCTGCCGTTCATCGCATCTTCACCCACATCACGCGCAATATTGGTTAATTGCATCGCAAGGCCAAGTTCACAAGCACGCGCCACGGTCTCGGACTCACGCTTTCCCATGATCAAACACATCATGGCGCCAACCGTACCAGCGACGCGCGCACAGTAATCGAGCAACTCATCAAAGGTCTCGTAGGTGCGGTACTGCGTATCCCATGCATATCCCTCAATCAATGCGAGTGGTAACTCTTTAGGGATATCAAAGGCACGCACCACCTCTGCTAGCGCCCGATCAGCCGCCTCATCAATGGGTTGACCTAAATAGATGGCATCTAATCGCTTTTGTAGAGTGATAATCGATTGATCAGTAGCGTCTGCTGCATCGGCAATATCATCGGTGATCCGACAAAATGCATACAGAGCCGTAGCAGGATCCCGTACACGACTGGGCAATACACGCGAGGCAGCAAAGAAGGATTTGGAGCCATCGCGCATGGTTTCTACGCACTCACTGAGGTCCTGATCAAAGCGCTTCGAGCTGCGATTCATTGCGCATACCCCTTCGCCACATTAATGGGATGGGGAACCACTGACATTAAAGCCTTCGCAGATGACAAAACACCCGGAATTCCGGCGCCAGGATGGGTGCCGGCACCCACCATATACAGTCCTTTTACATCTTCGCTACGGTTATGCGGTCTAAACCACGCACTTTGCAATAAGAGCGGCTCAAATCCAAAGGCAGCACCTTTGACTGACAACAACCGATCCTGAAAATCCTGCGGTGTGGTGCAAAACGAGGTGGTGAGATGTTTTTGAAAACCAGGCAGTACTGATTGATCCAGATACTCTGCAATCGCCTGGCGATAAGACTCTGCAGTCTCTTGCCAGTTTGTGCCACTGTCTAAGTTTGGCACGGGAGACAAGACATAAAAGGTGTCATGACCTGAGGGCGCAAGACTCGGATCGGTCGCAGTTGGGCGATGTAAATAGAGACTGAAATCTTTCGCCAGCTCTTTACGTTTGAAGATATCTTCCAGCAACTCGCGGTAACGCTTGCCCAGCAAAATCATATGGTGGGGGACGTCAGGATATTGCTGATTGGTTCCAAAATACCAAACAAACAAACTCATTGAATATTTACTACGCGCTACTTTCTTATCGGTCCAAACCTTGCGATGCTGCGGTTCAATCAGCTTCTGGTAGGTCCAAGCGGCATCAGCATTCGAGACCACGATATCGGCTGGCACAAAATTACCATCTGCTAGCGTAATACCAACGGCTTTGCCATCACGCACCTCAATGCGCTTTACCTCCTGGTTGCATTGCACATCCACCCCTAAATCGGCCAATAAACGAACTAAGCCCTTAATCAGGGAGCCGGTACCGCCCATGGCTGAGAACACGCCGTGCTTGCGCTCCAAAGAATTAATGAGCGAGTACACTGCCGTTACCGAAAAGGGATTGCCGCCAATTAATAATGGATGAAAACTCATCACTTGGCGTAACTTGTCGTTCTTCAAATGTCTTGCAACCAGTGTATAGATGCTCTCCCAGGCCTTCATCTTCACCATCGATGGGAATGCCTCAAATAAATCACTTAGGGAGTCAAAGGCGACATTACTGAGTTCTTCAAAGCCCAGTTGATAGCATTTCTCGGCCTCAGCTAGAAAACGATCATAGCCCGGCAAGTCTGCTGGACTAAACTTAGCAACCTCATCACGCATGCGCGCCAGATCGCCTGTGTAATCAAAATGGCTGCCGTCATCAAACCGAATTCGATAAAACGGATCCATCAGCCGCAGATCAACATCATTCTCAAGTTTTTCACCACATAGCTCCCATAACTCTTCAAGTAAAAAGGGAGCCGTAATAATGGTGGGCCCGGCATCAAAGGTATAACCGTCGCGTTGATGTACATAGGCGCGCCCACCGGGCTTATCGAGCTTCTCAAATACCTTCACGCGGTAGCCCTTATGCGAAAGCCGAATCGCTGCAGCTAAACCACCAAAACCACTCCCAATCACCGCCGCAATCGGGCGGTCATCACTGGGTAGATAGGTTCGTTTGAGCATGGCTTCCTAATTTAGAAAAAAATGGCGCCACGAAGGACGCCATAAGTACCGGTTACATCATTCCTTACTTCATCGCTACAGTATTGCTCTTCTCAGCAGGCTTTGGTGCAACGCGCGGTGCAGGCGTGCCTGTTAAGAATGGGTAATCTTTGAGCATCGAAACTCCGTAGAGAGGCTTATAGGCTCCCTGATGACAGGTTGCGCAATTCGCTTTTGCCACATCCCCTTCGGGTCCCAATCGATGGGCCGGGAATACATTGGTAATCGGCACCATATAGTTGTTATTAATGTCACGTGCCATCCGAATGCCATACCATGCGGTCATCCGCTGCGGTGGACTTTGCGACCACTCAGGCATGGCACGGGTATTGTGGCAATAGGCGCAGTTCACACCCAATGAGGTCGACATATGTACCATTAAGCCAAAGACTTTCTCGGTATCCTGAATGCTGTTCTTATTGCCAGTGGGTAAAGCCGTTGGTCCATTCATGCGAATGTTTTCAGCTTTTAATAAGTAAGGGGTGAATGGGTCATAGGGCAAATCACTCCCACCCACTGATTGTGAGGGGGTATTTTGGCCATTCTTGCCCGTTAAGAACCCACTGCCCTGAGGCTTAGCAGGATCGGTAAACCAAACGTTTTGTGGAATGTTGTTTCCACGGTGGCAGGTATAGCAGGTCACCCCGGTATCTGCCACATGGGATTTCCATTCCACGTTAATTCGTTGGGTCATCTGAATCATCTTGCGCGAGACAATTTTTGTGTAATTCGAGTCTTCAGCAAAATTTGCGACGTTATGGCAGTAGGCACAACCTTGCTCAGGGGCAACCCAGCTGGTCATTGCCACCATAAAGTTTGTGAACTGGGCAACGCTCAGATTTCCTAAGACCTTGACGTTTTTGTAGACAGCGCCAGCTTTTGGACCATCCGCATCAGCAGGAATCGATACCGGTACCTGATTCTTTTCTGCCTGCGCCTCTAACGTACGTGGGTTGTATACCATTGCCATACCGGTGCCACGGAAGCCACTCTGCACTGAGTCCACTGGCGGGCGTTCACATGCCGTTAGAAATAATGTGGCTCCGGCCAGAGCAGCAATGCCCAATATGCGTTGAATTGAGTTCATGATTGCTCCTTATTTCGCAACAGGTGGAGGTGGCACAAATGTTGCTGCTGGATCAACCGTGGGGATACTATAGACATCAGGGTATGCAGGTGCAACCCCATGTTTCACAGCCCACAAGTACCAGTTATCAACCACAGTACCGGTTAATAAAATGCCGATGCCGCCAGTGAGTGGCACTAGCACGGCAAACCACCAGGCCCAACGGTGAATCGACTCCATCGTGGCGTTAAAGCCCATGGTCCATCTCCAGAATAATCCGGCACGCTCCGATGCAGTACCGCGATCCACAATTTGCTCAATCTCGCGCTCACCACCATAGCGACCAACCGCTAAGATGGTTGCGCCATGCATGGCAAATAACAGTGCTGATCCATACAGGAAGGCAATGGAGAGCATATGAAATGGGTTGTAAAACAAATTACCGTAACGTAAAGAGAATGCAGCGGTCCAATCCAAGTGCGAGAAAATACCAAAGGGCACGCCTTCACTCCAGCTGCCAACTAATAGCGGTCTAAAGAAGCCTAAGACGAGGAACAACCAAATTGCTGACAAGAAAGCCCAAGCAATATGGGTACCCATACCAAGTGCAACCGCACGTCGGTAGGTTCGCCACCACCATAACAGTACCGATGCAGTTAAGAATGCACCGGCCATCATCCACCAACCGCCTTCAGAGAGCGGCATGATGAAGTTCAGGCCATGCTTCGGCAAGGGCGGATCAAGCGATAACCAAAAGAGTTGGCGCACAAACTGGATAGGATCCCAGTTCACCGAGGCCAACATATTCCAGCCAATGATCTGAAAACCGATCATGCCAAAGAATAAAGAGGCGATGCCAATGGTTCCCAAATAAATGGGGCCAATCTGCGCATTGCCTAGACGCCCAAATAAATGGACTAAAAAGGGTTTGCCAATCCGCTCGCGCTCATCCTTTCTGGGATTAAGTGGTGAGCCATGATGCGGTTCAGCAACCACCTGAACCTGGGTAAATAAATTTTGATAGTCCATATTCTTATCCCTCGATTCTTTTTATGACCAAATGGGGAGGTTTAACCACCAACCCCACCACTCTGGCCAACCACGAGTCCAAAATGGCCCACTAATAACAATGCAAACGGCACTCCAAAAGACCGCCGCCAATGCCAAGAACAAACCAAGTCGGTGGATTCCTAAGGTACCAACGGAGTAGCCAATCAAATCTCGAAAGAAGGTATCTTCGTGCTCGGGGGTTTTAACAAACTCGCCTTTTTGCGGATTCGTTGACGACAGCACTAATGCACCGTGCATAGCAAGTGCAAGGGTCGTCGTAAAGAATAAGGTGATCGCAATCATGTGCGCAGGGTTGTAGTGAAAGTGCAAGTATTGATAGCCGACGTTTGAGACCCAATCGAGGTGACTCAAGATACCGTAGGGGAATCCATGCCCCCAAGCGCCCATCAATACGGGACGAATCACAACCAGCGTGAAATACCCAAAGACCGCGACTGAGAAGGCGAATGGCACATGAAAGCCCATACCTAATTTGCGACAGATCTCGACTTCACGAAGTGCCCATGATCCAAATGCGCCTAGCGCACAAATCGTAATTAACTGCCACAGTCCTCCCTCCATCAGTGGAGCGGGTGCTAGGCCGTATTTCAAATCGGGCGGGGCGATATTAATCTGCCACAAGTTCCAAGTTGGTCCTTGCGATGCGCCCCACAAAATGAGTGCAGTGCCTAAAAAGGTAAAGAAGATCGTGGTGATACCAAAAAATCCGACATAAAAAGGGCCCACCCAAAAGTCGAATAAATCTCCGCCAACCAGGGTTCCCCCTCGTACTCGGTACTTTCGTTCAAAGCTGAGCATGGCCATTTTTTAGTCCTTCCTTTAATTGGTAGATAAGACTCGATATGTAGTCAAGTCCTATCCACCACGGTTTTCATGATGCTTACTACTTTGCTGCTGGTACTGCTGGTGGTTTAGCTGCTCCACTGTTACCAGTTTGTTTTACATACTCAGCCTGACTTAAACCATCAAGCCAATTAAAACGAACTGTGCTTAGCAGAATCAAATGAATCATTGCTGCCAAACCGAACAGGAAGATTCCTTGAATAGCCATAGCCCGTAATGGGTCATATAGTTTCCAAATTCTCCACATGGTATTTCTCCTAAGTTAAATACGACATAAAGCTATAAACCGCAGACCTTACGCCGTCGATCATTGACTTCTCTTCCGATCCTGGTAACCAGGATCTCCACTGACCCGGTAAGAACACAGTAAAGAGCGCGAGTACAAAACACACCACAAAACACAAGACAAAAATCGTCTTGAACGTGATTGAATCGTTCTTAGCGATCTCCTGTACCGAGTGGTTTAAATGGATATCTTTCATATCGTTACCTTTACGTTGTTACTTCCGATTTCAGTAGAACCAAGGACGCCAAGCCCACACCAAAATGTGAGCAATGACCGCTATTGCAGTAAACCCGACCAAACCTTGGACATAAAACTGGTGAAATTCTTTCGCCTCGTCGTCGGTAAGACCAGAAATAGAGCCTCTGTGATCACTCATTCGAGATCCCTCCTTCAAAATTAGCCTTTCGGCTAGCACCGCGCAAAGCCCGCGCGACAAGGGCATATGGCATGGAACTGCCACATTGGGGATGGAGCAAAGTAGTCAGATTCATACTTTCTCCGATATGGGGTTGGGTGTTTTCTCTTGCACAATCTCAGGACAAGACAGGCGCACGCGCTCTGCAGTGACTCGCGCTTCACCTGAGGATTCGGTATCGCGCTCGACGCGATCACGTAATTGCTTGGCTGCCGAGATTTGCACTAAGACCGGTTGTTTCTGAACATAATTAGCAACCATGGTTTGTGCGTCGCTATCCCACAAGAAGGCATTCGCTGCTTGACCACGTGCCAAGGTGGAGTCGACCTTATCCATTTCAGTACCTAAGGGCAAGATATGGAACAGTGCATCAAAGAGCCCATTGCAAAACTCTTGGATTAAATAGGTTGCGCCGGCGTATCCCATGAATGGCGTGCCAGTATGGCGCCGAATAATTGCGCCAGGAAATGATGCAGGGATATACATACCCTTACCACCCGCTTCGGCTAGATACATTCTTTCGTTGTAACTACCAAATAGTACGAGAGGCGCTTTTTCTTTTACCAATTTACGAATTTCTTCGCTATCGGTTTTCTGACCAGGCTTACGTGAAATGGCAAAGCTGCATGGCAGCCCCATCTCCTCGCTCAAGAAATGAGAGATCCCGCGCGTGTAGGTCTCGTTTGCAACAATCGCAAAATTTGCGGTCCCAAAAAAGTCCTGCGTCACCGAGCGCCACAGATCCCAAATTGGCTTAATCGTGGTGTGCTTCTCACGCTCAATAAATGGCTCGGGATCAAGATCAAGCAACTCACCTAGTTTGCGCAAGAACTTGGTCGTACTATGAAGACCAATCGGTGCCTGTAAATAAGGGCGATCAAGGGCTTCGCAGAGCATGCGCCCAAACTCGCGGTACATGCAAATATTGACATCGGCTTCGACTAAACGCGACACATCGGCTAAGTGACTACCGAGTGGAAACACCATATTGATCTCGGCGCCAATTCCTTGGACTAAGCGACGGATCTCAGCCAAGTCGCTCGGCATATTAAACGTGCCATAAGCGGGACCAATAATATTGACGCGTGGCTTCTCCCCTTCTTTGCGGGGTTTGCGTGCCGGCACATTCTTAATGCCATACTCTGACCATAACCAATACATTGCGCGATTAGCGCACTGCCACTGGTCTTCATCAATCGTACGCGGTAAGAAGCGGGCAATGGCTGTACCTTCAGGTGTAACACCACCACCAATCATCTCGGCGATTGATCCGGTCACAACCACGGCAGGTAAATCAGGATCTAAGGTGGCATGAGCACGTTTCATCGAACCTTCGGTTCCTTCACGACCTAATTGTTCTTCAGCCAATCCGGTGACTACGATGGGTAACTCATGCGGCGGTAAGGCATCGGTGTAATGCAAGACCGAGGTAACGGGTAAGTTCTCACACCCTACTGGCCCATCAATAACCACCTGCAATCCCTTGATGGCCGTGAACACATATACGGCTCCCCAGTAGCCGCCAGCGCGATCGTGATCAATGACGTACATCAGATCATCTCCTCGGCTTTGCGCTTCTTGATCGCTTTTTCTAACTTGCGACGGGTCTCGGCTTTGAACTCGGGACGATCTTTGGGAACGCTTTCCCAAACACCGGCATTGTGACTTGCACCTACTTCACCAAAGAAGGCTTTCATCTCATCAAAGCGTGCTTGATTTCCAATCGCGGCATTAATTACTTGCGCTAGCGATCCAGCGCCTGCAGGCCCCATTAAAGGACGTGCTGAAATGAGGTTCGTGAAATACAGACTAGGAATCGATGCTTGCTTGGCTGCTTGTACTACCGGCGTGGTACCAATGGCTAAATCGGGTTGATACTCGGCCATCGCTGCTAAATCCTGCTCAAGTGAGGCGCGGAACTGCACTTGCACACCTTTTGCTTCTAACCATTCCCGATCCGCATCACTCCAGACTGTGCGGGGACAGGCAGATCCAACATACCGAACATCTGCACCACTCTCAATGAGTAAGCGTGCGACTAGAAGTTCAGAGCCTTCGTAACCACTTAAGGTAATACGACCTTTAATCGGGGTTGCGCCAAGCACTGCTTTAATCGCTGGCAAGATTTTGTGTTTAGCGGCATTAATTCGGTCTTGCGGTGTATTGGTTACTTTGCCAATCGCTTCTAACCATGCAGCAGTTCCCTCGTAACCAACCGGCGCAGATCCAACGATGGGTCGACCTGCGGCTTCAAACTCCCGAATACTGGCTGTATAAAACGGATGAATCGCTGCGACTGCTTTGCAATCGAGCGCTTGATACAACTCACGCCATTCACGCGTTGGTACTGTAGCGCCTACCGCAAGATCCATCGGCTCCAACATGGCGCCAATCACTGCGGGATCGGCTGGGAACATCTCTCCTAAAAGCGTGATGGTCGGTTTGGTTTGCACGCCAGTACGCGGCGCTTGCACGGGACCAGCCATGATTTCATGGCGGGCGTATTGCAACATGGCACCGGCTAGTACATCTTTTGCCTCAGCATGGGTTGGCACACCAAAGCCTGGCACATCAATACC
The DNA here is from genome assembly GCF_030297635.1 of Polynucleobacter sp. HIN9. Taxonomy (NCBI): domain Bacteria; kingdom Pseudomonadati; phylum Pseudomonadota; class Betaproteobacteria; order Burkholderiales; family Burkholderiaceae; genus Polynucleobacter; species Polynucleobacter sp. HIN9. The sequence continues at coordinate 1,286,170 of NZ_AP028140.1, forward strand.
AATAATACGTACCCCATTAATTTCTTTAGGCAGCAACTGCAGCGGTACGCCACTTGCAGTGGGGACACATAAATTAATAATGACAATCGCATCGTACTTGCTGGGGTCGGCCTGTTCGTGCACCGAGTCCCGAATATCTTCAAAGAGTTTTCCAGTGACCAGGGTCTCGGAATTAAATGGCACATAACCCACGCTACGACGAGCACCATAGAAATGCGAGGTAAACGTTAAGCCATACACACAGCAGGCAGAGCCCGACAAAATGGTAGCGGTGCGACGCATGCGCAATCCAACCCGCAATGATCCAAAGGCTGGGCACATACTTTGTGGTTGATCGTGCGGCCCTTTGGGGTAGTCTTGCGCATAGCGTTGCAATACCTCCGCTTTGCCCGCAGACTTTGCCGCATCCATCATTTGTTTTTCACCCGCATGACATCCCACACCATCCCCTTGGGATGGATCGTTGACCAACTGCTCTGGCACGATAGGAATGATGGGTTTACTCATGAACTTAAACTTTGTCGTACACCACTTCAAGGGTTTTCTTGACGACCGCGTCTTTGCCCATCATGTCAACTTCGGTAGCGGGCTCAAGTACGTAGTCACGACCAGTAATGTCTGATGAGAAGAGTCCTAAGAGATCGTCTTGGCTGAGCGGCTTGGGTCGTACCGGCGGTGCATCGGCAACATTGGTCGCCAACTCTTCAAACAGCGGTCCCCACTGCGTACCAGGACGGCCGATGATTTCATAGCTAGCACTCTTACGCCGAATATCTTCGTGCGCAGGAATCGCTGCCAAGACTGGAATACCTACTTTTTCTGCGAAGGCTTGGGCTTCACCGGTGTTGTCATCCTTATTGATCACCATGCCTGCAACACCGACATTACCGCCCAACTTACGGAAATACTCCACGGCAGAGCAGACATTGTTGGCAACGTAGAGGGATTGCAAATCATTGCTACCCACCACGATCACTTTTTGACACATATCGCGTGCAATCGGCAATCCAAAACCACCGCACACCACATCGCCTAAGAAATCTAAGAGAACGTAATCAAATCCCCAATCATGAAAACCCAACTTCTCCAAGGTTTCAAAACCGTGAATGATGCCGCGACCACCGCAACCGCGCCCCACTTCAGGGCCACCGAGTTCCATCGCAAATACGCCATCGCGTTTAAAGCACACATCGCCAATCGATACAGAATCACCCGATAACTTTTTCTTCGAGGAGGTTTCAATGATCGTTGGGCAGGCTTTGCCTCCAAACAATAAGGAGGTCGTATCACTCTTCGGATCGCAACCAATTAGCAGTACTTTCTTACCTTGCTGCGCCATCATGTAAGAAAGATTGGCGAGGGTAAAACTTTTACCAATTCCGCCCTTGCCGTAAATGGCGATGATTTGGGTTTCTTTGGTCACCGGTCCTTTGTGGACTGGGTCTGGTTCCATGTCAGCCTCTTTTTTGAGATTGACAAATTGCACCGTTGCTTCGGCTGGCACACCTTCTAATTTTGCGGTTGCTGGACTCATTGCAAGGTTCTCCAATCAAGGACCATCTTTAAACAATCTTTATCGCTAAACGCTTGGCGATAGGCTTTATCCGCATGCGCAGGTGATGCATGATGCGTAATTAATCCATCTAGTGAGAGTCGACCCGACTCGGCTAAATGTTTCACGGCTAATAAATCCTTAGGCTGCCATTGCGCTGCTACTCGAATGCGGGCTTCGCGCATAAATGCTTGTGGGAATAAGAAGGTCATGGGTGCGTCATAAAAGCCAGCCAGGACAATTTCACCGCCGGGTGCCAGACACAAAATCAAGGTATCCAGTAATGAAGCGTCGCCACTCACATCCACAATCGTTTTGTAATACCGTTTTTGGTCTGCCTTTGGATCAATCACTTCATAACCAATTGCTCCGGTGCGACGATCAGCATCGGTTTCCCAAACCACTGGGCTTTTTCCAGCAAGTACGGCAATGCGTGCAATCAGGCGGCCCAAAACACCATGGCCAATAATCAGATCAGGCTGTTGACTGCCTTCAGCCGATGTGACGTGGTGCGCAGTTGCTGCCAATGCAAACAAAACGGCTTCTGCGCCTAATTTGTTGTCCACGCCAATCACCCGACTAGCCGGTACCACTACGCGTGATGCTGCGCCACCGAAGAGACCTTTCACATCACCGAAGCAACGCGCCCCAGGTACGAATACACGCTGACCGGGCTGATACCCTGACCGAATCCCTGCTTGATAAATTTTGCCGACGGACTCATAACCCGGAACGAGTGGATAACCCATGCCCGGGAAGTGGGGCATGCGCCCACTCCATAGAAGTTTTTCAGTGCCTGTACTAATACCGCTCCATTCAATATCAACCACAACATCCGTCTCGGTGACGGGTGATAACTTCAGCTCACTCAAGACAACGCTCTCGGGCTTCTCGAGCACGATGGCCTTTGCTTGATAGATTGTGTTCATAGTGTCATTTCTTATTTACATATTTTATGTGTAAATATTTATTTACATGACTCATTCTTCACCACTTTAGGGATAATTCATCTAGGGGTTTCTACTAATGACCCCTAGTATTTACAAGGCTTTTTGGGCAAAAATTGGCTTTTAAACTCTAACCCACTGAAATCATTGGCTTTTTACAATGCAAGATCTGTGCATTCAAGGGGATAGCGGATGGCATTAGGCGAACAGCCTCAAAGCCGGCCTCGATCAGCATTTGGGTAATTTCCGCTTGGGAACGCGGTCTACCCCGACCCATTGCGAGCAAATAGAAGCCAAAGTAGGCATCCCCCATCGCTTCTTGCCCCGGGGTATTAGCCATTGGTTCTGCCAGAATCAAGCTCGCTCCTGGCTCTAAGGCATTGAAAACATTACGTAATAAGATTTTGACCCGGGAGTCATCATGATCAAAAATGACTCGAATCAGGGTGGCTACGTCGGCGCCCTTGGGCAATTCACCATCAAAGAAATTCCCCCCAATCGCTTGGATACGGTTTGATAGATCCGTTTTAGCAATCTGAGTGGTGGCTAACTCAGCCACACCAGGAAGATCAAAAATCGTGCACCGCAACTGCGGATAAAGTTTTGCAAGTTGAGTCGCAAACGCGCCCTGCCCACCACCAATGTCGAGTAATTGGCGGTGCTTAGCAAACGAGTAGGCATCGATTACCTCGGCGGTGACTAAAGGTTGAGTGTGCGCCATGAGCTTTGAATAGTTCGCAACGCGCTCGGCCGATAGCGATTCTGGTTTGGGATCGTGGGCGTGATCGATATAGGGCCAATACTCGGCCATCGCCGCTTTCCCAGAAATATCACCGCGCAAGAGTGCTAACGGATCTTGCAGATCACGATAGAAATCGCCGTGATGAATAATCATATCGATGAGTGCACGATTACCAACTAAAGGCGCCCCCAGCATGCCAAGTGCATAGTGCTCGTTGTCGCGTTTTGTTAAAAGACGAATGGCAACTGCTGCGTCGAGTAAACGATTGAGGCCTGCAGGCGGTAACGCAATGCGCTCTTGCAATTGTGCTTTAGACAAAGAGCCGTTTGCGAGCAACTCAAACAAATTGACTTTGACACAAGCCAATAAGATTTGGGAGTACACAAAGCCCGCCATCACATCAAAGAGTGCGGAGGCCTGACGCCGCACGACCCAGCGTGTCAATGGAAAGCGCGCAGCCCAGCGCTGAAATCGGGGTGAGGCAATGACACTATTACGCCAATCGGCGAAGGTGTCTTTCAATGAGCGGTGATGGGTTTGCGTGTCTTCGGACACACGCTCAGACAGTGGCATGGTGATGCAGCGGTCGACTCGTATTGATAAACCATGCTTCGGGAATCAAGCGTTCTGCCTCTTTTGCGACCAGAGCGCGTAGCATCTTCTCGCCTTTACACGACGGTATCGAATGAATTGCTTTGTAGACCAACTCATCAAAATGCTGAACCGCGCCCACCAATCCAAGATCTCGCGCAGAGCTTGGTCGATCATGGGCTAAATCTTGGCCTTGTGGTTTACCCATCGTCGCTTGATCAGCCAATACATCGCGAATGTCATCAGCCACTTGATAGGCTTCACCCAACCACTCACCGAGTGGTTTCCAAGTATCGGCATCCGCTCCTGCGGCTTGTGCGCCCGCTGCGGTTGCCGCCTCAAAGAGTGAACCGGTTTTTTCTTTTTGGTATTGCGATAGTTGGACTTTGGATTCGCACTCCCACGCTTGACCCGACACAATGCCGTGCGGCGCACCGACGGATGCGGCAATCGTTTTTAGAAGTGGTGCTAAGCGCAGTGGCGAGCGCATGCTGCACGAAGCCATGTATTGAAATGCCAACACAATCAGTGCATCACCCGCAAGCACGGCAATGCGCTCACCAAATGCGGCATGTACTGAGGGTTGGCCACGGCGCACCATGGCATTATCAAAACAGGGCAAATCATCGTGCACCAGGGATGCACAATGCAATAGCTCAATTGCGCCCGCAGCTGCAATCGATAAATCCGGATCGTCATCGCCGCAGGCCGCAGCGACTGCTAAACACAGTTGCGGCCGAATGCGCGCACCCCCCGGGAACACGGCATGATGCAATGCCCTTTGTAAATTTTGTGGGGCTGTCTTAGACTCTGCGATGGCAAGCGCTTGATGCAAGCCCTTTTCAATGCGTTCTTGCATCGCTTGACTGGGGCTGATTTTTGAGCTCATAGCCGGCTTTCAGAGTTAATCGGGTCGCAATACGGGTAAAAAAGTGTAAATATTTTTTTACACTTATCATGATGATGAATATAGACAGCTAATGCAAGAGGGTCAATCAATCATATCTAGGGAAAACCCTAATGAGTACCATTAATCGCATTCCCTACGACTGGCCAAACCGCCAAATTAGCCGCTCCGTCACCGTGGGCGACCTCACCTGGCACGTCCAAATCTTAGGCAAAGGGCCGGTAATTTTGTTACTGCATGGCACCGGTTCCTCCACACACTCTTGGGGCGAGCTCACGCCTTTACTCAATCAAGAGGCGCAAGTTCTTAGCGTCGATCTACCAGGGCACGCCTTTACTCTGGGAGCTTCAGTGGACTCCTTACGACTCGAGCAGATCGCGAGTAATTTGATTGCATTGATTGGTGAACTCAAAGTGCCGTGGCCGACCATTGTCGTTGGTCATTCTGCTGGCGCTCCCCTAGCACTCGCCTTTGCTAATCTGGCACCCACCAAACCACAAGTGATTATTGGTCTAAATCCCTCACTGATTCCGCCGCCGCCGAGCTACACCCAATTTTTTGGACCCATGTTGGGGCCAGTCACTAAATCAGCAACGCTGGCATCGATTCTGGCAAAGCTTGCACCACTCTCAGGTATGACCGATCGATTACTAGATTCCACCAATACCAATTTGCCAGAAACAAATCGCAATTACTATCGGCGCCTCTTTCAATCACCTGAGCATGTGCGCGGTGCCATGAACTTTATGGCCTCGGCCAACATTGATCAAGTACTTAAAGCCGGCTCAAGCCTTTCAAGCAAGTTAATTTGGGTGATTGGTGAGAGTGATCAATGGGTCCCAGAAATGGGCTTGAAGAAAATCATCAGCCAGTACTTTCCTAAATCCACCGTGATCTATTGGCCAGGTGGTCACATCATGCACGAAGTGGAAACTGCCAAGACCGCTGATCTAATCTTGAGTGAGCTGCGCGCCCTGAAGAAGTAATTGGCTCTAGGTATGCAAAACACCTAAGACTGCTTGCGAGAGTTCGTGCGCGCGCGCATGCGGTAAGGGCAAATAGTACGAACCAATCAGTCGGGCAATATGCCCCCCCTCCTCGCGCGCTTGCGGCGAGGTATCGATCCATAAACTGCGTACCTTGATCTGCGATGCTAGCTTTGCGGATTGCTCAGCATCAACTTGCGCTTGGGTGCGACCTGGTGTGCCGTCGCGTGCAATATTGGCGCGACCATCGGTTAAGAACACCAAGGTGGGGGTCATGCCTTTTTTAAGTGACCCCTTCGCCAGTGCAAAAGCTGTATCAATCGCAAGGGCTAGCGGTGTGCCGCCCCCACCAGGCAGTGACGCTAATGAGCGCTTCGCTCTAACCAGGGAACGAGTTGGGCTTAACAACAGTTCTGCTTCGCTTCCCCGAAAACTAATGAGTGCTACCTGATCACGTCGCACATAGCACTCTGCAAGCAGTAACTCCACTGCACCTTTTGCTTCAGCTAAACGATTGATCGCCGCAGAGCCCGAGGCATCGACCACAAACGTGGTGAGTGTTTGATTACGCTGTCGATAGCGTTTTACGCGCAGATCATCCTTACGAATGAGGATTTTTGGCTGAGACGGATTCTGACTACTCTTAAGTTGGGCCTGACGAATCCGCTGCCAGGGTACTGCAGCGCGCAGAGTATCCATCAAACTCAATCGTTGATTACCAGAGGGCATACCGGGCTTTGAGCCCATTGGTCGACCACGCAGATGACTCAATTGACTCGCGCCTGCCTTACCAGCTGAGTGATTTTTTTGGCGTACCAGCGCGAGTTGAGTGAGTCGATCAAGCAGCTCGCGAGGGATCGCTGCCTGTGCGGCTTCTAATACTTGATCTTCAAGAACTTCTGTCTCTTGATTCTGAGATGAAGTCTCCTCTGAATTAGCTTCCTCGTTTTCTTCGGGGTCTGGTTCAGGATTGGACTCATCCTCAGCCTGAGTCTCGTCGGCCATATTAGGTATTTGGGTTGCTTTCGGTAGCAGTACCAGGGTCACCGCGCGCTCAAGATGTTCTTTGCTTAGCTCACTCTCATGCCATTCGAGATCCATCGCGGCCAAGTACCTCGCAGCTCTTGCTGCAAATTGCACCGCGCGCAAGGAAACAATGCCTAACTGCGCCGCAATTCCGACGAGCGCGGCGTATTGTTCATCACTGAGGGTGATTTGCTCTACCCGCCCTTGAATCGATATGCGATCGAGATCAATGAACTCTGCATCGAGTTTGGCATCTGGTAAGTCATGCCATGCGATCGAGTCCAAATCAATATAAAACGCGCAGCGCTCGATCAATTTTGGATTCACACTCTCGTCTTCTTCAATACTTTCATCAAGAGCGATCACTCCCATCGCGCAGGCAATGCGTTCTCCATGACCATCACGCTCAACCTGAATGGCGCCATGATCGAGGGCGGCTGCAATACGGGCCACTGTGCCTGCTTCCACTCGCTCAGCCATTGGCAAAATCACGAGGCTTTGATCACAATGACTTAAGAGCCCCGGTCGAAAGATTGGCTTCCCCGAGATGATGGTGGCTTCAATATCCAAACCACCTAGTAAGTTCTCATCTGAGATACCGCTGGGGATCTTCCGTAATGGTGTTGCTAAACCATGATGGCGTGCAAGCTGTTCAAGGGTTTGTAACCAGCGCTCGCGCACAGGTCCGGAGCGCGCATGCACAATCACCCCACCAAATTCATGGGGTGCGAGAGTCATTAACTGCGCAACGTGCAGGCAAGTTAACCAGTAAGGGTTCATGCCTTAAGCAAATAACTCATCAAGTGCCCGTTGCACACGCGTTGCCGAACTGGATTCGTCGAGAGGGTTGCGACGCAAGCGATGTTGTAGGGCAGGCACTGCAATGCGCTTAAGATGATCGCGCGTGACTTTATTTTTCCCATCGAGGGCAGCGACTGCGCGTGAAGCGCGCAACAGCGTGAGTTCGCCGCGCAGGCCATCGGTACCAAGATGCGCGCACAGCGTACTAGCATCGTGTAGCAATTTGTCATCAACCTTAACGCTGGCTAGTTTCTTGCGCGCATTGGCCATCATCTCCCGAATCTTCGCGTCTTCTTTATCCCAGATCTTCATGAAGGCCTCGGGGTTACGCTCAAAGGCATCACGTCGTTTAATGATCTCGACACGGCTGGGCATATCGCTTGGGGTTTTCACCTCCACGGCTAGGCCAAAACGATCTAAGAGTTGGGGGCGCAACTCGCCCTCCTCGGGGTTGCCACTGCCCACCAATACAAAGCGAGCAGGATGGCGCACACTCAAGCCTTCGCGCTCCACCACATTTTGTCCCGAAGCAGCGACATCAATGAGTAGATCAACTAAGTGATCATCCAACAAATTAACCTCATCAATGTATAAGAATCCGCGATTAGCTTTCGCTAACAAGCCGGGCTCAAAGGCTTTCTCACCAAGTGTTAAAGCTTTCTCGATATCCAACGCACCCAGTACACGATCCTCAGTCGCGCCCAAGGGAAGATCAACCACTGGAACGGGGCGCAGCTCCGTTTTGGGTTTGGTTTTTGCTCCCGAACTGCAAATAGCACATAGGCCTGCCATCGCTTTGGGATCGCATCCATACGCGCAGTCTTTCACAACGGTCATGGTGGGTAAGAGTGATGCGAGACCTCGAACCGCAGTTGACTTCCCGGTGCCGCGATCTCCCATCACCAGTACACCGCCAATACTAGGCTCCAATGCAGCTACCAAAATAGCAAGCTTCATATCCTCTTGGCCCACAATGGCTGAGAAGGGGTAGTTACGGGTCATGCAAGCGCTCCTTGAATAAACTTTATTGGTTTGTTGCCAAATTAAGGTTAAATATAAGGCATCTAACGGGCAATGAGCCCATTTAAGGAAAAACGATGAGCGATAAGACCCCAAAGAGCATTAAAAGCGTTGAAGAGCGCATCGAGTCTTGGTTTATTCCAACGGGCAATCTTTTTGTTTCCTTATTTCATCGAATTGCCCTCTTTGCAATTGGCGCGGCCACCGTATGGGCCGCTGGGATGAGCTTTCTGGAAATGATGCATAAGCCCTATGCCTCAGTTCAAGATTTACTCCTTCTATTTATTTACCTAGAAATTGGTGCAATGGTGGGCATTTACTTTAAGACCAATCACATGCCCGTGCGCTTCTTGATTTACATTGCCATTACTGCCGTCACGCGGCTGATCATCGATCTGGTTGGCACCAAGCATGAGGCGGACATGGGCATCTTGCTAATGGGCCTTACCATTTTCGTCTTAGCACTCGCCAATGCATTAGTGCGTTATGCCTCCAATAAATTTCCCAGTAAAACTGATCATCCGGGTGGTGATTAAACGTGAGTCCTGCAGAACAACAAACCCGGATTGATTTAGCAGCCTGTTACCGTTTGTGTGCATTTGAGGGCTGGGATGATTTGATCTATACCCACATCTCAGCAACGGTTCCCAATGAACCTAATCACTATCTCATCAATCCGTTTGGCTATCAGTTTGATGAAATCACCGCATCGAATTTGGTAAAGGTCAATACCCAAGGTGAGATTGTGGATCCCAACTCACCCTACCGCGTTAATCCCACCGGCTTTGCGATTCATGGGGCAGTGCATCGCGCCCGCCCCGATGCGAACTGCGTGATGCATTTACATAACACCGCTGGGATTGCGGTATCCGCTCAGGAGAACGGTTTATTACCACTCTCGCAGCATGCCATGCGCTTTATGGGACATCTGGGATACCACGATTACGAAGGTGTTGCTCTCACCGAATCCGAAGGAAAGCGCCTTACTGAATCCCTTGGTAAACACCCTGCCATGCTATTGCGTAACCACGGCACACTCACCGTAGGTCGCACGATCGGCGAAGCCTATGTGGTGATGGCCACTCTGATTAAAGCGTGTGAGATTCAGATTGCTGCACTCTCGAGTCCACAATTGCATCTGCCCAAGCAAAGTGTGATCCAGAAAGCCGCCGATGAGTTACATGATGGCGGCGCCGAAGAAGGAATACTAGAGTGGCCCGCCCTACTACGAATGCTCGATCGCTTTGATGAGAGCTATAAAGATTAATTAACTAAATCACGAACAAGGAGTTGATATGCCCACATTCAATGTGCAAATGTTTGAAGGAAGAACAGTCGAGCAAAAACGCAAATTTGTTGCTGAGGTAACTCGTGTCACCTGCGAAACCTTAGGATGCAGCCCTGGATCGGTTGACATCATCATCACCGATGTGAAGAAAGAAGACTGGGCTACCGGTGGGAAGCTGTGGTGTGATGCGGATTAGGCATGAATCGCAATACGCAAGCCAAGCGCTTGCACCACTCGATATACCGTATCGAATCGAGGCTTCGAGCGAGGGCGCAGAGCCTTATAGAGTGCCTCACGTGTTAGGCCGCTAGACTCTGAAATAGCTGTCATCCCCTTTGCGCGAGCAATATGTCCAAGGGCAGCCGCCAATTCTGCATCATCACCCTCAGCTATTACTTGGTTTAAATACTCCGTAATTGCCCGTTTATTTTTTAGCAATCGAACAATATCAAACTCACGAATTTCTTGCTGTTTATTTTTATGAATCTTTTTCATCATTCATTAATTCCTTAATCATCTGCTTTGACTTCTTGATATCAGCCTTTTGACTATCTTTTGTACCACCATAAAGCATCAAAATGCTTGGCTCGATATCTTGATAAAAATACATTCTCCAGCCGTTACCAAAAAATTCTCTCATTTCAAATAAGTATTGAGCTAATTTTTTAATATCACCCAAGTTCCCACGTCGAACTCTTTCTAGCCTTCTTGCAAGGCGAATTTGTACTGAAAAGTCCTTGATGCCAGAAAACCATTTGCGGAAAGTCATTGTTTCATACACTTTTATCATGCATGAATTTTATAAGACATATTGTAATCGAACGGATACAGTATAGCAACTACCTTACGGTACTCAGGGAATTACTTTTAGAACTTTTTACCTAATGGTGTTGATTTTTCTCTAAGAAAAACTCTGCCTGCGCCAGAGCTTCTTCCGCATCAAGTCCTACGATATCGGCTGCAATACCTTGTCTTAATTCGGGCCGGGCAATGAAAATTGGACCGCCGACCATCACTCCAATTTTTGGATTTAGAGATTCTTCTTTTAGCAGTTGAATGAATCGTTTGAGGGCAGGTATTTGGTCTTCGGTACTTACTGATAAGCCGACCAAGTCGAAGAATTGGGTTTTAATCGCCACAATAATTTCACCTTCACTCGCGGCTAATTCGCCCCACACCTTCCAGCCGCCGCGTCTAAAGAACTCTGACACTATGAATAAACCCAAGGTATGCTGCGATCCAGGTAAGGGCACTAGCATTGCATGCGGCGCTTTTTCATCCGTCCTGGCAAATTCCTGAAACAGTGGGCTGAAGTCATAAATCAATTGCTTAATGCGCCACATCGCAGTAGTGACCTGTGTAAACGTGGCGCGATCCTCTTCCCACATCACACCCAATCGTCTTGCAACAGGTGCTAGTAAGCGAAGATAGATTTCATCGAGCGGTACACCCTGCTCATAGAGTTCTTGTACAAAATCTGCCGCTTTAGTTGCGTCATCTCGCAATACCAACTCCGTTAGCTCATGAACACGGCTCTCATCATTGAGCCGAATACTCATTACGGGAGAGCGATTAGCTTCTGGCGAGCTTGAGTGACTTACAAGTAATCGCGGGATGACATTGGTTTCAATGGTTTGCATGAGCCAATCCAAGTGCTCATCGGGTCTAGCATTTAACCGTAGCGGTCGACTCCCCAAACTAGTCGATAACTGACTAATACGGTGGCTGTGCTGATCGTTAGCTGACTCTTGGGCACACTCTTCCCATTCGTCCTGACTTGGGTTGATGTTCTGGTGCTCCTCAGGCTTTGAAAGTAATTTTGCCCTGAGGAGACTTGCGTAACGCCATAAAGCCATTCACACTCCAATTTTCTTCTGTGGCGCTTTAGGCTAGCCCTGCTGTAATGAAAATTAGGCCTATTTTTGCGTCGATTTGTCTTGTGTCATTTATAGATCGTTCAGAAATTTATCTCCATGAATGTTTACTTTTAAGGGTTAACCCTAGTTTTAGGTGCTAATACAGTTATAAGTGTCAATATAAGTTGACACATTTAGCACAATTCAATATAAAAAGAGGAGTCCCACCCGAGTTAGGCAGCCATGGCCGTTCAATCCAAGTCCAAGAAGGAAGCCGTACCCATTCGTTTGGTATTGGTGACCATGGACACGCACTTAAATAGTGCGGCACGACGCGCCCAATTTCAGCTCCAACGCGCCATTCCAGGCCTGTCCTTGCAGATCCATGCCGCAAGTGAATTTACCGGCAATCCTGAGTTGATTGATAAAGCGGTGCATGACATCGCCCATGGCGATATTGTGCTCGCCACCATGTTATTCATGGAAGATCACTACCTTCCAGTGTTTGAAGCTTTAAAAGCGAAGCGCGATGATTGCGATGCGATGGTCTGCGCCATGTCAGCTGGGGATGTGGTGAAGCTCACCAAGATTGGTAAACTTGATATGAGTAAGCCCGCCAGTGGGCCGATGGCAATCCTCAAGAAACTGCGCCCCAAACCCAAGACCGAGGGCGAGAAGCAAACTAGTTCGGGCGCCAAGCAAATGAAAGTGCTGCGCCTCATTCCGCAAATCCTCAAATGGATTCCGGGGACGGCACAAGACGTGCGGGTGTATTTCTTAACACTGCAGTATTGGTTGGGTGGTTCCGAAGAAAACTTATTCAATCTCTTTAGTTACCTCATCAACCGTTACGCCTCTGGTCCGCGGGAGGTCCTGCGTGGTTTAGCAAAGCCCACCGATCCGGTGGAGTATCCCGATTTGGGTGTTTATCACCCGCGCATGAAAAATCGTCTGAGTGAAAAACTCTCTGACCTTCCTAAAGTAATCTCCGATAACAAACGCCGCGGTCGCGTTGGTCTTCTATTACTGCGCTCCTATTTGGTTTCTGGTAACAGTGGTCACTACGATCCCGTGATTGCTGCATTAGAAGCCCATGGCTTGCAAGTGGTACCCGCCTTTGCCGCAGGTCTTGATGCGCGCCCTGCCATTGATACCTATTTCATGAAAAATCATGAGGTCACAGTCGATGCGGTGATCTCACTGACCGGCTTCTCCTTAGTTGGTGGCCCAGCGTACAACGATGCCAAGTCGGCTGAAGAGGTACTTGCGAAGCTTGATGTGCCTTACATCGCTGCCCACCCAGTGGAGTTTCAGACGCTCACGCAATGGGGCGGCTCCGATCGTGGTTTGATGCCAGTCGAGAGCACCATCATGGTGGCGATTCCCGAACTCGACGGCGCAACTCAACCGATGGTGTATGGCGGTCGACCTGGTGCAGCAGGCACCACTTGTACCGGTTGCCATCAGCGCTGCACTTTTACGGAAGAACACAACCCGCAAGATATGTTCACCTGCGTCGAGCGCACTGCCATGCTCGCATCTCGTACCGCGAAGTTGGTGGATCTGCGCAACTCCGATAAAGCCAATCGTAAAGTGGGTCTGGTAATTTTTAACTTCCCACCGAATGCGGGACATACGGGCACTGCCGCCTACCTCAATGTCTTTGAGTCCTTACACCAAACCATGTTGGGACTCAAAGCCGACGGTTATACCCTCACCGTGCCAGAAACCCCTGAAGCCTTACGCAAAGAAATCATTGAAGGCAACGCCCAGCAATATGGGGCCGAAGCCAATGTGCACACCATCATCAGCGCCGATGATCATGTCAAGCGCGAGCGTTGGTTAAGCGAGATTGAAGCGCAATGGGGACCAGCTCCGGGCAAGCAATGGAGCAATGGCTCGGGGATTTTTATATTGGGTAAGCAGTACGGCAACGTCTTAGTGACTGTGCAACCCGGCTTTGGATTTGAAGGCGATCCGATGCGCCTGCTCTTTGAAAAAGGCTTTGCACCAACGCATGCGTTCTCAGCCTTCTATCGCTACTTGCGGGAAGACTTTGCTGCCAATGCTGTTCTGCACTTCGGCACACATGGAGCCCTTGAATTTATGCCGGGTAAGCAAGCAGGCATGAGTGGTTCGTGCTGGCCCGATCGCTTAATTAACGATCTACCCAACTTTTATCTCTATGCATCCAATAATCCTTCGGAAGGTGCTCTTGCCAAACGCCGTGCAGGTGCCACACTCATTAGCTATCTCACACCACCTGTGACCCAGGCGGGGATTTATGCGGGGCTTGCCGATCTCAAAACCTCGATTGAGCGCTGGCGTGGTCTCTCGCCCGAGCAGCGTGGCGAGGAAGAGGATCATGATTTGGCGGCACTGATTCAGGCACAAGCGGCGCAGATGGATTTGTGTAAAGCGGAACCGCTGTGGGAACTGCGCGATGCGAACTTCATCCAACAGCAAATCACCAAACTCTTTGAGCAGATTTTGGAGCTGGAGTACACCTTAATCCCGCATGGCATGCATGTGGTCGGCTCCACCCCCAGTGAATCCGAGCGTGTCGATTTACTAAGCGCCATGGCGATTGGTTCTTTCAGTCAGGCCTTACCAAATTCAGCGATTACGCAATTGGTGCAAGGTAAACCCATTCAAACCATCGTGAATAAGAATAAAGACCTTCAAGAGCTCGCTCGAAAGGAAGCGATTGCGATTTTGGAGAAGCTCCAACACTGGGATCAGCAGATCCAAGAAGAGACCGAGATCCCCAGTATTCTGAAGGCGCTTGATGGTCGCTTTATTCGTCCTGCGCCGGGTGGCGATGTGATGCGTAACCCCGAGGTCTTACCATCGGGGCGCAATTTGCACGGCTTTGATCCTTTCCGCATTCCAAGTGCTTTTGCGGTCAAAGATGGCGCCAAGCAAGCCCAGAAGATTTTGCAACGGCATATCGATGATGCCCAAGCCCTCCCTGAATCGATTGCTCTTGTGCTGTGGGGCAGTGACAACCTCAAATCCGAAGGTGGGCAAATTGGTCAAGCCTTAGCGCTTTTAGGAGCACTACCACGCTTTGATGGCTACGGACGACTTGCGGGTGCTACCCTCATTCCACTCGCAGAACTTGGACGCCCCCGCATTGATGTGGTGATTACTCTCTCTGGGATCTTTCGCGATCTGATGCCCTTGCAAATTAAGCTCTTAGCTGAAGCAGCCTATCTCGCTGCTGCAGCAGATGAGCCAATCGAGCAAAACTTTGTTCGCAAACACGCCCTTGCTTATATGGCAGAGCACGGCTGCGATCTTGAAACTGCATCACTTCGTGTTTATGGCAATGCCGATGGTACCTATGGGGCGAACGTGAACCACTTGGTTGAACACAGCGTATGGGATGAGGACGATGAACTCGCCGAGACCTATATGCGTCGCAAAGGTTTTGCGTATGGCAAATCCGGTAAGCCCATTTGCAATAACGCTCTTCTGAAGAGCGTCTTAGCGGATGTCAGCATGAGTTATCAGAACTTGGAGTCGATGGAACTCGGGGTGACTACCATCGATAACTATTTTGATACCTTAGGTGGCATTACCAAGGCTGTGAAACGCGCCAAGGGGGGTGAAGAGATCCCGGTGTACATCGGTGATCAAACCCAAGGTGAAGGGGTGGTGAGAACGCTCTCTGAACAAGTATCACTCGAAACACGTACGCGAATGCTTAATCCCAAATGGTTTGAGGGAATGTTGAAGCACGGTTATGAAGGTGTGCGTCAGATTGAGGTTCACATCACCAATACCATGGGTTGGTCTGCAACCACAGGGCAAGTACAACCTTGGGTCTACAAGCAACTCACCCAAACCTTTATCTTGGATCCCAAGATGCGGGAGCGCTTAGCGCAATTGAATCCTACTGCGTCCGCACGCATGGCAAACCGTCTCATGGAAGCCTCGAATCGCAACTACTGGCAGCCCGATGATGAAATGCGTGCCGCGATGAAACAAGCGAGTGAAGAACTCGAAGATCGTCTTGAGGGGGTATTTGAGAACCCCACGATGCAACGCGCTGGGTAATCCTACTATCCCTTAAATTACCATTAGCGGTTTCTTTTGAGTTGGCGCAGGAAATATCCGGTTAAGCGCCTCAAGTAAATCACTATCCAATACCAAATTTGTTGAATCTAAGTTTTCTTTGAGACGTTCTGGATGAACGGTTTTCGGAATCGCCACTGCGTTGGGTTGGCGCAAGATCCAAGCGAGAGCCACTTGCGCTGGGGTCAAGCCAGCCTCTTTAGCTAGTACGCTAAGTTGGGGATGGTGCATCAGAGCACCAGCGCCCAGCGGGGAATATGCCATCAATGCCATGCCCCTTTCTTGAATGAGCGGGATCAAATCGTATTCAATGCCACGGCCATTGAGAGCGTAATAGACCTGATTGCATACCGTTTGATAGGGACTGCCGACATTGCGCTCCGCTGCGAGCCAATCATTCACATCGGGCGCATCAAAATTACTGATGCCATAACTACGAATCACTCCTCGTTCCTGGAGTTTGATCAATCCCTCAAGCGTCGCTTCATAAGAATAAGAGCCTTGCCAATGCAAGAGATAGCAATCCAAATAGTCACACCCCATCCGCCTAATTGAGCGCTCACAAGCCGTGATGGTTCCTTTGGTGCTCGCGTTACTGGGTAATACTTTACTGACAATTTGGAGATGGTCACGCGTACTTTTACCAACGCGTTGCAATGCTTTACCAATTAAGGTTTCAGCTTGACCAGAGCCATACATCTCGGCAGTATCAATGAGTTGATAGCCCATTTCAATGGCGGACGCAATCGCAGTGATTTCTTGGGCTTCAGAGCGAGCGCTCTCCCCCATTTGCCAGGTGCCCAGTCCAAGGCGACACTGAAACTGAAAACCCATACCACCCTTACATCACAATTTTGGCATTTTGACGCAAGCGCCGCACGGTCTCGGTGAGGTACTGCTGCACAATCGCTTGCCGCAATTGGGGTTTGGATTCGTCAAAAGTCGGAATCTTCATCGCGCGCTTATCATCCAAACGCACGATCACCCACGCGTTACCAATTTGAATGGGTTTTTTGGCAAACTCGTTTTTATTGAGAAGGCGCAAGGTTTGTAAGACAGCAGCATTCATTTGGGAGGCGTTGACCCACCCGACACTACCACCCTCTTTTTTAGTAGCTGCATCAGCGGAAAACTCGCGCGCCAACTGGGTAAACGAATCGCCCTTTTGCAAGCGACTCATCAAAATCATAGCCTCACTCTCTTTAGTGGTCACAATTTGGCTAAAGCGGTACTGTACTTCGCCACCCGTATCCCCAATTAATTTCTTTTGACGCTCGTACTCAGCCTTGAGTTGCTCATCCGTAATGGGGTTTTTTTGAAAGTGCTGATCAATATAGAGTTGTAATAAGAGAGTTTGCTCAAACTGATCGACCTGTAGGATGAACTCAGGGGTCTTCTCTAGGCCCTCTTTCTTGGCTTCTTGGACCAATAACTCGCGGTTGATTAATTCCTCTTTAATGGCTTGACGAAGTTCGGGGGAATCTTTGGCACCCCGCTCAATGGCATTTTTAAGGGCAGCATCATAGAGCTGCTGAGTGATTGGAGCGTTATTGACCGAGGCAACAAAGGCTAATTCTTTTTTTTCAGGATTGGCCAATCCAGTCGCGGGATGGATTAATACCAATAGTAAAGCAAGCCAGATTGTTTTCATGACCAGATTGTACGAAATAATTCTTGAATGAATAAGCCGAGTTAACGACACGCTACGGCCAGCGGCTCTTCTGCACAAAGTGCATCATCGACTGGCGGTCTTGTGGTTGGCTGTTCACTTCCCGCAAGGGAGCTTCCAGCCGATCCAGTACCTTGACTTGACTTCACAGACTCGTCCATTACCACGGTCACTCCACTGCGAGTAGTGGTTACTTCATTCAAACTCAGCATATTGCTAAATTTGAGCGTTGTTTGCAAGTTTCCACCGCTTGCTGCCGCAGCGCGTTGGGCTGCAAGTTGGGCATCGCGACGCTCAATCCAAGGACGACTTACTCCACCGAGTCGAACCCCGGTTCCGGTGAAATTAGTATTACCATCGATCACCATGCGGGTTGATCCATCACCCACCACATTAAATTGTCCATTGAGTTGAGAAACATCGTAATTAATTGACCCACTACGCGTTGAGGTGAAGGTCATCGTAGAGCCTGATGCGCTTCCCGAAACACGCATTTCGGCAGTACTGTAATTTTGCTCAGCTGCTGTTTGCACAGCTTCTTTAACGGTGATGATTCCAGCAACGGACTTCGTGCCACCCGTGATATCACTCAATTGCAGGGTTTGGAAATTAGTCGAGAAGAAGGGTCGAATATTTCCTACAGGGCCATTGAATGTGACGAGTGGCACGGTATCGGGGATATTGGCATCTACGATACCCAACCATACTGCTGCGACTAATAAGGTATATGTATCGGTGGTATCTGGATTAACAGGTCCATTGAATTCAACCTTTGGATCCATTGATAAGAAGGTTCTGGTTTTTGCGCGCGATGATGTAGTGAAACCTTCAACTGGTCTAGTCGATTGCACAAACCGATCGAATAAGAATCCGGGGCGACCGTTATCACTAATGAGAACGTTACCAGTGTAATACTGCTCACGATGGGTCAGCACATCACCCTTAATCACAATATCCCGACCCGTTACTCTTAAGACATCAATTGGAGAGGCGGAGCCGATGCTATCACCGATCGTTACGGTTCCGCTTGGGGCGCTTACTGTTAATGATGTGACTTTTGATACCCCATCAATTAAGCCATTAAAGCTAATGTCGGATCCTGTACTTGAGATCGATACTGAAGAACCACTCGCTGGAGCAATGACAACATCACCGCCATAGGATTGTGAACCCGTTGACCGAATATCCGTCTGAATCACCACCCGTCCAATAACACGTAATGTCGATAAGGTGACACCGCTATCTAACGCTAAGTTACCCAAACTAACAACCAAGGTACTGTTTGCCAACGCATTAGGATTAGCAAGAGTCAATTGGGAGTTATTCATCACCAGATTACCGGTAAAGGAGTTATCCCCTGAGAGAACCAGCGCTCCTGATCCAGTCTTAATTAAGGAACCATTACCCCCAATCGAACCCGTGATGTTGGCACTTGGGTTGCTACCATTAATAGTCAAATTCGCATTTAATAGGATGGTTCCTGAGCCATTGATTACGCTGGCAATCTCATCCGCATCAATACTGTAGGTGGCTCCGGCCGTAACAGTTACAACCGTACTATCCGATAAGCTACCGGTCACACCTAAGGTACCGGCACTGATGGTGGTGATACCAGTGTAGGTGTTGTTACCGGAGAGGATTAAGGTACCAGCACCGGCTTTCGTAAAGGCTCCACTACCAGCCATGATGCCGCCATAGGTTAAGGTGGTTGCCCCATTGACATTGATGGTGCCGCCAGAGCTACCTAAGGTAATACCGCGATTGGCGCTTAAGGTAAAGGTAGCGGTGCTGTTTAAGGTACCGCCATTGAGAACCAGATGTCCAGGTGTGGCACTCGCTGGTGCGGTACCTAAGTTGGTATCCGTACTAATCGCCAAGGTACCCGCATTAATGGTGGTGGTGCCGGTGTAATCGTTATTGCCTGCTAGGGTGAACGTGCCGCTACCCACCTTCACGAGGTTACCCGTACCACTCATCACACCGCTTAAGGTGGTGTTGTTGCTATCACCGGTGGTGAGTGTGAAGTTATTGAGGTTGACATTACCAGCGCCTTGTACCGAGGCGATGGTGTCGTTGGCAGCAACGTTATAGGTAGCGCCACTGGCTACGGTTACGGCGGTGCTATCCGATAAGGCGCCGGTCACACTTAAGGTACCCGCATTAATGGTGGTGGTGCCGGTGTAATCGTTATTGCCTGCTAGGGTGAACGTGCCGCTACCCACCTTCACGAGGTTACCCGTACCACTCATCACACCGCTTAAGGTGGTGTTGTTGCTATCACCGGTGGTGAGTGTGAAGTTATTGAGGTTGACATTACCAGCGCCTTGTACCGAGGCGATGGTGTCGTTGGCAGCAACGTTATAGGTAGCGCCACTGGCTACGGTTACGGCGGTGCTATCCGATAAGGCGCCGGTCACACTTAAGGTACCCGCATTAATGGTGGTGGTGCCGGTGTAGGCGTTGGTATTACCTAGAGCTAAGGTGCTGCTACCTGCTTTCTCTAGAGAGCCAGCACCACTGATTCCACCACTGTAGGTTTGATTGGTATTGCTGTTGACCAGCAAGATGCCATTATTAGCAATCGCACCAGCGTAGCTACCATTACCTAAAGTACCGGTCACTGTAAACGTACCGCCGGTAATCGTAGTGTTACCGGTGTAGGTGTTATTACCCGCGAGGATTAAGACACCATCTAAGCCAACGTTCGCGGAGAGTGTGAGTGCGCCAGAGCCGGTAATAACTCCAGACACAGTAATTGTGGTGCCGTTATTGACCTGGATGGTGTTGCTACCGATTAAGGTAATGCCACGGTTGGCAGCAAAGGTGATATTCGCACCGTTGTAATTAAAGAGTGCACCGCCATTGAGGGTTAATTGATCGGCAACCGCACTGCCTGGTGCAGTACCTAAGTTCGCGTCTGAGCCAATATTGAGCTGACCGCCAGCAATGGTGGTCTTACCGGTATAGGTGTTATTACCCGAGAGGATTAAGGTGCCAGCACCCTCTTTGAGTACCGAGCCTGAGCCACTGATCACGCCACCGAGCTCTTGGTTAGCACTGCTATTGATGTGCAAGATACCGTTGTTGACGAGATCAGCAATATAAGTACCACTACCTAAGGTACCGGTCACACCTAAGGTACCGGCACTGATGGTGGTGATACCAGTGTAGGTGTTGTTACCGGAGAGGATTAAGGTACCAGCACCGGCTTTCGTAAAGGCTCCACTACCAGCCATGATGCCGCCATAGGTTAAGGTGGTTGCCCCATTGACATTGATGGTGCCGCCAGAGCTACCTAAGGTAATACCGCGATTGGCGCTTAAGGTAAAGGTAGCGGTGCTGTTTAAGGTACCGCCATTGAGAACCAGATGTCCAGGTGTGGCACTCGCTGGTGCGGTACCTAAGTTGGTATCCGTACTAATCGCCAAGGTACCCGCATTAATGGTGGTGGTGCCGGTGTAATCGTTATTGCCTGCTAGGGTGAACGTGCCGCTACCCACCTTCACGAGGTTACCCGTACCACTCATCACACCGCTTAAGGTGGTGTTGTTGCTATCACCGGTGGTGAGTGTGAAGTTATTGAGGTTGACATTACCAGCGCCTTGTACCGAGGCGATGGTGTCGTTGGCAGCAACGTTATAGGTAGCGCCACTGGCTACGGTTACGGCGGTGCTATCCGATAAGGCGCCGGTCACACTTAAGGTACCCGCATTAATGGTGGTGGTGCCGGTGTAATCGTTATTGCCACTGAAGATCACCGTACCTAAACCACCCTTAGTGATGCTGTAGGGGCCGGAGATCACACCACTCAAGGTGAACTGATCGCCTACGTTGGTGGCGCTAATGGTACTGTCAGCCGTTAAGGTGATATTACCCGCCAAGGAACTAGTAACATCCTTGAGAGTGCCGCCACTTAGGGTAATAGCCTCAGCGCCAACAGTCACGTTATAGAGATCTAAGGTGGCGCCACTAGCAATTGTGGTGCCACCAGCGGTAGTACCCAAACCATTGTTATGGGTGACAACAACAGTACCCGCATTAATGGTGGTGGTGCCGGTGTAATCGTTATTGCCTGCTAGGGTGAACGTGCCGCTACCCACCTTCACGAGGTTACCCGTACCACTCATCACACCGCTTAAGGTGGTGTTGTTGCTATCACCGGTGGTGAGTGTGAAGTTATTGAGGTTGACATTACCAGCGCCTTGTACCGAGGCGATGGTGTCGTTGGCAGCAACGTTATAGGTAGCGCCACTGGCTACGGTTACGGCGGTGCTATCCGATAAGGTGCCGGTCACACTTAAGGTACCCGCATTAATGGTGGTGGTGCCGGTGTAGGCGTTGGTATTACCTAGAGCTAAGGTGCTGCTACCTGCTTTCTCTAGAGAGCCAGCACCACTGATTCCACCACTGTAGGTTTGATTGGTATTGCTGTTGACCAGCAAGATGCCATTATTAGCAATCGCACCAGCGTAGCTACCATTACCTAAAGTACCGGTCACTGTAAACGTACCGCCGGTAATCGTAGTGTTACCGGTGTAGGTGTTATTACCCGCGAGGATTAAGACACCATCTAAGCCAACGTTCGCGGAGAGTGTGAGTGCGCCAGAGCCGGTAATAACTCCAGACACAGTAATTGTGGTGCCGTTATTGACCTGGATGGTGTTGCTACCGATTAAGGTAATGCCACGGTTGGCAGCAAAGGTGATATTCGCACCGTTGTAATTAAAGAGTGCACCGCCATTGAGGGTTAATTGATCGGCAACCGCACTGCCTGGTGCAGTACCTAAGTTCGCGTCTGAGCCAATATTGAGCTGACCGCCAGCAATGGTGGTCTTACCGGTATAGGTGTTATTACCCGAGAGGATTAAGGTGCCAGCACCCTCTTTGAGTACCGAGCCTGAGCCACTGATCACGCCACCGAGCTCTTGGTTAGCACTGCTATTGATGTGCAAGATACCGTTGTTGACGAGATCAGCAATATAAGTACCACTACCTAAGGTACCGGTCACACCTAAGGTACCGGCACTGATGGTGGTGATACCAGTGTAGGTGTTGTTACCGGAGAGGATTAAGGTACCAGCACCGGCTTTCGTAAAGGCTCCACTACCAGCCATGATGCCGCCATAGGTTAAGGTGGTTGCCCCATTGACATTGATGGTGCCGCCAGAGCTACCTAAGGTAATACCGCGATTGGCGCTTAAGGTAAAGGTAGCGGTGCTGTTTAAGGTACCGCCATTGAGAACCAGATGTCCAGGTGTGGCACTCGCTGGTGCGGTACCTAAGTTGGTATCCGTACTAATCGCCAAGGTACCCGCATTAATGGTGGTGGTGCCGGTGTAATCGTTATTGCCTGCTAGGGTGAACGTGCCGCTACCCACCTTCACGAGGTTACCCGTACCACTCATCACACCGCTTAAGGTGGTGTTGTTGCTATCACCGGTGGTGAGTGTGAAGTTATTGAGGTTGACATTACCAGCGCCTTGTACCGAGGCGATGGTGTCGTTGGCAGCAACGTTATAGGTAGCGCCACTGGCTACGGTTACGGCGGTGCTATCCGATAAGGCGCCGGTCACACTTAAGGTACCCGCATTAATGGTGGTGGTGCCGGTGTAATCGTTATTGCCTGCTAGGGTGAACGTGCCGCTACCCACCTTCACGAGGTTACCCGTACCACTCATCACACCGCTTAAGGTGGTGTTGTTGCTATCACCGGTGGTGAGTGTGAAGTTATTGAGGTTGACATTACCAGCGCCTTGTACCGAGGCGATGGTGTCGTTGGCAGCAACGTTATAGGTAGCGCCACTGGCTACGGTTACGGCGGTGCTATCCGATAAGGCGCCGGTCACACTTAAGGTACCCGCATTAATGGTGGTGGTGCCGGTGTAATCGTTATTGCCTGCTAGGGTGAACGTGCCGCTACCCACCTTCACGAGGTTACCCGTACCACTCATCACACCGCTTAAGGTGGTGTTGTTGCTATCACCGGTGGTGAGTGTGAAGTTATTGAGGTTGACATTACCAGCGCCTTGTACCGAGGCGATGGTGTCGTTGGCAGCAACGTTATAGGTAGCGCCACTGGCTACGGTTACGGCGGTGCTATCCGATAAGGCGCCGGTCACACTTAAGGTACCCGCATTAATGGTGGTGGTGCCGGTGTAGGCGTTGGTATTACCTAGAGCTAAGGTGCTGCTACCTGCTTTCTCTAGAGAGCCAGCACCACTGATTCCACCACTGTAGGTTTGATTGGTATTGCTGTTGACCAGCAAGATGCCATTATTAGCAATCGCACCAGCGTAGCTACCATTACCTAAAGTACCGGTCACTGTAAACGTACCGCCGGTAATCGTAGTGTTACCGGTGTAGGTGTTATTACCCGCGAGGATTAAGACACCATCTAAGCCAACGTTCGCGGAGAGTGTGAGTGCGCCAGAGCCGGTAATAACTCCAGACACAGTAATTGTGGTGCCGTTATTGACCTGGATGGTGTTGCTACCGATTAAGGTAATGCCACGGTTGGCAGCAAAGGTGATATTCGCACCGTTGTAATTAAAGAGTGCACCGCCATTGAGGGTTAATTGATCGGCAACCGCACTGCCTGGTGCAGTACCTAAGTTCGCGTCTGAGCCAATATTGAGCTGACCGCCAGCAATGGTGGTCTTACCGGTATAGGTGTTATTACCCGAGAGGATTAAGGTGCCAGCACCCTCTTTGAGTACCGAGCCTGAGCCACTGATCACGCCACCGAGCTCTTGGTTAGCACTGCTATTGATGTGCAAGATACCGTTGTTGACGAGATCAGCAATATAAGTACCACTACCTAAGGTACCGGTCACACCTAAGGTACCGGCACTGATGGTGGTGATACCAGTGTAGGTGTTGTTACCGGAGAGGATTAAGGTACCAGCACCGGCTTTCGTAAAGGCTCCACTACCAGCCATGATGCCGCCATAGGTTAAGGTGGTTGCCCCATTGACATTGATGGTGCCGCCAGAGCTACCTAAGGTAATACCGCGATTGGCGCTTAAGGTAAAGGTAGCGGTGCTGTTTAAGGTACCGCCATTGAGAACCAGATGTCCAGGTGTGGCACTCGCTGGTGCGGTACCTAAGTTGGTATCCGTACTAATCGCCAAGGTACCCGCATTAATGGTGGTGGTGCCGGTGTAATCGTTATTGCCTGCTAGGGTGAACGTGCCGCTACCCACCTTCACGAGGTTACCCGTACCACTCATCACACCGCTTAAGGTGGTGTTGTTGCTATCACCGGTGGTGAGTGTGAAGTTATTGAGGTTGACATTACCAGCGCCTTGTACCGAGGCGATGGTGTCGTTGGCAGCAACGTTATAGGTAGCGCCACTGGCTACGGTTACGGCGGTGCTATCCGATAAGGCGCCGGTCACACTTAAGGTACCCGCATTAATGGTGGTGGTGCCGGTGTAATCGTTATTGCCTGCTAGGGTGAACGTGCCGCTACCCACCTTCACGAGGTTACCCGTACCACTCATCACACCGCTTAAGGTGGTGTTGTTGCTATCACCGGTGGTGAGTGTGAAGTTATTGAGGTTGACATTACCAGCGCCTTGTACCGAGGCGATGGTGTCGTTGGCAGCAACGTTATAGGTAGCGCCACTGGCTACGGTTACGGCGGTGCTATCCGATAAGGTGCCGGTCACACTTAAGGTACCCGCATTAATGGTGGTGGTGCCGGTGTAGGCGTTGGTATTACCTAGAGCTAAGGTGCTGCTACCTGCTTTCTCTAGAGAGCCAGCACCACTGATTCCACCACTGTAGGTTTGATTGGTATTGCTGTTGACCAGCAAGATGCCATTATTAGCAATCGCACCAGCGTAGCTACCATTACCTAAAGTACCGGTCACTGTAAACGTACCGCCGGTAATCGTAGTGTTACCGGTGTAGGTGTTATTACCCGCGAGGATTAAGACACCATCTAAGCCAACGTTCGCGGAGAGTGTGAGTGCGCCAGAGCCGGTAATAACTCCAGACACAGTAATTGTGGTGCCGTTATTGACCTGGATGGTGTTGCTACCGATTAAGGTAATGCCACGGTTGGCAGCAAAGGTGATATTCGCACCGTTGTAATTAAAGAGTGCACCGCCATTGAGGGTTAATTGATCGGCAACCGCACTGCCTGGTGCAGTACCTAAGTTCGCGTCTGAGCCAATATTGAGCTGACCGCCAGCAATGGTGGTCTTACCGGTATAGGTGTTATTACCCGAGAGGATTAAGGTGCCAGCACCCTCTTTGAGTACCGAGCCTGAGCCACTGATCACGCCACCGAGCTCTTGGTTAGCACTGCTATTGATGTGCAAGATACCGTTGTTGACGAGATCAGCAATATAAGTACCACTACCTAAGGTACCGGTCACACCTAAGGTACCGGCACTGATGGTGGTGATACCAGTGTAGGTGTTGTTACCGGAGAGGATTAAGGTACCAGCACCGGCTTTCGTAAAGGCTCCACTACCAGCCATGATGCCGCCATAGGTTAAGGTGGTTGCCCCATTGACATTGATGGTGCCGCCAGAGCTACCTAAGGTAATACCGCGATTGGCGCTTAAGGTAAAGGTAGCGGTGCTGTTTAAGGTACCGCCATTGAGAACCAGATGTCCAGGTGTGGCACTCGCTGGTGCGGTACCTAAGTTGGTATCCGTACTAATCGCCAAGGTACCCGCATTAATGGTGGTGGTGCCGGTGTAATCGTTATTGCCTGCTAGGGTGAACGTGCCGCTACCCACCTTCACGAGGTTACCCGTACCACTCATCACACCGCTTAAGGTGGTGTTGTTGCTATCACCGGTGGTGAGTGTGAAGTTATTGAGGTTGACATTACCAGCGCCTTGTACCGAGGCGATGGTGTCGTTGGCAGCAACGTTATAGGTAGCGCCACTGGCTACGGTTACGGCGGTGCTATCCGATAAGGCGCCGGTCACACTTAAGGTACCCGCATTAATGGTGGTGGTGCCGGTGTAATCGTTATTGCCTGCTAGGGTGAACGTGCCGCTACCCACCTTCACGAGGTTACCCGTACCACTCATCACACCGCTTAAGGTGGTGTTGTTGCTATCACCGGTGGTGAGTGTGAAGTTATTGAGGTTGACATTACCAGCGCCTTGTACCGAGGCGATGGTGTCGTTGGCAGCAACGTTATAGGTAGCGCCACTGGCTACGGTTACGGCGGTGCTATCCGATAAGGCGCCGGTCACACTTAAGGTACCCGCATTAATGGTGGTGGTGCCGGTGTAATCGTTATTGCCACTGAAGATCACCGTACCTAAACCACCCTTAGTGATGCTGTAGGGGCCGGAGATCACACCACTCAAGGTGAACTGATCGCCTACGTTGGTGGCGCTAATGGTACTGTCAGCCGTTAAGGTGATATTACCCGCCAAGGAACTAGTAACATCCTTGAGAGTGCCGCCACTTAGGGTAATAGCCTCAGCGCCAACAGTCACGTTATAGAGATCTAAGGTGGCGCCACTAGCAATTGTGGTGCCACCAGCGGTAGTACCCAAACCATTGTTATGGGTGACAACAACAGTACCCGCATTAATGGTGGTGGTGCCGGTGTAATCGTTATTGCCTGCTAGGGTGAACGTGCCGCTACCCACCTTCACGAGGTTACCCGTACCACTCATCACACCGCTTAAGGTGGTGTTGTTGCTATCACCGGTGGTGAGTGTGAAGTTATTGAGGTTGACATTACCAGCGCCTTGTACCGAGGCGATGGTGTCGTTGGCAGCAACGTTATAGGTAGCGCCACTGGCTACGGTTACGGCGGTGCTATCCGATAAGGTGCCGGTCACACTTAAAGTACCCGCATTAATGGTGGTGGTGCCGGTGTAGGCGTTGGAGTTGCTTAAGGTTACGGTATTCGTACCGACTTTATTTAAATTGTATGCATTACCACCGTCGCCAATCACACCGCTAATCGTTAGATTCTGAGTGCCGCCTATGGATGTATGGCCCATGAACGTGAGGCTACCGCTTGCTAAACCAGTTGTGCCACTCGTACTAGTCAGCGCCCCGACCGTAGCGCCTGTACCAGCACCAATTAAATTGAGATTGTTCGCAACGGTATAACCTGCTAAATCAAGTGTTGCACCACTAACAACAGTAATTGCACCTGTACCAAAAGCACCAGTGCTGATTGAGCCACCACTCATCACAGTACTAATTCCAGCCTTTAAGGTTCCACTGTTGACATTAGTGCCGCCCGAGTAGGTGTTGGCGTTCGTCATCAATAAAGTGCCATCACCTGTTTTGATAATGGAACGACTGCCGCCCGTCTCAGAAATTAATCCTGAGACTGTTAATGTACCGCTCGTAACATCAAAGGTGGTGTCGCTCGAGAGCACTAAAGCGCCGGAGAACGCGCCGGAGCCAGAGGAAGTTGCGATCGATCCACCATTAAGAATGACTGGCTCTACGCCAATATCCGCTTGAAGATCTAGAACACCCCCATTAAGAGTAATACCTTGATCGGTTGATCCCAGCCCAGCTGAATTCGTGACTACCAGTGTGCCGGACCTAAGAGTTGTTAAACCTTGATAAGTATTCGTGCCAGACAACGTATAGGTGGCTGAACCCATAAATTCTAGGGTGCCCGTTCCGGATATCGCGCGACCGACTGTTTGCGCTCCCGCTAAATTAAAGATGAGATTGCCATTGTTCGTAATGGCACCAGTACCGATGGAGTTGGTGCTACCACCAATACCAATTTGTAGCGTACCAGCGCCAATCGTGATGGTGCTTGCATTATTTGTACCAGCAAGTATCACGCTTCCCGTTTGGTCATCGCCATTAATCGTGAGTGGATGATTGCCAGTGATTACTCCACCAAAAGTCAATGTCTTTCCGCTGCTTGCAGCCAGTCCGCCGCCAGAGCTTCCCACGGTAATGCCGCGATTACTATCTAGGCTAAAGGTTTCGCTAGCTTGCAAGACCCCATTATTGAGGGTGATCGCTGAAGAATTGAGGGAGCTAATTACACCCAAAGCGGCATCGTCATGAATCACCACAATACCGCCATTAATGGTGGTTGTTCCCGTAAAGGTGTTGTTCGCACTCAAGGTTAAGATACCGGCACCCGACTTAGTTAAGGCACCACTTCCAGTAGCAATGCTAGAGCTGACCACAGTATTACCAGCCCCACCAATTGTTAAATTAGTATTCGAACCACTAACTGCGCCCCCGATACTAAGGGTGCCGGAGGCATTCACACTGAAGGTCATAGAACTGCCAAACGTGATCGTGGAATCACTATCACCCAAAGTGCTCGTTCCGCCAACAGTGAAGCCGCCATTCATCGTGATTGTTGATGGGCTCAGTGCTGTTAAGCCATTACTATAAGTTTGCGTTCCTCCGCTCGCTCCAAGCGTTAAGGTACCGGTGTTACTGAAGGTCACCGCATTGGTGATCGTACCGGTGGTAGCGTTGAGCGCTAGGTTGTACCCTGCACTATTGGTGTTCAGGGTGGTGGCGGTGAGTGCGCCATTGAAGGTGATGGTACCGGCGGTATCGGTCAGGGTTACGGTAGTAGCGCCAACAGTACTACTGAAGGTGGTGCCACCTGAGTTGGTAATGGTAAGTGTGCCGATATTGGTACCAATCGCACCACTGACGGTCACTGCACCAGTGGTGTTAATAGTGAGGTTTGCGCTACCACTGGATGGCCCCGTTACGGTGGTGAGGCTAATCGGGGTGGCTACACCAGTGCCAATGGTGAGGTTGTTATTAAGATTAATTGCACCGGTGGTAATTTGACCGGTAGAAGTACCACCAATCGTGGAGGTACCACCGATGGTCAGTGCGGTATTGCTATCACCCAAGGTAATCACGCCAGTACCGGCTGCACTCACCGTACCGTTAACAGTGATGGCACTCGGAGCCGTGGCAGTAACACCACCAGTAAACGCAGTGGTATCACCACCATTACCTAAGGTCACCGTACCAGTATTGGCAAAGGTGGTTGCACCGGCGATGCTATTACTCGAACCATTGAGTACGACGTTATAGGCAGCCGAGCCAGCACCGACGGTCATACCGGTGGACAGGGTGAGGTTGTCACTGAAGGTGATGGTGTTATTCGCGGTAGTGCTAGTGATTGCAAGCGATGCTGCACTCACGGTGCCACCGAAGGTGGTGCCACCTGAGTTGGTGATGGTGATCGTGCCGATGTCGGTACCGATGGTGCTGGAGATGGTGACGGCACCGGTGGTGTTGATCACAATGTTGGAGCTAGCTCCACCTACAGTTCCCGTGATAGAGGCTACCGTAATCGCACCAGAGTTACCACTTCCCAAATAAAGCGTAACCCCATTACCTAAAATCACATTGTTTAAGGTAATCGCAGATGTTCCAAAATCAAAGGTGCTCGTTTGATTGAGGAAGCTTGTGGTGCCACCCAAATTAAAGGAGCAATTCACTGCACCAGTACATTGAGTAGGATCGCCTGCCGTAAATGTTCCAGCGAGAATATTATTCCCAGTGGTATGCGTGATGCCGCGTGAGAATGTGAGGGTATCGCCCGTCGCATCTCCGTAGTAAACGTCTCCAGTTGTATTGAGTGTGACCGCATTAGTCACATCAGTAGTTGTACCGAAGAACTTAATATCAGCAGTACCGCCAGCATTGGTTAATGTTCCCGCATAGAGATTATTGCTAAATTCAATAGTGCCGGAACTGGTTGTCAATGCAAGCGTTGAGATGCGATCACCAGTGCCACCGACCGAGCCGCCAAAAGTAATGCCGCCGGAGTTGGTGATGGTCAAGGTACCAATATCCGTACCAATGCTGCCACTTAAAGTAACCACATCGCTGGTATTGATCGTAATGTGCGATTTAGCACCAGCGGCAGTTCCCGAAATCGAACTTAAGGTCATGGGTGTGGCCGCGCCAGCGCCAAGCGTCAAGGTGGCGCCATCATCTAAAGTCACCGCCCCTAACGTAATTCGGCCCGTAGTGGGGCTTAAGGTAGTGCTGACCTCAAAGCGGACTGGTACATTGATAAACAACTCATTGGCAGTAGCTGAAATTGTCTGGGCTTTAATCGTGACTGCAGAAGCGTTGGCGATCGATAGGCCGCCCACAAAACTAAAGGTATCCGTCGCGAAGTCACCCAACCGAATCGTGCCTGTGTTGTAGAACGTGGCAGTTGTTGTAATAGTTGTAGCACCAACCGCTGAGGCAATGTTGTTCAGCGCGATGGCAAAGGCATTGGATCCACTACTTGCACCAACGACCAGAGCTTGTGCAACGATGGTGCCATTGACCGTAATGGTGCCAGTCTGACTTGCATCGCCTAAGGTGAGCGTACCGATTCGAGTGGAGGAGCCGATCACACCGGAGAGTGTCACGACCCCACCCTTCGATTTAAGAGTGAGCGCCTCAAGACCAGCAGAATTTCCTTGAATAGGACCATGGATCGTAATCGCTGCACCAGCACCTGCATTGGCATAGGTATTGATCAAAGTATTAGCTGCTAAGGTGGTGGTAACTGCAGTTGCACCAATCGAAACCGCCGCACTGTCAGTGTTGATGGTTCCGGCCAGAGTAATTGCCGATGGCGCAGTCGCAGTTAATGCAGCACCAAAACTGAGTGTTCCTCCGCTCGCACCGAGCGTTAAGGTACCGGTGTTGCTAAAGGTCACCGCATTGGTAATCGTACCGCTGGCGCCATTAAGCGCTAAGTTATAGGCTTGGGTGGCGGTATTGAGTGTGCTGGTAGTGAGTGCATCATTAAATGTGATCGTGCCGACAGTATTGGTGAGTGTTACCGTCGTAGCATTTACGGTACCACTAAAGGTCGTGCCACCAGAATGGGTGATGATAAGCGTACCCACACCGGAGACCGAGGAGCCAGTAATTTCTGCACCCGCTACACCACCGGTGACGAGTGTCAGGTTATATGTTGCACCAGTCACTGCACCGATGCTGAGATCAGCCACGTTGGTGGTGGCGTTGGTATTCAGTATCGTCGCAGCGCCTAAGGTAATCGCACCGAAGCTCATCGCCGCATTGCTGCTGCTAATGGTACCCCTGATGGTGCGTGCACTTGGTGCGGTCGCTGTTAAACCACCGGTGAAGGCTAAAGTTCCCCCACTTGCTCCAAGCGTTAAGGTACCGGTGTTACTGAAGGTCACCGCATTGGTGATCGTACCGGTGGTAGCGTTGAGCGCTAGGTTGTACCCTGCACTATTGGTGTTCAGGGTGGTGGCGGTGAGTGCGCCATTGAAGGTGATGGTACCGGCGGTATCGGTCAGGGTTACGGTAGTAGCGCCAACAGTACTACTGAAGGTGGTGCCACCTGAGTTGGTAATGGTAAGTGTGCCGATATTGGTACCAATCGCACCACTGACGGTCACTGCACCAGTGGTGTTAATAGTGAGGTTTGCGCTACCACTGGATGGCCCCGTTACGGTGGTGAGGCTAATCGGGGTGGCTACACCAGTGCCAATGGTGAGGTTGTTATTAAGATTAATTGCACCGGTGGTAATTTGACCGGTAGAAGTACCACCAATCGTGGAGGTACCACCGATGGTCAGTGCGGTATTGCTATCACCCAAGGTAATCACGCCAGTACCGGCTGCACTCACCGTACCGTTAACAGTGATGGCACTCGGAGCCGTGGCAGTAACACCACCAGTAAACGCAGTGGTATCACCACCATTACCTAAGGTCACCGTACCAGTATTGGCAAAGGTGGTTGCACCGGCGATGCTATTACTCGAACCATTGAGTACGACGTTATAGGCAGCCGAGCCAGCACCGACGGTCATACCGGTGGACAGGGTGAGGTTGTCACTGAAGGTGATGGTGTTATTCGCGGTAGTGCTAGTGATTGCAAGCGATGCTGCACTCACGGTGCCACCGAAGGTGGTGCCACCTGAGTTGGTGATGGTGATCGTGCCGATGTCGGTACCGATGGTGCTGGAGATGGTGACGGCACCGGTGGTGTTGATCACAATGTTGGAGGTGGTGCCGTCTGCAGTGCCCGCAATCGAAGAGAGGTTAATAGCATTGGCAATGCCCGTACCAATGGTGAGGGTCACACCATCGGCGAGGGTGGTAGCACCCAAAGTGATGGCGCCAGTGGAGGTGCCGCCTACTGTTGTATTAGCCAAAATGCTAACTGCTGTTGTACCCAAATTAAGAGCACTTGAACCAGATGTAATCGCAATAGTTCCGGATAAATACTTCGCACTTGGCGCAGTCGCAGTTAATGCAGCACCAAAACTGAGTGTTCCTCCGCTCGCACCGAGCGTTAAGGTACCGGTGTTGCTAAAGGTCACCGCATTGGTAATCGTACCGCTGGCGCCATTAAGCGCTAAGTTATAGGCTTGGGTGGCGGTATTGAGTGTGCTGGTAGTGAGTGCATCATTAAATGTGATCGTGCCGACAGTATTGGTGAGTGTTACCGTCGTAGCATTTACGGTACCACTAAAGGTCGTGCCACCAGAATGGGTGATGATAAGCGTACCCACACCGGAGACCGAGGAGCCAGTAATTTCTGCACCCGCTACACCACCGGTGACGAGTGTCAGGTTATATGTTGCACCAGTCACTGCACCGATGCTGAGATCAGCCACGTTGGTGGTGGCGTTGGTATTCAGTATCGTCGCAGCGCCTAAGGTAATCGCACCGAAGCTCATCGCCGCATTGCTGCTGCTAATGGTACCCCTGATGGTGCGTGCACTTGGTGCGGTCGCTGTTAAACCACCGGTGAAGGCTAAAGTTCCCCCACTTGCTCCAAGCGTTAAGGTACCGGTGTTACTGAAGGTCACCGCATTGGTGATCGTACCGGTGGTAGCGTTGAGCGCTAGGTTGTACCCTGCACTATTGGTGTTCAGGGTGGTGGCGGTGAGTGCGCCATTGAAGGTGATGGTACCGGCGGTATCGGTCAGGGTTACGGTAGTAGCGCCAACAGTACTACTGAAGGTGGTGCCACCTGAGTTGGTAATGGTAAGTGTGCCGATATTGGTACCAATCGCACCACTGACGGTCACTGCACCAGTGGTGTTAATAGTGAGGTTTGCGCTACCACTGGATGGCCCCGTTACGGTGGTGAGGCTAATCGGGGTGGCTACACCAGTGCCAATGGTGAGGTTGTTATTAAGATTAATTGCACCGGTGGTAATTTGACCGGTAGAAGTACCACCAATCGTGGAGGTACCACCGATGGTCAGTGCGGTATTGCTATCACCCAAGGTAATCACGCCAGTACCGGCTGCACTCACCGTACCGTTAACAGTGATGGCACTCGGAGCCGTGGCAGTAACACCACCAGTAAACGCAGTGGTATCACCACCATTACCTAAGGTCACCGTACCAGTATTGGCAAAGGTGGTTGCACCGGCGATGCTATTACTCGAACCATTGAGTACGACGTTATAGGCAGCCGAGCCAGCACCGACGGTCATACCGGTGGACAGGGTGAGGTTGTCACTGAAGGTGATGGTGTTATTCGCGGTAGTGCTAGTGATTGCAAGCGATGCTGCACTCACGGTGCCACCGAAGGTGGTGCCACCTGAGTTGGTGATGGTGATCGTGCCGATGTCGGTACCGATGGTGCTGGAGATGGTGACGGCACCGGTGGTGTTGATCACAATGTTGGAGGTGGTGCCGTCTGCAGTGCCCGCAATCGAAGAGAGGTTAATAGCATTGGCAATGCCCGTACCAATGGTGAGGATCACACCATCGGCGAGGGTGGTAGCACCCAAAGTGATGGCGCCAGTGGAGGTGCCGCCTACTGTTGTATTCGAATTGACGGTAATCGGAGCGCCCAGATTAATTACACCGCTTCCAGCAGCGGTAATCGTTCCTCCAAGATGAATGCGGCTCGGAGCCGTGGCAGTAACACCACCAGTAAACGCAGTGGTATCACCACCATTACCTAAGGTCACCGTACCAGTATTGGCAAAGGTGGTTGCACCGGCGATGCTATTACTCGAACCATTGAGTACGACGTTATAGGCAGCCGAGCCAGCACCGACGGTCATACCGGTGGACAGGGTGAGGTTGTCACTGAAGGTGATGGTGTTATTCGCGGTAGTGCTAGTGATTGCAAGCGATGCTGCACTCACGGTGCCACCGAAGGTGGTGCCACCTGAGTTGGTGATGGTGATCGTGCCGATGTCGGTACCGATGGTTGTTGTAACACCAACCGTACTAGTTGAATTAATCACAATGTGCGATGTTGTACCGCTAGCAGTACCCGCAATCGAGTTAATCGTAATGGTTGCAGGTCCGCCATTACCCAATGTTAGGGTCACACCATTTGCAAGGGTAATATTTCCGAGAACAACAGCATCAGATGGGTTGATATAGGTGGTATCCGCACTTAGTGTCAAACCACGGCTAGCGCCCAAGTTATAGCGATAGGTGGTATCTATGCTTCCCACTACCGTGCTGCCTGTACCTGTGAGAGTTAACTCATAGAGCGCGATCGTGGAACCAACATTACCAAGAGTAATGGTGCCAGAACCGTTAGCAATGGTTAATGAGTAAGTGCCGGCCGCTGTTCCGGTGCCACCATCAATCGTGCCAGTTGTGACATTGGCATTGGTAGTGGTGATCGTCGGACTAAAGAACAGTTGGGTTGTGCGTGAGGTGCCCCTTAGATCAATCGCACCGGTGGTAGTGAGACTGCCCCGCAACTGATTAATACCAGTACCCAATAAGGTCAGGCTCTGAAGGCTTGTGCTATTACCTACATTTGCCAAATCAATGATACCTGCCCCATTAGAAATGTTTAAGGTAAAAGCGCCATTGGTATCGCCCAGAGAAATTGTTCCTGCCGAGTTACTCGTTAGCGTTGTAGCAGCTACGAGGGAATTCGTTCGTGAAACTCCCTTGAGATTAATGTCGCTAGTAGCGGTAATTGCGCTTGGTAGGGTATTTGCTCCAGTTCCCTGCAAATCTAGCGAACTGATTGCTACATTGCCGCCAATAACTCCACCAAAACTAATCGCTCCAGAACCCGCATTAATGGTGAGTGCTCTTGCTCCATTGATGGTGGTGGTTGAACCACTAAACGTAATATTAGAATCGCTCGCCGTCAGCGTAATAGCGCCGGTGGATAAAGTGATGGGGCCGGTATAGGTTTGTGTGCCGCCTGATGTGATGTTTTGTGCGATGGTGTATCCAGCGGTACCACTTAAGCTTAAATTACCGGTAGTTGTGATACCAACCGTAGTTACAGAGCCGACGGTATAAGCCGTGTTCTGTGCATAGCTTAGAACACCCGTATCAGCAGCTAAAGTCGTAATCGCATTACCTGTGCGACTTAAGGTAAAGGTACCCGTTCCCAATAAACGTAAACCGCTTGCTGAAATATTTTGACTCTGCGTTACTGTTCCTGTTGTGCTTAATGTCAGATTGCCGCTCGTAGTCAGTCCAGCGGTTCCGACTGTACCAATCGCAAAGTCGCCATTCTCGGTAAATGAAACAGTGCCAGTATTACCGGCTAAAGTAGTAATCGCGTTACCAGTGTTGGTGAGCGTGTAAGTACCGCCGGTGCCGAGAAGTTGCAGGCCGGCAGCAGAGAGATCTGCCCCACTATCTTGGGTTACCGTGCCACGTGTATTTAAGGTCAAGGTATTAGTGGTACCAGAGCTACCAAGAACCGATACCGCACCTGTAAATTGCATCCCACCATTTGAGCTAGCACCGCCATTAATCAGGGTGAGGGAATCATTAAAGGTGTAAGCACCGATCGTGATCTTGCCTGTGCCGCTCGCACTACCAATCGTGATAGATGAGAAACCGTTTTGTAAATAATCAAGCTCGGCACTCGTGAGATTGAGAGAGCCGTCTGCTCCAGCCAAACCAATCGTCGTAGTTGCGGTACGAGGGGCAATGGTTAAGGTGTTTGTTCCTGAGATGTTAGCGCCCAGGCTGATAGCATCAGCGGCGATTGAAAGAGCGCTACCGCCCATATTAATCGTGCCACTTGCCCCAGTGATCACTGAGCCGGCAGTTAGTGCTGTGGTGCTCAAAATATTCATACCTCCAACAGCGCCATTAATGGTAAGGACTCCAGAGCCTACATCTATCGTTAAAGTTCTAGCAGTGCTCGTTGCACTATTGACAGTTGAACTAAAGGTAATGTCGGCATTGCTCGCTGTGAGCATGGTGTTAGTGCCAATGGTCAGGGCACCACTATAGGTTTGTGAACCCGAAGTCGTGATTGCATTGGTGTTAATTGTGGTGGCGCCACTGATGGACAGATTCTTGGCCGTACCCGTGAGTACGACGGTGTCGGAGTCGGCATTACCAAATACAGCGTTACCAGCAATACTGAGTCCATGGGCTCCAGAGACCGTGCCATTAAAGGTTGCAGTACTTGCCGTTAGAGTTGCACTATTTCCGAGGCTGACATTGTTGGCATAAGTTTGTACTCCGCCGGTCGTATCAATTGCCCCACCATTAATTGCGGTGGTACCACTAGTACCATTTTGCACTACCGAGGCTGCCACGACAGTTCCTGAGAACGTGCTTGTTCCGGTGCTTGTCAAGGCGATATTGCCAAGTCCGCGAGAACCCCCCACTGCTCCTGTGAAGGTAATGTTTCCACTACCAGTGCTAATCGTAATATTGCGTGGGGTAGCACCATCACTATTCACAGTACCGCCAAGAACGACTTCGCCAGTAGTTACCGCATAGGAAATCGCTAGAGAAGCTCCCCCTGAATTATGCCCCTGAGTATGGGTTACATTTGTGACGTAACCTGCATTGGTGTAAGAGGATCCACCCCCACCGCCAGATCCATTGCGAGTACCAGAGCCATGATCGTTGCCGCCGGCTCCGCCGCCACCACCAAAATAACCGCCACCGCCACCACCGCCGCCGGGGATATTTGACCACCCACCGTTGATACCTCGAGCACCAGAACCCCCCGCCAATGCTGTACCAGAAGACGCGTTTGTACCAGGCGATGCAATTGTGCCTCCTGCACCACCAGCGCTTTGGGTACCACCGCCGCCACCAGTTGAGCTGAACTGACTATTATTTGAATTTGTTCCAGACGCGCCAGTTAAGCCGCCGCCGGCACCGCCGGACACGCTACCGCTACCATCCCTTCCACCACCTCCGCCCGCAATAACTAAGGCGTTAGCCTGAGCAACAGAATTTAAAAAGAGTCCTGCGTAGTTCCCGCCAGAGTACCCAGCCGGGAAGGATCCGGAACCTGCGCCCCCAGATGCTCCCCCAGCAAAATTAATTAAAAGAGTATCGCCACTGGATACAGCAACCGTAGCCTGCACACGCCCACCTAAACCTCCAGAACCGCCCCCTCTGGCACCCATTGCATCAACTGTTAGCGATGTAACTCCAGTGGGGACTACCCATGTTGTATTGTTGGTATAGGTAGTTGTTGCGGCTGGCGACTCGGCAATACTAAAACTGGTATTTGTTAATAATGTGATTGGAGTGTCAGCATCACCAATCGTAAAGCTCGCAGAAGTTGAAGCAAAACTTCCTGCCAGCTTCACCTCAGAGGGAGCGATAGCTGTCCCGCCTGCTGTAAAGGTGTGACTATCTGTGCTCGATGCACCGAGTTGCAATATTCCAGTGTTATTGAAAGTAGTCGCATTCGAGATAACTTTTGCAGCTCCGGTTAAGAGCAAATCATAGGCGCCTGAATTCACAGTCAAGGTAGAAGCATAAATATTTCCACCTATCGTTACGCCCCCCGTTTGTGCACCAGTGGCGGCAATTATGACGTTACCTAATGCGGTGCCTGAAACGCCTATGGCTCCGGCAACGCTAATTACACCCGAACCCGAAGAGAGCGAGAGATTGATTCCGCTACCTGTGATTGCGCCACCAAGGGTCAAGTTTGCATTTCCACTGGCCGTCGAGATATTGGTATTCGAGCCCAATGCAATACCGGTGCCAGCATCACCAATTTCAACCGTACCTGCAGCATTGAATGTGCCATGTAAGGTAACCACACTTGGCGCCGTTGCAGTGAAACCACCGGTATAAGTTTGAGTTCCTCCACTCACGCCCAGCCTTAAGGTGCCGGTGTTCGCAAAGGTAACTGCATTAGCAATCGTTCCAGAAGCAGCTGGCATCGAAAGATTAAATCCCTGCGCACCAACTGATAAAGTATTTGTTGATAAAGCTCCGCTAAATAAGATGGTTCCAACGGTATTGGTCAGTGCAACCTGGGTACCTGTTGTAACGGCAGCGCTAAAGGTAGCTCCACCAGAGTGAGTGATCGTTAAATTCCGAAGGGTTGTAATACCCCCCACAATTCCAGAAACACCAATTGTTCCTGATGTGCCAGCATTTAAGGTTAGCGATTGAGTGTTGGCAGTTGATCCATTAATCGTACTAGTAAAGGAAATTTGGTTACCTGTCGCTGCGCTAGCTGTGGTTGATAAAACTGCGTCTGCAGTAAGCACTGCTGGTCCCGTAAAGGTTTGGGTGCTGCCATTGGTAATGTTTCCACCAATATTGATTCCACTGGAGCTGGTGAGACTCAGAGTTCTAATCGGCGTAACGGCACCAATCGTCGATCCGAGAGTAATGGCCCCTGACCCACTATTAATGGTCAAGTTTTGTGCGCCATCAATTGTTGATGTTAGGCCATCAAAAGTAATGGCAGCATTCGTAGAAGTCAAACTAATGGCTTGTGAGGCCAGTGTAATTGGGCCAACATAAGTTTGTGTGCCAGCACCAGAGGTGATATTTCCAGCCAAGGTAATTCCATTGGTACCGCTTAAAACCAAATTACCAGTGGTGGTCATGCTCACTGTATTGACAGTGGTAACTGTATAGGCTGAATTTTCAGCAAAAGATACTGTACCCGTGTTACCCGCTAAATTTGTAATAGCATTCGTGCCATCCGTTAGGGTATAGGTAGCGCCAGCACCTAAGAGTTCTAAACCAAACGCCGTGATGCTTGCCCCACTATCTTGGGTTACCGTGCCACGTGTATTTAAGGTCAAGGTATTAGTGGTACCAGAGCTACCAAGAACCGATACCGCACCTGTAAATTGCATCCCACCATTTGAGCTAGCACCGCCATTAATCAGGGTGAGGGAATCATTAAAGGTGTAAGCACCGATCGTGATCTTGCCTGTGCCGCTCGCACTACCAATCGTGATAGATGAGAAACCGTTTTGTAAATAATCAAGCTCGGCACTCGTGAGATTGAGAGAGCCGTCTGCTCCAGCCAAACCAATCGTCGTAGTTGCGGTACGAGGGGCAATGGTTAAGGTGTTTGTTCCTGAGATGTTAGCGCCCAGGCTGATAGCATCAGCGGCGATTGAAAGAGCGCTACCGCCCATATTAATCGTGCCACTTGCCCCAGTGATCACTGAGCCGGCAGTAATGGAGGTAGTGCCGAGAACTTTGACCCCACCTACGGCGCCATTAAAGGTGGTGGTGGCTGAACCTGAATTAACACTTAGGGTTGGAGTTGTGGCACTAGGGTGCGTATTGACGGTTGAGGCAAAAGTAATATTAGCGTTGGTGGTTGATATCGTGGTGTTTTGTTTAATCAGCAATGCATTGTTATAGGTCTGAGAGCCTACAGTGGCCACTACTGGGGTATCAATGACCGTTGTGCCGCCAGCACCAGTATTAATGGATGCCGTATTCACTGGGGCATTAATCGTATATGTACCGGTACCCTCTAAAGTAAATACATCAAGATCAAATGTTGCTCCAATAGCACCATTAAAGGTTACGCTACCAGCTCCAACGTTTAGGACCAGACTTTGGCCATACCGAGTGGTTCCATCCAACGTACTATTAAAGGTAACCGCTTGGTCGGCCGTTTGAACCGTTACAGATGTTGCAGTGATTACGACCTTATCGCTAAATGTAAATGCTGCTGTGCCACTACCGCTGAGATTACCGCCCAGGTACACCGGCGCCGTGCCATTCGTATCAAAAGTCACAGGGCTCGTAAATGCTAGATTCGATGCGGTACTAATTGCACCAGTTGTTGAAGACCCAAAGGTGATGCCAGTAAAGCCTGGCTTGATATAACCAAGCTCAGTAACAGTCAGATCAAGAATTGAATTTGTATTATCGTTAGTCGAGTCCAAATCACCCAAAACCATCGTATTGCCTGATGTTGAAGGCCGAATAGTTAAGGTTGATTGGCCATAGATATCGCCAGTCGGATTAAATTCATTTGAGGTAATGGTGATTGCCCCCAATCCGCCTCCGCTGATTCCAAGGCCTTTGGTTGCGAGCACTCCAGAACCCGTATTGAGAGTTAAAGACTTGCCACTTCCAACTAAGTCGCCATTAAATGTCAAAGCTCGGTTAGTTGTATTGGAACCGCCCGATGTATTAATCGAAACATTCTCAAGCAAAGTGATTCCCGCAGAATTACTTCCAATCGTAGTAGGACCATTCGCCGTAATCGATCCGGCTAGGCTGATACCGCTTTGTGTGATCGCGGTAAAGCCGCCAGTAAACGTTCCTGAATCTGTAGCAGCATCTCCAATTTGCAAGGTACCTAGATTACTAAATGTTGTAGCATTCGTTACCTGAACAGTCGATCCAGTAAATATCAGGTTATAAACTCCGGTACCAGAGCTAAAACTGGTAGACCGATAGGTCCCATTAATAGCAACTGATCCAGTCTGAGCGTTATCAATTGCAAGAGAAGTGAGAGCGGTTGTTGCTCCAATTGGGCGACTTAGTGTGATTTCGCCCGCCTTTGCAGCCAGGCTAAGGCTAAAAGTACCGTCAACTGCCCCAGCGATCGCAAGGTTTGCACCAGCATTCGCATTGGCTGTCGCAGTAGAGATCGATGAGTTTCCAGTGAGCGTAACCGGGGTTGAGGCACCACCGATAGTAGCAGTACCAGAGACAGCAACACTGGCATTCAAACTGATGGCTGATTGAGTTTGAGCAACTAAATTGCCTCCAAACGAAACTGTTCCAGAGGTTTGAATATTAAGCCTTCCAGTATTTTGAATGGTGGCACCGGAACCAATCACAAAACTATTGGTATTGCTACCACCACTGTTCACAGTAAAGGCATATCTGAACCAGACATTATTGTCGGCGTCGTTATCGGATGACCAAATCCATTTGCCAACGGTATTGTCGAGTCTATTTCCCCATGGTCCAGAATTATTGGGCCAAACAGCATTTGCATTTGGCGTGGTCCAGGAAGCATCGTTGTAACCAGACTTATTCCAATTGGCATTGGAAGTTGGGTTTGATGTGGTTAATTTCCAGGTTTCGTCACTACCCAACACAGTCCCGTTGGATAACTTAATCTCAGCCTGCAGTGCAGCGATGCCTCCAGCATCGTATGCGGCAACGGCAAAAATATTGACCCCATTCACTGCGGAACTTGGGTTTGAATATTTCTGCGCAGACCCCCAGTCCGCCCCTGACCCCAAAGTGGTGCCATTTAAATAAGCGGTATAGCCGTTATCAACAGTAATTTGGATGTAATCGATACTCGATGGTGCTTGCCCAATGTAAATATCATAATTTGTAGTGCCAGTAATCAAACCTGCAGCAGTAACGTCATTCAAGACATAAATAGATCCAGTTTGTCCCGTTACCCCAAGGCCCAGATCACCAATATTACTGAACGAAGAATTAATCGTGGTACCAGCGGAGCCGCTATTCAATGTGAAATTAACTGCATTTCCAGTAACGGTATTACTAGAGTTGGTACCAATCGTGACCTCACCGCTCGTTGTCGAGACTGTTCGTGTACCCGTTCCACCTAAAGTAACATTTCCAAGTAAAGATACTAGACCGGAACTAGTCGTGATGTCGCCACCGTTCCAAAGAAGTGGCCCATTGATCGTAAATGCTGCATTAGTGGAGGCGGCAGCGGCAAGGTTATGACTTAAAGTGAACGTTCCTGAAGAGGTGAAGGTTACAGGGTCCTTAAAGCTTACGGCGGCCTGTGAGCTGTAATTACCCGTGTAGCTTCCACCACCAAGCGTAATCGCTGAGAAGCCATCCGCAAGATAGCCCAACTCTGTTGTGGTGAGATTTAGGACAGTCGTATCAGAATTATCAGAAGCGCCTAAAGAGATATTGCGTGATAGGGTGGCAGGCACAATCGTGAGTGTTCCTGAGCCTGCAAAGCTACCCGACAGATCAATTTCGTTTGCAATTAATGATGTATTCCCTAAACCCGAAGCAGTGCTGCCAAAAGTGATTGTGGCAGTACCAGCATTGAGAGTGAGTGTATAGCCGGCCCCAGTCACAGCACCACCTAAAGTTAAATTGGCATTAGCTGCCGCAGTGGTAATTGACGTGTTCGCCGCTAAAGAAACTCCTGTATTACTATCGCCAACACTCCAGGTATTTCCGCTGGTAAAGGTTCCAGCTAAGGTCATGCTACTTGGGGCTATCGCAGTGATGCCGCCACTAAAAGTAAAGCTATCGGTTGCCGAATCGCCCAAGACCAAGGTTCCGGTATTGGCGAAGGTGACCCCATTGGTAACTAAATTCGTTGAGCCAATTAAACGAACGTTATAAGTGTTTGCGGTACCCGTGACTGTCAAAGCTGCAGTTGTGAGGTTGCCATTAAAGCTAATAAGGGTTGATGAGGAAGAATTGGTAATAACAATACCAGTTCCGGTTGTAACGGCATTACTAAAAGTAGCTCCTCCTGAGTTCGTAATTGTTAGAGTCATGAGGGAGGCACCCGTTCCAACCGCACCCGATACCGCAATCGTTCCAGATGAACCGCTATTCAAAGATAAGGACTGACTATTCGCACCAGCCCCATTAATCGTGCTCGTAAAGGAGATGTTGTTGCCAGCCGATGATGCACCTGTGGAAGCGGCAGTAATCGAAGCGCCTAAGGTCACAGCACCAGTGTAGGTTTGGGTGCCGCTAGTGGTGATATCACCATTGAGGGTAATGCCTGTTCCTGTCACTGCTAAGGTACCGGAAGTAATCGCTGCTAAGCTTACCGCTCCACCACTGGTGATCGTTAGATTATTGGTACCGGTGTTCAATGCACTAGTTGCAGTAATCGTGCCGGAGCTGCTACGGATGGTCAGCGGATCGTTGAAGGTGTAATTGGTAGAAGTGGTATAGGCAATGGCTCCCGTACCAGCAGTACTGCCGATCGTGATACCAGTAAAGCCGTTTTGTAAATATGCCAACTCTGCATCATCAAGGGTTAAGGTACACACTGCCCCACCACATGAGGTGGCGGTAATACCACTACCCAGACCAATCGTCGTGCTATTTGTCTTCGGTTGAATGACCAAAGCACCCGCACCGCTCAGATTACCGCCCAGGCTGATCGCATCGGTGGTGAGTGTGAGTGCAAAGGTGCTAGCAGCAAACGTGGAGCCCGTGGTGATGCTAGAAGCCGAGAGGATCGCCGCGGCGGTAAGTGTGGCAGCATCGTTATAGGTTTGTGCGCCAGTGGTGGTGATGTTGTTACCAAAGGAGACCGTACCACCAGCGTCGGTGGTGATCGAGGTTAAGTTGGTGGTACCGCCCACGATACCGCTAAAGACGGTAGCACCTGAGGTGTTTACCGTTAAGTCCTTGGCGCCATTGACGGTCGAGGAGAAGGTAATGTTGCCAGAGGCAGAACTCTCTAAGGTGGTGTCAGCCCCTAGGGTTACTGCGTTACCGTAGGTTTGTGCGCCAGTGGTGGTGATCGAACCACCATTGATTGCGGTAGTACCGGTGGTGGAGTTTTGCACTACGCTGCTAGCGGCTACGGTGGAGCTAAAGGTGGTGGTGCCAGTGCTGGTTAAGGAGATGTTCCCCAAGCCTTGGGCGCCACCGACGGCACCGGTAAAGGTAATGTTGCTAGAGCCTACATTGGCCGTGAGATTACGTGGTGTACTGCTATCGCTATTTACCGTACTACTAAAGGCAATCGCATTATTGGTGGTTGCTAAGGCTGCATTGGCACCTAAGGTCACCGCTCCGGTATAGGTTTGGGTACCGGTGGTGGTGATGTTGGCGTTAATCGAGGTTGTGCCTGAGATACCAAGATTGGTAATTGCTGAAATTGCACCACCAAAGACTGCGTTACCCGTAATCGTGAGTGCGTTAGCACCACCCGCAATGGTGGAGCTTGCAGTAACCGTGGTGCCCTGCAAAGTTCTGGTTGCGCCGGTACCAGATAGTGTGACGGCTCCGGTATAGGTTTGCGTACCAGTGGTGGTGATGTTGCCACTAATGGTTGTACCAGAGGTATGGGTTGAGGTGGTAGCTAAGCTAGTTAAAGCAGTAGTATTACCAACTGTACTTCCAAAACTAATCGCTCCAGTACCTGCATTAATAGTGAGTGCTCTTGCCCCATTAATCGTGCTCGTAAAGGAGATGTTGTTGCCAGCCGATGATGCACCTGTGGAAGCGGCAGTAATCGAAGCGCCTAAGGTCACAGCACCAGTGTAGGTTT
This sequence comes from Polynucleobacter sp. HIN9, assembly GCF_030297635.1. Taxonomy (NCBI): domain Bacteria; kingdom Pseudomonadati; phylum Pseudomonadota; class Betaproteobacteria; order Burkholderiales; family Burkholderiaceae; genus Polynucleobacter; species Polynucleobacter sp. HIN9. Next base: position 1,331,029 of record NZ_AP028140.1, read on the forward strand.
GGGTGCCGCTAGTGGTGATATCACCATTGAGGGTAATGCCTGTTCCTGTCACTGCTAAGGTACCGGAAGTAATCGCTGCTAAGCTTACCGCTCCACCACTGGTGATCGTTAGATTATTGGTACCGGTGTTCAATGCACTAGTTGCAGTAATCGTGCCGGAGCTGCTACGGATGGTCAGCGGATCGTTGAAGGTGTAATTGGTAGAAGTGGTATAGGCAATGGCTCCCGTACCAGCAGTACTGCCGATCGTGATACCAGTAAAGCCGTTTTGTAAATATGCCAACTCTGCATCATCAAGGGTTAAGGTACACACTGCCCCACCACATGAGGTGGCGGTAATACCACTACCCAGACCAATCGTCGTGCTATTTGTCTTCGGTTGAATGACCAAAGCACCCGCACCGCTCAGATTACCGCCCAGGCTGATCGCATCGGTGGTGAGTGTGAGTGCAAAGGTGCTAGCAGCAAACGTGGAGCCCGTGGTGATGCTAGAAGCCGAGAGGATCGCCGCGGCGGTAAGTGTGGCAGCATCGTTATAGGTTTGTGCGCCAGTGGTGGTGATGTTGTTACCAAAGGAGACCGTACCACCAGCGTCGGTGGTGATCGAGGTTAAGTTGGTGGTACCGCCCACGATACCGCTAAAGACGGTAGCACCTGAGGTGTTTACCGTTAAGTCCTTGGCGCCATTGACGGTCGAGGAGAAGGTAATGTTGCCAGAGGCAGAACTCTCTAAGGTGGTGTCAGCCCCTAGGGTTACTGCGTTACCGTAGGTTTGTGCGCCAGTGGTGGTGATCGAACCACCATTGATTGCGGTAGTACCGGTGGTGGAGTTTTGCACTACGCTGCTAGCGGCTACGGTGGAGCTAAAGGTGGTGGTGCCAGTGCTGGTTAAGGAGATGTTCCCCAAGCCTTGGGCGCCACCGACGGCACCGGTAAAGGTAATGTTGCTAGAGCCTACATTGGCCGTGAGATTACGTGGTGTACTGCTATCGCTATTTACCGTACTACTAAAGGCAATCGCATTATTGGTGGTTGCTAAGGCCGCATTGGCACCTAAGGTCACCGCTCCGGTATAGGTTTGGGTACCGGTGGTGGTGATGTTGCCATTTAGGACAATTTCTGTACTACTGGTTAAAGATAAGCTTGCAATTGCATTGGATTCACCAACATTACCACCGATGGTAATGACGCCACTGCCGGTGTTAATGGTCAATCCAGTACCGGTTGAACTTGCATTAACAATCACGATTCCAGAGGCCCCATTGGAAGGTGTAGCACCAGCGCTTACATTTCCACCACCGGCGCCACCGCCGCCAGTATTGCTGACTGGATTTGTTGCCGCGGCTGTATTTCCTCCTCCGGTACCCGCATTGGTTCCACCAGATGCCCCTGCAACTGCGTGCGAACCGCCGCCACCACCACTTCCGTATACAACAGTTTGCCCACTGATATCGCTTGAATAACCAGCGCCACCAGCTCCAGGGCCGGAACTAGTTGCGTTTACACCAGCTGAGCTTGCACCACCACCGCCGCCACCAGAGGGTCCATAAGAAGCACCTCCAGAATTTCCAAAGGTAGTGCTATTTCCATCGGTTGCATAGCTACCAGAACCGCCCTGCTGAAGCGACGTGGTGGAATTGTTGTGACCGCCTCCGCCACCAGAGGCGCCATTAGCTCCATTTGCCTGCTTAGAACCACCACCGCCACCGCCTAAGGAAGTTAAATTCGCAAATGTTGACTGACCCCCGTTACTAGCTTGTCCACCAACAGTTGACGAACGCGTACCCCCAGAGCCAACAGTGACTGAAATAACACTACCAGAGACAACGCTATAGGTTGTATAAATAACTCCGCCACCTCCGCCACCACCGGCACCATCAAAACCACCGCCACCACCACCGCCCACCACCAATACATTAGCAGTGGTTGAAGCAGACGGTGTCCAACTATAAGCACCGGATGAGAATGAGACTGTGATTCCAGCGGGTTGGCTACCGCTACCAGCCGTATAGGTCGTGCCATTGTGTTTATATTGGCCGCTACCTAAGAACTCCAAAATAAGAGTTGATGACGAAGAACCGCCAATCACATTACCAGTAATTGTTACTGGACTATTAGTTGTACTGAGTTCATTATTCGCAGCACTCAAGGTCACATTCGACGTGTAAGTTTGCGTACCAGTGGTGGTGATGTTGCCACTAATGGTTGTACCAGAGGTATGGGTTGAGGTGGTAGCTAAGCTAGTTAAAGCAGTAGTATTACCAACTGTACTTCCAAAACTAATCGCTCCAGTACCTGCATTAATAGTGAGTGCTCTTGCCCCATTAATCGTGCTCGTAAAGGAGATGTTGTTGCCAGCCGATGATGCACCTGTGGAAGCGGCAGTAATCGAAGCGCCTAAGGTCACAGCACCAGTGTAGGTTTGGGTGCCGCTAGTGGTGATATCACCATTGAGGGTAATGCCTGTTCCTGTCACTGCTAAGGTACCGGAAGTAATCGCTGCTAAGCTTACCGCTCCACCACTGGTGATCGTTAGATTATTGGTACCGGTGTTCAATGCACTAGTTGCAGTAATCGTGCCGGAGCTGCTACGGATGGTCAGCGGATCGTTGAAGGTGTAATTGGTAGAAGTGGTATAGGCAATGGCTCCCGTACCAGCAGTACTGCCGATCGTGATACCAGTAAAGCCGTTTTGTAAATATGCCAACTCTGCATCATCAAGGGTTAAGGTACACACTGCCCCACCACATGAGGTGGCGGTAATACCACTACCCAGACCAATCGTCGTGCTATTTGTCTTCGGTTGAATGACCAAAGCACCCGCACCGCTCAGATTACCGCCCAGGCTGATCGCATCGGTGGTGAGTGTGAGTGCAAAGGTGCTAGCAGCAAACGTGGAGCCCGTGGTGATGCTAGAAGCCGAGAGGATCGCCGCGGCGGTAAGTGTGGCAGCATCGTTATAGGTTTGTGCGCCAGTGGTGGTGATGTTGTTACCAAAGGAGACCGTACCACCAGCGTCGGTGGTGATCGAGGTTAAGTTGGTGGTACCGCCCACGATACCGCTAAAGACGGTAGCACCTGAGGTGTTTACCGTTAAGTCCTTGGCGCCATTGACGGTCGAGGAGAAGGTAATGTTGCCAGAGGCAGAACTCTCTAAGGTGGTGTCAGCCCCTAGGGTTACTGCGTTACCGTAGGTTTGTGCGCCAGTGGTGGTGATCGAACCACCATTGATTGCGGTAGTACCGGTGGTGGAGTTTTGCACTACGCTGCTAGCGGCTACGGTGGAGCTAAAGGTGGTGGTGCCAGTGCTGGTTAAGGAGATGTTCCCCAAGCCTTGGGCGCCACCGACGGCACCGGTAAAGGTAATGTTGCTAGAGCCTACATTGGCCGTGAGATTACGTGGTGTACTGCTATCGCTATTTACCGTACTACTAAAGGCAATCGCATTATTGGTGGTTGCTAAGGCCGCATTGGCACCTAAGGTCACCGCTCCGGTATAGGTTTGGGTACCGGTGGTGGTGATGTTGGCGTTAATCGAGGTTGTGCCTGAGATACCAAGATTGGTAATTGCTGAAATTGCACCACCAAAGACTGCGTTACCCGTAATCGTGAGTGCGTTAGCACCACCCGCAATGGTGGAGCTTGCAGTAACCGTGGTGCCCTGCAAAGTTCTGGTTGCGCCGGTACCAGATAGTGTGACGGCTCCGGTATAGGTTTGCGTACCAGTGGTGGTGATATCAGCACCAATCGAAGTTGTGCCTGAGACACCAAGATTGGTAATTGCCGTAATCGCACCACCAAAGACTGCGTTACCCGTAATCGTGAGTGCGTTAGCACCACCCGCAATGGTGGAGCTTGCAGTAACCGTGGTGCCCTGCAAAGTTCTGGTTGCGCCGGTACCAGATAGTGTGACGGCTCCGGTATAGGTTTGCGTACCAGTGGTGGTGATATCAGCACCAATCGAAGTTGTGCCTGAGATACCAAGATTGGTAATTGCTGAAATTGCACCACCAAAGACTGCGTTACCCGTAATCGTGAGTGCGTTAGCACCACCCGCAATGGTGGAGCTTGCAGTAACCGTGGTGCCCTGCAAAGTTCTGGTTGCGCCGGTACCAGATAGTGTGACGGCTCCGGTATAGGTTTGCGTACCAGTGGTGGTGATATCAGCACCAATCGAAGTTGTGCCTGAGACACTTAAATTCCGCACACTTGTGATTGCACCGCTAAATATAGCGTCACCACTAATGCCGAGATCATACGCAGCGGCACTGACTGTGGTGAGTGTAGAGCTCAATGTTACTGTTGAAGCAGTCAAGGTTCGAGAGGCACTAATTTGTACTGGTCCAGTTAAATTGAGTGAAGCACTACCGCTACCAGTGAAGTTACCCTCTAAGTAAATGACCCCAGAGGTCTGAAGCGTGGTCGGTAAGGAGGTGGCTAGATTTGCTTTGAGGAAAACATTGCCGCTTTGTGATGCGCCGCCAAATAATACAGAACTAAAGTTAGTTCCCAGATTGGCCAACTCGGCAGCTGTAATGTCAAGAATCGTAGCGATAGCGTCAGTCGAGCCATTAATATGAATTAAGTTAGTAGTGGTGGTTGGCTTTAAGGTTAAGGCACCCGTTCCGTCGAGAGTTGATGACCAATTAATCTTATTACCTGTCAAACTGATGTTACCCATTCCAGTGACGGCCCCGGTCAACGCAATGGTGCCCGTACCCGAATTAATCGTCATGCTCTTAGTGGCGCCTGCAATGGCGCGGGCCACGGTGATGTTTGCATTACTTGCACTGCTATCTAGCGTTAAATCCGAATGCAAAGTCACTGGGATTGAGCTTCCTAAAGTAATCACTCCACTACCAGATGTACTTGTGGTGGTGGCAATGGTGCCACCGATATTAAGTGCAGATGGCATCGTGGGTGCAAAAGCGCCACCAGAGTATGCAAAGGCGTCACTCGCTGAATCACCAATCGTGAGGCTGCCAGTGGTTTCAAATGCAGTGGTGGTCGAGAAACTCGCAATCGAATTGCTCGAACCCAAAATGCTCAAATTGTAGGCGGCACTTGCATCTGATCTGAACTGACTAATTTGCAGGTTTCCTGCAAAGCTCACATTACCCGCAGTTTTATTGAGCCATAGGGTACCGATGCGACTAGCAATATTGCCACTCACGACCACCGTACCGCTATTACTAAAGGTCACGTTGGCGTTACTTCCTGATCCTGGTCCAGCAATACTAGTTACAGCAATATTTCCAGCACTTGCATCCAAGGTCAGAGTAGAGCCTGCCGTGAGATTGATGGCCCCTACTGTTAAATCACCATCCGAGCTAATCGTATAACTTGCGCCCACATTGCTGGTTCGCGCGCTACCGAGATTAATTGCCCCATAACTGCTGATGTTGCCGCCAATTGTGTTGGAGCCCGTTCCAGTGAATGTGACATACGCAAGTGGTGTAGAGGTACCAATTGCCAAACTGTTAATCGCTCCACTTCCCGAGGCAACAGTGAGGCCAAACGCGCTATTCACCACACCAAGCATTACATTACCATTTGTCGAACCAGTGTTGATAGCGCGATCAGCCGAGAAACCGGTTGAACGTGAAGTTCCTCTCAAATCAATATTACCTGCAACCACCAGATCCCCGTTGAGAGTATTGGCTCCAGTTCCAGCAAGACTCAGTCCAGTCGGTGGCGTTGTCGCCCCAACTGAACCAAGAGTTATTGCCCCGCTGCCATTGCTGGTACTGAATGTATAGGCACCATCAAGCGTTGAGCCTAGGCTAATTCCGCTATTCGTTGCACTGAGGCTGGTGTTCGTGATTAAAGTCACGGCCCCACTATAAGTTTGTGAACCAGAGGTTGTAATTGCACTTCCCAAGGTTGCGGCACCGCTCACAGCAAGACTTGAGGTGCCCGTCGTATTAATGACGGTATTCCCGGAGGCCATGGTCAAGCTACCTACAGTGAGTGCGGCACGCAGATCCAGGATACCGTTTGCGCTCATGGTAAGCGCAGCAGCAGAGGATCCCAAAGCCGTAGCACCGGACACAATGAGTGTGCCGCCATTAATAGTTGTACCGCCGCTATAAGTACTGCTTCCTGAGAGGGTTTGGGTACCTGACACCAAAGTGAGGCTTCCGCCTGTACCGCTGATTGAGCCACTAAAAGTATCGCTATTGGCTGCTGTTAACGATAAAGCACGTCCACCCAGATTGATCGCGCCGGCTCCAGCAAGACTCTTGATGCTTGCTCCAGAGCTTGTGCCGCTGATATCGAAGGTACCTGTTGCGGTCACCACTGAAGAGTCAGCAATCGAGCCACTACCAGTAAGGCTTAATGTTCCAGTACTAATCGTGGTGGCACCTGTATAAGTGTTTGCATTAGTGAGAACTACTAGACCTAAACCGGTTTTGGTAATTCCAAAACCACCAGAAATAACCCCACTTAAGGTGAGCGTGTCATCAGCATTAGTCGCACTAATAGTACTATCGGCTGTTAGCGTAATGTTCCCAGCAAGGCTGCTAGTAACATCTTTAAGCGTTCCGCCTGCAAGCGTTATGGCCTCAGCGCCCACCACTACATTGTGTAAATCCAATACGCCACTTGAGTTAATCGTTGTGGCACCACTCGTGGAGCCTAATCCAGCAGCATTGGTAATTTTTAACGTACCCGCATTAATGGTGGTAAGGCCACTGTAGGTGTTTGCATTCGCCAGTGTGAGAACGCCGCTTCCGGCTTTAGTGATCGCCAAACTACTTGCCGATCCATCTTCAATCACTCCCGAGAAGGTGGTACTGGAATTATTATCACCCACGGTGAGGGTTGGGGTACCACTAGCCGAACTTGTGATCACTCCCCCACTTGCCCCAGCAATTGATCCGGCGGATACGGAGTAGCCTGCTAGATCTAAGGTGCCGTCAATAACATATGCTGAACTGCTAGAGAGTGCGCCAGCGCTTCCAACTTGCAAGGTGGAGCCATAATTAATAGTGGTAGCTCCAGCATACGTATTACTTCCAGTCAAAATCAACGGCGCACTTCCAGAAAGTGTCACCTGACCATTACCTGAGATTGCGCTTGGTAAAGTCACTGAACTCGTATTTGTGAAGGCGATCGATCCATTATTGGTAATCGCGGTTGCATTTGTTGGCGTCAAACCGCTCATCGCGTCGCCATAAGTCACGGATGAGCCACTTGGAATGACCACAGTGGCAACGTTACCCAAAGTTGGTGTGGCGCCAGTCGCTACACCACCGGTTACTGTCCAGTTCGCGCCTGCGGACCATAGTCCACCGCTTGCACCCGTATACGTTACGGAGGCAAGTTGGGTGATTGCAGCGCTGACCGTACCACCGGTCAAGGTGTAGTTGCTATTACTTAATGCAAATGTATTGCTATCAAACGAGGCAACTGGTGTATTCGTTACATTGACCGTATTAATGGCGGCCGATCCCGAACTAATCGTTGGTGCACTATCACCATTAACCATGCCAGTTAAAGTGTACGAGTGAGCGTTGGTATAGCTATTGGATCCATCGTACGTCTTAGTAATACCAATATTCAAGGCTTTGGGATTGACAGTAAAGTTCTTTGCGGTGCCAGCCTGGAATGTTGTAGTTGAACCAGAAAGAGTAAGCGTAGGCGTTAAGGTTAAGCTATAGGTATTCGCACTCGTGGTCGCTGTTAGCGCAGTACTAATAGCAATCGTGCCACTCAAGCTACCGGTAAGTGAAATAGAACTTTGCCCTGCTGTAAAGGTTTGAACAGTATTGTAGGCAGAAAGAGAGCTTGGTACGTAGCTCTCTCCATAAAGGGTTGGGCTTGAGGAATACCAAAAACTTAAGGCGCTTGCTGTTCCATAGGTGCTACTTTGCCCGTCCACAATCGTGAGGTAAATAATCGGTGCGCTGCCACGGAATATGACGTTATAGCCTAACGCTGATGGTTGCGTGGATGTGGTGGCATCATAAGTGTAAGACTTTGGTGACAAAGTATTGATATAAGTGGCTAAACCTGCACTTTCATCTAGGCCGCCTGAATACAAGTTGGCAATTCCGCCGTTACCAATTGTTAAAGCAGAAGAACCGCTCAAAGTGATGTTGTAGGTCACGCTACCAACTCCACTGCCACTTCCAGCCGCAAGTAATAATGCGGGGGACGAACCTGTTGATGAGTTATCAGTCGTTGCGACGTTCTGGGTAATCGTGAGATTACGGGTCGTCTGAATCGAGATCCTGCCCGTTGAGTTAATACCTGCATAAGCCACACTATTAACTGTGACTGAGCCAATCGTTAAGTTGGCATTATTCACTAGCGTTAATGCGCCGATACCAGTACCTGATGCAATAGTTGATAAGGTATTGCTACTATTACTCATCGTTACTGCTTGATTGCCCACTATGGCCAAACCATAATTACTACTATCAGAGATTGAACCACTAATCGTAATTCCTCCAGAGGTACTTCCAATTGCAGTAGCACTACCAAGACTGACTGCGCCTGCATAGCTTGCTGGTGAGGAACTTGAGTTCGTAATCGCGCCACCATTATTGATCCCAGAACCATTTCCAGTTAACGCATTGGTATTGGTCATCGTTTGACCATTCAGATCCAGTGCGGCACCTGCGGTAATCGTGACAGCAGCAGTGGAGGCACCAAGCGCGGTAGCCGAGCCTATTCTGAGAGTGCCTGCGCTAATGGTGGTAACGCCACTGTATGTATTTAGTCCAGATAACACCAAGGTACCTGCACCAACCTTCGTTAATGCACCGGTGACACCACTGGCATCGGCAATTATGCCGCCATAGATGAGAGTTTTCGAACTATCCATGCTGAATGCACCACCGCTGGCACCGAGGCTAATGCCACGAAGACTACTTAATGTGATGTCGGCGGTTGCTAATAAAACACCGCCATTAAGAACGATTGAGTCAGCTGTGGCCGAACCCGGAACTGCTCCCAGGCTTTGATCGGTATTAATTGATAAGGTGCCAGCCGAGATAGTGGTATTGCCGGTGTAGGTGTTGGTGCCGGATAAAGTTAGGGTGCCGCTGCCATCTTTTGTTAAGGTTGCTGTACCGGTAGCGATAATCGTACTAACAGTCGTGTTTCCAGAACCACCAATCGTTAAGCTGATATTTGATGCAGTAATTGCAGTGGATGATTTATTAAGTGTTAAGGTATCACTATCCGAATTGATTCGAACTGCGTTCGTTACCAAGGTGATTGCGCCACCATAGGTATTGTTACCACTGATATTTCGTAATGCACCACCATTACTAATGCCGGTGCCATTTAAACTTAGAGCCTCATCGCCAATCGAAATGCCATCTGATAATTCCAGTGCCGCACCGTTTGCCACTGTGACTCCACCTGCAACAGTTCCAAGCGCCGTATTGTGAGAGGCCCGTAAAACACCATTAGAGATGGTGGTAGCGCCGGTGTAATCATTGGCACCTGATAGTGTTAAGGTGCTTGAATTTGAGGTATCTTTTGTTAAAGTACCAGATCCAGAAATAATTCCGGAAAAAGTTTGGGCTGCACTGGAGGAATGCCTTAATGTGCCATTGTTAGTGATGTTGCCAGCATACGATCCTGATCCCAATGAACCTGTGCCGCTAATTACTAAAGTACCGGCAGAAATGGTGGTGGTACCGGTATAACCATTGGTACCTGATAAAGAGACTGTACCCCCTGCAGCATCTACGGTGAGGTTACCTGTGCCAGTAATATTTCCGCTGAGAACTGGGGCGATAGCATTAAGCGTAAGCGTGCCGCTACTCGTAAAGGTGTGCACCGTATAGCCCGCAGCGAGTCCGGTTCCATCTGCAGGAGCCCCGCCCGAACCAGCTGTAGCGCCAAGGTAGCGAGTAATCACAATTCCGGAGCCGCCATTACCCCCCTCTGAATAAGCGTTATTAACTCGACCAGCACCGCCGCCGCCACCCCCAGTGTTCGCATTTCCATTTGATGCTTTTAATGCGGAGTTAACCACTCCGTTTCCACCGCCACCTAATCCACCATCACCTGCTGCTGCAAGTCCACCACTATGAACACCTCCGCCCCCACCGCCTCCATAGTAAATAGGGTTGCCAGATATTGACGATAGCAGTCCGATTCCGCCGGTTCCTGCCTCAGTGGTTGTGGCATTTCCACCAACTGCACCAGCACCGCCACCGCCACCAGCCACGTAGCCCCATGTTCCAACTCCATCACCACTTCCGCCGGCGCTACCTTGACCAGATGTGCCTGAAGCTGCGGCTTGATTACCGCCCTGACCGCCTCCAGATCCCCCGGAGGTTGCCCCACCGAAATAGTTTCCTCCTGCCCCACCCCCAACTGCGGTGAAACCAAATGCAGATGAGTTATCGCCTTGAGTTGCAGCTGTGTAGACGGTTGATGGAGCATTGATAGCACCAACTCCGCCATTACCAACGGAAATGGTAAAAGCACTTGTTGAAACCAAACTCGTTGTTCCAGTTAGTACACCACCACCACCGCCACCACCACCTACCCAGGCACCACCTCCACCACCACCAGCAACGATCAAATATTCCACCGCGGTATCAAGAGCAACTGTGACGGAACCAGTTAAGGCAATATTGTTACTAACGGTTGTCACTGCGCGGCCTAATAACAGAGTAGTACCATTGGCCATTGCTATTGCACCGCTACCAGCCGCTGTATTGTTATAGAGACCGAAGGTCCCTGCTGTAACTGTGGTACTGCCATGGGTATTAGTAGCAGTCAGTGCAACCATACCAGTTTGACCAGCGCCATTGATAGTTAGCGCAAAATTGCCAGTCACTACACCTGACTGAATCAAGCGCGCGCCACTAATTGCAGCTAAACCACTCGCGGCTGTTAAGGTCATACCCCGATTGGTATGAAGTGTTAAGTCTGCCGTGGCCTGCAGCGTACCACCACTTAATGTGATGGCAGTTGCCGTGGTTGAGGCAGGCGCAGCTCCTAAATTGCTATCGGCACTAATCGACAAAATACCGCCGGAGATCGTTGTGATGCCTGTGTAAGTATTTGTATTTGTCAGTATTAATGTCCCACTTCCAGAGACGGTAAGAGCACCCGTGCCACTTAATATTCCCGAGAGGGTTTGCGTTGCGCTTGATGCATATTGCAAAGTGCCGTCATTGGTGTTGGCGATGGAAATATTGCCTGCATAATTTCCAGAGCCCAACGTTCCTGAGCCGCCGATTGCTAATGTGCCAGCAGAAATAGTTGTATCACCACCGTAAGAATTAGTCCCCGTAAGAGTGGCCACTCCAGTCCCTAACTTAGTTAACGCACCAGTACCACTGATGTTATTGGCGACAGCAAAGTCATTGGAACGCTGCAATACTAAAGCGGCATTGTTTGTTACGGTGCCAGAGCCCAAGGTACCCGCAGTAGTGTTATTGCCTATATTAAGAGTGCCACCACTAATCGTCGTATTGGCATAGGCATTGGTACCGGTCAATGAAATCGTGCCACCGGTTGCATCTACGGTGAGGTTACCTGTGCCAGTAATATTTCCGCTGAGAACTGGGGCGATAGCATTAAGCGTAAGCGTGCCGCTACTCGTAAAGGTGTGCACCGTATAGCCCGCAGCGAGTCCGTTCCCAGCAGCTAGAGTATTGCCGCCAGAACCGGCAGTGGCACCAAGGTAGCGGGCAATCACAATTCCGGAGCCGCCACGTCCTCCTAAACTTGCGTTACTAGCACCGCCACCGCCTGAGCCTGTTCCATTAACAGCATCTCCCCCCGCTCTTAAAGCAGCATTTGAAGATTTAGCTCCCCCATTACCACCTACGCCACTACCACCCTCTCCTGTAGAACCGGCGGATGTAGCGGCTGGATCTCCATTAATGCCACCTCCGCCCCCGCCAGCATAGAATTGCAAACTTCCAGAGATGGTACTGCTAACCCCAGAGCCGCCATTTCCACCGGTTTGAGTAGTTCCTGCAGCGCGCACCCCAGCACTACCAGCGCCGCCACCGCCTGACGATATTGCATTGGGTCCACCACCAAGATAATTTGTTGCAAAATCACCGCCGGGATTTCCTAAGCCGCCACCTAACTTGATTGATGCGCCACCAGTTGCGCTGGCCAAATCCGATCCAGCACCGCCGCCCGAGCCTCCCGGTAATCCGCTCAGTGCATAACCGCCACCGCCGCCCCCGCCATTGGCCGTTATGCCAAAGGCAGTACTATTCGAACCGGATTGACCATTAGCGTTATGTGCGCTACCACCTCCAGCACCGACTGTAATCAGATTATCACCATTCGAAAGAACAACAGATCCCTGAATAAACTCACCGGCACCACCGCCGCCACCAATACCGCCACCACCCCCACCTCCACCAGCAACGATCAAATATTCCACTGCGGTATCAAGATCAACTGTGACTGAACCAGTTAAGGCAATATTGTTAGCAACGGTTGTCAGTGCGCGTCCTAACAATAGAGTTGTGCCATCGGCCATCGCTACAGAGGCGGAGCCTAATGCGTTGTTGTGATAAACGCCAATCGTTCCAGTAGATACAGTTGTTCCACCGCTATAAGTATTATTTCCGGTGAGCGATAGAGTGCCTGAACCGGATTTAGTCAAGCTTCCTGTACCAGAAATAACGCCACTCAGTATCTGGTTTGAGCTTGAATTAATTATGAGAGTGCCTGAGTTTGAAATGGCACCTGCGTAATTTCCACCACCCAATGTTCCGGTAATCGTTAATGTTCCAGCTGAAATAGTGGTGGTGCCGCTGTAGGTGTTGGGGCCGGAGAGGGTGGCCACTCCAGAACCATTTTTTACAATACTGGTTGCGCCAGAAATATTACCTTGAATTGAGACTGCCCCAGAACCCGAATCTAGTGTAAGAGTCGATCCCCCGGAGGTTGCATAACGTACAACAACAATACCCGCCGAACCTGATTGACTAGGGTTCGCGGATGCGTGAGCCCATTGCCCCCCTCCCCCAGAACCTCTGTTGGCGGTAATAGTAGGCGCAGCACCACTCCATCCATCATGTCCAGCATTATTATGCGCACTATTATTGCCACCAGCAGTAATCCAAGATGAGTCTCCTAACGCACCTCCACCCGTTGCATAAAGAGTTGAGGACCCAGTGATAGCATAAAAAATGCCATCACCACCGGTACCGCCTTGACCTAGAGTTGCATCTCCACCCCGTCCAAGTGCACCACCCCCTCCAGCCGTGGCAGCAACACCACTGGCATTGGAATTTCCAATATATTGACCTCCAGAGTTACCCTGGATAATATTATTGGAACCTCTTGCGGTGTAGATACCCCAATATCCGCCGCCACCACCACCAGAGCCACCAGATCCAGCACTAAAGCCACTAGTTGATGGCGGAATTGCGCTACCACCTCCCCCACCTAGTGCAGTGATTCCAAAAGCGATCGAGCTACCGCCATTACTTCCAGGTAAATCACGAGAAACTCCTGCTCCACCCGCACCTACCGTGATGGTGTGGGTTGTGTTACTGATTACTGTAGTAGAGTAGTAAATCACCCCACCCGCACCTCCACCGCCTCCTACAGAGCCGCCACCCGAGCCGCCGCCACCAATTACTAATAGTTCGATGTCAGTTACGCCGGGCCTGTTGAAGGTTCCAGAGCTTGTGAAGGTGTCAACTGCAGTTGTGATACTAGTGACCGTACCCGTAACATTGATGGCCCCTCCAGATGTATTCAGCGAAAGGTTATTACGTATCAATAAATCACTATTGATATTAATAGCTGCATTACTGGTTGTTAGATTTCCGCCTAACGAAGTTCGACCACCACCAGCAACTTTGGTAATCCCTGCTTGCGCGGTGATGTTATTTCCAAAGGCGGTTGTAAATTGATTAGTGCTCGTTACCTCCAAACTGCCTTTAATTGTGATTGGCTGATTGACTTGAACCTCGCCACTGGCATTTAAGACAACATGAAGTGCGCCTGTCCCGGAATTAGTGATAGGCGCATTAATTAAAATGCTTCTTGCTGCAGTCAAAGTAAGGGTAGTTGGACTACTCCCTGTTTTGTCTATAGACCCCAGAAGCCAAATATCGCCGCTCCAATCTGGTGGCGTTGTCTGAAAGCAAGAAACTCCGGTACATGATCCACTTCCAAATGAATTGATTGTTACATTCGAGCTTACTAGTGCGGTATTAATGGCTGTGTTAAGGATGCTATGGTTTGCAGAATTACCAATAAAAATATCTACAGGATCAATCAACCACATTCCGCCGCGCCCAGCATTAATACTCGCAAGGAGATAAATGGTTTGGCCTGAAGTTTCAATAAAGCCACCCACTCCGTTTACACTCGTCGCTAATGTACTGATGCGGGTAGATGGATCAAAGCTTGCATAAATAGAAAAAGGCAATGTGCCGTTTTCTGCATCATTGCCTAATAAGATTGTTCCGCCTTGAATAAAACCATTCGCTTCTACTGTTGCGTTACTAAAAATGGTTTGATCGAAAGCTGAAATGCCAATACTTCCACCGCGACCATTTGAGCCATTGGTCTGAACTACTGAATCGAAGAGATTTAAGTTGCCTGCGCGGCTGAGTATCCGGATGGATCCACCATCGGTAGCGCCATTCGCTTGCAATTGCGCACTATTGATTTGCAAATGATTCTCAATATCGATGGAAATCGTACCGCCAGGGCCCACGCTACCATTGGTTTGGATGAATGCGCCACTATCGAGTGTTGCTGTATCACCAGAAATGGCAACAGAACCTCCACTGCTTCCATTGGCAGTTGCGGTTCCAGCTAAATTCATTTGATTTCCGGTAAAGGCAATCACCCCACCGGGCCCGTTATTACCATGGGCCTGGATTAAAGACCCATTTTGGGTGTTGACTTGCGGGGCATTGAAATAAATCGCACCGCCATTTGTTCCGTTCGCACGGATTTCTGCTGTATTGGTAGCAGTAATTGTTTGAGTTGCAAATAGCTCAATCACATTACTGTGCGCGTTGGTGATATTCGCATCATTCGCAGCGATCGTCGCATACACAATCTCATTGAGATCGAATGTATTGTTTTGTTGTGTGAGGTATTGCGGTAAATCTTCACGGCGCACCACAGTGCCATTGATGGTGAGTGCAGTCGATGTGGTTGATGTATTCGTATTACTGCTCGTTTGTGTAGTGGATAGACGTCCAGAGATGTAGAGCGCTTGCGCTAAGAGTTCAATTGCAGCACGAATGCTGTTGTTACTGTTATTAGCATTACTTGTATAACCACCACGTGCGGTGATGTTGCCGTTGGCATAAATCGTTTGGGCTTGCACCGTCACTTGATTGACATCGATGGTGGTGCCCACATTGAGATACGCAATCGAGCTATTGATGATGACGTTTAGATTCGCACCAGTAATGTTCGCATTGAGATTAAAGATACCCGATGCGGTAAGTGTCAATGTTGTGAGCGTATTGCCTTCTTTGAGGATGTCTGCACCACTAGCCAAGGTTAAGCTGCCTGAGCCATTTTGCGTACAGCTTCCCAGGCTCGGGCAGGTATTACCGTTGACTGCAATACTCACGTTGTTGTTGGTGAGTGCCGCAGAGATCACTTGCGCAGCATTACGATCCAATGTGAGATCAATGGGGTCTAGTAACCAACGACCGGTTTGTCCTTGGGGTGCTTGGGTTTGGACGGTAAATGTTTTTCCTAAGAGCACTTCACCTTTAGAGCTCGTTTCAATAAAGCCACCGTTGCCGCCATTCTTGCCGCCGAGTGCTTGCAAAAGACCGGCTACTGCGGTCTTGGTTTCACTCCAAATCACAATCGAACCACCGTTACCTTTTTCGGTAGCAGAAGCAGAAACACGTGCGCCATTTTCAATCGTGACGGTCTTGGCCATTTGTTTGGCATCACTCGCGGCTTGTGCTTTGGTGAGAGCAGATGCTTGGTGTTGATCTAAGCGTGCAGTTTGTGTTTGTGTTTGGGTTTGTGATGCAGTTACAGAGGAAGGTGCAACTGCAGTGGTGTTCGCGGTGTTGCTTACAGCAGCACTGGCCAACTGGGTTTGAATTTGGACTTGCGGTGCACTTGTCACGTTCGTAGCGATTGTTTGACCCACACCGATTTCAATCTGACCACCACCGGCTTTGCCGTTTGCTTTGGTCACGGAATTTGCTGTGAGTGTGATGTGTTCACCGACGATATTGATCTGACCACCGGTGCTGTTCTCGCCTTTGCCATTGGCACTCACCTTGCCCGCTTGGGTGACGTTGGCAGCCACCAATTCAATGACGCCGCCATTGTTCACCATATTACTTGAAGTAATAACACCGGTATTGTTTATAACTGAATTCATGAGATTGCGGGCGGAGCCGGCTGCCACAACAATGAGGCCGCCCTTAGTCTCCACTACCCGCTTGTTCTCAATCAAGGCGTTGTAGGTGGCGATGTCTACCGAGACCCGCATAAGGCGATCTCCTCGGAAATCCAGGGTAATTTGCTCGCCAGAGGCCATGGCAATAGTGTTATTAGCTCCCTTTTGGGCCAATAAATAGCCTTCATTACGCACTTCCGGGGCTAAGAGGGCAATATAGCCATTGGGGTCATTGATGCTGATGGTGCCTTGGTTATGGACCTTGCCCTTACCGTTACCAGCATAGGTGGATTTACCCGCCATAAAGTCCTTATTGGCCATATCCATGGTGGTGGCGACCACAGCGGCGGCATTGACCTGTGCTCCCTTACCAAACATCACCCCATTGGGGTTGACTAGCACCACTTGACCATTGGCACGAATCGCACCATCGATCACCGATGCACTCGCACCAGTGACACGATTCAAAATCGCGGCGCTACTGTTGGGTTGATTGAAGTTGACTTGTGCATTCGCGCCCACATTAAATGAATCCCAGTTCACAATCGCACGTTGTGATGTTTGGTTGATGTTCATCGTGGCTGTGGTGCCATTCGATGTTTGCGTAATCGTTGCGGATCCAGCAACCACATTTCCACCGGTTGGTAGTGCAGTTGGATTTGTTTGCGCAACTGCAAAATTGATTTGCGAATAAATCAGAGTGATTGCAAAAAATTGCTGTTGGAATTTTTTACTTTTGCAAATCGTGTAAGAAATTTTTGCGCTCTGTAGAGCAGATTGCGAAACGTAAGAAAAAAGCTCCCGGCGACCTCGTAATAAATTTTGAGATCTAGCGACTACACCGGTTAGAAAAGTTACAACAGCTGTCTTCAAATACGTTTACTTTTTTCAACACAATTTTTTATGATTTGAGCTTTATCAAAAAAGCTCATAAACCCTTACTAGGCGCTAATCAATGAACTTCTGGAATTAGCCGTAAGGATAATGGATTTTGATCAATGGACTGCCAAAAATGGGGCTTCAAAAATACCCTCCCGGCCAAGCCAATATTTATGAGGCTCGCAAAGAGATGTGTAAATTTTGGAAATTTCTGGCCCTAAACCACAAAAGGGTATTTTGAAAAATATGTGCCTAAAATTTAAGCAGCATCATTTTGGCAAAACACGTGCTTTTTCATGCAATTTGTTTATAAAATTTGCTCTACAAAATTCGTTTTTCAATGTATTTATGTTGTCGAATCTTTGGAGTTTGGTCTCGAAGGCGGCATCACTTTAGGGGGATTTGGTTGTGTTGTCGCAGGCGGTTTTGGCGCACCCTTTTTTGCCGAAATTTGTAAGGCCTCTTGAATCGCTTGACGCGCACCAGACAAACTAAAACGTGCGGTCATAAATTCAGCTGATTGCAAAGCAAACGCAAAATGAATTTCCTCACCAATTTGGGTCGCTTGCAACATCGTATTAAATGGCTCCAAAATTAAAAATAATTTGTTACCCACCAAGGTGCATTTCATGGTGATCGCATACGTTTGAATTTGATTGCGCACGAGTGCGGGATAGCGTTGATTGGGTAAACACACCGATGGTTGATGCACATAAAACATACATTGATTGGCAGAGCAAAAAACGCCGAATGTAGTGTTCGTTTCACCCGCGGTATACGCTTCAGTGATGATCTCTTTAGACTCCAAAGTCCACTGAGAAATCGTGGTTTGCGCGGTCGCTAAACCAGAGCCCAAAAGACCCCAAAAGATCGCGATTATCAGCGCATGGAGCCTAGCCATGCCTAGACCTAAAACTGGTAGCTAGCGGTAATCCAACCCCGTGGGTTGGTGGTGGTGCCATCGACCGCAACCTGTTGACCTGTAAAGGAATATAGGGGATTTTGGCCGATTTGCCAGGCTACCATAGCGTTTACATTCCACCCTTGGTAGCTCCAGCGAGCCCCAAACCCAGCCCCTTGCAAAGAGTACACATTATTGGCATTCGTTAAACCCTTGGTCGCGTTATAGGCGATTGGATTTTTGTACTGCTGAATGATCCCAACGTCGTAGAAAATAGAGCCCAATACGTTATAGGGAAGCTGTTGACGTAGCTCAACAGTTCCAAGCCCTCCCTGCGAGCCACCACTTTGCGCCACCGGATAAGCTCTCACTCCGTATGGCCCGCCCAAATAAAATTGCTCCGCAGAGTTGAGATCTACCGAGGCCATTTGTCCCGAGATACCAACATAGAGGGTGGTCTCACCCCCTGCCGTAATCTGTTGATTACGATTGGCAGAAAAAGTGACCTTCGTAAATTGGCTAGGGGTGTAGGTTCCAAAGCCAGTCACACTAGTTGGCGAAATCTCTAAATTACCAACAACGAAATTGAGCGAGCCTGCACTGATGGCACCCCCACCAAAACTATCGTAATGGTTTCCGGAAATACCGGCGGTCACGTTATTAATGTTGTATGCACTAATTACAGCATTCGTAAAATTACTTTTGTTCATGTAACTTTTGACGTCATATCCCAATATGGTATTGACATTAGTACCCTGGCGCCGAATCAAGGGGTAAGCCAAATTCACACCCGCAGTCCAAGCATCACCAAAGCCGCCGTTGGGATAGCCGTAGTTACTGACGTTTTTGTAATTTAGGTAGGTCCCCGATGCGCCAAGACGCAATCCTGTGCGAGTCACTGGCAAGGAATAAGCACCTTGAATGTACTGCGATCCTTCGGAGTAAATTCCGTTTACCGAGGCTTGATCGCCAATCCCAGTGGGGTTGTTCAGATTTAAAGCAATCACACCTTGGTTTTGTCCGGTGCTGCGGCTACCGTAGTTGTTCGCCTCAACCTTACCCTGAACCAAAGGGCCATCCGTAAGCTCCATGCGCAAAGCCGTTTGTCCTTGATCCTCACCAGGCTGTAATTGGCTTGCCACAATGACGCCGGGGGTCTCGTTCAAAATAATCGAAGCCCGCTCAATTGCTTGGGTATTTAATGGAGAACCCACAGGATTGGCGTCTGTGATGTAAGCAGCTGCTCGATCTTTACTAAAGCGGGTTGGACCCTTGGGGGTATCCACAATCACGCTACTTAACTTTGCTTCGGTAATTGCAATTCGTACTACGCCATCGGTGATACGTTGTGGTGGCAAGGTTGCTTGGACGAGTAATCCGTTTTGACGATAAAAATCAACGATCACATCGCAGACTTTTTGTAACTCATCAAACGTGAGGGATTTATTCAAATAGGGTTTTAAGATCGCTTGAACTTTTTCTTCGGGGATCGTTTTCACGCCCTCGAGTTCAAAACGTTTCACATCAACACGCACTTCTTTGGCTTTGGCGTCCTTGGGCTTTTCCGTTTCGCGCGATGGTTCGGGAAGCGGCAAAGGAGACGGCATCGGTAGCTGCCGCTCAAGGCCTTGCTGCAAAGCACCGGCATCCACTGGTGGACCTGGTGGCCGATTTTGACTAAATGATGAGGTTGCGACAGCGCATCCAAAACAAACTAGCAGCGATTGCGAAAGGCGAGTATTTAATTTCATCGGATTTGTTTTTTTAAGCACTGATTCTAAAGCCTTTATTAGCCCTATTAGGCGCCCCATTGGCTCATTTGGTACGGGGCATTTTCCTAAAAATAGAGGAATTGTAATTTAAAAACCCTAATTTATTCAATACGTTACAGATTTCGTTTTGCAAAAATGTATTTTCTGAGGCATTGGTTATAAAAATTACAACCAAAATTTGAAGATTGGGCTATGCTGAAATTTGTGACACGACCTACCTTGGAGATTCAAGAAAATGAAAAATCCAACGCATCAAAAACAATCCTTACGCACAGCAAAGACTAAATCTTCATTACTTAGTAAAAATAAACTCGGGCCCGAAAAAAATGCCCTCAAACATGGAGCAACCTCGAGCGATTTTTTAACCATCAATGAGCGTGATCGCTTTGATCAACTTGTTCGCGAATTAAGCGCCCATTACGCCGCAACCTCCCCATTAGTCCCCATCCAGATTGAACGGATCGCACGTCTAACGATTCAGCTAGAGCGCATTCAAAATCTAATTGATGTGCTGTATTTTCAGAGTCGCGATGATAAAAAACCAACTAAAAAATTAACAGATGAAAGTTTGATGCAAGCAGCAACTCGCATTAAATTTAGTATTGGACTTTTAGAACCAAAGATACTCGATAAAATTCGTTTACTTTTCTTGAAAGAGAATCTAAAACTACTGTTTAACGAATCCGAATCAGTGGAAGAGGATAAAGAGGAAATCAGCCTCGAAAAAGAAGTATCCGACATCCCAACGATTATGCAAAGTACCCTGCTAGGCGCCTATTTATATACCGAAGCAGCTTTTTATCAGCAAAAAATCGATGCCTATATTGAAGATAAATTGCAAGCCATTCATCATTCCAGTAAAGGTAAAAGAAATTACGCCGAAATCAATATTGAAGTTCTATCGATGGCAATCGATCGACGCGCTTCTAAAGACAACCATAGAGGAATTCAAGCGAGAGACTATTACGAGTACCACTCTTTAAAACAATGGTTTCAGACCCAATTAAGTGCGGTACCGGAATATATTGAGCGGATACAAAAATCGCTAGAGGAAAAGAAAGTTGAAATTCCGAATTTGCCGAATTTTGAAAACTTAGATCGGCTCATGCGTTACCAAACGACGATATCGCGCCAACTATCTTCAGCAATTGGTGAACTTTTAGTGTTAGTTAGATAAGAGTTATCTTTAAGCGTTAATTTTTAATCTTCCACCGCACTCCGGCTCCAGATTCAGGGGTGCCGATGAATTCAATCCCCGCATCCTCGAGTGCTCTCTGAACTGCATTCAGAGTTTTTACCTGTCCAGATGGAATCCCATCTGACGACTCAATCCGAATCACCGTAGTAAAGGCAACCCCCGACATTTCCGCCAACTTCGTTGTGGTTATGCCGAGCAAGGCTCTTGCTGCTTTTATTTGACCACTTGTAATCAAAATAAAACCTAACTATAATAGAACAAAATATTCTATTTATTTAATAATTTATTGTTTATAGAGGATAAAAAATGCTTAATAATCAAGATTTTACACATAATCGTGCTGCTTTCCTAGGTGGAAGCGATATTGGGGCGATTCTGGGGGTCTCCAAGTACCGCTCGGCCATGGACGTGTGGCTCGAGAAAACCGGCAAGAAAGTAGATATCAAAGATAGCTTTGCCCTGCGCTTTGGCTCGTTTGCCGAATCCTTTATTGCAGATGAATATGCCTTACTCACAGGTGAACATGTGGTGGAGCATCCCCGGGGCCTTATTCATCCTAAGTATTCCTTTTGCGTCGGACATATTGATCGCTTTGTGTTGGAGAAGAAAGATTTACCTCTCTTTCATTCTGACGGAGGTCTTAATGCCAAGAAGCTCTTGGAATGTAAAACAGCAAATTATTACAGTCAAAGTGATTGGGGTGAGCCCGGGACGGACGCGATTCCCCTAACCTATCTCTGTCAATGCCTCTGGTACTTAGGCATTACCAATCTATCAGAGATTGATGTTGCTGTTTTATTAGGGGGATCGGATCTACGTATCTATACGATTACTCGAGACTTAGAACTTGAGTCCTTACTATTTGAGAAAGCTGCTTTCTTTTGGACCGAGCATGTTCAAAAAGACATTCCACCCAAACCCCAATCGATTGACGATTGCCAAGCGCTCTTTCAAAGGAGTTGTTCGGGTAGAACGCTAGAAGCTTCCTCGGAAGCATTGGATCTCATTCGAAAGCTCAAAGCGTTAGAGTCCCAAACCCATGCTGAGGAGGAGCAAATTAATGGCATTAAGCAAGCCTTGATGGAACACATGGCGGATGCCGAAGTACTTACTTACCTAGGTAAACCGGTCATTACCTGGAAGGCTCCCAAACCAACTTATCGGATTGATACCAAACGTCTAAGTCTCGAACATCCAGAGCTAGTAAAGGCCTACCAAAGTCCAGTCATCAATAGTCGGCGCTTTGTGGTGAAGGATTTACCCGAGGAACTGTTGCAGCATGAACTCATCCCCAGGGAAAAAGCATTGGAAGGAGTTACCTCATGAAGAAAGTATCCATCCTAGATTTACCCGAGGATCTTTTGGATGACGATCAACCTCATCCGCCAAGCGAACCCACTCTCGATATATTGGTGACAGAGGTGGCTAATACCCTTGGGATCGTCCCTCAAGAACTGAGTCATTGGGCTAAAGAAGCGGTAGCTCCCGAGGAGGTCTTGCAATTGATCTTAAGAACCGCTTTACGCTTAAAGCTCAACCCCCTACTAAGTCAGGTTGACTGGGAACACAATTTGGAAGGTGGATATGAAGTCTACATTCCGATTGATGGCTGGATTGCCATGATCCATCGGGAGCCCAGTTTTAAAGGACTCACCTTTGGCCAAGCTAATGAGACCGAAGAGGGCATTCCAATTTGGATGGAGTGCTCCATCTATCGCGCAGATCTAATCCAACCCATTACCGTTCGGGAGTATTACGCAGAACTCAAAACCGATCATCCGATATGGAATCAAATGCCCAGGCGGATGCTGCGACACAAAACCCTACAACAGTGCGCACGACTGGCGTTTGGGATTAGTGTGCCGGAACTGAAAATATCCCTCGTGCCGCCAGTTACCGAAAAAACAGCGATACTGCAGGTGAGTCAAAGCGCACCGGATCGTAAAACGGTACTGAGACAAAAACTAGCTAGCCCGTCTCCCGCTCCAGCAATTGCTCCCAGCGCGCCATTAGTACTTTGAGTTGTGCATCAATCGCCAGTGCCCGCTCTTTGAGTGCAATGCTCGCACTCGGATCGCCCTTGTAAAGCGCAGGGTCGGCTAATTGCTCGCTTAATATCACTTGCTGCTCTTCAAGCGCCTCAATTTGAGTGGGTAATTTTTCTAGCTCAATTTTTTCCTTACTACTCAGTTTTGACTTGCTAGCAACGATTGGATTCGATGGTTTACTGGGGGCCTTACTTTCAGCCACTTTCATGAGAGGACTTGGTATCACCGTATCCGAGCGTGCCTTTTGTACTTTGTAATCTTCATACCCGCCCTCGTACTCACGCCACACTCCATCGCCCTCATAGGCAATCATGCTAGTGACCACATTATCTAAGAAGGTGCGATCGTGGCTCACTAAAAAGACGGTGCCTTGATAGTCTTGAAGCAGTTGCTCCAAAAGATCCAAGGTATCAATATCGAGATCATTGGTAGGTTCATCAAGGACCAGGACATTCGCAGGTCTGGCAAAAAGTCTTGCGAGTAATAAGCGATTGCGCTCACCACCCGAGAGGGTTTTGATGGGGGAGTTGGTGCGCTCAGGTGCAAATAGAAAATCCCCTAAATAACTCTTCACGTGCTTGCGCTGATTGCCAATCTCCACCCACTCACTCCCGGGGCTTATGAAGTCTTCGAGCGTCGCCTCTAAATTGAGGCTTTCGCGCATCTGATCAAAGTAGGCCACCTCAATGCGCGTGCCTAATTTAGCGACTCCGGTATCGGGGGTAATTTCACCGAGGATTAATTTCAGCAGTGTCGTTTTACCTGCGCCGTTGGGCCCTAGGATGCCCACCTTATCGCCACGCAAAATCGTGGCGGTGAAATTTTTCACAATCGGTTTTTCGTAGGACTTGGAGATGATATCGAGGTCTGCCACAATTTTGCCGCTGCGCTCACCGGAGGCAATTGAGAGCTTTACCTGGCCCATGGCATTGCGTCGCTCAGCGCGCATCGCTCGAAGTTTCTCAAGACGCGCCACGCGCCCGACGCTGCGCGTGCGCCTGGCTTCCACGCCCTTGCGCACCCACACTTCTTCTTGCGCGAGTAGTTTATCGGCTCGTGCATTGGCAAGCGCCTCGGCGTTGAGCTCTTCCTCTTTAACAAACTCATAGCGACTGTAGTTTCCGGGGTAGCTGCGCAGCACGCCGCGATCGAGCTCCACAATGCGGGTAGCAACTTGGTCTAAAAAGCTGCGATCATGAGTAATAAAAACAATCGACCCAGCGTACTCATTCAGAAGCCCCTCAAGCCATGTAATCGAATCCAAATCCAAGTGATTGGTGGGCTCATCCAGTAACAGCACATCCGGTTGAGTGACCAAGGCTTGCGCGAGCGCTACGCGTTTTTTAGTGCCCCCTGAAAGAGTTCCGATGGTTTGATCGGTATTGAGATGTAAGCGATTCAGGATTTCAGAGACGCGCTGCTCCCAGTTCCAGCCATGCGTGGCATCAAGCTGGGATTGCAGGGTGTCTAAGCGCTCTTGATTGGCTTCGTTCCAATCGGCTTGCGCAAGCGCCTCATACTCCGATCGGATTTGCTTAATAGTTACCAAGCCTTCAGAAGCTGCCTCAAAAATGGTTTGTTTGGCATTCAAGAGGGGTTCTTGGGCTACATAGGCAATCCGTAGTTCCTGTTGGATTTGAATCAAGCCATCGTCGAGTTTTTCAATACCAGCGAGGATCTTTAGAAAGGAGGATTTACCGGTGCCATTGCGCCCAATGAGACCCACGCGCTCACTTGCCTCGAGTGCAAAGTTGGTGCGGTCTAAGAGGGGGTGATGACCGAACGCTAGCTTGGCGTCCGTCAGAGTAATCAATGCCATAACCCATCATTATCAACGGTTTATTCGTCTAAGCGTCTTATAATGATGCTTTTCCTGAGGTGTTTCCATTAACTCCCCCGATTCATCATCTGCCTTATCCACTTTGGATGAGGTTGCCCGCCGCCGAAGCTTTGCCATCATCTCGCACCCAGATGCGGGTAAGACCACACTCACTGAAAAATTACTTCTCTACGCGGGTGCCATTCAAATTGCCGGGAGCGTGAAGGCCCGTAAAGCGAGTCGCCATGCCACCTCAGACTGGATGGAAATTGAAAAGCAACGGGGTATTTCGGTTGCGAGCTCGGTGATGCAGATGGAGTACCGCAACGCCATCATTAATCTTCTGGATACTCCCGGTCACCAAGACTTTTCCGAAGACACTTATCGGGTCTTAACTGCGGTCGACTCCGCCTTGATGGTGATTGATGCAGCGAACGGTGTGGAGCCCCAAACCAGACGTCTCATTGATGTATGTCGTGCGCGGCATACGCCTTTGGTCACTTTTATTAATAAGCTCGATCGTGAGGTTAAAAAACCACTTGATCTCATGGATGAGATTGAAGCAGCACTCGGTATGGCGGTAGTCCCCTTTACTTGGCCAGTCGGTATGGGTAAATCCTTTGCCGGGGTGATCGACATCATTAACAATCAAATGCGTCTATTTAAAGCCGGCGAGGATCGGGTCACCGAAGACTCGAACCTCGTCGTGTCCTTAGATGATCCCATGCTCAAAGAGCGCTTTGGTAGTGAATTAGAAGAAGCCTTGGCTGAAGTTGATCTTGTGAAAAATGCCATGCCCGCTTTTGATCGCGAGGCGTTCTTGGCTGGTGAGCAATCGCCCGTATTTTTTGGATCTGCGATTAATAACTTTGGCGTTCGTGAGATTTTGAACACCTTGGTGGATTTAGCTCCTGGGCCTGGATCACGCAAGGCAGTGCAACGCCAGGTCGATCCCCATGAGAAAAAATTTACGGCCGTAGTGTTTAAGATCCAAGCCAATATGGATCCCGCACACCGCGATCGGGTGGCATTCTTGCGGATTTGCTCAGGTCACTTTGAGCGCGGCATGAAACTCAAGATTGTGCGCAATGGCAAAGAGATTCGCACCAACAATGCCCTCTCCTTTTTATCGCAACGGCGTGATATTTTGGATGAAGCCTTTCCGGGTGACATTATTGGCTTACCCAATCATGGTCTCTTGCATTTAGGCGACACGCTCACTGAAGGGGAAGAGTTGCAATTTACGGGTCTACCGTTTTTTGCCCCGGAGATTTTTCGCATGGTTGAGGCAGCCGACCCAATGCGTAATAAGCAACTGCGCACAGGACTCTTACAACTCGGAGAAGAAGGAGCGATTCAAGTGTTTCGCCCTATGAGTGGCGGGACGATGCTCTTGGGTGCCTTTGGCCAGTTGCAGTTTGAAGTGGTGGCGCACCGCTTACAAACCGAGTATGGCGCCGAGGTGCGCTTATTGCCTGCACGCTACACCATGGCCAGGTGGGTGACTTCCGAAGATCCAGTCGCCCTCAAAAAATTTATTACGGAGAACAGCCACCGCATGGCCGAAGATGTGGTCGGTGCCTCGGTCTTTTTGGCGGCTCACAAGTCAGAGCTCGATGTCGCCCAGCAGCGCTGGGAGCAAATTGAGTTTCATGCGTTACGCGAGCATGCGGGACTCATCTACCAAACTGAGATGTAAGCATTAAAAATCTACGGATTAAATAATCCGTCAGTCGTTCAGTAGGCTTAGTTTGAGCTTAGTTTAGGCTTAGTTGGTTTTTTGGGTCCCCCAAGAATCTCTGGGTACTGTAGCTTATAACGATAAATGGCTAGTCGTAAGCCAACTAAGAAGATAAATGTAACCCCCACGGTCAGCACAACCGGTATTGGGCTTGATTCATAGTAATTGGCGATAAAGAGCCCTGCGGTGAGTACTAAACCACCAACGACTGCCGCCTCCTCATAAATTACTCCTTTAAAAGTATGCGGCTCTTGATTCACCAAGACATCGCGTAAGACACCACCGCCAGCACAGGATAGCGCCGCACAAATCGGTGCCCAAAACCAAGCCATTCCTGCAGCAAGAGCCAGCATCGCACCCAAGGTGGCTAAACCGGCAAAGCCAATCACGTCGGTGTATTTTTTAACGGTCTTGAATGTCTCCGAATGATGAAAATCACGATAACGCAATCCAATGAGACTAGCAGTAAGAACAATCAGCAAAATACCGGTAGGAAAGACCACATCTCGCACGTAAAAGAAGTCTAAGCGCTCACCCCCAATAATGATGTCTCGTAGGGTTCCACCACCAAGACCCGATAGGAAGGCCAACACCAACCGCCCCCACAGATCGTAGTTGCGGTTCATACCTTCTAAGGTTCCCGATAGAGCAAAAGTAAATGCGGATAAATAAATGAGCAACTTAAACCAAGTGGACTTCACAATCTCTGTGACATAAAAGCGAGTTGCCTCCGTGAGCGGTAGTTTTCGGCCGTCTTCTTTTTGTACTTGATTCCATATTTGATGCGTCCACAGTGAACGAGGATCTAAATCCGAATTTTTAGATACCGCACTTAAGCGACGTACACTTTTATCAAAATAGGCGAGGTTAAATAGTCCAAATTGTTTGTTCTCCTTGGGGATTAAATCCAATACCACTTGCAACATGTGCAGCTGTTGGGCAGGATCCAAATGGGGAGCAATTTTTTGCACGGATTGGGCAGCAAGGGTTGGGGCGATGCGGGCTTCAGACCAGCCTTTACGCAGCGCCCGAATCAGGCGAACCATTTGCTCTCGAAAGATGGGATCCTCGAGGCGAGCGCTCATCACATATAACCCATCCTCAATATTGATGGTGCCATATTTTTGCGGATCCACCACCACCAAATCCGCACTTGGTATGCCCGAGTGCAAAATTTTCCAATACTCGTTATAGGACATAGCAGTAGCGCACGCCACATTCCCATCAATTAAATCCTCACCGTTGGAGCGTTGCATCACGACTTCGACTGAATTTCTTGGAATACTGAGTTGATCCAGAAGTTCATAGAGGATCTCTTGATCCCCTACACCCCAAACTCCAATGCGTTTACCCTGAACGTCCTTCGGCACATAAACGCCCGCACTGATTCGGCAAATAATATTGAGCGCCGATCCTGAAAACAACTGTGCAATATTAGTAATGCGCTGATCGGGCTTGGAGAGCTCAAAGGCATTGTTAAACCAAGAGATGGCTACATCGGCATTACCATTTTGAAGCTCTTGGAGGGGATTAATGCCTGACCCCCCAGGGAATGTAATCACGTCTAGCCCTTCATTTTCAAAGTGCTTGCGAATTTGGGCTACATAGACGCCAGCAAACTGACTTTGATGCGACCATGCCAATTGCAAACGAATGGATGCTGCTGTATTTGGCTGGGCCCAACAAACGCTCGTATTCAATAAAACCATGCTTAGGATTAGTCGTAGCCAGCTCATGAAATCACCATCTCTAGTGTTGATTTTGATACTTTTGATATCTTAGTTGAATTAACTCCTACCAATACTATTTTTTCTATCCCAATCGTGAAATCAATACAATCTACCCTATGAGGCAACTGACTAAAATCTGTTTTGTTCGTCACGGGGAAACCAATTGGAATGTTGAAAAGCGGATGCAAGGTCATACCGACATTCCCCTCAATGCCCACGGTCTAATGCAGGCTGAACGTTTAGCCAAAGCCCTCTTAAGAACCGGTCATCGTTTTAATCGCATCTACTCGAGCGATTTAGAGCGCGCCTTTCATACCGCCAAAGTGATTGCAAGTCCTTTGTCTTTGGATATTTCAGTGCACCCTGATTTGCGCGAGCGCCATGTCGGCAAACTCCAAGGGTTGCTTTTGGCTGATGCACCCCGGGCAGAACCAGAACTATGGCAACGTCACCTGACCCGCGATTTAGACTTTGATCTCGGCGGGGGCGAGAGTATTGTGCAGTTTCATAATCGGATGAAGCGCATGCTCGATCATTTATTAATGAAGCATGCTGGCGAGCAGATTTTGGCGGTCAGTCATGGTGGCTCACTCGATATGATCTACCGCATCGTCACCCAACAAGCTTTAGATGCCGAACGCGTCGCGGTGGTTCCCAATACCTCACTTAATTGGATTGTCCATGATGGCAATACTTGGTCGATTGAGCGCTGGGGCGATACGAGTCATCTCACCGATTCGGTACTCGACAATATTGAAATCTAATTAGGTGCTCACGAGATCGAGCGCAATCGCTTCAGCGACTTTAATGCCATCAATCCCAGCGGACATAATTCCACCGGCATACCCCGCGCCCTCACCGGCTGGGTAAAGGCCTTTGGTATTGATGCTTTGGTAATTGGGTCCACGCTTAATCTGCAGTGGCGAGGAAGTACGGGTCTCTACCCCGGTGAGTACCGCATCAGGCATCGCAAAGCCTTTGATCTTTTTCTCAAACGCGGGAATCGCCTCCCGAATCGCCTCGATTGCATAGCTCGGTAGGCTTGTGGCGAGGTCGGTGAGATGCACGCCTGGTTTATATGATGGGATGACTGAGCCAAATTCCGTCGATGGCTTGCCTTTTAAGAAATCACCCACTAACTGCCCGGGAGCTTCATAGGTCGACCCACCCAAGGTATACGCTCTCGATTCCAGCTCGCGTTGAAAATCAATACCAGCCAATGGTCCGCCCGGATAGTCGCTTGGATCGATTCCCACTACAATTCCCGCATTGGCATTGCGCTCATTGCGCGAATACTGACTCATGCCATTGGTCACCACCCGATTAGGCTCGGAAGTTGCTGCCACCACCGTACCACCTGGGCACATGCAAAAACTATAGACTGAGCGTCCATTCTTGGCATGGTGCACGAGCTTATAGTCCGCTGCACCAATGAGCGGGTGTCCGGCATGCGGCCCCAAGCGCGCACGATCAATCACGGATTGGGGATGCTCAATGCGAAAGCCGACTGAGAAGGGCTTCGCTTCCATATAGACGCCTGCGTCAAAGAGCTCTTTGAAGGTATCGCGTGCACTATGACCAAGTGCGAGCACCACATGATCGGCCGGCAGATACTCACCGCTTTCCAAGCGTAACCCCTTCAATACGTGATTGTCGATATCAAAATGAGTCACCTTTTGACCAAAGCGCACTTCGCCGCCCAGATCAATAATTTCTTGGCGGATCTTCTCAACCATTCCGACTAAGCGAAAGGTCCCAATGTGGGGTTTCGAGACATACAGAATTTCTTCAGGTGCCCCCGCTTTCACAAACTCGTGTAAGACTTTACGACCATAAAACTTCGGGTCCTTCACTTGGCTCCATAGCTTGCCATCCGAGAAGGTACCCGCCCCACCCTCACCAAACTGCACATTGGATTCCGGGTTCAGAATTTTCTTACGCCATAGTCCCCAAGTATCTTGGGTACGTTCACGTACGGCCTTGCCGCGCTCAAGCACAATCGGTTTGAATCCCATTTGCGCCAAGAGCAGCGCTGCAAAGATTCCGCAGGGGCCAAAACCGATCACAACAGGTCGCAATGGAGATTTGGTTGGCTGATTATGACTCTGCTGAACAACAAAGTGATACGAGGTATCGGGGCTGGGTCGCACATGGGGATCATGTGCATGCCGCTTGAGAATACCCGCCTCATCCCAAACCGATGCATCGATGGTATAGATAAAGGTTAGCGCACTATTTTTACGGGCATCGTAACTGCGCTTAAACACCTCAAACCGCATGAGATCTTTGGGTGCAATGGCAAGCCTCTTCAGAATTTCTGCTTCAAGCGCCTCTGGAGCATGGTCAATCGGTAGGCGGAGCTCAGTAATCCGAATCATAGGCCATAACGATAGCAGTTTATGATTTGTTTATGCAAGAAATCAGGATCATGCGATGGGATGAGGCAAAAGAGCTTGCCTACCCGATTCGCTTGACCGTATTTGTTAATGAACAAGGAGTCCCCGAAGAGCTCGAGCTCGATGACGATGATGCAATGGCCTGGCATGTGGTTGTGCTAGACCATGGCAAAGCAATTGCAACAGGACGCTTACTGAAAAATGGCAAGATTGGTCGCTTGGCGGTACTCAAAGAGTATCGCGGTCTAGGTCTTGGAAGTGAACTACTAAAGACTTTAGTGTCTTATGGCCGCCAAGAAGAAATCAAGCAATTCTTTTTGCATGCCCAGACAACCGCTATTGGCTTTTATCAATACCACGGCTTTAAGGCAATCGGCCTCCCATTTGAGGAGGCCGGTATTAATCACATCAAAATGGTACTAACATCCCATTAGAAATACGTTTTAATCTCTTCGTCATCTTTGGATCGAAACCAAGCCTGATAGAACAGGATCAGAAAACCGATCGCAAAATAGATCACGTTGCCAGTGGTGACATACGCAATAATTCCACCGATGGTGGCGAAAATACCTAGTAAAGCCCAGAAAATAGACATGATGATCTCCCTCGTTGTTCTATTTTATTCGGTTTTCGGGAAGGTGATTTCAAAAGCAGCGCCACCTTGAAAAGTGGCATCAAGGCGGATCTTGCCGCTATGGCGACTAATGATGTACTCGCACAACCAAAGCCCGAGGCCCATCCCCTCGCGCTTACTGCCAGAAAAGAGGTCAAATAGATTTTGGATCTGTTCTCGAGGCACGCCTGGTCCATTATCTTCGCTTCGAATCGTTATTTTCTCCGCATCTTCATTTCCAAAAATACGAATGGTGCGCTCTAGTTGAGAACTGGCTTGTAATGCTTGGACTGAATTATTGATTAAATTTAGAAAGATTTGCTGCGCCTCCCCAAAACTCATCGGCATGCTTATCGAGTTCGGAATGTCGACTTCAACACGAATATGCTTTTCAGATAGATCAGGTTTGGATAACAAAATGACCGATTCGATTGCCTCAACCGCTGATACTTTTTCGGGGAAAGCGTCATATTTCTCAGAGAAGATTGCTTTTAGAGTTTTGATAATACGAGCGGCGCGCATATTGTCCTTCGCAATATCGTCAGCGAGTCTTTTAATGAGTTCTCGGTCAATCAACTCCTCAGAAATTTTTTTTTGCAAATACTCACTATTAATCTGAATCGCCCCCAATGGCTGATTAATCTCATGGGCGATCGAGGCCGTTAATGCACCCGTGGTGCTACCTTTATTAGCCTTTAGCAATGAACTAATGAGAGTTTCGCGCTCATCAAGCAGCTTCTTAAACGTCATATTTTGGAATTCGGTCTGCCGGCTGTCGATCGCTAATTTTTCGGACCAGTAACCCCAGATTGCAATAAACGATAAGGTGTTCATCAAAATCTGGCCAAACGTAAAGATGATGAGAAGCTGCGGCAATTGCTCCATCGAACGAATCGGGAAATTGGTTTCGAACAGGACAACCAGTCGCGGCGCCAGGAAAAGTGCCTCTCCTATTGCAGCATATTGAAAATAACGTAATTGTTGAAGACCCAAACCTTGATTAATAAGTCGAGCTTCTCGAATCTGCCACGCAAGAATAATGGCGTAAGTGGATACTGCAAAAACCGTACGGGCCTCAAAGGTCCAATGCAGGCGTAAGTATTCAAAGAAGATACCGTAGCAAAGCATTGAAATTCCTAGGGTCCATTTCAAGGATTTACTGACTGGATGATTGAAGGAGTAAAAAAATAGGCCTTGCAGAATTGCTGCTGCATAAAACAAAGTGTTGGCGAGTGTAAAGACGGGTGGGACCTTCTGAATATCATCAGTTAATAAAATCCCAATTGCGAATAATCCCAAACCAATAACGTTAGAAATTAATGCTCCAAGCCAATAAGGATTGGGCTTCGACTTAGAGTCACCCTTAAGATAATGAAGAATTCCAAAGAGTAATCCGAGCTGAATAGCTGCGAAAATAAAAAAATTGAGTGCGAGTAAAACTTTCATTGACTTATCGTAATGATATTACCCGTATATTCCAGCAATCTAAAGGGTGCCCCCATATTCAATTCTTATAACGTGTCATGAAAGATTTTGCTTAAATATGCGAGTAGTTTTAAGAATTATTGAATGCTAGCCAAGTCCTTAGCAAAGGCAAGTGTTGAAATTACTTTAGCTCGTGCGAGCCCCAGTATTTTTGCATCTCAATGAATAGGAAAGATGCAGACCAAGTAATTAGTATTAGGCCCGCAAGCGCCTCGATTCCAGTTAGGTAACGCAAATATCCATTCACCACAATATCACCATACCCAACAGTAGTGAAGGTAATAAAAGATAGATAGATACTATCCAGTAATAATCCGTGGTCTGAGATCGTGCCAACAAAATAACCAGTTTCTGGATAATGAACCATCACGTAATAAGCCAACGCGAAAATCCAAATCTCCACGATGTGCGCAATAAAAATAACGCCTACCGCAATTAGCACTTTGTAGCGTGCGTGAATATGTCGAATTTTCGGCATAGTTATGTTTAGCCTATAGAGCACCTCATAGTGCAAAAGAATGCATATGAAAGCGATCAAAGCATTGATAGCGAAGATTAGGGTTAAAAGCATACCCACCGACAATTGTTAAAAACCATCATTTCACAATTGTAAGATGATGCACATCCCGCTTTTGGTTGGCACTACCCCCATGCTTGGGAGTAATGCCATAGGGACGGTTTATAGACCAATAGTATAGGTAGCTATTACCGTTGTGGTTGATACGGCTTGGAATGGTTCCTGACGATAGATTCCAGTCACACCAAACCGCTGCGACTTAGTGATGTCATAGTACCCACCGAGAGTAGCGGTGGGCCTGGTCTTCAATGGATTGGGATTAAAGTTAACAGGGGTTAGACCATTAAGCCCAGTGGCAGAATAGGTTCCGTTCGAGGTATTGGTATCGGTCTCCACACCAGCACTGGCAAACAGCGTGGTCTTGATAATCCCCTTGTACTTTAGTTCAGCTCCTGCCAGTGCCGTAGTAGCATTGGTGTTGAGTGCTGAGTAAGTTAATGGTGCAAAAACGGCTGGTGATGTTGCTTCGGTATAGCCTCCCATATTGTTTTGGGTATAGCGCATACCAGCATATGGTGAGACGATAAAGCTACCAGGCAAACCAAAACCGTATTTAGCAGTTAATTGAACGCCTTGAGTTACCAGTTGCGACCCTCCGCTTCCCGGCTCCGATGTGCCTACTATTTGCCTTGTCACGGTTACATCTTTTTGCCCATAGGCAGCTCCGATCTTTACCTCGGCACCCAAATCATCTGGGCGCTCACTCCAGACTCCAAAGATACCCATCATTGGGGTGCTATTTCCCAACTGAACAGTACCAGGCCCACTAACCGATAGGTTCTGATCGACCCATGCGCCAATGCGGCTATTGTTTTTATCTAAGCGATACGACGCAATGAGTAAGCCACTCGTATTGTTGATTCCTTGAGCCTGTACAGTTGTATTGCGACCTCCAGCACTCACACAAATACCATTCTTGTCAAAGACTGGGCAGTCATAGGTAAAACCATTAACCATGACCGAATTCTGAAGAGTGAAGGTACCCTGCAAAACGGATGAAGTATTAACGAGTGATTGCTGGGTATCAGCTAAGTTTGGATTCAAAATTAGATACACATTTAAGGCATCGTATGCCAAAGCATAATCCAGGCGCGTAAAGCTAGGTAAATTAGTAGTCAAACTTCCAAATGTTCCAGAAACCGAACTACCGCTTATCAATGCATATCGACCGGGTCGATAGGTTCCAGCGGATCCGTTCAATATTAAGCCGCCTGCAAGTGTTGTTGTACCAGCAACCACTAATTGTTGACCATTGCTTGGCGTAAAATTCATCGACAGATTACCGTCTGATGCTTGAGTATAAGTACCGCCAAGATTAACACTACCGTTTGCTCCAGAGATATCAAATGTGCCGTTTGTAACCGTAACTGCTGAGGCATTCGCAATCGTTGCAGCGTTGATTAATGCCAATGTCGCAGCTCCAGATATACCAGCGGAGCCAGTAAATGTATTAGCTTCAGTTAACAAAACCGAGCCTCCAGTAAAGTTAATCGATCCTGCACCGGAAATAATTCCATTGATCGTATAGGCTTCTCCAGAAGAGGCCTCAATAGAGCTCGTGGTACCCGTTGAGAGAACAATATTTCTAGCGGTGCTAATAGTGTTAGCAACAAGTAATTTTCCGCCAGCTAGGGTGACCCCACCGGAGGCAGCCCCAAGATTATTGTCTGCCGAAATTTGCAATGTACCAGCCGATACCGTTGTACCACCCGTATAAGTATTGGCGCCAGAAAGAATTAAGATTCCAGCGCCAGTTTTTGTTAAACCGCCGTTTGCATTCGCCGTTTGATCTGAAATTACTCCCGAAAGTGTACCTGTGCCACTGGCAATCGTGATGGTTCCACCTGTAGATCTAATGGTAAAAGTTTGACTACTTGAGTCACCGTTTGCAACCGTTAGCGTTCCGCTATCGAAGATTGGATTAAATCCTGTGACTACACTACTTAATAGGAAAGTACCAGGGGTGATGATATCGGTGATGCTAGAGCTTGTAGAAGTAGTGCCCACCGTTACTACCGAAGACCCAGCTGGAACCGAGCCTAACGCGACAGTCGAGAACATTAAATAAGAACCGACACCAAAAAACTCTCCAGTACCATTGGGCGCTAATGTCATGGTGTTGAAAAAAGCAGTATCGTTGATAGCGCCAACAAAATGCTCGGTACCACTAATTGATGAAGTAATGTTACCTACCAATAAATTTCCAGAGGTTGTCCCAGCAAAATTCATGTAAATCGCAGAGCCCGGTTGTAGCGAACCATCTGGTGTTGTGTTGTTTCCTGTGCAACAGGTTCCCCAATTGGTTGTTTGTATGCCAATTGCATTAATGTCAACGGGTGTCGTTCTAGCACTATCGGAGAAGAAAGATACTTTGTATCCCCGATCGATGACGCTTGAAAAATTGCCGGACGTATAGCTCACGCTCCAAGTCGTATAACCTAAACCGCCAATATCTCCAGTACTGTTATTTGATGCGGGCGAACCAAGTCGAGAGGTACTAACGTAGATAGTCGGCCCGCTAGAACTAGTCGCTGTGAAATTTGATTGTCCGGCTTGGGCACCAATATCTACAATGTAAATAATTGGTGTCCCACCACCAACAGCAGCGGCACTATTAACTGTATTGGTAAAACTTGTGCGCCCAGCAGTAAGGTTGTCATTAAAAAAAACTGCGGGGGCAGCATAAATCTGTCCATGAGCAAAAGTAATCAGGACGAAGGTTAGGAATTTAAAATTGATTTTCATAAACTATTGATTTTTTTAGTAAAAAAAGTTTTGATAGTTTATTATCTGTACAGCTAGTAACTCAATAGCTAATAGCGTTTTTTTTTGCGATTTAACCTATTGATTTCATTATGAAATTTAAAAACATACTTTTTTTAATGGTTTTTATTAGTTTTTTGCCTAATGTTGGGGCGTTGGCCAAAGAACCAGAACCAACTTTTTTTGTTACACCCTGGACCTCTAAATGCCAAGAGTCCCCGCCCTCAAAAGAAAAAATATGTGTTTTGGAAAAGTATCTCTTTGAGGATAAAAATCAACGCAACCGCATTGGTGGGATTGGGGTTAGAACTTCCAATCAAAACAAAAATACGATTATCACCATTATTAGCCCACTTGGTATTGCGTTAAATCCTGGTGTTGAAATTGGCTTTGGTGGTGAAAAGCCCGCCGCCTATGCATTTCTCTTTTGCGATGGAGGTGGCTGCGTTTCTCAATTTACAGCAGACGACAAGATGCTGGGGCTTTTGTCGAATCGAAAAGAAATGATACTAACGTACCAACTACTCAATGGTAAAAAAATTGCTATCAATGTTGACTTAGAAAATTTCAAAAGCCTTTACAGCGGTATCAAACAGTAATCTAATCTACTCAAACTAGGCTTTAAGTATTTTCAGAAAATCAGATGTCTAATTTTGCTAGCGGAGGATTTGGTTTCATTTTCTTAGATTATTGATACTCTAAAGATCAATATAAATCTTGACTGTAAATTAATTACCTTTGCCCGAATAACCTCAATGGCAAAACGTGCTTTTGCTAATCCATGAACTTTTACATTTAAGTCTGCATCTAAGAGTCGTGTAAGCATTTCATCAAGCTTTTCACAGTCCCATAAGCCATCCATATAAGACTCACCTAAGCCCAATGACCATCTTGAGAGTATTTGATCATATGCAGCTGGATCATGAACCTGCATATCCCAAGGGTTGGTGCCATTAATTATTACTCCAGCCTCACGCAAAAGCTCAGGAATTAATGTGGATGGATTAACAGACTCAGGAATGTGATTTTTTTTAACCAAAGTATCCATAATTAATCCTAGGGATAAAGTGTGTACCGTAATTTTCTTTCTAAAAAATAAATTGATAATTCTCAAAATTTATTGATTACATCGAATTTATAAAGATGGCGTAGGTTGTGATTCTTGATTTAGTTTGTGAGGGGCTGCAAATTAAATCCTTCTATGTGCGCGGTAGAGATTCGATACCTACGCCCCGCTCTCTCAGGTGTAGTTCAGTGGCAGAACAGTAACTAGGAATAGCTTGCGGCTGAGGTTCGATTCCTCACACCTGACCAGCTCGATTAACCCAACTATTTTCATCATTGATGACTATCTGCCTATATGACACTCTATAAGCGATCGAGGTATAAATCTGCCTCAGCAAATCCAAAGAAATTAATTGTTTTTTTTAGCGCTGCTCCTTTTATTGAGCCTAATCTTTATGACAGTCAGCAATGCCCAAAGACCACCCCCCATGGATTTTGGTAAACAAGAGTTTGAAGCGCGCTGTGCAACCTGCCATGGCAAAGATGGTAAGGGCTATGATTGGTTAGCTGACTTTTTAATTGATGGGCCTCCAGACCTCACGCAACTCTCTAAAAATAATGGTGGGGTTTTACCCATTTCACGCATTTATCAAAGCCTATGGGAAGGAACGGTTCCGATACATGGTCGGAGCAATATGCCTGTTTGGGGTCCTGAGTATCAATACGAGGCATATCAAATTTATCCAAGCGATCCCTATTTTGGTGATATTTACGCTGAGAGTCGAATCCTGCTTCTACTGGAATACATTAGTCGCCTGCAGGCCAAATAGTTCCTGAATTTTTGACTAATTTCATGTGGAATCTTGGCGGAGAGGGTGGGATTCGAACCCACGGTAGGCTTGCACCTACGCCTGATTTCGAGTCAGGTACATTCGACCACTCTGCCACCTCTCCGATACTCGATGGCTCAATTATAGCGAGCGAATCACCTCTAAACCGCCCATATAGGGCTGCAATACCTTGGGGATCCGGATACTGCCATCGGCTTGCTGATAGTTTTCCAACAGTGCCACGCCGGTTCGGCCTACTGCAAGACCCGAACCATTCAATGTGTGGAGTAATTCCGGTTTGCTCTGACCCGCTTTATAACGCGCTTGCATCCGCCTAGCTTGAAAATCTCCCATGTTGGAGCACGAGCTAATTTCTCGATAGGCATTTTGCGAAGGGATCCACACTTCCAGATCATAGGTCTTGGTGCTTCCAAAGCCCATATCGCCGGTGCATAAGAGCATGCGTCGGTACGGCAATTCCAAGAGCTCCAGAATTTTTTCCGCATGCGCAGTCAATTCTTCCAAAGCCTGCATCGATTTCTCGGGATGGCTGATGTGCACCAACTCGACCTTATCAAATTGGTGCTGGCGGATCATGCCGCGCACATCACGCCCATAACTGCCTGCTTCCGAGCGAAAGCATGGAGTGTGAGCTACATACTTGAGCGGTAGCTGATCAGTGTTAATAATCGCGTCACGCACTAAGTTAGTCACCGGCACTTCAGCAGTGGGGATGAGATAAAAGTTTTCAATGCGCTCACCGCCATCGTCAGGATGCTCGCCACCCATCTTGCGGGGTACTTTGAATAAATCAGCCTCAAACTTGGGTAGCTGTCCTGTACCCTGCATTGCTTGCGCGCTCACTATATATGGCGCGTAGACCTCTTGGTAACCATGCTGCTCGGTGTGCACATCCAGCATGAATTGCGCAAGCGCCCGATGGAGCTTCGCAGCGTTGCCTTTGAGAACCACAAAACGCGCGCCACTGATTTTGGATGCTGCATCAAAATCTAGTCCAATGGGAGCGCCTAGATCGACGTGATCCTTGGGGGTGAAATCAAATTCTGTTGGTTTTCCCCAAACCTTCATCTCTTTATTTTCGTCGGCCGTCATACCAACCGGCACGCTCTCATCCGGTAAGTTCGGGATATTGAGCATCAAGTCTTTGATTTGATCTTGTAAGGTCGATAAACGAGTGGAGTTTTTCTCAAGCGTTTGATTGACACTTGCCGACTCAGCAAGTTCTGCATCTGCATTCTCGCCCTTGCCTTTTTTCATACCAATGGCTTTGGCCAATTGATTGCGTTTGGCTTGCAACTCTTCGGTACCTGCTTGAAGCTGTTTGCGCTCATTCTCAAGCTGTGTAAACAGGTTGGTATCTAGCTCAAACTTGCGCGTGGCCAAGCGTGCCTTGACACTCTCTAAATCTTTACGAAGCAGTTGGGGGTCCAGCATACGATTCCTTCGGGTTCAAGACATTAGTTTAGTCGCAAGACCTCGGCACCCTGTGGAGGCTTAAATTGAAAGCGGCTACTATCCACGCTCGGATTGATTTGCATCTGATTGAAAATCACGAGCACCATGCTGCCAAATCCGTCGGTCAGCTCCAATGCTTTAGGCAATCCAGAGCCCATGCCAATCGCAATTTGCGTATAAGGTAAATCGCCCTGCCCGGGTTTTGCCTTTGGCTTTAGGTTTACCCACTGCAAATTGGTTTTGGTGCCCGCTTCCTCTAAATCAAACTGCTGATCAAGAGCGACATCCCCAAACAGGATGGCGGCAGGCGAGGCGGCTAAGGCCTGATTGGCTGATCGGATGGTTAATTGATTGAGGTCCTTATCCCACATGAGCAATTGCTTACCATCCATGATGAGTTTTTGCTCATACGGCTTTTGGGTATCCCACACAAAGCGCCCCGGGCGCTGGAAGATAAATTGCCCTGAGGTTTGCCGAATCATTTTCAATTGATCTTGCGGCTCATTAGGTTTGGGGGTGCGCATTTGTTGCTGCACAAACTTACCTTGGGCAGAGCGCACGGTCTTCACAAACTGCTTTAGTTGTTCAATACCAGATGGTGCGGCCGGTTGCGCATGAATCGCATTTGGAATAGTCAATACTGCGACAAAGAAATAGAAAATAAAGCGCTTCATTCTTTGGAGTTTGGCTTATTCGCTGGGGCGAACCAGAATCTCACGGTTACCATTGCCGCCCATCTTCGAGACTAGGCCCGCTTTTTCCATATCCTCTAAAAGGCGCGCAGCGCGGTTATAACCAATCCGTAAATGCCGCTGCACCAGCGAGATCGAAGCACGTTTGTTCTCAAGGACGATCGCTACCGCTTGATCGTAGAGGGGGTCGGCTTCACCACCGCCATTGCCGCCACCATTTAAGGCATCCATGGTGGACTCATCGGCACCCTCGAGCACACCCTCGATGTAGTTAGCCTCACCCTTCTCTTTAAGCCAGGAAACCACGCGATGCACCTCATCGTCGGATACGAATGCACCATGCACCCGAATTGGTAAACCCGTTCCTGGTGGCATGTACAACATATCACCCATTCCCAACAGCGTCTCAGCACCTTGTTGGTCTAGGATGGTACGGCTATCGATCTTGCTACTCACCTGGAAGGAAATGCGGGTGGGAACGTTGGCTTTGATCAAGCCGGTGATGACATCCACACTCGGACGTTGCGTTGCCAACACCAAATGAATACCGGCAGCACGCGCCTTTTGCGCAATCCGTGCAATCAACTCTTCAATCTTCTTACCAGAGACCATCATCAGATCAGCAAGCTCATCGATGATGACCACAATAATGGGGGCTTTGTAGAGTGGCTCTGGATCTTCAGGGGTGAGACTAAATGGATTGGTGAGTTTCTCCCCCTTGGCTTCGGCTTCCATAATCTTTTTATTAAAGCCGGCTAAGTTACGCACTCCAAACTTACTCATGAGTTTGTAGCGCCGTTCCATCTCATTGACTGCCCAATTGAGCGCGTTATAGGCCTGTTTCATGTCGGTTACTACGGGGCACAACAGATGGGGCACCTTCTCATAAACGGACATCTCTAGCATCTTGGGATCGATCATGATGAGTCGCACTTCATCCGGCTTGGCCTTAAAGAGGATCGACAAAATCATGGCGTTGATCCCGACCGACTTACCCGCGCCCGTAGTACCCGCCACTAAACAATGTGGCATCTTCACTAAATCTGCAACCATGGGGCTACCCGCAATATCCTTACCCAAGGCTAGTGTGAGTAGAGAATGGTTGTCGTTATAGACCTGGGAGCTCAAAATCTCGGAGAGGTAGACTGACTGTCGCGTTGGATTGGGTAACTCAAGCGCCATACAGGTCTTGCCGGGGATGGTCTCGACCACGCGCAAGCTCACGACACCTAAAGAACGTGATAGGTCGCGTGAGAGGTTCACAATTTGACTGCCCTTCACACCGACTGCAGGCTCGATCTCATAACGCGTCACAACCGGTCCTGGATAAGCAGCAATCACCTTAGCTTGCACCCCAAAATCGTCGAGCTTGCGCTCAATCAAGCGGGAGGTGAACTCTAGGGTCTCAGCAGAAATTGTTTCTTTTGCCTCAGGAACGGGATCTAAGAGTGAGAGCGGCGGCAACTCCGAGTCCGGGATTTCTACAAAGAGTGGTTGCTGCTTCTCGCGCTCAACTCGCTCGCTCTTCACAATCTTTAAGGGTTGATTAAAGATTTGTACCTTGGGTGCCACCTCTTCCCGAATCCGCACTTCCTCGACGTGCTCTTCACGCTCAACCGCAGCTTGCTCGCCAATCTTTTGATCTTCTTGCTCCTCGCGCTTCTCACGCAGACGTCGAATACTTAGCTCGATAAATCGTCCCACTTGCTCAGAAAGCGTGAGCCACGAGAAATGTAAAAAGAGAGAGAGGCCAGCTGCTAAGCCAAAGATCAAAATCAGAGTGGCGCCCGTAAAGCCAAACGCCATTTGCAGGGGATCCCCGATTACTTCGCCCAAGATACCGCCCGGGGGTCTGGGCAGCTCCCATTGCAAAGAATGCATCCGAATCGACTCTAGTCCCATGCTGCAGGTGAGGGTCAAGGCAAAGCCCAACCAACGGGTCCAAAAGGATTCGGGTCTAGCCTCTGGATCAACTGGTAATGACACACTCCAGAGCTCACGCCAACCTTGATAGACCCGCCGACCAAATAATACGACCCACCAAAATGCCGATACGCCAAAAATGTAGAGCATCAAATCAGCGGTCCATGCTCCAATACGACCACCAATATTTTTAGGAACCTCAAAACTAGCGTGCGACCAGGCTGGATCGGATTTGGTGTAGGTAATCAGAACCGCAAATAAGCCAAGGCAGATGGCAAGCATCAGCATCCAGCGCACTTCGGCAATCAATCGAGACATCTTGCCAGTGCCGCCCTCGGGAGGCAGCGGGGTCTTAATTTGTGGGAGCGAGCTACGAGCCATGTTCACCTGATTGTAAACAAGCATTGGCCTTCAAACTCTATAATTTAGGGATGACGACAACTACTAAACACTCTAAAGTACTGATTCTGGGCTCGGGCCCAGCCGGCTACACCGCTGCGGTCTATGCCGCCCGCGCCAACCTCAAGCCCACCCTGATTACCGGGCTCGCGCAAGGCGGCCAGCTCATGACCACCACCGATGTGGAAAATTGGCCTGCTGACCCCAATGGCGTCCAAGGACCCGAGCTCATGGATCGCTTTCTAAAGCATGCCGAGCACTTTAATACCGAGATCATTTTTGATCACATCCATACGGCAGCCCTCACTGAAAAGCCGATTCGTCTAGTGGGTGACTCTGGCACCTACACCTGTGATGCACTGATTATCTCAACGGGAGCTTCCGCTCAATACCTTGGGCTTCCAAGTGAGGAAGCATTCATGGGTCGGGGGGTTTCAGGGTGTGCAACCTGTGATGGCTTCTTTTACAAGGGTCAGGATGTGTGCGTAGTTGGGGGTGGCAATACGGCCGTTGAGGAAGCGCTCTATCTGACGGGCATTGCTCGTAAGGTGACGGTGATCCATCGCCGTGACAAATTCCGTGCAGAGCCGATTCTGAATGATCGCTTAATGGCAAAAGTAGCCGAAGGTAAGGTTGAACTCAAACTCAACGCCACCCTCGATGAAGTCTTGGGTGATGACAAGGGGGTGACGGGAGTTCGTATCAAAAAACAGGATGGCAGCACCGAAGAAATTGCGGTATCGGGTGCCTTCATTGCGATTGGTCACAAACCCAATACCGATTTGTTCGTTGGTCAACTTGATATGAACAATGGCTACATCAAAACGCACTCGGGCTTAGAGGGCAATGCCACAGCAACCA
This sequence comes from Polynucleobacter sp. HIN9, assembly GCF_030297635.1. Lineage (NCBI taxonomy): Bacteria > Pseudomonadati > Pseudomonadota > Betaproteobacteria > Burkholderiales > Burkholderiaceae > Polynucleobacter > Polynucleobacter sp. HIN9. Next base: position 1,374,488 of record NZ_AP028140.1, read on the forward strand.
ATATCCCTGGTGTCTTTGCAGCAGGTGACGTCCAAGATCACATCTATCGCCAGGCCATTACCAGTGCGGGCACGGGTTGTATGGCAGCATTGGATGCGCAACGTTATCTGGAAGGTCTCGAGTAATTGTTCTTGACTTAAGCCTGCTCCCTAAGCAAAACGCCCAGCAATGCTGGGCGTTTTTATTTGATCCGTTACGACCTAACGAACCACAGGCAAGAGTGGCACGATTAAGAGTGCCACGATATTAATGATCTTAATGAGTGGGTTGACTGCTGGGCCCGCAGTATCTTTGTAGGGGTCACCTACGGTATCGCCAGTCACGGCAGCTTTGTGCGCTTCTGAACCTTTGCCACCATGGTTACCCTCTTCAATGTATTTCTTGGCATTATCCCAAGCACCGCCACCGGTACACATGGAGATTGCCACAAAGAGTCCCGTAATAATCGTACCCATCAAGAGGCCGCCCAATGCTGCTGGTCCCAAGAATAGGCCGACTAGAATCGGGACCACTACTGGTAAGAGCGAAGGAATAATCATTTCCTTGATCGCTGCAGAAGTGAGCATGTCGACCGCTTTGCCGTACTTTGGCTTTGCAGTTCCCTCCATGATGCCGGGGATCTCCCTGAACTGACGGCGCACTTCCTCCACCACAGCTCCAGCGCAACGCCCTACTGCCTCCATCGCCATCGCTCCGAAGAGGTAAGGAATCAAGCCACCAATAAAGAGGCCGATGATGACCATATGATTCGAAAGATCAAAGGTGACTTGCTGACCAATTGCTTCTAAAGCATGGGTGTAGTCGGCAAAGAGTACCAAGGATGCAAGACCGGCTGAGCCAATCGCGTAACCTTTGGTGACCGCTTTGGTGGTGTTACCCACCGCATCCAATGGATCAGTAATATCGCGGACCGAATCCGGCAAACCTGCCATCTCGGCAATACCACCAGCATTGTCTGTAATTGGGCCATAGGCATCGAGCGCCACCACAATCCCTGCGAGTGAAAGCATGGCCGTTGCGGCTACAGCGATACCGTAAAGACCTGCTAAGTAATACGCGGCAAAGATGGCGATACAGACGAAGATCACTGGGTAAGCTGTCGAGCGCATCGATACGCCTAAGCCTGCAATGATGTTTGTGCCATGACCTTTGGTGGAGGCTTCGGCAATATGCTTCACTGGTTTGTAATCGGTACCGGTGTAGTACTCGGTGATCCACACTAAACCCGCAGTGAGTAGCAGGCCCACAATCGATGAGCCAAATAAGCGCCACTGGCTACCCGGAATCCCCAAGGCATCGTCTGGAATGATCCAGTTGGTCACGAAGTAAAAACCCACTAATGAAATTAATCCTGAGATGATCAGGCCTTTATACAAAGCGGGCATGACGTTTTTCATGCCGGGGCTTGCTTTAACAAACGAGCAGCCAATAATCGAGGCAATGATCGAAATACCGCCAAGGACTAACGGGTAGACCACTGCCGCAACGGGAGCATTCATCACCATTAGTGCGCCCAGGACCATGGTTGCAATTAAGGTCACCGCATAGGTCTCAAATAAGTCGGCGGCCATTCCTGCGCAATCACCCACGTTATCGCCTACGTTATCGGCAATCACCGCAGGATTGCGCGGATCATCCTCTGGAATCCCTGCTTCGACTTTACCCACCAAGTCAGCGCCGACGTCGGCGCCCTTAGTAAAGATACCGCCGCCCAGACGTGCAAAGATTGAAATTAAGGAAGACCCGAAGGCTAAACCAATTAGGGGGTGCAACACGTCCGAGAGGTCTTGACCGTTATCCATCGACACCAGGAGCATGAAAAATACACCGACGCCCAAGAGTCCTAAACCAACCACGAGCATGCCGGTGATAGCGCCGCCTTTGAAGGCGACGTTCAAAGCTTGGTTCATGCCCTGAGTTGCTGCTTGCGCAGTACGCACATTCGCACGCACGGAGACGTTCATACCAATGAAGCCGCAAGCTCCCGATAAAACAGCGCCGATCACAAAACCAATCGCAGTTGCTAAATCGAGGAAGACCGCCATCAGAATGGTTAGCACTACGCCCACAATTGCAATCGTTTTATATTGGCGCGCGAGATAAGCAGCCGCACCCTGCTGAATCGCTTCGGCAATCTCAACCATCTTGGCATTGCCAGTGTCTTGTTTAAGAATCCACGTACGCATCACAAAGCCATAAACCACTGCGATGACGCCGCACGCTAAGGCAAAATACAGACCTACAGTCACATCACTCATGCTAAATCACTCCTACTTGGTTGAGGATTCAATTTAATTTTGATACGACAATCTTGCTATTCGCCTAAAGGCTTAAAATAGCAAGCCTAGCTTTCAAAAGTATCCAACAGATTTAGTGATTTGCCACTTTGCTAAGATCAGGGTATCTACTAAGCAGACCGATTTTTATTTAATTTGGAGTATGTATGAGTCTTGATAACGTCAGCCCAGGAAAACGGGTTCCCGAGAACTTTAACGTCATTATTGAAATCCCCATGAACGCCGACCCCATTAAATATGAGGTCGATAAGGAAACCGGGGCGATCTTCGTGGACCGCTTTATGGGTACCGCCATGCACTATCCCTGCAACTATGGTTACATCCCCAAGACCATTGCGGGCGACGGTGATCCAGTCGACGTCTTGGTAATTACACCCTTTCCATTGATTCCTGGCGTGGTGGTTAGCTGCCGTGCCCTAGGCGTCTTACAAATGAACGATGAAGCTGGTGACGATGCCAAGTTACTAGCCGTTCCTGAAGATCGCATTTTATCGATCTATAGCCATTGGGAGAGCTCCGAGGATATCAACCAGATGCGTTTGAATCAGATTCAGCATTTCTTTGAGCATTACAAAGATCTTGAGAAAGGCAAATGGGTCAAGGTCAAAGGCTGGGGCTCGATTGCCGACGCTCACAAAGAGATTACCGATGGTATGGCCCGCTATCAGAAAGAGAAGGCATAAATATGAATCGTGCATGGCGTAGGTTATGAGTCAGCGCACTCATTCCCCCATGCAGATTGCCATGGCGCAACTCAATCCTCTTTTAGGGGATTGCGTTGGCAACGCGCAAGCGATTTTTCAGGCAGCGCAAGATGCCCATGAACACGGCGCCAGTCTACTTTTAACTCCAGAGCTTTCTTTAACTGGCTACCCTCCAGAAGATCTATTACTGCGCCCCGGATTTATTCAAGAGACACGGACTGTACTTCAGTCTCTATGCGAACAACTTCAAGAGTTGAGTGGATTAACCGTGATTGTGGGCCACCCCTGCGAATCCGATGCGGGTCTGCGCAATTCAGCATCAGTTATTCAGAATGGCAAAGTGATTGCCACGTACTTCAAACAGGAATTGCCCAACCATGAAGTGTTTGATGAGAAGCGTTATTTTGTGGCGGGTGAGAATGCCTGCGTTTTTGATCATCACGGTTTAAAACTCGGTGTTTTGCTATGCGAAGACATTTGGCATTCAGAGCCAGCGCGTCTAGCCAAGAATGCGGGGGCGCAAATGCTGCTGGTACTCAATGCTTCACCCTACCATCTGCAAAAAGAACAGACTCGCTACGAACTACTCAAAGAGCAGAGTCAAGCCTGCGGTTTACCCATCGTTTATCTCAATATGGTGGGCGGACAAGACGAACTCGTCTTTGATGGCGGATCCTGCGCTGTGAACTCCCATGGCGAGCTGGTGTTTGCCATGCCGCAGTTTCAGGAAGGGGTCGGATTTATTGAGCTTATAGGAGGCGAACCACAACGAGGTGAGATTACTCCCGCATTAACTCTCGAGGCGCAAGTCTATGCCGCACTCGTGATGGGGACGCGTGATTATGTCCACAAAAACCGTTTTCCAGGAGTAATTCTTGGCTTGTCGGGTGGCGTGGACTCCGCTTTAGTCTTAGCGATTGCAGTCGATGCACTGGGCGCAGAGAAAGTGCGCGCAGTCATGATGCCCTCGCCCTACACCGCTGAAATTTCTTGGCTCGATGCCCGCGAGCTGGCATCCAACTTGGGCGTGCAATACGATGAGATTTCGATTCAAGAGCCGGTGAAGGCTTTTGAAGATGCTCTACAAGCACAGTTTTCCAATTTACCGAGCGACACCACCGAAGAAAATATTCAGGCACGGGTGCGTGGCACGATCTTGATGGCCCTCTCCAATAAAACGGGTCGCTTGGTTCTTACCACCGGCAATAAGAGTGAGATGGCCGTTGGGTACTGCACTCTTTACGGCGATATGGCTGGGGGCTTTGCGGTGATTAAAGATATTGCCAAGACCTTGGTCTATCAATTATGTCGCTATCGCAATCAGATCAAACCAGTGATTCCAGAGCGAATTCTGACGCGCCCACCGTCGGCAGAACTGCGCCCCAATCAAACCGATCAAGATAGTCTGCCACCGTATGAGGTGCTTGATGCGATCTTGGCGCGTTATATGGAACAAAATCAATCAAGCGCTGAGATCATTGCAGCAGGCTATGATTCTGCGGCAGTGCAAAAAATTACCCGCCTCATTCAAATCAATGAATACAAACGGCGTCAGGCACCCCCGGGTGTCAGAATTACTGCACGCGCTTTTGGCCGAGATTGGCGCTACCCCATTACTTCTGGAGCGAAGCTCTAGACCTAAAAATAGTGGGGACATGAATAGGTCATGATCCTTGAGTATGATGGAGGCAAAGGAGACACTATGAAACTGATTACATCCATTATTAAACCGTTCAAACTTGATGAGGTCCGCGAGGCACTTGCCGAAGTTGGCGTTACCGGTCTGACGGTCACTGAGGTGAAAGGCTTTGGTCGCCAAAAGGGTCACACCGAACTCTATCGGGGCGCCGAGTATGTTGTCGACTTTTTACCCAAGGTGAAAGTGGAAGTGGTTGTGGCCGATAACTTGGTGGAAACCGTCACCGAAGCGATCATCAAAGCAGCGCGTACTGGAAAAATTGGGGATGGCAAAATTTTTGTGAGCCCAGTTGAGCAGGCGATCCGCATTCGTACGGGTGAGGTGGACGACGCCGCTGTCTAGAACGCCACTTCTTCCAAAATAATGCTCTTGGCATTTGGGTTATCAATTTTCACTTTATAACCCTGAAAAAAGAGATCCGTTTGACCTAAGCCAGCGGTCATCACTACAAAGGGGGCCTTTCCATAGAAGGAATATGAGCCCCCTGCTTCTAAGCTCTTTTTCTCCAGTTTGCCGCTTGCATCTTTTACACAGATCGTTTGGGCACTTCGGCTTTGCACATAGACCATATTGCCAGGCTTTGATGCGCTAGCCATGCGGTAACTTTTTGGACTGGCATCTTCCGATGGGCAAGTATTTGTCGCCTCTGAAGCAACGAGTGCTGGGGCGTTGGCAGTTGGTGGTGCCGGACTTACTACTTCTTCCTTTTTAGACTCTGCTGCAATCGTTTCCGATGGCAGTTTCGCGACCTCTACTGACTTCACTGGCTGCGGTTGATTCATATTCAGAGCCACCATTCCAATGGCGGCGACGATTGCAGCACTACCAAAGTAGATGAGAGTGCGATTCTTTTTAATAATTGGCTTGGGAGTCTCATCAAACCGCTCAAGCTGCTCCACCTTTTGGTCTGCAGTCTTTTTTGGAGTCGTACGTTTAGGTTGAGAAGTTTTCTTCTGAGATTCTTCTTTCTCAACAGGCCCAGAAGAATTTGCTTGTGCCTCTAGTGGCGAAGATAGACTTGCCACTTCCCTTGAACTCTCTTGACGGACTTTTGCAGCTTCGATCAAGTCAGGTCCAAAATCAAATACATCCTCTTGGCTGATGCCCAACTCATCGGCTACCCGTTTTGCTGCATTCGCTTTAATCGCCAGGGAATAGAAATGGCTTTTCTCACCATTTTCAAGCTGCTCAATTTGTTTAGTCGAAAAGCAAACCTTACTCGCTAATTCGGAGACAGTGAGACCCTTGGCTTCACGAGCCTTTTTAAGAACCTCTCCTCGAACATCTGGAACGCGTTTATTCATCACCAAATGCGTCTCACTTTTATATAGTTTTTATAATTATTTGTAATTGAATCAATGCCTTGTATATCAATCGTATCGGCTTAATTACTTCAGAATATGACATAAATAACAATATTTGGCTATCGACCCTAGGGCTAATACTTACCTTGTTAAATTGGACTCCAAATAGAATTTCACCAAATCCTGAACCGAGTTCGCTTGCATTTTTTCCATGACCCTGGCCTTATGGACCTTAATCGTGGCATCGGTCGTGCCTAAGCGCTCAGCAATTTCTTTATTCATGAGGCCCTCCACGAGTAAGGTACACACCTCCTTTTCTCGAGGTGTTAGGGTATTGAAGTTACGCTTGATCTCGCCATCTTTTAAATTACGTTTGAGTTGTTTTTGGTCGTAATCAAGGGCTTGATCGATAGCTTGCAAGAGCTCATCAATATTGAAGGGCTTAAACAGAAAATCCAGCGCACCTTTTTTAAGACCTTTGACAATCTGCTGGGGATGGCTTTGGCCACTCAAAAACACAATCGGAGTTTTACGACCTAGCTTTTCCAAGCGCTCCATTAAATCGAGACCACTGACATCCGGCATTTGCATATCAAGCACGATCACAGCTGGCGCAACTGGTAATGAATTTTGTAAAAACGAAGTGGCACTCTCAAAATCTTGTATCGAGTAACCAACATCGCGCAACATCCGCGCCAATGAATCTCTCATCGAGTTGTCATCATCGATGAGATACACGGTGCCGGTTAATCGCGTCATGGCTTATCATTACCTTGAAATTACTTATAGATCAACAATGTAACCCCCCATAACTGGACTGGCTATTAGCTATAAGGCTAATTTTGCTGGATATCCCTAAAATACCCTTCTACATTAATGCGTGAATCACAATCCCATGAGAACTTATCTTTGTATTGTTTGCGGCTTTATTTATGACGAATCAGCAGGCCGCCCCGAGGATGGCATTGCACCTGGCACCAAATGGGACGATGTCCCTGCCGATTGGGCCTGCCCTGATTGCGGGGCAGGAAAAGACAGCTTTGAAATGATGGCAATTTAATCGCGGAGACAATGACATGGCAGACCAAAAACAAGCCCCAAAACGCATGAATGAGCGTTCACGCATGGTGACCGAAGGGGTTGCGCGCGCACCCAATCGATCCATGTACTACGCCATGGGCTACAAAGAGGAAGATTTTGTAAAACCGATGGTGGGAGTGGCCAACGGCCACTCCACCATTACCCCATGTAATAGCGGCCTACAAAAACTAGCCGATGCGGCAATCGATGCTCTGGAGAAAGCGGGTGCCAAAGCCCAAGTCTTTGGTACTCCCACAGTTTCCGACGGTATCGGCATGGGCACGGAGGGCATGAAATACTCCCTGGTCTCACGCGAGGTGATTGCTGACAGTATTGAGGTTTGTGTCAACGGCCTCTGGCAAGACGGCGTGGTGGTCATTGGTGGCTGTGACAAAAACATGCCCGGCGGCATGATTGCGCTAGCGCGCACCAATGTTCCTGGAATCTATGTATACGGCGGCACCATCAAAGCAGGCCATTACAAAGGTAAAGAGCTCAATATTGTTTCTGCCTTTGAGGCCGTTGGCGAATTTACCTCTGGACGCTTAACCGAGGAGGACCTCAAAGGCGTTGAGCAAAACGCTTGTCCAAGCAGTGGTTCTTGTGGTGGCATGTATACCGCCAATACCATGAGCTCCTCCTTTGAAGCGCTAGGGATGAGTCTGCCCTACTCTTCAACCATGTCCAACGTAGACCAAGAAAAGGTCGATAGCGCAGCCGAGTCAGCCCGCGTATTGGTTCAAGCGATCAAAAATAATATTCGACCACGCGACATCATTACCAAAAAATCCCTTGAGAACGCCGTCAGCGTCATTATGGCTGTAGGTGGCTCGACCAATGCTGTTCTGCACTTTTTGGCAATTGCGAGTGCTGCGGAGATTGAGTGGACCATTGATGACTTTGAACGGATTCGTAAACGTGTGCCTGTAATTGCCGATATGAAGCCATCAGGAACCTATTTAGCTCCCGATCTGCATTTGGCGGGCGGTATTCCGCAGGTTATGAAGATTTTGCTAGACGGTGGCCTGCTCCATGGCGATTGCATGACCATCACCGGCAAAACGATTGCAGAGACCCTCAAAGATGTTCCGTCCAAACCAAGAGCCGATCAGAAGGTTATTCGAACCTTAGATAACCCGCTTTATCCACAAGGACACTTGGCGATTTTGAAGGGCAATATCTCGCCCGAGGGCTGCGTCGCCAAAATTACTGGCCTTAAGAATCCATCGATCACCGGTCCAGCACGCGTGTTTAACTCCGAAGATGAGGCCATGGAGGCCATCATGGCCCAGAAAATTAAGCATGGTGATGTGGTCGTGATTCGTTATGAGGGCCCTAAAGGTGGTCCCGGAATGCGAGAAATGTTAGCGCCTACTTCGGCTCTAGTTGGCCAGGGGCTTGGTGAGACTGTTGGACTTATTACCGATGGGCGGTTCTCAGGGGGTACCTGGGGAATGGTGGTCGGTCACGTCGCTCCTGAGGCCTTTGTGGGCGGCACCATTGCCCTAATTGAAGAAGGTGACTCGGTCACGATCGATGCGCATAAGTTATTAATCCAACTCAATGTTCCAGAGGAAGAGATTGCCAAACGGCGCGCTGCGTGGAAACAACCAAAATCCCGGTATACACGTGGTTTATTGGCTAAATACGCCCGTCTAGCAAGCTCTGCTAGCAAAGGGGCTGTTACTGACCGAAATCTGGATTAATTAACTTAACTCGACACAGCCTGAATCGCCCATAGCGAGACAGGCTGTATGACTACTGCGGCCTGACTAGTGCTTCATGTGCCCAGAACCTGAGCCCATCTCGCGCACCGGTACCTTGATTTCAACTTCACCGGCTTTCTGAAATTTCAGCTTAACTGGTACAGCCTCACCAGCCTTAAGCGGGCTTTTAATATCGATAAACATTAGGTGCAAACCACCTGGTTTGAGCTCGACGGACCCGTTTGCTGGCACATCAATCACTTTCACCTCGCGCATTTTCATGACGTTGCCATCCATTGTCATGGTATGCAATTGCATCTCGCCAGCGACTGGGGAGCTTGCTGCAATTAATTGATCAGCAGCCCCTTTGTTTTCAATCTTCATAAATCCGCCCGCAGCTTTTTGCCCAGGGGCCGTCGCGCGTGCATAAGGGTGCTCAATCTTGAGTTGCCCAATTCGATACTCTGGGCTCTTCATATCCTTATGTGCCAATGAGTGGCTTGAGAATGCGATTAGAGCACTTGCTATTACTGCTTGTAAAAAGTTGATGTTCATATAAATCCTTCAAATGAAAACGGCATTGCATGAGAGGTTCCAATAAAACCCCTGCCACTAAATTAGATGCAATGATTTGAAGGCGGCCCCTGAGAGGGGAGCTTGACCCACGCAAATAGAGTTTTGGGAGACTCCAAATAGAGACTGGGAGTCAAAATAGGTATTGCGGGGCTTGCAAATCCAAGATTGGTGAGTAGGTTCAGTGGCGCCATTGATTGCGCGACACAGTAGGGACAGTCGCCGGCCATCGTAGTCGGCGCTTCGGTATCTAAATTAACGGTTTGCTTGGAACCATCCACCACACACAGTTCCATGGTCAGAAAATTTGTATTGGCCGATTGGAAAAAGGCTTTGGCTAGCGATGGGGTAAAAATACTCCATGAAAAGGCGATCGCACAAAGCCAATGGATCAATTTTTGGTGGGGGGAAAGCATATCGTTATTTTATCCAGAAAGGCTCTGGATGAAGAAAGGGGGCTTGCGCCCCCCCTTTTTTTATTTTTAAAACATCCTGAAAAAATTATGCCTTCTTCTGCCTTAATTTTGAAATTAAAGGCCAGAACAAGAGGATGATTGCAAGTAAGGTGATGCTACCAACCAGGTAGTTTGAGAAGAACACGTTCAAATTACCTTGAGAGATTAGCATCGCTTGACGGAAAGAGTCTTCGGCGCGATCACCCAACACTAAGGCGAGAACCATCGGCGCCATCGGATAGTCAAGTTTCTTAAAGAGATAGCCCAGTACACCAAAACCTAACATGAGCCATACATCAAACATCGCGTTATGAACTGTAAATGCACCAACTGCACAAACCACAATGATCACTGGAGCGATGATTGAGAATGGGATTCTTAAAATTGAGGCGAAAATTGGTACACAGGTTAATACTACAAACAAACCGGCAATATTACCCAAATACATACTAGCAATTAAGCCCCAAACAAAATCTGGCTTCTCTACAAACAAGAGAGGTCCTGGTTGCAAACCCCAAATGAGGAGGCCACCCAGTAGAACCGCGGCGGTAGGTGAGCCTGGAATACCCAAAGAGAGCATAGGCAAAAGAGCTGCAGTACCAGCAGCATGTGCCGCTGTTTCAGGAGCAACAATACCTTCCATCTCACCCTTGCCAAACTTATCTTTATTCTTAGACATTTGTTTAGCAACCCCGTAACTCATAAATGAGGCGGGCGTCGCTCCACCAGGGGTAATACCCATCCAGCAACCAATTAAACAGCTGCGCAAAGATGTAGCCCAATATTTAGGCAACTTTGCCCAGGTTTCAAAGACAACTTTTGCACGAATCTTGGCACTTTTACCAGAGAAGGAAAGTCCCTCCTCCATCGATTGCAAAATCTCACCAATACCGAATAAACCAATTACAGCGATGAGGAAGTCAAAGCCGCGCATGAGCTCAGTGGATCCAAATGTGAGTCGCAATTGCCCAGTAACAGTGTCCATACCAACGGCTGCCAGAGCAAAACCGAGCATCATGGCAGAAATGACTTTGAAAGGTGAGCCCTTATTCATGCCCACAAAGCTGCAGAAAGTTAATAGATAGACAGCAAAAAACTCAGGGGGGCCAAACTGCAATGCGAACTTCGCAACCAGTGGGGCCAAAAAGGTAATCATGACGATTGCGAAGAATGCGCCAACGAAAGAAGAGGTGAATGCACCAGTTAAGGCCTCACCAGCTTTACCATCTTGGGCCATAGGGTAGCCATCAAATGTGGTTGCTACAGACCAAGGTTCACCCGGAATATTAAAAAGTACAGATGTTATTGCACCGCCAAATAGAGCGCCCCAGTAAATGCAAGAGAGCATAATAATTGCTGAAGTTGGAGGCATCGTGAAGGTAAGGGGTAACAAAATTGCGATTCCATTCGCTCCGCCAAGCCCTGGCAATACGCCAATGATGACCCCGAGGGTGACGCCAACAAGCATCAACAAAATATTGAATGGCGACATCGCGACAGCAAAGCCTCCAAATAGGGCGTTAATTTCTTCCAACTTCAGCTCCTTTGTATTAAGTCTCTATCGTTATTAATTTTTGTCTTGTATTACTGCAATCCGAATATAGCCAGTGGATTAATCAAGGATCCATGGGGCAGGGGTATTTGGAACCAATACTCAAACATCATGAATAAGGCGACACTAACTCCCAAACCAACCGCAGCAGCTTTCCAGAGTGCATATTTACCGAGCCAAACCATAAAAATTGCGATATAAAGAGCCGATGCGACATAAATACCAATCAACTGAACCCCAAGAACATACAAGGCAGCGGGGATTAAAACCGAAAGAACTTGGCGCAAAGGCTCTCTATCAACAAAACTCTCCTCACCCTGTTCTTTATTCTTAAACGCTTGAAATAACGTGATCGAACTTGAAACCAAAATAATTAAACTGATATAAAAGGGAAAATAGCCAGACTCGGGACCATCACTACCCCACTTGGCACCTAATTTAAGACTTCCAGTCATCACCACAAAACCGACAACTAAAAATAAAAGGGCAACGATGATTTCCATCGATCGCATACTAATTACAGAATTTTGATTTGAGTGATCAGACATACTTTGCTCTATATAAAAATTAATTCAAACTTAAAAAAATAAGACCCCAGTTTAGAGGTCTTATTTAGTAAAAACCAAATTACTTAGCTAAAAATCCGGCTTCTTTCATCAGCTGAGCATGGAGAGCGGCATTTTTTTCCAACCAAGAATTAAAATCCTTGCCAGTCATAAAGGTCTGATTGAAGGCACCGTCAGCCATAAACTTCTTCCACTCAGGTGTCTCACGGACTTTTTTGAACAAGTCAATATAGAAATCCACTTGAGCTTGAGTTACGCCTGGTGGCATGAAAATACCCCGCAACATTACATAATCGGTATTCACGCCAACCTCTTTACATGTAGGCACATCATTCCATGATTGAGTAGGGGTGATTTTCTCCTTGTATGGCATCCGCTCAGTGTCAAATACGCATTGAGCACGTAACTTACCAGCACGCCACTGTGCAACGGCTTCAATTGGATTATTAACCGATGAATCAATGTGATTACCAACCAACTGAACTGCTACTGCGCCGCCACCTGCAAACGGGACATACGTGAACTTCGCACCGGTAGATTTTTCAAGCGCTACCGTAATGATTTGGTCCTCTTGCTTCGATCCGGTACCGCCCATCTTGAACTTACCAGCGCCAGCGGCTTTCGCTGCATCAATATATTCTTTAGCTGATTTATAAGGCTTTTCAGCATTAGTCCACAATACGAACTGGTCAAGCGCCAACATCGCAACAGGAGTCATATCTTTCCAGCTAAATGGTACACCGGTTGCGAGAGGGGTAGTAAAAAGGTTTGAAAGCGTGATGATAATTTTATTTGGATCACCCTTTGCTTCTTTAATTGCCAAGAAACCTTCCGCACCAGCTCCTGCACCCTTGTTTACAGGAATAACTGATTGCTTCATCAGATTATTTTTGGAAATGATTCCCTGAATCATTCGCGCCATTTGATCGGCCCCACCTCCGGGACCTGCTGGAATAATAAATTCTACCGGCTTAGTTGGCTCCCACTTAGCCTGTGCTTGTACAGTAGCTGAAGCTGCAAAACCAGCAAGTAAAGCGACGCTTAGTACAGTTGACTTAAATTTCAAACGCATAGCTGCTCCTCCAAAAAGTTTTTTCAAAGTATTAAATTTGTTATGTAGCAACTTTGATGACTAATTCTTCAATAAAAGCTTTAGACAAAAATTGACAGACATCAACAAACAAAAATTTTCACATAAGTAAAACCCGTACTGACTAGTGAAAACCCGTACTTTAAGCACTTATTTAAGGGGCAAACTGGTGCCGGAAATAGGAATCGAACCTACGACCTTCGCATTACGAATGCGCTGCTCTACCAACTGAGCTATTCCGGCATGAACCTTTGGAAAATACTGCGTTCAGACTGAGATTTTATCCCAGCAAAATCAATGCCTTTACGAGGCGCTAGGATGAGCGTCTCCCAACGCTTTAGAAACAACCTCGCGCACGTCTGGGGAAAGCCGACTGACTGTTGCTAGGGTCTTTAGCGCCGCTTTCATCGGCTTCTGGTAGCGTGATGCAAACTGACGCCAACGGTCTAAGCCACGGGCCAGTCGCGCCGCTACTTGAGGATTGATCTCATCTAATGCAATCACTTGCTCGGCCCAAAAGGCATAGGTCACACCATCGACCCCATGAAATCCACCTGGGTTACTCAAACAAAATGCATGAATGAGGCTGCGCACCCGATTAGGATTATTCATCTGAAATGCGGGGTGTCGCATCAGCTCTTGCACATGACCAAGCACAGACTGACCCTTGGTTTGCGGGGGTCGCATTGCTTGTAAGGCAAACCACTTATCAACCACGAGCGGGTCTTCCGCAAAGCGCTGATAAAAATCAGCTAAGGCATTCTCAGCCTGGGGTGCGTGAGCGAATACAAGGGCCTGTAATGCCGCAAAGCGATCGGTCATGTTGTTCGCTAACTCGTATTGCTCTTCGGCCACCTCATACCAGCGAGTGTCCTTGGTTTCTAAAAGCATCATCAGCGCATCATTTTTGAGAGCGCGCCGACCCATACTCATTGCGTCCGGACTATAGCTCGCTGAGGTTTGGAGCGAGCGGTAGGTCTTTTCCCAGTCGGATTTAAGCGCTTGCGCTAGAGCAGACTTAAAACCTCTACGCGCCCAATGCAATTGCTGAGGGTCAACCAACTGAACCTGCTCATACAAATAGGTTTCGGCTGGCAGTGTAAAGAGAAGTTGTTTGAACGCCGGATCCAATTGCGGATCGACCAACAATTCACGGTAGGCCTCTAGCAATCGCCGATCGGGCTCTCGACCTACCAAAATCAATTGCTGAGCTAGTTTTTGCACAGCCTCCCACCGATTAAATGAATCCGTCTCATAGGCCATGAGAGCGAGCAACTCTGCTTCGCTTTGCTCGTGCTCAATCAAAATGGGTGCCGAGAAATCCCGATTGATCGAAAGCACTGGTTTTGCCGGGATTTGCTTGACTACCCACGTTTGCTCTGACTGGGTTAGCTCTAGCAATACTTCTTGACCAAAATGCTTTGCTTCTTTTGCAGTAATGGATGCGCCCTTTTCAAATAACAAACTCGCCTTCAAGGGAATATGAAATGGTTTTTTGGTCTTCTGCCCAGGTGTTGGGGGGCAATGTTGTTTGAGGGTCAAGCGATATTCTTTCTTCCGAGCACCAAACTGTTCATTGACTTGAACTCGCGGAGTACCCGATTGGCTGTACCAGTTTTTAAACTGGCTGAGATCGCGCTCATTCGCATCAGCCATCGCGGCGATGAACTCATCACAGGTCACCGCCGTCCCATCGTGACGCTTGAAATACAAATCCATGCCGCGACGAAAGCCATCAACCCCAAGTAAGGTTTGATACATCCGTACCACCTCCGCACCCTTCTCATAGACCGTTACCGTATAAAAATTATTGATTTCTTGATACTCATCGGGCCGTATCGGATGAGCCATGGGCCCCGCATCCTCGGGGAACTGTAGCTGGCGAAGTAAACGCACATCATCGATGCGCTTAACCGCCCGACCAGACTCTGTACCTATTTGATCGGCTGAAAACTCTTGATCCCGAAAGACGGTTAAACCTTCTTTCAGTGATAGTTGAAACCAATCCCGACAGGTCACGCGGTTGCCTGTCCAATTATGAAAATACTCGTGGGCTACTACGCTCTCAACATTGGCAAAATCCGTATCCGTTGCCGTTTGCGCATCCGCCAGCACAAACTTGGTATTGAAGATATTGAGGCCCTTGTTCTCCATCGCCCCCATATTGAAATCACTCACCGCCACAATCATGAAGCGCTCTAAATCAAGCTCTAAACCAAAGCGCTTCTCATCCCAAACAATCGATCGCTTTAGCGAGTCCATCGCGTGGTGGGTTTTATGCAGATCCCGCGGCTCAACCCAAATTTGCAATAGTTTTTTATCACCACTATGAGAAGTAATCACATCCTCTGAGCAAACTAATTTTCCAGCCACCAAGGCAAACAGATAAGAAGGCTTTGGAAACGGGTCTTCCCAAATGGCGCTGTGCCAACCATCGGCCAAATCCTCTTTGGCAATCAAATTGCCATTCGAGAGCAAGACTGGGTAATCGGCTTTGAGTGCTCGCATGGTCACGCGGTAGCGCGCCATCACATCGGGACGATCCTGGAAATACGTGATTTTCCGAAAACCCTCTGCTTCGCACTGCGTGAAGAAATTACCACGTGAGACATACAAGCCCATCAATGATGTGTTTTTCTCAGGAATGCATGCGGTTTTGATTTCAATCACAAAACGCTGCTTGCCTCCTTGAGGTAAACCATGAATCACCAGTCTCCCCGGCGTTAGCTCCAAATGGCGATGCGTCTCGCCATTGATACGCAGGCTAATGAACTCGAGCTCTTCACCATCCAAAATAAGGGGGAGCTCGTCTTTCGAGGTTTGCGTGATCTCACTAGGGATCACCTCAATGCGACTGTGCACAAGGGTGCGTTGCGGCATTAATTCAAAATCAAGCTCTACTTGGCCAAATTGATAATCGGGAGCTTTGTATTGAGAGCGCAAAAAGCGCTTGGCAGAATCGGTTCGCATGGAACGATTTTAGTTGGATCTTTACTTAGCGCTTACGCAAGATCCCCACCCCAAAGTAAGGTCGCCATTCCAAGCACAATGAATATCATCGCCGCAATACGATGCACCCACGTAATTGGCAAGCGCTTGGTAAATTGCTTACCAAGCCATACCGCAGGAGCATTCGCGAGCATCATGCCAAGAGTTGTCCCAATCGTGACCGACACCACACTGTCATACTTCGCTCCCAGAGCAATCGTGGCGATTTGGGTCTTATCACCCATTTCGGCAATGAAAAATAAGCTGGTGGTCAATACAAAAATTGCCCAAGCCCCTTTTGCTGCTTTTGCAGCTTGGTCCTCATCCAATTTGTCGGGGATAAGTAGCCAAGCGCCAAGGGCTAAAAATCCAATTCCCAGAATCCAACGCAATAGATCAGGACTGAGTAGCCCAGCAACCCAATGTCCCACATAAGCAGCGAGCGCATGGTTAACAAGCGTTGCCAGCAAGATCCCCCAAATAATCGGCCAGGCATGCTTGGGATAGCGCGCTGCGAGCATGAGTGACAAAAGCTGGGTCTTGTCCCCGATTTCTGCCAGGGCAACCACCCCGGTAGAAATGAATAATCCATAAAAATCCATATAAATCAGATATTTAAATAAAATCTATCAATATTTTTAATTAATACAATTTGGCTATCATAGGAAAAAACCCTAAACTGCGTGCATCTTAATTTTTCTCTAAAGGCAATTCCATGACTTTACGCGAAGGCAATCTCGAAGCCCCAACTAGACACCCCTTGGACTGGACCAATCCGGACTTCTACAACACCGAGAAACTCGAAGCCGAGATGGAGCGGGTATTTGATCTTTGCCATGGTTGCCGTCGTTGCGTCAATCTTTGCGGCTCATTCCCTACCCTCTTTGACCTCGTCGATGCGACCGAGGAAGGTGAAGTAGAAGGTGTGGCAAAAGCCGACTATCAAAAAGTGGTTGATCAGTGCTATCTGTGTGACGTTTGCTACATGACCAAGTGTCCCTACACCCCACCCCACCCTTGGAATATTGACTTCCCGCATTTGATGCTGCGCGCGAAGGCGGTTGCCTTCAAAGAAGGTAAAACCACTTTCCGTGACAAATTATTATCTTCCACTGACAAGCTTGGACAATTTGCAGGCATTCCAATCGTGACCCAAGCGGTCAATGCGGTGAACAATATGGGCGTCACCCGTTTAATGATGGAAGGCGCCTTAGGCGTTGATAAAAAAGCATGGGTTCCTGAATACGCTTCGAAGACCTTCCCCCAATTGGCGAAGCCATCGGTAGCGTTTCCAGTAAAAGATGGTCAACGCACCCCCGGTAAAGTCGCGATCTATGCTACTTGCTACATCAACTACAACGAGCCTGGTATCGGTCAAGATCTCATTAAGATCCTCAATCACAACCAGATCCCGTATGCCCTGGTTGACAAAGAGGCCTGCTGTGGCATGCCTAAACTCGAATTAGGTGATCTTGAGTCCGTAAAAGAAAATAAGGAAAAGAACATCCCCAAACTCGCTAAGTTGGCGCGTGAGGGCTATGCCATCGTGACTCCAATTCCATCGTGCACTTTAATGTTTAAACAAGAGTTGCCATTGATGTTCCCCGATGACGCTGATGTGCAAGCAGTCAAAGACGCGATGTGGGATCCGTTTGAGTACTTTATTGCGCGCAGCAAGGATGGTCTTTTAAACCAAGACTTCAAAGAAGAGTTGGGTCATGTGAGCTATCACGTCGCCTGCCATTCCCGCGTGCAGAACGTTGGTCAGAAAACCGCTGAGGCATTGAAACTCATTCCAGGAACCGAAGTGAATGTGGTGGAGCGCTGCTCAGGCCACTCCGGAACCTGGGGCGTCAAGAAAGAGTTTCATGCGATGGCAATGAAGATTGGTCGTCCAGTATTTCGCAGCATGGCTGAAGAATCACCAAACTACATTAGCTCCGATTGCCAACTCGCTGGGCACCACATTGCGCAAGGAATGGATGAACTGGGTCTGCCCAAGACCGCGATGGCTCATCCACTCACACTAATGGCCAAGGCCTACGGACTCTAAATCATGACAACAGGATCAATTGAAATGGGAAAAATTACTCGCGATAGTTTATTAAGCCTTGAGGCTTATCACAAAGCACGCCCTGAAATGAGAGCGCGCGCCATTGCGGAACGCAAACTACGTACCGTCCACCTGGGCGAGCATCTCACGCTCATTTTTGAAAACGAGTTCTTAATGCGCTATCAGATTCAGGAGATGTTGCGCGTTGAGAAAACCTTTGAAGAAGAAGGCATTCAAGAC
Organism: Polynucleobacter sp. HIN9; assembly: GCF_030297635.1. Classification (NCBI taxonomy): domain Bacteria; kingdom Pseudomonadati; phylum Pseudomonadota; class Betaproteobacteria; order Burkholderiales; family Burkholderiaceae; genus Polynucleobacter; species Polynucleobacter sp. HIN9. The sequence continues at coordinate 1,392,795 of NZ_AP028140.1, forward strand.
GAGTTAGATGCCTACAATCCAATGGTACCGAGTGGTTCAGACTTCAAGGTCACCATGATGATTGAGTACCCTAATGAGGCCGATCGTCGCGTAGCACTGGCTAAATTAGTTGGTGTAGAAGATCGGATTTTTATTGAGATTGAAGGTCAGCCACGGGTCTATGCAATTGCCGACGAGGATCTAGAGCGTGCAACGACCGAGAAAACCTCGGCCGTGCACTTCCTGCGCATTCCATTAACACCTGCGATGAAAGAGGCGCTAAAGGCCGGTGCTCAAATGATGGTGGGTTGCGACCACAAGGGATATCCCATGCATGTCGAAACCCTCCCTCATGAAACACTCGCCTCCTTAGTCACAGACCTCGACTAAATCGGGGCGCAGTAAAGCCTCATCTGCTGAGACGTACGACCGCTTCTGCGCCCGAGCGACGGGTGCAGAAGTGAGTTGCCCTTGATAGACGCTTAAGCCATTCCTCAAATGCGTGTTCTGCCGCAATGCTTCTATCACCCCAAGATTAGCAATCTGCTCAATGAAGGGATAGGTTGCATTGGTTAAACCAATCGTAGATGTTCGGGCAACCGCGCCTGGCATATTAGCCACACAATAATGAATCACCCCGTGCTCAACATAAGTGGGTTCCGCATGGGTGGTGGGTCGCGAGGTCTCAAAGCAACCGCCCTGGTCAATCGCTACATCTACCACCACCGATCCAGCTCGCATCTGCCCGATCATGGCTGCGGTCACCAATTTTGGCGCCGAACCACCTGGTAATAACACTGCGCCAATCACTAAATCACTATCTCTCACTGCATTCTCAATACTCTGCTGATCAGAAAATAGGGTTTGGACTCGATTGCCATAGAGTGCATCAATCTGCCGCAGTCGATCCAAGTCGCGATCCATAATGCTCACGTGGGCGCCCATACCGACGGCAATTTGTAAGGCATGGCGCCCTACAACACCTGCACCTAAGATCAATACCTTTGCCGCAGTAACCCCAGGAATGCCGCCTAACAATAATCCAGAGCCACCTTTGGATTTCTCCAAATGTGCCGCCCCCGCCTGAATGGACATCCGCCCAGCCACCTCACTCATGGGTGCCAAGAGCGGGAGTGCGCCACTCGATGAGGTCACCGTCTCATAAGCAATACAGATGGCCTTGGACTTGATTAATGCTTCCGTTTGCACTGGATCAGGGGCCAGGTGTAAATAGGTAAAGAGAGTTTGATCCTCGTGAAGCATCGCGCACTCCTGTGGCTGTGGCTCCTTCACCTTCACAATCAACTCAGCATCTGCGAAAACCGCTTTAGCATCTGCCATTAATTTTGCTCCAGCTGCTTCGTATTGTTCGTTAGCAAAACCAATTTGTGCCCCAGCATGTTGCTCCACTAACACTGTGTGACCTTGCCGCGTCAGACTACTCACCAAACTAGGGGTGAGGCCAACTCGAAACTCATTGTTCTTAATTTCTTTTGGAATACCAATAATCATTTTTGCTCTCCTAATTGAAGTACGTGTTTTTTATCAATCCCCAATACGAAATACAGGATCAAATAAATGGTTAATAAGATCGGACCCACAATGAGTGCCATGCGCGCATCCTCATGAAAACTCATCAAGACAATGACGAGCGCGATGAAGGCCAAGGCAAACCAACTGGAATAGGGCCACAATGGTGTGCGATACGACAATTGAGCAAGCTGATCTTTGCTAAGGCTTGCCCGAAAGCGATAGTGGGTATACAGAATGGAAATCCAAACCATGAGGCCCACAAATGTAACGGCTGCCATCATGTAGTGGAATGCCTTCTCGGGGACAAAATAGTTCAGGATCACGCCTACCATTGGTACGCAAACCGTTCCAATCACAGCACGATGCGGCACACCATTGTTTGACAGCTTGACAAAAGGCTTTGGTGCGTAGCCATTAGCTGAGAGTGCATACAGTAATCTGCCACCACTAAATACACCAGCGTTACAAGCAGATAAGGCAGCGGTAATGACCACAAAATTAACAACACCTGCAGCCTCACGCAAACCAATGCGCTCAAACATCGCTACAAATGGACTGCCTTGCTGACCTACTTCATTCCAGGGAAAGATAGCCAAGATCACCATCAATGCGCCCAGATAAAAAATCAGGATGCGCCAGATCAATGAATCAATAGCCATTGGGATCGTCTGTTTTGGATTTTGTGCCTCGCCCGCCGATAGGCCGATCATCTCAATACCAACATAGGCAAACAACACCATATGCAAGGAGAGCAAAAATCCACTAAATCCGTTCGGGAAAAATCCGCCATGCTGCCAAAGATTTCCCAATCCCATTGGTACCCAATCGTTGGTAAACCCAAAGAAAATGACCGAGCAGCCCAAAGCGATCATTAGCACAATCGCCATGATCTTGATGAGCGCAAACCAAAACTCAAACTCACCAAATACTTTGACTGCAATCAGATTAATGAGCCCCATCAGGATGATGGACGATAGCGCCCAAATCCACTGCGGTATATCTGGGAACCAAACCCCCATATAGATACCAACCGCGGTGACTTCGGCAATAGCTACCACCACCCAGTATGTCCAATAGCCCCAACCCACCATGTATCCCGCTAAGGGATTGACATAGGTATTGGCATAGGTGGCAAATGACCCTGTGACTGGCTCGTGAACCGCCATTTCACCTAAGGTTCGCAAAACCACGAATGCAACCAGGCCGGCTAAGAAATACGCAAGCAAAATTGATGGTCCCGCAATTTGAATTGCGGTGGCAGATCCTAAAAACAATCCGACACCAATGGTCGAACCCAAAGCCATTAAGCGAATGTGTCTGACTTTGAGATGGCGCTTTAAGCCTTCTTCATTCTTCTCCAAGAGAACTCCTTTCATGATGACAGTGGCACAACGCCACCGCATGAGAGTCTATGGAGCGAATACGTTTGAAACTAGTGCTTAAAAACTATAGAAGTATCAAGAACGAAATTAATAATTAAGTAACTTTGAGAATCTACTGAATAATCAATGAAAGCTGCCATTAAAAAAATAGTTACTTACAGAAAAATCAGTAAATTCTTACAGGGATAGCCCTAGTGATTCTGAGCAAATTTTGGATGAAAAAAAACCCCAGCAAGCTGGGGTTCTCTTAAACAAGAAGAATTACTTCTTGGCTGGAGCAGCAGGAGCAGCAGCAGGAGCTGGAGCAGCAGCAGCTGGCTTAGCGTCTTTCTTGTCATCTTTCTTAGCTGGAGCAGCTTGAGCGAAAACACCAGCAGAGAACAAACCAGCAACTAACATAGCAACGATCTTTTTCATGTAAAACTCCAAAGTAAAAATTAATAAACGTAGTCTCCTACGGAAATACAACAGCCCAAAGAAAACCAATGTAGCTACAAATGGCTTTCATTAGGTTAGTTCATTAACGCTTCTAAAAACAAAGGGTTGACAAACCAATTACCTGAACATCATTTCAAGTAAATCAGGAGTTTAGCAAAATATTAAGCTTGTAATTTGGCTATTTGGGCAAGGCAAGCCGCGGCAGCTGTAAATCCAAACCCTGCGGTTACGGTAACTCCTGAGCCATACCCAGAGCATTCCAAACCCCCGCTGGCTAAGCCCCTCCTAGCTTCCACTGAATAAACAGCCTGAATTCCCATGGATTTCTTCAAATCCCTACTGAATGAGTGGTTTTTGCGCAACTGGGCTCTGATTTTGGCTAGCAAGGGGTCTTGGGTGGTTTTGGATAAGTCAGCAATCTGAATTCGGGTGGGGTCAACCTTCCCGCCCGCGCCTCCGCACATCACTAATGGAATCTGCTGAGTTTTACAAAAGCTAGCCAGCGCTACCTTCGCCGATACATCGTCGCAGGCATCCAGTACAAAAGAGTTATGCGGAATGATCTGCTCCAAATTGGCTGGCTCCGCAAATACATCATGCATAGTGATTGTGATCATTTGATTAATGGCTTGAAGACGCTCAGCCATAGCCAGCACTTTAGCTTTCCCAAAACTACCTTCAATGGCATGCAACTGACGATTCACATTGCTAGGTGCAATATGATCAAAATCGACCAAAACCAAATGCCCAACCGCAGAGCGAGCCAAAGCCTCAGCAGCCCATGAGCCAACCCCACCCAAGCCGATCACCACAACCGTGGCTTGGCCAAATGCTTTAAAGGCATCCTCTCCATAAAGACGAGCCACCCCAGCAAATCGTCGATCTGCCACTTCATTGCTCTCACACGTACTTGGGCCAAGCACTCTTTCGTTTGTCATACGCTCTCTTTATACTCAATCCATGAGTTCAATCAGTAAAAACTTAGCCGATTTACGGAAAAACTATACCGCAGGGCAACTATCGGAACGTGAGCTGCCTCTCGATCCCATCATCCTGTTTGAAAGCTGGTTTGAGCAAGCTAGTCAGGCAGAATGTCCGGAACCCAATGCCATGGTGCTAGCAACAGCAGATGCATCAGGTACGCCCTCAGCCCGGGTGGTTTTATTAAAAGGAATCAGCCAAGGTGATTTTTGTTTCTTTACAAATTACGAAAGTCAAAAGGGGCAAGAGCTTGCAATCCGCCCACAAGCGGCACTACTATTTCATTGGCACGAGCTAGAGCGCCAAGTGCGGATTAATGGAATTGTCTCCAAACTAAGCGCAGCTGAGAGCGATGATTACTTTTTTCAACGCCCCCCAGCCTCTCGCATAGGCGCCTGGGCTTCACCCCAAAGCCGAGAAATTGAAAGTCGTGCTTTTTTAGAACAAGAAGAATTACGCTTTAAACAACAATTTGGCGAAAATCCCCCAAGACCAAGCCAGTGGGGAGGATATCGTTTAAGGCCCGAGAAGATTGAGTTTTGGCAAGGTCGCCCCTCACGTTTACATGATCGTATTTTGTACACCAAGGCTCAAGAGACATGGCGCATTAGTCGCTTGGCGCCATAGAAGGTTCTCTCTCAATCTTTCAGTAAAGATGAGAAAGTCTTTTTAAACTTACTAACCTTAGGACCTACAACTGCCATGCAATAACCCTGAAATGGGTGATTGCGATAGTAATTCTGATGGTAGTCTTCCGCAGGATAAAAAACGGGGGCCATGATCACTTCCGTAACAATCGGATCAGAAAACTGTCTTTGCTCCTCAAGCTCTTTGACTAGGTTTTTAGCGATTTGCAATTGCTGATCGTTAAGGGCATAAATCACCGAGCGATATTGCGTTCCTACGTCATTACCCTGGTAGTTCAATGTGGTTGGATCATGAATCACAAAGAAGATCTCTAGCAACTGCCGATAGGAAATAATGCTGGGATCAAACTCAATCTCAACAACCTCGGCATGCCCAGTCGACTCCGAGCAGACCGCCTCATAACTGGGATTAACAACATGGCCACCAGCATATCCCGAGATCACATGCGTAACGCCCTGAACGCGCTGATAGACCGCCTCGAGGCACCAGAAACACCCACCGCCCAATATCGCCTTCTCTAAGATCGTTGCCACCAAGATTCTCCAATACTGTTTTTACTTAACCGCCTATCAATAAGCGTAACGCAAAATAGATAAATAGTGCGCCAACCCCAAACCACAGCATAGCCGCCCATTGCGGATGGCGCTCCATTCGATGAGCCAGAGTTTCACCAACCCAAATCAGTACCCCCAAGTAGGTGATGCTAATCATCTGCAAAATGATGGCAAGGTATAAAAAACTCTGGGCTGGATTGGCAAATTGTGGATCGACAAACTGGGTAAAGAAGGAGATGAAGAAAAAAATGGCCTTGGGATTGGTGAGCGATAAACCGAGTGCAGCCACAAATGGATGCATATGTATAAGTCGCATGGTGCTTGCTGGAGCGCTATTTTGTGAGGAGGACCTTTGCAAACGATTCCAAGCGGTTTGCATCAGGCCCCAAGCTAGCCACAGCAAGTAAATCGCCCCCAGCCAACGTAATGCCATAAAAATGCCAGAAGAGTTTTGTAAGAGGGATGCAGCCCCTAAAACAATGGCAATCATCAGAATTGAATCGCCCACCACAATGCCCAATGATGCCCACACCCCGGCCCTCCAGCCCAGCTTGGATGAGGCTGTCAGAACATAAAGGGAGTTTGGGCCCGGCAATAAAACAATCGCGATGGTGCCCAGAATAAAGGTTGGCAACTGTACGACGCCAACATGGGTCAAATTCATCCAATCCAGCATGACTAGATCATAAACAGGAAACGTGTCATAATGGAGGGCTTTTTGAAACATCGTCCCCAGCAATTTACATTTTTCAGCGTTTTGGTTTTTACCCCGCTGCCGCTTGTCTGATGGTCGATGCCCTTGACCATCGCGCCTTTACATAAACTTGGCGCACAACCGGAGACCATCCTATGAGAGGATGGGTATTGCATGTCACATTCTGCTGAAATTACGAACCATTCATTTGCTTCATTGAACTTAGCTGCGCCCTTACTCAAGAACATTGAGGCGCTGGGCTATACACAAGCCACCCCCGTCCAAGCACAGGTTATTCCTGCGGCCCTCGAGGGCGGCGATTTATTGGTGAGCAGCCAAACTGGAAGCGGTAAAACTGCTGCTTTTTTATTGCCACTTCTTCATCAACTTGTTCTTGCCAATCCCAATGGTAGCCCTGTACCTGGTCGCGCTCAGCCCAAGATCTTGGTCTTGTGTCCAACCCGCGAACTAGCGCAACAAGTTGCCACCGATGCGATTAATCTGGCGCGCGGTATCAAGAGCCTACGGATTGCCACCATCATGGGTGGTATGCCCTACGGCAAGCAAATCCAAGCGATTAAGGGGGCAAGCTTAGTGGTAGCGACTCCAGGTCGCTTACTGGACTTATTTAACTCACGCGCCATTCGCTTAGATCAAGTTGAGTGCCTGGTGGTCGATGAGGCTGATCGCATGTTGGATCTTGGCTTTGCTGAAGATCTTGAGGCAATTGATGAGCGTTGCAAAGGTCGTTCTCAAACACTCATGTTCTCAGCAACGTTTGCCCCGCGCATCATGAGCCTAGCGTCAAACCTCACAAAAGACGCCAAACGGATCGAGCTTGCCCATGCTGGTGAAGCGCATGCCAATATCGCCCAGAAACTTCATTGGGCTGACAACATGGCGCACAAGCATCGCCTGTTGGAGCACCTGCTCTCCGACCCCGAGCTCGATCAAGCAGTTGTCTTCGCGAGCACCCAAGTAGAAAGCGAAAAGATTGCTGACACCTTGCGTGCCAATGGCTATCAAGCGAGTGCCTTGCATGGCGCGATGCCACAGGCCGTTCGCAACCGTCGCCTCGATTCATTACGCAAAGGCCAAACCCGGATTTTGGTCGCCACTGATGTAGCTGCGCGTGGAATTGACGTGCCCAGAATCAGTCACGTGATCAATTTTGGTCTGCCCATGAAACCTGAGGACTATACGCACCGTATCGGTCGTACAGGTCGCGCTGGGCGCAATGGTATTGCCATTACACTAGCCGAGCATCGTGATCGCGTGAAGATTAGAGCGATTGAGCGATTTACTCAGCAACCCATGGCTGCTGCTGAAATTGCAGGTCTTGAGCCTCAACAAAAACCAAGCTCACATAAACCTAATCATCGCCCTGGAGCTGCCAAACGCACTAAACCCAAGTTTGGGGGTCAGGCGCGTAAAAGTTCAGGGCCGCGCTTTGGTTCACGTACTGGCTCATTTCAAAATAGCACACGTCAGCACTAATTAGCGCCTTGTATGTTGTGGCGGAAGTCTCGCTCCCCATCGACCTGGCATCAACTTGACCATGGAGCACCCTTGGGTGCTCCATTGGCATTACAAGAATGGTTAAGCGATACTGGATCGCTCACACGCAAACTCGAGAAAGCACTTCACTATCCCGAAGATCGCCACCTTGAATTACAAATCCTTGCCGATGGCAAACAAAATTTAGTTGCATCCGAAAAAAAATTCTTTCGACGCCCAATCCATCGCTCGCGGGTTCGTGAGATTTTGCTGTGCGATCAGAGTGAGCCAATTGTGATGGCGCGTAGCGTATTGCCCATCACAAGTTCGATTGGCAGTAACCATACGATTCTGAAATTGGGTCATAAACCCTTGGGTGCAGTTTTATTTGCCAAAGTTCTCAAAGGGCGCTTTCGCCCCATTCGGCAAATTGTTCGTTTGGACCATCATCATCCAGAGTGGAAAGCCTGCCAACGACGGTATGCGGATCTCCCCAAACGCGTTTGGGCCAGACGCACACTCTACCAACTCAACGGTCACCCTCTACTGGTTATGGAAATCTTTTTACCTGCTCTACTAACCAAGCTGCCGCAGACTGACTAATCGACTCGTCCCGCGGCTCACAAACCGAGATATTTCTAAAACCGATTTGCTGAGCTGCATGTGCGATATTGGCATGACTGCACAAAGCCGAGCTATTCTCAATCGCAAGTCTTGGAATTCGGTTGACCTCTTTACAGCGCTCACCCAAATGCCGCACCGCCTCAGACGAGGTTAAGGTCCACAACGTATGCAGTGGATCAAGTTCGGTGCACGACTGCCATAATGGGCTAGCAAGATCTAATGGAACACGCGAGTAAATTGATACGATCTCAAGCCCAGCGCCAACTGAACGCAATTGCTCGATTAGGGTCTCACGACCCCCCTCTCCCTTAATAATCAAAACAGATTCCTTAGGCCAGTCAGTGATCTTGGATTGAAGGACCCTCCATAGACCCTCAGAGTCCGATTCATCGTGGGCGGGAACCAAGATGGATGCTTTGGTTAGGCCGTGCCGGATCAGCGCCTCTTGACTGCTCTGCCCCACCACCCCAATCTTTACTCCAGGATTCACTAATTGCCCCCAAGACGAGTTCGCATCATCGACAGCTCGCATGGCGCACTCAATCGCATTGGGGCTCACAAAAATGATCAGTGTTGAGCGTTGTAAGGCTGTGCGTAATTGCGTTAGGAGCGCGAAATCATTTTTTGGAATAATCGTCAGCAAGGGAAGACTCACCATCCGCACCGATGGATAAACTGCCTGCGTAGCTGCTTGGATTAATTCAGTTAAGCGGCGTGCTTGACCGGTCGGTCGGGTTACGATGATCGCCGGTTCAAACCCCTTCACAGATTTAGTGCGGCAATAAGGCTGCCGCCCCCTTCGCAATCAGATCATCAGCAATCGCCAGGCCAAATGCTTCCGCTTCTTGATAATTGCTGATCGCACGCGAACCAGAAGCCAAACAAATTTGCCGACCATCAGTACTGGCCACATAGGAGCGCATCGAGAGCTCTTGCGGGTTTTGCCATTGTGCGTGAGCCGCCAGAGGCACCTCGCACGAGCCACCCAATTTACGTGATACCGCCCGCTCGGCGGTCACTGCGAGAGCGGTTGGTAAATCATTTAAAGGCGCTAGCCAGGCTTTCACATCAGGGCGTGCACTTAAGGTTTCAATGCCTAATGCCCCTTGGCCAGCAGCTGGGGTATGGGGATCATAAGGCAACAGTGCTTTAATGCGAGCACCCATCCCTAGGCGCTTTAAGCCAGCGGCAGCCAGAATAATGGCCTGGTATTCACCGCGGTCCAGCTTGGCCATCCGCGTATCTAAATTACCGCGCAATGGCTCAACCCGTAAATGAGGATACTGACTCCGAATAATCGCTTCACGCCGCAAGCTTGAGGTACCGACCACTGCTCCTGCGGGTAACTCAGCCAAGCTGGCATAGTCATTGGATACCAAGGCATCGCGCGCGTCCTCGCGCACCATGATGCATGAAAGATCAAAGCCCTCTGGCATCACCATCGGCACGTCTTTTAATGAGTGCACGGCAAGATCAGCGCGACCATCTTCCAGAGCGGTTTCCAGCTCTTTTACAAAGAGTCCTTTGCCCCCCACTTTAGAGAGGGCGCGGTCTAAGATTTGATCGCCTTTGGTGGTCATTCCTAGGATGATGACCTCGCAGCCGGGGTACAACTTTTTAAGGCATGCTTGAACATGTTCGGCTTGCCACATGGCAAGCCTGCTCTCACGAGAGGCAATAACTAAACGCGTTGGGCTCATAGGGCAACTTCAGAATTAAAATAAACTGTTACGACACACAATATACTGTGTTTATGAGCTCATCCAAAAATTCTTTAGCCAATAAATCCAAAGCGTGGTCTGGCCGCTTTGCTGAACCCGTCGATTCCCTAGTTCAGCACTACACTTCCTCACTGGCCTTCGACCAGCGGCTAGCCCTTGTGGATATTGCCGGATCTATGGCCCACGCCGAGATGCTGGCTGCCCAGAAAATCATTTCGAAGGCTGATTTCATGGCCATTCAAAAGGGCATGGCCCAGATCGAAAAAGAAATTGTGTCTGGACGCTTTGATTGGCAATTAGCCCTTGAAGATGTTCACCTCAATATTGAAGCTAGGCTTACCAAATTGATCGGGGATGCGGGCAAACGTCTACATACTGGCCGCTCACGCAATGATCAAGTTGCCACCGATATTCGTTTATGGCTAAGAAGTGAAATTGATTTAATTTTGGGTGACCTCACACGTTTACGCGAGGCATTTCTCAACTTGGCGGAGCAACACGCCAATACCATCATGCCGGGTCATACCCATCTGCAAGTAGCTCAACCCGTGACATTTGGCCATCATCTGCTCGCTTACTACGAGATGTTTACCCGTGATGCAGAGCGCTTTGTCGATTGCCGTGCGCGAGTGAACCAATTGCCTTTGGGTGCCGCCGCTCTGGCTGGTACCAGCTATCCGATTGATCGGGCCCGTGTTGCCAAAACCCTGGGTTTTGATGGAGTCTGCCAAAACTCGCTCGATGCAGTGTCTGATCGTGATTTCGCAATTGAGTTTTGTGCAAACGCTGCAATCCTCATGATGCATGTCTCCAGATTATCTGAGGAGTTGATTTTGTGGCTCAGCCCACGCTTTGGTTTTATTGATTTGCCAGACCGGTTTTGTACCGGCAGCTCAATCATGCCGCAGAAGAAAAATCCCGACGTCCCTGAGTTAGCCCGTGGCAAGACCGGGCGGGTGAATGGTGATTTGATTGCTCTTCTCACCCTCATGAAAGGGCAACCACTTGCCTATAACAAAGATAATCAAGAAGATAAAGAGCCTCTCTTTGACGCCGTCGATACAGTTAGCCAAACGATCCAAATTTTTGCGGATATGGTCCCTCACATCAAGGTTAATCAAGCCGCAATGGAATACGCAGCAGAAGAGGGTTTTGCAACCGCTACGGATCTGGCCGATTACTTGGTTAAGCAAGGATTGCCATTTCGGGATGCGCATGAGGCGGTTGCTCATGCAGTCAAACGCTGCGTTGAGAAAGATTGTGCTTTAAGCGATCTCACTCTGACGGAGCTCATTAAGGCTTGCGGATTAACCACCAAATCTAAGTTAATTACTCAGGATGTGTTTGCGGTATTAACCCCTAAGGGTTCAGTGGGTGCCCGCAATCATTTGGGAGGTACTGCCCCCAAACAGGTCATTGCAGCTATTAAACGTGCCCGCACCGCCCTGAAAAAGAAGTAATTAAAACTCGTTAAGCACGCACGCAGTCGACGTAGTAACCGTGATTGCCATCGGCATTTTTAACTAGGCCATGGATATCGGTTTCAAAGCCCGGGAACCGTTGGTTAAAGTCACGTGCAAAGCGTAAGTAATCCACAATCGCTTTATTAAAGCGCTCACCCGGAATCAGCAGTGGAATGCCCGGGGGATATGGTGTTACCAGCATGGCGGTAATGCGACCCTCAAGCTCATCAATCGGTACTCGGTCAATGTCTTTATGGGCCATCTTGCTCCAGGCGTCGCCTGGAATCATCGCTGGCTCCATATTCGAGAGGTACATTTCAGTGGTCATGCGGGCTACATCGCGGCTCTTATAAAAAGAATGAATTTGCGCAGAAATCTCTTGTAGTCCCACGCGTTCGTAACGGGGGTGCTTAGCAACAAACTCAGGCAGCACCTTCCACAGGGGTTGGTTCTTATCAAAGTGATCCTTGAACTGTTGCAACTCGGTCACGAGAGTATTCCAACGCCCTTTGGTAATACCAATCGTGAACATGATGAAGAATGAATAGAGCCCGGTCTTCTCAACGATCACGCCGTGCTCGGCCAGGTACTTGGTCACGATACTTGCCGGAATACCAATCTCACCAAAATTACCTTCAATATCCAAGCCCGGAGTAACCACCGTTGCCTTGATCGGATCAAGCATATTGAAGTTCTTGGCCAAAGGACCAAAGTCATGCCAATAGGCGTTGGGCTCCAAAATCCAATCGTCACGCGTTCCAATGCCCTCTTCAGCCAAATGATCTGGGCCCCAAACCTTAAACCACCAGTCAGAGCCAAACTCCTCATCGACCTTACGCATCGCACGCCTAAAATCTAAGGCTTCCGCAATCGACTCTTCAACCAAGGTGGTGCCACCGGGTGACTCCATCATGGCTGCCGATACATCGCATGAGGCAATAATCGCGTACTGAGGACTGGTCGAGGTATGCATCAAGTAGGCCTCGTTAAAGCAATCTCGATCAAGCTTGCGCTCCTGGGCATCCTGCACCAAGACTTGGGAGGCTTGCGATAAGCCAGCGAGTAATTTATGGGTTGATTGGGTTGAGAACAACAAACTCTTTTGTGGAGGTTTACGATTCTGACCAATCGCATGCATGTCCTGATAAAAAGGATGAAAAGCTGCATGCGGTAACCACGCTTCATCGAAATGCAAGCTATCGACCTTACCATCGAGCATGGACTTGATCATCTCAACGTTATAGACAATCCCGTCATAGGTGCTCTGGGTTATGGTTAAGACCCGTGGCACAACATTTTTATCTTTGATAAAGGGGTTAGCCGCAATCTTTTTCTGAATATTGGCCCACTCAAACTCTTCCTTTGGAATAGGCCCAATAATGCCAAGATGATTACGGGTGGGCATCAAAAATACTGGGATCGCACCCATCATCATGATCGAATGAATCACCGATTTATGGCAATTGCGATCGACTAGAACCACATCGCCCGGAGCCACTGTCGAGTGCCAAACAATTTTGTTCGAGGTCGATGTGCCATTAGTGACAAAAAACAAATGGTCTGCATTGAAGATACGTGCGGCATTGCGCTCGCTGGCCACCACGGGTCCGGTGTGATCTAAGAGCTGACCTAACTCTTCCACTGCATTACAAACATCGGCACGCAACATGTTCTCACCAAAAAATTGATGGAACATACGACCAACAGGACTCTTCAAAAAGGCAACGCCTCCTGAGTGACCCGGGCAATGCCAGGAATACGAACCCTCAGAGGCATAGTGGGTGAGCGCCCGAAAGAACGGGGGCGCTAAAGAATCAAGATAGACCTTAGCCTCACGAATGATGTGGCGCGCCACGAACTCCGGCGTATCTTCATTCATATGAATGAAGCCATGCAGCTCACGCAAAATATCGTTCGGAATATGGCGCGAGGTACGGGTCTCACCATACAAAAAGATCGGAATATCTTCATTGCGCTTACGCACTTCGACGACAAAAGAGCGCAAATTGGTAATCGCTGGCAGATCACTGTCTTCAGAGTCGATAACAGCATCAAATTCTTCATCGTCAATCGACAAAATAAAGCATGATGCTCGCGAGGCTTGCTGCGCGAATGAGGTGAGATCACCATAACTGGTGAGACCAATCACCTCAATTCCTTCCTTCTCAATCGCAACTGCAAGGTCACGAATACCAGAACCCGAAATGTTCTCGGAGCGAAAGTCTTCATCAATGATGATGATCGGGAAACGAAATTTCATGATGGCTTAGGTTTTGGGTAACGTAACGCCGTGTTGGCCTTGGTACTTACCGCCACGATCTTTGTAAGAGGTACCGCATACTTCATCGCTCTCAAAGAAAAGGACTTGAGCGCAACCCTCGCCCGCATAAATTTTGGCTGGCAATGGAGTGGTATTCGAAAACTCCAAGGTGACATAACCTTCCCACTCGGGCTCAAACGGTGTGACATTGACGATGATTCCGCAACGCGCATAGGTACTCTTGCCTACGCAAATGGTTAACACATTGCGAGGGATCTTGAAATACTCCACCGTTCTTGCCAAGGCGAAGGAATTAGGGGGGATGATGCAGACATCACCCTTGAAATCCACAAATGACTTTTCATCAAATTGCTTCGGATCCACAATCGTGCTGTTGATATTGGTAAAGATCTTGAACTCATTCGCGCACCGAATGTCATAGCCATAACTTGATGTGCCATAACTCACAATTTTTTGCCCTGCGGCGTTCGTCCGAATTTGGCCGGGCTCAAAGGGGCTAATCATGCCCCCCTCGGCCATCCGGCGAATCCAATGGTCAGATTTAATAGTCATGGCGGGATTGTAAGACTTTCGTGCCCAAGTGGACACAAACCCTCGCTTTCAGGTCGAGGGTGTCTGAAAAACCACACGCTCTGGGGCGTTATAGATCTCAAAGTGCTTACCAGAGCAGCGCGAGAGCAAGGTTAAATGGGTCTTTTTGGCCAGCTCCAAGCCCATCTGCGTAACCCCGGAACGGGTCAGCAAAAAGGGAATACCCATCTGAGCCCCCTTGATCACCATCTCCGAAGTTAAGCGCCCGGTCGTAAAAAAGATGAGGTCCTCACCTTGGCGCTTAGCCAACCAAAGTAAGCCCGAAATGGAGTCAACTGCATTGTGCCGGCCCACATCCTCAATCAGATGCAAGAGTCTGACCCGATCGTCCCCAGCACGCTCAAATACCGCACAGGCATGCACAGAGCCCGCTTTCTTGTAGATGGTTTCATGAGCCCTGATTTGCTCCAAGAGATCCACAATCGCCGCCTGATGAAGCTTAGGGCCGTCTGGTAGCCGAATCTGGGCCATATCCTCCATTAACCCACCAAACATGGTGCCTTGGCCACAGCCCGTGGTCACGACACGCTTACTGGTGATTGCATCAATATCGACTGTGGCTCTGCGGGTCTTGACCGCCGCTGAGTCGGTTTCCCAATCAACCTGAATGCTCTCAATATCCTCAGCCGACTCCACCAGTCGTTGGTTGCGTAAATATCCTAGGACCAAGGCCTCGGGTGCCGCACCCAAGGTCATGAGAGTCACCACTTCGCGCTTATCCAAGTAGATGGTCAAGGAGCGCTCGCCTGGAATAAAAGTAGTTTTCTGGCGTCCTAACTCATCAATAATCGCCACCTCATGAACCACGGGTACAGAAGCGTTTGTCATTGCAATAGTGGATTGCGAAGTCTTACTCATCGGCGGTCTGATCTTTGTCCATCATCGATACCCCACGGTATCTCACCATACACTTTAACCGCAGTCTAAAATCAATGTTTAATAAGAATGATTGATATGCGTCAACTGCTCGTCACCTCCGCCCTACCCTACGCCAATGGCCAAATCCATATTGGACATCTCGTGGAATACGTTCAGACGGATATTTGGGTTCGGTTCCAAAGAATGCGTGGCCATGAGGTGCATTACGTCGGTGCCGACGATACCCACGGTACCCCAATCATGCTACGAGCTGAAAAAGAAGGAATTACTCCCAAAGAGCTAATCGACAAGGTGTGGCATGAACACAAGCGGGATTTTGATCACTTTCTGATCTCCTTTGATCATTACTACACCACCGATAGTCCTGAGAATGAGCAGCTATCTCGGGAAATTTATCTGAAGTTGCGAGAGGCAGGATTGATTGAAAAGCGGGCGATTGAGCAAGCCTACGATCCGGTGAAAGAAATGTTTCTGCCTGATCGCTTCATCAAAGGCAACTGCCCTAAATGTGGAGCTGCTGACCAATATGGCGACTCGTGCGAGAAATGCGGCGCCACGTATGCGCCCACCGATCTCAAGAATCCATACTCCGTGGTGAGTGGTGCTACGCCAATTCGTAAGGTCTCGGATCATTATTTTTTCAAACTATCCGATCCGCGTTGTGAAGCATTTTTACGCGAATGGACCCAAGTAAAAACCCCGCTACAGATTGAAGCCAAGAACAAGATGAAAGAGTGGGTGGGCACCGAGGGGGATAGCAAACTAGGTGACTGGGATATTTCGCGTGATGCGCCCTACTTTGGCTTTGAAATCCCCGACGCGCCCGGTAAATATTTTTATGTATGGCTTGATGCTCCCATTGGCTATTACGCGAGCTTCCTAAAGTATTGCAAGGAACGAAGCCTTGATTTTGCAAACTGGGTTAAGCCCGATAGCACTACCGAGCAATACCATTTCATTGGTAAAGACATTTTGTATTTTCATACGCTCTTTTGGCCTGCGACCTTGCACTTTTCAGGCTATCGCACACCCACCAATGTTTTTGCTCACGGATTTTTAACCGTGGATGGCGAGAAGATGAGTAAATCACGTGGCACGCTTATTTCTGCCAACAGTGTGATTGAAGCTGGTCTTAATCCTGAATGGTTTCGCTATTACTTTGCAACAAAGTTGAATGCAACCATGGAGGATCTGGATCTAAACCTCCAAGATTTTGTGGCACGCGTTAACAGCGATCTTTTGGGGAAGTACATCAACATCGCTAGTCGTACCGCTGGATTTTTAGTAAAACGCTTTGAGGGTCGAGTTACGGATGCAGCGATGACGCATCCATTACTAGAATCGATTGCCAATGCAAGTGACTCAATCGCAGATCTTTATGAATCTCGCGAATTTGCAAAAGCAGTACGTCAAATCATGGAGCTCGCGGATCTGGTCAATGCCTACGTCGATGAGAACAAGCCTTGGGAGCTTGCCAAGGATCCCCAAGGGTCAAGCAAACTACATGAAGTGTGTAGCGTCATCCTAGAATCTTTCCGTCGCTTGAGCTTGTATTTAAAGCCTGTCTTGCCAAATCTTGTTACTCAAGTTGAAGAATTTTTATCGATTGAGCCCATGCAATGGCACGACATCCGCAAATCATTAAAGAGCGACATGGCCATTAAACCTTATCGTCATTTAATGACCCGGGTTGAGCCAACCCAGGTCGAGACTCTCCTCCAATTAAATCGCTAAGACTCCCCAAAAATCGTTAATAATGAAGGGTGTTGGAATTTGTTTTATTAGCTAAGTTATTGATTTTATGAAGAAATATAAATCTCAAGCCACCTTGTTTTTAGAAAAACTCAAGTCTCAAAATCCCCATCTGGAACAAGCGCAGCGTGAAGGTCGTGCCCTATTGTGGGATAAGCCTGCACTGAGCCCCGAAGAGATCCGACGCAACCAACTGGCTAAAGTCAAGCAACGCGCCTACGTATATGGCAATGACTGAGGAGCTCGAGCCGCTCCCCAATGGTCCATCAGAAGAAAAAATTGATGGCTTAAGCTCTGCCTTTGCCAAGCTGTATGGCGAACCGCTGTTTCAGTTACCAAATGATTTATATATTCCACCAGATGCTCTGGAGGTTTTTCTAGAAGCCTTCGAAGGTCCACTGGATTTGCTGCTGTATCTAATTCGTAAACAGAATTTCAATGTCCTCGATATTCCAATGGCCGAGGTCACGCAGCAGTACCTCAGTTATATCGACCAAATCCGTCATCACAATCTTGAACTGGCGGCCGAGTATCTCCTGATGGCAGCGATGCTCATTGAGATTAAATCGCGCATGCTCCTGCCCATGAAAAAAGCAGACAGTGATGAAGAGGTCGAAGATCCACGCGCTGAGCTAGTACGGCGCTTACTGGAATACGAGCGCATGAAATTAGCTGCCCAAGAACTTGATCGCATTCCGCAAGTGGGTCGTGACTTTCAGGTGGCTCATGGCTATGTCGATACCAGTGTTGCAGTCACGTGGCCCGAGGTGAACCTTGAAGATTTACAGATGGCCTGGCGTGATGTCTTACACCGTGCCAAACTTAATCAACACCACACTATTACACGCGAGCAGTTATCGGTTCGTGACTTCATGACGCGCATTCTGCGGCGCTTACAGAACACCCGCTTTGTCGAATTCAGCGAGCTATTTGAGGATGCCATTCGTTCTGGTAATGGTGTCCCCGTGATTGTGGTGAACTTCATTGCGATGCTTGAACTCTCCCGTGAATCTCTCATTGAAATCACGCAAGCCGAGCCCTACGCGCCCATCTACGTCCGACTGGCCTATACACCAAGCGCATGAAGATCGTTACCGATATTCAAGAACTGCGCGACCAGTTGCGCGGCCAAAATCGTGCCTCCTTTGTTCCTACCATGGGTAATTTGCATGAAGGGCATCTCTCCTTAATGCGCATTGCAAGGCAGCACGGTGATCCAGTAATTGCCAGTATTTTTGTAAATCGCCTGCAATTTGGTCCTCATGAAGATTTTGATCAATACCCGCGCACTCTAGAGGCGGATGCCGAGAAGCTTGAAAAGGAAGGGGTTTATGTACTCTTTGCCCCCACTGAGAAGGTCTTGTATCCCGAGCCACAGGAATACCGTGTGGATCCACCCAAGCAGTTGGGCGATATTTTGGAAGGCGAGTTCCGTCCCGGATTCTTTAAGGGGGTTTGTACCGTTGTCCTAAAACTATTCTCCTGCGTTCAGCCGCGCGTTGCGGTCTTTGGCAAAAAGGATTACCAGCAATTGATGATTATTCGCCAGATGGCCCATCAATTTGCCTTGCCCGTTGAGATTGTGGCTGGTGAAACTATTCGGGCTGATGATGGCTTGGCACTATCCTCGCGCAATGCCTATCTCAGTGATGCCGAGCGCGCTGAGGCCCCGCATTTGCAAGCCAGTCTGCAACAACTACGGTTAGATGTTTTAGATGCCATTCATCGGGCTAGTAACCCGAAACCTCTAGATCAATCCCTGCGTGATCTGGAAAAGAAGGCTAGCAGTGCCCTGACACAACGTGGCTGGCAACCTGACTACATCGCGATTCGTAAACGCGCCGATTTGCTAGCACCCAGCCATGATGATTTACTGGCAAAGAAAGAACTTGTTATTTTGGCAGCCGCCAAACTTGGCAAGACCCGCTTGATTGATAATCTCGAGATCTAAGGTTTAAGCGTCAAAGAACTGGCCGACTTGAATACCGGCTGCACTGGCACACTCAGAGCCAGAGACTTTGGAACCTTTTCCAACTTTGGCTTTCAGAACCTCGATCTGGCCGCCATGGCAGGCCACCTTAAACGAGTCTGAGCTAACCTCAACCACTTCGCCAGGCTTACCCTTAACCGATCCGAAGGTCGGGGTGACATGCTTGCGCACATCATAGATCTGAACCTTCTCACCATTAAGCGCAGTCCATGCACCTGGGGCTGGATTGCATGCCCGAATCAAGTTATAGATTTGACTGACGTGATTTGACCAATGAATCCGAGCGGCGGCTTGGTCAAACCACCCTTCATAATTTGCTTGCGACTCATCTTGCACAATCTCTTGATGCTTGCCGGCCGCTACGAGGTCAGCTGCTTCCAATAATGCCTTTACCCCCAATGGGAAGAGATGATTAAAGTACACCTGACCCAGGGTATCGTCTGGACCAATTGGTACTTCCTTTTGCAAAATGATTTCACCCTCATCCAAACCATCTGAGGGTCGAAAGATCGTTAATCCGGTTTTGGTTTCGCCCAAAGCAATCGACCAACCAATGGCGCTGGGACCACGGTATTTTGGCAACAGCGATGGGTGATACTGAATCGTGCCAAACCGAGGAATCTTCACTAAATCCTGGGGTACAAATTGCAATACATAGGCCATCACACAAATATCAGCCTTGCTATCGCGCATTGCATTGGCAGCCTCAGGCCCCTTGAGACTAGGGAACTGGAGCATATTGAGGCCCCGAGCCAAAGCGGTCTCTTTAAGGATCTCGGGCTTGGTGGCTTTCGGATTATCGGGTGGACAAAACACAGCCACCACCTCATCCCCACGCTCCAGAAAAGCCTCGAGTGCGGCCTTACCAAAATCTTGACTGCCAATCAGTGCAATGCGCATTAGATGACTTTCTTATGTCGTAAATCAATCAGATCATCGATATTAAAGCCAAGTTCTTGCAAGATCTCATCGGTGTGCTCGCCCAATAGAGGGGAACGAGTGACCTCGGTAGGGCTATCCGATAGTTTGATCGGATTACCAACAGTCAAATACTTACCACGAATGGGGTGATCGACCTCGACCACGGTCCCAGTGGCACGCAAGGCAGGCTCTTCAGCAATCTCTTTCATCGAGAGAATTGGGCCACAGGGCACATCATATTGATTGAGAATATCCATCACCTCGAACTTGGTCTTGGTCATGGTCCACTTCTCAATCTCTGCAAAGATTCCCATCAGACGTGGTAAGCGCGCCATGGGCGACGCGTAATTGGTATCGGTAATCCAATCCTCACGACCAATCACTTTACAAATAGCTTCCCATACTGCAGCCTGCACTACGATGTAGATATAGGAATTAGGATCAGTTTCCCAGCCTTTACACTTCAAAATCCAACCGGGCTGGCCACCACCAGATGCATTGCCCGCGCGAGGCACTGCATCACCAAACTTACCATTGGGAAACTGTGGATACTCTTGCATCGTGCCATTACGCTCCAAACGCTGTTGGTCACGGAGCTTGACGCGGCAAAGGTTGAGAACCGCATCTTGCATGGCAGCATCGACCTTTTGCCCCTTGCCAGAGTGGGTGCGATGATAAAGTGCGGTCACAATACCAAGCGCCAAGTGCAAACCAGTTCCACTATCACCAATCTGCGCACCCGTTACCATGGGTGGGCCATCATCAAAACCCGTAGTTGATGCAGAACCGCCCGCACATTGCGCAACGTTCTCATACACCTTGCAATCCTCATAAGGCCCTGGTCCAAATCCTTTAATCGAAGCCATGATCATGCGAGGGTTGAGTTCTTGAATGCGCTGCCAGGTAAATCCCATGCGATCCAAAGCGCCTGGAGCGAAGTTCTCAACCAAGACATCACACTGCTTAATTAGACGCTCCAGAATATCCTTCCCTTCTGGTGTTTTGGTATTCACGGTAATCGAGCGCTTGTTGTGATTGAGCATCGTGAAATACAAGCTATCGGCATCAGGTATATCTTGGAGTTGATTGCGTGTTGCATCACCCTCACCCGAGCGCTCCACCTTGATGACATCTGCTCCAAACCAAGCGAGCAACTGGGTGCACGTCGGCCCAGATTGAACGTGCGTAAAGTCGAGGATCTTGATCCCCTCAAGTGCTTTAGCCATAAAAAAGTCCTAAAAAGTATGAAAATATGATGAAAGCCATTTTACCAGTGCTGGTATTAGCCAAAAATGGTGTTCGATGACCAATTTGAGTCAACACGCCAATTAAGCCCCCGGCTTGGATTCCAGCTCGATCAGACGCTTTTTGAGTTCTTTTTCTTCCAAGAATCGTGCGGTCTCATCCCGAATCACCGCAACCACACCGCTCACTCGATGATGTTCATCATGAAGCATGGCGACCGTGAATGCGATCGACAAGGTATGCCCATCTTTATGAATAGCTGGCACTCGCAGGGTTTGCTTGCCGTACTTTGTGGTGCCTGTTTCCATCGAGTGGTGATAGCCTTCCCAATGACGCGCCCGAAATCGCTCCGGTGTAATGATGTCTAGATTTTGTCCCAAGGCCTCTGCCGCGGTGTATCCAAACATTTCTTCGGCGGCCCGATTCCACAGGGTAATTTTGCCTGCTACATTGGACACTACGACAGCATCGCCAATCGCCTCAATCAGCTGATGAAGATCGACCTCATCGTCCATGATCCGCTCCCCTTGAAAAACAAATGGCGCCCGCAGGCGCCATTGCTTAATCACGAATACGATTAGACTGCTTTTGCTGCATGCAACTGAGCAATTTGGTCTTTGCTGTAGCCTAGATCTGAGAGAACTTCATCGGTGTGCTCACCCAAAACTGGGGATGGCTTCACTTCAACTTTCAGATCGGAGAACTTAATGGGGCTACCAATTGTCAGGTACTTGCCGCGTACTTTGTGATCCACTTCCACGATGGAACCGCTGGCACGCAAATCAGGTGACTCAGCAATCTCTTTCATCGAGAGTACGGGTGCGCATGGAATATCGTACTTACGCAAGATATCAACCGCTTCGTACTTGGTCTTATCTTTGAGCCAATCTTCAATGGTTGCGAAGATGTCAAAAATCTTATCTTGACGAGCTTCTGCAGTCATATAGGCTGGATCGGTTGCCCACTCTGGCTTACCGAGAGCTTTGGTAATTGGTTCCCAAGCATGACCTTGAATCGTGAAATAGATGTAGGCATTTGGATCGGTTTCCCAGCCTTTGCACTTTAAGACCCAGCCAGGCTGTCCGCCACCACCGGCGTTACCGCCACGGGGCACAACATCAGTAAATTTGCCATGAGGATACTGTGGGTACTCTTCGAGATAACCGACGCGATCCAAACGCTGCTGGTCACGCAACTTCACACGGCAGAGGTTCAATACGGCGTCTTGCATTGAGCAAGCCACTTTTTGACCTTTACCGGTCTTTTGACGATGCATGAGGGCAGTCAAAATACCAATCGCCAAGTGCATACCGGTATTGCTATCGCCCAATGCGGCAGCAGATACGGTGGGGGGGCCGTCCCAGAAACCGGTGGTCGATGCAGCACCGCCAGCACACTGAGCCACGTTCTCATACACTTTTAGATCCTCATAGGAGTGACCGTCGGAGAAGCCTTTTACGGAAGCCAAGATCATCTTGGGGTTCAATTCCATAATGCGATCCCATGAGAAACCCATGCGATCTAAGGCACCAGGACCAAAGTTCTCAACCATTACGTCAGAAACCTTGATCAACTTCTCGAGCACTTCTTTACCCTGAGGAGTTTTGGTATCCAAGGTTAAGGAACGCTTGTTACCGTTGAGCATCGTGAAATACAAGGCATCAGCATCCGGAATATCGCGCAACTGACTGCGGGTCACGTCGCCAGAGCCGGGACGCTCTACTTTAATGACGTCGGCACCATAAAAGCCAAGCAATTGGGTGCAAGCAGGACCTGCTTGTACGTGGGTGAAATCGATAATCCGAATTCCGTCTAGTGGTTTACTCATCTTGAATCTCCTTTGGACTCTTTATATCAATTAATGATTACTTCTTAGTTGCAGTAGAAGCTGGGTTGAGGTTGGTTAAACGACCACTCTCAGTACCGGCAGTTTCATCGATCACAGCATTGATGACGGTGGGCTTGCCAGAAGCTAATGACTTGTTCAATGCATCAGTCAACTCCTCAGGGGTGGTGACGTTATATCCGACTCCACCAAACGCCTCCATCATGATGTCGTAACGGGCATTCTTCACAAACACGGTTGGCGCAACATCAGAGCCACCCGTGGGGTTCACATCAGTACCACGGTAAACGCCGTTATTGTTAAATACCACCGTGATGATTGGCAAGTTATAACGGCAGATGGTTTCGAGTTCCATGCCGCTAAATCCAAATGCGCTATCACCCTCGATCGCAATGACCGGTAACTTACTTACCACTGCGGCGCCGATGGCGTAACCCATACCAATACCCATAATGCCCCAAGTTCCGGAGTCAAAACGCTTACGTGGCTTGTACATATTGACGATGCTACGGGCATAGTCAAGCGTATTGGCACCTTCGTTCACGATATTGACTTCGGGATTGGCCTTCACCACTTCGCGAATTGCACGCAATGCGCTGTGGAAGTTCATAGGCGATGGGTTCTTGGAGAGTGTCTCCTCCATCTTGGCAATGTTCTTCTCTTTTTTCTCGTTGATTGCATTAATCCATTCAGCGCTGGGCTTGGGAACGCTTGCAATTTGCTTCAAGATCTCAGTCACACACGAACCAACATCACCAATGACAGGTGCTGCGATCGGAACGTTACTATCGATTTCGGTCGGCGCAATATCAATCTGAATAAATTTCTTCAAATGATTGCCCCAAGTTTTACCTTTACCGTGAGCCAATAACCAATTTAAGCGGGCACCAACCAACATCACCGCATCGGCTTCTGCCAACACAAATGAACGCGCTGCGGATGCGCACTGTGGGTGGTTATCGGGTAATAAACCCTTGGCCATGGACATTGGCAAATAAGGAATGCCCGATTTCTCAACCAAATCTTTGATCTCTTGGTCGGCTTGCGCATAAGCTGCGCCTTTACCCAACAAAATTAAGGGGCGCTTAGCATTCTTCAACACATCGATAGCGCGCTTGATCGCGTCTGGAGCAGGAATCTGCTTCGGTGCTGCGTCAATCACGCGGAACAATGATTCTTGTCCCTTTTGAGCCGGAATACTTTGTCCCAATAACTGTGCAGGCAGATCGAGATAAACGCCGCCTGGACGTCCAGAGACCGCAGCACGAATGGCGCGAGCGACACCAATGGCAATATCTTCTGCCTTATTAATCCGGTAAGAAGCTTTCGCATAGGGCTTAGCAGCATTGAGCTGATCCATTTCTTCGTAATCACCCTGCTGCAAGTCCACAATCTCACGCTCGCTCGATCCAGAAATTAAGATCATGGGGAAGCAGTTGGTAGTTGCATTAGCAAGGGCGGTCAAGCCATTTAAAAATCCTGGGGCCGACACCGTTAAGCAGATGCCAGGCTTTTGGGTCATATAACCAGCAATCGCGGCAGCATTACCTGCATGCTGCTCATGGCGGAAGCCAATGAAGCGCATTCCTTCCGCTTGAGCCAAGCGAGCTAGATCGGTAATTGGAATACCAACGAGTCCAAAAATAGTATCGATATCGTTCGCTTTAAGCGCATCGATTACCAAATGGAAACCGTCGGTTAATGGGGTATCTTCTGCAGCAGCATTGGCAGAATGCTCTTTCGTCGCTGTCAACATAACGTTGTCTCTCTCCGTGGGATTGGTTGTCTTCAGCATTGCCTCCATAAAAGAGTTTCCGCTGAACTGAAACGAATCTTAGGACTCATAGATAGCTTCAGCATTGACTTTCGTCAATTTCCCCTAAAATCCAATAAAAACCTAGGGTTAGAGCCTACTCAATCCCCTAAAAAACCCTTTTATTTTATATAAATAGCTCTTTGTGTTTACTCTTTAAACGGCTTAGAGTTTCGGGTGAGAGATTGAGATAGGCGGCTAATTCTTTCTTGGGCAAAACATCGAACAAGTTTTCATATTTCCGCAAAAATCGCTCGACTCGGCCCGGGGCATCGAGCATGTGCAGGGTAATGGTGTGCGCCATGATTTCACTCATGAGACGCATTACCTCAAACTCGAAACTTTCTTTCAGTTTTGGATGATTCTCTAGAAACTCAGCCCACTTTTTAAGCGGCATCCTCGCCACCCTTGCCTTGGTAACCGAAGCGATGCTGTATGGAGCGGCGCGCTGTAAGCGCCAAGCGGCGTAGCTGGTTTCAATATCTTTCTCAATGGCAAAACGCAAGATCATTTCTTTTGCATCGGCACTCGACACAATGCGCTTCAAGATTCCATCGAGAACAAAATACTGCTCCATTTGATAGTTACCTTGGCGCAATAAGATCTCGGATTTCTTCAGATCCGAGATCTCAAGAGAGCTCTCTAATTCAGCCATGCTGCCCGGGTCTAGATTACGCAGGACAATGTTTTGGCTTAGCTGCAAGCGAATTAGGTTTTTCTCTGGATGTCTGTCTAGTATGGTCATTGAAATATGTGCTTGAACCTCTCATTGTAAGCCTTTCAACATCACATATTCGGGTTATTCCTAGTCGCAGATAGGGTAATATAGGGCTGTCGTGGTGCCCAAATGCTTGCATTTGGGTTAAACGGGAAACACTACCCAAACGTGTGCTGCCCCCGCAACGGTAAGTGAATGCGCTAGTCATTTAGCGCTATGGTTTGATAAGCCACTGTGTGTCAATACATGGGAAGGCCAAATCTAAAGTTCACCAGCCCGGATACCGGCCAAGACAGGTGGAATTTCGCGGACGGGGATCTTCGCGCGCCAATATAGGGTCCTCGCACACCCTCATTGACGCTCATCCCTATTCCGAATTCTGTATCGCCCGCTAACGGGGAGGTTGGCAGGCATTACAACTTG
Source organism: Polynucleobacter sp. HIN9 (assembly GCF_030297635.1). Taxonomy (NCBI): domain Bacteria; kingdom Pseudomonadati; phylum Pseudomonadota; class Betaproteobacteria; order Burkholderiales; family Burkholderiaceae; genus Polynucleobacter; species Polynucleobacter sp. HIN9. Next base: position 1,418,768 of record NZ_AP028140.1, read on the forward strand.
GGATTCATCATGCAACCTTGCCGTAACTCTTTCGGAGCCAAGAACCGTTGGCGCCTATCTGCACTCACCCTCGCCTCAACCCTTGTTTTCAGTAACCCAACTACATTTGCTCAAAGCAGCAGTGTCTCGGTCAGTACAGCCAATAATCCAATGGATCCGGTAATTGTCACTGCAACTCGTACCCCCACGCGTGCCAATGACGTTCTAGCTGACTACGTCTACATCGGCCCAGAAGAAATAGCTGATGCTGGGCAAACGAGTCTAGTGGAGCTATTACAGCGACAAAGGGGGGTGGAGATTTCTACTATTGGCGGCCCAGGGTCAGCAGCAAGCGTGTTCTTGCGGGGATCAAACTCCAATCAAGCTCTTTTATTAGTCGATGGCGTTCGCACTCAAGCTGCGGGAACGGGTGGATTTTCTTTACAAGCAATTCCACTTGGCATTATTGATCGAATCGAAATCATTTTTGGGCCGCAGAGTAGCTTGTATGGCTCTGACGCAATTGGTGGCGTAATTCAGATATTCACCAAAAAAGGAACCGGGCCTTTTCAAGCGAACGCTTCAACGGGATATGGTAGTTACGGCACGAGCATTACGGATGCAAGCCTCTATGGTTCCTTTGGAGACACCAAGACAACAAGCTATGCCCTCAGTGGATCCCAAGAGATTTCTACTGGATTTAATTCTGTAGCTACAAATAATAGAAATGCATTAAGTCAAAATCGAACAGGCTATACCAAAAGTGGTGGTGCTGGTCGTATTGCCCAGGAATGGGATCGTGGTCAAGAGTTTGGATTTCAGTTTTTGGCTTCGCGACTCGACAATCAATATCCCGTTGCTAATTTTTATGGTGGCGGTATAGGAAGCCAAATTAGTAATTTGGGGATCTTTTCTTTGTTTTCGAATAATCAAATCAACAAAGACTGGAAAAGCATGCTTCAAATCTCCCAATCAAATGATTACTCACAAAACCTCTATAGCTCCGGGAATCCTGTTTATAAAACAAAGCAGATGATTTATTCCTGGCAGAACGATATCAAAATTGGCAGCGATTTGTTGCAACTCGTTGCCGAGCGAAAAACTTTAAACGGGTATTCGAATGATGGTGGAATTGTCAGTCAAAACCAAAATACCAATACCGTGGCAGGTTCTTATCAACTTAAGCGCGGATCTCACTTAGCAAACCTCGCGCTTCGCAATGACAGTATTACCGGATATGGGCCACAAACAACCGGTAGCGCATCGTATGGCTATTTTTTCTCTAAACAAATTCGAGGCAATATTAATTACGGCACCGGCTTTAAAGCGCCCTCGTTTAATGATTTGTATTTTCCAGATTACGGCAATACAAATTTGCAAGCGGAAAAGAGTAAAAATACCGAGATTGGTCTGCACTATGAATCTAGCAAATTAGATCTACATTTAATTGGATTTAATAGCACCATCACCAACCTCATTCAGTACACCACCACGGCTCCCCCGTGTACGATTGCACAACTCAATGGTCCAAACTATGGTTGTGCTGGAAACGCTGGCGTTGCAAAAATCTCTGGTGTATCGGTTGGCGGCATTGCAAAGTTATCAAGTCTTCGCTTAAAGGCGTCCTATGATCAGCAAAATCCAATTGATCAGACTACTGGGTTTTTGCTAGCAAAACGTGCTCGTCAATTCGGAAACCTTGGCGCCGAGTACCGCTATCGGAAAGTGAATATGGGTGCCGAAGGAACTTTCCAAGGTGGTCGCTATAACTCTGGTAACTCCGGTTATATGGGCGGCTATGCGATCTTCAACTTGTATGGCAATTACGAGTTTGCCAAAGATTGGTCGATCTTTGGTCGTTGGAACAATATCTTCAATAAGGATTACCAGCTGTCCTATGGATTTAATACCCCGGGATCGAACCTTTTTGTCGGGGTTCGGTACGCCATGAAATAAAGGATTTTTGCTAATTTAGGTCTAAAATAGGCTCATTACTCAAGGAGGAAACATGTTTAATCTTTCGACCAAACAGACTGTTGGGATTGCAGTGGTTTTTTCCTTGATTTTGTGGGCCACCCGAGGTCAACATGTGGCTTCCATGATGAGTCTGCCGGATGCCACCTGGGCAATCGCCTTCATGCTTGGTTTTTTATTGAGCCCCATTCTCTTCGTAATCGTTTTAGTTCAGGCCTTTGTAATCGACTACTTGGCCATGGGTAATTACCTCTTTAACTTTGCGTACGCGGCCCTGATTCCTGCATATTTGGCACTTTGGTTAGCTGGTCGGTGGTTGCGGCAGCACTTCGAACAGCAAGGTTTTAAGATTGGTCAATTTGTTGTAGCCTTAATTGGTGGCGTGGCAATTTGCGAGTTGATCTCAAGTGGGGCTTTTTATTTCCAAAAGAGCAATGCTTCACTATTAGGGTTTGCTGAGATCTTTGGAACCTACTTCTTTGGTAATTTGTTCTTCACCCTCTGCTACATTGCTGTTGCCTCGCTAGCGTTCTATCTGGTGACCGAGACCTCCAAAAAGAAATTAGCCTAGTTCTGATACGATCTTGTTTATGTCGCAAGATTCCATCGAGCAAACGCTCCGACGCCTTTCTGAGAAGTTAAAAATGGTGAATGCCTCTGTTGAGGCATTACGAAACGATCGCGTTGCCCTTGAGTCAAAAATTGAGGATGCCCAAAAGCGTATTGAGCACATCCTAAAGCGCCTGCCAGAACAAAGTGATTCTCGCCAAATGAACCTGTTAGGCGATAACGCAATCATCGATAAAGACCATGACCCAACAACGCATTGAAGTGAGCCTTGCTGGCCATAAAATCACGCTAGCTACATCAAGCGATCATGAGCCATTACTTCGCGAGGCCTGCACCTTAGTAGATGAACAGATTAAGTTAGCTCTAGCCAGTGGTAATAAAAGTATTGAACGGGCAGCCATGATGGCGGCCATTAAATTAGCGGGTGACCTGATTCAAGCTCAGCAATCTTTGGCACAAGCAGCCAACGCCCCCAAGGTTGACCCCGAACAACTGACTTTGATTGAGCAGGAAGTCAATGCGCTTGAACAGCAAGTCGATTCCCTGATCAAAACACTTTCCCTGCCTGGTGCGCCAAGGCCAATAGTTCCTTGAACCGATGCGTAAGCATACGGAACGGGTATTGCAGTATGGGCGCGAGCGTCTGATCGATTTACAGTGTGGGCTAGTCCGATACTCCCTGAGTCATTTGATGCACCCGAAGTATTGCTACCGTGCCACCTTGAACTTTAGGGTTCAGGATGACGGTCTAGCGACCAAGGCGGGGATCCTTGCATGTTTCTGACTGATATTGCAATCCTGCTGATTTGCGGAGCCTGTGCAGGGTTCTTAGCGGGTCTGCTTGGGATTGGCGGGGGAATGATTTTGGTCCCCTTCATGATCATTGTCTTTAATCACCAGGGCTTTAGCCAAGACATCATTGTTCATATGGCCATTGCCACTGGAATGACCACCATTTTGTTTACCTCACTGTCAGCCATTCGGGCGCATCATCGCCATGGCTCAATTGACTGGAAACTGGTTGCGGGCTTCACCCCCGGAATCATTGTGGGGAGTTTTTTAGGAGGTAGCGAACTATTTGAGGCATTCAATACTGGCTGGCTCTCCCTCTTCTTTGCCATCTTTATTGTGTACACCTCGATTCAGATGTTCATCAACAAAAAGCCCAAGCCGGAACGTGAGCTACCTGGTAAGGTCGGCTTATTCTCTTATGGCGCCTTCTCCGGAGGGCTATCGAGCTTACTAGGTGCCGGTGGCGCCTTTGTCACCGTGCCATTCATGATCTGGTGCAATGTGAGTCCCCATGTCGCAATGGCAACCTCCTCGGGGCTCGGCTTTCCGATTGCGCTTGCGTCAACCTTGGGTTACGTATTTGGTAGCTTTGGTCGGCCCGACTTACCGGCAGGATCTTTTGGCTTCATTTATCTACCGGCCGTTGCCTGCATCGTAGCAACGAGTATTTTTACTGCCCCACTTGGAGCAAAATTAGCTCGCAAGCTCAATGTCGTTCAACTCAAGCGAGTCTTTGGGGTAATGCTAATGTTCTTGGCGCTCTTTATGTTCAATGAGGCCCATAAAGCGCTTGGCGCTTAATGGCTGTACTGCTGGCGCAATACGTTCTTTTGGACCTTACCCATGGCGTTTCGGGGTAAGTCGTTGACAATTTCAACCCGCTTGGGAACTTTGAAGTTTGCAATCTTTGACTTGAGAGCATCGATCATCGATTGGCTATTGAGTTTGGCGCCTGGCTTTGGAACCACCACGGCCATGACCGCCTCACCAAAGTCTTTATGCGGAATCCCAATCACTGCGCTTTCCTCAACCCCATCCATATCATCAATAAAACTCTCAATTTCTTTTGGATAGACGTTGTAGCCACCCGAGATAATTAAATCCTTATTGCGACCCACGATGCACAGATAGTGATCAGGCACTTTACCGGCACTGGTTTCACCGCCCCAACGACCCACATCACCCGTTTTAAACCAACCGTCTTTAGTGAACTCCTCAGCGGTCTTCTCAGGCATGCGCCAGTAGCCCTTAAATATATTCGGACCGCGCACTTCAATGGCACCAATCTCGTTGACATCACAGAGTGATCCGGATTCATTCACGACACGAACCTCAACTCCAGGAAGAGGAACGCCAACGGATCCCCCAACTCTGGCACCCTTATACGGATTAGAGACCAACATCACAGTCTCACTCATACCATAGCGCTCAAGAATAGTATGACCAGACACTTTCTGGAAATTATTAAAGGTCTCAGTTAATAAAGGTGCGGAGCCTGAAACAAAGAGGCGCATGTTTTTACAGACGCTCTGATTAAAGTTCGGATCCAGCAGAAGGCGTACATAGAATGTTGGCACGCCCATCATGACGGTTGAGCGTGGCAAATGCTTAATGAGTTGTGCAGTATCCAAACGAGGCAACCAAATCATTTTGCTGCCGTTTAATAAAGCGCCATGGGCAGCAACAAACAATCCGTGCACATGGAAAATGGGCAGAGCATGCAAAAGGACATCACCTTTTTTCCAGCCCCAAAACTCTTTTAATACCAGGGCATTACTACCCAGGTTACCGTGCGTGAGCATGGCACCTTTACTGCGACCTGTAGTACCGGAGGTGTACAAAATAGCAGCTAGTTCGTCGTCGGCTTTTTTAACGGTCTTAAATTGATCGGAACACTGAGCAGCGCGATCTAAAAGTGATCCGGTCCGATTCTCATCGAGGGTGAATACATTTTGAGTGCCGCTCTTAAATGCAATCTTTGAAATCCAAGAAAAGTTCTTGGAACTGCAAACGACAACGGCTGGTTCTGCATTCTCTAGAAAATACTGAATCTCAGACTCTTGATACGCCGTGTTCAAGGGTAAGTACACATACCCGGCACGTAGAGTGGCCAGATATAAGAAAAGTGCTTCTGGGGATTTTTCAACTTGGACAGCAACTCGTGAGCCTTGGGGTAACTTCAAGCTCTTGAGAAGATTTGCCATCATGGCCGTGGCGCGATCGAGATCGCGCCACGAGTAATACAGTCCGTCTTGGGTTTCTAGTGCACAGTCCTCGCGATTTTTAGGAAAGCCAGACTCTAATAATGCGTATAAGTTCACTCAAAACCCTTGACTACGAATACAAAATTAATCGAGCTTAGCGCCTGATTTCTTAACAACCTCAGCCCAACGGGTTACGTCAGACGCAACTTGCTTACCAAATGCCTCTCCGTAAAGATTTGGATTATCCGCACCGTTTTGAGCCCAAATCGCTTTCAACTTTGGTGAGTTAAGAGCCTTTTGAACCTCAGCTGTCATCTTATCGATGATTGGCTTTGGTGTGCCAGCAGGAGCAAACATACCGTACCAAGTCGAAACGCGATAGTCAGGCAAACCAGCTTCTACAAATGTTGGTACATTTGGAATTGCTGGATTGCGCTTCTCAGAAGCAACGGCGATCGCAAACAACTTACCAGCATTAATTTGTGGAGCGGATGTTCCCAAGCCATCGAATTCCAAATCAACCTGGCCAGCTAAGAGGTCACTCATTGCGGGACCTGCACCACGATAAGGAATATGAACAATGAAGGTGCCTGTTTGGATCTTAAATAACTCACCAGCTAAGTGATGCACTGTGCCACTACCGGCGCTGGCAAAGTTGTATTTACCAGGGTTCTTCTTCATAAGAGCAATGAAGTCTTTTAAGTTACGAGCACTCACACGATTGGGGTTTACTACCAATACCTGTGGAACGCTGGCTAAAAGAGCAACTGGAATGAAGCTCTTTTGAATGTCATAGTCCAAGTTCTTGTACATGGAAGGAGCAATGGTGTGATGGGATGCGCCAATAAACCAGGTATAGCCATCTGGTGCTGCTTTCGCTGCAACCGATGCACCTACCGTACCACCTGCACCACCACGGTTATCAATAATGAACTGCTTACCCAATTGCTCGGTTAACTGAGCAGCCAAAGGACGGGCGAATGCATCCGTGCCACCACCCGCTGGGAATGGGTTCAAAAATGTGACGGTTTTTACTGGCCACTCTTGCGCATGAGCGGTGCTTGATAAACCCACTGCTGCTAGTAAGCTAAGCACGAGGCCTGCTATTTTTTTCTTCTGAATTAATGCCATTATTGTCTCCTCTTCAATTCTTATAAAGGGTAAAACGATTGCGAACATCATTCTAAATCGAACTTCAAAAACTAGGGCAAAACCCCTAAAAGTCTTATACAGGACTTATTAGGCTTATGTTTTGATCAGCTTACCAACCGAACAGGAATAAATAATATCGCCGTTCACGAAGCGCTCATGATTTTCTTCAACGCTCGACAGATCATACAGATAATTCACCATTAAACCAGCGGATTGCCGCAGGCCATTTTTGGACAAATCACCCGCCCAATTAATTTGATGCAGCTTGGCACCATTACCTAGATGGAATTTAGCGACAGGATTGCCGTCCCGACTTGGGGTAACCACGGTCAGATAAATCGCGGTTAAAGCCATCAGGGCAGCCTTTTCGTCCTCACTGCATTGATCTGGATGCCAGGACTTGCCTAGCTTATCCATCCAATTAGCACCATTGAGTTTCAAAAGTTCAAGCGCCTCGTCACGGGCCTTACGAATCGCCGGCTTCATTTTGTCAGAGCTTGGCAGGTCGCCCAAATGGGCTCCATCGGTAATCCACTCCATGAGGCCCGGAATCGGTGATAGGGTCACAAAGGTTTTTAATCCCGGGAACTCGGCATGGAGTTGCTCAGCAACGCGCTTAATTAAGAAGTTGCCCATCGAAACCCCCCGCAGTCCAGACTCGCAGTTACTAATGGAGTAAAACGCAGCCACTTTGAATTGGTTGGTTTGCTCTACAGGGATAGATTTTTTATCCACTAAAGGCATGATGGCAACTGGAATCTCGGGAAGCAGAGCAACTTCCACGAAGATTAAGGGCTCATCCGGTAGCTGGGGATGGAAAAAGGCAAAACAACGCCGATCGGGTTGCAAACGCCGGCGCAGATCATCCCAGCCATCAATGGCATGGACGGCCTCGTGGGCAATGATCTTCTCCAAAATCTCTGCCGGCGACTTCCAGTCAACACGGTGCATCTTCAAAAACCCAGGATTAAACCAGGACGACAAGAGGTGTCGCATGTCGTAGTCCAAGCCCATTAACTCCGGTTTCTTATTTAGTAAGGTCAAAAGATCGCGACGCATTTCCACGACTGCAGCCGTACCACCCGGAGCTCGATTGAGGCGCCTTAAAAGCTCTTGGCGAGGGGATTCAGAGATCTTCTGCAGGCGAATGTAATTTCTTGCATTTGGATCTGCCGCAAAACTTTGCGCCGCTTTCGTCAACAGCTCAGCATCAATATTGAATTGCTCAGCGAGCATCATAAAAAATTTAGAACGGTGATCGGCATTGAGCTTGCGGTAGCTTGAAATCACATCTAAGGCCATACTGACAGCGTTTGATTCACCCCGCTCAGAAATAAGCTGGCGAACCGCACTGTTGGCTCGAGATAGGTAACGGGTTTGGGCAATTTTCTCTAGCATGCTGACAGCATAACCAGATTTTGTAACAGGGGCTTAAATCACTCAGTCAAAAGGGTTTATTGGCGCGGCGTTCGCAGCAATAAGTAGATTCCCAAACCAATCATCGGCATCGATAGCCACTGCCCCATGGATAAACCCAAGCCAAGTAAGCCCAAGAACGCATCCGGCTCCCTAGCAAACTCCGCCAGAAAACGAAGTAGCCCATATCCAAGTAAGAAAAGTCCGGATACCTGCCCCACGCGTTTTGGTTTACTTGCATAGAGCCACAATACCAAAGCTAATAGAAGGCCTTCACCTGCAAATTGATACAACTGTGATGGATGGCGGGCCACTTGGTCCACCATCGGAAACACCATCGCCCACGGCCAATCGCTCGGACGTCCCCATAACTCACCATTAATAAAGTTTCCAAGGCGTCCAAAAGCAAGTCCCAGTGGCACGAGTGGCGCCACAAAATCCGTAATCACAAAGTATGAGAGTTGGCGCCGCTTCGCAAACCATGCCAAAGCGATTAGGACTCCTAATAACCCACCATGGAAGGACATTCCGCCTTCCCAGAGCTTAAAAATACTGAGGGGGTTTTGCAGATAAAAACCGGGCATGTAAAAGAGCACATAACCCAAGCGACCCCCAACAATCACCCCCACCACTCCCCAAAACAGAATATCTTCAACATCTTTAAAGGTCCAACGCATCGCTTGATATGGTTCTTGGCGAACACGCAGTCGTCCCAGTAATAAAAATTGGGCAAATGCACATAAGTACATCAGGCCATACCAATGAATCGCCAACGGGCCTATTTGCAGTGCGACTGGATCGATTTGGGGATGCACCAACATTAGGCCGCCGCTTTGCTTTGATCAAAATGATGAAGCTCATGGCCTAAGGCACGATAACCCTTAAAGCGCTCGCGCCCTGCCTTCAGTTCATTCTCTTGTGTGGTCACCACTTCAATCCAACGAGGGAAGCGTTCCAGCAAGGCATCAAGACCTTGTGGAGCTTGTGCATGAAGGTAAATCAAGACATCCCGATGCGCTGGCGCTTGGTGGTCTAGCTCGGATAACTGATCCACCAGGAGAATCGGGGTCTCGTGGGCACCCTCGTGATGCAACCAAGCATGAGGTAAAAAGTCAGTTTTACTGAAGGTCCACAATAAATCATCAAGATTGTTGAGGTCGTTTTTACTTCCAGTAATCACGATCGTGCGTGGCAACCCCTGGGGATGAGAGCTGGCCAGAATTTTGCGGCTTAAACGACAGCAGTACTGTAATTTGTCCGAAACATGACTATGAAAATCAATTCTGGCCATTCGCGCTATTAATGGGTGCTTATTGATCGAGCAAGAAATTGAGCAATAGGGGAACTGGTCTCCCTGTTGCCCCTTTAGCCGCCCCGCTCTTCCATGCAGTTCCAGCGATATCCAGATGTGCCCATCGGAATTTTTCAGCAAAGCGCGAGAGGAAACAAGCTGCGGTCACACTTCCAGCAGGTCGTCCGCCAATATTTGCGACGTCCGCAAAGTTTGACTTCAATTGCTCGTGATATGCTGCATCGAGCGGCAGACGCCAGACGGTATCTAAGGATTGATGACCAGCTTTATTCAAGGCTTTTACGAGGGCTTCGTCATCGGAGAACAGACCGCTATGCACATGGCCTAATGCAATGATGCAAGCACCTGTCAAAGTAGCGACATCAATGACAACCTTAGGCTTATAGCGCTCTACATAGGTAAGCGCATCGCAGAGAATAAGTCGGCCTTCGGCATCGGTGTTTAAAACCTCGATGGTCTGCCCTGACATACTCTTCACAATATCGCCCGGACGGGTTGCGCGACCCGATGGCATATTCTCACAAGTTGGCACCACACCAATCACATTCTTCTTTAATCCCAACAACGATACGGCATACATGGTGCCAAATACCGATGCTGCACCACACATGTCGTACTTCATTTCGTCCATTGCTTCGCCAGGCTTCAATGAGATGCCGCCCGTATCAAAGGTGATGCCTTTGCCAACCAAAACGATCGGATCCTCATTTGCTTTCCCACCCTCATGACGCATGATGATGAACTGTGGAGGAGTCTCTGAACCCTTAGCAACTGCTAAGAATGAACCCATACCTAAGGCTTCAATTTGTTGCTGATTGAGAACCTGGACTTTTAACTTGGTCTTCTTAGGAAGATTCAGTGCGGTTTGTGCCAAAAACGTTGGAGTGCAAACATTGGGTGGCAAGTTACCCAAATCTTTCGTGAGGTTCATTCCCTCAACCAAAGCCGATCCCTCCTGAACTGCAGTTTTCAGAAGCCCAGCTTGCTTGGTATTGGTCAGCAGGGTGAAGTGCGCTAAGGTATCTGCTTTTTCTTGCGGCTTGGTCTTATATTGTTCTTGTCGAGCTCCAAATCGATAAACCTGATCTCCCACAATTTGCGCTAGTAAACGAATCCGCTCGGCAATTGCATTAGGACTTTGATTGGCTTTTTGCTTGCCAGTAAAGCTAGACGTATGCCAAAGCACTGACTGGATAGAGCCGCCACTCAATACCTTAAGGGTCGAGCGCGCAATGTTGGCAAAATCCCCTAAGGACTCTTTATCACCAAGACCCACTAATAAAACACGTTTCAGCTTCACCTTACTCAAGGCCCATGCCCGGGTTGAGCGTAATAAAGTGCATACTCCGGCTTTTCCATCCAAATCACCTACAGAGCGTGCCTCTGAAATTGCTCCTCCGAGGAGATCATCAAGGGCCTGAAGCTGGGAGAGCTCCGCGGCGCGATAGGCTAAAACCAAACAATCGCTGCTTAAGCCACAAACCGCAGCAGCGCCCTTGGGGCTTTTAAAATCGATATCGGCAAGAACTTTCGTGCTAAATTGAATCGTCATCATCTTTCACCATTTGGGGTTTTTTTACATTATCCACCGACCGAATTAAAGTCGCAGAATTAGATCCAGCCACCATGATTTTTGAACAAGCCCTCCGCCGCGAACTCAGCATGACCACAGGTGCTGTGTTTTTAGTCTTGGTCACCATCATGATTACCACCCTCGTAATCCGGATTTTGGGGTTTGCGGCCAGTGGAACGGTTAATCCCGAGGATGCTTTAGTCCTAATCGCTCTCGCGACCCTCGGTTATTTTGCGGTTCTATTGACCGTCTCACTATTTATTGCGGTTTTAATTGTTTTGGTCCGTTGGTACAAAGACTCCGAAATGATTGTGTGGTTTGCAAGTGGATTGAGCATTACAAATTTAATTGGTCCAATCCTGCGATTTGCGATTCCACTCATCATCATCATTGCTCTATTGGCCGCCTTTGTTTGGCCATGGGCAAATCGTGAGTCAAGTGTTATCAGTCAGCGTTTTCAACAGCGCGATGATGTGTCCATGGTTGCAGCAGGTCAATTTAAAGAATCGGCCAAAGCTGAGCGGGTCTTTTTCATTGAAGAGATTGATGTTGATAAAGGGGAAGTCAAGAATATCTTTGTGGCCGATACGCGTAATCAAAAGTTGAGTGTCGCAGTTGCTGCCACTGGCTATATCGAGAATACGCCCAACGGTGACAAAAACGTGGTTCTCTTAAAAGGCCGCCGTTATGAAGGCCAGCCGACCCAGCCAAATTTCAGAATCTTAGAGTTTGATGAGTACGAGACCAAGATCTTAAGTAAAGAAGTGGCCAAGCCGCCGCCACGGGATCGAGAAAAAAATGTGATTGAGCTGATGCAAGAAACCGATCCCAATATCCTGCGCGCCAACTTTGGTGAACTGCTTTGGCGTATCGGCCTACCCATCATGGCCCTTGGTTTGGTCTTGATTGCTATTCCCTTGGCTTATGTCAATCCCCGCTTAGGTAACTATACGGCGATGTTTTATGCCGTCCTCATTTATCTGATGTACAGCAACCTTTTAAATCTCAGTCAAAATTACGTTGCGCAAGGACGCGTTGATTTCTTTGTCGGCTTATGGCCGATTCATGTACTTGCATTTGGCTTAGCCTTTGTTTTGATTCGTAACCGTATCAATCCATCCTTAAAGTGGTGGCAACGCCAACTTCCAAGGGCCTGGCAAAGCAAATGAGTTGGCTCTTTCCCAAAATTTATGAACGCTACTTTGCTAAGCAAATTTATGCGAGCTTTGGCTTCATTCTCTTTGCCCTGCTCGCACTCTTTGTATTTTTTGACATTCTGAGTGAACTGGGATCAGTCAACTCTAAATACACCTTGCCTTTAGCGCTTCTCCATGTGCTCCTCAAGGCGCCCAGCCGCATGGTTGAAATTATTCCGATCGCTGGCTTAATCGGTAGTATTTATGTGTTTGCCATGATGGCGAGTCAATCAGAGTTCACCATCTTCCGGGTAGCAGGCTTAGATATCAAACGCAGTCTCTTTACGCTCGCCAAGATCTCACTACCCATTGTCATCCTGACCCTAGCGATCAGTGAAGGCTTGGGCCCCTACAGTGAACGGCTTTCCGAACGAATTCGGATGGACGCGTTAGGCTCAACCTTCAGCTCACAGTTTCGGTCTGGCGTTTGGCTCAAAGATCAATTGCGCGATCAGGACGGAGCGGGGCCCGTTAAAGCTGGTGTGAGATACGTCAATGTGGGTTCAATTGATCCGGATGATCAAATTCGGCAAATTCGGATGTATGAGTTTGATCCCAACTACCGTCTCCTCTCAATTCGTAGTGCCGCATCTGGTCGTTTTGATAATAAAGGTGTTTGGGAGCTCAATGATGTTTCAGAAACACGCTTTATTGAGAAGCGTGGTGGCGACCCCTTGGATGCGGTCTACACCGCTCAGACCAAAAGTATTCCAACACTTAGCTTGGAGTCACAAGTCACCCCGCAGATCCTCAATGTTCTGCTAATTAGCCCTGAAAAAATGTCGATCATGAGTTTAGGCCAATTTATTTTGCACCTCCAAGAGAACAAACAAGATGCGCAGCGCCATGCGATTGCCTTTTGGAAAAAAGTGGTTTACCCCTTCATCATCTTTGTGATGCTTGCACTCGCCCTACCCTTTGCCTTCATGAAAGTACGGGCTGGGAGCGTTGGCATTAAGGTCTTTGGTGGCATCATGCTGGGTATGAGTTTTCAGCTATTTAATACTTTGTTCTCGAGCGTTGGCTTACTTGGCGCACTCCCCGCCCTATTTACAGCAATCTTCCCACCATTGCTTTATTTGATCCTAGCAATTGCAGCTCTTAAGTGGGTATCCCGTGCTTAGGGGTATGTTCGAATGAATCTTCATCAACTGCGCTTTGTTCGCGAGGTAGTCCGTCAGAACTTTAATCTGACCGCAGCTGCAAAGGCACTCTTCACCTCGCAGCCTGGAGTCTCCAAAGCAATTATTGAACTCGAAGATGAGTTAGGTGTCGAAATCTTTCGACGCCATGGCAAACGCATTCGCTCGTTAACCGAGCCCGGTAAACGCATCTTGGTCTCGATTGAGCGCTTATTAGAGGAAGTGGAGACCTTAAAACGTGTTGGCAATGATTACGCCAATCAAGACCAAGGTAGCTTTGTGATTGCCACGACTCACACCCAAGCTCGCTATGCCTTACCCAAAGTCTTGAGTGAATTTACCAAGCGTTTTCCAAAAGTACGCGTTAGTCTATTGCAGGGTAACCCCAGTCAAATTGCCCAAATGCTACTCGAGGATCGTGCTGATCTAGCCATTGCGACCGAGGGACTTGCTAATACCCCCGGGGTCTTAGCCCTACCGAGTCACCAATGGCAGCATGCGGTGGTTGTGCCGTCTGGTCACCCCTTACTCAATCATGAGTCCATCACTTTAGAGCTCTTAACTAAATATCCACTCATCACCTATGCAAAAGCATTCTCTGGGCGCAGCAAAATCGATGCAGCATTTGCGCAGCGCAACCTCACGCCCGACATCATTTTGGAGGCGATTGATGCGGATGTGATCAAAACCTATGTCGAGAATGGCATGGGGGTTGGGATTGTGGCGGGCGTTGCCTTAGATCCCGAGCGCGATCGGCAACTGAAATCCATCTCCGTGGGTCACATCTTTGGCACCAATGTCACGCACATCGGTATTAAACAAGGCGCTTATCTGCGCTCGTTTATCTTCACCTTTATTGAGCTGTTCTCACCCACGCTGACACGCAAAATCGTAGAACAGGCAATGTCGAGCGAATCAAGCGATTATCAAATTTGATGGTGCCTCGGGTCGGACTCGAACCGACACGCCTTGCGGCACCGGATTTTGAGTCCGGCACGTCTACCAATTCCATCACCGAGGCTAGTGCGTTAATGTTTTGTATTAACAGCAATAATCGAAACGATGATTTTAACCAATCTCATCGCCTCGTACCCAAAATTCCTAAATCGACTGATTAAGGGATCAAGATCGTCGTGCCAGTGGTCTTGCGTCCCTCCAGATCACGGTGCGCCTGCACAGCGTCTGCCAGAGGGTATTGTTGCTTAATCTCAATCTTAATTTGCCCCTGGGTCACGCGCTCAAATAAATCCTTGGCCATTGGCTCTAACAATGAGCGATTGTGTACATAGGTCATTAGTGTGGGTCGGGTTAACTTTAGCGATCCCTTGCTCGACAAAACGGCTAGATCGATCGGCGGAACCGATCCAGAAGCATTGCCAAAGCTGACCGCCATGCCCCGTGGGGCGATACAGTCGAGGGTCTTCATGAAGGTATCTTTACCGACTGCGTCATAGGCAACTGCCACGCCTTTACCGTTCGTAATCTCTTTCACGCGTGTTACAAAATCTTCGGTACGGTATTCAATCACATGATCACAGCCATATGACTTTGCGAGCGCCGCTTTCTCAGGGCTACCTACCGTACCAATTACGGTGGCACCAATCGCCTTTAACCATTGCAGAGCAATTAAGCCAACGCCCCCAGCAATCGCATGAAATAGAACCGTATCGCCGCGCTGCACTTTATAGGTATCGTTTAGAAGGTACTGCACTGTGAGGCCTTGCAACATCATTCCCGCGCCAGTCTCAAACGAAATCGCATCAGGTAACTGCACAATCGTCTCTGCGGGCATGATACGAGCTTGCGCATAGGCCCCCGTTGGTCTACCTGCATAGGCAACGCGATCGCCCACCTTGAGGTGTGTCACGCCTGGGCCAACTTTCTCAATAACGCCCGATGCTTCCATGCCAATACCGCCTGGTAATGGCTGGGGGTAGTAGCCTGATCGGAAATAAATATCAATGTAGTTCAGGCCACATGCTTTTTGTGCAATCAAAACCTCGCCTGGTCCTGGCTCGCCTAGTGAAACATCAACGTATTTCATGACCTCAGGTGGTCCAACTTCATCGATCCGAATTGCTTTTGTTTGCATAACTGACATGTGGTTTCTCCTGAATATTCTTGTTCCAAATTCATCGAAATCGATGCTTGGGGTGTCATTTTTTTAAGCCAAGCCCGTATTTTGCCTAAAATTACGGTTCTAAGCCGAAATTCATTTATTCATCTAAGAAGGATTGCCACCATGGCGGGTCATTCAAAATGGGCCAATATTCAACACCGTAAGGGCCGCCAGGACGAAAAGCGTGGCAAGATTTGGACCAAACTCATCAAAGAGATTACTGTTGCTGCCCGCTTAGGCGGAGGTGATCTCAGCGCAAATCCGCGTTTGCGCCTCGCAATCGACAAAGCCAAAGATGCCAATATGCCCAACGACAATGTGCAACGTGCGATTGCGCGCGGAACGGGCGCTGCCGATGGCGTTGACTACGAAGAGATTCGGTATGAGGGTTACGGTATTAATGGTGCCGCAGTGATTGTCGATGCGATGACGGACAATCGCACCCGCACTGTTGCCGAGGTTCGCCATGCCTTCTCAAAGCACGGGGGCAATATGGGCACAGAAGGCTCCGTCGCTTTTTTATTCAAACACTGCGGGCAACTGCTCTTTGCTCCTGGAACCAATGAAGAGCAACTACTCGAGTTAGCGCTTGAAGCCGGTGCGGAGGATGTAATTACGCATGAGGATGGATCGCTCGAGATCATCACGGATCCCTTTGAATTCACCAATGTCCGTAACGCTTTAGAAGCGGCGGGTTTAAAACCCGAGTTAGCCGAGGTGACGATGCGCCCCTCGACCGAGGTCGATCTCAATCCAGAGCAAACTGAATCGATGCAAAAACTATTAGATGCGCTCGAAAATTTAGATGACGTCCAAGCGGTTTATACCAATGCCAATCTATGAGATGAGGAGAAAAGGTTCATTATGAAAGTTTTATTAATTGGCTCTGGCGGTCGCGAACATGCCTTGGCTTGGAAACTCGCTCGCTCACCGAAAGTACAAAAAGTATTCGTGGCGCCTGGTAATGGAGGCACAGCGAATCAAAAAACCGCCGGTATTGAAAATTTACCGATCTCGGATCTCGAAGAGCTTGCCGCGTTCGCAAAACGTGAGCAAATTGGCTTAACCGTCGTGGGGCCTGAAGCGCCATTGGCTGCAGGAATTGTGGATGTCTTTCGCAATCAGGGCTTGCGGATTTTTGGTCCAACCCAATTGGCAGCACAACTAGAATCCTCCAAAGACTTCTCCAAGGCATTCATGAAGCGCCATGGCATTCCAACGGCCGATTATCAAACCTTTACGAATGCCCTAGCAGCGCATGACTATATTGATCAAAAAGGTGCGCCGATTGTGATCAAAGCTGACGGTCTTGCTGCGGGTAAAGGAGTGGTGGTTGCCATGAGCCTGGCCGAAGCACATATGGCGGTTGACATGATGCTCTCAGACAACAAGCTTGGCGATGCAGGAGCACGGGTTGTGATTGAAGAATTTATTACGGGGGAAGAAGCCAGCTTTATTGTTTTAGTCGATGGCAAGAATGTTTTACCACTTGCTAGCAGCCAAGACCACAAGCGTTTACTTGATGGTGACCAAGGTCCTAATACTGGTGGCATGGGTGCCTACTCGCCGGCCCCAGTGGTAACCCCCGAAGTGCATGCTCGTGCCATGCGTGAGGTGATCATGCCAACCGTTGAGGGGATGCGCGCTGACGGAATTCCTTACACTGGTTTTCTCTATGCAGGTCTGATGATCCAGCCTAATGGTCAAATTAAAACCCTGGAGTTCAATTGCCGCATGGGCGATCCCGAAACCCAACCGATCATGGCTCGTCTTGAGAGCGATTTGGTACCTGCTTTAGATAAAGCGATCGATGGCAAACTAAATGAGGTCGAACTAACTTGGGATCGGCGCATTGCCCTTGGAGTGGTATTGGCAGCGGCCAACTACCCCGAAAATCCTAAAACAGGCGATGCAATTACTGGAATCCCCGCAGAAACCAATGACCAAATCATCTTTCATGCGGGCACCAAAATCCAAGATGGTGTGCTTCGTAGCTCGGGTGGACGAGTATTGTGCGTTGTTGGGTTGGCAGATACTGTCAAAGGGGCACAACAAAAGGCGTATTCTGCGATTGACCAGATTCATTTTGATGGTATGCAGTACCGCAGCGATATCGGCTTTCGAGCGATTAAGTAAGAAAAGGTAAGGACATTGAATGGCAGCAACAATTGATACTCAGGCTGTTAAACATTATTTATTAGATTTACAAGACCGCATTACTAGTGCAACTAGCAAGGTGGATGGCAAACTGTTTGTGACGGATGCCTGGGAAAAACCCAAAGATAGTAAGTTACAGGGCTCAGGGCGAACCTGCATTCTAGAGAATGGCAACGTCCTTGAAAAAGGCGGGGTTGGGTTCTCGCACGTGAGCGGCCAACAATTACCACCGGCAGCCACCCAAAATCGTCCTGAGATTGCTGGACGCACTTTTGAAGCCATGGGTGTTTCCTTGGTGTTCCATCCACGCAATCCCAAGGCGCCTACAACGCATATGAATGTGCGCTGTTTTATTGCTCAAGCTCCTAATCAAGATCCGGTCTGGTGGTTTGGTGGTGGCTTTGATCTAACCCCCTACTACGGAGTAGATGAAGACTGTAAGCATTTTCATCAAACCGCCAAAAATGCTCTTGATCCATTTGGTGCTGACTTGTATCCACGCTTTAAGAAATGGTGCGATGAATATTTTTATCTCAAGCATCGGGACGAGCCGCGTGGCATTGGCGGTATTTTCTTTGACGACTTCAATGAGTTGGGATTTGAGAGAAGTTTTGCCATGATGCGCTCCGTGGGAGACGCATTCATCGAAGCATATTTACCAATTCTTGAGCGCCGTTATCAAGAGCCCTATACCCAGGCAGAGCGTGATTTTCAAGAATACCGCCGGGGTCGCTATGTGGAATACAACCTCATCTTTGATCGAGGAACTATCTTTGGTCTTCAATCGGGTGGGCGCTCGGAATCCATCCTCATGTCCATGCCACCTGTTGTCACCTGGAAATACAACTGGCAGCCCCAAGCAGGGACACCGGAAGCTCGCCTCTATGAGCGCTATCTCAAGCCACGCGATTGGCTATCTGAGGTTTAAGGCGAATCATTCTTGAATAAAACCATCGGTATCCTAGGGGGCACATTTGACCCGCCGCATTGGGGCCACATTCATCTTGCCGCGCATTTTGCTAAACGTCTAAAGCTCGATGAGCTCATGTGGCTACCCAGCGGTGAGCCATGGCAAAAGGGTGCGCACATCACCCCTGCGATTGATCGCTATGCCATGACGCTTGCAGCCGCTGAGGTCCTAAAGATCGAGCTCCAACAACTTGGACTCAGCACTCAAGTCAGCGTAAATACCATGGAAATTGATCGGGCTGGGCCCAGCTATACGATTGATAGTGCCAAAGCTCTGCGACGGCTTCATGGTGAGCAAACAGCTTTAATTTGGCTCATGGGTGCCGATAGCTTTTTGCAGCTCTACACCTGGAATGATTGGCGCGACTTAATGCATTACATTCATCTGGCAGTAGCAAGTCGCCCTCCCTATCGGATTGCGATCCAACTTCAAGACCATCCACCCCTATTGGCCCATTATCAAGATCATCAAACCAGAAGTACTCAGGAGCTTTGTCAACGCCCCTGCGGCCTGATTTATTTAGATGAAGAACTCTCCATTGATCTGGCATCGAGCAGTCTTCGACCTTTACTGGCACATCACCCCAGCGCTGATGCCATTCAACAATGGTTGCCAGAATCGGTCTGGAACATTATTTTAGAAAAAGGCCTTTATCAATCCAAGGTAAGATGAGCAAAAAGCCATATGGATATTAAAAAACTACAGCGCACCATCATCGACGCCCTCGAGGATGTCAAAGCACAAGATATTCGTGTCTACGATAGTAGCAAGCTTAGCGAACTATTTGATCGCGTGATCATTGCCACTGGCAGCAGCAATCGCCAGACCCGTTCTTTGGCTCTCTCGGTCAAAGAAAAGGTTCTTGAAAAAGGGGGCGAAGTGATCTCAATCGAGGGCCTGGAGACGGGTGAATGGGTTCTAGTGGATTGCGGCGATATTGTGGTTCATATCCTGCAGCCCATGCTTAGAGCCTACTACCAACTCGAAGGAATCTGGGGTGACAAACCGGTTCGGGTCAAATTGTCCGGCACCAAGAAGCTCGTCAAAGCCAGTGAAGACGCTGGCGACGAATAAACCATGCGTCTTTGGATTATTGCGGTTGGTCACAAAATGCCAGACTGGGTATCTAGAGCATGCCAGGAATACCAAAAACGCATGCCCAGCGACTGCGTTATTGAGCTTAAAGAACTAAAGCCGGATATTAATCCTGCTAAAGAAGCGAGCAAAATCATTGCAGCGATTCCAAAAGGTGCGGTCGTCATTGCATTAGATGAGCATGGCATCGATCTGCGAACTCAAGCGATTGCGGATCATCTCAAGAATTGGCGGGCAAATGGTCAAGATATTGCGTTCTTGATCGGCGGAGCAAATGGGCTTGACCCAAGCCTCAAAGCAAATGGCGGTCTAATCTGGAAACTATCAAGCCTCACCCTGCCACATGCGTTTGCTCGCCTAGTGCTGATCGAACAACTCTATCGTGCCTGGACCATCCTGCAAGGCCACCCCTATCATCGTGAGTAAATGGGAAATCTTTTAACATGAAGTATGACTTTATTTACCTCGCCTCGCAAAGCCCGCGTCGCCGAGAGTTACTCTCGCAGATTGGAGTACGCTTCGAGCTACTCCTGCCAGGGCCTGATGAGGATACCGAGTCTCTAGAGCTCGCTCTTGCAAACGAAAGTGCTGCAGACTACACGCAACGCGTAACCATTGCTAAAAGTATCGCAGCTCTCAAGCGTTGGCATCGGCGCCGCCAAGTAAGTCTCGAGCTTCCCTGGGCGCCAATACTTTGCGCCGACACCACCGTAAGCCTTCCAGGCTCGCCCGATCACGAAATCCTTGGAAAGCCGCACGATCAAGAAGACGCGATGCGGATATTGCACGTCTTGAGCGGTCAGACGCATTGGGTTTACACAGCCCTTGCCATCACCCCTGAGCCCACAAGCATCCCGGTCTGCGTATTACAAAAGTCAAGGATACGGTTTACGACATTAAGCCATGAGCAAATTGAACGCTATGTCAGCAGCGGTGAAGCATTTGGGAAGGCGGGTGCCTATGGCATTCAGGGGATGGCCGCTACGTTTATTGAGGAGATTTCTGGAAGCTATAGCGGTATCATGGGGCTTCCCTTATTTGAAACTGCCCAACTACTACGAGTAGCAGATGTACGTTTTGGTTTAACCTAATCATGACTCAAGAAATCCTCATCAATATCACCCCACAAGAAACACGCGTTGCTTTAATTGAGCAAAATGCCGTTCAAGAACTCCATATTGAACGTACGCGCCAGCGTGGAATTGTGGGCAATATTTATTTGGCGAAGGTGGCGCGGGTCTTACCTGGGATGCAATCAGCCTTTATTGATATTGGTTTAGAACGTGCTGCATTCATTCACTTTAATGATTTGGGCGAACAGCAAACTGGTGGTCAGATTGAAAAAGTATTGTTCGAAGGACAGACACTCTTGGTGCAAGTACTTAAAGACCCCCTCGGAACAAAAGGAGCCAGACTCACCCGCCAAATTAGTATTGCGGGACGTAATTTGGTCTATTTGCCACAAATTCATCGGCCATTAGGTCAAGAGATTCATATTGGCATCTCACAAAAGATTGAAAATCCCGAGGAACGCGAAGCACTCAAAAACCGTCTGAAAGGTCTGATTCCTGCAGATGAATCCGGCGACATCATTGTTCGCACCAGTGCCGAACATGTGAGCGATGAAACCTTGATTTCTGACCTGAAGTACCTTCGCACCACCTGGCAACAAATTGCGCAACGCGCCAAAGAAAAAGCGGCCCCCGCGCTTCTTCATCAAGACCTCAATTTAGCCGAGCGGGTATTACGAGACATGGCTGGCCCTGAGACTAGTCAGATTCGGATTGATTCGGCTGAAAACTTTGAACGTTTGACTCAGTTTGCACAGATGTTTATGCCACAACTGAATTCCAAGCTGACTCTCTACCGAGGTGAGCGCGCCCTCTTTGATCTCTTTGATATTGATTCTGAGATTAATAAAGCACTAGGACGGCGTGTCGATCTTAAGTCAGGCGGCTATCTGATGATCGATCAAACCGAATCGATGACCACTATTGATGTCAATACCGGGAGTTTTGTTGGGGCTCGTAATTTAGACGACACCGTGTTTAAAACCAATCTAGAGGCTGCCCAAGCGATTGCCCGTCAATTACGTTTGCGCAATCTGGGCGGCATCATCATCATTGATTTTATTGACATGACGCAGAGCGACCATCAAGAAGCAGTGCTTGGCGAGCTGAAGAAGAATTTAGCGCGTGATCATGTGCGCACCAATGTGAACGATTTTTCCTCATTGGGACTGATTGAGATGACACGCAAGCGAACGCGCGAGTCCCTATCTCATATTTTGTGTGAACCCTGCTCGTCTTGCAATGGCAAAGGGGAAACGAAAACACCGCAGACGATTTGCTATGAAATCTTGCGTGAGATTGTGCGTGAGCATCGCCAATTTAATCCCAAAGAGTTCCGCATTGTTGCCTCACCCGATGTCATTGATTTATTCCTTGAGGAAGAGAATCAATTCTTAGCTATGCTCGGCGACTTTATCCAAAAACCAATTCGGCTCCAGGCTGAGGCTGGCTTTAGGCAAGAACAATACGATATTGTCTTAAATTGATTCGATTGCCTAGCTTGCCTCGCTAAACTGCAGGCGATGCAAACCGGCATATAAACCGTTTTTGGCAATGAGCTCCCGATGGGGACCGTATTCCACAATCTCACCATGGTCGAGTACAGCAATATGATCAGCATGCTCGATAGTTGATAAGCGATGCGCAATTACTAAAGTGGTTCTACCGGCCATCAGCCGATCGAGCGCCTCTTGCACTTGGCGCTCAGACTCTGAGTCCAGGGCAGAGGTTGCCTCATCCAGAATCAGAATAGGTGCATCTTTATAGATTGCGCGCGCAATCGCAAGGCGTTGTCGTTGACCACCCGATAAACGATTGCCGTTATCCCCAATTGGCGTATCAATTCCATCGGGTAATTCAGAGAGCAAGTTGGACAAATTAGCTGCCTCTAGCGCTTCAATCACACGACCGCGATCAATATCATCACCAGTGCTCGAGCCATACGCGACATTAGCTGCAATCGTGTCATTAAACAGAATCACATCTTGACTCACAAAAGCGATTTGTTTACGTAAATCCGTTAAAACAATCTCCTCAATTGGGATTTGATCGAGCAAAATCCGACCGGATTTGGGCTGATAAAAACGTGGTAACAAATTAACTAGCGTTGATTTACCTCCACCGGATGGCCCCACAAAAGCAATCACCTCGCCCGGCTTAACCGTGAGATTGATGTTACGTAAGGCATCTTTTCGACCCTCATCTTGGTTGTATGAGAAAGAAAGGTCTTCAAACCTAATTTCACCTTGAGCCTTCTCAAGCCGCTTGAGATTCGATGTTTGCGCCTTCTCCTCCTCAACCGGCTGATCAATTAACTGAAAGATCATCTCAGCAGCGGTGAGCCCCCGCTGCAAAGGCTGATTAATATCAGCTAAGTGCTTGAGCGGAGATACGATTAACAGCATCGCGGTAATAAAGGCTGCAAAGCTCCCAACTGTGACGCCTTGGCTAGCCGATTGCATGATGGCAATGACTAGGACGACCGATAAAGCCATCGAGGCAACTAATTGAGTGATCGGCTGATTTAATCCGCCGGCAACCGCTGCCTTCAGTGTGAACTTGCGTAATTGCTCGGCTTTTTCCATAAAACGACGCATCTCATAGTCTTCACCGCCATGCACTTTCACTATCTTATGACCGGCTGCGGCCTCCTCAACTACATACGCCAACTCACTAGTCATACTCTGCTGTTGACGATTGAGGCTACGCAAGCGTTTATTGATCTTGCTCATCACATAGGCAATGATCGGGAAAATCACAAAGACCACCAAGGTTAAGCGCCAATTCAAATACAACAAATACCCCATCAAACCAATCACGGTTAGCAGATCACGCACCAGACTGATCAACATACCGCCCATAATCGATAGGACATTATTGACCTCGAAGACCACTGCATTAATTAAGTTCGAGGCCGTGGTTTTTTGGTAATACTCGGTCTTGGCACGTAAGAGTCTGGTAAACATTTGTTCGCGCAGCTTCAACAAAATATTACTAATGACTTTGGTTAGCAAATAGTTCGAGAGAAATTGAGCTCCGCTACGCACAATAGCCAGACCGACAAGAAAGACTGGGACTAACCATAGCTGATCATTCATCTTCCCCGAAAAGCCATCATCCAAAAGGGGCTTCATGAGAGCGGGAATAGAGGTCTCCGACGCCGCCACAAAGGCCATAGCCACCAATGAGCCAACAATTAGGCGGATATGGGGGCGCAAATAGCCAATTAATCGATTTAGGGCTTGACGGTCTGAAGCATTCATATAATGAATTATGTCCACCTTATCAGTCATACTCATCACTCGGAACGAGGAAGCCAATCTTGGGGATTGTTTAACCTCCTTAGACGGGCTGGCTGACCAAATTGTAGTGGTAGACACCCAAAGCACTGACAAAACCCTTGAGATTGCCAAAGCCCATGGGGCGCTAATAAGCTCCCCCGACGATTGGCCCGGCTTTGGGCCCCAAAAGAACCGGGCTCTTGACTTAGCAAACTGCGATTGGGTCTTATCGCTTGATGCCGACGAGCGCCTGACCCCCGAACTGCGTGCAGAGATCAAAACAGTTCTTAATCAACCGCATGCCGATTGCTATGCCATCCCACGCTTATCCTGGTACTGCGGACGCTTTATGCGTCATTCTGGCTGGACTCCCGACTATGTGGATCGCCTTTTTAAGCGGGGCAGTGCACGATTTTCCTCTGATTTAGTACATGAACGTTTAATCCCACAGGGACCCGTTCTCAAACTAAAGCATCAGATGCTGCATTACAGTTTCATGAACGCCGAGCAAGTCAAGGCAAAAATGGAGCGCTACTCTACCGACTCCGCCCAACAGGCATTCGCCAAAGGTAAAACCGGCAGTCCTATCAAAGCTATCTTGCACGGAGCCTGGTCATTCATTCGAACTTATTTTTTGCGAGCTGGATTTCTAGATGGTCCTCAAGGCTTTTCCTTGGCGTGCTCCAATGCACAGGGCACGTATTATCGATATATGAAGCTTTGGCGACTTCAGCAAATGGCACGCGCTCAGAATCAAAAGGGTTAGGATCGCTTATGTTCAAAATCTCGATCCTACTTGCGACCTATAACTGGCCAGAAGCCCTGCGCTTTTGCCTCGAATCACTAGAAACTCAAACTGATCGAAACTTTGAAATCATCATTGCTGATGACGGCTCTAAACCAGAAACCGCAACACTAATACGCTCCATGAAGGAGCGCTCCAAGCGCTCGATCCAACACTTATGGCAAGAGGATCAAGGGTTTCGGAAAACCATTATTCTCAATCAGGCCATTTTGGCTGCCCAGGGCGAATACCTCATATTCTTAGACGGGGACTGTATTGTGCAACCTGATTTTGTGAAGCGCCACCGTCAGCTTGCTAAGCCTCAAATGATGGTGACCGGCAGTCGCGTACTTCTAAGCGAATCATTAACCCAAAAGATCCTAAGTTGGCCGCGGTGGAACTTCGCAGCTTTCAAAAGCAATTTAATTAGCTATCGCTTAAATGGTGGAATTAATAAGTTCTGGCCCATCGTACTGAAGCTGGGTCCGGGGGCGTGGCGCGTTTATCAAAAATTTGTTTGGCGCCGCATTAAAGGTTGCAATATGGCTTGCTGGAAAGAGGATGCGCTGACGATTAGTGGTTTTGATGAGTCTATGACTGGTTGGGGTCACGAAGATGCTGATTTTGTCTTTCGACTACAACATGCTGGTATTCGACGTCAATCTGGTGCATGGTCAACTGAGGTATTTCATCTATTTCATCGAATCTCTGATCAGTCTAAAGCAGCAGAGAATGCAAAGCGAGTCCGCGAAAAAATTATGGCCAAGGCTGGTATACAGGTATGAACGATCCTACCCGAGTTCTCTTCATCGCCACACGACAAATTGGCGATGTGCTGGTCACCACACCTTTAATTGAAGCAGCTCGTCGCATTTGGCCCAAGGCGCAATTTGATTTCTTGGGTTACCGCGGCAAGCTCGATATGCTCAAGGGCAATCCAGAAGTTCATGAGCTGATTGAAACCTCCGAACATCCCAATCTTTGGGAATACCTCAAACTGTTTAATCGTCTATTCCAACGTTACGATTTAGCCATCATCACCCAACCTAGCGATCGAGCCTATTTTTTTGGTTCCCTTGCTGCGCTTCGCCGTGTTGGTGTAGTGGTACAAGATACCCCAAAGAGTCGGCAGAAAAGTGCATGGAAACGCTCCATCTGTATGCATTGGGTTCCAGTCGATTATTTTGAGCAACACGTCATCGTTGAAAAACTCAAGCTTCTCGAACCTTTCTACCGCGCTAAGGGTCTCGACCTTTTTGCAAATCCAATCTCGGTGACTCCTCCAAGCAGCGAAGCCCTTACCCCGGTGTTACAAAGCCAACTTCGTCAACCGTATATTGTTTTGCATCCGGGTCCGCTCAATGGCTATAAGCGCTGGCCTTTAGGGTATTGGGCTCAATTAATTAAAGATCTTGTGGCCTTAAAGTATCAAGTGGTCTTAAGTGCATCGCCTGCAGAGCAGGATCTCTCCCTTAACCGAGATATTCTGTCCTTGCTCGATCACGAGGTCACCCAATTGGTCATTGACACTAAGGGGCAGCTCAACTTACCCCAAGTCAAAACCTTGTTAGATGGTGCGGCTTTATATATTGGTGTTGATACATCAGTAACGCATCTTGCTGCCGCCTGCGAAATCCCAACCATTGCTTTGTTTGGACCTACACCACCTACCAATTTTGGGCCCTGGCCCAATGGTTTCATTGGCGAGCGCCCTTATCAACTTCGAGGTCGAACCCAAATCGTCGGTAAGGTGTGCATTTTGCAAGGCCCGGGTGATTGTGTTCCTTGCCGAAAAGCGGGCTGCTTTGATACCGCCAATAGCAAAAGTGAGTGCCTTGACATGCTAGAGCCCAGTCAAGTATTAGAAGCTACTAAAAAAATGCTGGATCGAAGTACGAGATTATCCTAGCGGCGCTTGACGTAAAACACCATCGTATCGCCCTCGTTATCTGTAGCGATCAGTTCATTACCAGTTTGTTTGCAAAAGGCGGGGATGTCATGCGTTGCGCCTGAATCGGTTGCCTTGAGTTTTAAGACCTCACCGGTTTGCATTTCAGCGAGGGTTTTCTTGGTACGCAGAATAGGCAAAGGGCAGTTCATGCCAATGGCATCCACTTCGCGATGAACCACAATCGAGCCTGCTTCACTCATCTCATTCTCCTATTTAATGCCATTTTAGCGATGAATTGCTAAATCCGCTCGGCAACCCAAGCATCAACGGCAGCGAGCGCTTTACTTAAACCGCTTGGATCGCTACCACCAGCCATCGCCATTTCGGGCTTGCCGCCACCTTTGCCGCCCACTTGTTGAGCCACAAAATTGACGAGCTCACCCGCTTTGATCCGATTGGTCGCATCACTGGTCACCCCAGCAATGAGACTTACCTTGCCGTCTTGAACGGATGCCAAAACAATCGCGGCTGACTTTAATTTGGCCTTCAGAGCATCCATCGTGTCTCGCAATACTTTTGTATCAGCCGAATCTAATTGAGCTGCCAACACTTTGATGCCTTGCAGATCTTTTGCTTGATTGACTAAATCATCGCCTTGGCTCGCAGCTAATTTTGCATTTACGCGCTCGAGCTCACGCTCAACATGTCTGAGTTGATCTTGCAATTGACTAACGCGTTGCGGCAGATCATGAGGAGCCGTCTTTAACAACTGGGCCGCCTCTTGGATCTTCGACTCAAGCCCTTGAACAAAATCCATCACATTCGTGCCGGTCACCGCTTCAACCCGACGAATACCAGCAGCCACTCCACCCTCAGAGACGATCTTAAAACTACCAATATCACCCGTTCGCTTGACATGGGTTCCACCGCATAACTCTTTAGAAGATCCAATTTCAAGTACACGCACACGCTCACCATACTTCTCGCCAAATAGCATCATGGCTCCGGTCTTTTGCGCATCCTCCAAAGCCATCACATTGGCAGCAGTTGCAGTGTTGGTCAAAATCTCATGATTGACCATTTGCTCAATCCGAGTAATTTCAGCCTTCGTCAAGGGTGCAGTGTGGGTGAAATCGAATCGAGTCTTGTCGGCATCGACTAAGGAACCCTTCTGTTGCACATGATCGCCAAGGACTTCGCGCAAGGCCTTGTGTAGTAAATGCGTAGCGCTGTGATTACGCATCGTCTTAGCACGCAAGCTTGTATCCACGCGCGCCTCAACCATATCCCCAACCCTTAACTCGCCCTCTTGAAGTTCACCTTGATGTCCAAAGACATCGGCCTGAATCTTAAAAGTGTCCGCCACGATGAATTGCGATTGCTCAGTTCGTAACTCGCCACGATCGCCGACTTGACCACCAGATTCTGCATAAAACGGGGTGCGATTCAGAACCACGACTGCACTTTCACCGGGCCGAATCGAGTCGACGGGGCTGCCATCACGATACAAAGCGGTGATGCGAGCATTCTCAATCAACACTTGCTCGTAGCCTAAGAACTGGGTAGGCTCGCCCCGGTAATCCAAGCCCTGTGCCATCTTAAATTTACCGGCAGCCCGTGCTTGATCACGTTGGCGTTGCATCGCCGCCTCAAAGCCAGCTGAATCGACACTGACTCCGCGCTCACGACAGACATCGGCGGTGAGATCGAGAGGGAATCCAAACGTATCATGCAGACGAAACGCGGTTTCTCCATCTAGAACAGATTGATTATTTTGAAGCGCAGATTCTAGAATCTCCATGCCATTGGCAATGGTCTGGAAAAAACGTTCCTCTTCTTGCTTGAGTACATCCATGACCCGATCTTGCGCTTGGCGTAACTCAGGATATGCATCGCCCATTTCAGCGACCAAGGCCGGCACTAACTGATGAAAGAAGGCCTGACGCGCCCCCAATTTATACCCATGACGGATCGCGCGTCGCGCAATGCGCCGCAAGACATAACCGCGCCCCGCATTACCTGGAATCACTCCATCGACCACAATAAAGCTGCAAGCGCGGATGTGATCTGCAATCACCTTCAACGATGGGCTATCTAAATCACAACCATTAGCCCCGGCACGATCAACCGCGTCTTTTGCCGCTTGCAGGAGATGAACAAATAAATCGATTTCATAGTTGGAGTGCACATGCTGCAAAACAGCAGCAATTCGCTCCAAGCCCATACCGGTGTCAACACTAGGCTTAGGCAAGGGATGCATCTCACCGGCCTCATCGCGATTAAATTGCATGAAGACGTTGTTCCAGATCTCAATGAAACGATCGCCATCCTCATCAGGGCTACCCGGAGGGCCACCAGCAATTTCTGGGCCATGGTCATAAAAGATTTCAGTGCACGGTCCACAGGGCCCAGTGTCACCCATCATCCAAAAGTTATCGGAGGCATACCGCGCACCCTTGTTATCGCCAATGCGCACAATACGCTCTTTCGGTACACCAATTTTTTTCTCCCAAATATCGTAGGCTTCATCGTCCTCGGCATAGACGGTGACCCATAACTTATCTTTGGGTAACTTAAAGACCTGAGTTAGCAGTTCCCAGGCAAATTGGATCGCATCCTCTTTGAAGTAATCGCCAAACGAGAAATTACCGAGCATCTCAAAAAAGGTATGGTGACGAGCGGTATACCCAACGTTATCAAGGTCATTGTGTTTACCACCAGCGCGAATGCACTTTTGTGCGGTTGTGGCACGCTGGTATGGCCGCTTATCAAATCCCAAAAAGACATCTTTAAACTGATTCATCCCGGCATTCGTAAATAGCAAGGTGGGATCATCACCAGGAACCACGGGGCTTGAAGCCACGATTTGGTGACCCTTGGAGGCAAAATAATCAAGGAAGGCTTGGCGGATTTCGGAGACTTTCATCCGCAGAATTATCGCATTGGCACAGAATTAGGGCAAACCCTTAAATATGCCCATGCTCATTCCCTTACAATCACAAATCGACTAAAAATAGCCCTTTACGAAAAGGCGGCAATCGCTACAAAGGAGACAGATTTTGAACATTCGCAATAAAAAGGATTTTGGCGCTGGGATCATGTATATGGTCATCGGCCTATTCTTTGCCATTATTGCCACTGGCTACAAAATGGGCACCGCTGCCAAGATGGGTCCAGGTTATTTTCCATTTTGGCTGGGTGTGTTGATGACCGCTCTCGGTTTGTTCATCACAATTCGTTCATTCTCCAAAAAGGCCGATCCTGAAGAGATGCCACCCTGGAACTGGAAGATTGTTTTATGGATTACCGGATCGGTTGTCTTATATGGTTTGTTACTGCCTATCTTGGGTTTTGTAATTACGATCATTATTTTGGTGGTTGTTTCGGCAAGCGTTAGCCATGAGTTTGGCTGGAAAGGTGCAGTTCTAAATGCTGTTGCGCTTGCAGCCTTTAGCTATCTTGCATTCATTTTCGGCCTTGGATTGCAGTTTCCCATCATGCCGGTATTTTTAGAATAATCCTCAGGAATCGATCACATGGAATTACTAAATAATCTTTCTTTAGGATTTGAGACCGCATTTACGGTCCAGAATTTGTTCTATTGTTTTCTGGGCTGTTTATTAGGAACCTTAATTGGGGTATTGCCAGGCTTGGGCCCCGTGGCAACGATTGCCATGCTCTTGCCAGCGACATACGCTCTTCCCCCCACTCCCGCACTCATTATGTTGGCCGGTATTTACTACGGTTCTCAATACGGGGGCTCGACCACGGCGATCTTACTGAATATTCCCGGGGAAACGTCCTCGGTGGTAACGGCAATCGATGGCTACCAAATGGCCAAACGCGGTCGTGGAGGCGTTGCATTATTTACTGCCGGAATGGGCTCATTCTTTGCTGGTTGTGTGGCAACTTTAATTTTGGCAGGCTTTGCCGCGCCATTGGCTGAAGTGGCCTTTAAGTTTGGTCCTGCCGAATACTTTTCTCTGATGGTCTTGGGTTTGATTGGTGCCGTGGTTTTGGCATCCGGGTCACTCATCAAAGCGGTTGGCATGATTTTGCTGGGACTACTACTCGGCCTCATCGGTACCGACGTGAACTCAGGCGTTGCCCGTTACTCTTTTGACATCCCTCAATTGACTGATGGTATCGGGTTTGTGTCAGTCGCCATGGGTGTGTTTGGCTTTGCTGAGATCATGGTGAACTTGGAGCGTAAAGGTGCCGGCGAGTCCTTCCTCAACAAGGTCACTTCGCTGATTCCAAGTTGGAATGACGTGAAGCGGATGACCCCCTCAATTTTGCGCGGGACCACCATTGGTTCGATGTTAGGAATCTTGCCAGGCGGCGGCGCTGCCCTTGCCGCTTTTGGTGCTTACTCAGTTGAGAAAAAGAGCTCCAAACATTCCGAAGAGTTTGGTAAAGGCGCCATTGAGGGTGTTGCTGGTCCAGAAGCTGCAAACAATGCGGCCTCGCAAACCTCATTTATTCCCCTGTTAACCCTTGGTATTCCGCCCAATGCAGTGATGGCATTGATGGTAGGTGCGATGACCATTCACAATATTCAGCCTGGACCCCAGGTAATGACAAGCAATCCCACCCTATTCTGGGGCTTGATTGCCTCGATGTGGATTGGTAACGTGATGCTGATTTTGCTGAACTTACCCTTAATTAGCGTTTGGGTTAGTCTCCTCAAGATTCCATACCGCTTCCTATACCCCGCCATTTTGGTGTTCTGCTGTATTGGTGTGTATAGCGTGAACAACTCTATTTTTGATGTGTACGTCACTGCAGCATTCGGTGTAATTGGCTATATGTTTGTGAAGTTTGGCTGCGAGCCAGCTCCATTACTGTTGGGCTTTGTATTGGGTCCGATGATGGAAGAAAACTTCCGTCGTGCACTCCTCCTTTCAAGGGGTGATTTCACAACTTTTGTCACTCGCCCACTCTCCTTGAGTCTGCTCATTGCTGCGCTCCTACTACTGATTGTGGTTACCTTGCCTGCCGTGAAGAAGAGTCGCGAAAAAGTGTTTGTGGACGAACAATAACAAATCGATGCGATCCTCTAAGGCCCGCTGTTGCGGGCCTTATTTTTTGGCTTTCAGAACCACCCTAGCGGTCTTCTCTACAATAGTGGGATGTCCACGCCATCTGCAAACCCAGTCGAACCGTCTAATTTCTTACGGCAAATCATTGATCATGATTTAGCTAAGGGTATTTATGCCAATCGCGTTGATGCAAATGGCAAGCCTTTGCCAGCTGTGGTCACTCGCTTTCCGCCCGAGCCAAATGGGTACCTGCATATTGGCCATGCCAAAAGTATTTGCCTCAACTATGGCCTAGCGAAAGACTATGATTCCCTGCCTTCAGGTGGTCGTTGCCATATGCGACTTGACGATACCAATCCAACTAAAGAGGATGTGGAATATGTCGATAGCATCTTAGATGCGGTGCGTTGGTTGGGATTTGATTGGCACCATCAGGGCCATGAGCATTTGTATTACGCCAGCGATTACTTTGAACGTCTCTATGAGTTTGCGCAAATCTTGATGCGTCACGGCAAAGCCTATGTCGATAGTCAAAGCGCGGAGGAAATTCATCGTCATCGCGGTAATTTTTCGACACCGGGTGTCAATAGTCCCTATCGAGATCGATCGGCCGATGAGAACATTGCACTTTTGGAAAAAATGCGTGCTGGCGAGTTCCCCGATGGTAGCCATGTGGTGCGTCTAAAGATTGATATGACTCACCCCAATATCGTGATGCGTGATCCAGTCATTTATCGTATTCGTCATGCTCATCATCACCGCACTGGCGATCAGTGGTGTATTTATCCTTTATATGACTTTACCCACTGTATTTCAGATGCTCTTGAAAATGTATCGCACTCGATTTGCACCCTCGAGTTTGAAAACAACCGTCCGCTGTATGACTGGATTCTCAACAGTCTGAAAGAGTGCGGGGTTTTTAAAGGCCCTTTACCCCATCAATACGAATTTGCCAGACTCAATCTCACTTACACCATTACGAGTAAACGCAAACTCCTGCAACTCGTTGAGGAGCAACGCGTCGACGGCTGGGACGATCCTCGTATGCCAACCATCGCCGGAATCCGCCGCCGTGGTTACACACCAGAGAGCATTCGTTTATTTTGTGAACGGATTGGCGTATCCAAAGCCGATAGCTGGATTGATATGAGTGTTCTTGAGCAAGCTCTACGCGATGATTTGGATGCGCGCGCCCCTCGCGCCAGCGCAGTACTAGATCCGCTCAAGCTTGTGATTGAAAACTATGAAGTTGGTGCAAAAGAACCGTGTTCTGCCCCCAAGCATCCGCACCATCCGGAATGGGGCAAGCGCGAGTTTCATTTTGGACGTGAGCTTTGGATTGAGGCCGATGATTTTCAGATGAATCCTGAAAAAGGATTTTTCCGTCTGTTCCCACCCAAAGATGGAGGGGCTGGTGGGCGTGTACGCTTACGTCATGGCTTTGTCATCGAGTGCACCGGTGTCAAACTCGATGACCAGGGCA
The DNA here is from genome assembly GCF_030297635.1 of Polynucleobacter sp. HIN9. Taxonomy (NCBI): domain Bacteria; kingdom Pseudomonadati; phylum Pseudomonadota; class Betaproteobacteria; order Burkholderiales; family Burkholderiaceae; genus Polynucleobacter; species Polynucleobacter sp. HIN9. The sequence goes on from NZ_AP028140.1 coordinate 1,451,970, forward strand.
AAGTCACTGAGGTTCATGCGCGCTATTTTCCTGATAGTAAAAGTGGCACACCAGACTCTAACAATTACAAGGTAAAGGGCAACATCCACTGGATTAATGCTGCAGAAGCCTTACCTGTTGAGGTTCGTCTATATGAGCATTTATTTACCGATCCACACCCGGATAGCGGTGACAATGACTTTCTGAGCTTTATTAATCCAGATTCCAAAAAGGTGATTCAAGCCTATGTGGAACCCAGTATGCAGAGCGCCGAGCCAGAAGATCGTTTTCAATTTGAGCGCCACGGCTACTTTGTGGTTGATCGTAAAGATAGCGCCCCAGGAAAGTTGGTCTTTAATTGCAGCGTTGGTCTGAAAGACGGCTGGAAATAATTACAAAGTTTTCAAATAGTCTTTAACCCGAGGATATTTCAGGGGACGTTTTAGTTCACCTATTCGTTGATTGCGAACTCGCCTTGATTCGGCCATGAATGACCACATCATGGGACCCACCTGAGCTCGCACCTCATCGGGCGGCAATCGCAGGGGCTTCGGCAAATGCAGTGCGCAAGCGACCTCATCAAAGTAATCGCCCATTTTTTGCTCACTACCATCGCATGCATTAATCACGCGCTGTGGTTTGCCGATAAACAATGCTGCACAAATGAGCCGAGCAAGATCATCTGCATGAATATGGTTCGAATACGCATCAAACGGCTCTTGCAAAGCAGGGGTGTTGTTTTTTAAGCGCTCAATTGGTAAGCGATTAGGTCCGTAAATTCCGGGCACGCGCAAAATAGTTAACGCAACGCCTTGTGAGGCCGCCCAAAAGCGAAGTGTTTGTTCTGCATCCACGCGCCGCTTCGCCCGCGGACTGGTGGGTCGTAATTGACTGGTCTCATCGACAAAATCACCATCGCGATTACCGTATACCCCGGTCGTACTGATGTAAACCAGGCGTCTGACAGATCGTCCCTGCTGGGATAAAATTCGTACTAAATTGCGGGTGCGTTGATCGTACTCACCATCTTGTGCTGGTGGTGCTAGATGAATGACGGTTGTTGCTAAATGGGCAATTCGCCATAAAGCCTCAGGATGGTCAAGATTACCTTCAATGGGTGTGATGCCATGCTTTCGAAGTTCGGTAAAACGCTCAGGGCTACTGCTTAATGCGAAGAGCTTGGGTCGGCCTTGCGATTGAGCGAGTGCATTGCCTTGCAGCTGCTGCGCAACCCGAATACCGATATCACCGCATCCAATAATGAGGATTCGGGGGCGACGAAATAGGCTGGTTTTGGAGATCATAGAATTAACATCGTAATGATTTATTGGGAGAAGTGGAATTGCAGTACCAGGTGGAACTTAAAAAGAGCGGCAAAACATTCGCAGTGGACGAAGATGAGACCGTTCTGGAAGCTGCTATTCGCCAGGGCATTCAACTACCCTATGGCTGCAAAAATGGTGCTTGCGGATCATGCAAGGGCAAAGTGCTCGAGGGCCGAATTGAGCATGGAGACCACAGCCAAAGTGCCCTGAGCACCCTCGACGAAACCGCGGGCGCGACCCTTTTATGCTGCGCCCACCCCAAATCTAATGTTCTAATCGACGTTCGCGAAATCCAGGGCGGTGGCGATATTCCAGTGCGCAAAGTACCCTGTCGGATTCAGACAATTGCATATCCAAGTAACGATGTTGCAATTCTTCAGCTGCAATTGCCTGCAAGTGAACGTTTTCAATTTTTAGCCGGTCAGTATCTGGAGTTTTTACTTAAAGACAATAAACGTCGTGCGTATTCGATTGCCAGCGCCCCACATCAAGAGGGCCCCATTGAGTTGCACATTCGCCATCTGCCAGGCGGTCTTTTTACTGACCCCCTCTTTGGTCAAGGAGCTGATGGTAATGCAATCAAAGAAAAAGATATCTTGCGTTTTGAAGGCCCCCAAGGAAGTTTTTTCTTGCGTGAGGATACTCAGAAACCCATTATTTTCTTAGCATCCGGTACAGGCTTTGCTCCGATCAAATCCATTCTGTTGCATATGCGTGAGAAGAAAATTGATCGTGAGGTCTATTTCTACTGGGGTGGCCGACGCCCCAAAGATCTCTACATGGATGCTCTTTGTCAGGAGTTTGCTAGTACCCTACCTCGCTTCCATTACATTCCGGTTATTTCTGACGCGCTACCAGAAGATCACTGGACTGGCCGGACAGGCTTTGTTCACCGTGCCGTGATGGCAGACTTTCCGGATCTTAGCGCATTCCAAGTTTATGCTTGTGGGGCTCCAATTGTGATTCAATCAGCCCAAACGGACTTTGTTAAGCAATGCGGTCTGCCCGAGGATGAGTTTTATGCCGACTCATTCACGAGCGAGGCTGATCTAGCATATGCCTAGTTTTCTGTACCTGAAGGCAAATTCCCTTTTTACAACGATCTTTTGTATGATTGTGCTATGAATCAACTTTCTGATCCTCGTCCTGTTGATGCCCATTCGGTGATGTATATCACCAAGCGGCCGGACATCATCATGATGGAGGGCAAAGGCTCGTGGTTGGTCGATCAAAATGGCAAGCGCTACTTGGACTTCCTCCAAGGATGGGCCGTGAATTGCTTGGGGCACTGTAATCCTGGCATTGTTACTGCGTTAAACGCTCAAGCCCAGAAATTGATTAACCCTAGCCCTGCTTTTTATAACGAACCGATGATTCGGTTATCCGATTTACTAACTAGCCACAGCTGCTTTAACAAAGTGTTTTTTGCTAACAGTGGGGCAGAAGCCAACGAGGGCGCGATCAAGCTTGCTCGTAAATGGGGGCAGATTCATAAAGGCGGCGCTTACGAAATCATTACCTTCGATCATAGTTTTCATGGGCGGACCTTAGCAACGATGAGTGCATCGGGCAAGCCGGGCTGGGATACTCTCTTCGCCCCCCAAGTGCCAGGCTTTCCAAAGGCTGATCTTAACGATATTGAATCGGTCAAACGCTGCATCACCGATAAAACCGTCGCCGTTATGCTTGAACCTGTCCAAGGTGAAGGTGGCGTCATCCCTGCTGATGATGCCTTCATGAAAGAACTACGTCAGCTCACTAAAGAGCACAATCTATTGCTCATCGTAGATGAAGTGCAGGCTGGTTTTGGAAGAACCGGTAAATTGTTTGCCTACCAAAACTTTGGGATTGAGCCCGACATCATGACCCTTGGTAAAGGAATTGGTGGAGGCGTTCCACTCGCGGCCCTTTTATGCACCGATGCAGTCGCCTGCTTTGTACCCGGGGATCAAGGGGGTACCTACAATGGCAATGCTTTGATGACTGCGGTCGGGATTAGTGTGATTGAACAACTCTTAGCTCCTGGCTTTTTGGACTCAGTGATTCAAAAAGGAGCATTCTTGCAAAGTGAATTGCTGAAACTTTGTTCTGAGTTCGGGCTAAAAGGCGAACGTGGCAAAGGACTGCTTCGGGCACTCATGTTGGGTAAGGATATTGGCCCCTCCTTGGTCGAGCTTGCTAGAGAGCATGAACCCGAGGGCCTGCTGATTAATTCGCCTAGACCCGATCTATTGCGCTTTATGCCCGCCCTCAATGTCACCGAAGAGGAAATTCTCAAAATGTGCGCTACCTTGCGGGTTCTGCTGAAGAAACTGACTTAAGTTTCTTTAGTCTCTTTGATTTTTGCATCTGCCCCCAGATACGCTTCGCGAACCCGGTCGTCATTAAATAACTGATCAGCCGATCCCGATAGGGTAATCGCTCCACTCTCCATTACATAGGCACGGTCTGCCATCGATAGGGCCAAGCGGGCATTTTGCTCAACGAGCAAAATCGTCATGCCCTGTTGATTGAGGTTTTGAATCACCTCAAAAATAGTTTCTACCATGAGCGGTGCCAGACCCATCGAGGGCTCATCGAGTAAGAGAAGCTTTGGCTTAGCCATCATCGCCCGAGCAATCGCTACCATTTGCTGCTCCCCACCAGAGAGGGTGCCGGCCAATTGGAACAAACGTTCACGCAGGCGTGGAAAGGTTGTAAGCGCCATCTCAAGGTCCTGATCAATACTCTCCGACGACTGAGAACCCTGGCGGATGTATGCGCCCATTTGCAGGTTCTCCAAAATGGTCATCCTGGCAAACACTCCTCGGCCTTCTGGTACCAATCCAATCCCAAGCGCAGCCAACTCATAGGCCGGCTTGCCCCCAATCGCATGCCCTAAGAATTGAATCGATCCAGCGCTTGGCTTTAGAAGACCGGCAATTACTTTTAGCGTCGTCGTTTTACCCGCCCCATTTGCCCCGATCAAAGTAACCAACTCTCCTGCGTTGATATAAAAATCAATCCCTTTAACGGCAGCAATTCCGCCATACGACAACTTCAGATGCTTGATCTCTAAAAGAGGTGTCGTACTCATGCCGCCGCCCCGCCTAAATATGCCCGAATCACCTCTGGATGACTGCGTACTGCATCGGGCAATCCATCGGCAATCACCTTGCCATAATCAAGCACCGTCAAATGATCACAAAGACTCATTACGAGATGTACATCGTGCTCAATGAGTAAAATTGTTTTGCCATCAGCTCGGATCTTTAGGATTAATTCTTTTAGTTCCAGCTTCTCGCTGGCATTCATCCCAGCAGCTGGCTCATCAAGAGCCAATAGAATCGGTTCGGTGGCTAAAGCACGGGCAATTTCAAGACGTCGTTGGTACCCATAGGATAAATTTTTAGCCTTATGTCGTGCATAGTCTTGCAAGCCAACATACGCGAGCAAGGCAAGTGATTTTTCACGGATGTCGCGCTCTTCACGTCGATTGGATTGTGTGCCCAAGACCGCGCCCCATATACCAATGGATGAGCGGCAATGGCATCCCACCATGACGTTCTCCAAGGCGGTCATTTCTTTAAATAAGCGAATGTTCTGAAAGGTTCTAGCAATCCCCGCTTGGGTGACCTGAGATACTGAATGAGGGGAATATGGGCGACCCTGGAGCTCAAACGCACCCTGATCAGCTGGATATAAGCCAGTGATGACATTAAAGAAAGTGGTCTTGCCGGCGCCATTAGGCCCAATAAGCCCAGCGATTGTGCCCTCCCGTACACGAATACCCACATCATCAAGCGCCTGAATGCCTCCAAAGCGCTTCGATACTCCAGAAATTGTTAAGAGATCACTCATCCGTTTGAGGCTTTCAAAGTATCGGGTTTTTGCCAAATTCCATTAGGTCGATAGAGCATGATGAGGATCAGCGCCAAGCCATACAGTAACTGACGAATAATTTCGGTATCAACAAGAACCGACCCAAAGACAAATTGCTGAATCGGGGCTGCAATGCTTCGTAACAGCTCAGGAAAAACAGCGAGCAAGATTGCCCCAAGAATCACCCCTGGAATGTGCCCCATCCCACCCATTACCACCATGGCTAAAACCACAATCGACTCCCATAAAGTAAAGGACTCGGGTGATACAAAGCCTTGAAAGGCGGCAAATAATACACCTGCGGCACCTGCAAAACTTGCGCCAATCGCAAACGCCAATAACTTCATATTACGAGTGTCAATCCCCATCGCCTCCGCGGCGATCTCATCCTCCCGAATCGCCACCCAGGCACGACCGATTCTAGAATGCTCTAAACGCGAGCAGACAATGGCAACTAGAACGGCAAGGATTAAGAAAAAATAGAAGAGTAAATATAGTGATGGAATCTCTAGACCCCAGATATTCATTGGCTTTAAGAGATTGATGCCAAAGAGCTCGATTGGCTGAATACTGCCAATCCCTTTAGGCCCATTTGTTAGATTGAGGGGGCGATCAAGGTTATTTAAGAAGATCCGAATAATTTCCCCAAAGCCCAAGGTCACAATCGCCAAATAATCGCCGCGTAACTTTAGGGTTGGAAATCCAAGAAGCACCCCAAAGATCGCGGCCAATCCAAAAGAGAGGATGAGTGCACCCCACAATGGAAAATGAATTCCGGTTGGAAAAACAGCGGCGATGGCAGGAAATTGCGTAGTGAGATGGGGCGAAGCTAGTAAAGCATAACTATAGGCGCCCACTGCATAAAAAGCGATATAGCCCAAATCGAGTAAACCCGCAAAACCAATCACCACATTGAGGCCCAATGCGAGAACAACGTATAGCAAGGCAAAATCCAATACCCGAACCCAGTAGTTACCGCCAACCGAGCCCATGATCCAAGGTAGAGCTAGTAATGCGATCGTACTCGCGATCCAAAATCGTTGTTGATCACGACGAGACGTGCGATGAAAAAATGGTTTAAGCACGATCCGATACTCGCTCACCCAGCAAGCCGCGAGGCCTAAATACCAATACTAAGATCAAGACCATGAAGGCAAAGATATCTTGATAGTTGGATCCTAAGAGACCACCAGTCCAATCACTGATGTAACCAGCCCCAATCGCCTCAATCAGACCAAGCAACAGTCCACCTAACATCGCCCCCTGAATATTGCCGATACCGCCCAGTACTGCAGCAGTAAAAGCTTTTAATCCAGGAATAAATCCCATTGAGAAATGCACATTACCGTAGTTGGTGGCCATCATGATCCCGGCAAGGGCTGCCAGCGCGCCTCCCAACATAAACGTGATCGAAATGACCCGATTGGGATTAACACCCATCAACGCAGCCACGTTCGGCTGCTCAGCCGTTGCGCGCATCGCCCGTCCGAGCTTGGTCTTTTGCACAATCAGAAGCAATAAAGCCATAACTAAAAAAGACGTGACAATAATCACAATTTCTTTACCCGTAATGGTTGCTCCTGAACCCAAGATCTCGATGGGTGTCGATGGTAGTAACTGAGGATAGGTCATGGGATTACGAGACCAGATGATCATGGCCAAGGTTTGCAATAAGACCGAGACGCCAATCGCAGAAATCAATGGTGCCAAACGTGGTGCTTGACGCAAAGGCCGATAAGCAAAACGCTCAATCAAATAGCTAACCAACGCGCATACTGCCATGGTCATCAATAAAACTAAAACTAGTAATACCCATGGTGGTAAACCCAGCGGTAATTGCGTAATGAATGTGATGAGGGTGAGGGATACCAATGCGCCAATCATCAAAACCTCGCCATGAGCAAAGTTAATGATTCCTAAGATCCCATAGACCATGGTGTAGCCCAATGCAATCAAGGCATAGATACTACCCAGCACTAGGCCATTCAAAATCTGCTGTAGCAGAATATCCATCGACAATCAGTCTATAAAAAATAAGCACCGCGCTGGGTGCTTATCAAATTACTGCATCTTAATAATTTCGAGGACTGACTTCTTCTTATCCTTGTAATCGTATAAGGTGATCACGCTTTCCTTGAGATCACCCTGATTATTAAATGCAATATTGCCAATCAAACCCTTCATCTGTGTTTGAGGCATCGCGGCTAAGATCTTGGCTGGCTCAACTGAGTTAGCACGCTTCATCGCATCGACAATCACATAAACCGCATCATAGGAAAATGGTGCATAGATATCGACATCAATATTGAAGCGCTCTTTATATTTTTTCTGGAACTCGGGCCCTGCTTCCATTTTTGAGAGGGTCATCGCAGCTTCTGAACAAACCACATTATTGATTGCATCGCCAGCTAACTCAGCCAATTTATCAGTACAAATTCCATCGCCGCCCACGATCTTCGCTTTGATTCCCAATTCCTTGGCTTGCTTGGCTAAAGGGCCGCCCGTGGCATCCATTCCGCCATACATGATGACATCGGGCTTACCCCCCTTCACCTTGGTGAGAATGGCCTTAAAGTCAGTTGCCTTGTCATTGGTTGCCTCACGTGGCAATACCTTGATACCAGCAGCTTTCACTGTTTTCTCAAACTCATCTGCGAGACCCTTGCCATATTGGGTCGAGTCATCAATGATTGCCACCACTTTTGCTTTTAAATTCTTGGCCACATAATCAGCTAGAGCTGGGCCCTGTTGTGCATCGGTCGCCACTAAACGATAGGCGGTTTTAAAGCCCTGCTTGGTGTATTCAGGGTTGGTTGCCGATGGAGAAATTTGAGTGATACCAGCATCATGGTAAATCTTCGAAGCTGGGATCGTAGTCCCCGAATTTAAGTGTCCTACGACTGCGACGACTTTTGCATCAACTAATTTTTGAGCAACCTGGGTGGCTGTTTTAGGGTCTGCTGCATCATCTTCTGGCACTAACTTCAGCACCACCTTCTTACCATTGATCATCAGTCCAGCTTTATTGAGCTCCTCAACTGCCAGAACAGCACCGTTTTCATTTTGCTTACCCATATGAGCAATCGATCCAGTCAGTGGAGCCACATGACCGATCTTCACCTCACCATCATTTGCCTTACCGCCGCAGGCAACTAACAAGCCCACCGTCGTAAGCGAAAGCACGCTATATGAAAACACCTTTTGATATGGTTTCATGAGCAAATCCTCCAAGTTAAACAGTCATCAGAATTAAACGGGATGCGTCAGATTTTTTGGTAAGGAGAAAGTGACATCCTCCACAACCCCATCTAAAGATCGAATTTGACGTGGGCCAAACTCTTGAATCCGAGCCACGATTGCTTGCGCAAGACTCTCTGGCGCTGATGCGCCTGCGGTTAAACCAACTCGCTTCTTGCCCTCAAACCATTCGGGGCGAAGTTGATCGGGAGCATCGACCATGTAGGCCGGTACGCCTAATTTTTCAGCTAATTCGCGCAGACGATTAGAGTTCGAGCTCGCCTGACTTCCCACGACAATCACCAATTGAACTTGGGGCGCCATAAATTTCACTGCATCTTGTCGATTTTGAGTGGCGTAACAAATGTCCTGCTTCTTCGGTTGAATAATTTTAGGGAATTTTTTGGTGAGCGCATTCACAATTTCTTTGGTCTCATCAACCGATAGGGTCGTTTGGGTTACAAATGCCAAACGCTCGTCAGCTGAAAAATTGAGTTTCTCCACATCCTCCAAATTCTCAATCAGGAAGATGCCACTCTCGACCTGCCCCATGGTTCCCTCAACCTCTGGGTGGCCAGCATGACCGATCATGAATACCGTAAACCCATCTTTGCACAACTTCACCACTTCAACGTGCACTTTGGTAACCAAAGGGCAGGTTGCGTCATAGACTTGCAAGCCGCGCTCGGCGGCGTCTTGGCGAACCTGCTGAGAAACCCCATGAGCACTGTAGATCACAATCGCTCCACGTGGAATTTCATCAATCTCGTCCACAAAAATCGCACCTTTCGCGCGCAACTCATCAACCACGTATTTGTTGTGCACGATTTCATGACGCACATAAATCGGTGCGCCAAAGCGACTAAGCGCCTCATTCACGATATTGATCGCTCGATCGACGCCCGCACAAAACCCCCTGGGCTGCGCCAAGAGTATTTCATCACTTTCAGACGGTAATGGATTGCTTTGCATGGATCTTGATTACAAAATGGCAATAATTTCTGCTTCAAAACTTAACTGCTTACCTGCTAAGGGATGGTTGAAATCAAACCATGCACCCTCTTCATTAATGGATTGCAATACGCCTGCATATTGTGCACCGCTAGGCGCATTAAATTCAATCATATCGCCCGGGGCAAATTCCGGAACTTCATCGGTATTGGCTAACAATACATCCATACCCACCCACTGGATGAGCTCTGGCTTGTGCTCCCCAAACGCGTCCTGTGGGCTTAGAACAGCTGAGCGCTTTTCACCCACTTTTGCTCCCAACAAAACCTTTTCAAAACAGGGGGCGAATTGACCCGTACCCAATTGCATCGTCGCCGGCCGATCGTCGAAGGTGTTGATGTAATCCTCCCCGCCAGGGAGGGTCAATCGATAGTTGATGGTCAAGAAAGAATCGGGGGAAACGGTAGGCTCACTCATGCTGCCATTGTAGCCAGAGAGACACAGAATCACCCAATCTCGCAATGGCCAAAAGCACAACAGCCCCGTGAGAAATTAATCCGCCAAGGCGCCGCCTCCCTATCCGATGCTGAGCTCTTAGCCATTTTTCTGCGTTCTGGGGTTAAAGGTAAAAGCGCTGTTTCTTTAGCCCAGGATCTGCTCAGTCAATTTGGAGGGATGCAAGGCCTCGTGAATGCGCCTGTCTCTGATATTTACCGCTGCCATGGAATAGGGCCTTCAAAATGGGCTCAAATCAAAGCTGCCTATGAGCTGGTGAAACGCTGTCTTCATGAAAGCCTCTCTCAGCAAGCAATATTCTCATCCTCAACCCAAGTCAGGGAGTTTTTGCAAACCAAAATTGCCAGGCTGGAGCACGAGGTATTTCTTTGCCTGTACTTAGATAACAGTAATCGTTTGATAGAGTGCCAAGAGCTATTTCGGGGATCGATTGATCAAACGGCCATTTACCCCCGAGAAATCATTAAAGAATGCCTCAATCGCAATGCCAGCGCCTTGGTGATTGCCCACAACCACCCGGGGGGCAACCCACTTCCCAGCCCCAATGATGAGGCCATTACCCATGAACTGAGGCAAGCACTCCACTGGGTCAATATTGCACTCCTCGACCATTGCATCGTGGCAAAGCACGGTTTTTTCTCATTTTCGGATGCGGGCCTTATAGAAAAGCCCCTAAATGAGAGTGTTTACTAACTTATTAGCGTGTTGCATTTGGAATATTGACGAAACCCTAGCGTCAAATAGCAGATGCCTGCTACAATCGATGTTTTTCGTACTGAAGGAGTGTGTCATGGCAAAAGTTTGCCAAGTCACTGGGAAAAAGCCGATGGTCGGCAATAATGTTTCCCATGCAAATAACAAAACAAAGCGTCGCTTTTTGCCTAATTTGCAAAATCGTCGTTTCTGGGTTGAGTCTGAAAATCGCTGGGTTAGCCTTCGCTTAACCAATGCTGGACTTCGTTTAATCGACAAGAATGGTATTGATTCTGTTTTGGCAGATCTTCGTGCCCGTGGTCAAGTTTAAGGATTGAGTCATGGCTAAAGGCGCACGCGAGAAAATCAAGTTAGAGTCGACCGCAGGTACTGGTCACTTTTACACTACCACCAAAAACAAACGCACCAAACCCGAGAAAATGGAGATCATGAAATTTGATCCAAAAGCTCGCAAGCACGTTGCTTATAAAGAAACCAAGATTAAGTAATTTGTCTTAACGTCAAAACTAAAAACCCGTTCATATGAACGGGTTTTTTATTAGGCTGGATTAGAGTAGCGCCGCAAGCGAAGCGAAAACTCCTTAAGGGAGTGTGGCCCAGCCTCTTCGGCTCGATTGCACCATGAACGCAGCTGTCCCAGTAATTGCTCACGAGTAGCATTGGAGCGACCCCAAATTGCATGCAACTCACGACGCATCTCAATCATCTTGCGTAACTGAGAATTCGTTTTCATGAGCTCCTCAAGCTTTTCTTTCTCAAGGGCAGTCAATTTAGCTTCATCCTTATAAAGCCAATCACGTGCATCCTTCAGGTGCGATGCAAATTCTTGCATGTGCTGGAATTCATTTGCGATGCAGCGCTTTAGGGTTTTGCTATAACGTGCCATGATCTCGTAGCGATTGGCAATAATCGCTTCTAGAGTTTGATCGTCGGCGGGACGAACTTCTGCGAGAACGGGCTTAGGCGGGACTTTCTTGACCTTTGCCAAACCGAGTGAGCGCAAAGCGCAAATGTAAACCCAGCCAATATCAAACTCATACCATTTGTTTGATAACTTGGCGCTCGTTGCATAGGTATGGTGATTGTTATGAAGCTCTTCTCCACCAATCAAAATGCCCCACGGCACAATATTGGTTGATGCATCTTCACAGTCGTAGTTCCGATATCCCCAATAGTGGCCGATTCCATTAATGACGCCTGCAGCGGTAATCGGAATCCATAGCATTTGCACAGCCCAAACGGTTGCGCCAATCGCACCAAATAAAAATAGGTCGATGATGAGCATGAGACCAACGCCTTGCCATGTAAAGCGCGAATAGAGATTGTGCTCAATCCAGTCATCGGGAGTACCGTGACCAAATTTTTCCAGTGTCTCTTTCTTTGCAGCTTCTACCTTGTAGAGTTCTGCACCGCGCAAAAGAACTGTGTCGATTCCTAAAACTTGCGGACTATGTGGATCTTCAACGGACTCGCATTTCGCATGATGTTTACGATGAACCGAGGCCCACTCCTTAGTTACCATTCCAGTAGTGAGCCATAACCAAAACCGGAAGAAATGAGAGGGAATAGCGTGAAGGTCGAGTGCTCGATGCGCCTGACAACGATGTAAAAAAATCGTAACACTAGCAATCGTAATGTGGGTCATGACCAGGGTAAAGATCACGATCTGCCACCAAGCCCAGTCCAAGTAACCGTGGGCCAACCACTGAATTAATTCATCATGCAAACTAGAAATGGCGCTCATCTCCAAACAAATCTCCCTCATTAACTGCGATCATGCTCTTAACCCCTTATTTTAAGGCTTTCGCTGCATAATTGCCCCAAAAAATCCATCGGTTCCGTGCTGTGAGGGTAAAAGTTGCCACCAAGGCTTGTCCTTACTGGTGCCAATCGGAATTCCATCATGTAAAAAATGGTGTCCTAGGGTCTCCTTGGCGGATAAAAGCTCAAAATCGGGGTGTTTTTCTAGGAAAAGGTTTACAAGCTCTTGATTTTCTTGATCTAAAAGGCTACAGGTGGCGTAAACCAGACGACCCCCTGGTTTTAGCAAACGAGCTGCCGACTCCAAAATGGCTAGTTGCGTGGGGGCCAATTTAGCGATCTCAGCTGGTGTCTGGCGCCACTTCAGGTCGGGATTGCGTCGCAAAGTCCCCAAGCCGCTGCAGGGGGCATCCACTAAGACTCGGTCAATTTTTCCTGCAAGACGCTTGATTCTAGGGTCTCTCTCACTATCAATCCACATAGGATGCACATTGGATAGGCCACTACGAGCTAGACGTGGTTTTAAGTTGGCTAAGCGTCGCTCAGAGGTATCAAATGCATATAGGCGGCCGGTATTACGCATCATTGCACCCAAGGCCAAAGTCTTGCCGCCGGCTCCAGCACAAAAATCAACCACCATTTCTCCACGCTTGGGATCGAGCAAGTGACATAGGATTTGACTACCCTCATCCTGAACCTCAAACAAGCCATCCTTCATCCAGGTCGAGCTTTGTAGGGCGGGTTTTCCAAAAATACGGATTCCATCCTGGGAATAGGGCGTTGGGTGCGCCTCAAATCGATTCGCACTTTGATTCATTTGCATCAGTAATTGATCGCGCGAGGTCTTTAAAGTGTTCACACGCAAATCCAGTGGTGCCGGCTTCATGAGAGACTCAGCCAAACGACCGCCCTCTTCCTCACCAAAAGACTGAACAATCGCGTTCCAAAGCCATTCCGGCAAATTATGTTTTACCAATCGCCCCAGCGCATCACGATCAACTTGGCCAAAACGACTTAGCCACTCGTACTCCTCCTTTTGTATAACAAAAGCCAAATCAGCGAGTGCGCTCTCTAGTCGATTTGCGGTCCCAAGCCCCCCTTCAGATAAGGCTGAAACCAAGCCCAGCAAGGCCAAACGGCGGGCTAGGGAGCCAGAGCCACTGGCTGCAAATTGAGAAAACTCCTGCTTGCGACGCAATACAGAAAACGCAGCCTCAGCAATTAGGGCGCGATCTCGATTGCCCAATTTGGGATGCGCACGAAAGTAACGACTAACAACCCGATCGGCTGGTTGGTCAAATTGCAATAACTCAGGAAGCAACTGCTCAAGATGCAAAACGTGCTGCGGCAACGCCTTCGCATGCGAATAATTTTTTTGCCCTTGGGGATTAATCAGTACAGGCGCTTTGGCATCCTTACTCTTCGCATACTTCTTTTCTTTGGAAATCCGCTTTGAAGCGGTAGAGGAGGATCGCGTCATGAACTCGCCGTTCTTATGGGAAAGGAATGTACTGTAACTCAGGTGGGTCAACACTCACTCGATTACCTGCAAGATGTAAACGCCCATTAATAAACCACTCAACGGCTAGTGGATAGATTTGATGCTCCGTCTTTAAAACCCGAGCAGCTAACTCACTTGGGGTATCGGTGGGTAGGACAGGGACCTCACTTTGACAAATAATCGGGCCCTCATCTACGCCAGCGCTGACAAAATGCACTGTGGCGCCATGCACCCGATCTCCCGCCCCCAAGGCCCGTTCATGGGTATGCAAACCAGGAAAACGTGGCAATAAGGAAGGGTGAATATTCATCATGCGCCCCTCATAGTGCTCAATGAGCCCTGGGGTTAGGATTCTCATAAAGCCAGCCAAAACCACAAGATCTGCGCCAAAGGCATCAATTTGCTGCATCAATGCCTCGTCAAAGGCTTCCCGGCTTGGATAGTCCCGGTGATCAATCACCGCGATAGGAATGCCAACTGACTTCGCAAACTCGAGCCCCTTGGCCTCGGGCTGATTTGCAATTAAGCCCGTAAATCGTACATCCCATGATTTTGCTTTTGCGGCCTTGTAAATTGCCTCGAAATTAGAGCCGCGCCCTGAAATTAAAGAAACGATTGAATGCATGACCAACAATATAATTCAAGGCTAGCCTGAAAGCGAATTGTGAAGGTATTTCGAAGACTTAAGCCCGCCCCGACCCAAGCGCCATGCGCCCTAACCATTGGTAACTTTGATGGTGTGCATCGCGGTCATCAAGCATTACTTCAGCAGTTAGTGGAGGGTGCGCGCGCGCGTCATCTAAGCCCTTGTGTACTCACCTTTGAGCCCCACCCTCGAGAATTTTTTTCGCCGCACGATGCGGCACCCCGGATTCAAAATCTACGCGATAAGTTAATGGCCTTAAAGCAATGTGCTGTCGATACGATTGCAATTGAAGAATTTAATCAAGCCTTCTCCCAACTCAGTCCCTCTGAGTTTGTACAAAACATCTTGATTGATAAGCTCAATACCAAATGGATACTCATTGGTGATGACTTTTGCTATGGCGCCAAACGCGCAGGGAATTTTGACAGTTTGGTGGCCGCCGGTAAGCAGTATGGTTTTGAAGTTAGTCGCATCCCAAGCATTCTCGAGAGCGAAGAGCGAATCTCGTCTTCACTACTAAGACAAGCTCTTGATCAGGGTGATATGCAGCGTGCCACACAACTACTAGGACGCCCTTTTTCAATTTCGGGTCATGTGTTGTATGGAAAGCAACTGGGGCGCACTCTTGGATTCCCCACCATCAATTTAGCGGTTTGCGCACGTCATCCGCATGCCAAACCGGTGACGAGTGGTATTTTTGTGAGTCAAGTGCATGGCTTGGGCGAGAGACCTTTGCCTGCGGTCTCAAGCATAGGAGTGCGACCTTCCGTCGAGAGCACCGGCCAGGTCCTTTTAGAAACCCACATCTTTGATTTTGACCAATC
Source organism: Polynucleobacter sp. HIN9 (assembly GCF_030297635.1). NCBI lineage: Bacteria > Pseudomonadati > Pseudomonadota > Betaproteobacteria > Burkholderiales > Burkholderiaceae > Polynucleobacter > Polynucleobacter sp. HIN9. The sequence continues at coordinate 1,467,285 of NZ_AP028140.1, forward strand.
CATCTATGGAGAAGTGGTTTGCGTAGAATTACTAGCTCGATTGCATGAAGAACGAAAATACCCTGACCTAACCACCCTACAAGCTGCTATTCAAGACGATGCCCAAAAGGCTCGTCAATACTTTCTAAAGAAAAATTTGTATGTCTGATAAATCCCCAAACTACCCGGTCAATTTGCTTGAGACCAGCTTTCCCATGCGCGGTGATTTACCCAAGCGTGAACCCAAATGGGTGGAAGAGTGGCAACGCAATAAGGTCTATGAGGCGATTCGCAAGGCTCATGCTGGGCAGCCCAGTTTTATTTTGCACGATGGTCCCCCCTATGCCAACGGTGATATTCATATTGGTCATGCGGTCAACAAGATTCTGAAAGATATGATCGTCAAGTCCCGCTGGTTAATGGGCTTTGACGCTATTTATGTGCCAGGCTGGGATTGCCATGGTATGCCCATTGAGATTCAAATTGAAAAACAATTTGGCAAAAACCTACCTACTGCTGAGGTACAAGCCAAAGCTCGTGAATATGCGCAGGCTCAAGTTGCAAAGCAGAAAAAAGATTTTCAACGCTTAGGGGTTCTTGGTGAGTGGGATCAGCCCTACCTCACTATGGATTTTCAAAATGAGGCCGATGAAATTCGTGCGCTTGGCGAGATCTGGAAAAAGGGTTATGTCTTTCGCGGACTAAAACCGGTGAACTGGTGCTTTGATTGCGGTTCTGCCCTAGCGGAAGCGGAAGTGGAATATCAAGATAAAACGGATCCGGCGATTGATGTTGGTTTTGCCTTTGATACCAACCAGAATGCGCAACTTGCTAAAGCATTTGGCTTAAAAGAACTGCCCACTAAACCGGGTATGGCGGTGATTTGGACCACGACCCCATGGACCTTACCAGCGAATCAAGCCTTAAACGTTCACCCCGATCTTGAATATGCCCTAGTTGAAACCGATCAGCGCTTGCTATTGTTAGCCAAAGATCGCGTTAAGGACTGTTTAGAGCAATATGGTCTAGAGGGAATGATTTTGGCAAGTTGTAAAGGTAAAGCACTTGAGAATATTTCCTTTTGGCATCCGTTAGCGAATTTAGACTCCGGATACAAACGCCTAGCACCAATTTACTGCGCTGATTACGTCACACTCGATACCGGAACAGGCCTAGTGCATTGCGCCCCCGCCTATGGTGAGGATGACTTCAAGTCCTGCAAGACTCATGGCTTAGCTGATCACGACATTATCAATCCGGTCATGGGCGATGGTGTGTATGCCTCCTCCCTGCCGCTCTTTGCTGGTCAATATATTTGGAAAGCCAATCCAAACATTGTGAAAGCGCTTGATGAGGCTGGCAGCCTTTTAAAGAATAAATCCTATACGCACTCCTACATGCATTGCTGGCGACATAAGACTCCGATCGTCTACCGTGCGACCTCTCAATGGTTTGCCAGCATGGATAAAAAACCTGCTGATGAGAAGGCCTCATTACGAGAAACCGCTTTGGCAGGCGTGGAGAGTACTAATTTCTATCCAGCTTGGGGTAAGCAACGCTTACACAGCATGATCGCCAACCGTCCCGATTGGACACTTTCACGTCAACGGCAATGGGGCGTGCCTATGGCTTTCTTAATTCATAAAGAAACGGGTGAGCCCCACCCACGCACACCAGAACTGCTTGAGCAAGTCGCTCAGTTGGTTGAAAAAAATGGTATTGAGGCTTGGCAGAGTCTAACGGTTGAAAGTTTGATTGGCGATGAGGCAAGCGCCTACGAGAAAAATCGTGACACGCTGGATGTGTGGTTTGACTCGGGCACCACCCATTGGCATGTGATGCGTGGTTCACATCGTAATACTCTATATCGCCAGGAATCCGAGGGTGCAGAAGGTCGTTGGGCTGATCTTTATTTAGAGGGCTCCGATCAACATCGCGGTTGGTTTCATTCGTCACTCTTAACGGGTGCCATGCTCGATGGTAAACCCCCATATCGTGCCCTCTTAACCCATGGCTTTACGGTGGATGGTCAAGGTCGCAAAATGAGTAAGTCGGTGGGTAATGTAATTGCGCCTCAAGAAGTGGCTGACAAACTGGGTGCTGAAATTATTCGCTTGTGGGTTGCCTCGACCGACTACTCGGGAGAGATGTCAATCTCGGATGAGATTTTGAAGCGGGTCGTTGAAAGCTATCGACGCATTCGCAATACCCTACGCTTTCTCTTAGCGAATCTCGCAGATTTTGATCCACAAACAAATCATCTACCTACCTCCGATTGGCTAGAGATTGATCGCTATAGCGTTGCGCTGGCAGCTGACTTACAAAACACGATTGAGGCACACTATCGTGATTATGAATTTCATCCAGCGGTCTCAAAAATATTGGCATTTTGTTCTGAAGACTTAGGTGGCTTCTATTTAGATATTCTGAAAGATCGTCTCTACACTATGCCCGCAAATTCAGTGGGTCGACGCTCCGCTCAAAACGCCTTATTTCATATTAGCCAACACTTACTCAAATGGCTATCACCCTTTCTCAGCTTCACTGCTGAAGAGGCTTGGAAATGCTACCCACACTTTGCCAAGTCAGCCGACAGCGTATCGATCTTCACCGAAGAATTTGGATCCTTTCCTGAAATCAAGGACGCCCAATCCTTGCTTGCTAAATGGCAACGCATTCGTGAGATCCGCTCTGACATTACGAAAGCTATCGAGCTTGAACGTGAAGCCGGAAAGATTGGGTCTTCCTTGCAAGCTGAGTTGCTGATCCAAGTGGGTGCGACTGATTATGAGCTACTGCAATCGATTGCTCTGGATCTACGCTTTGTAACGATTACGTCTAAATCAGAAGTTGCGCTATCAGCCGATGGCAATACTCAGATCACAGTGAAGCCAAGCGCCTACCAAAAATGTGCGCGTTGCTGGCATCACACAGCCGATACTGGATCCCATCCAAACCATCCCGATCTCTGTGGGCGCTGCATTAGTAATCTTGATGGCGCTGGTGAATTTCGTCAGTTCGCATAAATATGGTCAAGGCATCTTACCAAGAGGGCTCAAGCAAATGGTATTTACTGCTAGCCCTTGGAGTATTGATTGCCGATCAAGTCACCAAGTGGTGGGCTCAAATGAGTCTGCCGATGGCTCAGGCGATTAAGGTTACTGATTTTCTGAATTGGTTCTTAATTTATAACCCAGGTGCCGCCTTCTCCTTTTTGTCTCAGGCAGGTGGTTGGCAACGCTGGTTTTTTACCGTAATTGGGATTGTTGCTGCCGTTGTGATTATTTGGCTCTTACAGAAAAATACCCAAGATCGTCCGTTTTGTCTTGCCCTTTCCTTAATCCTTGGTGGGGCCATCGGAAACGTCATCGATCGCTTGCTATATGGCGCTGTAGTTGACTTTATTGACGTGCACTATGACGGTTGGCACTGGCCAGCCTTCAATATTGCCGATAGCGCCATCTCAATTGGTGCTACATTAATTGTTATCAACGAAATACGACGGGCCATTAAAGACCGCCCCTAGAGTCAAATCGATTTGGAACCCGCGCATGACCTCGTTAGCAAACAAAAAAATTGTTTTAGGAATCTCCGGCGGAATTGCCGCCTATAAATCCGCTGAATTGGTCCGCGCCCTGATTCAAGAGGGGGCCGAGGTTCAAGTAGTGATGTCAGAGTCTGCCATGCAATTCATTACGCCGGTCACCATGCAAGCCCTCAGTGGCAAACCGGTCTTTAGTAGTCAATGGGATGTACGGATTAGCAATAATATGGCGCACATTGAGCTATCCCGTAACGCCGATGCGATTTTGATTGCCCCTGCTAGCGCCGATCTCATGGCAAAACTATCGCTTGGTTTGGCGGATGATTTACTAACGACGATGTGCTTAGCACGCGATTGCCCCCTATTAATTGCGCCCGCCATGAATCTGCAAATGTGGGCTCACCCTGCTACCCAACGAAGCCTCCAGCGACTTCAAGACGATGGCGTCGCGATCCTTGGCCCTGCTAGTGGTGACCAGGCCTGCGGTGAAGTTGGCATGGGTCGGATGCTGGAGCCCTCTGAGCTATGTGAGCAACTAGTTGCATTTTTTCAGCCGCAGGTTTTAAGTGGGAAACGGGTACTCATTACAGCCGGTCCAACATTTGAGGCTATCGACCCAGTCCGTGGCATTACCAATCTGAGTTCGGGGAAAATGGGATTTGCGATTGCCCAAGCGGCTGTTGAAGCGGGTGCAGAAGTTCACCTCATCGCTGGCCCTTGTGATTTACCCACTCCTTTGCAAAGCACCGGTCGGATTAAGCGGACAAATGTGATCACCGGTGAAGAGATGCATCGTGCCACGCTCGCCTCTGCCGATTGCGATGTATTTTTCGCAGTCGCTGCTGTTGCTGACTGGACGATTGCCAATCGCGCCCCACAAAAGATTAAGCGTCAAGAGCAGTCTGGACTTCATTTAGAGTTTCGTTCGAACCCCGATATCTTGCTCGATATGGCTAAGTTGGCTAAGCGCAAATCAAAACCATACTGCGTTGGCTTTGCTGCTGAAACCGATCGTTTGGGTAAACACTCTAAAGAGAAACGGATTCGCAAGGGTATCCCAATGATTGTAGGAAATATCGGTCCCACCACCTTTGGTCTTGATACTAATGAAATTCTCGTGGTGGACGACAAAGGCAGTAAAAACCTAGGGCACGCCAGCAAGCTAGAGCTCGCCAGAAAACTCATTGCAATCGTTGGCACCCGTTTACCTTAAAGAGGACTATCAATCGTGCAAGTTCTTCAAGTCAAAATCCTCGATGAGCGGATGCGCTCGCAAATGCCTAGCTATGGTACCCCAGGAAGCGCTGGATTAGATTTACGTGCCTGCATTGACAACGCAATTGAGCTTGCCCCTGGTCAAACAGAGCTCATTCCAACAGGTCTGGCAATTTATATTGAAGATCCTCGTTACGCCGCGATGATTCTGCCGCGCTCAGGACTCGGTCATAAACACGGAATTGTGTTGGGTAATCTCGTTGGATTAATTGATTCGGATTACCAAGGTCAATTGATGGTGAGTGCTTGGAACCGAGGCTCAACTGCATTTCGGTTGGAGCCGATGGAGCGATTAGCGCAACTTGTGATTGTTCCAGTACAGCAAGTGGAGCTGAAAGTAGTGACTGAATTTGAGAGTAGCACCCGGGGTACGGGTGGCTTCGGTAGCACTGGGCGCGGATAGCTCCGCGCCCAGAGACTTCTTTAGATTTCTTCGACTGGCTCGATGCTTGCCTTACTTGGTTTGCTCGGCGGCTGATTCGAGGATTGAATCTCAAGCTGCACCTTGCCATCCTGATCAATATCCACCACCACTGAACCACCATGGGCTAAGCGCCCAAAGAGTAATTCGTCGGCCAAGGCTTTACGCACTGTATCCTGAATAATTCGCTGCATGGGTCGCGCACCCATAAGCGGATCAAAGCCATGCTTGGCCAAATAGGAACGTAAGGCGGGGCTAAAGACCGCATCGACTTTTTTCTCATGCAATTGTTCTTCAAGCTGCATGAGGAACTTATCCACCACACGCATAATGATGGACTCATCCAAAGCCTTAAAGGACACGATCGCATCTAAGCGGTTTCTAAACTCCGGGGTGAAGAACTTCTTGATGTCTGCCATTTCATCACCCTGCTCACGCGCATTGGTAAAGCCCATGGTCGACTTTTGCATCGCTTCTGCACCCGCATTGGTGGTCATAATGATGATGACATTACGAAAATCTGTCTTCCGTCCGTTGTTATCGGTTAAGGTGCCGTGATCCATCACTTGTAAGAGGATATTGAAAATGTCTGGATGCGCCTTCTCAATTTCATCGAGCAACAAAACGCAATGCGGTTTCTTTGAGACGGCTTCGGTTAATAATCCACCTTGATCAAAACCAACATAGCCAGGAGGCGCTCCAATCAAACGGCTTACCGCATGGCGCTCCATGTATTCCGACATATCAAAACGGAGCAGCTCAATACCCATGATGAAGGCCAACTGCTTCGCAACCTCGGTCTTACCGACTCCGGTGGGACCTGAAAATAGGAAGGAGCCGATTGGCCGATCAACCTTACCCAAGCCAGCACGAGTCATCTTAATGGCACTAGCAAGCGCCTCAATTGCCGGGTCTTGACCGAAGACGACGCTCTTAATATCGCGATCCAAGGTCTGTAGCTTGCTGCGATCATCCACCGATACCGATTGCGGTGGGATGCGTGCAATCTTCGCCACAATTTCTTCAATCTCTTGGCGGTTAATGGTTTTCTTCTGCTTTGATTTGGGGAGGATGCGCTGAGCAGCGCCTGCCTCATCAATCACATCAATCGCCTTATCGGGCAAATGGCGATCATTAATGTATCGCGATGACAATTCAGCAGCGGCTACAAGTGCAGCAGCTGCATACTTGACACCATGGTGCTCCTCAAAGCGTGACTTCAAGCCACGCAGAATTTGCACGGTTTGATCCACGGTCGGCTCTACCACGTCGACTTTTTGGAAGCGCCGCGATAGGGCTGCATCCTTTTCGAAGATGCCACGGTACTCAGTAAAGGTGGTTGCACCAATGCATTTGAGCGTACCACTCGACAGTGCTGGCTTTAACAGATTGCTCGCATCCAAGGTTCCGCCAGAGGCAGCACCGGCACCAATCAAGGTATGAATCTCATCGATAAAGAGGATGCCATGGGGATTATCTTTTAAGGACTTCAGGACACTTTTGAGTCGCTGCTCAAAATCACCGCGGTATTTTGTCCCCGCCAGTAATGCGCCCATATCCAAGGAGTAAACCGTCGCATTTGCCAAAATCTCTGGAACCTCACCCTTTGTGATTCTCCAGGCCAGGCCCTCCGCAATCGCGGTCTTACCAACACCAGCCTCACCCACCAAAAGAGGATTGTTTTTACGTCGCCGACATAAAACCTGAATGACTCGCTCGACCTCGCCCTCACGACCAATTAATGGATCGATCTTGCCCTGACGCGCCATCGCGTTCAGGTTTTGGGTAAATTGATCAAGCGGACTTTCTTTGCCGCTGCTTGCAGCCTCATCAGTATCAGGGCTCGCCTCAGCTGCTTTTGCGGGTTCCGTGTTGTCTTTACGAACACCGTGACTGATAAAGTTCACCACGTCCAAGCGGGTTACCCCTTGCTGTTGCAAGAAATACACTGCATGCGAATCCTTCTCACCAAAGATAGCCACTAATACATTAGCACCAGTCACCTCTTTTTTGCCATTTGAGGTCGACTGTACATGCATGATGGCACGCTGAATCACCCTCTGGAATCCAAGCGTTGGCTGAGTATCGACCTCTTCCGTTCCAGGAACCACCGGGGTGTTGTCATTAATAAAATTTTTCAGCTGGGAACGCAACTCTGCAATATTGACCGCACAGGCCTTCAGAACCTCGACCGAGGTGGCGTTATCCAATAACGCGGACAGCAAGTGCTCAACCGTAATGAACTCGTGGCGCGCTGCGCGAGCGTCCACAAAAGCCATATGCAAACTTACTTCCAGTTCTTGAGCAATCATGCTTCCTCCATAGTGCACTGCAATGGGTGACCCGCTTCACGGGAACGTTCTATGACTTGATGGACCTTGGTCGAGGCCACATCGCGGGTATAGATACCGCAGACGCCTTTTCCTGCCAGATGCACTTGCAACATGATGCGAGTTGCTGTCTCTTGATCTTTATTAAAGTATTCCTGAATCACCATCACCACAAATTCCATCGGTGTGTAGTCGTCGTTTAACAACATCACTTTGTACATGGCCGGCACCTTGACCTTTTCGGCCTGCCGTTCCAACAAAACCGTGTCTTCCTTAAATGGGGTGACTGGGCTTCCTCCGGGGGATGTTTTGGAATTACGACTCATGAGAAACATTCTAACCACACCACAAAACTCTGCAATAAATCCACGCAAATCAAGTTTTCATCTGACGAAAACCATTCAAAATCAAGGCATATTTGTCATATTGGGTCGTTTTTATGAAAAAAAAGGGTTTTTCCTAGTGATATTGAGTCATATTTCCTTGACACCCCCTCAAAAAGGGCAAACAATCAATCCTGTGGTGTTTTTCTCGTTTGAGATTTACCTGCATTAGGCGTGTTGCGGAGTAAGACTGATCAAAAGGTATTTCCCCTCTTCACGGTTGTCTTTAGATTTTTGTAATGGAGTTCGCATGGCGACCGGAGTTGTTAAGTGGTTTAATGATGCAAAAGGTTTCGGTTTTATCAAACCGGATGACGGAGAAGAAGAGTTGTTTGCACACTTTAGTGCAATCACGATGAGCGGCTTTAAAACCCTCAAAGAAGGTCAAAAAGTAACGTTTGACATTACTCAAGGCCCAAAAGGTAAACAGGCAACCAATATTCAAGCTGCCTGATCACTAGCTGATCCCAAGTAAAAACCCCAGGCTTCAACCTGGGGTTTTTCTTTTGGGATTCTTACGAATCACATATTGTCAATCATCACTTGACCAAATCCCGAGCACGAAACTTGGGTCGACCCTGGTAATAAACGTGCAAAGTCATAGGTGACCTTCTTCGAAAGAATCGCTTTTTCCATCGAGGAAATGATGAGATCAGCAGCTTCGGTCCAGCCCAAATGACGCAGCATCATCTCAGCAGATAAGATCTCAGAGCCAGGATTGACGTAATCTTTGCCAGCATATTTGGGGGCGGTACCGTGAGTGGCCTCAAACATTGCAATGCTGTCAGACATATTGGCGCCTGGCGCAATACCAATTCCGCCAACTTGGGCAGCGAGGGCGTCCGAGATGTAGTCGCCATTGAGGTTCAAGGTTGCAATCACACTGTACTCATTGGGGCGCAATAAGATCTGCTGCAAGAAGGCATCGGCAATCACATCCTTAACAATGATGTCTTTACCGGTTTTTGGATTCTTAAACTTACACCATGGGCCACCATCAACCAGTTGCGCTCCAAATTCTTTCATGGCAAGCTCGTAGCCCCAATCACGGAAACCCCCTTCGGTAAATTTCATGATGTTGCCCTTGTGAACCAAGGTGACAGAAGGCTTGTCATTATCGATTGCGTACTGGAAGGCTTTGCGCACCAAACGCTGTGTACCCTCGCGTGATACGGGCTTGATACCAATACTGGAGGACTCTGGAAAACGAATCTTTTTCACGCCCATTTCTTTAATCAAGAAATCAACCATTTTTTTAGCGCCTTCAGTACCGGCTTCCCACTCAATACCCGCATAAATATCTTCAGAGTTCTCGCGGAAGATCACCATATCGGTCTTCTCGGGCTCGCGCACAGGAGAGGGCACCCCTTTGAAATATCGCACTGGACGCAAGCAAACATACAAATCAAGTGATTGACGTAAGGCAACGTTCAAAGAACGAATACCGCCGCCAACGGGGGTGGTAAGCGGTCCCTTAATGGATACAACGTATTCTTTAACCGCGTCGAGGGTCTCATCAGGCATCCAAACATCTGGACCATAAACCTTAGTAGATTTTTCTCCAGCATAGACCTCCATCCAGGAAATCTTGCGCTTGCCGCCATAAGCCTTCTCAACTGCGGCGTCGACCACCTTAATCATCACCGGAGTGATGTCCATCCCAGTACCATCCCCCTCGATAAACGGAATAATGGGGTTATTAGGAACATTGATTGAAAAATCTGGATTAACCGTAATTTTTTCACCAGCTGGGACTTTAATGTGCTTATACATAATGCTTTTCTCCGTTTAACGAATATGGTATTTTCGCATGAGGCAAAACTGCCTATTCCTGAAAATGCACTATTTTAATTCCCCTGGCCCTATGATCCGCAAATACTTGACCATTCTGGCGGCTTGTTTTTTCTTCATCCCCACAGAAAATGCCGTTGCCCAAGGCTCCTCCCTGCCAATCATTGAGCTCAAGGCCGGAATGCACCGAATTGAGGCCGAACTCGCTGACACTCCAGCAGCACGACAAACTGGCTTGATGTACCGAACATTTATGCCCACCAATGCTGGGATGCTCTTTGTTTTTCCAGAAAAGGCCATTCATTGCTTTTGGATGCGTAATACGAAGTTGCCACTAACCATCGCGTTTATTGATGATGATGGCAAGATTGTGAATCTTTCCGATATGGAGCCCGAAACCCAGAATAACCATTGCCCCCGGGCGCCGGTTCGGTTCGCTCTCGAAATGAATCAGAAATGGTTTGCGCAACGGGCTCTTGGGCCCGGCACGGTGATTACAGGCCTACCAAAACGCTAGCAACTAACCAAAGTGGCACACGTAATGCACCGGTTGCTCAGCACGAATCACAAAATATCCACCAGCCTCAACCGTCCATGATTGTCCAGCAGCAAAGGCCTGTTCGGTCTGACCATTGATGCTGACATATGCGCTGCCTTCAATGACTTCCATCACCTCTTTGGTGCTTAGGTCAAAACGTAAGGTACTGGGCAAAATCACCCCAACTGATTTGCGGACACCATTGGGTAGTGTGACTGTATGAGATACACACTTCCCATCAAAATAAACATTTGCCTTTTTGCCAACTGAAACGCCATCGAACTGCATATCAACTCTTTCCTAGTTTGGTAATTATTTTGTGCGTTTGCGTTTTGCGATTTCAGCAATCCGCATCCGCAATGCATTGAGTTTAATAAAACCGCCAGCATCAGCTTGGTTATATGCGCCGCCATCATCATCAAAGGTTGCAATGGTTTGATCAAACAAAGTATTGGCTGAATCACGTGCCAACACAGAGACCGAGCCTTTGTATAACTTGAGGCGCACAACCCCATTCACAGTTTTCTGAGTATGGTCAATTAAGGTCTGCAATGCCAGACGCTCGGGCGACCACCAATAGCCGTTATAGATCAAGGCTGCATAGCGTGGCATCAGGTCATCCTTAAGATGAGCGACTTCACGATCTAAGGTAATACTTTCAATCGCACGATGCGCTTTGAGCAAAATCGTTCCACCAGGGGTCTCATAGCAACCCCGGCTCTTCATCCCGACGAAACGATTCTCGACCAGATCCAATCGGCCAATGCCATGCGCACCGCCCAGTCGATTTAACTCGGCGAGTAATTCATGAGGCTTTAAAGACTTTCCATTGATCGCGACTGGGTCACCTTGCTTAAATTCGATTTCAATCACCTGCGCTTGATCGGGGGCCTTCTCTGGGGAAACGGTCCAGCGCCACATCGCCTCTTCTGCTTCTGCGTTTGGATCCTCGAGATGCCGTCCCTCAAAACTAATGTGTAACAAATTGGCATCCATGGAATAAGGAGCGCCCCCTTGCTTATGCTTCATTTCCACAGGAATACCATGTTTTTCTGCATAGGCCAAAAGTTTTTCCCTAGAAAGTAAATCCCACTCACGCCAGGGAGCGATCACCTTAATGCCAGGTTCAAGCGCGTAATAACCAAGTTCAAACCGCACTTGATCGTTCCCTTTGCCGGTAGCGCCGTGGGATACCGCATCTGCGCCTACTTGACGGGCGATCTCAATTTGACGTTTTGCAATTAGGGGGCGAGCGATCGACGTTCCCAGTAAATATTCGCCCTCGTAAATCGTGTTTGCCCGAAACATTGGAAACACAAAGTCACGCACAAACTCTTCACGCAGATCATCAATAAAGATGTGCTCGGGCTTAATGCCGAATTTGAGCGCCTTAGCACGTGCAGGTTCGAGTTCCTCACCTTGGCCCAAGTCAGCGGTGAAGGTTACGATCTCGCAGCCATAAGTATCTTGAAGCCATTTCAGAATTACGCTGGTATCAAGGCCGCCAGAATAGGCCAGTACGGCTTTTTTAATTTCGGACATAGTGTTTTTACGATCTCAATAAGTTAAGCAATCACTGCAGTGATGAGGTTTGATTTTATAAGCGCCCGCAGAGCAAAAACTCCATTAATGCCTTTTGGACATGCAGCCGGTTTTCAGCCTCCTCCCAAACAACACTCTGGGGGCCATCAATCACTCCAGCACTAACCTCCTCGCCACGATGTGCAGGCAAACAATGCATAAAGAGTGCGTCGGGATGAGCCAATGCCATTAACTGCTCGGTCACCATCCAGTTCTTGAATGCCGCCATCCGCGTTGCGTTCTCAGCCTCATATCCCATGCTGGTCCACACATCAGTACTGACCAAATTAGCGCCCTTACACGCATCCTTTGGATCTGCGCAGACGACGAGATGGTTAAAGGCAGATGGTTGCAGGCGGGAGCGCTCCAACTGATATCCCTCGGGGGCAGAGAAGCGGAACTCAAAATCCAGTTTCTCAGCCGCCTGAATCCAGGTATACGCCATATTGTTCGCATCACCAACCCATGCAACCGTTTTCCCCTGAATCGGTCCGCGTGCCTCGACATAGGTAAATACATCGGCTAATACTTGGCAAGGATGATATTGATTGGTCAAACCATTCATGACAGGAACGCGCGAGTTGGCAGCAAAGCGCTCAATCGTCTCTTGCTCAAAGGTCCGAATCATGATGATGTCAGTCATCCGCGAGATGACTTGCGCAGCATCCTCAATCGGCTCGCCCCGTCCTAATTGGGTATCGCGCGTATTCATGTAAACCGCATGCCCACCCAACTGATGAACGCCCGCCTCAAAAGAAAGGCGAGTGCGGGTCGAATGTTTTTCGAAGATCATGGCTAGCGTGCGATCGTGCAATGGATGCCAGGTCTCGTAGCGCTTAAACCGCTCCTTTAACCAAGCGGCGCGGCTAAATAAGTACTCATACTCATCACGACTAAAGTCCGAAAATTGCAGGTAATGCCTGAGTTGGCCAGGAGATTGTGGCTTCGCCAGAGATTGGCCATTACCCAACTCTGCAAACTGAGCACTTGATGCGATCGAAGTGTTATGCGGCTTATTTTGCAAAAGAACGCTCCACTAAACAAAAACCCGCTCAACAGGAGAGCGGGTCAGAAAATCAGTACTTCCTTAGGCCCGCAACAGGCCTAAAAATTAGGCCATTGCTTTAATCGCAGCAGATAGTCGGGACTTCTGGCGAGCAGCAGTATTTTTATGGGCAATCTTTTTATCGGTAATCTTATCGATGGTCGATTGCGCAGCGACAAATACTTTCTTTGCAGCATCTTTATCGCCAGCTTCAATTGCTTTGCGAACTGCCTTAATGGACGTGCGAAGTTTGGAACGCAAACTAGAATTGTGAGCATTGAGCTTCACGGATTGACGAGCGCGCTTGCGAGCTTGTGCGGTATTAGCCATTCAATTAACCTATCTAAACAAATAATTAGAATGAAATCAGTCCCTTAAAGAAAATGGGGCAAAATTCATCTGCGTTACATGAGATCAAATATTCAATCTCGAAAACCTGACATTCTACCTTAAAGACCCCAAAATGCCCACCCCCTCCCCCAAATCAGGGAAAATCAGGTCATGAACCTCCTCTCCGCCGCAGCGAAGGTAAGCTCCCTGACCATGGTTTCCCGCATTACGGGATTGGTTCGGGAAACCTTGATCGCTAGAAGCTTTGGCGCTTCGGAGTGGACCGATGCCTTTAATGTGGCCTTCAGACTCCCCAATCTATTGCGTCGGCTCTTCGCAGAGGGGGCTTTCTCCCAGGCTTTTGTACCAATCCTGGGTGAAATCTCCAATCGGGGAGAAAAAGATCAGACCCGAGCGCTCATCGACGCGATTGCCACTATTCTGTTTTGGGCCCTCAGTCTCACAGTCATGATTGGGGTCGTCGCGGCACCAATCCTGGTTTTTATTATTGCAGCGGGCCTCAAGGATGGGGCTGCCTTTGAGACCACCGTCTTTATGACACGGGTCATGTTTCCCTACATTGGCCTTATTTCCATGGTTTCCTTGTCAGCGGGCATCCTCAATACCTTTGGGCGCTTTGCGGTGCCCGCCTTCACCCCTGTACTCCTCAATCTTTCCTTAATCGGTGGCGCCCTTTTTATTGCGCCAACCTTAGAGCAACCGATTTACGCCTTAAGCATCGGGGTCATAATCGGTGGTGTCTTGCAGCTGGCGATTCAGATTCCGGCCTTGATGCGACTCGGATTATTGCCTCGCATTGGCCTGCTCCCCAGAAAAATCAAATCCGCCTGGCAAAATCCAGATGCCCGCCGTGTCCTAAAACTCATGGTACCGGCTGTATTTGCAGTCTCCGTTGCGCAAATTTCCCTCATCATCAATACCAATATTGCCTCGCATTTGCAAACCGGTAGCGTCTCTTGGCTCTCGTATGCGGATCGCCTAATGGAGTTTCCGACCGCTCTGCTGGGGGTTGCACTTGGAACTGTTTTATTACCAAGCCTTAGCAAAGCAAATGCCGCTCAAGATACTGCGCAGGCTGGAGAGTTGTTGATTTGGGGATTGCGCCTCACCTTTTTACTGGCAGCGCCCTGCGCGATCGCCTTATTTCTGTTTGGTACCCCAATCTCAGCGGTTTTGTACCACTACGGGCAATTTAATGCCATGGATGTGGAAATGACCCGGCAAGCACTGGCTGCCTATGGTGTAGGTCTGATTGGTCTCATTTTGGTCAAGATCTTAGCCCCAGGGTTTTACTCACGTCAGGATATCCGTACCCCCGTCAAAATTGCATTGGTGGTCTTAGTCTTTACACAGCTCGCCAATATCGGGCTCGTGCCACTGTTTGCCCATGCTGGCCTTGCTCTATCCGTTGGTCTTGGGGCGTGTTTAAACGCAGCCCTGTTGTGGCTAGGGCTACGTCGACGTGGGGCCCTTCCAAGCGCGGTTGGCTGGTTCAAATATTTCGGTCAACTGCTTGTTGGACTATTGCCACTGAGCATGGTGCTTTTTTATGGTGCACAGGCACACGATTGGCTCGCTTTACAAGTCAACCCCTTGATTCGCATTGGTCTTCTTGGTCTTTGGTTGGGTGCAGCAGCAATCATTTACTTTGCCAGCCTGTGGATCGTCGGTTTACGCTGGCAAAATTTTCTGCGTCATGCAAAATAGGAAATATGCCAACTCAACAACTTGACTACTTTGCCACCTTGGTTGCTGAGGACGAGCATTTTCCCCTCACGGAGGCATGCATTGCAGTAGCCCAACATGCATTTCCTGATTTAGATGTCCAACATACCCTCGATGAGATTGATCAGCTAGGCGATCGACTCAAAAAACGAATCTCCGCCGATGCTTCTGCGGTGCAGCGACTCCAACAGCTCAAACATTTCTTTTATACCGAACTTGGATTTGGGCCCAATCCCAATGATTTTTATGCCCCCGAGAACTCTTATCTGCATCATGTTTTACAAAGTCGTCGGGGCATTCCAATTTCATTGGCGATCTTAATGATGGAGCTTGGCAATCAGATTGGATTAAAAATCCGTGGGGTGTCCTTTCCCAATCACTTTATGCTGCGCGTTTCCTTACCCCAAGGCGAGATCATTATGGATCCGCTGACTGGTGCATCCCTATCGAAGCACGAACTTCAAGAGATGCTCGATCCGTATTTGGAGGCAAAGGGTTATGTTGGCGAGTTACAACTCCCACTGAACGTATTTTTGCGAGTCTCCAGCTGCCGCGAGATCATCTCGCGTTTCTTGCGCAACCTCAAACTCATTTATACCGAACATGAGCGTTGGGAGCGCTTGTTGGGGGTTCAACAGCGACTTGTGATCCTCTTGCCTGATGCCGTGGAAGAGATTCGGGATCGCGGCCTAATCTATGCGCAATTGGAGTATCTGCGCCCTGCCATCGACGATATGCAGCAATACCTCACCGAAGTTCCTAACGCTTCAGATGCCGATGAAATCCGGGAGCATATTGCCACGCTTGAGCATCAAGTGCGTCAACATTAATTTCAACAGAGCGGATGTCGGCCAAGGTTTTATCGATTGTGGGCCCTACCGGGGTCGGCAAAAGCAATTTAGCGCTTGAGTTAGCCAGGCAATGCCGCCAACAGCATCTGAATATCGAGATCATCAGCATGGACTCCGCCCTAGTTTATCGTGGGATGGATATCGGGACAGCAAAGCCCACTGCTGCTGAACAAGCTGAGGTTACGCATCATCTGATTGATATTCGTGATCCGAGCGAGAGTTATTCAGCGGCTCATTTTGCTAGCGATGCAAAACAATTAATTGAAGAGATTCAGGCGCGGGGACATATTCCACTCATTGTGGGGGGAACCATGCTGTACTGGCGAGCCTGGGTCTATGGGTTCTCCAAATTACCCCCTGCTGATCCACAAACCCGCAAGCAACTCGATGATGAAGCTGCCGTGTTGGGTTGGCCTGGTATGCATGCCAAACTTGCTCAAATTGACCCAGTTACTGCAAGTCGACTACAGCCTAACGATAGCCAACGAATTCAGCGAGCGCTCGAGGTCTATGCATTAACGGGCCAACCCATATCTCAGTTGTTTGAAGAGTCACCAAGCGCTACTGGGCGTGATTCAGAGCTCTCCGAGCATGCCGTTGAAGTGATTTCTTTAGAACCGAGTAACCGTCAATCTCTGCATACACGTCTTGAAGAACGTTTTGATCAAATGCTTGAAAATAATTTCATGGACGAGGTGCGCTCTTTATTTGAGCGCGGCGACTTGCATACTAATTTGCCGGCGATTCGCTCGGTGGGCTATCGCCAGGTGTGGGAATACTTAGAGGGCAAGGTAGATTACTCGACGATGAAACAAAAAGCATACGCTGCCACACGACAGCTCAGTAAACGTCAGATGACTTGGCTAAGAGCGATGCAGCGGCATACGTTTGACCCATTGAACCCAGCAGAACTTCAAGCCGCAAAATCAATGGCGATGGTCACCCTCCAAAGATCCTTTAAATAAGAATCGTTTGTGGCGCTCCCTCTGGACGCTGAGCAATATCACCTAACAACCAAGCATTTAGGCCTTGCTGTTCAATACTAGCAATCACAGCTTTTGCTTCTTGCTGTTCAACGACAACCACCATCCCAATGCCGCAATTGAAGACACGCACCATCTCCGCATCAGCAACGCCGCCTTTCATTTGCAACCAACGAAACAGCGGTGGCAGGCTCCATGAATCACGACGCAGCACTGCTTGGGTATTCTCTGGTAACACCCGTGGGATGTTATCCACTAAACCGCCACCCGTAATATGCGCCAATCCCTTCAAGGGATGTTGCGACATCACATTTAAAAGTTGCTTAACGTAGATTTGAGTGGGTGCCATAACTAATTCTTGCAAGGTCTTACCCTCAATGGTCTCACTGGGTTTTGCGCCAGCTCGCTCAATAATCTTCCGAATTAAGGAATAGCCATTTGAATGCGCACCACTAGATGCAATTCCAATAATTGCGTCACCCGGCCGAATACTGGAGCCATCAATAATTTTCGATTTCTCAACCACGCCAACCGCAAAGCCTGCCAAATCGTATTCACCCAGCGGATACATGCCTGGCATCTCAGCAGTTTCACCCCCAATTAAGGCGCAGCCAGCCAACTCACACCCCTTGGCAATTCCGGCGATTACGGTGGCCGCTGTATCCACTGATAACTTACCGCATGCAAAGTAATCGAGAAAGAAAAGAGATTCGGCGCCTTGGACCAAAATGTCATTCACGCTCATCGCCACTAAATCCTGGCCAATCGTCTCATGGGCATTCCACTCAAAAGCGAGCTTTAATTTGGTGCCAACCCCATCGGTACCGGATACCAAAATGGGTTCTTTGTAGCGTTTGGGTACCTCAAATAAAGCCCCAAATCCTCCAATTCCCGCCAAAACACCATCGCGCATAGTCTTTTTTGCCAGTGGCTTAATACGATCAACTAGAGCGTCCCCAGCGTCAATGTCGACACCCGCGTCACGGTAAGACAAGCCTGGGCTTTTTGATGGATTAGTCATAAATGGGTCTTCAAAAAAGGGTAAATCCTGCAGATCAGTCATTTACATCGTTAGAATCTCTGAATTCTAGAGTATGAAGGCCCATGGCTGAAATTTTTACCCCTTTTCTATTTGCATTTATTTTGGCTTACATTCTGAGGCCCTTGGTTCTGCGTCTTCAAAATCTAGGACTTGGTAAAACCCTTGCCAGCAGCATCGGCATGCTTTTTGGGCTTGGTGTTTTTCTCATCATCCTGTTACTGCTGATTAATCTACTGCGCTATGAAATTCCT
Source organism: Polynucleobacter sp. HIN9 (assembly GCF_030297635.1). Classification (NCBI taxonomy): domain Bacteria; kingdom Pseudomonadati; phylum Pseudomonadota; class Betaproteobacteria; order Burkholderiales; family Burkholderiaceae; genus Polynucleobacter; species Polynucleobacter sp. HIN9. Next base: position 1,485,375 of record NZ_AP028140.1, read on the forward strand.
CTCATTAAGGCTCAGCTACCCATTTGGCTTCAAAGTCTGCAAACGTGGCTGGGGCCTAAATTACTCAGCCTGAATATTGAGATCGATTGGCTCGCTTTGCGAGATGCGATTACGCAAAAATTGACTGCTCATTTTTCTGCAAACGCCAACCAAATATTAAGTACGAGTTTTGAAACCATCTTAGCCTCTGGTAGCTCCGTACTTGGCGGCCTCGTCAATATTGTCTTGATTCTCTTCGTTCTTTTTTATCTGCTGATTGATTGGAAACACTTCTTTGAATTACTCAAGCAACTGCTTCCAATTCGCTATCAAGACACTGCGCTCAGGCTGGCACTAGAAACCGACTTATTGCTATCGCAATACCTGCGGGGGCAAATGCTCGTGATTTTGATCATGGCGGTTTTCTATAGCGCCGGATTGAGTTTGACAGGTATGCATGGAGCACTCGGTCTAGGCGTATTTACCGCCTTGGTGATTGTGATTCCTTATATTGGAATTGCGCTGGGTCTGATTCTGGCGATCCTATCGGTCATTTTGCAATTTGGGCTTGGACCTGAACTCGTGATTGTGCTGGTCGTATTTGGGATTGGCCAAGTGCTCGAAGGATTTTTCCTAACCCCCCGTTTAGTAGGCGAACGAATTGGGCTTCACCCAGTGGCGGTTTTATTTGCTTTACTAATCTTCGCTAAATTATTTGGATTTTTTGGAGTGTTACTTGCCCTACCAGCTAGCGCGGTTGTTTTGGTATTGATCCGCTTTGCATGGTCGCAATACGCCCAAAGTACCTGGTATCAAAAGTAATGGCCTCATCCGCACTGCCCCGTCAATTTGCGCTCGATATCAATCAAGCCCCTAAACCCTCATTGCACAATTTTTTACCGAATGGCAATGAGGCACTGCTTGACGCACTCAACCAGTCCATCGCTCGTTGGAATTCCCCTGCCAAGACCGCTTCCCACTCGATTGAGGGACGCTGGTTTTATTGGTGGGGAAGCGCTGGCGCCGGATGCTCTCATCTTCTTAGCGCTATCGCAAACCAAGCGCAAACGCTTGGGATGGGATCGATTCGCCTGCTACCCAACGATCCGAGTACCTGGGTCGATGCCGAGCACAAACTCTCTGCAGCGGTAAGCACTGCACCGATCATCATGACCGTTGATGATGTGGATCAGCTGGATACGCATCAACAAGCCAGCCTTTTTCGCTTACTCAATTTAGTACATGCCTCACCACACTCGTTTGTGTATCTATCTGGGCATGTGCCCCCTGCACAATTGACATTACGAGAAGACTTGCGTACCCGTCTTGGCTGGGGGCTGATCTTTGAAGTTCATCCGCTGTCTGATTCAGAGAAGATCGAGGCGCTATCTCGCGCTGCAAAAGAGCGGGGTTTGATCTTATCTAACGAAGTTTTGCCTTGGTTGATTCATCATTTCTATCGAGATATGCCAAGTTTGATGGCATTACTCGATGCGCTCGATGCCTATTCTTTGGAGACCAAGCGCGCGATTACCCTACCCTTGGTTCGTGAACTCTTACAAATTTCTGGACACACCCCATGACTCGCATAGCTCTGTTTGATTTAGATCACACCCTCTTACCGTTTGACAGCGATTACGAATGGGGACAATTTCTGGTGCGCTTAGGCGTTGTTGATGGGGAGCAATATGCCAAAGCCAACGATCAGTTTTACGCCGATTACAAAATAGGTAAGCTTGATATTGATGCATTCTTACGTTTTGCGCTAAAACCCTTGGCTGACAACCCGCGTACGCAATTAGAGGGCTGGCATCGTGCATTTATGCAAGAGAAGATCGATGGACGTCTTCATCCACAAGCGATGAGGCTTGTCCAACAACATTTAGATGCGGGGGATTTGTGTTGTGTGGTGACCGCTACCAATAGTTTTGTCACTCGCCCGATTGTGAACGCCTTTGGAATTGAACATCTAGTTGCTACTGAACCGGCCACGGAGAATAATCAACCAGGGGCAAATTTCACAGGCGGTATTGTGGGGGTTCCGAGCTTTAAAGAAGGAAAAATTACTCGAGTTAATGATTGGTTAGCCGGTTTGGGATTACGCTTGGAATCCATCGAGCAAAGCTTCTTTTACTCCGACTCCATGAATGATTTGCCACTATTGGAAAGAGTAACCAATCCAGTAGCCACCAATCCAGATGTGCGCTTGCGCGCAGAGGCCGAGAAGCGAAATTGGCCGATCTTAGAACTATTTCATTAAATTGATCCTAGCTCATCCTCATGATCACTAAATTCATCGATCGCTTATTGCGTCGAGGCCCTCGCCCAAAGTCAGATCAATCTGGGGCCACCCTAGTAGCTCATAAGGTTTCAAAGAAAACCCATCGGATCGATCCTGCCTTACTTTCAAAAAATGCAGTCAAGGTCACTCATACCCTGCAACAAGCGGGCTATAAGGCCTATATCGTGGGTGGGGCAGTTCGCGATCTGGTTTTGGGGATCGCGCCTAAAGATTTCGATGTAGCAACCAATGCCACCCCCGAGCAAGTACAAAAATTATTTAGGCGCTCACGCTTGATTGGTCGTCGCTTTCAGATTGTCCATGTCACTTATTTTGGTAAAGAGCGCCCTGAAATTATCGAGGTCTCTACCTTTCGGGCAGTACTAGAAAGTGTGGGTGAGCATATTGCCGAGAGTGGTCGTATTCTGCGTGATAACGTTTGGGGTACTCATGCCGAAGATGCTGCCCGCCGTGACTTTACGATCAATGCAATGTATTACGACCCTAGCTCAGAAACAGTGCTCGATTATCACGGTGGCATGGAGGATATCCGCTCTAAAACGATTCGCATGATCGGCAACCCAGCAAAACGTTACCGTGAAGATCCAGTGCGTATGTTGCGAGCGATTCGCTTTGCCGCTAAGACAGGTTTTCAGATTGAGTCCAAGACCCTTGCACCGATTCATGAGCTTGGCCAATTAATCCATGACGTTCCAAACGCTCGCCTATTCGATGAGATTTTGAAGTTACTCATGTCAGGTCATGCTTGGGCCGGAATCCAGGCATTGCGTCACGCCAACTTGCATCATGGGCTTCTACCATTTATGGATCGTGCACTCGAAGATGCGCAAGCCGCCCAATTTATTGAACAGGCGCTGCGCAATACCGATGAACGGATTCAAATGGGCAAATCGGTTTCCCCGGGCTTTCTGTTTGCAGCCCTACTTTGGCCCGATCTAGAGAAGGAGTGGCAAGTACTCCGAAATACTGGGATGCCACCCGTTGCAGCACTCCATGCTGCAATTGATGCCGTTGTTGCCCCCTCACATACCGGCATCACCATTCAGCGTCGCCATGAGGGTGATATGCGGGATATCTGGACCATGCAACCGCGTTTTGAAAAGCGAGTGGGGCGCTACCCCGAGCGACTGCTGGAGGTTCCGCGCTTTCGGGCTGGCTACGACTTCATGCTCCTACGCGGCCAAACAGGGTATTGCAAACCCGGTCTTGGGCAATGGTGGACAGACTTTTATCATGCGGATTTACCCGAACGTGAAGCCTTGCTGGCAAGTGCCAAGCTAGAGGATTTGGCTTCTGGCAAAACCCCATCAAACCCAAATAGAAACAGGCGCCGTAGGCCAAAAAAGCCAAAACAAAACCCTGATGCCCATGCCGATTCTGGGCCAAATGACGCCAAGCAAACTTAATTGATTTTCAGTAAAGTAAGCGCATATTCTTAGTAGGGAACTCATGGCGCAGGCCTTTATTGGATTTGGTGGAAATATTGGCGATGCTCGGCAGAGCATCACCGATGCGATTGTCTGCCTGGCTCAGCATATTCAAATCCAGATCGTGAACAAAAGCTGCTTTTATCAAAGCGCGCCTGTCAATGCTGTAGGTGGTGACTACATCAATGCGGTTGTTGAGATTGATACTGAACTCAATCCCTATGGACTTTTGTATGTTTGCCAATCAATCGAGCATCAGTTTGGTCGCGAACGTCCTTATGCCAATGCACCCCGCACCCTTGATCTTGATATTTTGTTTTATGAAGGTATTGAGCAAAACCATTCTGAGCTCACCATTCCGCATCCACGCATTGCCGAACGCTCATTTGTGATTCTTCCTTTACTTGAAATCTCCCCCGATTTTTTCTTACCCAACCACGGCCCCTTAAAAAATCTTTTGCCGAATATTGCGCACCAACGCATCACCCGCATCACTTGCAAACACTGCGATTGCGACCAACAGTTGCATTAGGCTTAAAATCGGCTTATGAGTTATTTACAAGGCGATAAGCCAATCACGATCACGAAGTTATTGGCCATGCATGCCGATGGCGAAAAAATTGCGGTTCTAACCGCATACGATTCCACCATGAGCGCCCTTCTCAATCGCTGTGGAATTGAAGTGATTTTGATTGGAGACTCGCTTGGTAATGTAATCCAAGGTCATAGCAGCACTACCCCGGTTACCGTTGAGGAAATGGCCTATCACACGCAATGCGTTGCCCGGGCTAATCACCATGCATTCTTAATTGCCGATCTACCATTTGCGAGTTATGGAGATCCAGTGCAAGCACTGGAATCAGCCGCTGAGCTGATGCGCGCAGGGGCAGACATGGTCAAGCTTGAAGGTGGAAGTTGGCAGGTCGATATCATTCAATTTTTAGTCGAGCGCAGTGTTCCGGTTTGTGCTCACTTGGGGCTTTTGCCTCAGTCTGTTCACTTGCTTGGTGGTTATAAAGTCCAAGGCAAGTCAAAAGATGCCAGCGCTCTGATGTTTGAACAAGCGCACGCCTGCCAAGCCGCAGGCGCTCAAATGCTTGTCTTAGAGGCAATCCCATCAGCGCTCGGAGAAAAAATTACTCAATCACTTCATATTCCGACGATTGGGATTGGAGCAGGGCCAAATTGCTCCGGACAAGTTTTAGTACTGCCAGATCTACTCGGAATTAGCCCTGGCAAAGCGCCGAAGTTTGTGAAAGACTTTATGGCTGGTAGTAGCTCGATTGAGGCAGCAATTAAAGCCTATGTTCGTGAAGTCAAGTCCGGAAAATTTCCTGGACCTGAGCACTGCTTTGCCTCTTAATTAAAAAAACTCTTCATGCGATCAAACCAACCCTCTTGTTGAGGACTGTGTTTTTTACCACCGCTTCGAAGTGACTCATCAAATTGAGAGAGCAATGCTTTTTGTTCCTCGGATAACTTCACCGGGGTCTCAAGCAGGACATGCACATACAAATCGCCCAATTGGGAAGAACGCAGCTGCTTAATTCCTTTGCCGCGCAAACGGAAGGTTTTGCCGGTTTGGGTTCCCTCGGGAATCGTTAGCTCAACTCTGCCGCCAAGCGTAGGAACTTCAATATCACCACCCAAGGTGGCGGTCGCAAATGAAACAGGCATTTGAATATGCAAATCGCTGCCATCGCGCTCAAATACAGGGTGCTCTTTGACATGCACTTCGACGTAGAGATCGCCCGAAGGTCCGCCGTTAATACCCGGCTCACCATTACCGACGGAGCGCACCCGCATACCATCATCAATGCCGGCTGGGATCTTAATTTCGAGAGTCTTTTGCTCTTTGATCTTGCCGCTGCCATGACAGGTCTTACAGGGCTTCGGTATGTATTGGCCCGTGCCACGACACTTAGGGCAGGTTTGTTGCATTGAGAAAAAGCCTTGAGCAATCCGGACTTGGCCGCGGCCATCACAAGTTGGGCATTCTTCAATCTTTGAGCCCGGCTCTGCACCAGAACCGCTACAGGTTTTGCAATTACTCCAGCTAGGCACTCGAATTTGCGTGGTGTAACCCTCAGCGGCTTGCTCGAGAGTAATCTCCATGTTATAGCGCAGGTCGGCACCCTTATAAACCTGAGGGCCAGAACTTCTTCCTTGACCAAAGATATCACCAAAGATATCGCCAAAGGCATCAGCAAAACCACCTGCAGCGCCCCCAAATCCACCCATACTTGGGTCAACGCCAGCATGGCCGTACTGATCGTATGCATTGCGCTTTTGGGGGTCTGCCAGTGTCTCGTAGGCTTCCTTGGCCTCTTTGAACTTTGCCTCGGCAGATGGATTATCAGGGTTGCGATCAGGATGGTATTTCATGGCTAATTTGCGATAAGCCTTTTTAAGCTCCTCATCGCTGGCATTTTTACCAACCCCTAGCACTTCATAAAAATCACGTTTACCAGTTGCCACAACCCATTCCTTATTCTTGGCCAAAAAGGCGAAGTCGGCACAAGGCCGACTCACCAATTTGCATCATTCTTTTTTAAGAATTACTTCTTGTCATCCACTTCCTTGAAGTCAGCGTCGACCACTTCAGCATCATTATTGGCTTTCGCCTCACCTGCTGGATTAGCAGCGCCAGGGTTAGCCTTTGCTTGCTCGGCAGCATAGGCTTTCTCGCCAAGCTTCTGACTGGCCTTTGCCAATGCTTCCGTTTTAGACTCAATCGCTGCTTTATCACTTCCCTTGATGGCTTCTTCTAACTCTTTCAATGCCGCTTCAATCGCACTCTTTTCAGAGGCATCAAGACTTGCGCCATGCTCATCGAGCGCTTTCTTTGTCGAGTGCGCTAAGGCATCAGCCGTATTTCGGACGGTGACCAGCTCAAGCAATTTACGATCTTCCTCAGCATTGGCTTCGGCGTCTTTCACCATCCGCTGAATCTCATCCTCAGAAAGACCTGAGTTTGCCTTGATGGTGATCTTATTCTCTTTGCCAGATGCTTTGTCTTTAGCAGTGACGTGCAAGATTCCGTTGGCATCGATATCAAAGGTCACTTCAATTTGTGGCAAGCCACGGGGTGATGGCGGAATACCTTCCAAATTAAACTCGCCAAGCAATTTATTCGCACTGGCCATCTCGCGCTCACCTTGGAAGCACTTGATGGTAACCGCTGGCTGATTGTCTTCAGCCGTTGAAAACACTTGAGCATGCTTGGTCGGAATAGTCGTATTTTTGGGGATCATCTTGGTCATCACGCCACCCAAGGTCTCAATACCTAAAGATAACGGTGTGACATCAAGCAACAAGACATCCTTACGATCACCAGCCAATACTGATCCTTGGATCGCAGCACCAACCGCGACCGCCTCATCGGGGTTCACGTCTTTACGCGGTTCCTTACCAAAGATAGCTTTGACTTGCTCTTGCACCTTCGGCATACGAGTTTGGCCGCCGACTAAGATGACATCATCAATGTCTGCTGCAGAAACCCCTGCGTCCTTCATCGCCACTTGGCATGGGCCCATGGTACGAGTAATTAACTCTTCAACCAGAGACTCCAATTTAGAGCGGGTCAACTTCAAGTTCAAATGCTTAGGACCGCTTGCATCGGCCGTTACATAAGGCAGGTTGATTTCGGTTTGCTGGGAGGAAGACAACTCGATCTTCGCTTTCTCAGCAGCATCTTTTAAGCGCTGCAAAGCTAAGACATCTTTGCTCAAATCAACACCCTGTTCTTTCTTGAACTCGGCAATGATCCAATCAATGATGCGTTGGTCAAAGTCTTCACCGCCTAAGAAAGTGTCACCGTTAGTAGATAACACTTCAAACTGTTTTTCTCCATCCACATTCGCGATTTCAATAATGGAGACGTCGAAGGTGCCACCGCCCAGGTCATAAACAGCAATCTTGCGATCAGCCTTGTCTTGCTTGTCCAATCCAAATGCTAAAGCAGCAGCAGTAGGCTCATTAATGATGCGCTTGACTTCCAGACCGGCAATCCGACCAGCATCTTTCGTAGCTTGACGTTGACTATCATTAAAGTAAGCAGGTACCGTGATCACCGCCTCGGTGACCTCTTCGCCCAAATAATCTTCGGCAGTCTTTTTCATTTTGCGCAAAACTTCAGCCGATACTTGCTGAGGGGCAATTTTCTTATCGCGCACCGATACCCAAGCATCGCCATTGTCTGCAGCGATGATGCTGTAAGGCATTAAGCCAATATCTTTTTGTACCTCTGCGTCGGTAAATTTGCGACCGATTAAACGCTTAACCGCGTAGATTGTATTTTTTGGATTGGTGACTGATTGCCGCTTAGCAGGCGCACCAACCAATACCTCTCCGTCTTCCATATACGCAATGATGGAAGGAGTGGTTCTAGCACCCTCAGCGTTTTCAATGACTTTCGGGGCGTTGTTCTCAATAACTGCGACGCAGGAGTTGGTTGTTCCTAGGTCAATTCCAATAATTTTTCCCATAATGGCTCCAAATGATGGTGAGGCGTTGTTTCGAATAATGACTAGATGGGGGCAACTTTACATATTTCAAGGGGTCTAAGTCCTTGAAATAATTGGCCCAAACTTATTTTGCTTGGCTAACAGTCACTAGAGCGGGTCTTAAAACCCGATCGGCGATCAAAAAGCCCCTTTGCAAGACTGAGACCACCGTGTTGGGCTCTTGATCCGATGGGACCATGGAGATTGCCTGATGCTGGTGGGGATCAAATTTAGCCCCAGGCTCAGGGTTAATCTCAACCAAACGGCCTTTTTCGAAGGCAGCAATGAGTTGCTTTAGGGTGATCTCGAGGCCTTCCTTAAACGCTTTTGCATCGCCAGCCTCAGTGGCTAAAGCGGCATATAAGCTATCGCTCACTGGAATCAAGTGCTCCGCAAAATTTTCAATGGCGAATTTGTGGGCCTTTGCAATATCTTCGGCAGCGCGACGACGAATATTTTCACCTTCAGCCTTGGCACGTAAGAAGTTATCTTGCATTTCAGCAAGCTTTGTCTTGAGCTCTGCTAGCTCCTCCTCGATACTCAGGGGAGGCTGTTCATTCACTTCGGATGTTGTGTTATCAGCTGCTTGCTGCTCAGATTTTTGATCACTCATAGTCGTTCCACCTTGTTTTCTACATTTTATATGGGGTCAGTGATCACCCATTTCAAGGGGACTGCTTATCCAGCTTTAATCGCGACCTCTGCTGCCTGGGCACGCTGATTGCGAAGCTCCAAAACTGCAGGGGACTCAAGCTCTGTTGACCAACCATGCATATGCTCTAAAGCAATTGCGTGCAAAGCTGAAATAAAATTAGTATCGTCATTCAAGCATGGGATATAACGATACTCTTTGCCACCATGCTCATGAAAAATCTCCTGACCCTCCATAGCAATTTCTTCCAAGGTCTCTAGACAGTCTGCTGGGAAACCAGGACAAACGATATCCATTTGCGGGCAGCCTGCCTTCCCAAGCTCCTCAATCGTCAAGGCAGTGTAAGGCTTTAACCATTCCGCACGACCAAAGCGAGACTGGAAGGTGACGTGATAATTGGCCGGCTCCAAACCCAGTGCCTCTCCTAACAAGCGGCCTGATTTCAAACATTCGCAATGATAGGGATCGCCTTGCATCAAATTTCGTTTGGGCAAGCCATGAAACGACATGATAAGTTTGGCGCCCATTGAAAAATCGGGTCGGCCATGTTGCGCCCAGTAGGCTTCAATCTGTTGACGGAGAGACTCAATGTAAGCGCCATGATCATGATAGTGCTTCACAATTCGAAGTTCGGGTTGATTGCGCCATGTTTTAAGGACCGAGAACACTTCATCAAAACTTGAGGCGCTCGTGGTCGCTGAATATTGAGGGTACAAAGGCAATACCAATAAACGCTCAACATTTGCTTCTTGAAAACGTTTGAGGACTTCGGAAATAGATGGTTTGCCGTACCGCATCGCCAGGTCCACGATCACATTGGAATCCTCGCCCGCAAAGCGATCCCGCAAACCTTCAGCCTGTGCTTGCGAATAGACTAGCAAAGGAGAGCCTTCTTTTAACCAGATCGAAGCATATTTCTTCGCTGAGGCGCCGCTGCGAATCGGCAAAATAATGCCATGCAAAATGAACCACCAGATGATGCGCGGAATTTCAACAACCCGAGGATCCGACAAAAATTGCTTTAAGTAGATTTTCACCGCCGCGCGCGTGGGCGCCTCTGGGGTGCCCAGATTAATCAATAAAATGCCAGTCCGCGAGGTTCTTAAATGAGGGTTTGTTTTCAACAGTGATCCAATCATCAAGGAGAGCTCAAGGCGCCGCTCAGTAGCTTTGAGGTGATATCCACAATCGGAATCACGCGATCATACGCCATTCGAGTAGGCCCGATCACGCCGAGTGTTCCCACCACTTGCCCATCCACGCTATAGGGAGCGCTGATCACCGCCAAATCCTCATAGGGCAACAGCTCACTTTCTCCACCAATAAAGATCTGGATGCCATCGGCATGACTGGATACGTCCAACAATTGCATGAGCAAGGATTTTTGCTCCAGCATATCGAACATTTTGCGTAATTTACTCAGATTGGAGCTCAACTCACCCACATCGAGCAGGTGGCGCTCTCCCGAGATCACCATATCCGGGTGATTTAATCCCGTATCACTCACACCATTTTCGAGGGCGAGTGCCATTAATCCAGCAATGTCACTCCGCAAATGATCTAACTCTGCGCGCAAGCGACTGCGAACCTCTGAAAAACTCTTTCCTGAGAAATGCGCATTAATAAAATTACTCGCCTCAGTAAGTTGTGCAGGGCTGTAATCTTGGTTGGTTGGCAAAATACGATTTTGCACATCCCCCTCGGGAGTCACCAGAATTAACAAAATCTTGCCTTCACCAAGGCGCAGAAACTCAATGTGTTTAAAGACTTGGGAGCGCTTCGGGGTCATGACCACGCCAGCAAAATGCGTCAGATTCGATAAGAGCTGAGCAGCAGAACTGATCACCTTTTGGGGAGCATCGGGATATAGTGATTGCTCAGCCTGTTTAGAAGCCACCTCCTCTAGGGGTCGAATGGTCAACATCGTGTCGACAAACAAACGGTAACCACGCGGGGTTGGAATGCGTCCTGCTGAAGTATGAGGACTGGTCACCAAACCAAGATCCTCAAGATCGGCCATGACGTTCCGAATCGTCGCCGCAGAGAGATCTAATCCTGAAAAGCGTGAAAGGGTCCGCGAGCCCACTGGCTGGCCTTCCTCGATATATCTCTCGATTAAGGTTTTGAGCAGAACTTTTGAACGATCATCCATGATTGGAGTAATTTTATGCCTATGGTTTAATCGTCATATGTTAAGCCCATCAAGCAAACCCCTGCAGAAGAAGTTTAGGCGCGTAACCCTTGTGGGTAAGCACCAAGCAGATGGTATTGGCCAGCATTTACTTGAATTAGCCCAAATCCTCAGAAATCATGGCTGTGAGCTCAGCATTGAGGCGTCCACGGCGACCCATTTGCCTGAGGCTAATTTGCAGGTTATTCAACTCCAGGATTTCCAGAAATCCACTGATTTGGCGGTTATTTTGGGGGGTGATGGCACCATGCTCGGCATTGGTCGCCAGATCGCTGGGACGGGGGTACCGCTTTTGGGAATCAATATGGGGCGTTTGGGTTATATGACCGACATCCCCTTTGAAGACGCCAAAACGGTTCTACCGCCCATGATTGATGGTCATTATGAAATCGATGAACGATCCCTTCTAGAGGCTAGTGTATGGCGCAACAATCAAGAGATTCATCGTGGCTTAGCCTTAAACGATGTGGTCGTGAATCGTTCAGGACTCTCAGGGATGGTGGAACTCAAGGTGCATGTCAACGGCTCTTTTATGTACAACCAGCGCTCCGATGGCCTGATTGTGTCTACTCCAACTGGCTCAACCGCATACGCGCTCTCAGCAGGCGGTCCAATTTTGCATCCCCGCGTGCCAGGGATTGTGCTGGTGCCAATTGCCCCCCATGCCCTCTCTAATCGACCTATCGTATTGGCCCAAGAATCGCAAATTACGATCGAAGTTGCCGGTGGCCGAGAAGTGATTGTGAACTTTGATATGCAATCATTAACCAAATTACAAATCGGTGATCGGGTTGAGGTAAAGCGCTCGAACAAATCCATCTCCCTCCTACACCCACTGGGGCACAGTGACTACCAGACCCTAAGAGAAAAGTTGCACTGGAACGAGTATCCTTCCACGTTTTAATCTGGGCAAATCAACATGCTTCAATCATTGGCATTGCGTGATTTTGTGATTGTGGATCACCTCGAACTTGATTTTGGCTCAGGTTTTAGTGTTTTAACTGGTGAGACTGGTGCGGGTAAATCGATTTTGCTTGATGCTCTCGCCCTCGCCCTGGGCGAGCGTGCCGATACCAGTCAAATCCGCGAGGGCTGCCAACGCGCCGAGATCGCTGCTATTTTTCAGGTCGAAGAGAGCCTACAGGAGGAAATTGCCGCATGGCTGCGTGAAGCGGACTTCCCGCTTGAAGACGACCATCGGATTGTGATTAAACGCAGCATGGATCATTCGGGTCGTAGCAAAGCCTACATCAATGGTGGCGCGGCCTCATTAAATCAATTACGCGAACTGGGTGATCGTCTGGTGGATATTCATGGGCAACACGCCCACCAACTCCTTCTCAAGACCGGTGCACAACGCGAGCTGCTCGATCGACACGCCAATCTTCAAGACCAAGCAGCAATTGTGGCGCAAGCATATCAATCCATGAATGCCACTGCCAAGCAATTACAGCAAGCCGAAGCAGCTGGCGCTGATTTGCAGCGTGAGCAAGAGCGTCTTCAGTGGCAGCTCGATGAGCTCAATGAAATTGCACCACAAGCACACGAGTGGGGAGAAATCCAAACTGCACATGCACGTCTAGCCAATGCCGCCAAGATTATTCAAGGGATTGAGCTTGCGATTGATAGTCTGAGCGATTCTGAGCATTCGATTGAATCACAACTGCATCGAGTACAGCATGCGATCGATGATTTAGTGAAGCATGATCCTAATTTGAATGAGATCAACGAAAGTCTTCGTAATGCTCAAATTCAGATTGACGAGGCGATTCATGGATTAAATCGATACCGACAAAAAATGGATTTGGATCCAGATCGCCTCGCAGAGCTCGAAGCCCGGATGCAGGTTCTCCATACTGCGGCCCGCAAATACAAAGTCAATCCCGAGCAATTGCCAGAACTCTGGATTAGCTCTCAGGAAAAATTCGCAGCGTTCACGGCAGCACAAGATATCGAGGCTTTGCGTCAACAATTTAAGGCTCAAGAGTCTGAATTTCTAAAACGTGCTCAAGAATTATCAAAGCGTCGTCATCAGGCAGCCGCAGAGCTCGGCCAAGCCGTCAGCGATGCAATGCAGCACCTCGCAATGGCAGGCGGTCAGCTGCAAGTTCTTGTTAGTCCAAGCGAAGCCAGTCGTCATGGAATCGATCAAATTGAATTTCTGATCGCCGCGCACAGCGGCAGCACACCAAAGCCTTTGGCCAAGGTTGCTTCGGGGGGAGAGTTGGCGCGCATTAGCTTAGCCATTAGCGTCATTACCAGCAAGGCGAGCTTTACTCCAACCCTCATCTTTGATGAGGTGGATTCTGGCATTGGTGGAGCAGTGGCTCAAACGGTTGGCGAACTTTTGAAGCAACTGGGTCGGTCCCATCAAATCCTTTGTGTCACTCATCTAGCCCAAGTGGCCGCCCAAGGCGATCATCATTTCAAAGTTAGTAAACAAGCATTGGATGGCAAAACCCATTCCGATGTAAAGAGTTTAGGCCGACAAGAACGCATTGAAGAAATTGCTCGGATGCTAGGTGGCACAACCATTACTGACACCACGCGGCGACACGCGAGAGAACTGCTAAACCAGGCCTAGAGTCAACTAAACAGGTTGTGAGGGAGCACCAAAGACTTCGTCCCATAGTTTCGTCACGCATGCTTTTGCTTTCGCAAAATCAGGGTGCTCATGGATAGATACCCGAATTTTTTCTGCTCCGTCCAGACGTAATCGATGCTGTTGGGCTCGAAACATGCGATAGGCATTCCCAATTTCAAGCGCATCCATCTCAGAGATCAACTGATGATTTGCGGCAATTCCTAAAAGTGCAATATTGCCTAAGTTACCCAATAAATCAGGGTATTGGCGAGCGTAGGCCAAAACTAAATACTGAACGATGAATTCAATATCGACCATGCCACCAGGATCATGCTTTAAATCAAAATCATTGGATAAATTTGGATGGCCAGCATGAACCTTATGGCGCATCTCAATAATTTCATGTTTGAGATCAGAATGATTTCGCTCGTGGGCGAGAACTTCCTTGCGTATCTCTTCAAACTGGGCTCCCACCTTTGGATCGCCCGCAGCAAACCGCGCCCGAGAAATGGCTTGATGCTCCCAAACCCAGGCGGCATTATCCCCCTCGCGCAATTGATAGCGTCGAAAGGAATCTAGATTAGTTACCAAAAATCCTGCGGCTCCATTGGGACGCAGGCGAGTATCGATTTCAAATAGAGTGCCGGCAGCAGTTAAAGTCGTCAACCAATTAATCATGCGCTTACCCAGCACCGAGTAAATCTCCTGAGCCGCATAGTCGGTTGGTGATGCGTCATATAAAAACACGAGATCGAGATCTGAGGCATAGCCCAACTCTTTGCCACCCAATTTGCCATAGGCAATCACTGCAAATGGTGGCTGATGTTGCGGATTGAGACCAAACTTCTCTGCAACCGATGGCCAAACGCGCTCATAGGTTGCCTGCAATACCAAATCAGCCAGCGCAGATAAGCGATCACTCACCCGCTCAGTGCTTAAACCCTCTGGAGCACCTATTCCTAGATCAGCTAGGAGAATCAAAAAAGTTTCAGTGTGATGCGTTACCCGCAGGATATCCATGGCATGATCTGGGCTCGCCCCATCCGCAAGGGCGTCATCCAAACGCAGATCAAGATTTGCCTTTACTTTGCACCAATAGCTCTCAGGATCATGAATCAACTCAGATTGCGCATTGGCCGATAACAGATCGTCCAATAAATGAGGATGCCTTGCTAAATATTGAGCAGCCCATTGCGAGGCATTGAGGAGCATCAATACTTTTTGCAAGGCATTAGAGTTCTCAGCCAGAATGGATAGATAAGCGCTACGACGACAAATGGCCTCTAAGAGATCAAAAAAACGCAAGAGGGTTTGATCTGCATCGTCTGGATGGTCGGCCTCGATATCGTTCGCAGCTTTTTTTAATAAACTTCGTATCGTGAGTCGACTTTTCTCGGGCAGTGATTTGGCACGGGAGCCCTCCTGCCAGGCGCTCCACCGCTCATTGGCCTTGGGGAATAAATCAGCATTGGGTTGCCAGCTTGCGTCGTTTGCATCAATTTGCAAACGATTACTTTCGTCTAAGGCAAAGGCCTTTTCAAAATAACGTGCTACCTGATTTTGATGCTCGGTGAGTGTTTGCATAAACTCCTCGAGACGCCCTTCTTGATTCGGTCCAGCCATGGCTTGTGCCAACTGCGCTCTCGCATCATCCTGCTCAGGCAAATAATGTGTCTGCTGGTCTTCCCAAATCTGGATGCGATGCTCTAAACGTCTCAGAAATACATAAGCAGATTTGAGCGCTTCAATTTCTACTGCGCTCATCAGTCCACCCTCTTGCAGTTGATCTAAGACCTCAAGCGTTGGACGAATTCGCAAGCGCGGATCGGTGCCACCCCGCATTAACTGAAACATCTGGGCTAGAAACTCAATTTCACGGATTCCACCGCGGCCTAACTTAATGTCACGCGATCGCCCGCTGCGTTGATTACTCCGCTTATCTGCCTCTCGCTGAATTTGTGCATGCAACTCCCGAATCGCTGCAATCACACCGTAATCCAAATGGCGACGATAAACAAATGGCCGAATAATCTGCTCAAGCCCCTTTTCACATCGAACATAATCGGGATGCGATATGGGCGGATAAATCATGCGGCCCTTAATCCAAGCGTAACGCTCCCATTCACGCCCTTGTACAAACAAATACTCCTCGAGCATTTCTAGACTACAAACTAAGGGCCCAGAATCCCCATTAGGTCGCAAGCGCATATCCACCCGGAATACAAATCCATGGGCATCATGCTCAGAAATCATTTTGATGAGACGCCGGCCCAGCTTCGTAAACCATTCGTGGTTTGAAATCGAACTTGCCCCGTGTTGGGTCTCGCCTTCTTCCTCGTATAAGAAGATCAGATCAATATCCGAGGAAAGATTGAGTTCGCGACCACCCAATTTACCCATCCCCACAATTATGAGTGGCAGTTCGTAGTCTTCAGTCCGAGCCCAAGGTAGACCAAAGCGCTCTTGGAGATCCGTACGAAGATAACGCACGACTAGCCCAAGTACTTGCTCCGCAAAGTAGCTAAGCGCCTGGGTCACCTCTAATAAAGGGGCCAGGCCATTAAGGTCTCGACAACCAATCCAAAGCATTAACTGTTGACGAACCAGCCGCAGCTCACTCATCAGTGCTGCCTCATCTAACTCCTGACGATCGAGAGCCTGGCTGATTGGTAGGAGCAGCTGATCGATTTGGGCGGTGTCGACCGGCGTATGTATGCGCTCCTCTAGCCAAGCGCGCCAATCCGCGTGGGCACTTAGCCAGCGATTTGCATAGACGGAGTTTTTCTCCAGAAAAGAAAGGGCGTCTTGATTGGAAACCATACCTTATCTTAATCGCTACTAGCCCAATCAATAGAGGGTGTCGGATAATGGATAGCAATGACCGAAAAAAAGTATCCGTTACGCCTCAAAGACCTCCTCAGGATGCGGCCCGACGCCACCTCATGGTCACGTTGGTCGCGCCGTCTGGCAATTTTGGCTCTCATTACAGTCGGACTCATGATTCTTGGGCATCTGGTGATCCGATTCATCATTTGGCCGCAACTTGAAACCTCAAAACCGGCTGTCGAAAAGTTACTGTCACAACGCATTGGCGTTGAGGTCAAAATCAATGAACTCAATGTCTACTGGCAAGGGATCCGTCCAGTCTTTGATATTCGCGACCTAGAATTTGTGGTCGATTCCAAACGCAATCCGACGACGATTGCAGATGCACCTCCTCTAAAGATCGCTGACATCCGAGGAGAACTCAGTTGGTCATCGTTTTATCACCTCAAACCCTATTTCACAAAATTACATGCCAGCAATGCAGTGATTCAAGTAACACGTGACTCACAAAAACGTTTGTATGTCGCTGGCATTCTTGCGGGTGATGGCGGCGATGATTTCCATCTCGAAAATTGGTTGTTTAAACAGGGTGATTTAAAGATTTCTGATATCAATATTCTTTGGAAGGATTTCTCAAAGTCCAAAGCAGATGCCGCAGATCTACGCATCGAGTCCATGCAACTACGAAATGGAATTCGGCAGCATGAACTTGATGCCGCTATTTATAGCCCATGGCATCAAGGCACCCTAACTCTCTCGGGAAAATTTTCTCACCGTCTTGGTGGGCAAGCGGGTCATTGGCGTGATTGGATTGGCGACTTTCAGTGGAAGGTCGCACAACTCAATCTCGGCCAATTTAGTCGTGATTTTGAAATCCCTTTTAAACAACTCAGTGGGGTGCTGGACTCATCAGGGTCGATTGCCTTAAATAAAGGCATCCCCGATGGTGGACAGTTCAAACTAGCAATCGAGCAACCCGTCTTTCAACAATTAAAGAGCAATCAGGCGCTTGAGTTTGGACGTTTGGAAATGGAAGCGAAGCAATTCACCTCTGGAAAGTTCATTTCGCTTGGGGTGCAGCAATTTGCCTGGTTAAACAAGAATCAAAAACCAGGAACCCCCATGGAATCTCTGGCACCCATGACTTTTGGCTGGCAGGCGCCCAAAGGCGATGGCGAGCTTGAGAGGTTTGCATTCTCTTCGGCAAAAATTAGTCTTGAGAACCTCAGTCTGTTTGCATTGAACCTGCCCATTCCCAATCGAATCCGCCAGGTTTTAGAACAAACCGAACCACGTGGTGAGCTGATCGATGTTGATATCACATGGGCCGAACCAAAATCCAATATTCCCCTGATCGGTGGCCTCTTAAGTGGCCAAGGACCTAAATTTAATATTACCGGCACCCTCAATCAGGTGGGCATCAAGGCTTACCGGGACACTATCCCAAGCATTGCTAATTTAAGCGGCACGATTACCACCAATCAAAGCCAAGGCAGCATCAAACTCAACTCACAAAATTTGCGATTAGTAATTGCCGACTTTTTAGCAGAGCCGCGTCTGCAGTTCGATAGTGCAAGTGGAGCGCTTAGTTGGTCATTAAAAAATAAACAATGGCAAATCGGCTTTAACCAGCTCTCCGTTAACAATCCGGATATCGCATTAATTGCTGATGGCAATTACCTAATTGGTAAAGAAAAGGCACCGGATACTTTAGATCTAACCATTCAGTTTCCTAGAGCAAAGGCACAAACAATCTACCGCTACCTCCCTGCAGAAATGTCAAAGGACGCGCGTGCCTATATTGAAAAGGCATTCATTGGGGGCGAGATTAATAATGGGCGCCTCAGAATGAAGGGGGATCCTAATTTGGCCCCTTATGATGCTCCAGGAAGCGGCGAATTTGCATTAAATCTACCGATTTCTCAAACGGTTTTTCGACCAGCCCCCTTGTTTCCATCCACAAAAGGCAGCTGGCCTGAATTCACGGAAGTAAATGGTGTCGTTTCTATGCAGCAAGCCAAGCTGATGGTGGCTATCAAAGATGCTCGCTACCAAGGTCTTCAAATTCAAAATGTCAATGCAGAAATTCCAAATGTTTCTAGCGCAAAGCCTGTCCTCAATCTCAAAGGAAACATCACTGGCCCGATGAATGACATGATGGACTATCTCAGGACAACACCAATTCTTCTCACGCGTCCAGAATTAGCAAAGAATCTGAAGTTATCAGGCCCAGCAAAACTTGATCTAGATCTCCTTTTGCCCCTACAAAATACAGATGACGTTAAATTAAATGCTTTGCTGAACTTAGATAACAATGTCGTCGTTTGGTCTGATCTTGCTCCTTTTAATCAAGTACGAGGCAGCATTCGCATTACCGAAGATCTACCTCGCTTTGAACAGGTAAGCGCTGAATTCTTTGGTGGCACGATCAATATTCGACAAAACACGGCGCAATCGCAAACCAAACAAGATCTTTATGATCTCAATGGAACAATTGATCTTGAACGCCTTGAACGTCACTATGCCAATCAAGTAGGTCGCCAATCTCAGCAGCTCTTAAAGGCACTGGATGGTAAGGCTGCATTTAAAGGCAAACTGGGTATTACTAGTAACACCACAGATCTCAATCTCGACTTAGATTTCAATGCTCTAAGCACCACCCTTCCTGAACCCCTCAGTATCAAGAAGGGTAACAAACTAAACGGGATTTTTCGTTATCAGTCCAACGCCAGCGAGGGAGCGCCCAAGCGAATTGCACAATGGTCCGCACAAATTGGGAAATCAATCACCCTACAAGGAAAGCAAGGTCCAGATGGGATTGTGGCGCAAGGAATTGGAATTGGTGCCCCAGCCATCATCCCTGAGCGTGGCTTGGGTCTCAATTTGCAAGCAAGCGATCTCAATATTGATGCCTGGCACCGCCTTTTATTTTCGAACGATGGGGTAAATAACAAACCCGAGGCTGCCAATATGGCTAGCTCTACAGATGGTGTCAATGGCCTTCAAGTATTTACAGCACGCGTCAATCAAGCGATTGCCATGAATCGCTCCTGGCCCAATCTTGCCGTAAGCGCCAAATTAGGGGGTGATACTTGGCAGCTGAATTTGAAATCTCCCAATCTTGAGGGTGACATTCAGTATCAGGAAAGAAAAAATTCCGATCTTCTCAAAGGCAAATTGCTTCGTTTGCATATTCCTCCAAGATTACAAAATCTGACAAATTCAAGCGCATCCGCTGACAAAGAGGTATCACTTAATGCGATTCCTGAACTGGATCTAAGTATTGATGACTTTAATTTCAATCAATACAAACCAGGCGCGATCGCAATCAAGACACGTAATAGTACAAATCGCATCACGATTGAAAGTCTCAAAATTAACAATCCAAGTTCGTCATCAACGGTCACTGGCGAATGGACAAGCGATGCCCAAGGCAATAATGAGCGCGTCATCATCGATACGACATCACAGGTTAAGGATCTGGGAACCGTGGTTGCCTATTGGGGCAATCCCAAAGCAGTTGAAGGCGGGAAGGGAACAATCAACGCCAAATTGGATTGGAGCGGTCCTCCCTACAATCCCTCCTTTGATACCCTGGCTGGCAATGTCAAGATCAATCTAGAAAATGGTCGCTTACTTCAAGTGGACTCCGGTTTTGCCAAAATTATTGGGGTGTTCAGTTTGCAAAGCTTATTAAAGTTTGCAACCTTTGATATTCAAGGTAGCCTTGGTAGTGTAGTTACCTCGGGAACCGCTTTCAACACTCTTTCTGGTGATTTTGTTTTGCGCAACGGTGTCGCCCGAACACAAAATTTCACGATGCAACTCAATCAAGCTCGCGTTGCCACTAGCGGTCTCGTGAATATTCCCAAGCAAACCCAAGACTTACGAATCACCATCTTCCCAACGATTGATGCAACAGCAGGCGCTCTTGCGCTCTTCGCAGTCAATCCGATTGTTGGCGCTAGCGCTCTGATTGGGCAATATTTAATCAGCAATCAACTAAACCGCACACTTCAGACCGATTACCTAGTTCAGGGAAGCTGGGATAAACCTGATGTAATTCCGCTGGACCAAAATGGCCAGCCTTTAGATCCAAAAGTGCTTGAGACCATCCGCTCTCGAAATTTATTGCGTGAGCAAAAGATGCCGCCAGCACCAAGCCCATCAAAGCCAGTCCCCACCACCCCAGCGCCTGCCAATTAACGACTAAAGCTTTAGTATTTAGTGGTATGGCAAATAAATTAACAGTAGCAGCAATTCAGATGATTTCATCTGCGAATTTGGCAGACAATCTGAGCACTGCTGAACGTCTAATCAAAAACGCGTCTGACCAAGGTGCAGCAGTGCTTGCGCTACCTGAGTATTTTTGCCTAATGGGCCTTGCGGATACCGACAAGGTCAAAGTGCGGGAGACCTTTGGTCGTGGTCCGATTCAAGACGCGCTTCAAGGCTTTGCTCAAAAGTATCAGATCTTCTTAATCGCAGGAACCATTCCCCTCGAGGCGAGTGATCCCCAAAAGGTGCTAAATGCGAGCTTAGTATTTAATCCTGATGGTCAGTGCATTGCCCGTTACGACAAGATCCATCTATTTGGTTTTCAGACGTCTAATGAGCGCTACCAAGAATCTGAAACGATTGAGGCGGGCAACCAACCTACAACGGTTCGCATTTTGTATGAGGGCAAGGAGTGGGTGTTTGGTTTAAGCATTTGCTACGATCTTCGTTTTCCGGAACTCTATCGACAGCAGGCTGGAGTTGACTGCCAAGTGATTCCAGCTGCATTTACCCACACCACAGGCAAGGATCATTGGGAGATTTTGCTCCGTGCCCGGGCTATTGAAAACCAGTGCTATTTTTTAGCATCTGCCCAAGGTGGGCTTCATCAAAATCAACGTCGTACTTGGGGTCAATCCATGCTGGTCGACCCCTGGGGCAATATTGTTTCTGAACTCGCCACTGGCGAAGGCTGCGTGCTTGGTGAGCTAGACTCAACTGCACTCGAAGAGGTGCGCTCTAAGCTACCCGCCCTAAACCATCGTAAGCTTATTTAAAAGAACCATGAACTCACTCGCTATCCCAAACCTTGCAACAACTGCAAGCCCACAAGAGGCTCTCGACATTGCCCATTCTTTTTTACTCAAGCCCAATGGCCTCAGTCCTTCTGATCTTGATCAACTGTTTGGGGTGATGCATGCGCATCGCTTAGATGATGCGGATTTATATTTTCAGCACACACGTAGCGAACAATGGAGTTTAGAGGAAGGGATTGTCAAATCCGGTAGTTTCAATATTGATCAAGGTGTTGGTATTCGTGCGATTTCGGGGGATAAAACGGCATTTGCTTACTCGGATGTGATTAGCTCTGAAGCTTTATTAAAGGCTGCCCATGCTACTCGTGTGATTGGCCCCAAGGGTGGCAAGATTAAAGTCCGCGCCCCACTTTCTGCATCGACCCATACCAATCCAACTCTATACAGCGCCCACAACCCTCTGGACTCATTAACGCCCCCAGAAAAAATTGCGCTCTTAGAGGGGATTGAGCGGCGCGCGAAGGCACGTGACCCACGCATCATTCAGGTGATGGCTAGTCTTGCGGGTGAGTTTGATGTCGTCATGGTAGCTCGCTCGAATGGCTTATTAGCTGCCGATATTCGCCCGCTTGTACGAGTATCCATCCATGTCATTGCCGAGCAAAATGGTCGTCGAGAATCCGGCTCTGCCGGCGGTGGAGCACGCGCCGACTACGGTTTTTTTGATACCCAGCGTATCGATCAGTGGGTCGACGAAGCAGTTGATCAGGCCCTCCTAAATCTCGATTCCCGTCCAGCACCTGCAGGTCCAATGACCGTTGTGATGGGGCCGGGATGGCCCGGTGTACTGCTGCATGAAGCCATTGGTCACGGCCTCGAAGGAGACTTTAATCGCAAAGGATCTTCTGCGTTCTCTGGACGCATTGGTCAGCGTGTAGCCGCTAAGGGTGTCACGGTGGTTGATGATGGAACACTCAGCGGACGTCGCGGCTCTCTCAATATGGATGATGAGGGTACACCCACGCAATGCACCACCCTGATTGAAGACGGTGTTTTAAAGGGCTATATTCAAGATAGTCTGAATGCACGCTTGATGGGAATGCCACTAACAGGCAATGGACGGCGTGAGAGCTTTGCCTCGCTGCCCCTACCCCGTATGACCAATACCTACATGCTATCTGGTCAATATGACCCAGAAGAGATTGTGGCCAGCATTGATCGAGGTCTCTATGCTGTGAACTTTGGTGGTGGGCAAGTTGATATCACGAGTGGCAAATTTGTATTCTCTGCCTCGGTGGCGTATTGGGTGGAAAAAGGCAAGATCCAATACCCCGTCAAAGGCGCAACCATTATTGGCAACGGCCCAGAATCTCTCAAGCAAGTGAGCATGATCGGCAACGACCTTCGTCTAGATAGCGGGGTGGGCGTATGCGGCAAAGAAGGGCAAAGCGTCCCGGTTGGTGTGGGTCAGCCAACCTTGCGCATTGATGAGATGACCGTTGGGGGCACGGCTTGATTTGCATGCGTTTGTATTGGATCGCACCGACCTCTATGAGGCTTTAGAATAGAGGGTATGAGCACAAAACCCCATACCCCCCAAGAAAACTGGTACGCAAGCTTAGATAAAACCTCTGCGACCGATGATCAACGTGTCGGCAACATTACTGTTTTGCCGCCTCCCGAGCATTTAATTCGGTTTTTTCCAATCGTAGGTACTCCAACTGAAAAATTAATCGGGCGTACTCGGGACAAAATACGGAACCTAATTCATGGCAAGGATGATCGCCTCCTAGTAATCATTGGTCCTTGCTCGATCCATGATCCTTCCGCAGCATTGGAATATTGCCAACGCCTCATGAAAGAGCGTACTCGCTTAGCAGACGATCTAGAAATTGTCATGCGCGTCTATTTTGAGAAACCCCGCACGACAGTTGGTTGGAAGGGACTCATCAACGACCCCTATCTCGATGAGAGTTTTAAGATTGAAGAAGGCCTGCGTATTGCGCGCCAAGTACTCATGGAAATTAATCGCTTGGGCATGCCAGCCGGCAGCGAGTTCCTGGATGTGATCTCGCCTCAATACATTGCCGATCTAATTTCATGGGGTGCAATCGGCGCCAGAACGACAGAGAGTCAAGTTCATCGCGAACTGAGTTCTGGATTATCTGCGCCAATCGGATTTAAAAACGGTACTGATGGCAATATCAAAATTGCAACCGATGCGATTCAAGCGGCGCATCGGCCACATCATTTTTTATCGGTACATAAAAATGGTCAGGTTGCAATCGTTGAAACTAAGGGCAATAAAGACTGTCACGTGATTCTGCGCGGTGGCAAAGAACCCAATTACGAAGCAAAGTATGTTGAGGCAGCGTGTGCTGAACTAGAAGCTGCAAAGTTACCAGCCTCTTTGATGGTTGATCTATCGCATGCCAATTCAAGTAAACAGCATCAACGGCAAATCGATGTTGCTAATAATGTTGCTGAACAAATCGAGCGTGGATCCCGTAAGATTTTTGGGGTGATGATTGAAAGCCATCTAAACGCCGGCGCTCAGAAGTTCACACCCGGCAAGGATGATCCAAAACAGCTGGAATATGGCAAGAGTATTACCGATGCCTGCATTAACTGGGATGATTCTGTGAAGGTGCTTGAACGTCTTGCCCAAGCGGTTCGCAAGCGGCGGCGCGCCTAGTTATGTTTTATTTATTAGGAACGCGGCTTTAGGCCGCGTTTTTTCTTTCTAGTTGTCTTGTGCTTTATTTTGATTCTTCCACAGTACGTCTTGACCACCAGCGGCTTGGTTTAAAACCCGGGCAATCACAAATAGAAGGTCGGATAAGCGATTCACGTATTGACGCGGCGAGTCCGCAATTGGGTCAACCCAACCCAACTTAACAATCGAGCGTTCAGCGCGTCGACAAACCGTTCGACAGACATGCGCTTGAGCTGCTGCACGGCTTCCTCCTGGCAAGATAAATTCTTTTAGCGGAGGCAGATTGGCGTTGTAGTAAGCTAACCAAGTATCGAGCTGTTCGACTTGCTCAATTTTTAATAGGGTGTAATTAGGAATACAAAGCTCTCCACCCAAGTCGAATAAATCATGCTGGACTCGCAGGAGTAATGCCTGAAGATCAGAAGCAATTGATGGAGGGAGATCTTCGGTCATCAAAACCCCAATTTGGGAGTTGAGCTCATCCACATCGCCCATCGCACAGATGCGTAAATGATCTTTTTCAACTCGGCTACCGTCACCAAGGCCAGTCATACCGGCATCACCAGTTCGGGTTGCAATTTTTGATAGTCGATTTCCCATGAACAGATTATAGGTAAATGGCTAAAATAGACGAATGAATGCCCCCGCTTCTTCTGCTGAAATCCAATCTCTACAGGCCAAACAGGCTATTTTGGTCGATGCCTTACGGCCATTTCTAGGGGATGATGCCCTGCTTTGGCAGCCCGAGGACACCATTCCCTATGAATGCGATGGCTTGGCGGCTTATCGCAAAATGCCCCTAGCAGTAGCGCTTCCTGAGAATGAAGAGCAAGTGGTGAATATTCTGAAGGTCTGCAAAGCCCTGGGGGTTCCTGTAGTACCCCGCGGCTCGGGCACCGGTCTCTCAGGCGGTGCAATGCCAATTGAACAAGGCTTGGTTTTATCGTTAGCCAAGTTCAAAAAGATTTTGCAGGTCGATCCCTTTACACGCACTGCGGTCGTACAACCAGGTGTCCGTAACCTGGCAATCTCAGAAGCGGTCGCAAAGCATGGTTTGTACTATGCGCCTGATCCATCCTCGCAAATTGCTTGCTCGATTGGCGGAAATGTCAATGAGAACTCAGGTGGCGTGCACTGCTTAAAGTATGGCTTGACGCTTCACAATGTATTGCGAGTCCGTGCCGTCCTCATGAATGGTGATGTGGTGGAATTTGGCAGTATGGCACCAGATTCACCAGGTTTGGATTTGTTAGCTGTATTGATTGGTAGCGAAGGAATGCTCGGTATCGTCACAGAAATTACTGTGAAGCTCGTACCAAAACCAAAATTAGCACGCGTCATTATGGCCAGCTTTGATGATATTGAAAAAGGTGGTAATGCAGTCGCCGCCATCATTGCTGCGGGGATTATTCCAGCTGGTTTAGAGATGATGGATAAACCAACCACGCGTGCTGTTGAGGAGTTTGTGCATGCTGGCTATGACCTCAACGCAGAAGCAATCTTATTATGCGAATCGGATGGAACCCCCGAAGAAGTCGAAGAAGAAATCGCACGCATGAATGCCGTGTTAGAAAAGCAAGGGGCTAGTCGCATTCAAGTGTCTGAAAGTGAGGCAGAACGTTTGCGCTTTTGGAGTGGACGCAAGAATGCCTTCCCCGCCGCTGGTCGGATTGCGGCAGATTATTACTGCATGGATGGAACCATTCCAAGGCGTCATATTGCAACTCTACTCAAGCGCATCAAAGGCATGGAGACCAAATATGGTCTGGGCTGTCTCAATGTCTTTCATGCGGGAGATGGCAATATGCACCCCCTCATTTTGTTTAATGGTGCCGATCTGGATGAGTGGCATCGGGCTGAAGAGTTTGGTACTGAAATCCTTGAGGCCTGTGTTGAGCTCGGGGGCACCATCACCGGTGAACATGGTGTGGGGATCGAGAAGATTAATTCCATGTGTGTTCAATTTGGCGAACAAGAGCGTGAGCGTTTTTGGGGGGTTAAAGCAGCATTTGATCCAGATCGTCTTTTAAATCCTGATAAAGCCATTCCAACTCTTAATCGCTGTGCCGAATATGGACGGATGCGTGTCAGCGGTGGTGTATTGCCCCACCCCGAATTGGAGCGCTTCTAGGCATGAAAGAAACCGTACTATCCCAGTTTCGTGAGCAAATTATTGAGGCTGGTAAACAGAATCAGGTGCTATCGATTCAAGGTGGTAATACAAAATCATGGTACGGCAACCCAAACCAGTCTCCCATTTTGAGTACGAAACCGTATCAGGGGATATTAGATTACCAACCTGAGGAGTTAGTAATCACGGCGTGCGCTGGCACACCGATTGCAGAAATCGAGTCAACCTTGGCCAAAAATAATCAGATTCTGCCGTTTGAGCCGCCCCACTTTGGAGAAGATGCGACTTTTGGGGGTGTGATTGCTGCGGGCCTCGCTGGCCCTGCTCGCATTAGCGCCGGAAATTTACGGGACTTTGTTTTGGGAACTCGACTCATGGATGGTCGCGGTGAAGACCTATCCTTTGGCGGCAAGGTCATGAAAAACGTCGCCGGTTACGATGTCTCGCGCCTGCTACCGGGTTCACTAGGAACGCTCGCTCTGCTTTTGGAGGCCTCTGTAAAAGTACTGCCAAAGCCCGCTGCCACTGCGAGTCTACGCTGCAAGACGGGCGCTGCCAATGCATTAAAAGTACTCAATGAATGGGCTGGACAACCTTTACCGCTCAACGCCAGCGTATGGATTGGTCATGCAGGTGATGAAGGCGAGCTAACGATTCGATTGGCAGGCGCTAAGGCGGCGGTCACCTCTGCTAGTCAAATGATACAAGATCGACTTGGCGCTACCGTACTCGATGATTTAGAGGCTGATCTATTTTGGCGTAATCTTCGTGAGCAGCAGCTTTCTTGGTTTACTCAAATGCCAAATCATCATGCACTTTGGCGACTCTCCTTGCCTGCCAACTGCCCAGTGCTGGAGATACCTAAGGATTGCTCACCAGCAATCATGATGGAGTGGCATGGACAAGAGCGTTGGATTCAAGGTCCTGCTAATCAATCAACGGCGAACGTGTTACAAAAACTCGCACTACAGCATGGCGGGCATGCGACCTGCTTTCGATCCTTGAATGCCGATGGGTTTGAACGCTTTACACGTTTGGAATCCAATCCACTAACTGCCGGATTAGAGGCTGTACAAAAACGCTTGCGCCATTCCTTTGATCCCTTTGGCGTATTTACCACTGGGCGCCTACCTTAAGTATGGAAACAAAATTAGCTCCTGAGTTCATCAATACTGTTGATGGTATTGAAGCAAAACGTATATTAGGCAAATGCGTACATTGCGGGTTTTGTACAGCAACTTGTCCAACCTATCAACTTTTGGGTGATGAGTTGGATGGGCCTCGTGGTCGCATTTATTTGATCAAACAAATTGCTGAAGGTCAGGCTCCCACGGAAAAGACCCGAACCCATTTGGATCGTTGTTTAACGTGTCGAAATTGCGAAAGCACCTGTCCCAGCGGTGTGGAGTATGGCAAGTTAGTTGATATTGGCCGTAAGTGGGCCGAAGAAAAGACAGCCCCTCGCCCCGTTGGGCAGAAGTTAACGCGTTGGCTATTAAAAGAAGGGTTAACTAACAAACCTTTATTTGATTCAGCGATGCGCATTGGTCGCATCATGCGTCCACTGATGCCCGCCTCCCTGGCTCGTAAGGTTCCCAATGGCTTGCCAGCAGGTCCAAAGCCCAATCAACAGCACAACCGCAAAATGCTCATGCTCGATGGCTGTGTTCAGCCTGGCATGCTACCTAACATTAACCATGCCACACTACGGGTGTTTGATGCTTTAGGTGTTCAGTTAATTAGTGCCCCCAAAGCGGGTTGCTGTGGTGCGCTACGGTATCACCTCAATGATCAAGTCGGCGGTCTGGCGGATGCGAAATGCAATATCGATGCGTGGTGGCCATTCATTGAGAATGGCAAGGACTCAGTAGAAGCGATTGTGATGAATGCGTCGGGCTGCGGAGTGATGGTCAAAGACTATGGTCATTTATTGGCGGATGATCCTGTCTATGCAAACAAAGCAGAGCGTGTCTCGCAATTATGTAAAGATGTTTCGGAGCTCTTACCTGAGTTTAAAGACGCAATAATTAGTCGAATTGGCGCACATCCAAAACCTGGTGTGGTTTACCATCCTCCATGCACATTGCAGCATGGTCAACAAATTCGCGGGAAGGTAGAAGGTCTTCTCGAAAGTCTGGGAATCTCTGTTCATTTATGCGCTGACAGCCATCTATGCTGCGGCTCAGCGGGTACATACTCGATTTTGCAAGCCAATCTTTCTGAGCAATTACGGGCTCAGAAACTTCAAAATCTTGAGGCTGCCTGTACGCAATCAGGAGCCAAAACAATCGTCTCTGGCAATATTGGCTGCATTAGTCATTTACATCAAGATGATCTACCTGTGCGCCATTGGATTGAAATCATCGATCAATTGTTGCCAAAAAACCCATGAGTCGGATTACTGATCGCCTGATGGCTGTTCGGCATCGCATTGATGCAGCCGCTGAACACTGTGGTCGGGATCCTGAGTTAATTGAATTAATTGCTGTTAGCAAAACCTTTCCGGCGAGCGCGATTGAGGAAGCGATGCATGCTGGTCAAAAAGCCTTTGGTGAAAATTATGTCCAGGAGGCAGTCGAAAAGATTCAACGACTCGATCAACTGCGTCCATGGCTGGAGTGGCATTTTATTGGTCCGCTGCAAAGTAATAAAACATCAGATATCGCCCAACACTTTGATTGGATTCACACCATTGATCGCGAGAAAATTGCGCAACGGCTCTCGGATCAACGACAAGCCCATAGTCGTCTGGGCCCCCTTCAGGCATGCGTTCAGGTCAATATCAGTCAAGAAGAAAGTAAGTCGGGTGTAATGCCAAGCGATACCTTGCAACTGTGTAAGGTGGTAGCTTCGCTTCCGGGCTTGGTATTGCGAGGTCTTATGGCTATCCCAGCTCCCAGTTCCAATGAGGCCGAGCAGCATGAAGCTTTTGCAGCAATGCGGCACTTGTTTGAGGATATTCGGATGCAAACTCAAAGAGTGGCTGGTTTTGAAGACTTTGATACCCTTTCCATGGGAATGTCCGACGATCTTGAGGCGGCGATTGCTGAGGGTGCCACGATGGTGCGCGTTGGTAGTGCAATTTTTGGAGAGCGCAAACAAAGCGCTAAGATAGAGTCATGACAAATATCCAACCGATGAATACCGTATTTATTGGTGGTGGCAATATGGCCAGAGCGATTATTGGTGGTCTCTTGCAGCAAGGGGCCAACTCAAAGTCCATTTGCGTGATTGAACCTCAAGCACAAACTGCCAAACTGCTTGAGAATGATTTTTTGATTCCAACCTATGCGGCTGTAAGCGATGCGCGTCAGAAAATTGAGACAGCACACATCATTGTTTTAGCCATCAAGCCCCAAGACTTTAAGACCGCAGCCACTGAACTCAGTAAGTATTTGCAAGCTGTTGCTCATGGCCCCGTGATCCTGAGCATTGCAGCCGGAATCCAAATTGCTGATATGTCACGCTGGCTTGAATACTCCGCATGCATTCGTGCCATGCCCAATACCCCTGCCCTGATTAATCAAGGGATCACCGGTTTATTTGCACCAGCTTGCGTCAGTGAGCAGCAACGCAAATACGCTCAAATGATTGGCTCCGCTGTTGGTAAAGTCATTTGGGTCTCTGATGAATCCCAAATGGATGCGGTGACCGCCTTATCAGGAAGCGGCCCGGCATATGTATTTGCTTTTTTAGAAGCCCTTCAAGCTGGGGGGGAGAAGATGGGGCTTGCGCCAGAGATCGCTCGTGAGTTGGCTAATCAAACTCTGATGGGCGCGACCACCCTTGCTCTCCAGTCTTCCGAATCCCCCGCGAGTCTTCGTCAAAAAGTAACCTCCAAAGGTGGAACTACTGCTGCTGCACTTGATGTCCTTGATCAACGGCAGTGGGCAGCGATTTTGCAAGACGCCCTACTGGCTGCTCAAAAACGTGGGGCGGCCATGGCGAAAGAATTTGGGCAATCCTAGACTACGAGCGCAGCGCTAGCCCAAGCACAATTCCTAAAAAGAGCGCAGCCCCCAACCAATTGTTGTGTAAGAAGGCTTTAAAGCATGCTTCGCGCTGCCGGGTGGCGACTAATCGCAGTTCGTAAATAGCGCAACCGAGCGCTAAGAACCAGCCCACATAGAACCAAGAACTCAGGTCAATCATCTCGGCCACCCAAATTTGGGAGGCCAACAAGAGCCCATAACAAATCGAGATTGCCGTTACATCAAACCGCCCAAAGGTAATGGCAGACGTTTTAAGTCCCAAGCGTAGATCATCATCGCGATCGACCATGGCATAGGCAGTATCGTAGGCAATCGCCCAAAAAACATTGCCAGCAAATAAAATCCAGGCCTCTAGCGGTATGTGATTTTGTACTGCCGCAAACGTCATGGGAATACCAAAACCAAATGCCAGGCCAAGGATTGCTTGAGGGATTGAAAAAAAGCGTTTCGTAAAGGGATAAATGGCTGCTAAGAGAACTGCCACAACCGATAACTGCTTGGTCAAGCCATTTAAAGGCTGAATCAATCCAAATGAGATCAATGCCAAAATCACGGCGATTGCAATTGCCTCGTACTTAGATATTTTTCCACTGGTAAGTGGGCGATGCTGTGTGCGTTCTACGTGCTTATCAAAATGACGGTCAGCATAGTCATTAATCGCGCAACCAGCACTGCGCATCAAGACCGTTCCCAAGCAAAAGATCAATAGGATGATTGGGTTTGGAAAGCCATCGCTTGCAATCCAAAGGCCCCAAAGTGTTGGCCACAGTAGTAAAAGAATGCCGATGGGCTTATTCAAGCGCACCAGATGGATGTAAGACTGCAAACGCCCAGAAATCAGAGCAGCCTCGCTCCAGGTAAATCGCACGCTCGAATGGTCCGAGCAATCGCCTTCATAGCCTCAACCCTGGGATAGCCTTTACGCCAGACCAAACTAACGCGCCGCGTTGGCTCAGGTGATTCAAATGGGATGTAGAGGATCAATCCGTCACGATCATTTGGATTACTGACTGAGGTGCGCGGCAAGACCGTAATTCCGATTCCGCCGGCGACCATTTGTCGGATGGTCTCTAGCGAGGATCCCTCAAAACTACGATGCTCCCCAAGCGTTAGGCCTGTGCCAAATCGATTGAGTTCTGGGCAAACGCCCAGCACATGATCCCGAAAGCAATGGCCTGCCCCGAGCAACAAAGTATTTTGTTCCTTCAGTTCTTTTTGGCCAATCGATGTTCGGTCTGACCATTCATGCCCTTTAGGGATCGCTACCAAGAAAGGTTCTTCATAGAGATCTACAAAATCCAAGCCAGCACTTGGAAATGGGTCCGCCAAAATGGCACAGTCAAGCTCTCCTTGACGCAACATCTCGATTAAACGGACCGTAAAGTTTTCTTCCAAAAATAATGGGGCCTTCGGTAAGGTGTCGCGCGCTACACGAACGAGACTGGGTAGCAAATAAGGAGCGACGGTATAAATTGCACCAAGTCGCAACGGTCCAGATAGGGGATCCTGCCCATGCTTTGCAAGATGCTTGAGTGCGTTGGCTTCCTCGAGTACCCGTTGTGCCTGCTGAATAATCACGGCACCAAGGGTTGTGAGAGCCACGTCTGAACTGGTGCGCTCAAATATTTGGGTTTGCAATTCTTCTTCTAACTTTTTAATGGCAACCGATAAAGTGGGTTGCGATACATGACAGGCTTCAGCGGCACGTCCAAAATGGCGCTCACGAGCAACTGCAACGATGTAACGAAGTTCAGTTAAGGTCATATGCTTATTATCAGGCCTTTAGAAAATCTGTGCGCGAACCCAGCCAGCGTCCCAAATGCGCCTCAACCAGCTCTGGGTAGGCGCGTAACCAATGCTCAGCAAGCTCTTGTGCAACCTGAATTAACCAGGCATCGCGCTGTAAATCGACAAAGCGCAACATGGCTTCACCCGACTGCCTTGCTCCCAAAAGCTCGCCAGGACCACGCAAAGCAAGATCGCGCTCCGCAATTACAAATCCATCAGAAACCTCGCGTAGGGTCTGTAAACGTTCTTTTGCAGCCAAGGATAGAGGCTCGGAATACATCAAGATGCAGGCTGACTGATTAGAGCCCCTGCCAACACGACCTCGCAATTGATGGATCTGTGCATAACCAAAGCGTTCAGCATGCTCGATCACCATTAGTGCAGCATTGGGAACATCTACTCCAACCTCAATCACCGTGGTTGCCACCAATACGTCAATCTGACCGGCTTTGAAAGCGGCCATAATGGCCGCTTTCTCATCCGCTTTCAGACGCCCATGAATCAAAGCTAGCTTGTATTCGGATAAATATTCAGATAACTCAGCATGACTAGCAACTGCTGTTTGTAATTGCAAGGCTTCTGACTCTTCAATCAGCGGGCAAACCCAATAGGCCTGAAGACCCTTTTGCAACCACTGCTTCAAACCCTCAATCACCTCGTGGCGCCTAGCATCTTTAACCAATTTGGTGGTAATTGCTTGTCGTCCCGGTGGTAACTCGTCGATGACCGAGACATCGAGATCGGCATAATAGGTCATTGCCAGGGTTCGTGGGATCGGGGTAGCAGACATCATGAGTTGGTGGCAGTAGTAAGTTTCTGAACCAATACGCTGAGTGATCTCCAGGCGCTGACGAACCCCAAAACGATGTTGCTCATCAATCACTGCCAATCCCAGTGCGGCGAATTGAACGGCATCCTGAATGAGCGCATGCGTTCCCACAATGATTTGAGCTGTACCCGATGCAATCATTTCTTGTGCATGTTTTTTTTCTTTCCCTTTCATGCCACCCGATAACCAAACCACACAAATGCCGAGTGGCTCAAACCACTCCTTAAATTTCCAGTAATGCTGTTCTGCCAAAATTTCAGTAGGCGCCATGATGGCCGCCTGAAATGAGCGCTCCACTATCTGTGCGCTGGCTAGAGCTGCGATGATGGTTTTACCGCTCCCAACATCACCTTGCAAAAGACGATTCATGGGAAATGGTTCGGATAGATCATGGGTAATCTCCGACCATACTCGTTGCTGTGCATTGGTGAGCTCGAACGCCAGGGAGCGCATCAGTTGTAAAGGAAGGTTTTCTAATTTCTTTGGTGAGCTCGATTGTTTTGGCGGCGCAGGACGCGCTCTGCGAGTAGCATGCGCTCGCTTTAAAGAAATTTGTTGCGCAAGGAGTTCTTCCAATTGCACCCGACGCCAAGCGGGATGGGTTCGCTCAATGATGGATTGAGTATCAGCATCAACCGGTGGCTGATGTAAATAATGGATGGAATCTCGTAGGCTCCACTTCATCACGCTTTGTGCGGCAGGGCTTAAAGCGCTCTGCGGAATTGTTTCTGCCAACCAGGCTTCTAAGCCGGGATCCTTCAAGGCATTGAGTACTGCCTTCCGAATTTTGGCCTGACTCACTCCCGCAATCACCGAATACACCGGGGTTAGGCTTTTGGGCAAGGGTGTATCAGGTGATACGACGCGCACCGTCGGGTGAACCATTTCTGGGCCGAAATAGCCATCCCGAACATCACCCCGAACCCGTACGTGTACCCCAACTGCCATTTGCTTTTGTTGACTGGGGTAAAAATTTAGCCAACGAAGGTTTAAGCTACCTGTATCGTCCTCGATCGTCACTAAAAGCTGTCGACGGGGTCGATAAACGACTTGACTACGAATCACTCGCCCTTGCGTTTGAACCGGACCTTGGAGTGCCGATGCGCAGGCCTCGTCAATCGTCCACAGCTCGGTTTCATCCTCGTAACGAATAGGCAGATGAAGAGCCAATGCGGCAGGCGTAGTCAGCCCCATTTTCTCGAGTAGATTAGGAGACCCCTCACGGCTCGGTGTTTTAGGTGCTTTTGGGTTGGACTTGGCTCTCATGGTTAGAATCCCAACACCGATAGTAATGCCATGCAATTATCCGACTTCAACTACGACCTCCCGCCTGAGCTAATCGCTCAGCATCCTCTTCCACAACGATCCGCCAGCCGGCTCTTGGAGCTGGTGCAGACTGCGGATGGGAGACCTGAGTGCATTGATCGTTCATTTACCGATATTGTCCAATTAATTAGTCCAAACGATCTCCTTATTTTTAATAACACCCGAGTTATTCCGGCCCGCCTGTTTGGCCAAAAGGAAACTGGTGGACAGGTTGAGGTTTTGATTGAAC
Organism: Polynucleobacter sp. HIN9; assembly: GCF_030297635.1. Classification (NCBI taxonomy): domain Bacteria; kingdom Pseudomonadati; phylum Pseudomonadota; class Betaproteobacteria; order Burkholderiales; family Burkholderiaceae; genus Polynucleobacter; species Polynucleobacter sp. HIN9. The sequence goes on from NZ_AP028140.1 coordinate 1,519,885, forward strand.
GCATCACGGGGCCTAATCAAGCGATTGCTCAGATTCGTGCATCCAAGGTTCCAAAACCCGGAGGCAAAATCCGGCTGCGCGCCCATTCTGATTCCATCACGGCCGACGACGCCCCAACGCTCATAGTGAATGGTCGGGTCAATATTGGCGGGAATAGTGATTTCTACGAAATTGTATTTCCTGAGAATGCAATGTCTGTATTAGAGAGCTATGGTGAACTCCCATTACCTCCCTACATTAGCCACACACCCGATGAGGAAGATGCCAATCGATACCAAACCGTGATGGCTCAAAAACCTGGGGCGGTAGCCGCTCCAACCGCAGGCTTACATTTTGATGAGGCTCTACTCAAGCGTCTACGGGATCATGGGGTACAACAAGCAGCCATTACCTTGCACGTTGGCGCAGGGACATTTACTCCGGTTCGGCATGAAGACTTGGCGCTCCATCAAATGCACTATGAGTGGTACTCGATCCCCAAAAATACGATCGAGGCAATTGAACGTACCAAACAAAATCAGGGCAAGGTGATCGCAGTGGGCACTACAAGCATTCGAACACTGGAAAGTTATGCCATCACCGGTCAACTTGAAGGTGAAACAAATTTATTTATTACGCCTGGCTTTGAGTTCAAAATCGTCGACGCACTCATCACGAATTTTCATTTACCAAAGTCAACACTTCTCATGCTTGTTAGTGCGTTTGCTGGGCTCGATGCAATTCGCCACGCCTATGCTCATGCTATTCGCGAGCGCTACCGATTCTTCAGCTACGGTGATGCCATGTTTCTGCGGCGAACCTGAGACAATGCGGGTATGAGCCCACTCGAATTCACATGCATTAAAGAGGACACCGATAGCCACGCGCGTCTTGGGAAAATACGCCTACCCCATGGTGAGGTTCAAACCCCTATTTTTATGCCAGTGGGAACCTATGGCACTGTGAAAGCCGTTACCCCCCGTGACCTTCACGAAATGCAAGCCCAAATTATCTTGGGCAATACCTTTCACTTATGGCTGCGTCCTGGTTTAGATGTGGTTCGCAAACATGGCGGTCTGCATCGATTTATGGGCTGGGATAAACCGATCCTGACTGACTCAGGAGGCTTTCAGGTATTTAGCTTGGGCGCCCTTCGCAAAATTACGGAAGATGGCGTCACCTTCTCTTCACCGATTAATGGCGATAAATTATTTATGTCACCCGAAGTGTCGATGGAGATTCAAGCAACGCTCAATAGCGATATTGCAATGCAATTTGATGAATGCACGCCCTATGAAACTCAAGGACAACCCACTTCCGAAAAATCCGCGAGCGAATCTCTGCAATTGTCACTACGTTGGGGCGAGCGCTCGATCAAGCGCTTTCGTGAATTGGAAACTGGTAATGCCCTATTTGGAATTGTTCAGGGTGGCATGTATGAAACACTTCGAGACGAATCACTCGCGGGTGTAGCCACTCAAGGCTTTGATGGGATTGCGATTGGGGGTCTATCGGTTGGCGAACCCAAGCCTGAATTTGAGCGCATCTTGAGTCATACAGGGCCGCGCCTACCCAAACACTTACCGCATTACCTGATGGGGGTTGGAACCCCTGAAGATTTAGTGCTTGGGGTCAGCATGGGGATTGATATGTTTGATTGCGTGATGCCAACGCGTAACGCCCGAAACGGTTGGCTATTTACCCGCTTTGGGGATCTCAAACTTCGCAATGCCGGCTACCGTGACGATGATCGACCGATTGATATGCAATGCACCTGCTATACCTGCCGACACTTTACCCGCTCATATCTGCATCACCTCCAAAAAGCCAATGAAATTCTCGGGGCTCAGTTAAATACGATCCATAATCTTCACTACTACCTTGAGCTCATGGAAGGCATTCGCTCTGCTCTTAAAGAGGGGGTTTTCTCGCAATTTAAAGCCCTGTTTCATCGCCAACGCCAACGCGGCATTGAGCCCCACCAAGACTAAGGCTTTAGGGTTAGTCTCAAAATCCCGGCTGAGCGCCAGTCGGTTTAGAATTGCGGCTTATGTGTCGTAATTAATTGGAGGCCCCAAGATGTTGATTAGCAATGCTTTTGCGCAAAGCGCGCCTGCTGCAGGTGGTGATGCTGGTGGATTAATGAGTTTTACTCCCTTAATCCTTATGTTCGTGGTGCTTTATTTCATCATGATTCGTCCACAGATGAAGCGGCAGAAAGAGACCAAAGCGATGCTCGAGGCACTTGCTGCTGGCGATGAGGTCATTACTGCCGGTGGTATTTTGGGGAAAGTCACTGCTGTTAAAGATCAGTACGTAACCCTTGAGCTAGTTCCAGGTACCGAAGTGCAGATGCAAAAGAATGCAGTAACGAGCGTTCTACCCAAAGGTACGATTAAATCCGTTTAATAAATCAGGGCGCTTTATTGGCGCTCACTAAGCCAGCACTATGAATCGCTACCCCCTTTGGAAATACCTTGTTATTGGGGTAGCTCTCGTCATTGGTTTTTTGTATGCCTTACCCAATATCTTTGGTGAGGCACCCGCAGTTCAAATCTCCGCAGCCAAACCTACGATCAAGGTCGACCTCACTACCCAATCTCGGATTGAGTCACTGCTGAACGAGTCAAGTATTCAAAACACGGGGATTTTCTTTGAGCGCACTGGGAATGTCGGTAGCATCAAGATTCGCTTTGAAAATACCGATACACAACTCAAGGCAAGGGATTTAATTAATCAGAAGCTCAATCTAGATCCCAAAGAGCCTAACTATATTGTGGCGCTCAATCTTCTCTCCAATACACCCAATTGGCTTGGCTCAATTAATGCTCTTCCCATGCCTTTGGGTCTGGACCTCCGTGGTGGCGTGTATTTCTTGTTGCAAGTTGATATGCAAGGAGCAGTCCAGAAGAAACTGACTTCCTTGGCGACTGATATTCGTGGACAACTACGTGATAAAGGGATTCGTCATCAGGGCATTGAACGCGCAGGCGACGCCATTACGATTCGCTTTGGATCGACTACAGAAGCAGATGCTGCCCGCGCGGCGCTGGCAGGTCCTCAAGCTGATCTAGAGTGGCTTCTTGAAAAAGCAGCCGATGGCGCCAAACTCGTTGGGCGATTTAAGGCAAGTGCGCTTAAAGAAGTTCAAGAAAATGCTGTCAAGCAAAACATCATTACCCTCAATAAACGCGTCAATGAATTAGCGGTCAAAGAGCCGGTGATTCAACAACAAGGGGCGGAGCGCATCGTGGTGCAACTTCCAGGCGTTCAAGATACTGCGCGCGCCAAAGATATTATTGGTCGTACCGCAACCCTTGAATCCCGCCTCGCAGATCCAGTCGCCTCAACAATTGGTCTCAATGAAACCCCGCCACCCGGTACCGATGTATTTCGATTTGGCGAGAATCGCCTTGGAGTATTCAAAAAATCGGTGATCTTCACAGGCGATCGCATTACCGATGCAAGTGCTGGCTTCGATCAGAACCAACGCCCCTCTGTCAACATCTCACTGGATGCCGCGGGCGGAAGAGTAATGCAAGAGGTAACGCGTGAGAACATTGGTAAGCCCATGGGCATGATTCTGTTTGAAAAGGGCAAGGGTGAAGTATTAACAATTGCAACGATTCAAAGTGAGTTTGGCTCGAAGTTCCAGATTACTGGGCAGCCGACCACTGAAAGCGCCAATGACCTTGCGCTCCTTTTGCGCGCTGGATCCCTGGCTGCCCCCATGGAAATTATTGAAGAACGCACCATTGGTCCAAGCTTGGGTCTTGAGAATATTGAAAAAGGATTTACGTCTCTCATCTATGGCTTTGCAGCGATCGCGATTTTCATGATTGCCTATTACATGCTATTTGGCACATTCTCAGTCATTGCGCTTGGGGTTAATTTAGTTCTCTTAATTTCTTTACTATCAATGCTACAAGCCACACTCACCCTGCCTGGCATTGCGGCGATGGCATTGGCGATTGGTATGGCGATTGACTCCAACGTTCTCATTAATGAGCGGATTCGGGAAGAGCTACGCAATGGTGCGGCTCCCCATACAGCGATTGCGATTGGCTTTGATAAGGCGTGGGCTACGATCTTGGATTCCAATATCACGACACTCATTGCTGGTTTAGCCCTGCTTGCCTTTGGCTCAGGCCCCATTAAAGGCTTTGCAGTAGTGCATTGCCTTGGCATCTTGACATCAATGTTCTCCGCCGTATTCTTTGCGCGTGGCATCGTCAATCTTTGGTACGGACGTCAAAAGAAGTTGCAGTCGATTTCGATTGGCCAAGTCTGGCGGCCACAGGGGAAATAAGTCATGGAATTTTTCCGAATCCGCAAAGATATTCCTTTCATGCGCCATGCATTGTTACTCAATGCATTTTCGTTTATTACATTTTTAGCGGCGATCTTTTTTATTTGGCAAAAAGGCTTGCATCTCTCGATTGAATTTACCGGCGGTACGGTAATGGAGATTACTTATCCACAAACCGCCCCCCTTGACTCCATTCGTGATCAGATTGCCAAAATTGGGTACACCGATACCCAGGTACAAAACTTTGGAAGCTCGCGCGATGTCATGATTCGTTTGCCTTTGCAACGCGATCAAACCGGTCAAGTTATTCCATCCGCGCAGCAAAGTACTGCGGTCATGCAAGTACTGGAGGCCAATAATTCTGGGGCGAAGCTGCAGCGCGTTGAATACGTCGGTCCTCAAGTTGGAAAAGAACTAGCAATCGATGGAATCAAAGCCCTGATCTTTGTGGTAATTGGCATCATGATTTACCTCGCGTTTCGCTTTGAATGGAAATTTGCTGTAGCTGGTATCTTGGCGAACCTGCATGATGTGGTGATCATTCTGGGATTCTTTGCCTTCTTCCAATGGGAGTTTTCGCTCTCTGTACTCGCCGCTGTATTAGCGGTTCTTGGCTACTCGGTGAACGAGTCAGTAGTGATCTTTGACCGTATCCGTGAAAGTTTTCGCCGGCAGCGTAAGATGAGCCCGCGCGAAATTATTGATAACGCGATTACCAGCACCATCAGCCGTACCGTCATCACGCACGGCAGTACCGAGATGATGGTGGTTGCAATGCTAATTTTTGGTGGACCGTCCCTCTTCTATTTTGCCCTTGCGCTGACGATTGGTATCTTGTTTGGAATTTATTCCTCGGTATTCGTCGCCGCTGCTATTGCGATGTGGCTTGGAATTAAACGCGAAGATCTTATCAAAGCTGATCGCAAGCCAAATGAAAACAATCGTCCCGATGATCCTAACTTTGGAGCGCAGGTCTAAGCTGCTCTAAGATTCGTTGGGTTGCGCCTTGATGTTCAGCTGCAAACTCAAGTGCATGGTCACTTCGCTTGTTTCGCTCCACCGTATTTAGTAAAAGATTTTCAATTACCTTTGCTAAGGTATCCATTAACACCATTTCAGAATCCCCAGTGATTCGAATGGCAGCACCACAAGCAATCGCATCCTCGCTAGCCTTCTGAAAATTATAAGTATGTGGCCCCAAAATAACGGGGCAACCATTTGCACAGGCCTCAATTAAATTTTGTCCACCGGTTGGTAATAGACTGCCGCCCATCACCACAAAATCACTAGCAGCATAGTAAGCCGCCATCTCACCCATAGAGTCGCCAAGCAAAACGTCAATCTTTGCCCAATGCAAGGATGGATCCATTTCTTCACTGGAGCGTGGATCACTGAAACCAGAGCGGCGCTCAAAGGCTAATCCTGATTGATAAATAAGATCAGCAACCTCAGAGAATCGATCTGGATGGCGTGGCACGATGATGAGCAATGGCGCATGAGACCAAGTGTTGGTCTTCAGAATATGCTTCCAGGCATCCAGAATGATTGCCTCTTCTCCGACTCGGGTACTGGCTGCGCAAACCACAAGGCGCCCCTGAGCTTGAACCGCTTTTTTCCAATGCTCTCCCAAGGCGCGTGTTTCAGGTTGGCTGGCGATATCGAACTTCATATTTCCAACGATCTGCACATTCTCAACACCAAGGGCTTGATAACGCTTCGCATCATGGGCTGACTGGGCCAAAATACCTGTAAACGACTGGAACAGTGTCTGGCCCGCTCTACCAAAACTCTGTACGCGCTGAAAGCTACGTTCGGATAAGCGAGCGTTGATCAGAAAAAGAGGGATCTCTAGTTGACGCGCCCGCAATACAAAACCGGGCCATGCCTCGGTTTCCATAAGAAGGCCCAGTCGGGGCTGAAAATGCTTCAGAAAACGCTCGATCGCCCAACAAATATCGTAGGGTAAATAGACTTGCGCAAGCCGACCTTGTTGAATCGCTTTCCAATAGAGCGCTCTGCCTGCCTCACGCCCCGTCGGAGTCATGTGTGTCAAAAGAATGGGGTGGCCTTCATGGAGCAGTGTCTCGATTAAGGCTTGGGTGGCATGCGTTTCACCAACCGAGACCGCATGAATCCATATCGGCCGGGTCTGAAATTTCTTGGTTTGATTGAATCCAAAGCGCTCGGCGATATGCTGACGATAACCTCGATGGTGACGACTGCGCCATAACAGGCGAGCAACAACAACGGGTATTAAGAGATGCCAGATTGCCTCATACAAAAAATAGAGGCCAAAGGGGTAATGCGCAGCTGGGCGATTGGATCGACTCAACGCTTACTAGGCTTCAATCGCGATGCCATCTCTGCGGCCTTGCCCGTGTATGAAGCAGGGGTCATTTTTAGTAAACGCTTCTTCTCTGGCTCAGGAATCGCAAGGGTTTTAATAAAACGCTGCAATACATCGCGTGTAATGGCCTTACCGCGAGTTAAATCCTTTAATTGCTCATAAGGGTTCTCAATCCCATAACGGCGCATGACCGTTTGAATGGGCTCAGCGAGAACTTCCCAGCAATCATTTAGATCAGATGCAATCGCCGTAACATTGACCTCTAATTTAGAAAGACCGCGTAGAGCGCTGTCATACGCCAATACGCTATGACCAAATGCAGGGCCCAAATTTCGTAAAACGGTAGAGTCAGTAAGGTCACGCTGCCATCTTGAAATCGGCAATTTTTCAGCTAAATGACGCAGGAGTGCGTTCGCAATCCCAAGATTACCCTCAGAGTTCTCAAAATCAATTGGATTGACTTTGTGCGGCATAGTAGAAGAACCAATTTCCCCTGCCTTGGTTTTTTGCTTAAAGTAACCCAGAGAAATATAGGCCCAGAAATCACGATCGATATCGAGCAAAATCGTATTAGCACGAGCAATTGCATCAAATAACTCAGCCATGCCATCATGGGGCTCAATCTGAATCGTATAGGGATTAAATTCCAAACCAAGCCGCTGTTCGACAACCCCTCTAGCAAATTGCTCCCAGTCAAAGTCTGGATACGCTGCCAAGTGAGCGTTGTAGTTACCAACCGCACCGTTCATCTTGCCAAGTAGCGCAACATTGCTAATCGCTTGAATCGCTCGCTCTAGGCGTTTTGCCATATTGGCAATCTCCTTACCCAAAGTGGTTGGTGAGGCTGGCTGACCATGGGTTCTAGATAGCATTGGAATGGTGGCATGCCGAACCGCGAGCTCATTTAAAGCCTTCAAAATTAAACGCAGTTGTGGAATCAATACATGATCACGTGCTCCCCGCAACATCAGGCCATGCGAGGTATTGTTAATGTCTTCCGACGTACAAGCAAAGTGAATGAACTCACTAGCCTTTAGCAACTTTGGACGTTTCGCAACTTTTTCTTTTAACCAATACTCAACCGCCTTGACATCGTGATTGGTAATCGCTTCGATCTCTTTGATACGCTGTGCATCTGCCTCTGAAAAATCACTGGCTAGTTTTAAGAGAAAAGCCTCATCGGCTGCATCAATCTTTGGAATATTGGCTAACTTAGCCTCGCTCAGCGCCAAAAGCCATTGGATTTCGACTACCACCCGCTGTTGCATAAATGCTGCCTCAGATAGCCAAGGACGCAGGGCATCAAGTTTTTTTGCATACCGGCCATCGAGTGGTGATAGTGCCGTTAATGAAGATAGGGTGGACAAGGGGTTCTCGTTACAAAGTAATCAAAACTTGATTTTAATGGGTTTATGGCCGACCTCATAGATTGCTATACTGCGCCCTTATGAAAATTATTGGATCCCTAACTAGCCCTTTTGTTCGTAAAGTACGCATCGTCATGGCGGAAAAAAAGATTGATGCCGAGCTGGTCCTTGAGAATGTCTGGGACTCAGAGACCTCGATTGCACAATTTAATCCCTTAAGCAAGATTCCGTGCCTGCTGATGGATGATGGCGGTGCCATGTTTGATTCTCGAGTGATTGCTGAATACATTGACACTCTAAGTCCAGTTGGCAAGCTGATTCCTGCCACCGGTCGGGAACGTGCTGCGGTTAAAACTTGGGAGGCCTTAGCCGATGGCGTAATTGATGCCGGTATTTTGGCGCGCCTAGAAAAAACCTTTCGCAATGATGGCGAGCAAAGCGAGAAGTGGCTTGAGCGTCAAATGCATAAAGTGCATCAGGGTATGGAGACCATGTCAAAGAGTTTAGGTAACTCTAAATGGTGCCATGGCAATCAATTTAGTCTTGCTGACATTGCCTTGGGATGTGCGCTTGGCTGGTTTGAATTGCGCTTTCCGGAGCTCAACTGGAAAACTCAATACCCAAACCTTGCCACGCATTTTGCACAACTATCGGATCGCCCCTCATTCAAAAAGACTACGCCACCAGCGCAGTAATGCTTAGCGAACGATAATTCCGCCGCCCAAGCAAACATCCCCTTGATAGAGAACGGCGGACTGGCCTGGCGTCACCGCCCACTGAGCCGTCTCGAATTGCAACTCAAAGGAGTCGCCGTCTTCGGCGGTAATTGCACAGAGCGCATCATCTTGGCGATAACGGGTTTTTGCGCTGTATTGGCCCAGTGGCGGCTCATGGCCTGAAACCCATGAGGCATCCATCGCGGCTAAGGTTTCGCTCAATAACCAAGGATGATCGTGGCCTTGTGCCACGTAGAGCGTGTTATTAGCAACATCTTTGCGGGCCACATACCAAGCATCACCGGTTCCATCTTGGCTACCGCCCAAACCAATTCCTTTGCGCTGCCCCAAGGTAAAGAATGCCAAGCCCATATGCTCCCCCAATTGCTTACCATCCACACTCAGGATCGGGCCTGGGGTTCTGGGCAAATAGCGGTTTAAGAATTCTCGAAAAGGGCGCTCGCCAATAAAACAAATCCCCGTTGAGTCTTTCTTACGAGCGTTGGGTAAGCCCAAATCCGCAGCGATCTCACGGACCTCTTTTTTGGTGATCTCACCCAAGGGAAACAAGACTTTTGCTAGTTGGGCTTGTGTTAAGCGATGCAAAAAATAGCTTTGATCTTTCGTCAGATCCCGGGCTTTTAGTAGTTGCACATGATCAGCATGACGCTCAACTCGGGCATAGTGCCCAGTAGCGATCAAATCAGCCCCCAAATGCATCGCATGATCTAAAAACGCTTTGAATTTAATCTCGGCATTGCAAAGCACATCCGGATTTGGTGTTCGACCTGCCGCGTACTCTCTCAAAAAATCAGCAAATACACGTTCACGATACTCTTGGGCAAAGTTCACTGCTTCAACATCGATCCCCAAGAGATCAGCAACAGATACAACATCAATCCAATCTTGCCGTGCAGAACAATACTCATCCTGATCGTCGTCTTCCCAGTTTTTCATGAAGAGACCAAGCACCTCATAGCCCTGTTCTTTTAGTAACCAGGCGGCCACCGAGGAGTCAACGCCCCCAGACATACCCACCACCACCTTTGGTCTGCCAGAAGGTGTAATTTTTTGGGATTCTGTGGCGGTCATGGCTGGAAAATAGAATTATTAGGGGAAACCATTAAAAAAGTGCGAAAATACAGAAATTGTTTCAAGCTCACATATTGTAAAAGTCTCGGTCAAGCTCTGGCCAAAGGGATATACAGGAGACTGGGCGGGCTAGCTCACAAGGCATGGCTAATTAATTAAAATGGTTCCTTTTTTAAAAATTCTTGCTTTTGGAGATACGCCATGCGCATTGGAGTGCCGCTGGAAACCAGACCCGGAGAGACCCGGGTTGCCGCGACCGCTGAGACCGTTAAAAAGCTGATTAGTCAAGGTCATCAAGTCATTATTCAATCAGGTGCAGGGGTTGGCGCCAGCCTTCCCGATAGTGCTTATGAGGCCGTTGGGGCCAGCATTGGCTCCGCAGCCGACGCATTTGCCTGTGAGATTGTTCTCAAGGTTCGTGCGCCCCAGGCTGATGAACTAAAGCAGATCAAAGCGGGATCCGTCCTGATTGGCATGCTCGATCCCTTTGATAATGCAGGAATTTCTGCCATGGCAGCACAGGGAATCACCGCTTTTGCCCTCGAAGCCGCACCGCGTACCACCCGTGCCCAGAGTATGGATGTGCTCTCCTCCCAAGCCAATATTGCCGGTTACAAGGCCGTGATGTTGGCTGCGAATGAGTATCAGCGCTTTATGCCCATGCTAATGACAGCTGCGGGAACCGTAAAAGCTGCCCGCATCCTTATCTTGGGTGCTGGGGTTGCCGGTTTGCAGGCGATTGCGACCGCTAAGCGCCTTGGCTCCGTCATTGAGGCCTCTGACGTCCGCCCTGCTGCCAAAGAGCAAATTGAGTCCCTGGGTGCCAAATTTGTCGATGTACCTTATGAAACCGATGAGGAACGCGAGATTGCTCAGGGGGTTGGTGGTTATGCCCGTCCTATGCCTGAGGCATGGATGAAGCGTCAAGCGGCGCTGGTGGCTGAGCGTGCAGCTCAAGCTGATATTGTGATCACTACTGCATTAATTCCGGGGCGCAAACCTCCTGTCCTCTTACATACCGATACTGTTGAGAAGATGAAAGCTGGCTCGGTGGTCATTGATATTGCCGCTGGGCGCGGCGAGAACGGTTCAGGTAACTGTCCTCTTACACGAGCCGACCAGGTGATCAATCACAACGGCGTAAAGATTGTTGGTTACACCAATTTACCAAGCATGGTGGCTGCGGACGCCTCAGCCCTCTATGCCAGAAACTTGCTTGATTTCATGAAGCTCATCATTAATAAGGAAGGGCAACTTGCCATTCCAGCTGCAGCCGATGACGATATTGTTGCCGCCTGCTTGATGTGCCGTGATGGCCAAGCCATTCGCACCAATTAATTATTGAGGGAACCAAAATGGATGCTGCTGCTATTCAAAGTCTATTAACCGTCCAAAACATCACAGTTTTTGTGTTGGCTATTTTTGTTGGCTACCACGTGGTGTGGAATGTAACACCTGCTTTGCATACCCCGCTGATGTCGGTGACGAATGCCATCTCAGGGATCATCATTGTGGGCGCGATGTTGCAAACGGAAGTCATCAACGGTGATGAAATCACCCTAACAAGCTTGATTGGAGCGCTAGCGATTTTCTTAGCATCCATCAATATCTTTGGTGGTTTTATGGTTACTCGGCGAATGCTTGAGATGTTCAAGAAAAAAGCTCCGAAGAACGAATCGGCTGGCAACTAATAAGAGAGCACATCATGTCAAACTTCACAGCCATTTCTTATCTTGTTTCGTCCGTGCTATTTATTTTGGCACTCAAAGGACTCTCATCCCCAACCACCTCGCGCCAAGGCAATGTCTATGGCATGGTTGGGATGGCACTTGCAGTTATTACTACCTTCCTCATTCCAAGCTTTAAGCCGGTTTATTGGTTAATTGGGGGAGCAATCATCGCGGGCGCCATCATTGGTTCGATTGCAGCACAACGCGTGCAAATGACCAAGATGCCCGAGCTAGTTGCATTAATGCACTCCTTTGTTGGTTTATCAGCAGTGTTAATTGCGATTGCTGCGGTCTTTAATCCCGCCCAAGCCCATAGCGGGGCTCAGAAGATTGAGTTGTTTATTGGCGCCTTTATTGGTGCGATTACCTTCACCGCATCCGTCATTGCCTTCGGAAAACTCTCCGGCAAGGTCAGCGGTAAACCAGTGAGCTTTTCAGGGCAGCATTTGCTCAACTTGATCATGGCGATCTTGATGGTCGCTGCTGGCGTTGCATACTTTCTCACCGATAGTCACGCCGCATTCTTGATCATGTGTGCAATCGCCCTAGTGCTCGGTATCACCTTAATTATTCCGATTGGTGGCGCTGATATGCCAGTAGTGGTATCGATGCTCAACAGCTACTCTGGCTGGGCAGCAGCTGGTATTGGCTTCACCCTCAACAACCCAGTGTTAATCATTGCGGGTGCTTGCGTTGGATCCTCGGGTGCGATTCTGTCCTACATTATGTGTAAGGCAATGAACCGCTCAATTACCGCTGTTTTGCTCGGTGGTTTTGGTGCGGAAGCTGCTGCAGGTGGTGACGATGGTGGTCCCAAAAACTACAAAACAGGTTCTGCAGAGGATGCCGCCTTCTTGATGACCAATGCTGATACGGTGATCATTGTTCCTGGCTACGGTCTTGCAGTAGCGCGTGCTCAGCATGCCCTTAAAGAGCTCACCGAGAAGTTAATTCATCATGGTGTTACTGTGAAGTACGCGATCCACCCTGTTGCCGGTCGTATGCCAGGCCACATGAACGTACTATTAGCCGAGGCGGAAGTTCCTTACGATCAAGTGTTTGAGATGGAAGACATTAACAGCGACTTTGGCCAGGCAGATGTGGTTCTTGTTTTGGGCGCCAATGACGTAGTAAATCCCGCAGCACGCACGCCCGGCAGCCCCATCTTCGGTATGCCCATTTTGGAAGCATTCAAAGCCAAAACCATCATCGTCAACAAGCGCTCGATGGCAGCTGGCTACGCTGGCCTCGACAACGAACTCTTCTACATGGACAAAACCATGATGGTCTTTGGTGATGCTAAGAAGGTGGTTGAGGATATGGTCAAAGCGGTGGATTGATCAAATCAGTCGGTAATGAAAAGGCAGCCTAGGCTGCCTTTTTTTATCGAAAGCCCAAATGATCTTTATCGGTCCGCTCTTGTCCGTCCACAAATAATTTTTTACACAAACCAGCACCACTACTATTTGGCTTCTTGCTGGCTTCCTTTTGCATCTTAAACATCGCCTCAAAACAATCACGGCGATGATCGTATTGACTGATAACGGTTTTGACTTCCTTACCCTTATAAAAATAAGTGAAATCAAGCGTCCAATACTGGTCTCCTAAAACGATTGGATCTCCCTTTTTAAGAACGATCGGTTCTTGCTGCCTCACAGGAGAGGTGCACCCAGATAAGAGCAAGATGCTTATGATCCATAAAATTTTATTCACCGATCTCACTTAGTAGATTTTTATCTACAAGAGCTCATCGTAACTAAAATTGATGCAAATAAAAAGGGCAGCCAAGGCTGCCCTTTAGTTTGGACCGAAGTCTTAATTACATCATTCCGTCCATACCACCCATGCCACCCATGCCACCCATACCGCCTGGCATACCGCCGCCAGCAGCTTCCTCTTTTGGAGATTCTGCAATTGCGCAGTCGGTGGTCAGTAATAGTGCAGCAACAGATGCGGCATTAACTAACGCGGTCTTTGTAACCTTGGTTGGGTCAATCACGCCTTGAGCAACTAAGTCACCATACTCGCCCGTGGCAGCGTTGTAACCATGATTACCTTTACCAGCGGCTACTGAATTCACTACTACGCTAGCCTCATCACCTGCATTGGAAACGATGATACGTAGTGGCTCTTCCATTGCGCGCAACACAATGCTAATACCAGCGTTTTGATCAGGATTGTCGCCCTTGAGACCAGCAATGCCCTGCTTTGCACGAATCAGCGCAACGCCGCCGCCAGGAACAATGCCCTCTTCAACGGCCGCACGGGTCGCATGTAATGCATCATCAACACGTGCTTTTTTCTCTTTCATTTCGACTTCGGTTGCAGCACCAACGCGGATTACAGCAACACCGCCTGCCAACTTAGCAACACGCTCTTGTAGTTTCTCGCGGTCATAGTCGCTGGTGGCTTCGTCGATCTGAACGCGAATGTTCTTAACGCGGGCTTCAATCGATTTCGCATCGCCTGCACCATCAATAATGGTGGTGTTCTCTTTGCCAATCTCAACACGCTTGGCTTGCCCAAGATGCTCAAGAGTGGTCTTCTCGAGTGTTAGACCAACTTCCTCAGCAATCACTTGACCACCGGTCAAGATTGCAATATCTTCCAACATCGCTTTACGACGATCACCAAAACCAGGCGCCTTCACAGCACATGTTTTTAGGATACCGCGGATGTTGTTCACTACTAGGGTTGCCAAGGCTTCGCCTTCAACATCTTCAGCAACAATCATCAATGGGCGACCTGATTTAGCCACTTGCTCGAGAACTGGCAAGAGATCACGGATATTGCTGATCTTCTTATCAAACAAGAGAATATAAGGGTTCTCCAACACAGCGGTTTGCTTCTCAGGCTGATTAATGAAGTATGGGGACAAGTAGCCACGGTCAAACTGCATACCCTCTACTACTTCTAATTCGTCTTCAAGAGACTTACCATCTTCGACGGTAATCACACCCTCTTTACCAACCTTCTCCATTGCTTCAGCGATACGCTTACCAATGCTCTCATCGCTATTCGCTGAAATCGAACCAACTTGTGCAATTTCTTTGGTGGTGGTGCAAGGCTTGCTGATTTTTTTGAGCTCTTCAATCGCAGCGCTTACCGCTTTATCAATACCGCGCTTGAGATCCATGGGATTATGACCAGCAACTACATACTTCATACCTTCACGCACAATTGACTGAGCTAGTACAGTAGCGGTTGTCGTGCCGTCACCTGCGATATCAGCGGTCTTCGAAGCAACCTCCTTGACCATCTGAGCACCCATGTTCTGGAGCTTATCTTTGAGCTCGATTTCTTTAGCCACTGAAACACCGTCTTTGGTGATGGTTGGGCCGCCAAATGAGCGCTCGATCACTACATTACGGCCTTTGGGTCCAAGAGTTACCTTGACTGCATTTGCGAGGATATTCACACCCTCAACCATCTTGACGCGGGCGTTATCGCCAAACACTACATCTTTTGCTGCCATGATTAAATTCCTTTCTAGTTGCCTAATTACTTCTGAACAACGGCCATGATGTCTTCTTCACGCATGACAAGAAGCTCGTCGCCATCAACTTTTACGGTTTGACCCGCATACTTTCCAAATAGAACGCGATCGCCAACTTTGACATCGGGGGCATTTAATTTGCCACTGTCATCACGCTTACCGGGGCCAACGGCCAATACCTCGCCCTGATCAGGCTTTTCTGCTGCGTTATCTGGAATCACGATTCCAGAGGCGGTTTTTGTTTCTTGATCTAAGCGCTTAATAATCACGCGATCGTGTAAAGGACGTAGATTCATTCCCTCTCCTATGTTAGTAAGTATTAACTAATAAAATATGCTGCCTTATTATCTCTGCACATTGAGTTAAATATATGATTTATATAAATATTTTCAATAAAATGAAATAATTTATAATCATTATTAGCACTCTAGTGTAGTGAGTGCTGATTATATAGGTGTTCATTCGCTGTTTTCAAGAGCCCGCTCCTTCAACGCAATATGGGTTTTGGATGATGCCTTCCATAGCTAGGCAGGCGTAGGAAATTTCTTACACATAAATCATCTTTATGCCCTTACTTAAAACGGTTGGCATGCATAGACTCATTGATATTCGATTGGAGAAAAGCATGAGCCCTAAATCACGGCTTTATAACTTGGTGATGGCATGGAAGAACAAGCCCTTCCGTGAATTGCGTGACATTGAACAGCCATATTGGGAAAGCCCGAGAGATCAAGAAGAATTTGCTCATCCCACCCCAAAAAACTCCGTTAATGAATTCGTCTATCGGGGGATTGATTTTGAACCCATCTTCAATCGCTCCGGAAGTGCCTTAAAGGGGGTTTTATTTCGACCCCTGTTGACGGCAAGCTCATCCGAGGTCTTGCGCTTTTGCATGGAAGGAATTGATGCTATTCATTACTGGCAATGCAGCAATCGCATCATCCCTCTCATTCTTCCAATCAATGTATCTGATCTAAGGATTGCATCATGTGTTGATGGACTATGCGATCTGATCTTAAATTCAAGGCTACCCATCGGCCTAATTAATATTGGCCTTACAAATCACCAAGCCATCGATAACGAATTAAGTGCTGCCATCACAAAGCTAAGGCGCTTGGGCGTGCTATTTCATGCTCTTCAGTTTGATGGCAACCCAAATACGATCAAATTAATTAGCCAGTTTCAGTTTGAGGCCGTTCATTTCGATGCGTCGCACATCCGCGAGACGAACTCTTCGGCTAGCGCCCAACTAATTGACCAAATCCACTTATTTAAGAAGTGGTCCTGCAAAACTTACTTCAGTAACGTGACTTTTGTCCGTGATAACGAACTTGCCTATCAACTCGGTATCGATTATTGCTATGGCAGTCTGATGCTCTCACCCGTCAATCGACATCAAATTATTCATATTCAAGATAGTCGTATTGGTAAAGCACTTTTTTCTATTCAAACATCAAAATAACTTTAACCACAAGGAGACCTGTAATGCGTAATAAAGTGATGTTGATTGATGATCATCCTGCCATGTTAATGGCATTGAAGTCCATGCTGTTAAACCAAGTGCCATTTGAAGTGGTGGCCCAAGCCCAAAGCGGCGAAGAATGCCTCAGTGTTTTAAAAAATGTGCAGCCCGATATTGTGATTTTGGATTTGGATATGCCCAAAACCGATGGCTTTGATGTTATCCGGAAGATTGGGATCTCTTACCCCAATATCCGTATCCTAATCCTATCGAGCCTCGACGAGCAGGTCTATGGAGGAAGAGTACGCTCCTTAGGCGCCCATGGCTTTGTGAACAAAACAGCTAGCGCCAATATTATTCTGGCAGCCTGCGTTGCCGTTTCACAAGGCTACACCTTCTTCTCAACAGGTCGTAACGGCCATGCAGCCCTATCCGATAGCGAGAAGATGGCGTCTATTTCTGATCGAGAATTACAAGTCATGAAATACCTGGGTAAAGGAAAATCCAATGCAGAAATATCGGACCACCTCAATATCAGCAGCAAAACGGTTGCAACTTACAAGCATCGTTTATTTGATAAGTTAGGGATTTCCAATATCGCTGATCTGGTTCTCTTTTGCCGCAATAACCACATTATTGAAGGCTAAGATTGGGACGAAGCGCGATGCATTCTTTGTTAGGGTGGCTATTCGGTCTAAGCATCGCGCTTTGCTTCGAATGCGCTCATGCCCAAGGAGGCTTTCCCCAATTTACCCAAGCAGAACAAGAATGGGTCAAAGCCCATCCAATCGTTCAATTTAGCATTCATGAGAAGTATCGCCCCTACTGGGATGGCGGCATTTATCCCAAACTACTATCAAAGTTAAAAGATTGTTCAGGCCTCGAATTTTCACCAAAGTGGCGTAGCTCTGATGAAGCTGGCATTCATCAAATTCGTAATGGCGAAGTAAGTCTTGTGATTGATCCCAATCAGAAACTGGAATCGGCGCTTCTTGGCCGACTTACAGAACCAATCTTTTGGGGACAGGATGTGATGATAGCAACGCAATCGAATAGCACGTCTTCATTAAATCCCACAGTTGAAAAGACCATCTTTTTTGATCGTGGCTATGACTTTACAGGGCCAATGAATCAAGCGCGCCTTATTAATTCACCAGAATTAATTGCTCAAGAGTTATTAACAGGAGAGGCGCACTTTGCTGTGATGCCGTTACGCTTGGCAATGCATCTTAGCGAACAACTCAATCTTCAAAAAATACAAATTCGGCCTTTAGGTCATAAGCCATTTGCCTATCGATGGCTGATCGCAGACCAGGATCGCATCCTGCACTCGATTGTTCAAAAATCATTGCACGAAGCAGACCCCATCTTTATGGGTGAGCTATTAGCGATTCCATCCTTAGCGCCAAATCGATCGGGATATCTGGCAAATTGGCTCTGGTTTGGCATGGCCGGCTCCTTTGCATTAATTGCATTTTTGATTGGGCACCATATTTGGCAACGTAAGAAGCAATTCCGAACGGAATCCGACCTATTAAACATTGCTCAAGAAGCTAAAGATGCCAGCGATGCTAAATCCGCATTCTTGGCTACCGTTAGCCATGAAATTCGCACGCCAATGAATGCGGTCATTGGTGCTCAGGAACTATTACTGAAGAATAGCTCATTGAACCCACATCAACGCGAGTTATTGCAAAGTGCCCACACGTCCGCGGCTTCTTTATTGGGAATGCTCAATCAAGTACTCGACATGGCCAAAATTGAAGCGGGAAAATTTACGGTCGAGCATGAGCCAGTTGATTTAAAGCAAATTCTCTCTGAAATTAATCAAACCTTCTTTGGGTATGCCAAGAACAAAGGACTTCACCTTGCTAGCTTTATTGATCCAAATATTGCCGATTTATTACTGCTCGACCCCTTACGGATTCGTCAAATTCTTCACAATCTTCTCAGTAATGCTATTAAATTTACGGAGCAAGGTCTCGTGTTTTTTGAAGTTCGGATATTGGCCAATGACCATGCAGGCCAATTATTAGAGTTTCGGGTGATTGACCAAGGTATTGGCATGGCCAAAGAAGATATTGAGCGGGTGCAGATGCCGTTTGAACAAATTCGCTCTCACCTGTCAACGAGCAGCGAGTCGGGCTCAAGTACCGGGCTTGGGCTCAGCATTACCAATCATCTCATTGGGTTAATGCAAAGCCAATTAATTATTGAGAGCGCACCTAATTTAGGAACGAGTATTCATTTTGTTGTTGCATTTTCTAGAACCTGTCACCCGATTGAGAATGATCAACGCTCTCTAAATTCATCAGGCCATCCTTTGCTTAAAAATAGTCGAGCGCTGATTGTCGAGGATCATCCTGCTAGCCGACAAATTCTTTATTTGCAATTACAAAGCCTTGGTGTTCATGTTGACCAATGTGCCAACGCTAGGGAGGCCCTCGAATATCTTCATGAGGATGTCTATGACATGATTCTCACGGATCACTCAATGCCTGGAATGCATGGTACCGATTTGGCTCGCATGATTCGCTCGATGGGTTATCACGATATTGTGATTATTGGTATTACAGCCGATATCTATGCCCAGACTTCGCAGGACAAACTAATTCAATC
The DNA here is from genome assembly GCF_030297635.1 of Polynucleobacter sp. HIN9. NCBI lineage: Bacteria > Pseudomonadati > Pseudomonadota > Betaproteobacteria > Burkholderiales > Burkholderiaceae > Polynucleobacter > Polynucleobacter sp. HIN9. Next base: position 1,539,002 of record NZ_AP028140.1, read on the forward strand.
GGGTATGAATGGTGTTCTGATTAAACCAATCCGCCTAGAATGCCTTCAGTCTGAATTACTGAAACACTTACATCCGCGCCCCACGAAAGCAGCCATCAAACCTTCAGACGCGTCTTTGCAGATGAATGATTTGATTCTGGAGGAAGTTTATAAAGTTCAACTTGAGACGCTGGAGATGCTCAAAGAGAGAGTTGATCGTAGCTTACTCATGAGTTTGATTCATAAAATTAAAGGGGGCGCACTACTCAGCAAAGATCAATTACTCTATGACCAATGCGTTCATTTGGAAAAATCAGATGCTGAGCTGGGGGTACTACAACAATCATTCCGAGAAAGCCTCACCACTAGCAATCATCGCCTAGACAAACAGATCAACGCACCTGGCTAATCCAAATAAATTCATCTGCTCATCTAGGTCTTTTTGTATCAGAGTTAGCGTTTATTCACTGCATCTTTAAAGGACTTACCTGCAGAAAATTTGACTGTTTTTGAGGCTGCAATCTTAATCGCTTCACCGGTTTTTGGGTTACGCCCCATGCGGGCTGCGCGCGAACCCAAGGAAAAGCTTCCAAAGCCCACTAATTGCATGGTATTACCCTTGGCAACACTCGCCTTGATCGCATCGAGAGCTAAATTAAGCACCTCCTCCGCTTTGGTTTTACTTAAATCCGCTCCATCTGCAATCACATCCACTAAGTCTGCTTTTGTCATGATCAATTTCCTTTAATAGGGTGTTGTTTATCGAGAAGCGGATTGCCATTCATTGGCTAAACTGGATCTCCACGTTTATCCTAGCAAAGATATGCAGAAAATCTGTAAATACTTTTAGACAAAGTAAAAAAATAATGAGATTTATGAACCTTAGTGGGCTAAGTTGTATTTTTTTAACTCGAAATCTAGGGTTAGTACTAGCACTTTTCTGCTTCGCCCATTTTCTTGGTCATGATGCTGTGGCCCAATCTACCCTTCCCACTGGCGTTGAACAGGCAATTAAACGTAGTGGCATTCCGAAAGATTCGATCAGCATTGCGGTTAGCGAAATTCCATCGGCAGCTAATCCAAAGCTAAGCTCACCTTCGATTATTCGTTGGCGTGATGAAGTTGCCATGAATCCAGCCTCCACGATTAAATTACTCACCACCTTGGTTGCCCTGGATATTTTGGGGCCAAAGTACCGATGGAAAACGGAGCTCTTCACCGATGGTGCGATCAAAAATGGGACCTTAAAAGGTAATATCTATTTTGTGGGCCACGGTGATCCGAAATGGATCCCAGAAGAGCTTGATCGCCTAACAAAACAATTGCGAGCTCTTGGCATCCAACGCATTGATGGAAATTTGGTTTTTGATCGAAGTGCGTACGCTAAGCAAGTGATGGAAGAGATCACGATTGATGGTGAAACCTTGCGTGCCTATAACGTTCCCCCAGATCCTTTGTTGTATGCCTTTCGCACCCTCTCTTTTCAGATTAATCCGAATAAAAATGGTGACGGCTTTCAGATTAGTTATACCCCGAAGTTAGCCCGCCTCTCAATTCAAAATGACATTATGACGAGCTCGGCTCCATGTGATGGGGCAAAGCGTAATCTTCGGCTGGAGATGGTTCCCAATCCATTAGAGATTGCAAACTCTCAAGTGAAGAATAAATCGGCAATTCAGTGGCAAGCTATTTTTTCTGGCGAACTACCTCAGAACTGTCGCGGGGTTACATTCAATGTGGTCAAGTTCGATCCCGATACCTTCCTAACTCTAGGATTTACAGCAGCATGGGAAGAGGCGGGAGGGCTATGGGTTCGACCACCTCGTGGTCAAGCTGGATCAGTCCCTGTATATGCCCGCCCTCTATTGAGTATTGAAGGCTTAAGTCTTTTGGAGGCTGCTGAGGATATCAATAAGTTCTCAAACAATGTAATGGCCCGACAAGTTTTTTTGACCCTCGCCCTTGAAAAAATTGGGAAGCCTGCTGATATTGAATCAGCAAAAGGTGTAGTCCAAGCTTGGCTGAATCAGCGCGGATTGGATTTTCCCGAACTCGTGATTGAGAATGGTTCGGGCTTATCCCGTAACGAAGCAATCTCTGCACGCAATCTGAATAGCCTCTTGATTTCGGCTCAAAACTTACCGATTGCCGAGACCTTTGCTGCCACCTTGCCAGCCGCTGGATCCGAGGGAACCATGCGAAACCGCTTGATTACTCAATTGCGTAAATTTTTACACCTAAAGAAAAAGCCAGAGGCCCGCATCAAAACAGGTTCTCTAAACAATGTACGCACCATCTCAGGTTATGTCTATAGCAAATCAGGTCGGATCTATGCAGTGACCTCGTTCATCAATGACCCCAAAGCCAATCGAGGCCAAGAGGTTCACGATCAATTGCTTACATGGTTATTGGAGGACGGCCCAGATCCAAAAGATGCGCGCTGAAGTCGATCACGTACCGCATCCCACGCCTCAGTCTTTGGAGGGCTTGGAATCAAAATACCCTGATATTGGCCTTGATCAAGATCTCTTAAGAGGCGATAGAGTTGCTTTGCAACTAATGCGGGATCCATCGCAAGTGCTATAAAAGTTAGATTATTCAAATAGGCTTTGAGTAGAGCCTCATACTGTGAATAATCCTGCTCCCAGATAAGTAGTGCAAATTTGACTTTAGGCGCTTCACGAATCAACGCATCCAGTTGCGATGCTAGATCAGAAGCCAAATATAAATACAGAGGGGTATGGGGTGCGTAGTGAGCCAGATGGGTGCCCGATACTCGGGGCTGGTTTACAGCATTTCCAGAACTCGTCACATCAATTCCGGTGCCTGCCTTAATCATGGATGGGCTAATTGATCCTGGGCGAAGTAATTTAGGTGGCCCTTCGCCAGAGACATCCAAAATGGTTGACTCTATCCCATGCTCACAAGGGCCGCCATCCAAAATCAATAGATCTGGATTATTTGGAAACTCAGCCTCAACGTCGGCCGCTGAGGTTGGTGAAATACGTCCATAACGATTAGCTGATGGTGCAGCAATGCCCCCTCCAAAACGATGTAATAGCTCTTGGGTCAATGGATGAGCCGGTGAACGAATCGCCACGGTGGTCTGTCCTCCGGTCACAGAATCCAGAACCGATTTACTTTTTTCAAAAACCAAGGTCAGAGGTCCCGGCCAAAAGTGCTTGATCAAAATCAGTGCACTCTCTGGAATATGCCGAGTCCAGGGACTTAAGATAGCCAACCACTCTTGTTCAATATCTTTACTGCCACTTGGTGGTGCCTGAACATGAACAATCAAAGGATGATCGGCAGGCCTTCCCTTAAGTTGGTAAATTTTTTGGATTGCATCGCGATTACTCGCATCAGCACCTAAACCATATACGGTCTCGGTGGGAATGGCTACGAGCTTCCCGGTCCGAATTGCATCTAGAGCACAATCGATTAAGGACGAATTTGGCTTGGTCATTACCAAATTTAAGGATCAATCCCCAAATGAGTGGCAACTTCCGCACACGCTTGCTTTGCTTCCTCAATAGTATGACCTAAGCAATTAATATGACCCATTTTGCGCCCAGGCTTGGGACTTGCTTTGCCATACAAATGCAATTTAGCACTGAGATGATCGAGTACTCGATTCCAGGCAGGCTCTTGCATTGTTCCAGAAACAAACCATGCATCCCCCAAAATATTGAGCATGGAGACATTGGTTAGCAGCCGCACATCCCCTAAGGGCAGGCGCGCCATAGCTCGCACTTGTTGCTCAAATTGACTGGTTACACAAGCGTCCATGGTGTAATGCCCCGAATTATGGGGCCTTGGCGCAATCTCGTTCGCGATCACGGTTTGATCGTCTAACACAAAGTATTCCACGCACAAAACGCCGACATAGCCCATTTCTTCGGCAATTAACTGACTCGCATGAATGATTTTTGGTACTAAGCTCGCCAGAAGAGATGGGGATGGAACGGTACTGGTATGCAAAATCCCGTTTCGATGAACGTTCTCCGAAATCGGATACGCAACGCATTGCCCATCGTGACCACGCACTACTAATGCCGAAACCTCAAATGCTAGCGGCATCCGTTTTTCAAGTACACAAGCCACGCTACCTAAATCGTGCCAAGCCTTCGCTAAATCATTGCGTTGATAGATAGTGACCTGTCCCTTGCCGTCATAACCCAAGCGCGCGGTCTTTAAGATCCCTGGAAATAAATGATCGGGCAGTTGTGCAAGATCACTTTCTGAACGAATCACTGCATGGGGAGCTGGGCCAATCCCAGAGAGGCGTTGGCATTGTTCTAAAAACTGCTTTTCCACAATTCGGTCTTGCGCAATCGAAACACAAGCGCCACGGGGAGCAACAAAGATTCCTTGTTCTTCAAAATAGTCTAAGGTCTTCGCAGGAACATTCTCAAACTCAGTGCTAATGGTTGCGCAAAGTGCTGCCATTTCTTGTAAAGCAGCTGCATCATCGTAATTAGCGCAAAGGTGCTTTTCTGCAACAGCGCCCCCCGGACTCAAGGGATCGGGATCCAAGACGCAAACCTTATAGCCTAGCGATTGCGCCTCGTGCACAAACATGCGTCCTAATTGACCGCCACCCAAAATACCAAGCCATGCCGGTGGAAGAATTGCGGATTGATGCTTCAAATTAGTACTATGCGATGAACTCATCATGCGTTCAGATTGGGTAACTTAAGGTAACTTCATTGCGCGGGCAGCTTGGGTTTGCTCCTCACGAAACGCATGCAATTTTTTTGCTAACCCTGGATCGGAATGCGCTAGCATGCCGACAATATGTAAGGCTGCGTTTGCTGCGCCAGCCTCGCCAATCGCAAACGTTGCTACCGGAATGCCTTTAGGCATCTGCGCAATAGAATATAAGGAATCCTCTCCTCGCAAATATTTACTGGGAACAGGTACGCCCCACACCGGCACAATCGTTTTAGATGCCAGCATTCCGGGCAAATGAGCTGCACCTCCTGCTCCAGCAATGATGGCTCTCAAGCCCCGTACCTGCGCAGATTCAGCGTAAGCGAACATTTCATCGGGCATGCGATGGGCAGACAGAACTTGTTTTTCATAGGCAATCCCAAAATGTTCAAGCATCTGGACTGCGTGTTGCATCGTATCCCAATCGGAATTGGATCCCATTACCACGCCTACGATGACCGGACTCGTCATGAATACTCCAAGAATCTTAAATTTGTATTATCGCAGTCTTTAAAGGGGTCTAGGTCCCTATCACTGGGTTAGGCGCTGCCATGCCTCACGGTATTTTTCTGCCGTTTTACGAATAATCTCATCGGGTAAATGAGGGGCTGGCGCAGTCTTATTCCAAGCTTGGCCCTCAATCCTGACCGACTCAAGCCAATCGCGTAAAAATTGCTTATCAAATGAGGGTGGATTAGAGCCAACTTGATAGGTATCTGCGGGCCAAAATCGTGAAGAGTCGGCCGTTAGGATCTCATCCATCAATACTAACTGTCCTGCAGTATCTAATCCAAACTCAAATTTTGTATCCGCAATAATGATTCCGCGCCGACGTGCATAGTCTGCAGCCTCGGTATACAAACGAATACTGGTGTCCTTAATCTTTTTGGCTAACTCAACCCCAATTCGACGCTCGACCTCTGCATAAGAGATATTTTCATCGTGGTGACCCATCTCGGCTTTCGCTGCAGGAGTAAAAATGGGCTCTGGTAGTGCCTGTGCATTTTTCATTCCCTTGGGCAAGGCAATTCCACAAACTGAACCGGTCTCTTGATAGTCTTTCCAGCCACTACCCGCTAAATACCCCCTGACAACAGCCTCGACTAAGATTGGCGTCAAGCGCTTCGCAACCACAGCCCGACCATGCACTTGATCAATCTCAGACGGGTCAACTACAGTCGTTGGATCAATACCAGTCAGGTGATTTGGAATGACGTGGGCCAAATGAGAAAACCAAAAATTACTCATTTGATTGAGCACAACACCCTTTTCAGGGATAGCCTCTTGCATCACCACATCGAACGCGGAGATACGATCACTCGTAATCATCAATAAATGATCCTGATCGATCGCATATACATCGCGTACCTTACCTCGCGACACTAATGGCAGCGAGGAAATCGAAGTGGTGTGTAAGGCATTCATGATTAACGAACTTTAATAATTTTCAGAGTATTGGTTCCGCCTGGCTGATCCATGGGCTCACCAATCGTTAAAACAATCGTGTCACCTGATTTCACAACCCCTAACTTCTTTAAGCGCTCCTCAACCTGAAGCAAAGCCGCCTCTCGATCGACTCCCTTGCCGATACTAAAGGGTCTGACATTTCGATATGTACTTAAGGCACGCTGGGTTTCGACACGACTCGTTAGGGCAAATATGGGTACCCGAATATTATGTCGACTCATCCAAATCGGCGTTGAGCCGGAGTCAGTCAAAGCTGCAATTGCCGTGGCGTTGAGATGGTGAGCTGTAAAGAGTGCGCCAAGGGCAATGGCTTGATCGATTCGTTCAAAGCGCTGGTCCAAGAAATCCGTGTCCAAGTGGACCACTTCCGACTTCTCTGCTTCAATGCAAATCGCAGCCATCTGTTCAATCGTTTTCACCGGAAACTGACCGGTGGCTGATTCTGCTGAGAGCATCACCGCATCGGTGCCATCTAATACTGCATTCGCTACGTCGCTCACCTCAGCGCGAGTGGGTACTGGAGCACTAATCATCGACTCCATCATTTGGGTCGCAGTGATCGTAAATTTATTAGCGTCTAGAGCCATTCGAATCATACGCTTTTGCAATGCTGGCACGGCCGGATTCCCAACCTCAATTGCCAAATCACCACGCGCCACCATGATGCCATCGCTCTCATCAATAATGCTTTGCAGGGCTTCGGTAACAATCGCCTCAGCTCGCTCCACTTTAGCAATCAAGCGCGCTTTGCCTTTGCCATGCTTAGCACTTGCTGCGTCCGCTAACTTGCGGGCGTATGCCATATCGGCCCCATCCTTGGGAAAACTAATCGCCAAGAAATCAATTCCCATGGAAATCGCAGCATCTAAATCAGCAATGTCTTTCTCGGTAAGAGCCGGTGCTGTTAAGCCGCCGCCGGCACGATTAATGCCTTTGTTGTTCGATAAAGGGCCGCCGCTCTCCACGCGGGTGTAAATTTCTCCGCCCTTGACCTGGTCGACTACTAAGACAATCAACCCGTCATTTAATAAGAGTCGATCACCCGCTTGAACATCGTTTGGCAAATTTTTATAGTCCAACCCCACCCGCTCTTCATTGCCAAGCTCGCAGTTGACATCTAGGATGAAGCGGGCGCCCTCTTGAAGAATGACTTTTCCATTGGCAAACTTGCCCACCCGAATCTTCGGGCCCTGCAAATCAGCCATGATGCCCACTTCACGATCGAGCTCTTTGGATATCTGACGCACCAGGTCGTAACGTGCCTGATGATCGGCAACTGTTCCGTGTGAAAAATTAAGGCGAACCACATTGAGCCCCGCACGAATCATGTCGCGCAAGACCTCGGGCTTCTCAGATGCCGGACCCAGCGTGGCAATAATTTTGGTAGCTCGTTGCATGATTACTCCTTCGCGCGCTCTGCAAGCACAGCAAATGCAGGTAGGGTTTTGCCCTCAAGAAACTCTAAGAACGCCCCGCCTCCGGTTGAAATGTAGTCGACTTGATTCTCGATGCCGTACTTTGCAATGGCGGCTAAGGTATCGCCACCACCAGCAATCGAGAATGCGGGTGAGTGAGCAATGGCTGCTGCAATCATTTTGGTACCGCCTCCAAACTGATCGATTTCAAAAACGCCTAAGGGGCCATTCCAAACAATCGTGCCGGCATGCGCCAACATCATCGATAGTTGTGCAGCTGTTTTAGGACCAACATCCAAAATCATGTCGTCTGGCGCCACTTCGTCGACTGGCACCCGATTGGCTCTGGCTAATGGCGATAACTCATTGGCAACCACTACGTCCTCAGGAATCGGAACTCGCGCCCCGCGCTTTTCCATGAGCGTAATTATTTCTTTGGCTTCATTCACTAAATCTGGCTCAGCCAGTGACTTACCAATATTGATACCTTTAGCCAACAAAAAGGTGTTGGCAATCCCGCCACCAACAATTAATTCATCAACTTTCTCGGCGAGCGACTTCAGAATGGTTAATTTGGTTGATACCTTGGAGCCCGCCACAATGGCAACGAGTGGCCTTCTTGGTTCTGCTAAGGCCCGACTCAAAGCATCGAGCTCAGCAGCCATCAAGGGGCCGGCACACGCAACCTTGGCAAACCGGGCAATACCATGCGTCGTGGCTTCAGCACGATGCGCCGTGCCAAATGCATCATTGACGTAGACATCGCATAAGGCAGCCATTTTTTTGGCTAATTCATCGGCATTCTTTTTCTCGCCTAGATTGACCCGACAGTTCTCCAAAAGAACCAGATCGCCCGGGTTCAGTTCAAAACCACCATCAACCCAATTACTAATTAATGGAACTTTGCGATTGAGGATCTCCGCAATGCGATGGGCAATTGGTGCCAAACTATCTTCGGCCTTAAACACTCCTTCGCTAGGCCGACCCAAATGAGAGGTCACCATCACCGCCGCTCCGCCATCCAGGCACATCTGAATCGCTGGGATCGATGCCCGAATCCGCGTATCTTCGGTAATGTTGCCAGCCTCATCTTGAGGGACGTTCAAATCAGCACGGATAAATACCCGCTTACCTTTGAGCTGACCAGATGCTGCGAGATCACTAAGGCGCTTTACATGAAGCAAGGTGGTGGACATAGACTATTAATTTTGGAGAAATTAGAGTATTTGAAGTGTGAGTTCCATTTTAGAGCCAGTAACGCACCAAACTAAACACAGTCATACCCAAAATAAGGGTTGGCAGCATCTGTCGAGTCCAGAAGTACACCACAAAACCTGCTAATCCACCCCAAAGATTGGGGGATTTCCAGTCCATTTGGCTAATTTCGACTGCTCCTGGGGGTAAAAGCAGCTCAGGCGCAACAATCCCCACAATCGCAGCCAAGGGTGCATATCGAATCGCTCGCAGAACCAACTCGGGCACTTGAACGCGCGCGCCCAAGAATACAAAGAAAGCCCGAGTTAGAAGGGTCACGAGGGCCATCCCCCCAATCACCAAGGCGATCTCCAAAGCACCTAAGGAATCCGGCCTCATCGCATTGCCTTAGGTGAGCGGTCGGCCAAGACGCCAACTACGATCGCTGCCAAAATGGCAACCGTCAAATTCAGCTTGAGCGGCAAACTATAGGTCAGGATAGCGACAATCGCAGCAACAATCGCCGCCCAGCGGGCTGCTCGATGATCCAGCATTGGGACAATCACTGCAATTAAGGCCAAGGTCCCAGCAAATTCCATGCCCCAATCATCTGGGATTTGACTTGCGCCCAAAATGCCAAGAATTGAACCAGCTTGCCAAATACCCCAATTGCCGGTGGCAAGTCCATACATAAAGTGAGTGCGGTAATGCGAATCTTTTTTACGCTCGGTCACCGCTTGCACCTCGGGAAAACGGCTGGTGTACATCAAATATCCAAAATCCGCGGTGAAATACCCCAAGATGGCTCTGCGCCATGCGGGTAAATGCGAAAAGTGGGCTTGCACGCCAATGCTAAAAATCACAAAACGCAAGTTCACAATAAATGCAGTAATCAGAATCGTAAAGACAGAAAAACCGGCCCCAATCAGCGGAAGGGCGGCAAGCTGAGCGGAGCCCGCAAAGACGAATAAAGTCATTGCCAGTGCCTGCTCAGTGCTTAGGGCCGATTTACCCATTGCCAAGCCGGTCACCACCCCCCAACTAAAGATGGCAAGAGCCGAGCGTGACATGGTTTTCAGTCCATCACGCCACGCCGATTGCTGTTGCTGGTTCCAGCCCAAGTAAGGCAATTTAGCAGTCAGGCGTGCGAAATCCATAGATGAACCGATTATAGAAAGCCTGGCTCATTGGGCGTCAGACCGGGCGATTCCTCTGCTCTACAATAAGGCTTTAGGGCTAAATTGCATAAATAATCCGCAAGCCCACCACAACATAAAGGTGCTAATGATGTCGATGTCTGACCGCGATGGAGTTATTTGGTTCGATGGCAAGATGGTCCCCTGGCGGGATGCCAATATTCATGTGCTAACGCATAGCCTTCACTACGGCATGGGCATCTTTGAGGGTATTCGTGCCTACAAGACCGAAAATGGCACGGCAGTGTTTCGCTTGGCCGAGCATGTCAAGCGCCTCTTTAATGGCCTAAAGATTTTCCAGATGAAAATCGATTACAGCGAAGAGCAAATTGCGCAAGCGATTCTTCAAGTGGTGCGCGATAACAAGTTGGCCTCGTGCTATATCCGCCCCATTATTTTTATTGGCTCAGAAAAATTAGGTATTTCGCCAACCGGCAATAAAGTACATACGGCAATTGCAGCATGGCAATGGGGCGCTTACCTTGGCGAAGATGGCATTAACAAAGGAATTCGGGTCAAAACCTCATCCTTTACCCGCCACTTCGTAAACTCCTCCTTAGTTCGTGCAAAAGCCTCTGGGTACTACATTAATTCCATCTTGGCGCATCAAGAAGTGGCCGCCAATGGCTACGATGAGGCACTCCTATTAGATACCGAAGGCTACGTCTCTGAGGGTTCAGGCGAAAACATGTTCATGGTTCGTAATGGCATTGTGTTTACCCCTGATCTTGCCTCCTGCCTTGATGGTATTACCCGAGACTCGATCATCCGTATTGCCAAAGACTTAGGGTTTGAGGTTCGAGAAAAGCGCATCACCCGTGATGAGGTGTACTCGGCAGATGAAGCCTTCTTTACCGGCACCGCCGCTGAAGTTACTCCCATTCGGGAGCTGGATGACCGAACCATTGGCGATGGCAAACGCGGTCCGATCACCAAACAAATTCAGGATGTCTTTTTCGATACGGTATACGGTCGCAATGATCGCTACCGTGCTTGGTTAACCACTGTCTAAATTTAGATTGCTATGAGTGATTTAAACGAACTGAATGCGGTCATGGTTCACGGCAATGACTTGCCGCTGCATTGTCCAACCAAAGATACTCCAGCCTGGAACTATCACCCACGTGTTTTTCTGGATATTCTTGCTACCGGTCAGGTGAAATGTCCCTATTGCGGCACTGAATATCACTTGATTCCCGGTACCGAACCCCACGGCCACTGATATTGGCTCCAAACGGGGCTTCGCTATGCCACGCATCCTCGTTATCGCCCCACATTGGATTGGGGATGCGGTTATGTCCTTGCCGCTCATCACGCTCATTCAAACTAAGTTTCCTAATTCCAGTATTGATATTCTGTGCACTCCATGGGTAGGCCCTATCTATCGCGCCTGTCCTACAGTTGAAACAATCGTTGAGCGTGATTTTCAGCACGGCGCTCTGCAGTGGAGCCTACGACAATCAACCGCGCGTGAGCTCAAAAAACAAGGTTATGAGATGGCATTTGTGCTACCAAATAGCATGAAGTCAGCACTGATCCCGTGGCTCGCGGGCATCCCAAAACGGATTGGCTACCAAGGTGAGTTTCGCTTTGGCTTGATCAATGTTTCATTGCCCAATCCATCGCGCCAAGCGCGTACGCCCATGATGGAGCACTATGCAAAGTTATTAGGTGGCGCGCTAGACCAAACAAACAATCTTCAAAATCTGCCATTACCAAAATTAAGTATTGATCCAACTCTTGCCCAATGGGGAAAGAATAAGATCGAAGAGATCGGCGGCGCACCTCTTTATGTATTTGCTCCTGGCGCCGAATACGGCTCTGCAAAGCGCTGGCCAACAAGTCACTTTGCGCAATTGGCAAACCAGATTTTGGAGGGCGACCCCGACGCGAAGATTATTATTTTGGGAAGCCAAGCCGATCATGTACTTGGTCAAGAAATTGTGCAAGCTGCCAATCGATCTGATCGCATCCACAATTGGTGCGGCGCGATTCGCTTAGACCAATCGATGGCACTCATCGCACAATGCACATCCCTCATCAGTAACGACTCGGGTCTTATGCATATTGGCGCGGCTCTCTCGATTCCACAAATTGCTATTTTTGGTTCGAGCAATCCCAAGCACACGCCACCCTTATCCCCAAAAGCCCAAGTCATCTGGCTCGGATTAGACTGCAGCCCCTGCTATCAACGCACTTGCCCTCTTGGGCATCTCAATTGTTTAAATCAGATCGATTCGCAACGCGTCTACAGTATGCTTACACCATTAAAGGCTCAATAAATTACTTATGCCGCGCTTTGCACGACTTTTTCAGAATCCCGATGCAGTGATTGACGCCTGGCGCGAGACCTTGCGCCAAGGGGACGTCGAAGGAGCCCTTGCCTTATGGCTCGATGACGACTCAATTACTTGTGTGCTACCAGAAGGTAATCGCTTAAGCGGTCATGCAGAGATTCGTGCGGGGCTGGAGCGCATGCTCGCCAGGCCTCTCTATTTAGAACCGATCGCTTGCATTGAACACATTACTGTGAGCGCTGCAGTATTTGATTCAACCGAGGCGGTCTATTTTAAGAATAACCAAATTGAAGCCGACTTCATGATCAATATCACCTTGGTCCTCATGCAAGACGGCAAAGGCTGGCGCATTGCCCATTTACATGCCAGTCGTTCTCACGATGATGACTTTGAGTTTCCAAGCGATCAGCACGAGCTGCACTAACTCTTTTTTTGCTCTCTTTGCTCTTCGCGGTATTGATTCTGAAACACGCGCAATCGCGCATCAATCACGGATCCCAGATAAAAATCATTGCCGGCGGCCGAACGTGCAATTTTGAGCTGCTCAATCGCCGATGGCCAAGCTCCTTCGGTGGCGAACTTCTCAGCAAGTGCGTAATGCCGTAAACCAATCTTTTTATCTTGGTCATACGCACGCGCCAATAAATCCCACCAGATGGTCTCATTCGGCTGTGCTTTAGTCTTCGCTCGCAATAGAGCAATAGCCTCATTAGCTCGACCCAAACGCAGTTCTGCATTGACCGTCGCCACGGCCGCAGAGAATGAGAACGGATCTGCCTTGGCCGCATTTTGGGCATACTGCAAGGCCTCCTCGGGCCTACCTCGCGCAAGCGCTAACTCAGATGCCGTGTAATCAAAGGATAAACTCTGACGCTGCACAGGCGAACCTGGTGCCAGGACATTTTGTGCCACGGCGCGAGCTTTTTGTAAAAAACCTTCAGCTTGATCAAAGCGTCCCTGACGCTGGGCAACCAAAGCTAAACCATAGAAACCTTCCATTTGCTTTTCTGGCGCAGTCTGCTTACTCAAACTCTCAAATAAATTACGCAGATCAAATAAGCCACTGGTACTCCCACTCTGCTCGATGCGAGCGCGGGCTTTAATGAGATAGAACTCGAGCGCACTGGGTACCCGATTTTGTGCAACCGTCCTTGCCCGGTCTTGCATATCGGCAATTCGATCGGTGGTTAAGGGATGGGTACGTAAATACCCAGGTACACCACTATCCATGATTCCATAAGCCTTTTGCAATCGTTGAAAGAATGCGGGTGCCCCATTCACATCGTAACCACTCGCTTGCAAGATCTGAAAACCAATTCGATCGGCCTCGCGCTCTGCATCCCGTGAATACGAGAGTTGATTTTGAATCGCAAGTGCTTGGCCACCCGTGATTAGGCCGGCAGCAGCGCCAGGATTACTAGCGGCTGCCAACGCACCCAGCACAATGCCGGCCAAGGCGATGATGGAATTAGTACCTTGACGCTCTAAAGAGCGCGCCAAGTGACGTTGCAATACATGGCCAATCTCGTGACCCATTACCGAAGCAACCTCTGAATCGGTCTCCGCAGTAATTAAGAGCCCCGTATGAAAACCGATAAATCCACCGGGCAATGCAAACGCATTAATCGATGGGTCCTTTACCGCAAATACCTCATAGTCGTATGCGGCACTGCCTTGGGCATTTGCTCCACCCAGTTGCAAGCGTCGCGCAGCTTGCATGAGGCGTCGCTCCATCGAGTTGAGGTAATCGTAGATGGGCCAATCATTGGAAAAATCCCGATCCCTACGAATCTCACGCATGATCTGCTCACCAATCTTGCGTTCATCTAAGGGGCTTAGAGCATCCCCACCAGGATCACCCATATCGGGCAACACCAAGACGGGTTGCGATTGCAAAGTATTTCGGGAGGGTAAATTGGCTGAGCGCGCTTCCGGTGACTGAATCACCCGCCCAAGGTTCTCCTTGGCTGCGTTGTCTTGGGTAACTGACACCCCTGGCTGCTGGGCGAAGGAGGAGACACTTAAGACCCCGCTCAAGTACAAAGCAACGATTCGTTTTACTTGCTTCCCCATGCCTATATGGTAAAACCTCTTGTATGAACAAACTAACGCATTTTGATTCCAGTGGCCAAGCCCATATGGTCGACGTTGGCGATAAAGCGTCTACCCACCGGGTAGCCATTGCGACTGGCTGCATTCAAATGAATCCTAACACCTATGAACTGATTAAGTCGGGTGGTCATAAAAAGGGGGATGTACTTGGGATTGCCCGAATCGCCGGAATACAGGCGGCTAAGAAAACAGCGGATCTCATTCCTCTCTGCCATCCAATTGCACTCACCCATGTGAGCATTGAGTTCCGATCCGATCAATCCAGCCACACAATTTATTGTCAAGCCAGAGCCGAGACTACGGGGCCTACTGGTGTTGAAATGGAAGCACTCACCGCCACCCAAATCGCCCTACTCACAATCTATGACATGTGTAAAGCCGTGGACCGAGGTATGGTGATGAGCGATATTAAGTTGCTTGAAAAGAGCGGCGGCAAATCGGGGAATTGGAAGGCGAGCTAAGCGCCCGCCCCAACGAAACGATTACTTACCCACCCGGCACTCTGCCGGTAAGAGCTTAGCGGGTAGATTGGTTTGCTCCGAACGGCACGACCAGCCACCCGACCAAGTCACTAAATTACTTTGTGAGAGATCGATTGCTCGGGGCGCAGCGACATCCGGCTCATTGGTCGGAATCAAAATCAAACTGTTTTTACCATCAGGCGCTACCGATGTTTGGTAATCAATGGCAATCGCCCCGCTTGGCAAAATCTCAATTTCTTTCACGCTGCGCGTTGGGGTAAATGAAAAAGACTCTTGGGTCACTCGATCCATTGGGCTTGGTCCTTTGCTAGCGTATGCCTCGGTTACTGCCAATTTGGCGCTAGATGCCAGATTTAATCCTTCGACAACTCGCCCACGAGCTATGTAATCCTGATACTGTGGCACCGCAACGGCAACTAAGATGCCAATAATGGCCACAACGACCATGACTTCAATTAATGTGAATCCCCGTTGATCGTCTTTTACTTCTTGATGTGTATACATAAAAAATCCCCTCCTTGATGGACCTCTATCTTCGGACAGAAATCCATCGCAGAGGGGTTTATTGGTTGTCAGTAATCCTTGATTTTAATATCAGTGCTTACGCAGCTTTGGATTTACTTTTAGCACGACGCTTCATCAACTCACCAAAAGCCATCACAGCAACTGCACCTGTGATACCAGCAATGGTGGAGTATCCGGCCATGCCCTCGCCAAACTGCTTGACAATGGCAGGATCGGTCACCATCATGCCGCCAGCAATCCAGCCCAAGAGGCCGGCACCCGCTGTCACAATCAATGGGAAGCGATCAATCAAGAACAGAACCACCTTACTTCCGGCAATAATGATCGGTACCGATACGATCAATCCGAATACCACATAACCAATTTGATGAGCTGAGTCATCAACTTGTCCTGCGGCGCCAGCAATCGCCAATACGTTATCCAAGCTCATCACGATATCAGCAACGATGATGGTCTTAATTGCAGCAAACAGTTTGTCTGGGGCATCTAAATTGTGCTCTTCCTCATCGTGCTGAACCATCAACTTGTAACCGATCCACAAGAGTAATGCGCCGCCAACGAGTTTTAAGAACGGGATTTGCAGCAAGGTCACTGCAAACGCGACTAAGATGACGCGCAAAATAATCGCGCCAGCGGTACCGTAAATGATGCCCTTCTTACGTTGATTTGGATGCAAATTACGGCAAGCCAATGCAATCACGACCGCATTATCACCACCTAATAAAAGGTCGATGATGATGATTTGAATCACGACCGACCAGTCAATCATTGCTAAAAGTTCCATGTCTTCCTCTAATTGTTATAACTACTTACCCAAACATTTCATTTCAACATCGCCTGCCATTACAACTGAATTCACAAACTAAATCATTGCTTTCAGTAAAGTCGCCATCTCAGAAGGGTTTTTGGTGACCTTAAAGCCACACTCTTCCATCACTGCTAATTTGGCATCCGCGGTATCAGCACCACCGGAAATCAACGCGCCCGCATGACCCATACGCTTGCCTGGAGGCGCTGTCACGCCTGCAATGAATCCCACAACGGGTTTTTTCATATTGGTCTTGCACCAACGCGCCGCCTCAACCTCGTCTGGACCGCCAATTTCGCCGATCATAATGACCGCATCTGTCTCAGGGTCTTCATTAAACATTTTCATCACATCGATGTGCTTCAAACCATTGATGGGATCTCCGCCAATGCCAACCGCGGTTGACTGGCCAAGCCCAATCGCAGATAACTGCCCCACGGCTTCATACGTTAGGGTGCCAGAGCGACTCACAACCCCAATGCGACCTTTGCGGTGAATGTGACCAGGCATGATGCCGATCTTGATTTCCTCAGGAGTAATCAAACCAGGGCAATTCGGGCCTAATAACAAAGTTTTCTTACCGCCCTTGGCTTCTTTTTGTAGCATCTTGTTGCGAACTTCAAGCATGTCGCGCACCGGAATTCCTTCAGTGATGCAAATAACCAAATCGAGATCGGCCTCAACCGCTTCCCAAATCGCTGCAGCAGCGCCTGGAGGTGGAACATAGATCACCGAAACCGTAGCACCGGTTTCTTTGGCTGCATCTTTCACGGTTCCAAAAATCGGAATCCCAAAAATCGATTCGCCAGCTTTTTTAGGATTGACGCCAGCCACAAAGCAGTTCTTACCGTTCGCGTATTCTTGGCACTTCTCCGTATGAAACTGTCCGGTCTTGCCGGTAATCCCTTGGGTAATAACGCGTGTGTTTTTATTTATCAAGATTGACATAGTGATTTCCTCAAATTAGATGGTCGCTTACTTACCTTGCACAGCTGCAACAACTTTCGTTGCCGCCTCAGCCATGGAATCAGCACTGATGATGGGTAATCCCGAGTCAGCCAAAATCTTTTTGCCTAACTCTTCGTTGGTACCCTTCATCCGAACCACCAAAGGAACAGATAAATTGACTGCTTTACACGCAGTCACTACGCCATCGGCAATCACATCGCAACGCATGATGCCGCCAAAAATATTAACCAAAATGGCTTTCACGCTCTTGTTTTTGAGCATGATCTTGAACGCTTCAGTCACTTTCTCTGCTGTTGCGCCACCGCCTACATCTAAAAAGTTCGCTGGCTGACCACCAAATAATTTGATGGTGTCCATCGTCGCCATCGCCAAGCCTGCGCCGTTGACCAAACAACCAATATTGCCATCAAGGGAAATATAGGCAAGATCAAATTTAGATGCTTCGATTTCAGCAGGATCCTCTTCATCCACATCACGATAGGCCACGATTTCAGGATGGCGATAGAGCGCATTTGAATCAAAGTTAAATTTCGCATCAAGAGCCTTGATATTTCCATTGCCCTCCAGAATGAGTGGATTAATTTCCACCAAAGATGCGTCGGTATCCCAATAGGTTTTATAAAGATTCTTAAATACCTCACGAGCTTGGGCTTGTGAGCCCTCAGGAACGCCAATGCCTTTACTGAGTTGATCGCACTGCGCATCGGTTAAACCAACTAATGGATCAACAAATACTTTAATAATTTTCTCAGGAGTCTTTTCAGCAACTTCTTCGATATCCATACCGCCCTCGCTTGAGGCCATTACGACTACTTTTTGCGTAGCACGGTCGGTCAAAATTCCGAGGTAGTACTCTTTCTTAATATCAGCGCCGTCTTCAACCAATAAACGACGTACTTTTTGTCCTTCGGGGCCAGTCTGATGGGTTTTTAATTGCATGCCCAAAATTGCGCTGGCGTATTGCTTGACTTCATCCATGCTCTTGGCGACTTTCACGCCACCGCCTTTGCCACGGCCACCTGCATGAATTTGTGCTTTCACAACCCAAACTGGACCACCTAACTTCTTCGCGGCTTCGATTGCCTCATCAACGCTAAACGCTGGAATACCATTGGGTACCGGTACATTAAATTGGCGCAGAATCTCTTTGCCTTGGTACTCATGAATTTTCATAACAGCTCCTGGAATGATTAAATTTCAACGCCAGCGTGAAAAGCTATTTTCCTTGATGGGGCCCTTGGGTCATTGACCCAAATCAAGGCAAAAAAGGCTTAATACGCCCTCAAAAGACCCATAAGTCTAACATTTTCACTGCACCAAATTGGCTATTTGGAGGGGGTGCGACCGCTGATCAATCGGCTGACAAGCTCTGGATTAAAGCCTTTTGAAACCAAGAAGCGATACTGCTTGGCACGCTCCTTTGGGTCTGAGGAAATCTCACCAAACTTACGAGCCCACAAGGCCTGGGCACGCTCAAATTCCGAGGTGCTTAGCTCATGACTTAGCTCTGCAATCATGCCGGGCTCTATGCCGGCCCGCTGCAACTCATCAGCCACACGGCGCAAACCGTAGCGCTGACTGCGCCGTCGCACGAGGGCCTGAGCATACCGTTCATCGGATAGCCAGCCCCGGGCCTCAAAGTCATTCAAGACCTGGGTAATTTGCTCTTCAAGGTCAGCCGGTGGACTGTCATCTGCCTGACTGGATAAACGCGCTAACTTTTGCGCCAACTCATGACGGCTATATTCGCGTCGCGATAAAAGGCGCAAAGCCCGAGCTTTGAGACTCGGGCTTTGTTTAGAAGCGTGATCTGATCCTGGCATTAAGCGCTCGCGGATTCGATCTCCTCATCGTCTAGGGTCTCACTAATGAGAGTGCCCCCACTCTTAACACCGAGCTTTTGCCGAATTTTCGCTTCGATCTCCTTCGCAATCTCAGGATTCTCTTTTAAGAACTCGCGCACATTATCTTTACCCTGACCGATACGATCGCCGTTATAGCTATACCAGGCACCGGATTTTTCAACGATCTCAGCCTCAACGCCCATATCGATGATTTCACCTTCACGAGAAATGCCCGAGCCATACATGATGTCAAAGATCGCTTCGCGGAATGGTGGGGATACTTTGTTCTTCACAACCTTCACACGGGTCTCGTTACCGATCACATCATCACCCTTTTTAATGCTACCGATTCTACGAATATCAAGGCGCATCGAAGCATAGAACTTAAGGGCATTACCGCCAGTCGTGGTTTCGGGGGAGCCGAACATCACACCAATCTTCATCCGAATTTGGTTAATGAATATCACCATGGAATTGGTGCGCTTGATCGTGCCCGTTAACTTACGCAAGGCTTGGCTCATCAGTCGTGCCTGCAGGCCTGGCAATGAATCTCCCATATCGCCTTCAATCTCAGCCTTTGGAACTAAGGCTGCGACCGAGTCGATCACGATTAAATCAATTGAACCTGAGCGTACTAGCGCATCGGCAATTTCCAATGCCTGCTCACCGGTATCGGGTTGAGAGATTAATAGATTGTTGACATCCACGCCCAGCTTAGCGGCATATTGCACATCTAATGCATGCTCGGCATCAATAAATGCGCAGGTGCCGCCGAGCTTTTGCATTTCAGCTACGGCATGCAGTGTTAATGTAGTTTTGCCAGAGGACTCTGGGCCGTAGATTTCAATCACACGCCCACGTGCCAAGCCGCCGACGCCCAGAGCAATATCAAGCCCCAAGGAGCCACTCGATACCACCTGAATATCCTGATTAATTTCTGCGTCGCCAAGACGCATGATCGAGCCTTTACCAAACTGCTTTTCAATTTGGGCCAAGGCAGCCGTCAGTGCTTTTTGCTTCTCGCCACTCATCCCTGCAAACTCTGATGAGGCTGATTTTTTCTTGTCGTCCATGGCCATCCTTTTCTAGATATCGGTTCGGTTTTGCTTGCTTAATTCCTGAAATTCATACTGTACGCTTACTGTATATAAAAACAGTATTGTTTGCAAGTAGGCATTTCTGATTTATTGGTACGATTGGCTTTATATTCAGTTAAGTAAGTACTTATTTACTTATAAGTATTTGATTTATATATAAATATTACTTTTCTTTAGCGAAGTATAGAAATACCGGCATCGCAATCGCCCAAACAACGGCCAAGTAGACCAGAGCAAAAACCTGTGTCTCCGAGTTTGGCCAAGTTGCTGCCCCAAGGCGTACCCCCGCCTCATAGCATAGAGGCCCAGCAATTGCGCCCAATACAGCGGCTAAGCTATTTTTTCCCTGTAGCCAAGACATCGACTCTTTTAGGGTGGTGGCAAAGACCAGCCATAGCGCCCACATCCAAACCGGTGAAATTGCCGCAAATGGAAAATCGGATTCGAACTGAATCCAGCCCAGTTGAACCAAAATCGTGTCAGCAATTAGGCCATAAATGAATACTTTGAGCAGTAGCTCGTGTTCACTCCGGGCATTTCGATGTAACCACAGATAAACCCCGATACAAAGGAGTGCGATCGCGAGTGCTAAACCCAATTGATGGTGAGCAGCACCCAAGATGCAAGCAAACCAACCAAGCTGGAACAAAACAAAGTTCCAGATCTTGCGCCAAGTACCCCGAGTAATTGCTAGATTCACAATATTCAATCTAGCGCTTATAGAAAGCTAAGGTGACCTCACCCAAATAAATCCCGAACTTACTCATTTCAGCTTTATTGAGCATCACCTTATCGTCCATCAAATACATCCAATCATTAAATTGCACGTGATAGGTTTTACCGTCCACTGGCAGGGCCAAGGTATAGCGCCAATTGAGCGCATTGCCCGCTAACTCGCCTACCGCTTCGCCAATCACATCACTAGCTGTTCCACTGTAACGGCCAGGGGCCACCTCAGTAAGCGTCCAAATACGCTTTTGCCTAGTACCATCGGAGTAAACAAAATCTTCATCCAAAACACCAACCTTTTTGCCATCCTTGACTTCCCATTTGGCTTTAATGAGGACTTTAAAGCGTTTAACAACCTCGCCACTGCGATTGGTAAAGATTCCGTAGGCATCAATCTCGCCATCAAAGTAGCTTGCCAAATCCAACTTGGGGACCTCTTTGCTATACATCTGCACACTTGGGCTTGAACAAGAAACCAAACCAAGAGTTAGAACAGAAATCAAAGAAATGGTTAGTAGACGCTTGAGTCCAGTGAACATAATGAGCACCAAGTGAAGAATTAAGGGTTAGGGCAGTTTGCAGCAATTAAAGCGGGCGGGCAGCGAGTCGCGATCAATGCGGAGCGTAACTTCGGTACACTGGTGCGCTCATCAAGCCAGATTCCAAAAAAGGCTTTGGCAAATGCATCGCCAGCAATATCACCAATTGGTTTGCCATTGTGCAGGAATAAAGTACCACGATCGGGAAGATGAATGCCAACTAAGGTGTCACCCGAGGCAATATCTGGAAAGAGTTTCTCGAGGCTTTGCAACCAAATCGTGCGCTGCTTTTCAGAAACACCTAAGCGGGTCATTTCATCGATCGTGCGCTTGGCTAAATCAGCACCTTTAAAGGATCGAATGTAATGAATTTCCAAGGCAAAGCCATTTTGGCCTTTGGGATCAGCCACATAGTAGCGGGCGTCGTAGACGTCAAAACCCCAAAATGTGAGTCGGCCCTGACCCTGGAGGCTAGCGCTCTCAATGTAGCGATAAACCGGGGATTTGGTACTGGACGCACTCGCAAATACCCAGCTTGGCCCTAAAAGGGTGAGCGCAAGACAAAGGGTTGGATAAAGAGACCATTTCATGCCACCAAGCATAGAGGAGTTTTATGACCCTTGCACAAACCCCATTTTTCACAAGGAGGAATAAAAAAACCCGCTCCAAAGAGCGGGTTTCAGACTACATCAAACTTGATTAGTTAGCTTGTGTATTTAACGTATCGCCACGCAGCGTTGGGTAACGCACGTGATCGACTAACTCCTGAATATCTTTGCGTGGAGCTGGGGTTACCAAGCTCACCAAGATAATCACTGCAAAGCCAACCGGTACACCAAAGAGGCCGGCAGAGATTGGCTGAATACCCCACCAGAGTTCAATTGGGGAAGTAACGCCAAAAATTCCGCGCATCCATGGTTGTGTGGTTGCCATGTAGTAGAAGGTAATTGCAAGACCAGCCACCATACCAATACAAGCACCTGCTTTAGTTGCACGCTTCCAGAAAATACCCAAGGTAAGTGCTGGGAAGAATGAGGCTGCAGCAAAGGAGAACGCCGCACCTACTAAGAACAGAATGTCTGCTGGTTTTTGGGCAGCCACATAGGCAGCCGCTAAGGCCACGACCAACAACAAGGCTTTCGAAATCGCTACGCGCCGTGAAGCAGGTGCGTTTGGATCGATCATCTTGTAGTACAAATCATGGGACAAAGCGTTTGCAATGGTCAACAGCAAGCCGTCAGCAGTTGAGAGCGCAGCAGCTAAACCACCCGCTGCCACCATTCCGGAAATCACGTATGGTAAGCCCGCAATTTCTGGGGTCGCCAACACGATGATGTCACCACCAATGGTCATCTCAGCCAATTGGAAGATACCGTCCTTATTGATATCAGCAACGGAGAGCAAGGATGGGTCAACTTTCGACCACGCTGCAATCCAGGCTGGTAGCTTATCAAACGGCGTTCCCACCAAGACCGTGAAGACCTCGTATTTCACCAAGACTGCCAAGGCAGGTGCAGTGAAGTAGAGCAAGAAAATGAAGAACAGCGACCAGGTCACAGACTCACGCGCAGCTTTCACCGATGGTGTGGTGTAAAAGCGCATCAGGATGTGTGGCAATGCCGCAGTACCTAACATCAAGCAGAAGATCAACGCTAAGAAATTACGACGCGATGTATCAAATGCAGTACGAGCCTTCTCATCACCATTCGGATCACCAGCAAACTGCTGTGCATGCCGTGGCATGTTCGCTAATGGGTTCGAACGATTATTGGCGCTAGTGCGTTGTGCTGTCCACGCTTTCTTAGCAGCTTCCGCATCTTTTGGAACGGCAGCTAACGCTTTTTCAGCAGCAGCAATTTCTTCGGCAGGCGCATTCGCTGCTTTCAGATCAGCCACTTTCTTCTCCGCAGCAGCCTTGTCAGCAGCTAAGGCAGCAGGCACATCCTTTAATTTCTCAGCAAGTGCGTCAGCACGTGCTTTGAAAATCGCACGGACTTCCAGCTCTTTGGGATCCTTGATGAGCTCAGCTTCTCTAGCAGTCACTTTTTCCAATTGCTGACCATAGATCAGTTGTGGAATTGGGAAGCTAGTTTGCTTCATGGATAACCAGACCACTGGAATCATGTAAGCAATGATCAAGATGATGTACTGTGCAACCTGTGTCCAGGTCACGGCACGCATACCACCCAAGAACGAGCAAACCAAAATACCAGCCAAGCCTAAGAAAATACCAATCTCAAATGGTACGCCAGCCAAACGGGTGGTAATCAAACCAACACCGTAAATCTGCGCAACCACGTATACGAACGAGACCAGAATCGCTGCCAAAATACCAATGAAGCGAGGTAAGTTACCGTCATAACGAGCGCCCAAAAAGTCAGGGATCGTAAATTGACCGAACTTACGCAGGTATGGTGCCAAGAACAATGCCACTAAGCAGTAGCCACCAGTCCAACCCATAATGAAGGCTAAGCCACCGTAACCAGTGAGGTACAAAGTACCTGCCATACCGATAAACGACGCTGCCGACATCCAGTCCGAGCCTGTTGCCATACCGTTGTAAACCGCGGGCACTCGTCGACCAGCTACATAGTATTCTGCAGCATCATTTGTTCGACTCATTACGCCGATACCGGCATAAAGCAACACGGTTGCGCCAAGGAAAACGTAACCAATGGTGGCGCGAGCCATTCCCATTGCTTCAGCAATTCCAAGAATAACTACAAATGCAAGGAAGCCGAGGGTATAAAAACCATAGACTTTGTTTAGCTTCTTTTTAAAGTCGGCATTACTGCCGCCGCCGCCAAAAACACTACCATCACCAGGTGTCATTCCAGCCATGATTAATCTTCCTCCACTTCAGCACAGTCATATTCTTTATCAAGATTATTCATGTAGTGTGCGTAGTAAGCAATGATCAGCACATAAATTACCAATGCTCCTTGGGCTCCAACCCAAAAACTAAAGGGCCAACCAAAGAAATTGAAATTTAAGTCCCGCGCGTTATAGCCAACAACAAAGGTCACAATAAACCAAATCGCCAACAGCAGAGCTGATATACGTAGGTTCTTTGACCAATATTGTTTATGCGATTCTGTTAATTGCATAACAGTTTCTCCTTAGGTTATTAAAAACATCTACATCAAACTTCGTACTTCTACTTCATTGTGCTAAGCAGTTAGACCAGTCTCCCGCTCCAACTGCTTAGCAAATTTCGGCTCAAATTCTTTTAAATGCCTGATGATTTTTACTGCTTCTTCGGGTTCTTGGCGATCCACATAAACCCTTGCTAATTGGTACCAACCATAGGGACTCATGGGCTGAAGCTGAGTATTTTTCTTCAAAGCCTTGATGGCTTCATCAAAACGACGCTGCTGAATTAGGGTTAGCCCTAATCCGTACCAGGCTAGATCCATCTTCTCGTCTAGCTTGAGCGCTTTACGAAAACTGAACTCGGCATCCTCCACTTGACCCAATTCTTCTTGTAAGTAAGCAAGGTTGTACCAAGAGTAGGCTGGGGCATCTGAGCGCTGTACAACCCTTTTATAAAAAGCGATTGCGCCCTCTTTATCCCCTGCTTGAGTTTTTAAATAAGCAAGGCTCGAGAGTACATAGGGATCATTTGGGTATTCACGCAGCATTTCTTCAAACACCATCATTGCTTGCTGCTGCAAGCCAAATAGGATGAATGCAGAGGCTCGCCACTTAAAGAGATACCAGCGTAAATTGTGGCTTACTGACATAGCTCAACCCCAATCGTGACGCAATGCTCAATTTTGGCCAGGGTCACAGCAATGTATAAGACCGCGACAATACAGAAGGCAACAAACGGAATTTGATGGTCCGCAATTTGCTTGGGCGAGATAAAACGCGCCACACTTGTCCATGGCTTATTCACGATTTGGAATAGCTGATAAAAGAGATTGGTTTCGCGCTTTACTCCAGTTAAAACATACAACAACCCTTGGCCAATGAGAGCTAGGCCGCCAATATATAAAAGTAATTGAGCGATGTTCAGAAATAAAAGCACGGAAAGCCTTATAGAGCTTAGTGAAAAAACCAATGGGGATTATGGTTGGGGTGCAAAAACACCCAAATCGGTGCTTACCCTAGGTCGTGATAAATAAATCCCTTGGGATCTAGTACTTACCCTAGGTATGTCAATCTAAGCTTACGTTCTAGGAATCCAAGCCCCGTGCTTGGCCAGGGTTTTAAGCGCTTTAAGGCTATTCGCCTCGCGTGTAATTGAGCTCCATAGGCAAAGCAGTAACTCACAGGTTGCCAAGGTATCGGCTGCTGCTTGATGGCGAACTGCGCACTCAATTCCAAAGTGTGACAGCCAATCGTCTAAAGCACGTGCCTTTGGCTTTAATCCCGATAAAGCAGCTAAAGGCTCAATATCAATCCAATCATTACTCAATAGTGGTAAGTGAAGTTGCTGATACGCACGATTAATCATGGCGTGATCAAAAGGCGCATGAAATGCCAATAGCGGCGAATCTCCAACCCAGTGACGAAACTCCTCTAACACCTCAACGGCTGGTCTACCTTGCTTTTGAGCCCCTGCGCCAATGTGATGCACCAATATATTGTCCTTATCGGATGCCAACTCTTGGCGAAGAACGGCTTCGTAACTATCTCCCAAAATAATCGAGGGCGTAGTAAAGCCTGGCCCTACCTCAACTGCAATGGCAGCAATCGCTAATAATCGATCACGATGTGGATCAAGGCCAGTGGTTTCAACATCGAGTACAACCCAGCGATTGGGTTCAGGCATTGGTGATGAAAAACCAAAACGCGCCAATAATCTAGCGAACATAATCAAGCTCTAAACGCTGTTGCAGATTGCGCACTTCAGATAATGACTCCCGCAGAATGGTCTTATCAACCGAATTTAATTGCTCTACATCTACTGCATTGGGATTGCCGCCGATCGCGTAGCCATCAATTTGCGCGGCTAAGCGTAAGGTTTGTAAATACTCAAATCCTGCAATCCATGCAATGCTCTCTGATTCATTGAGCTTTAATGCACGGCCAATTGCAGCAAGTCGCTCACGTGTATTGACGGCACTAATACCATGGGCCAATGAATAGATTCGGGCGCAGTCAACCATAATCGCTGTGCCCTGTAACTTAATATCGATGGTTTTCTTCCCATCAAGTTCTTTGGTTTCTAGGCTACCAAACCAATTAAATGGCACTTTCCACTGCAAGGAATTTTCAACCAATAATTTAATAAATCGTGGGGTAGCCTCTGCGTGCTTCACAACGTAATTGCGTAATGGCTCAAGCAAAGACTCATTACCAGCAAGCGCTCTAAAGTCAAAGAAGATGCTGGCATTAAGAAGATCCTCTGGATTACCTTGCTCAATCCAACGTGCAAAGCGTTGCAACCACTCCTGTTGGCTAATGCAAAGCTCAGGGTTGCTCGCCATGATATTGCCCTTACATAAAGGGTAACCACACGCGTCAAGAGCATGATTAACGTCTTTGGCAAAGGCAAGATAGCGCGCTTTGTGGGAAATCTCAGAATCCATCAAAATAAGTGCGTTATCTTGATCAGTCGCAATCGTTTGTTCGCTTCGACCCTCCGAACCAAGCGAGATCCATGCAAATCGGTCCATACTCAAATCATGTTGCTTGGCAAAGTTAGTAATCAGTTGTGCCGTTAATACATCATTGAGGTGACTAATCAAGGCGGTTAATTGACGCGCTTGCACACCCTGACCTAAAAGATTGCGCGCAAATTTACGTATATTGCTAGCGCATTCTTTTAAGCTATCCACATCTTCGGCCGACCGGATTGAACTGCTGATATTGTTAAGTGATAAACGCTGCAAAGAAAATAAATCACGCTCCGAAATAATGCCAACCAGTTCCTTGCCGCGCAACACTGGTAAGTGACGAATGTGATAACGCGACATCGTTAGGCCAGCAGTCTCAGCAGTATCGTCAATGGATATAGTTTTAACATCACGCGACATGACTTGAGATATCGGTATTTCGAGGGAAACTTGGGCAAGCGTTACCCGACTCAAGATATCGTAGCGGGTCAAGATACCGACAATAGTTCCGCCCTCATCCACCACCAAAACAGAGCCCACTTTTTTATCATGAATTAATTGCAAAGCAACCTTCAACGGGGTGTCGGGACGAACGGAAATCGGCCTCTTGAGTGCTAGATCTCGCATTGGACTTTCAAGTGACTGTTCGGTTAATGCTTGAGAAGCAAAACTATTGCGCAAAGCCGTTCTGGATTCCTCAAGGAGCTTCAAGATACGGTTATTTAAAAAGTCACTGAAGGGCTTGGATCGCTTAGCGAGCTCATGCATACGCTCTATCGGTAAGGCTAAGCAAAAACAGTCATCGATTGCCACGTACTTCACTGTGCTTGGAAGCCCTCCATAACATGCGCTAACTGCCAACAGATCGCCCGGGTCCAGCTCAAATCCAGTCTCTTCAAAACCAGGAATCAAACGGCGACCCGATACCCTCCCTTGTCGAATGAGATACAGCATCTTTGGTACACCGTCTGCTGGAGAAAGAATAATTTCTTCGGGAGCAAAGTACGATTCAACAGAATGGCGCAAGAAAAAATCGACGTCCTGCTCTGCCATTTTTGAAAAAGGTAGTACGCGCATTAACTGCTGACGTAGGTTTTGTACAAGGCTGTACGATATGGGAGTCACTTTTTGTAGATCTGTGGATTCCATTGAGTGAATACCTCGCTTACGTTATGTATCGGTACCATTTCATTATGAACACGATGTACTCTTGAATCAATACAATAAGATTATTCGCTTATTTACCTTGATTTCTAGTCAACTACTCCGCCCATGAAATACCAACTAATTGCGTTTGATGCCTATGGAACCCTGCTGGATGTGTTTGCGGTTGCGGCGCGTGCTGAGCAATTGTTTCCGGGGCATGGAAAATCCTTATCGCAGCTCTGGCGGGATAAACAGCTCGAATACACACGCCTGATCTCCCTAGCAGATCCAAATGCAGAGGGTAGTCAACACTATCAATCGTTTTGGGATATCACCATTGCAGCATTGCGTTTTAGTTGTAAGCAACTCAAGCTCAATCTTACAAGGGAAAATGAGGCCCAGTTACTTCAGCAATACGCCCATTTAGATCCATTTACAGAATCTAAGCAGGTGCTTGGGGAAGTAAAAAGAATGGGTTTAAAAACCTGTGTACTATCAAACGGCAACACCGAAATGCTATCGACAGCCCTTGGCCATAGTCAGCTCAAGGAATATTTTGATGCAGTGATCTCAGTTGACGAAGCACGGCAGTTCAAAATTACACCTGCCAGTTATCAATTGGTTCTTAAGCACTTCTCCGTAGCAAAAGATCAGGTGTTATTTATATCCTGTAATGCCTGGGACATTATTGGTGCCAACTGGTTTGGATTTGATACCTTTTGGGTCAATCGTTATTTGCTACCTTTTGAAGAAATTGGTCTTAAACCACGGTATAGCGGAGAAAACTTAAATGCTCTACTACCAAATATCAAAACTACTCCATGAGCATTGCAATAAATTCGTAGATTAAATAGCCAGCACCGATCGCCAGTATTGTGTAGACAAAGGTGTGCACAAAGGTATTTCCTAGAGCCCCTAAACGCTCCTGCAAAAAGATTAAAAAGGTGTAATCTGGATTCGGGTCATTACGCCATCGATAGAAACTCACCACGAGTTGGTAAAGATTAAAGACCACCCACAAACCAAAAGTGATTTGGATAAAAGTAAATATGTATTGCATGGCTGCATTCTAGAGCTTTTTCATCATTAGCCAATATCATTACAATGCCAGCAATACATTAAAGGCAAATCTTGGACTTTTCTTACCTCATCGATTTATTTCTCAATCTTGATAAGAACTTGGCACTCATTGCCAATCAATGGGGCACCTGGATCTATGTTCTGCTCTTTACGATCATCTTTGTTGAAACTGGGCTTGTCATCATGCCCTTTCTGCCCGGCGACTCCTTGCTCTTTGTCGCGGGCGCACTCACTGCAGCGGGTGATCTAAGTCTTCCGGTACTCATGGTCTTACTGACCAGTGCGGCCATTTTGGGTGATGCCGTGAACTACTCGGTTGGGCGTTTTGTGGGCAATAAAGTCTTCTCTTGGGAAAACTCACGCTGGTTTAATAAGAAAGCCTTTGATCAAGCACATGCCTTTTATGAAAAGTACGGCCCCATCACCATTGTGATTGGTCGATTTTTGCCATTTGTCAGAACGTTTGCCCCCTTTGTGGCCGGCGTCGCTCAGATGCGCTACCCCGTATTTGTTTTCTATAACATTATTGGCGGCATCATCTGGGTCTGCAGCCTAACAGGCCTTGGTTTTTTGATCGGCGAGCATCCGTGGGTGAAGAGTAATTTCTCAATCGTTGCACTCGCAATGATCATTATTCCTGGCTTACCTGCGCTTTGGATTTTTCTGAAAGAACTTTGGAAGAAATTTAAATCCAAGTAAATTCATTTACTTAGGAATGCATCTCATGTTTTGCTTGGGTGTCAAGCAAAATTGACAGAAGATGTCGGTATACTGATTATCCAAAAATCAGCAGGAGAAAATATGTTTATTTTCCTAATGCGGCTATGGAAACGGTTCAAGCATTATCTTCGCGTTCAAAGTGAACGTTTGTTTCCAGCAAAACTAATCCAGCCTGATCGCAAGAAAGAGTCGAGTAAACCTCAAGCAATCTCATTGAGTGTCATCATTCCAGCGCTCAATGAAGAGAGGCAAATATCCTCGGTGATTGCCTTTGCGCTTAAAGATAAGTTGACCAAAGAAGTCATTGTGGTTGACGATAGTTCGATTGATCGAACTGCTGAACTAGCCAAGCAGTCAGGAGCCCGAGTAATACGGAGTTCCATGCTAGGCAAAGGGGCGTCCATGCATGATGGCCTAATGGTTGCCCAGCATGAGTACATTCTTTATTTGGATGGTGACTTAAAAGACCTCAATGAGAACCTAGTCGCAGCCATGCTTGAGCCATTGCAAAAAGATCGGGCCGATTTTGTGAAAGCCAAATTTGGCCGAGGTGGGGGTCGGGTAACAGAACTAACGGCAAAACCCATGTTGAAAGTTTTCTTTCCGGAACTTGCCCACATTAACCAACCCCTCGGTGGAATCATTGCTGCCAAGGCAAGTCTCCTCAAAAACCTGCACTTTGAAAATGGCTACGGGGTTGATATTGGACTTTTATTGGGCGCATTCCAGAAAGGTGCGCGTATCGCAGAAGTGGATATTGGCTCCCTAGAGCATGAGAGTCAGCCACTCCATGATCTAACGTATATGGCCAATGAAGTGGCCAGAGTCATTCATTTCTATTCGAAAGAGGCTGGGCGTCTGCACGTTGAGCAAATTAGTGAAATGTATGAAATGCAACGCCAAGCATCAGCTTCCTTTGATTTCATCATCTCGCGCCAAAAAAATCGTGACAAAGTCCTACTGCTGGATATGGATGGCACGATTACACCCAACCGATTTGTTGTCGATTTAGCCAAATTTACCAATACCCACGAAACCTTAAACGCTTTATTAGACAACCCCCAAGATGATTCGGGTACCCGTAGTCAAAAAATAGCGGAGATTTTTAAGTTCACCCATCGCAATCAATTTGAAAAAGTGGCAATGGGATTACCGATTCGTCCAGGGGTCATTGAGTTAGTCAATGAGATGAAACGCCAGGGCTTCATGGTTGGGATTGTTTCTGATAGCTACTTTATTGCCGCTGAAATTATGAGGCGTCGGATCTTTGCAGATTTTGCGATTGCACATGTCCTCCACTTCCAGAATGATATCTGCACGGGCCAACTTCGCATTAATTCTGATTTTCTTCCAGATGGATCTAGCGATCGATCGCTGGCGTGCAAAAGCCATGTGGCTAATCGCTTCCTGACCAAGAAATCAAGGCCTAGCTTTAAAGAGGTTTGGGCCATTGGGGATAATCTCAATGATCTCCATATGCTAAAGCTGGTAGATAAAGCATTTGTCATTGATCCCAAATCACCCCAACTGACGCAGATCAAAGGCATTACAAGCATTGATTCCTTTCAGGAATTGCTTGCCATCACACCATAAAGCATGTCTAGTCTTGGGCAGTCATGTGATTGGGTTCACAATACTGTCTTTTACAGAACATTAGAAATTTTTAGATCGCATGATTAAACCAATTGTTATTATCGGAAGTGGCCTCGCAGCCTATACCCTGATTCGTGAATACCGCAAGCTCAATTCAGAGCATCCCATTACCGTAATTACCCAAGAGTCGGGTGATTTTTATTCCAAGCCAATGCTGTCGACTGCGATTGCTGGTCAAAAATCTGCCGAGCAACTTGTCACCAGCTCGGGAGCCAAAATGGCTGAGCAATTCAATCTCACTTTGCATGCCCATGCAACTGTTAAGAGGATTGAGCCGAAGCATCAAATGATTTCTGTAGTCCTTAGCGATGATCAATCAATTGATATTGGATATAGCCAATTAGTCTTAGCGCTTGGTGCTGATCAAATCCGCATTTCGATCGATGGGGACGCTAGCGATGCAATTCAATCGGTCAATGATTTACACGATTACGCCAACTTCCGCACACAACTCGATGGCAAGAAAAAAGTGGTGATTCTTGGCGCGGGTTTGATTGGTTGTGAATTTGCAAACGATTTGGCACTCGGTGGTTATCAGGTTGAAGTAATTGATCTTGCAGACCAGCTCTTGAGTCGCCTATTGCCAAAACCCATTGCACAAGCACTTGAGCAACAGCTATCCAGTCTTGGTGTCCTTTGGCATTTAGGAACCAGTATTCAATCGATTTCTCACGATGGCGATCATCTACAAATTTCATTAAGAAATGGTCAATCAATCAGTGCCGATCTGGTGCTATCAGCACTGGGGCTGGCCCCCAGGGTTCAATTGGCCAAAGAAGCGGGCATCGCCACTAATCGCGGGATTGTTGTAAATCGTCAGCTAGAAACCAGCATCCAGAATATCTATAGCTTGGGTGATTGCGCAGAGGTTGAGGGTCAGGTTCTTCCGTACGTAATGCCAATCATGCAAGCTGCTCGCACCTTGGCCATGGTTTTGGCTGGACAAAACGCATCTTTAGTCTATCCAGCGATGCCGGTAATGATTAAAACGCCCGCATTGCCCTTGATTGTTTCGCCTCCACCGATAGGAAGCTCTGGCTCATGGTCAATCAAGCATTTAGACGGCGGGATTGAGGGGCTCTTTCATAACGATCAATCTGAACTCATCGGCTTTGCCCTGGCGGGATCAGCAACGAGTCAGCGCGCCGCTCTCACTAAACTCCTCCCCCCAATTTTAGGAACTTCTTAAGGGCGCCAGAATAAGGTCAGCTTTTGTGGATCGCCTTCTTTGAGGACCACATTGCGCTTAAGTAATTTGCCCTGATAACTTGCCTCAACAGTGTATTGTCCTGGCGGGGCATTGAGAAGCATTAAGGGTCCATCGCATACGGTCTCTAGGATGGATTGTTGTTTGGCGTTCTGCACACGAATATCAATACCCGCAATCCAAACGCCACGGCCACTTCCATCAATCTCCGACATCTCAATAAGTAGTGACCACTTTTTAGCAGCCGCAAACATGGCACTAGACTCATCACTGCCAATGCCGCCAGTAATAAAGGTTGTATCCCCTTGCGTCTTACTGGGCGGTAATTGAGCAAGGCTTGCACCGGATAAGAATCCGGTACAAACCATCAGACACTGAATCACAAAATGACGCATGGATGATTTCCTAACTAGGTCTCAATTATTTCATCGCAGAGCCAGGTAACGGCTTTAAGGGCGACTCCATTGCAAACACTACGATACGCCGCGTCATATCCTGAAAGGCGCCAACGGAGCTTGAACCAAGACGGAAGGGCTCACCCTGCACAGCGACCATACCGCCCGCAATAAATTCTTTGGTTTGGCTGTCGGTCACGCGATTTTCAACGACCAAAGCAGGCGTTTTTGAATTGTTGCCCGTTGCAAATGCAGCCGCATTCGCAGCCAATCCAATCGGGGTAAAGTTCCAAGGCTTAAGACCATCAGCCGATAACTCAGCACCAGTGATACCAACGGCTACCCGTGCCACGCCAGGGCCAGGCTTATCGACCAACTTAATATCAGAGCGTCTTTGAACAGCTTGGCGCATCGCCTCTTCTAAAATTTTCTTGGTCTGCGCAATCACCTCAGGCGTAATTTCTTTGGTGTACTCGGTCTGATTTAAGTAAACAGGATCAATCATGACCGCGGTATAACTCGATGCTTGAATGCCTGGCTTGATATAGCGCCAAGCCCGTATATCTTTGGGCGTATTACCTACCACCTGCAGCACGTTGTAATTTGGCAGAAATCCAGACTCGGGCATACGCTCGGTCATGACCTTAGGACCGCCACCACAGGCCGTTAAACCCAAAACGACTGCACTTACACCAATAGCCAATTTAATCTTCATATTCTTTCCTAGGGGGTTGATTACGAACGAAGTGAATTCAAGCATTTGCATTTGATGCTTGACGATAAGGCGATCAGGAAATAACTAATGATCCCGATGGTAAATACAGTTGCATCTTGCGAATCAAAGAACATTAATAATCCAATGACGGTGATTCCGACAGCAAGGCAACTGAGTATGGTTTTTAAGAACATGGCTCCTCCAATATTTGACAAATAAGTATAAGAGTGATTTAGGAATTCGAATAGTACCCACGAATAAAGAGAGATCGTTCAAGGAGAGCGGTCTAATCGGACGGTTCCTGGAGGGAAAGACGCCTTTGGGCAGGCAAAACCAACTGATTTTTTGATCTAGCGCAAATTATCAGATCTACCTCTTGCTAGACTAAGATCAACTCGAGGTAAAAATGCGACTTATATTATTTTGTGAACAAACCGGTGCCCGTTTAGACCCCAAGCAATCGGCCGCCGTTTGCGCTGCCGAGCATGGCTGTGACTCTCATCAAAACTGCCCGTTGATACCCAAGCCATCAGAGCCAAATCAACAGGTAAGTACTCTAGCCCCGGTCGAAATTTCCTCATAAGATAAAACTGTTTACACTCTTCCCAAAAGGAGTGGCCTGCAATGCGAATGGTTTTGTATCTATTGATTGCGTTAATACCCATCGGCATGGTGTATTCACGCCTTCTAGATCGATCAAAATTAAGGGATTTTTTTATTGCCATCTCGTATCTGAGCATGATGGCATGGGCATTTTTCTTTGCCCTACTCTTAGAGATGCTCTTACGGATTCCCCTCAAGTACTCCGTCGCTGTTTTAGCTGTTGTGATGGCCTATGCCCACTTTCGGGCCATTGCCTATCTGCACAAAAAGCGTCAAGGGAACTAATTAGGCCTGATCGTTTTTGCTTTCAAGCTTGACTTGCATGGCCTCGTCTTGGGGTGCGTCAAGATTTAATGGCATATGAACCATTTTTTCGCCATCCCATTTTTGGCCACACCAACACTCACCAGCGTCATTGATGATGCAAACACCGGATCCACAACAACGGCTATCCGACTTTTTCATATCTTCACCTCGTTGATTTAGTCTTCCACCACTTCCCAGGTACTGTCGCCTAACTTACGAACCACCTGGCAAAAAGACCAGCCTGCTGGAATACCGCAACTCCATTCACTGGGAGCGTTTTGAACCAAACGATAAGAGCCGACGCTCTCATCTTGATACAAATAATATTTTTTGCCATAGACTGGGCTGAAACTAAACTTGGCGGCATGAACCATTTCAGTTGCATCTAGGCGAGCTTGTAGCGCTTTTGCTTGACGCATCAAAACGGCTGCTTGCTCCATGATGCGCTCATATTCTTGATTGGCATGCGCCCTAGCAATATTGATCGCTTTATCTTTTTCCTCGCGAATCGGCACGGGCGCAAATTTGGGTGCGCCCACTTCCATGGGGTACTCAATGGCGTTATGACGGGCTGGATCGGTATCTTCAATGCGCATGATCATTGAATTCTAGTGGTTTATCACCAAAATCACAGGGCCCAACCTAGGGTTTTTAATTACTGATAAATCTGTATAGTGAAATTGACAGCTTTGCTCTTAAATGAAGACTGATTTATTTCCTTTGAATTTAAGCCCCGCAAGGGGCTTCTTTTTTAGATTACTTCTCGACAAAAGCCCGCTCGAAGACGTAGTCGCCCAGCTCTCCGGAGGATGGAGAGACCTTAAAGCCCCGTTGATCCAATAACTCACTGGTTTCTTTCAGCATTGCAGGGCTGCCACAGATCATGGCGCGATCCACTGCAGGATCTAGTGGTGGCAATCCAATATCAGTAAACAGTTTTCCGGATTCAATTGCGGTAGTTAAGCGGCCAGTATGGGAATAGGCTTCACGAGTTACTGTGGGGTAATAAATGAGTTGATTACGTACCAACTCTCCCAAAAACTCATCATTGGGCAATTCGTTTGTAAGGTAGTCCTGATAGGCAAGCTCGCTCACTACGCGCACGCCATGAACTAAAACGATTTTCTCAAACCGCTCATAGGTATCTGGATCGCGAATAATACTCAAAAATGGAGCCAAGCCGGTTCCAGTACTAAATAGATATAAATGCTTTCCTGGATTCAGATCATCAATCACCAAGGTACCAACGGATTTCTCGCTCACAAGGATGGGATCGCCCACCTGAATATGCTGAAGTCGTGAGGTCAATGGGCCATTGGGTACTTTGATACTAAAGAACTCCAAATGCTCCTCATAGTTCGGACTCACTACACTATAGGCACGAGCTAATGGCTTACCATCCACCTCAAGGCCGATCATTAAAAAATGGCCGTTACGAAAACGTAGTCCACGATTGCGGGTCGTTGTAAAGCTAAATAAACTTTCGTTCCAGTGTTTGACAGAGAGCACGCGCTCTGTTTGATAGGTGGCCATAACTATTCGGGGGTTCGCATATAAGAATCAATCCCTCCATTGTAATGAATGGACTTATAGCGCTGGATAATCGGTGTAACCCTTTTCATTGCCGCCATAAAAGGTGGCGCGCTGATAGGGGTTTAATGGGGCTTTTAACTCAAAGCGTTTTGGCAAATCGGGATTAGCAATAAACAGTCTGCCAAATGCAATCGCATCGGCCTCGCCATCAGCAATCGCTTTCTCAGCACTGGCTTGGTCAAAACCACCAGCTAACACCACCTTCCCAGTAAATAAAGAACGAAACATTTGGCCTGTTCGCGGCGCATCAGCCACCAATTGATCACTGCCGCCCGCTGTGGTTGCGCGTGGCTCAATCAAATGCAGATAAGAAAGATTGAATCGATTGAGTGCGTTGATCAAATGGGCAAATAAAGCTTTCGGATCGGAATCGGCAATGTCGTTGAATGTGCCATAAGGCGATAAACGGATTCCGACGCGACCACTACCCCATACCGGAATAATCGCCTCTAGTATTTCTAAGACTAATTTGCAGCGATTGGCAATCGATCCGCCATATGCATCCGTGCGCTGATTCGTGCGATCTTGTAAAAACTGGTCTAACAAGTAACCATTAGCTGCGTGCAACTCGACGCCATCAAACCCAGCGGCTTTAGCCTGATGGGCAGCATGTACATAATCAGCCTTCAACTGCCCAATCTCTTCAAGGGTTAATGCTCTTGGAGTTTCGTATTCGGCCAGGGACCAAGATGCGGTATATACCTTGCCTGCGGATTGAATAGCTGAGGGAGCAACTGGCAAGCCTTCATCTGGATGAAGTGAGGAGTGAGAAATGCGCCCAACATGCCATAACTGCAAAACGATTTTGCCACCCCGCGCATGCACTGCATCAGTCACTGTCCGCCACGCAGCCACTTGAGAGTCGCTGTAAATACCGGGGGTTGCTGGATAGCCTTTACCCAATGGTGAGATCTGTGTTGCTTCACTAATGATGAGGCCAGCGGAAGCACGCTGTGCATAGTACTCTGCTGCCAATGGTCCTGGGACGCCATCATCACCCGCACGCATCCGGGTTAGTGGTGCCATCAAGATTCGGTTTTCAAGAGAGAGTAAGCCAAGCGTAACGGGAGTGAATAAATTCATTACCAACCTTTGTTAAGTTCCATGTAAAGTGTGGATTTTATAGGCTATCCATATAAATTTCTGATGACATCAACAGCAAAATTTCAGGCAGGCGACCAATTAATTCATCTCAAGTCAGGTGGACACTATCGCATAATTGGCTTAGGGAAGATAGAGGCTAACTTAGAAGATGTATACATTTATGAAGCGCTTCGCAACCATACCCTATGGGTTCGACCCAAAGCAGAGATGGAAGATGGTCGCTTTGTAAAGCAACTCGGATGACGATTCGATGTTTTTAGAAGAGCATGATTTAAAAACGTCTACCGAGATTGATGCCTTAGAAGCAAAGTATCAAGAGATTGAAGCATTTACGAGCCTGCTATTTACTGATATGGATGAGGTTGAACGAACTCGTCATGAAGCTATCAAGCAACGCTTTGAAGAACTCAAGGTGACTCTTTTTAAAAACTCAGACCACCTCTTGAGTCAAGCCAAACATCCCGATTCTGGGTCTGCCCAAAAGGCATTACGCGAAGCACAACTCAATATGATGTTCGATTGGGAACAGTTTGGGCTCACCGAGGACATGTTTTTCAAGTTATATCAATGCCACCGCAATCAATTGATTGGCGATGCTGATCTGAAAATGCGAGCTGCTTTAATCGAACAAATCTTAGCGATTGAGACCAACCTCACTTTGCTCTTCAAAATTCGGCAACTGACTTCATGATTCCAAAATTCCTACCAGTTCTTTTTTGTTCATTCTTTGCAGGGCTTGTACACGCTCAAGCAAGCTTTGTCGTCGTGGCAGCCAACATGAAAGACGCATTTATTGAGATTCAGAATCAGTTCCAGAAGGAAAACAAGGGTGAATTAAAGGTTATCTATGGCTCCTCTGGAAACTTTGCCTCACAAATCATGAACGGCGCCCCGTTTCACTTATTTATCTCTGCAGACGAGCAATATCCTCTTGAGCTATTTAAAAAGGGGAGAACAGTCAATGAGGGCACTGTTTATGCAATTGGAAAATTAGCGGTGATTGCTAATAAAGGCAAAGGCATTACTCTGGATGACTCTAAAGACAAAATTGCAGATGCCATTAGAAAAGCCAACAAGATTGCTCTAGCAAAGCCTGAACTTGCCCCTTATGGTCGCGCTAGTGTTGAGTATTTAAAAGCTAGTAATTTATGGGAGTTGTCAAAATCGAAGATTGTGTATGCCGACAATATTGCCATGGCAGCGATGTTTGTAACGACTGGCTCTGCTGATATTGGCTTTACCGCCCTCTCGATTGCTAGATCACCATCTGTTGCCAAACAGATTTCCTCTGTTGAACTAACCGAAGGCTATCAGTCCATTAAACAACGGATGGTGCTCATTAAAAATCCCACCCCTGATGCAATACGACTCTACGAGTTTATGCAATCCCCTAAAGCCAAAGAGATACTGCGTTCGTTTGGATATCAAACCCCATAACTAAAGCCCCTACATTATTAGGGCTACCCTAACTATGAATTCATGCTTAACTAGCGTGATGAACATTGGCGATAAAGGCAAATTCCGAATGCGATTTCTTTTATTCTTGTTTCTTCAGTTTGGCATGATCACTTTGGTGCATGCAAACACATCCTTCAAAGATTCGGTCAAATCCAAGGTTGAAACCATTTGGACTCAAGGTGATGTGGTCGGATATTTGCCGTTGTACACCTACCATATGCCCTATGCCTATCCTCCAGAGAAATTAGATCAGTACACCGATATTCCACTAGGACTTGGGATAGGCAAAGGCTTATATAACAATCGTGGTAACTGGGAGGGGCTCTATGCCATGACCTTCAGAGACTCTCATGGCGTTTATCAATACATGGCTGGTTATGGTTGGATCCCAACCTGGAACTTATCTACCAATGGAAATTGGAGAGTGGGCGCAGGAGCAACGGTATTTATGATGTCGCGGCAAGATATTTTTAATTACATCCCTTTCCCTGGCTTGCTCCCCGTTGGTTCATTGGGCTATAAAAATCTCAGCCTTCAAACCTCATTTGTACCGGGTGGTGATGGTTTTGGGAATGTTCTTTTTACATGGGCCAAATGGACATTTAAATAAGATAGCTATAAATGCTTAGATACCTAGCCCTCTTTGCTAGCTTTGTCATCTTTGGTGGATATGCCCCTCTCTCCTTAGCCCAGCCTGTTGGGATTGCTCAAAGTCCTGGACTCAAAGCATCTGTCAGTGTGGTTGGCATTAATCAATTTAATACCAATCTAAATTCTGGGGGTAGCTTTGGCTGGTCTTATGCCAGTGCATCACTTGGACTTCTAAATAATGCTTCTCCAGTCACTACGGTTGGCATGTCATTGCGCTATGAAACCGAGTTTTGGAACTGGAGCAATATGCAAGCCTATAACTTAGGCGGCAAGAATCCTTGGGGGACTATCCAAAGCCCTGGGGTCAGTTTTATTTACTCCCATAAATTTGACTCGGACTGGAAACTTAATTTAATTCCTACTATTGAGTCGAATGCCGAACAAGGTGCTGAGCTCGGTAACTCTTTAACCTATGGCACGATTGTGAATGCCTCCAAGCAACTATCGCCCACTCTCAATCTTGGTTTGGGTACTGGAGTCTTTCGGCAAATTGATACCAATCGTATTTTTCCTTTCGTTGTGATTGATTGGAAAATTACCGACCGCTGGAATCTTAATAATCCTTTTCCTGGCGGCCCTGCTGGTGGTGCAGGTCTAGAATTGAGTTATGCGGTCACGCCACAATTTAAGATATCAGGCGGTGCAGCTTATCGCAGTTATCGCTTTCGTCTGAGTAACTCAAGCGCCTATGCTGGCGGCGTCGGACAAAATAAATTTGTTCCCATCTTTGCGCGATTCTCGTACGCATTTGATCGAACCACTTTGCTGGATCTTTATACAATTGCGAACGTTGGGGGCAGCGTTTCAGCGATTGATCAAAGTGGTAATACCGTTCTAACAACTAATTACAAAACGGCTCCTGCGATTGCCTTGAGTTTAGTAAAGCGCTTCTAATCCAGGGAATGGCCACCAGTTAATGTTGCACTTATATTATGTTGTAGGGTTCACAATTCTGGGAATTAGCTTAGCTGGTTAGGGCAACAGAATCATCAGCTCGAAGTTTCGGGAAAATTCTCAGTCGTTTCAAACGACGCATGCCATAACCTCACAGATGGGATATTCCCATGATTGAGGGTAGTCGTGACAATGAATCTACACTCTCCGATCTAATGACCAAGCTATTTGGCTATGAGATAGGAATATATGATCATTTACTTTTACCCGATGAAGATGGGTAAGCACTAGTTCTTTTTTAAACAGACATTGCTATCAATTTTATATTGCCCTTGTTACCATTAGGTTGTGATGAACCAGGGGGGTAATCATGAGTGTATGGCAAAAATCAATCATTGGCGGTCTATGTTTATCCTTTTTTCACTTTTTATGGATCGTGCTAGTAGCTGCTGGATGGGCGCAACCAGTAATGGACTTCATTTTTAAATTTCATATGCTGAACTCACCCTTTACAGTTCAGCCATTTAATATTCAGCTAGCGATGGGTTTACTGGCTATTACCTTTCTGGCTGGTTGTTTTTATGTGTTGGCCTTTTATTCGATCAGAGCCCTATTTTCAAAATAGACGCCGCCAACAATGTTCACTCCTGATCAAGGACTCAAACAAAGCGATGTAGATCGCTTTCATGCCCAATTTGGATTTAATGAAATACCCGATAAAAGTAAGAGAACGATTCTTCGGATATTGGTTCACGTTATCAAAGAGCCAATGTTTTCCTTGCTGCTTTTGGCGGCCTTAGTTTATGTCGTCATTGGTAGCCTTGAAGATGCTCTTTTACTTGGTGTTTTCATTGCTCTGTCAATCGGCATTACCGTATATCAAGAGAATAAAAGTGAAAAAGCCATACAGGCCCTAAAAGATCTATCAAGCCCGAGGGCTTTGGTTATCCGCGACGGTGAAATCAAACGAATCGCTGGGAAAGACGTAGTGATTGGGGATCTACTAATTCTAGAAGAGGGTGATCGTATTAGTGCTGACGCTAAACTTCTTCGCAGTAATGATTTGCTCGTTGACGAATCTTTGCTTACTGGGGAGTCTGACTCAGTCGAAAAGAAAATGGGTGATTTAATTTTCTCGGGTAGTTTAGTAGTTCGAGGGGGCGGCACTGCCACTGTTCAATCCATTGGCACCCATACTGAACTTGGAAAGATTGGCAAAAGTCTTTTAGAAATCCAAGATCCAAATAGCCCACTTCAAAATGAGATCAAAGCTCTCATAAAGCGATTTTCAATATTGGGCATTAGCCTGTCGATCCTTGTCTGCCTAACTTATGGCTTTTTATACAACCAATGGCTCGATGGTGTTTTATCTGGAATTAGCTTAACCATGGCCTTATTGCCCGAGGAATTTACCCTCGTTCTCATGGTGTTTATGGCACTAGGGGTTTGGCGAATTTCTCGTCAACATGTGCTTACTCGTAAAACCTCAGTAATTGAAACACTCGGAAGCATCACAGCGCTTTGTGTTGACAAGACTGGTACCTTAACCTTAAATCAGATGTCACTACAGGCCATTGCCAGCCCCCAGCAGATTCTTTATTTTTCGGACTCAGCAACTTTAGATCAGCAAGCAAAGGAAATTCTGAGCTATTCCATATTGGCCAGTGAAGAGGAGCCCTTTGATCCGATGGAAAAGGCATTTACCGAATCCACTATTACTCTCCATCAAGATCACTTTACGCTCTATCAAGACTATGAAATAGCTCATGAATACAGCTTTACGCCCGATTTACCAGCGATGGCCCATGTATGGGGACATACAAAAAATCCTGAAGATTATTTGATTGCGATGAAGGGCTCTCCCGAGGTCGTCATGTCCTTATGCGACCTGAGTGAATCGCAAAAATTAATCATTACAAAGCAAATCCATGAAATGGCGTCTCAGGGACTCAGGCTTTTGGGTGTGGCGAAATGCTCTTACCGTAAAACCAATGGCCGGTGGCCCCAAACCCTTCACGATATTTCATTTGAATGGTTAGGACTCGTGGGCCTTAAAGATCCCTTAAGAAATGAGGTGCCAGCCTCCATTCAGCAATGCCACGAAGCAGGGATTCAGGTAATCATGATTACTGGCGATCATGCCATCACTGCAAAGGCGATTGCCCGACAGGCAGGCATAGAATCTAATCACATTCTTTCTGGCAATGAAATAGACTCATTAAGCGATAAAGCACTAAAAGATGCTTTGGATAAAGTTCGAGTATTTGTTCGTATTAAGCCAGCGCAAAAGTTACGTCTAGTCCAAGCCCTTCAGGCTAAAAATCAGATTGTGGGAATGACTGGCGATGGCATCAATGATGCACCCGCGCTAAAAGCGGCCCATGTTGGAATCAGTATGGGGCAGCGTGGTACGGATGTGGCGAGAGAAGCCTCATCACTTGTTTTATTAAATGATGATTTTTCTTCCATTGTGAATGCGATTCGCCAAGGGCGGCAGATTCATGACAATCTTCAAAAAGCCATCATTTATATCGTCGCAGGACATGTGCCAATTGCTGGGGCAATTTTCATTCCACTTCTTTTTGGATTTCCCCCATTGCTTTACCCCATCCATATTTTGTTTTTGGAGATGATTATTGATCCTTCGTGTGCGATTGTATTTGAGGCGGAAACACCCGAGTCTAATTTAATGAAGCAACCCCCACGCGATTCAAATAAAAAAATTTTTAGTTTCGATAATTTTTTAATTGGAGCACTTCAAGGATTTGGTTTGCTAGTGATTGTGATGGCTGTGTATTTTTTACTTATTTGGAATGACCACTCTCAGATGTATGCTAATACGGTCGCTTTTGGAATCTTAGTGTTTGGGAATTTAATGCTTGTTATGGTTAGCAGATCAAGGCGCATCAACATCTTTAAGATCCTAAAAAAACCCAACCCCTCGCAGTATTGGATTATGGGAATTGCCATTTCATTATTTGTTGGATTTACGTTTCTTTCTTTTTTTAAGGAACGATTTCGATTTACCGAATTATCAATAGAAATGGCAGTATTAATATTGGCTTCAGTGGTTATTGGAATGCTATGGTTTGAACTCGTTAAGGCAACATTCCGTCAAATGCCTAGGTTTTCATAGCTATGGTTGTGGTGCTATAAATTCACCTTTTTAAAAGGACATTTCTCAACACACCTGATTTTTGATATTGCTAGATATTTGAAATCGCAGCGGAATAGACCAGAGCTGAGGATGTCTGACTCTAACTCTAGACTGCCGTTTTAAACGACAAATTCCATAACTACACGGATGGGATCTTGCCGTGGTTGAGGGCGGCTGCGGCTGAGTAGACTAGAGCC
Organism: Polynucleobacter sp. HIN9; assembly: GCF_030297635.1. NCBI lineage: Bacteria > Pseudomonadati > Pseudomonadota > Betaproteobacteria > Burkholderiales > Burkholderiaceae > Polynucleobacter > Polynucleobacter sp. HIN9. The sequence goes on from NZ_AP028140.1 coordinate 1,582,811, forward strand.
AAAGACTTTAATTCTTTGATTTAAAGTTTAGGATCCCTTGATTTGTGTAACCGCAATCTGCGTATAAGCCATTTTGAGTAGCTGGCACCCTATGCGATTTTCCTCACCCTTTTTAATCATTTGACCCAGTATGTGTTCGTGTTCGGTCCTTTGGCCTGAAATTAAATCTCTCAACATCGAAGCGGTAAACGGTGAGCCCTCTTTGGTAAGCATCTCAATTGCTTTACTTCTGGGCACCTCTCCGATGGTATGACCGCCAGCTTTAGCAATTGAGCAGCATTCTTCATACATCGCTAACGTTAATTCTTTACCGTAGGGAGTTGAAACAATTTCGCCCACCGAGCCGCGACATAATGTCGTCATACCAGCCAGTGTTGCTAAGAAAACCCATTTATCCCATAACGCTTGCTCAATGTTTTCGCTATAGGCACTATTGAAATCTGCCTGTTTACAGAGCGCAATAAACTCTTTAGCTAAGGCCACATGCTCTGGAGATCGAGGTCCAACGGTCAACATATCCAGATCGGTCAATTGCCTGACAGCACCCGTATCTGTGATCATAGCCGCAATGTGCGCCACACCGCCCATGACTCTGGCTTTACCGAATTGTTGATCCAGAGACTCCATATGAGAAAGCCCATTTAAAAATGGTAGTAATACGCCTTGAGAACTTGCTTTGATTAGCGACTTTAACGATTCATCCAAATCAAATGCTTTAGGCGCCAAAATGATCAAATCATAGATAGGTTCCAGCTGACCAGCTGTCACCGCTTTGGGATGAACTGTAAAACTACCTTTAGGGGTTTCAATGGTCAGCCCGTGTGCCTGAATTAACTGATGGCGTTTTTCTCGTAGTAAAAAAGTAATGTCTGCGCCAGCATTTATTAACTTCGCTCCAAAGTAGCCACCAATGCCACCAGCACCAACAATTAATATCTTCATTGTGTAATCTTGTCTTAAGAATTAATTTATCTAACCCAGTAAAGATTTTGTAAGTAAGGACTTTTTCTACCTTACTGCCACTAGGTCTGCTGAGCCGATATATTCCTTGAACTGCTTACACCATATCAGTACGCTGTTGACATCTTCAGGGTTATGGGTCTTTAGAAGATAGAAAGCAGCGCCGTTTGGTTTTTTAATACGGCTGACCTCAATTTGCTGGGCACTGAACTCATCGTTATCTTTGATAGCGGGCTTACTGCTAATATAGATATGATAGTCTGGACCAGGGCTGGATCTAAAGTCTTCGCCCGATTGCAAAAATAGTTGATTGCCAACTTTGACTAAGGTCCACTCGCCAGAGGAGTTGTGTATCAAATCTTGGCCCTTGGCGTTTTTATCAATCTGCCCTCGTTTAAGGATCTCACCTTCTACTTTTTGATTACTCTCAAAGCGAGCCTTAAGATCTTGTGCGTGACCACGGATTGCGTCGAGAAGCTGGGCGCTTGCTGATATTGGGAGCAGAAGTGAAGCAACGAGTAGCAAAAAACCAAATTTATTCATAAAGGATTTAATAGTCGTCATGTAATGGTATTAATAAAGATCTTTTAGATAAATGTCGTTTAAAACGTCAATTCTTATTCAGAGATTTGACTAACTTTCAACAACATCAAATACCTTGCCCCGAATTGTTCGAAGGATTAGATACAAGGTTATCAGGTGTAAGGCTGCTACTAACAAGTTACTGATCACCACAGGATTTGTAAAGCTGCCCACTGTGAACGGCGTTGTTAATTTGTAGAGTACTTGAACTAGTAACAATGGCGCTACCAGTAATGGCAGTGGCCTGAACAAAAGTAGAATTGAGACTAAGAGAATTGCTCCATAAACCGACAGCAGAATTCCTCTAGCCGGACTGTACGATCCATAAACACTTGAAATCCGGGGTAAATCCCACATAAGACCCATACAGACTGGTATTAAGACCAACACATTGACCAGCAGGGAAATTAAAATCATCCTCTTCACAAATTCCACTCCTTTATGGGTAGATGATAAAGGGAGCCTGTAGCCACAAAGGTTTGAGCCATTAGACAGAGTTAGCCACAGCGGGCACATTCACACAGCACCACAGTCAATTTGCTACAATTCTCAGTTCGGCGAATTAGCTCAGCTGGTTAGAGCGACGGAATCATAAGCTCGAAGTTTCTCGAAAATCCTCAATCGTTTCAAAGACATAACAAAACCACAAAAGTTGGTGTACGCACATTGTGCGACACACTTAACTGCACACACCTTGGAAGTCATATGGCTAAAGGCTGGCGGGTTAAGCACGCGGAGTGCACGGGAAAATGTGCTGCGATTGTGTGTGAAATTTTAGGTGGCTTGAGTTTGGAAGTGTCGTTTAAAACGACGCATTCACGAATTGATTGAAAGTACACTTGGTAACACGAGCGTTATAGACAGCCCCCCAAAAGACGATTGATTCAAGCTTACTTTGCCACCATAGAGCTCAACTAGCTCACTCACAATGGATAGTCCCAACCCAGAACCTGGAGTAATCTCGTCAAGCTTCATTCCTCTTTTGAGAGCCAAATCAAATTTCGCAGGATTCAAACCAGCCCCATCATCCTCAATGCAAATTTCAACAAAATTTACTTTATTTGAGATCTTAATATTGACGATTGATTTAGCCCATTTACAAGCATTGTCCAATATATTGCCAATCATTTCCTGTAAATCATGGGCTTCTCCATTAAAGATTGGGTTTGGGTCGTTACACTCAACCTTAATTTGTAAGCTCTTGTCACTATGCAATTTATTCATCACTCGAACAACCGATTGAATACTATCTAAAACTGGTGTTCGAGTTGTTGCGATAGGATTCAGCGCTAGCGTTTTTGCCTTCGCTAGACTCCACTCGACCTGCTCTTTAGCTGATTGTGTCTGCTGTAGAACCAATTCCTTAAAGGCCTCTTTAGATAGATTGTTGTCGTTGACAGCGTTTTGAATCACAGCTAGCGGCGTTTTAATAGCATGCGCCAAATTACCAGCTTGTGCTCTTGCTCGGGCAATGATCTGTTGGTTTTGCTCCAAAACAGTATTGAAGTCTTTCACCAAAATATTAAACTCAGCAGGATAGTCACCTTCAATCGTTGAGCTTTTACCACTCTTTAATCGAATCATTGCCGTTTTTAAGGTACTAAGAGGTCGCAATCCAAAAGTAATTTGCATGATTAATATCATGAAAAGTGCAAGCGCAAGAATGAATAAGTAACGTCTAATTTCACTTGAAAATAATGTAATTTCAGCGTCAAGCGGTGAGCGATCGACAGCTACTGTTAGCGTAAATGGAGTTGACTGAGCATCCTCCAAGGAAACGGTTTTGGAGTAAGCCAGTAATGAATGCTGACCAACGCCAGTGATTTCGTAAAAAAGAGGTTGATCAGACTGATTTTTGGAGCCGCGGATGGCGAGTGTTTGGTCCCAAAGGGAACGCGAGCGTAACACGGTCCCATCTGATGCATTGATCTGCCAATAGAGTCCAGATAGGGGCTTAGCCCATCTGGGCTCTCCCACTGGCGATACTAACTGGGGCTGCTGAGACCGCAAATCAATCGAGACAAGACTCGCTAACTGATTAAATTGATTCTTTATATTGAGTTCAAACTGCTTTGTGGCATATTGGGTAAATAACTCCGTAATGACCCGATTAGCAACAAATAATGCGGTAAGGATTGCTAAGATTGAGGTGGCTACGATCCGAAATCGCAGGGACTTAAGCATGATCGTTGAGTCGATACCCAAGGCCACGGACTGTCTCGATCAAACCTTCGGGTAGTTTTTTTCGCAAACGCGCGATAAAGACCTCAATCGTATTGGAGTCCTTGTCTTCATCATAGGCGTAAAGATGTTCACTCAGGGTTGTTTTATCAATCACTTTATTAGGGTGATGCATTAGGTAACTTAGCAAGCGCAACTCATAACTCGTTAAATTGATGGTATTGCCGTCAAGACTCACTCGATTACTAGCAAGATCTAAAGTCAATCCTTGGATACTAATTACTGAAGAAGAGTGACCGGTTGAGCGACGAATAACGCTTCGCACCCTTGCTAAAAGCTCCTCCATATGAAATGGCTTTGTGAGGTAATCATCGGCTCCGGCATCAATTCCGGCTACTTTCTCGCCCCAGTTATCCCGTGCGGTCAGAATAATGACTGGAAATGTTTTCTTAACAGCTCGCCATCCCTTTAAGACCGAAATCCCATCAAGCTTGGGAAGGCCCAAGTCCAAAATGGCCGCATCAATCGCTTCTTCTTTTCCAAAATGAAGCGCATCCTCACCATTACTGGCAGTATCCACCACATAACCTTGCTCTTGGAGCGCCAGTTTTAATTGCTCAAGTAGAGTTGGCTCATCCTCAACCACGAGTAAACGCATCAATTGGCCTTTTAGTCTTTCTTAATCTTTTGCTTTAAAACCTGACCAGTTTTAGCATCCACCTCTAACTTCACAATCGAGCCTGCCGAAGTCAATTGCTTGATTTCGTAAACCCAGCCACCCTTCTCCTGATCAAGCTCCACTTCGAGCACTTGACCGGGATGATCTTTAGAAACCTTTTGCAAGATTTCTTGTAGGGGAAGGATTTGACCGGATTGGACGGCTTTTCTGGCTCGCTCATGATCTGAATCGGCAAAACTTGTCATCGGCATCACGATGAGTGCTATTACCAGAAGAAACTGTGGGAGTTTTCGCATACGGAAATTGTAGATCGGCAAGATGAACCGAATCTGAATAACGCCTTCAGCCTGGGTCTAGGAACATTATTCAATACTGGGGTCCGAACAATAAAGGACTCTAATGAAATACTCCTTCAGTCTCATCTTGATTATTGGCATTGGCATGGTAAATGCCGCCGTTGCCGGCGACACCAACCCCACTGCACAGCTGAAATACTGGACAGATAAAGCAGGCGCGGCGGTAAACCCTGTTGCTGGAAAGCTTTTTTTTACCCAAACGCATGGCAAAGAATGGTCTTGTGCCTCATGTCACGGCAATCCACCTCTTAACACCGGTAAACATGCAAGCACGAACAAAGTCATTCCGGCATTAGCCCCGAGCAGTAATGCGGATGCATTTACAGAAACAGCCAAGATTGAAAAGTGGTTTCGACGCAACTGCAATGATGTTCTTGCTAGGGAATGCACCCCTTTAGAGAAAGCCAATGTGCTGGCTTATTTGATTTCATTAACCAAATAAAGGGGTAAGTTATATGGCTCCAAAAAATAAACGCTATCAGGGGATGAACATGAAAGAGTTTTTTGGACTAATTTTATTGACCTTGGTTCTACTGGCTGCGATTGCTTTGGCTAGCAAGCATGCCAATGCCGGAAGCAAGGATATTCAGCCAGCAAAACCGCTTCCTGTATATCAAACCGAATGTGGCTCGTGCCACTTAGCCTACCCTCCCGCATTCCTCCCAAAATCCTCATGGGAGCAATTGATTTCCACCCTTTCCAAACACTATGGAACGGATGCCTCAATCGATGCCAAATCCAACCATCAAATCAATCAGTGGCTAACCCAATATGGGGGCAGCTATAAACGGGTTAAAGAATCACCAACTGAGAATCGCATTACTAAATCGGCATGGTTTGAACGTAAGCACCGCAAAGTTAAAACCAGTGACTTTATGAAGCCTTCCGTGAAAAGTCCTGCCAATTGTGCCGCCTGCCATCAGCGGGCTGAGCAAGGTCTATTTGACGATGATGATGTTCGGATCCCAGACTAAAGCCAATCGATGAAGACACTCAAGCAAATCCTTCACCTAGCAGGCGCCATCACTTTTATTGGGGCATACCTTACCGCCGATAGTGAATCCTGGCGATTGATTCATGTGTATTTAGGATATGGTTTTGGGATTATCTTTTCCCTTCGACTCTTGATTGGCTTAGTTCCAAGAACATCGATGGCATTTCAAACAATTTGGATGCGTGCCAATCTTTTTAAAACGATTGTGCAGGATCTGAAGGATCTAAAACTTGAGCGTCTTTACAAATGGCAAATTTGGTATGGCTCCGGTATGGGGATTTTGGTATTTCTAATGTACCTTTTATCCATCCCACTTGTTTTGTTCGGAATCATGACTTATGAGGAATTCGGGGGGAAATGGTTTATTAAATTCTCTGAAAATAGCCACGAATTTATTGGTGAATTTTATCTCTCGATTGTTTTGATTCACTTGGTACTTGTTTTTGGAAAATATCTTTTGTTGAAAGCAAAAAATCAATTCCTAAGGCATGCCAATTAAATAGGCTACCTTTTTAGGGTTAATCTATTAGGAAACTGGTGTGGGTTAGGTCAACAAAATTCACGGCAAGGGCCTGAAGTTTGTCGTTTAAAACGACACTTCAGGCATTCTCATTAGGTTTTATAGTCAGATATTAATTTTTTGGCTTTTCAAACACCCCCAATATGGATGTCCCCCACGGAAAGGAAAGGTGATGACCCAATGGCGTTTCTGCATAAAACACAGCTTTAAGGGCATTATTAATAATGGGATGAGGCGTCTTGTACTCTTCTTTATAGAGTTTTGCCATTTGCTCCTCATTAAGCTCTTTGGGGCGGGTTTTACGGGATAGCCAGTACAGCGGACTGAGGAAGAACATAAAGTAGCGCGCATCTTTGAGGATTAATTCACTATTCTTTGCCAGCTCCTGATACTTTCGTTTGTCGTAGCGACGCACGTGCTTTACGAACTCATCGTTGTACGACCAAAAGAAGTCAAGCGCTGGGGTCGCCACAAATAGCTTGCCACCAGGCTTTAGTGCTTTAGCCGCTTCCCGCATCACAGTGACATCATCTGGGCAATGCTCAATCACATCCAATAAGTAAGCGGTATCCCACTGCTCCTGCATTTGTAAATCCATGAGGTCAACGTGATATAGGTCAACATCCTCATCTAGTACCCCTTTGGCATTGAGGAGTGCTACCCGGGAGGAATCCGCCAGCGCCAAATCGGTTAATCGATTAGGGATTGTTTGAGTAAGGTATTGCACCCAGCCGCCACATCCCCCACCCAAATCAATGGCTGAGAAGTTTTCTGATGCTTGATGACGCTTTAATGACTCTAATAAAAAACGATGGCGCCCTAGATACCAAAAATGCTTGGATTGCATTTCAAATAAATGAGCAAACTGATCTTCAACAAATTCATCATTTCGATGCGTGACTGGTTTTTGTGGCACATAAATACCATCGCTATCTTGGTAATACATAAACATCCCCATACCGATTTCGCACCCTATTCGGTGCAGAACTTGGTTTCTTGAGAAACCGCCCAGAATGGAGGTGAACAACCCGCTAAGGGTTTAATGCAATGAAATGTACTTTTTAGGGATTGCCACCATCCATTGGCTTACCTAACGCGGTAAGCGCTTAGATGAAGTGGCGATGGGGTGGCGCTAAGGCCGGGGGTGGGAACTTGGGGTTAAGAAATGAAAACGGGACCAATAAGGTCTTGGCAAACGAAACACGCCGAATAAAGGGTCGATCTTTTAAGACTAAAAGGACAACTGCAACAAAGGCAACAACAAAAGTAGTGTCGAGAAAATGCTTACGAGCATCGGGAACGGTCACTGCATACGAATCCGGGATTGGCTCAGGACTGCCATCATCTAAGAGTCGCGCACTATCAAATGCGCTCAAACCCGATACATGAAATCCATAATCGTTATCTCCAGCGATATGCGCATGTAAGAACGGAGACATGCACTTGAGAAAAATTCCCAAGAACAAGAAAGCTATCAAAAAAGATCGATTGAATTTAAAGCGCATGCTTACATTCTAAGTGGATCTAAAAATTTTCAATAACCACTATAAATAATGGGTTTTGATTTGATCAATTAATTTATGACTTTAGAGATACCGAGGCATTGTCTTTTTAAACGACAATATTTTAGTTAGGGCATCCCGCAGCCACAACGGTTTGAGCCATTAGACAGAGTTAGCCACAGCGGGCACATTCACACAGCACCACAGTCAATTTGCTACAATTCTCAGTTCGGCGAATTAGCTCAGCTGGTTAGAGCGACGGAATCATAAGCTCGAAGTTTCTCGAAAATTCTCAATCGTTTCAAAGACATAACGAAACCACAAAAGTTGGTGTGCGCACATTGTGTCTCACAGTTCACTACACACATCTTGGAAGCCTTATGGCATATGGCTGGCGGGTTAAGCACGCGGAGTGCACAAGAAAATGTGCGGTGATTGTGTGAAAAGTTTCAGAAAGCTTGAATATGGAGGTGTCGTTTTAAACGACAAAAATATGTCCTTTTAGTTCTAATACCTATAAGACTGATATACGCTGGGTCTTCCCTTGCTATCAATAATCAAAACATCGTACGGATCTTTTTTTCCTTTGTACTCAGGCCCATCCATGCCTGGCGAACCCAATGGCATTGCAGGGACCGTTAGGCCCAATACCTTAGGCTTTTCAGCAAGCAAACGCTTAATTTCTTTAGCAGGTACATGGCCTTCAATCACATAGCCGTCAATCAAGGCTGTATGACATGATCCGAACTGAACTGGCATACCAAGCTTTTGCCGAATCTCGGTATTGCCATCATTATTTACCTTAACAATAAAACCATTTTTTTCTAAGTAAGTTGCCCAGTCCTTACAACATTTACACTTTGGACCACGCCACATAGTGATGTCTAATTTCTCAGGTGCGGCAAAGCCATATGCAGGGAATAGAAGGACTCCCAAAAGTAAAGATCGACGATAAGTATTCACTTGAACTTGAGATGTTTGTATTATGTTTTCGATTAGCAATTGATGGCTTTTAGTTACTTTTCCGAATTTCTTTGACAAAGTACTTCTTATCTTTCATTTCAGCGACAAATTCAATACGCTCATTCACGCTATAGCTTTGTAAAAGGGCGGCATTTTCAACTTGAAAAACCATCGACATTTCAGGCATATCGAGGCTTTTGATTTCCTGATGACGAATAGTAATTTTTTTATTGTCTATATCAATTCGACGAATTTCACCCTTGGTCCACTCTACCGAGTGAGCTGAAAAACTAAGCAATAAAAGAATTGGTAAAAAGAGCTTTTTCATTATTTCACCTCAATTTTTCCAATCATGCCAGCCTGATAATGCCCAGCCATCAAGCATGCAAAGTCAAAGCTGCCCTTGCGATTGAATTTCCAGATGATTTCACCAGTTTTACCGGGCGCGACATGAGCCATGTACGCTTCATCATGTTCCATATTAGGATTTTTTAGCATCAGTTCAGCATGCTTATCTAAAACAGGCTTTGTGCCAATTACCATTTCATGCATTAATTTTCCATCGTTCTTTACTTGAAAACGAATGGTTTCGCCCAGCTTTACCTCAATCCGATCGGGATGAAAACGCATCTTATCGGTCATAGTGATTAAGACTGTTCGATTTACTTCGTTTTTATTAGCCCCAATCCCCCAATCTTCCTGGATAAAATTGGCTGGCTGAGTAGATTTTTTATGCTGATCGCCATGAGCTAGCACCAACTGAGGCAGTGAAACGATGGCAAGTGCTAAAACAAGTTTTCTAATCATGATGTCATGCTCCTAGTGATTATGTTTTGAATGTCCGGATGGTTTAACAACATTGACCTCAACCTCTGGTTGGTTATGAACCCGATTCATGGCAGAGGGGCCGGCTGATTGGCTTCGCTTGATCGTGGGCAGCTGCCCCTTCCATTCATAAGCCTGCGTACCGGGAGGTTGTTTGTACCAGCCAGTATTTTTATAGTCATTGTGCGGTTGATTTTTACGAACCTTCAGGATGCTAAACATGCCACCCATTTCAACCGATCCATAGGGTCCATCACCCGTCATCATCGGAATCGTATTTTCAGGTAATGGCATTTCCATTTCCGTCATATCGGCCATGCCACGCTCACCCATCACCATGTAGTCTGGAATGAGTTTTTTTATCTTTCCAGCAACGCCACGATGATCAACTCCAATGAGATTAGCCATATCATGGCCCATCGCATTCATGGTGTGATGGCTTTTATGGCAATGAAACGCCCAATCGCCCTCCTCGTCAGCCAAGAATTCAAGCTGTCGCATTTGACCCACTGCAACATCAGCAGTTACTTCATACCAGCGATTAGCCTTTGGGGTCGGCCCGCCATCGGTCCCGGTAATTTGGAACTCATGGCCATGCAAATGAATGGGATGATTGGTCATGGTTAGATTTCCAACCCGAATTCGTACCCTATCGTTTAAGCGAACATTCAGAGTATCGATACCAGGAAATACCCGGCTATTCCAAGACCAAATATTAAAGTCGAGCATCGTCATTGGGTTAGGCGTAAAACTACCCGGATCAATATCGTAGGAGCTCAGTAAAAAACAAAAATCACGATTGACTTCATCAATGTCCGGATTTTTGCCTTTGGGGTGAGTTACCCAAAAGCCCATCATGCCCATCGCCATTTGAGTCATTTCATCAGCATGTGGATGGTACATAAATGTTCCAGGACGACGAGCAGTAAATTCATAAACAAATGTTTTGCCTGACGGGATTGCCGGCTGATTTAAGCCAGCTACCCCATCCATACCATTTGGTAAGCGTTGACCATGCCAATGAATTGAGGTGTGCTCTGGTAGCTTATTGGTTACAAAAATGCGTACTTTATCGCCTTCAACAACCTCAATTGTTGGCCCAGGGGATTGGCCGTTATACCCCCATAAGTGGGCTTTAAAGCCAGGCGCCATTTCCCGTACCACAGGTTCTGCCACTAAATGGAACTCTTTTACCCCTTGATTCATTCGCCATGGCAAAGTCCAACCATTGAGAGTAACAACTGGGTTGTACTCACGACCGGTTTTGGGAAACAGTGGATTTTGTGTATTAGGGCTGGTTTGAATAACAGGCTCGGGTAAGCCCGCCAAGGCGTGACGACTAACTCCAGCGGCTGCCATAGTCACTGCCGCACCACTTAGAAATGCTCTACGTGAATTCATGACTTACCTCGCATTAATATTAGAAAAATCCATCTGGGCATCAATTAAGGCCTTTTCTAGGCGTGCCGATTGGATTAAAAAGGCTGCATTTGCGTCGATGTACTGCATCACTGTTTTGCGCTGATCCTCAGCATCTTCAAGCAAATGAAATACGTCAATCAGCATCGCGTTATAGCGGAGTAATTTTTCCTCAGAAATTTTCTTTTGGTTCGGCAAAATTTCTGTTTGATAAGTCCTTACCTTTTGAAATCGCTCTAGGTAGTTTTCGTAGGCAATGCGTGCGTTAGAGCGAACTTGAACGGTAGCTGGATTATTGATGTCACCTAAATCAATAGCTCGCCCCTCTTTGTCTGTTAATTTCCTCGCATCTTTTGGAGGAGTTGGCAAGCGATTTTCTACGTCTAATTTAAGGTCGCGTTGGTCAAAGTTCATCCGCTGAATAAAACGCTCCGTTGCTTCTTTGGTTTTTGTCTGCAATGATTGCATTTCTAGCTGGATCTTTAGCAATTCTTTTTGCTGTTTAAGCTGTCCCAGTTGGTTGATATTGCCAACCTTTTGCATCCGATTCGTTAGTTCTGAGGCTGCCTGAACAGCATCTACAACATCTGCCATGTATCTTGATTTCTCTTTAAGAGCCACCAGCTCGTAATAGGACTTGGTGGTTTCATAGATGATGGTGTAGCGCTGTTGAAGTGCTGAGCGTTGTGCTGGAGTTAACAAATAGAAATTTTGGATTGATTCTGAGCCGGGTAAATAATTGGTCCAATCCAACTGCTGACTAAGGGATCGCTCGATCGCCTGATTTAGTGAATAAGTAGCCCCTTGGGGTAAAGGTTGCTCTTGCACCTTTTCTTTGGCGTAAGTACGCCAACCCCCAATCTCCCCAACCAGATTATTTTGCTCAACCCAAATAGAGTTTCCGTGCGCTTGCAGTGTAGTACTTAAAAATAAACCAAGAAGTATTCGTTTCATATCACTCTCCAATTAAAATCGCCCCCAAATTTTGGGCGGACTTATCCTAGGGAGTTAACGAATAGGTGGTTTTGTTAGGTCAGAAATATCAACCCCAATTAAGGGCTGATTAATTGAATAAAAAGCTTGGCTAAAAGAATCAGTTAGGTCAAGTGCTTGGGGAGCCTGCAAAAACCCAATCGCCATACATAGAGTGCAAGAGTTACAACCCGAACTATCCGATGGTTGATGTGAAGAATGGGGACTCTCTGTTGCTGATGCGCCATTTTGATGACATTCGTGCGCGATATTGGCCTCGATCATCCGGGGCATTTGCAATGTTTTTTGCTGGTGCTGTATGCCCATATCAATCACTGCCCACGACTGAACCGGGACAAAAACAACCAAGAGGCATATGAGAAATCTTCTCAACATGAACAAATCCTAACACTTTTTCCATAGAATTGCTTTAACGTCCTCACCTTTAGGAACCAAAACAATGACTTGGATAGTTACTAAATACCTTTTAACAGCTGGAATGGTGGTATTCATTAGCGAAGTTGCCAAACGCAGTGATAAGTTAGGTGGATTCATTGCGGCATTGCCGTTGATGACGCTACTTACTCTTACTTGGCTGTTCATTGAAAATCAATCAGAAGAGAAAATAGCGAATCATGCCTATTACACCTTTTGGTATGTGATTCCAACGCTGCCTATGTTTTTAGTATTCCCTTACCTGTTACCTAAACTGGGATTTTGGCTCACGATGGGGGCTTGCGTTTTACTAACCTTTGTTTGTTTTGGGATTTTTGTACTGATTATGCGAAATTTTGGGGTAGAACTACTATGATTCATAGTCGTTTAAAACGACAGATTTACACCACAATAATCTTATATGTACTTTAACTTAGTGATAGATATTTAGTGGTGTAATTCAAGCTAATTTCTATCTAAGGGTAAATGACTTAGAACTTGCGCAATTACCAAATTTCTCACAGAGTCTTCACAATCGGAAAACCAGCATCCTCAATAAGATTTTGAGCCTCGGAGGTGCTGAGCACAGTTTGTAATTCAATGGATTGAGTAGGTAAATCCACCTTAACTTGTGCATTTGGATCGGCCGATTGAATCGCTCTAGTTACCGCCTTAATGCAGCCCCCGCAAGTCATTCCAGAAACTGTAAATCTCATAAACACCGTCCTTTGATCTACATACTCATTTGTTAATACTGTACAGTATTCTTTATGGCTAAGCCACCAACCGATTCAGCTTTTTATACGCTCGATATTCAAGGGATGACCTGTGCCTCCTGCGTTGGGCGCATTGAGCGAGCCCTCCAAAAAGTCCCAGATATTGATAAGGTAACGGTTAATTTAGCGACCGAGCAGGCCCGTGTTCGATTAACTCCACATTCAACGCTCTCGGTTGATGATCTGATTGAGAAAATTCAAAAGACTGGCTACGAAGCACGTGTCCATCAACCAACACAATCCGTTGATGCCCATGAGATGGTGTGGAATGCTGATGGCCGAGCATCAGTGATCATCAGTTTTTTACTCAGCGCACCACTAATAACTCCGATGCTTCTCATGCCTTTTGGGGTTCATTGGTCCTTAAATGGCTGGTGGCAACTGGCCTTGGCAACACCCGTGCAATTTGTTTTGGGATGGCGCTTTTATCGCGCTGGTTTTCATGCGTTGCGATCTGGTTCTGGGAATATGGATCTGCTAATTGCCATTGGAACAAGCGCTGCTTATGGACTAAGCCTTTTCTTATTACTATCGCATTCAGAACATACCCATGAGTATTACTTTGAAGGTTCAGCCGTCATCATTAGTATGGTCTTACTTGGTAAATGGCTAGAGGCACGTGCCAAGAAACAAACCAGTGAAGCGATTCGGGCTTTGGAAAAACTATGGCCTGAAGACGCAAAGGTTTTATATCCTGATCAGGATTTCCAATCATTAGGGAATGCAAACTATCGGACATTGCCCATTGAGGAATTACTCCCAGGTGACCGTGTCGTCGTCTTACCAGGCGAGCGAATTCCTGTCGACGGCATTGTACTTCACGGCACCAGTCACGTTGATGAATCGTTACTTACAGGGGAAAGTAACCCTGTTAAAAAGGAAGTATCCAAGAAGGTAATTGGAGGATCAATGAATGGGGATGGCGCTTTGATCATTGAAGCACAGGCCATTGGTGCTGAAAGTGTTTTATCCAAAATCATTTTCTTGGTCGAAGATGCTCAAACCCAAAAAGCACCGATTCAAAAGCTAGTTGACAAAATTAGCGCCTACTTTGTTCCGGCTATCTTACTCATTGCCCTTCTAACGGGTCTTATTAATTGGCTAGTCCTAGAATCAGCGAGTACTGCCATCTTGCGAGCTGTTTCAGTCCTTGTGATTGCCTGCCCCTGTGCCCTCGGGTTAGCCACACCCGCAGCCATCATGGCTGGTACAGGTGTCGCAGCTCGCCATGGAATCCTCATTAAAGATCCCCAAGTCTTAGAGCTTGCCCATCGAATCAATATTGTTGCATTTGATAAAACTGGGACCTTAACAATAGGTGAGCCTCGACTTTTGGAGATTATTCCGTTTGATAACCGACCCACAACATCTGAAATATTAGCGAGCGCAGTAGGATTACAACTTGGTAGCGAACACCCGCTTGCCAAAGCAGTGATTAACCAAGCAGAGGCTTCAGGAACTTTTCCGCTATCGGTATCTGATAGCACTATCATTGCAGGAATTGGCATTGAAGGCAAACTAAATCAAGGCCCCTGGAAAGACGCTGTACTTGTTTTACAAAGCCTTGAATCCGTTAGCAAGGAGGCTGATTTTCAACCGATTGCCACTAAATTTCACTCGATTCTGAATAATGGTCAAACCAGTTCAGTCCTGCGAGTGAAAGGCCGTAATGAGTACATTGCCCTTTTCCTGTTTGGAGATGAAATTAAGCCTAATGCGAAGGCTGTGATTAATTCATTGCATTCAGAGGGAATTCAAACAGCGATGATCTCTGGTGACCGGGCTGAGGCAGCATCAGCAGTTGCGAAGCAGATTGGTATTGATGAAATTTATGCCTCCGTAATGCCAGAGAATAAGGCACAAATTGTTCAGAACCTGAAAGAAATATCAGTTAATAAAAATCGACGCTGGGTTGCGATGGTGGGTGACGGTGTCAACGATGCGCCAGCCTTAGCCAGTGCTGATGTGGGAATAGCCATGGCCACAGGTACCGATGTAGCAATTCAATCGGCAGGTATTACCTTAATGAGAGGTGACCTCGCTTTAATACCTCAAGCTTTAGACATTTCAAAAAAAACCTGGAAAAAGATTCAGCAAAACTTATTTTGGGCTTTTGCCTTCAATACGGCAGGTATTCCGCTAGCAGCCGCTGGATACCTATCGCCGATGATTGCTGGAAGTGCAATGGCGCTATCTAGTCTTTTTGTTTTAAGCAATGCTCTCTTATTAAAAGATTGGAAACCCTGTGCTCAGTGTTATGTGAAAACTATGTGACCGTTTTAAACTGGAATAACTCGACCTGTCCAGAAGTATTCAAATGTCTTTTTAAACGACAAATTCCCAAACCTCACGGATGTGATATTCCCCAGTTTGAGCTTGGCTGGCTCTTGAGGCCTTTTACCTTATAATTCTCAGTTCGGCGAATTAGCTCAGCTGGTTAGAGCGACGGAATCATAATCCGCAGGTCCGGGGTTCAAATCCCTGATTCGCCACCAAATTCTGCCCTCAGCTTGTCTGGGGGCTTTGTTTTTGGATCGTTTATTGGTAAGGTATATCGATGATTTCTAGAACGTGGTGGATGATCTTTGGGTTTATTGCCCTTGGTTTAGGGTTTTACATGTATATACGGGATAAA
The DNA here is from genome assembly GCF_030297635.1 of Polynucleobacter sp. HIN9. Classification (NCBI taxonomy): domain Bacteria; kingdom Pseudomonadati; phylum Pseudomonadota; class Betaproteobacteria; order Burkholderiales; family Burkholderiaceae; genus Polynucleobacter; species Polynucleobacter sp. HIN9. The sequence goes on from NZ_AP028140.1 coordinate 1,598,610, forward strand.
GACCTCATTGGTATTGTGATTGCCGTCTTAATTTTATTTGGTGCTTTTTCAGCAAAACCAAAAAAATAATCTGCTATGGATCCAAAAACACAACGAGAGCGCGATGAAGCGGTTAAGCGAAAATATATTTATAAACCCGTCTTCATTATTTTTGGCATCCTGAATCTCTTAATCATTGCCCTGTTTGTTATTTCTCTTTAGCTGTACTCTTCACTTCATCTTTGATTTCACTGGTATTTGCAACTAGCCCGTAAGGTTTGACTAGTTGCCAAACATGATTGGGCACCATGTTTTTCATCTTCTTTGGTAGCTCTCTGCGAAGATGCAATACCGTTTCAATGGCTTTCATCTCAACTCGCGCTCTTGCAAACTCTAATCCCCTGGGTCCAATCTTTGGCATGAGCCACCCGACGATCGGTCGTAACCAATTGGGCATCTGACGCAGTGGTAAACCACCAGCAGCTAACTCCACGTTTTTCATGAATCCTTTGACCGGACTCATACGATTACCAGCACTCTCTGGTTCGCTTAGTTTGATTTGATTACCTAATAGATTCAGTAGCCCCTCTCCCTGTTGATTGCGCACAATTAACCATTGCTCGCCAGAGCCACCCATATAGCCAACCGTGATATCGGAGAGAGCATTGGTGTAATCCACACAAGTTCTGCACGTCAATGGAAAAAAATCGGGTCTGAGTTTTGATAATGGCAGCATCAAAAATGGGATTGTTCGTTGTTTTCCGTCTTGATAACGAACTTCTACATGGTAGTCGGCCCTAAACTCTAAATAGGTAATCTCTTCTGGACTCTCATCAATCAGTTGCAAAAACTCATGAAAGTTCTCGGTACTAGTGTTATCCGAGCAAGGCGTACCAATCACATAGAGTTTTTTTAGATCCAACTCTTTTTCTAAAGCTCGTAATGCATAAACCTGGCAAGGAATGCCAATCACTCCAAGCCGTTGGTAATTTCTCTCTTTTGCTACATCTAGAAGAGCCAGGAGCGGAGCGTAGCCCATCCGCATCCCGCGTGCTTGATGAAGCTCTTGAGGATCGGTGATCAAGACAGGCATGGGTCGCCAACGATCATCTGGATCTGGCGCCATCGTTAATACGGCATCTACTAAATTGTTATTGAGAAGTTGGCTAGCAATCGAGGTGGTAATTCCGGTCCACTGGGCACCCTCGAGCGGCTCACGCATACTGGCTCGGTACATCTTGCGATAAACCCCAAAGAAGAGTTGATCCCCTTCTAATGCTCGGGCATTTCCGTGGATTGATTGCTCAAGAGACTCGTATTGGGGGTCAATAAACTGGCAAGCTCGACCACAGCGTTTGGGATCTGAAGATCTAGAAATCCCGCAGTCAGTACAAAGCCCTCGCTCGGGCACAGGGCCCGAGTACGAGAGTGATTTAATACTAATTACTTTTTTACCATCCAATTAACTTAGGCAACCATAGCGAGATTTGAGGGAACTGGAACACTAAGTATAGTGTCACGCCCTGCATAACGATGAATGGTACAACGCCCTTGTAAAGATGCTTAATTAATACTTCTGGCGGAGCAACTCCTTTGAGATAAAAGAGAGCCCAACCAAATGGTGGGGTCAAGAATGAGGATTGCAAGCAAACCGTGACCATCATGGCAACCCAAACCGGATCTGCACCTTGGGATAACAAAATAGGCATAAAGAGTGGAACGGCAATATAGCTAATCTCAATCCATTCCAAGAAAAATCCCAGCACGAAAATAAGAAGCAACATAAGCCAAATATCACTATTAAGTCCACCGGGCACTGCATTAAATAGCTTGGCAATCAGCTCCTCACCATTGAGCCCTCTAAAGGCCAATGAAAATACCTGGGCACAAATCAAGATGAACATCATCAGAGCGCTGATTTTGGTGGTATCAATCATCGTAGCCTTTAAACGCTCCCAGGTCAGACGACCCGAAAATGCGGTCACCAAGATAGCGCCAAATGAACCCATTGCAGCTGCTTCAGTAGGCGCGGCAACACCGCCCACAATCGATCCCAAGACGGCGACCACCAACATAATGGGTGGTACAACCACTTTCCAAAACCGAATCCAAAGCTCTTTACCCGAGACCTTACTACGCTCCTCGATCGGGATGGGCGGCATCAGTTCAGGCTGTAGCCATCCTCGAATCAATAAATAAACCACATATACGGTTGTAAGCAATAAACCCGGCATCACTGCCGCTGCAAACAAAGTGCCAACCGATAATTGCAAGATATCAGAGAGCAAGATTAAGATCAGACTGGGAGGAATAATTTGACCCAAGGTTCCAGATGCGCAAATTGTGCCGCACGCAATCCCTTTGTCATAACCTCGTTTGAGTAAGGTTGGCAGTGTTAAGAGTCCCAAGGTAATAATGGTTGCACCCACAATTCCGGTGGTCGCACCCATTAAGGCGCCAAAGAGAACGATGCCAACGGCCATACCTCCTTTCACACCCCCTGCTAAATGACCAATCACATCGAGCAAATCATCAGCAAGCCTTGATTTCTCTAACATAATGCCCATAAAGATAAAGAGCGGAATCGCAAGCCATTGATAGCCACCAACCACCCCAAAGACGCGAGCTGGCAACAAATTAAAGAGCGTGTCACCAAAGCCAATAAAGCCAAATACGAATCCAACAGTTGCCAGTGAGATCGCAACGGGTATGCCAATCATGAGCATGACAAAAAACCCGCCCAACATCAAAAATGCAATGATCTCGGGGTTAAACATGATCCGCCCCCTTATTTCCAGGACGGTTGAGATAAACCCGTATTGCTTCTGCTGCCCCCTGAAGTGCAAGTAAGGCAAAGCCAACTGGTATCAGGCCTTTAACTACCCAACGCGCTGGTATACCGCCAGGGTCGGGCGACTTCTCGCCAATTGAGAACGATTGTCCGACGTAATTAATTGATACTTTAATAAAGATCAAGGCAATCAGTACTGTCAGTATTGCTGAAACCAGGTCGACAATGTATTTCTTTTGGGGGGAATAATTTGCATAGAACAAATCAACCCGAACGTTCTCACCACGCAATAGGGCATAACTCATACCAAACAAAATCATGGCGGCTAATAGATGCCACTCCAATTCCTGAGCCCAAACACTTCCAAGACTCATTGAATAACGTAAGACCACATTGATAACGATCAAAAGAACAATTGACAAGGTGAGCCAGGAGGCCACCTTGCCAAATAGATCAATCAAGGCCTCAATGCGCGACGCAATTACTGCCGATGCTTTTTGCACTGAATCTCCCGATTTGTTAATTAACCACGAACCTTGCTGTGATAGGCTGCTTCACTATAGACTGCCCAGGCATCATATTTTTTCTTGTAGGCAAAATAGGAGTCATGAACCTTCTTGGTCATCGGATCCTTTGCAGCTTCCTCGTTCAGAATCTTCATGGTTTCATCACGCATCGCTTTGATGACAGAGTCTGGTAATTGCAAGGCTTGAACACCTTGCTTCTTAACCAAATCCTCCATAGCGTCTGCGTTATTTTTCTGACACCATGCTTCACCAATCACATTACAGGCCGCTGCAGCATTGGTAACAACTTCCTGCAGATCTTTTGGTAGCTTCATCCAAGCTGCTTTATTGATGAGTAGCTCAGACGTAGTTGCGGGCTCATGCCAGCCAGTGGTGTAGTAAAACTTGGCGGCTTTTTGCAAACCTAAGCGACGATCTTGGAATGGTCCTACAAATTCAGCAGCATCAATTACGCCGCGCTCAAGTGCGGGGAAGATTTCACCGGCGGGTAGCACCTTCACATCAACACCTAATTTGGCATAGACTTTGCCAGCTAATCCAGGAATACGCATCTTCAAACCTTTGAGATCGGCTACAGAATTAATTTTTTTCTTAAACCACCCCGTCATTTGAACGCCAGTATTACCGCAAGCCATGGCCACCATTCCAAACGGTGCGTAGACTTCGTTCCACAGGTCATTGCCACCGCCGTCATAGAGCCAGCCATTCATACCCTGAAAGTTAAGACCAAATGGCACTGCCGTGAAATATTGGGCAGCTGCTGTTTTACCAGTCCAGAAATAAGCATTTGCGTGATTCATCTCAACTGTACCCGCACGCACTGCATCAAAACCCTCAAACGCTGGGATCAGCTCGCCTGCACCGAATACCTGAATACGTAAACGACCACCAGACATTTCCAGAATGCGCTTCGCTAAATCAGTAGCGCTACCTGGACCATCCATATAAAAGGGTGCGCCTTTTGGATAGGCGCTGGTCATCTTCCAATTAAAGGTTTGTGCAGACTGAGCCTTTACAATGGCAGGCGCAGCAAGTGCGGCGCCAGCAACACCGGCACCTAAACTTTTGGTTAAAAACTTACGACGGCTTGAACTCATTTATTTTCTCCTTAGTTATAAAATTCCAAATAATGTGTTTCGATGACATGAAGTACTTAATTCAAGCAAGACACCAGAATTTAGTAATTCCTTGCAAAGTAAAATGTATCGAGAAAAATTAGGTGTGCACTAGACCTATTCCCTAAAGTAGTGCGTTAATTCTTTAATTTGGGGAATCTATTCCTCGTTTTAGTTCAAAGGAAAGTATTGCTATGCAACCAAAATGGGGTATCCGTGGAATGGCCGTTGCGCCTCACTCACTCGCTTCTCAATCAGCGCTTGCAGTTCTTAGGGAGGGCGGTAATGCTTTAGAGGCTATGATTTCGGCAGCCGCCACCATTGCAGTGGTTTATCCGCATATGAATTCGATTGGCGGAGATTCTTTTTGGGTGATTCATGCGCCTGGTAAGGCCATGGGAGGCATTGATGCTTGCGGAGGTGCTGCTGCTTTAGCAACTCGCTCGTGGTATCAGGAGCAAGGAATCACAGGTGTAATTCCATTTCGTGGGCCTGTTGCAGCCAATACGGTTGCAGGCACCATTTCAGGATGGGGGGCGGCTTTTGAACTCTCTAAAAAAAGTTTAGGCGGCAGATTACCCTTATCTCGATTGCTCGAAGATGCGATTCACTACGCCGAGCACGGTGTTCCAGTAACTCATAGTCAGTCTGCCCTCACTGAGAAAAAACGCCTTGAGCTTAGTCCGCAACCTGGATTCTCAGAGACGTTTTTAGTCAAAGGTAAGTCACCCGAGACTGGCAGTGTGTTTTATCAAAAGCGCCTTGCAAATACTTTGCGTCAGATCGCCAAAAAAGGTACGAATGATTATTACCGCGGGGAACTCGCTGAGTTGATTGCAAAAGAACTCAAACAATTGGGTAGTCCACTGCGCCTCGATGATCTACAACGCCACCATGCAAAATTGATCAACCCCTTGCACCTAGCTCATAGTTTGGCAGATGTATACAACATGACGCCCCCTACTCAAGGGGTGGTATCGCTGATGATTCTGGGTATTTTGGATCAACTCAAACTCAAACAATTTGCAGTCGATAGTCCAGAGTATGTACATCACTGTGTAGAGGCCACTAAACAAGCTTTCAAGATTCGTGATCAACACATTACGGATCCTGCATATATGCAAAAGCATGCCCAAGAATTTTTATCGCCTAGCTTTTTAAAAACACTGGCTAATAAAGTTGATCGTCAACGCGCCCTACCCTGGGGTGCCGGTCATGGACCCGCGGACACAATTTGGATGGGTGTGATTGATGGTGAGGGCCGTTGCGTTTCGTTTATCCAAAGTATTTATCATGAGTTTGGCTCCGGAATTGTTTTACCGAAAACAGGCATTAACTGGCAAAACCGTGGTTGCAGCTTTTCACTAGACCCTAAAGCGCTCAATACCCTAGAGCCTTACCGCAAACCATTTCATACTTTGAATCCTGCCCTAGCATTATTTAGAGATGGTCGGTCTATGGTTTACGGAACCATGGGGGGTGATGGCCAACCACAAACCCAGTGCGCAGTATTTACCCGAACTGCCATCTATGGGCTTGATCCACAAGATGCGATTAGCCGTCCTCGCTGGCTATTAGGACGCACGTGGGGACAAACCAGTGATACGCTGAAATTGGAATCTCGTTTTGATCCGGCACTAGTTCAACAGCTTCGCGATATGGGGCATGACATTGAGATCTTGGCCGAGCTTGATGAAACGGTGGGGCACGCGGGTTGCATTATTCGTGAGCCATCGGGCATCCTCAAGGGTGGCTGGGATCCAAGAAGTGATGGTGCGGTATCATCGTTCTAATGAAACCAACTCTATATAGCTTCTGGCGCAGCTCTGCCGCCTTTCGGGTGCGGATTGCACTCAATCTAAAAGGGATTGAATATGATGTGATTCCAGTCCACCTTCGCAAGGGCGGCGGAGAACAGCTCAAAGATGTTTATCAAGCATTGAACCCAAATGGCTTAGTGCCACTGTATATCGATGCAGGCCTTACCTTGCATCAATCAGCAGCAATCATAGAATTTCTCGAAGAAAAGTACCCCACTCGAACTTTGTTACCAATTAAGGTCGAAGATCGAGCCTGGGTACGAGGTTTGGCACAGGATATCGCCGCTGATATTCATCCACTGAATAATCTTCGAGTTCTGCGCTATTTAGTTGGCAAACTTGGGGTTAGCGATGAAGCGCGCTTGGGTTGGTACAACCATTGGCTTGAAAAGGGTCTCATTGCTCTAGAAAAACGTCTTTCGAATGATCCACGCGTTGGTCAATTCTGCTATGGCGATCAGCCAGGTATGGCTGATGCATTTTTAGTTCCGCAAGTGTTTAATGCATATGATGCCAAGATAAGTTTTAGTAACTATCCAACTTTGCAGCGTATTACGTATAACTGCATGCAGCTCCCCGCATTTGTGAATGCCTCTTGGGAACATCAAATTGATGCGGAAGGAAAAAATCCAGAGTCTAGCTAGGCGTCATCCACCACACTAGGATTGATAGGGTAAATAAAGAACCAAGGGTAGTAATGAGTACGACCCGCGAGATCAAAGAACCATCGGCTCGGTAATACTGAGCCAACATAAATGGGCCTGTACCCGTTGGCAAAGCGCTGACTAATACTGCCGCATAAACCCAAAATGTCGGTAATCCCAAGATCGGATCAGCTACTACCCAAACGACGAATGGCTGCAAGATCAGTTTTACAAACACAAGGCTCCAAGTGGTCTTTGCGGGCGCAGCAGTTTTTTGAACCAAAAATAATCCAATCGATACTAAGGCACAGGGGCTAGCTGCGGCCCCTAAAAAACTGACAAACTGGCGCAGTGGCGCGTAGAGCTCTAAGCCCGTAGTCGCCCAAAGCGCTCCACAAAATGGGGCAACCAATAAAGGATTAGTGGCTAAGGATTTTCCAACCGTTTGAATAATTTCACCAAACGGCTTTTTAGCATGCACTCCGAGCTCAATAAAGATAATCGCTACTGCAAATAGTGCGCACACCACAATCAAGGTGGCAATCACGGCAGGCCCAAGACCGCTTTCACCAAATGCGAGGAGTAGCAGCGGAATGCCCATGTAACCAGTGTTCGCATACGAACCACTCAAGCTTTGAAAACTAGCAACGGTCCAATCTTTAGTTTGAATCCGGTAATAAATTAAGAGGGCCAAATAAACCAAAATGGCACCCGAGCTAAACGCAATAATGAACCCTGGTTGCCACAACTCCTGCCAATTACTATGGGCAGTGAAGTCAAACATTTGGGCTGGCAGTGCGAGCCACACCACAAAGCGATTGATTTCGGTTGATGCGTTTGGACTTAACTTACCGGTTTTGCCACAAATGTATCCCGCCAAAATTAAGGCGAAGATGGGAATAATGACGTTAAGAACGTGCAGCAATGAAAACCTAGGAAATTTTCTTGAGGGTTTTGCGATAACGAGCAGCGTTCTCGACGTAATGCGAGGAGATGCGATTCATCTCAGCAATCTGCTCCGGACTCAGCGTTTTCACCGCTTTCGCTGGCGTTCCAATAATCAGAGAGCCATCTGGAAATTCTTTGCCTTCGGTAACTAAGGCTCCCGCACCGACTAAGCAATTTTTACCAATATTGGCGCCATTAAGGACGATAGCGTTAATTCCAATGAGACTACCATCACCAATCGTGCAGCCATGCACCATCGCCTGATGACCAATGGACACATTCTCACCTAAGGTGAGTGGCCAACCATAGTCAGAGTGCAAAACCGCAGAATCTTGAATATTGGTACCAGCTCCAATCCGAATCGGCTCGTTATCGCCCCGGATCACCACGCGCGGCCAGACATTAGCGTTTTTTCCAAGATGAACTCGGCCAATGACCTCAGCCGAGTCTGCAACCCATGCCCCTTCTGCTAACTCCGGGGAAATACCATCCAATTCATATATCGCCATGCTTTCATTATAGTGAGGCCAAATTACCAGTTTGACTCCCGATCTGGAGTGGCGGAAATTTTATGAATACTAAGATCGGCCCCATCAAATTCATCCTCTTGAGACATTCGAATCCCAACCGATGCTTTAAGAATTCCATAAACTATAAAACCGCCGATTAGAGCAACAGCTACCCCTAATAAGCTACCGATTAACTGAGCAATAACATTGACTCCGCCAAGTCCACCTAAGGCTGTGAGACCAAATATACCTGCAGCGATACCGCCCCACAAACCGCATAAGCCGTGTAATGGCCAAACACCAAGCACGTCGTCGATCTTCCAACGATTCTGTACTTTGGTAAACATATAGACAAATAAAGCGCCCGCAACCAATCCCACGATAAGTGCTCCTAGAGGATGCATCAAATCAGAGCCAGCACACACTGCTACTAAACCAGCTAAAGGCCCGTTATAAGAGAACCCTGGATCATTGCGCCCTACAAACCACGCTGCAATGGTTCCTCCAACCATAGCCATTAGAGAATTAAGAGCAACTAAACCACTGACCTTATCAATCGTCTGTGCGCTCATGACGTTAAACCCAAACCATCCCACTGTCAAAATCCATGCCCCAAGAGCTAAGAATGGGATGCTTGAAGGTGGATGCGCTGCAATTTGACCTTCCTTAGAATATCGCCCACGTCGAGCACCCAGCAAAATGACTGCTGGTAAAGCGAGCCAACCACCAACTGCATGAACCACAATCGAGCCGGCAAAATCATGAAACTCATCACCTGTAAGATTTTTAATCCAACCTTGTATTCCATAATGTTGGTTCCAAACAATGCCCTCAAAGAAAGGATATATAAAACCAACAATCACAAAGGTAGCAATCAATTGCGGATTAAACTTGGCACGCTCGGCAATGCCGCCAGAAATAATTGCTGGAATCGCTGCGGCAAAAGTTAATAAGAAGAAAAACTTTACAAGCTCAAAGCCATTTTTTTGAGAGAGTAACTCTGCACTTGAAAAAAAGTTGACTCCGTAAGCAATGCTGTAGCCAATAAAAAAATAAGCAATGGTGGAGATCGAAAAATCAATAAGGATTTTGATCAGTGCATTGACTTGATTTTTCTTACGCACAGTTCCAAGTTCCAAAAAAGCAAACCCCGCATGCATTGCCAAAACCATAATTGCGCCCATCAAAATGAAAAGGACATCGGCCCCAGATTTCATCGCATCCATTAATACCCCTATTTTTGTAAGTGAATTTTCGGTATTATGTTTTGAAGTGGGGCAATATGATCGCAATGTTGCACCATTACGGTGCAAATTATGTTTTTTAAGGGACTAACAATGAAAAAACTGTTTCTATTACTTGGATTAGGTGTATCTTTTTTAAGCACCCCAGCCATGGCTGAAAACAAAGCCTTAAGTACCCAAGAGCTCGTGAAGTACTGTCAGCTTCCTGCTAGCTCAGAATTTCGATCCTTTTGTGTTGGCTACTCAACTGCGATTTACGATACCTACCTCGTAACCCGCCATCCAACGAATGCCAAACCGTTTATCTGCCTAAAGCAACCGGCACCCCCGATTGATGCAGTGATTGCCGATTACGTCAATTGGGCAAAGCAAAATCAGCAATATGCTAATACACCTGCAGCCGATAGCGCATTGCGTTACCTTGCTGGTCGCTTTCCTTGTGGCAAATAATCATTTCATTTAGGAGAACTTGATCATGAAAAAATCATTACCCATCATTCTTGGTTCCGCATTGTTGATTACAGGTTGCTCCAATATGGATACCACCCAACAGCGCACCTTATCGGGTGGCGCAATCGGTGCTACCGCTGGAGCGGTTGGTGCCGCAATCTTCCATGGCAACCCCATTTGGGGTGCAGTCGGTGGAGCTGCAGTTGGTGCAGCCTCTGGCTACGTGTATGACATGTACGAAAAAGACAAGCAAGCCCAATACAACAAAGGCTATCAAGCCGGCAAGGCAAGCTCTACCAACTCGAATAGCTCCTCATCGAGCTCAAAGTAACTCAGTATTAATTTCAATCGTGCCAATAAGTGCCTTGTGAACAGGGCATTTATTGGCAATCTCAAGTAATCGCTCTGATTGCTCGGCATCAGTGATGCCTACAAGCTTGATTGAACGCTTGAATTTCTCGATCTCGTTTTCTCGCTCGATATCTACCGTCACAATTGCATCTTGTAGATCCCAGGATTTCCTCTGGGCATACATTTTTAGGGTCATGCCTGTGCAGGCAGCTAAGGCAGCGCCTAAATATTCATGTGGCGATGGTCCTGCAGAATCACCGCCCTTGTCTTTTGCAACATCCGAGACAAAATGATCATTACCTACCTCTAGGGTCTGCTGAAAATTACCCCTACCAAATCGAGATACCACCGCTCTCATACCCAATCCTTTATGCCAAAAGCATTTGATTAATACGTTTTACAAATCCAGCAGGGTCCTGTAATTGACCCCCTTCTGCAAGCAATGCTTGATCAAACAAAATGGTTGCCCAATCATCAAATTGCTTATCTTCGTATTTTAATTTGAGAACTAGCGGGTGCTGCGGATTGATTTCTAAAATCGGTTTACTATCCGGGGCCTGTTGGCCTGCGGCTTTGAGCATTCGTAATAAATTTGCGGAGAGCTCATGCTCATCAGCAACTAAGCACGCTGGCGAATCAGTCAGGCGCAATGTAACACGTACGTCCTTCACTTTGCCATCAAGGGATTTTTTCATACGCTCAATCAAATCCTTGTACTGCTCTTCGGTTTCCTTTTGCTCCTTTTTCTCGGCCTCATCGGCCAAGGCACCCAGATCAAGCCCGCCTTTTGCAACCGATACCAAGGCCTTGCCGTCAAACTCATGGAAATACGACAGCATCCACTCATCGACTCGATCCGATAGCAGCAGAACCTCAACCCCTTTTTTCTTGAAAATCTCTAAGTGAGGGCTGTTCTTGGCGGCGGTATAGGATTCGCCGGTAACGTAATAAATCTTGTCTTGCCCCTCTTTCATACGACTCACATAGTCAGCAAGCGCAACCGTTTGCTCGGCAGAATCAGTGTGCGTACTAGCAAAGCGCGCTAATTTCGCAATTCGCTCTTGATTGCCGACGTCTTCTCCGATGCCCTCTTTGAGAACCTGACCAAACTCTTGCCAAAACTGAGCATATAGCTCTTTTTTAGCAGTATCCTCACTATTAGCCAACTCCTCGAGCATCGTTAAAACTCGCTTGGTTGAGCTCTCACGGATAGTTTTGACATCGCGGGATTCTTGTAAGATTTCACGAGAAACATTAAGTGGCAAATCAGCCGAATCAATCACACCCGTGACAAAGCGAAGGTACATGGGCATTAGCTGTTCAGCGTCATCCATGATGAAGACGCGTTTGACATAGAGTTTGATGCCATTGCGCTTATTGCGATCCCAAAGGTCAAAATTGGCTTTCTTGGGAATAAATAAGAGTTGAGTGAACTCACTGCGTCCCTCAACTCGATTGTGCGAGTATGTTAGGGGGTCTTCAAAGTCATGGGAAATATGTTTATAGAACTCCTTGTATTGCTCGTCTGTAATTTCTGACTTTGGTCTAGCCCACAAGGCGGTCGCTTGATTGATGGTCTCAAACTCATCTTTTGTAACTTGCTCTTTCTTTTCTTCATCCCATTCCTCCTTATGCATCTGAATCGGTAAGGAAATATGATCAGAATACTTACGAATAATGGATTTCAATTTCCAAGAGGAAAGCAACTCGTCTTCGCCCTCGCGTAAGTGCAAGGTGATCGAGGTACCGCGCTCAGGACGATTGATAGTTTCAATCGTGAACTCCCCAGCGCCCTGGGATTCCCAACGCACACCTTCGGATGCGGGCAAACCAGCCCGTCGTGTTTCCACGATGATGTTATCAGCCACGATAAATGCCGAATAGAAGCCAACACCAAACTGACCAATCAGAGCGGCATCCTTTTGCTGATCGCCAGAGAGTTTTGTAAAGAACTCCTTAGTACCCGAACGGGCAATGGTTCCAAGATTGGCGATTACCTCATCCCGGCTCATACCAATTCCGTTATCACTGATGGTGATGGTTCTGGCTTCTTTATTGAAGCTAATTTTGATCTTTAACTCTGGATCGGACTCATACCAATCCGGATGGTTCATCGCCTCAAAGCGTAGCTTGTCAGCAGCATCTGAAGCGTTTGAAATGAGCTCTCGCAAAAAGATCTCCTTGTTGGAATACAAGGAATGGATCATTAGCTGCAAAAGTTGCTTTACTTCGGCCTGAAAGCCAAGGGTTTCTTTAACTGCACTCATTAGAAAGCGTCCTCTTTGGTCTTGATTTCGATTGCTTTTATATTGGGGCGCCTTCAGCGATTTCAAGAGCCTAAATCGTAGCGATAATCGCCTACAATGGGAGTCTTGCCCCCAGCTATAAACCTGAGATCGGCGTATGAAAAAGCTTTATATCAAAACATTTGGCTGCCAAATGAATGAGTATGATTCGGACAAAATGGCCGATGTACTTCATTCAGCACAAGGTATGGACCAAACGGATCAAATTGAAGATGCTGATGTCATCTTGCTCAATACCTGCTCTATCCGAGAAAAAGCCCAAGAAAAGGTATTCTCAGACCTAGGGCGCCTACGGGAACTAAAGCAATTAAAGCCCGATCTGTTAATTGGCGTCGGCGGCTGCGTTGCGAGCCAAGAAGGTAAACAAATTATTAATCGTGCCCCGCATGTGGATTTTGTTTTTGGCCCACAAACCTTACACCGCTTGCCAAAACTAATTGATGAGCGACTCGCCACTGGTCAATCGCAAGTAGATATCTCGTTTCCCGAAATTGAGAAGTTTGATCATCTCCCGCGCTCACGTCAGACCAAAGGTTCAGCCTTTGTCTCCATTATGGAGGGTTGCTCCAAGTACTGCAGCTACTGCGTGGTACCGTACACGCGCGGTGAAGAAGTATCTCGCCCCTTTGAAGATGTGCTCACTGAAATAGTGGGCCTAACCGAGCAAGGCGTCAAGGAGATCACTCTATTAGGCCAAAACGTCAATGCCTATCGCGGGCTTATGGGCCAAACATCAGAGATTGCTGATTTTGCCCTGCTCCTCGAATACATGTCAGAGATACCGGGGCTGGAGCGGATTCGATTTACCACCAGCCATCCAAAAGAATTTACCCAACGCCTAATTGATGTTTATGACCGAGTTCCACAATTAGTCAGTCATTTACACCTTCCCGTACAGCACGCCTCTGACAAAATTTTGTCAGCCATGAAACGAGGTTATACGAGCTTAGAGTTCAAAAGCATTATTCGCAAAATGCGTATGGTTCGCCCCAAGCTCTCGCTTTCCAGTGACTTCATCGTAGGCTTTCCTGGAGAAACCGAAGCTGACTTTGAGAAGCTAATGGATATGGTGACCGAACTGCAGTTTGATAACAGTTATTCATTTATCTTTAGTTCTCGGCCCGGTACTCCTGCAGCCAATCTAGAAGACGACACGCCCTATGAGGTCAAGTTAAAGCGCTTACAACGTTTGATTGCGCAAATTGATTCTCAAGCGCTGACAGTTAGTCAAGCAATGCTAGGCAATCATGAGCGAGTCTTGATTGAAGGCTTGACTCGTGATAAGGCTCATCTGCTGGGGCGCACAGAGAATAATCGCGTGGTCAATATCATTATTCCTGAGGGTGATTCTGATCAACGCTCAGTTGATCAATGGATTGGACAGATGCTAGACGTTAAAGTGACTGAGGTTCTCAAGCACACCCTACGGGGTGAAATAATTCATTCTTAGGTCTAATTGATTCATGAGCCAAACCCTCAATCTTGATCTTCAGTTTGCTACCCAAGCCCTCCAAAGCCAAGTTTTGAGGATAGCGAGTTTGGCACAAATTCGTAAATGGGCTGGAGCCTGTTTTCAAAGTAAAGCAATCCTCACGATTCGCTTTGTGAATCGAGCCGAGGCCCATGATCTCAACCTATTTTTTCGCGGCTTTGATAAGCCTACCAATGTCCTCACTTTTTCCTACCCAACACAGGGAAAATCAATTGAAGCAGACATTGTTTTATGTTTACCAATTCTGCGCAAAGAAGCCAAAGAACAACAAAAGCCACTCGCGGCTCACCTCGCCCATCTTTTAATTCATGGCTGCTTGCACGCCAAAGGCTATGACCATTTAAAGCCAAAAGATGCTAAACAAATGGAAGCCTTAGAGATCAAGATATTGCAATCGCTTGGCTTTGCAAACCCTTACTAAAAAGATTCGTTTGTCGGACTGTCATCAAAATGTTTTATGCTGTCTACTAATTTATGTCTAATAGCCTGATTGATCGTCTAAGCGCGTTTTTTTCGGACCAGTCCTCTGATCCCAAAGCGCAGCGCAAAGAGTTGATTGAGACTCTTCGTGAAGCCCAAGCCGATGGGCTCATGGATGCCGATGCGCTTTCGATGATCGAGGGCGTTTTTCAGGTTGGCGAATTATCTGCTCGCGATATATTGCTGCCTCGGGCCCAAATTGACTGGATTGACATCAATGCCCCCTTATCTCAAATCATTGCAGATGTAGTCAAAACTGGCCACTCGCGCTTCCCAGTCTATGAAGGGAATCGCGATCAAGTTATCGGAATTCTTTTAGCCAAAGATCTTTTGCGCCATTTCACAGAAAAGGATTTTCAGGTTCGCGACTGGCTTCGGCCGGCTGTATTTATTCCTGAATCAAAGCGTTTAAGTGTTCTACTGAAAGACTTTCGTAATAACCGCAACCATTTGGCTATTGTGGTCGATGAATACAGTGGCGTGGCTGGAATGATTACGATTGAGGATGTCATCGAACAAATTGTTGGTGATATTGAAGATGAGCATGACATCGATGAGGATGCTGACAATATCACCGTCTTAAAAAATGGCGACTATCGTATCAAGGGCATGACCGAATTAGAACAGCTCAACGATGAGTTAAAAACGGTTTTTTCGGCAGAAGACGTAGAAACTGTTGCCGGGCTGGTCATTCAACATCTGGGTCGAGTACCAAAATTTGGCGAGCGGGTTCGCATCGATGGTTATGAATTCGAGGTCCAACGTGCCGATCCCCGTCAGGTCCACATCCTTCTAATGCGCCGTATATCAACCCCCAACGTTTCTGCCACTGATTCTTAATTGCAAAGTAGTCGTCTTCAGGCCAATACCGTTATTCATAGCGCCTTACTTATTTTTTTAGGAGTTCTCTTAGCGGTCGCGAGCGAGCTTCCTTTTAGCGGCTACATTCAAATAATCTTATTTGCTTACACTTTATTCATACTAAGTAGAAGTAGCGAGGCAAAATCTAGTCAGGCATTTCGGGATGGATTCTTACTCGGTCTTGGCTATTTTGTAATCGCTCTTTGGTGGATTTTTATCAGCCTGCATGAGGTGGGCGGTATGGTAATTTGGCTATCGAGCTTCGCGGTATTGGCTTTAGCTAGCCTCATGGCAGTCTATTTTGGATTGGCTAATCT
The DNA here is from genome assembly GCF_030297635.1 of Polynucleobacter sp. HIN9. Classification (NCBI taxonomy): domain Bacteria; kingdom Pseudomonadati; phylum Pseudomonadota; class Betaproteobacteria; order Burkholderiales; family Burkholderiaceae; genus Polynucleobacter; species Polynucleobacter sp. HIN9. The sequence continues at coordinate 1,614,444 of NZ_AP028140.1, forward strand.
GATTGCAAAGCAAGTTGCTCATTCTACGTGGCGATCTCTTGCGATACCTTCGGCCTGGGTACTCACCGAATATTTACGGGGTCAGATTTTTACTGGCTTTCCGTGGATGGGCTTTGCCGAGTCGCAAGTAAATGGCCCTTTTGCCAATATTGCGCCCTACTTTGGCGGTTTAGCTTGTACCTTTTTATTTATCTGGGCCGCCTTGCAATTGAGTCGGCCTCGATTACGAAATATCGCTGGCGTAGTGGGAGCGGTTGCGATTGTCCAGGTCTTGGGAATGTGGTCATTCACAACCCCCAAAGACTCACCCATCACGGTGCGACTGATTCAGGGGAACTTTGAACAAAGCCTCAAATTTAATCCCGCTGAAATCCTAAAACAAATCCATTTTTATCGGGATCAAATTATTAAAGCCCCAGCCGATTTAATCATTGTCCCTGAGACCGCGTTTCCTTGGCCTGAGACCGATATTCCTGATCAGTCGATTGAACGTATTCAAGCGTTTGTGAATGAAACAGATAGTCACGTATTACTCGGCTTAATTGGCAAAATTGCTAAGGGCGATACCGCGGTTCAATATTCCAATCGAGTCAGTGGCTTTTCTAAAGAACAGTCAATCTACCACTACGATAAACATCACTTAGTTCCCTTTGGCGAATTTATTCCTCCGGGTTTTCAGTGGTTTGTAGATGCATTTAAAGTGCCGATGAGTGACTTTGCCAGAGGATCGATTGATCAAGCACCATTTTCAATTCGCCCCCACTCTAATCCAGATCGTCCGCTTTATGCGGCCATCTCAATTTGCTACGAAGATATTTTTGGTAACGAAATCGCTACCCGAATTCGTAATAGTAGAGAGCCAGTTAATCTTTTAGTGAATGTGACCAACTTGGCTTGGTTTGGCCAATCGCAAGCCCCGATGCAACAATTGCGCCTCTCTCAATTGCGTTCTCTCGAAACCGGCCTACCTAGTTTACGTGCCACTAATACCGGAATCACTGCACTGATTGATGAACGCGGACGTGTCATGGCAGATCTTGAGCAATTTGTGCAGGGTGAGCTTGAGCTGCGTGTACAAGCCTTTGAGGGACGAACGCCCTATGTGATTTGGGGTAATTGGCCGATTTTGATCTGGGTACTTTTTGCCTTGGGGATTGGCTATTGGGGAAGAACACGACCGAATTGATTTTTTAACGAGTCCTTGGTTTGCCGAGTAAAATCAAGGTCTTATCTAAAAAATCATTGTGTCGCATGCTAACGTTTCAACAAATTATTCTCAAACTTCAAGATTATTGGGACCAACAGGGTTGTGCGCTGTTGCAACCCATCGATCTTGAAGTTGGGGCTGGTACCTCGCATACAGCCACTTTTTTGCGAGCCATTGGTCCTGAACCCTGGAAAGCAGCCTATGTTCAACCTTCACGCCGTCCCAAGGATGGTCGTTATGGTGAAAACCCAAATCGCTTACAACACTACTACCAATACCAAGTTGTTTTAAAACCAGCACCTGCCAACATCTTGGATTTGTATCTGGGCTCCTTAAAGGCTTTGGGGCTTGATCTGCAGCAAAACGATATTCGTTTCGTAGAAGATGACTGGGAGAACCCGACCTTAGGGGCATGGGGCCTTGGCTGGGAAGTTTGGCTCAATGGAATGGAAGTGACTCAATTTACGTATTTTCAGCAAGTGGGTGGCTTAGATTGCAAACCTGTATTGGGTGAGATTACCTACGGAATTGAACGTTTGGCGATGTACTTGCAAAACTGCTCAAACGTCTTTGATCTCGTCTGGACGGACGGTGTGACCTATGGTGACGTCTATCACCAAAACGAAGTGGAGCAATCACGCTATAACTTTGAACACTCCAATACAGACTTCCTGTTCGCAAACTTTAATCAGTACGAAAGCGAAGCAAAGCGCCTCATGGAGCAATCGCTTGCACTACCTGCATATGAGATGGTTCTTAAGGCAGCCCATACATTTAATCTGCTTGATGCGCGTGGGGCGATTTCGGTAACAGAGCGTGCTGCTTATATTGGTCGTATTCGTAATTTGTCGCGCTTAGTCGCGCAAGCCTATTACGAATCACGTGAACAACTAGGCTTTCCCATGTTGCAAACTAAAGCGCATTAAGGCATTAATTTTCATATGAACAGTCTCCCCTTGCTGCTCGAACTATTTACCGAAGAGCTTCCCCCAAAATCACTCAAACGTTTAGGTGAATCCCTATCGCAGTCAATCTACGAAGGTTTAAAGAGAGCACAGTTGCTAAGTGCCAGTAGCACCTGTCAGTCTTTTGCCAGCCCAAGACGTCTAGCAGTCCTGATTAGCGATGTTTTGGATCAAGCTTCTGACTATCCGGTGCGCGAGAAACTCTTGCCACTCTCAATTGCCTTTGACGAACAAGGCAAGCCCAGTCAAGCGCTTACCAAAAAATTGGCAAGCTTAGGTCACTCTGATACTCCACTGAATCAACTGGAACGCAGTGGTGAGGGTAAAAATGAAGCGCTATATTTAAATACGATCGCTAAAGGTGCACGCCTTGAATCGACATTGCAAGAGGCCCTAGTCGATGCGATTCATCATTTGCCGATCGCAAAGATGATGCATTACCAGATTCAAACGCAATCAGGTGCAATTGAGGAAGTTCAATTTGCAAGACCCGTACACCGCATCATCGTACTGCACGGATCGAAGACACTTGCAATTCATGCTTTGGGAATTGATGCTAGCAATCAAACCGAAGGGCATCGTTTTTTATCACCCGGAATTATTACCATTAGTGACGCGCAGCAGTACGAGCCCCGACTTGAGGCTGCAAAAGTTATCCCGTCATTTACCAAACGCCGGGCTTACATTGAATCGGGGCTACAAAAGGCTGCCAACGGCCTACGAGTTTTAATGCCAGATGCTCTTTTGGATGAAGTGACCGCCTTGGTGGAGTATCCGGCGATCTATACCTGCGAATTTGATCCTGAGTTTTTGGAAGTTCCTCAGGAATGCTTGATTCTGACGATGCAAACCAATCAGAAATACTTTGCCTTGATCAATCAGGATGGCAAGCTAAGCAATCGTTTCCTCATCGTCTCAAACATCCAAACCGATCAACCAGAGTCAATTATTTCTGGGAATGAGCGCGTTATTCGTCCCCGTTTGGCCGACGCTCGCTTCTTTTATCTGCAAGATCAAAAACGTACTTTGGAATCACGCATTCCTGATTTGGCCAAGGTGATTTATCACAATCAATTAGGAAATCAGTTACAGCGTTCCGAGCGGGTCCGAGCCTTAGCCAGTGAAATCGCTAGCAGCTTAAATCGAGCTGGGTTTGAGCTTAACCCTCAAGAGGTTGACCGTGCATCACAACTTGCTAAAGCTGATTTATTAACGGATATGGTTGGCGAGTTCCCCGAACTACAAGGGGTCATGGGGCGGTACTACGCCTTAGCCAATCATGAAGCACCGGATGTCGCTGTTGCGTGTTATGAGCACTATCTTCCTCGATTTGCTGGGGATTTTCTGCCACAAACCTTAGTGGGAACCGTATTGGCGATTGCCGATAAATTAGAAACGATTGTTGGGATTTGGGGTGTCGGTCTTGCTCCCACAGGTGATAAGGACCCCTATGCATTGCGACGCCATGCCTTGGGCATTTGCCGGCTGCTACTAGAAAAGAATCTGCCGCTCAATCTCAAGCAACTTATTGGTCTTGCGAAGCAGCAGTTTTCAAATCTAGTTTTGAAGGTCGAGGTTGATGAAGAAGTTATCTATCAGTTTATTCTGGATCGATTAAAAGCATATTTAAAAGATCAAGCCGTTGATGGCGCTACATTTAGCCCCTTAGAAATTGATGCAGTCCTGAGCACCCATCCGCAAAAACTCAATGATCTAATTGCACGTTTAGTAGCCATTCGAAGTTTTAATCAATTACCGCAAGCGACCGCGCTCGCTGGAGCCAATAAGCGAATTAGTAACATCCTGAAGAAGGTTGATGGCAAAGTGAGTGCAGAGATCAATCCAAGTTTGCTCACGATTGCAGCAGAAAAGAATTTATACACGGCTCTTACTCAACTGCAACCGCGCCTCGATCAGAAGCTCCAAGCCCAACAATTAATTGATCTATTGCAAGACTTAGTCTCACTCAGTGATCCAGTAGATCAATTCTTTGCAGATGTTATGGTAATGGATGAGAACATCGAGCTTCGAAATAATCGTCTTGCTCTACTGCAGCGCCTCCACCAACAAATGAATTTAGTTGCTGATATTGGCAAACTTGCATGACCGTTAAAGTCGATAAGCTCATTATTTTGGATCGTGATGGGGTGATTAACCAAGATCGTGACGATTATGTGAAGTCATGCGATGAGTGGATCCCGATTCCTAATAGCTTAGAAGCGATTGCATTACTCTCTCAGGCAGGCTATACCCTGACTATTGCCACCAACCAATCGGGCATTGCACGCGGTTATTACACCTTAAGCGAATTGCATGCGATGCACCAAAAAATGATGGATTTGCTTAAACCATTGAGCGGCAAGATTGATAGTATTTTCTTTTGCCCCCATACCGATGCCGATCAATGCGATTGCCGTAAGCCTAAACCGGGCTTAATGCAGCAAATTGCAAACCGTTATTTAAAAAGTCCCGCAAATCCCGCATTGCCATTAAGCAATGTTCCGATCGTGGGCGACTCATTGCGCGATCTTTTGGCAGGAACGGCTCTGGGCGCCAGTCCGCACTTGGTCCTAACAGGGAAAGGTCGCGATGTTAAGAGGACTGAGTTACCTAGCAATACTCAGATCCATGAGGATCTGATGGGTTTTGCACAATCAATTTTGGCGTAGTCATGATTTGGCTTCGTTCTCTTCTTTTTTTTATTAGTCTTGTAACGTACACGCCGCTGTATGCCGTTTTCTGCTTAATGACATTTCCGTTTCTGAGCGAACATACACGCTATCGCATCATTCAGTTCTGGGGTCAAAGCATTATCTTTTTCTTGCAATTCTTTTGTGGGGTTCGGTTTGAAGTTCTGGGAAGAGAAAATATACAAGCAGTGATTGATCAGCCTGTGGTGATACTTAGTAAGCATCAATCGGCTTGGGAGACCATCGCGTTCTTACAAATTTTTCCCAAAGAGCTCTGCTATGTATTTAAACGTGAACTACTTTGGATTCCATTTTTTGGTTGGGTGATTGGCTTACTGAACATGATTCATATCAATCGCTCTGATGCAGGCGGCTCCGCAATATCGGTTGCCAATCAAGGTAAAGAGCGTTTAAAGGCGGGCAAGTGGATGATTTTGTTCCCTGAGGGCACCCGAACACCTGTTGGATCCCATAAGCCCTATCGCAAAGGTGGGGCCCGCTTAGCCGGACTCACGGGAGCAACTGTATTGCCAGTCGCCCATAATGCTGGGCGTTGCTGGCCACGAAATAGCTTTTTGAAGTACCCTGGTCTCATTACAGTCTCGATTGGGCCATCAATCCCCTCGCAGGGCAAATCGGGTGACGATTTACATGGGGCTGTGGAAACCTGGATCGAGGGTGAGATGCGACGAATTGACCCAACAGCCTATCAATCCAAATAATCACTTCCCTGATAGCATCAACGCCCACTGAATATAACGCTCCACTGAAATATCTTGGGCGCGTGCTTTTAGCTCCGTATCGGTAAGATTTAGTTGCTCAGCAATACTTTGTAAATTACTGCGTAACATTTTGCGACGCTGAGCAAAGGCCAAGGCCACAATCTGACTAAGCGCATCCCATTGTGCTGGTGTTAAAGCAAAATCAGCACGTGGAATCATCTGAATCACTGCAGAATCTACTTTGGGTTGAGGTTCGAACGCAGTCGGCGGCACATCCAATAAGTAATCCACGTGGTACCTTGCTTGCAGCATGACCGATAAGCGGCTGTACTCCGAATCACCCGCTGATGCAGTAATACGTTCTACCACTTCAGCCTGCAACATAAAGACTTGTTCATCAACCCATGGGGCGGCTGCAATCAGATGGAATAGCAAAGGCGATGAAATGTTATATGGTAGGTTGCCAATCAAGGCGCAGCGCTCTTTCGATACCTTAGCTTGCTTAGCCCAGCTAACAAAGTCGAATTGAAGAGCGTCCCCTTCGTGAATAATTAGGCCGTCCAAGCGCTCTCGCAGTTTTGCTTCTTCCCATGTATAAACAATGTCGCGATCAATCTCAAGAACCTCGAGTTTTTCAAGTCGCTCAAGTAAAGGTCGGGTTAAGGCGCCAAGTCCAGGACCAATTTCAAGAACGTGCATGCCAGGCGTCGGATTTAAGGCATTCACAATCGCAGCAATTACTCCCTGATCGATCAGGAAGTTCTGTCCAAAGCGCTTACGTGCTCGATGCATCGTGATTCAATTTTGTAAGAGCCAACTCTCTTGCGAGTTGTAAAGCTGCAAACATACTGCGCCAATCTGCCTTACCCTGCCCAGCAATATCGAGGGCGGTGCCATGGTCAACGGAAGTTCTAATGTATGAAAGGCCCAAAGTGACATTCACGCCCTCCGTGAAACTTGCCAACTTAAAGGGAGCCAAGCCTTGATCATGGTACATCGCCAAGACCGCATCAAATGAATGCAGGCGATCCGCATGAAATAAGGTATCGGCTGGATAGGGCCCAGAGGCCAAGATCCCCTCATGTTTAGCAGCCTCAATCACAGGAATAATTACTTCAAGCTCCTCGCGACCAAGATGACCATCCTCTCCAGCATGGGGATTTAAGCCAGTCACCGCAATGCGAGGCTTTGCGATACCAAAGCGTGTCTTTAAATCCGCTTGGATGATTCTCAGAGTATTGAATAAAGACTCAAACTGAATCGCATCGGCAACCTGACGAATAGGCAAATGGGTGGTGGCAAGAGCGACTCGTAAGGGGATTGCTTGCCCTTTACCACTGAGCGCTTCGGGGATTTCGCCGCACAACATCATCACGACCTGGCGTTGCTGATCAAGCTCAGCCAAAAACTCAGTGTGTCCTGTAAATGGATGTTGCGGGGTATCCAAAATACTTTTTTGGACCGGAGCAGTAATTAAGGCGTGATGTTGACCAACTCGACAAGAATCGCTGGCTGCTCGAATGACTGAAAGCACGTACTGCGCATTAGCTAAATTAAGAACACCAGATTGTGGTGGATGATTTAGAGGGATATGCACAACTTTGATTTGGGGCGGCAATACCTCGCGCGTAAATAACTGCCGATCACCAAATAAGCTAATCTCAGCATCAGCATGGGCTGCTATGAAGGCCTTGGCAGCTGCTAATGAAACTTCAGGGCCAATGCCAGCCGGCTCCCCAGTGCTCAGTGCGAGCTTAACGGACTTGCTCATCCAGATTCAAAATCTTGACAGTCGCGGTATCGCGTAATTGGCGCAACCAGTCTTGGTAGGCTTGCTCGAACTTACGCTCTCGAATGGCTGCTCTAGCAAACTCACGTTGCTTCTCAACCGTTAATTGCGCATCGCGCCGCTCCAGCACTTGAATTAAATGCCAACCAAATTCCGTCTTGACTGGATCGCTCACCTCGCCAATTTGCAGGCGATTCATCGCAATCTCGAATGGGGGCACCAATTCGCCAGGACCCATCCAACCCAATATACCGCCATTCTGGGCTGAGCCATCCTCTGAGAATTTCTTCGCTAAAGACTCAAAATCAGCGGTCTTGGCACGAATCTGATCACGATAACCTTGCAGGCGTCGCTCGACATCCGCGTCTTGCAATCCTTGGCGATGACGAATCAAGATATGTCGCGCTAGTGTTTGCGTAACAATCATATTCTGCGGGGTGAGATCCGCTGGATTGGCATTACTGGTGGCTGCGCGTGCCCCTGTACCGCTGGAACGTCGATCCATTACTTTTAATACATGAAAGCCGGCCGGGCTTCGAACCACCGATGGTGCCACTTGACCAGGACCAAGATTTCTTACGGCTTCAACAAAGATTTGGGGTAAACGATCTTGGGTGCGATAGCCAAGATCCTGGAACTTAATACGAGAGTTTTCTTTATTTGCTTGTGCGCCTAGTTGCATAAAATCAGTGTCCCCGCGCGCTTCTTTTAATAATGCTTCAGCACGCTTTCTAGCATCAGCTTGAGCGCTGGGACCTGCTCCCTCTTCCACCGGGATAAAAATTTGAGCAACCGCAATCTCTTCAGGACCTGAGCCTGCTGCGGCAGGCTCTGCTCCGCGACGCTGCATCTGCTCAACAATAAAGTTATCGATTTCAGCATCGGAGATCTTAATTTGTGAATCAACCTCCCGCTCTCGTAAACGTGCTTTTAGAACATCTTCACGCAATAGCTCGCGATAGCGCTGAAAATTCATGCCTGATTTGGTGACTGTCTCCCGAAATTCATTGAAGGTCAACTTATTCCGAGTTGCAATGTCTTCAATAATCTTATTGAGCTCTTTATCATTAACGGCTAAACCAGTTTGCTCGGCTTCCTGAATTTGAATCTTCTCTAAGATCAAGTTTTCGAGCACTTGCTTACGTAACTCGCTACCCTCTGGTAATTTTTTTCCGCCAGCTGGTGCTTGCTTTTGAATCGAGGCAATCCGATCATCAATTTCCTTACGCGTTACAACCCCAGTGTTCACAACCGCCACTACGCCATCAATGTTGACGATCTTAGGCTCATTGGCAGACGGATTATTTTGTGCGCCCAATGGCTGACTAAACAACACGCCCAAGAATCCACATGCCATCAAATAAGGAAACATGGTGAACTTTAGGAATGAATTACGACACAAAATCATTATTGATAATTTTCGTAGGGTGAGGGTGGCAAAGGCTTGGCTACCGGCTGGTATCCAGGAACGTTTAGACGCATCACATCGACTGGATTATTTCCAACACTAGCAAAGCCTCTAAATTCTAATTGAAAAAGGACCTGGGTAGTAGTGATTTGGGAGGTGTTACGGGCTTGCGAGTAAGCAAAGCGTGCGGTCCAACAATCTGCGTCATACTGCAATCCCACGAGGGTATTTAAGGTCTTTGCTGTTAAGGCGTCATACCCCCAACGGCCTAATACACGATACTTTTTAAATATTGGCCACTCGCCAAAGGCATTGTATTGATCGGTCTGAGTCACACCAGAGTTCGTGCCATCGGTTGGTGGATTCCAAACATTCCGGTAGGCAAAATTAAGGCTGCGGCCCGGAGTCGGTCGCCACCCCGCGCCAACACTGCTTTGTACAAAACGATTCAATTGGGTGTTGTATTGTCCAAATAAATCGACGTTAAAGTTTCCTAGCAAACGGATCGTACTGGCACCCAAGGTATCAGAGTAACGCGTTGGGTTTTGGATCGTACCGTTCAAGCCAACCCGTTGACCTGTGAAATCTTGACGTTGAGCCAACGTTACTGTAGCTCGCTCGGCGCCAGTGTTCGTTTCTAGAACACGACTTGTCAAGCCCATAGTTAATTTATTGTTATCAGCCACCCGGTCATTACCCACGAAAGTGTTCTCACTAAATATTTGAGTAATACCAAAGCCAGCGTCAGCAGTATCAAAGAGCGGGGTCTGTGCCTGACTTTGGAATGGTGTATACACATAAAAGGCACGTGGCTCCATGGTCACAATCATGTCGCGCCCAAAGAAGCCCTTCATCTCTCTTGCGTCACGCTCAAACGCCAAACCAGAATCCAAACTAAAGGTTGGTAAGGCAAATCCTTGAATCGGTTGATTTAAGGATTGATTAATCGAAGTTGATGGGCTATTTGTGAGCATCCCAGAATATTGATTGGCCTGAAAACTCAACTTGGGTCTCAAGAAATATCCCGGAGTAACTTGTGGCAAAGCGATACTACCGCGAATCACGGTTCGATCCGCCTGACTAAATGACCCTCCCTGTGGCATGCCAGAGGCTGGTGCATACAGATTATTGGTGTTATATGAAAAGCGAGTGAAGTCTGCGCTGAATGTAATGTCGGGGGCTCGATTAAACCCACCCGAGAATGCTCCAGGGGCGCCCAAGGCACGCTGATTTCGATAGTTGGCGGTGACTTGGGGCAAGATGTTGTAGGGAGAAGTGACGGGTGCTGTTGGATCTGGTTGTAGGGTCTGAAAGGTCAGTGCGCGTGCAGTGAAATTCCAGTTTTTGATACCGCCATAATTGGTACCCACTTCTTGCCGAAACTGATTCGTCACTGCACCACCAATGCCGTAGGAAAAATCGATTGGATATAGATTGTCCGATACCTTGCTCACATTCGCGTAACCATTCCACGCTCGACCTAGCATTTGTCGCTGTTGCCAGTCGTACTTCCAACGATCGCGTCCTAAAATTTTGTCGTAGTTCATGAACTGACCGCTCAACGTTCCTGAATACTTGGGATCAATATAACGAAAATCGCCGCCTAGTAATGTTCCGCGATGATTCATGAACCGAGGTGTAATGGTGAGATCGCGATTCGGCGCAATATTGACGTAGTACGGTTGTGAAATATCTAAACCATTATTCGAGTTATAACCAATCACAGGCGCCAACAATCCAGAGCGACGTTGATTGGACGTAGGCAAACTAAAGTAAGGTGCGTATGCAATCGGTACATCAAAAAAACGCATCACGCCATTGCGCCCGGTCATTTGTTTTTGTTCTTGATCAACCTCAATCTGAGTAGCCGTGAAATACCAATCTAAATTATCTGGACTGCAAGTGGTATAGGTGGCCTTATCAAAGATAAATACATCGGCCGACTCAATCGTTAGCTTGTTCGCTTTACCACGTCCGCGAACATCCCGAAGCTCATAGTTCGGTTTATCCATCTCTCCCTCACGCGCATCAACCTTAAAGCGTGCGCGGGGCCCTGAGAACTGAGTATTTCCTTTAATGAGCTCGACATTACCAATTAAATTTGCAATATCTGTATCAGGATCGTAATTAATTTCATCGGCCTTAATGATGGTATTGTTCCGACGAATTTGAGCACGCCCCTTCAAGTTCATTTGACGATCAACCACCCCATCAATTTCATCGCTAAAGGTGAAGGTCAAGGCCTCACTATCTGGAATCGGTTTACCAACCCGTAATTGATCATCTAACTTTAAGACCGTGACTTCGGCGCGACTAGGAACTAGGGTTGTGGTTGGGAGCGATCCAACCGGCAATGGTCGGGGTGGCTCGCCAATCGGAACTGGCGCTTGTCTTTGAAGCTCCTGTTGCGCTTGATTTTGTTGGGGCGATGGTAATAATGGTGAAATCGCATTGGTGACTGGGCCTAAGTTTTGTGCCATCAGTGGCAGCGACACAAAGAGTGCGGCGACCAATAGCCCCCTACCCAGGATCACGAACGGGGTCTTTAAAGATGCAAGATAGGCGCTGATGCCGGCGCGAAGGCGATAATGACTCATGGATCCAGACAGCCCTTATTATACGAATCGATCATGCCTGACAATCGCTTAATTCAACTGAATCAATGGCTTGATAGCCTAGTGGGCCGTTGGGGGCTAGAGCCCACCGGCTTGGCCCCTGCTTCCGCAGATGCCAGCTTTAGACGCTACTTCCGAATCGCTAGCGCTCACCCCCAATACCCCAGCCTGATTGTGATGGATGCTCCACCCGATAAAGAGACCGTTTTACCCTTTATTCAGGTTGCTAATCTTTTAAAAGATGCAGGGCTTCATGTACCCATCATCCTCGCCGAAAACCAGGAAAAAGGATTTTTACTACTCAGTGATTTAGGAAGTCAAACTTATCTGAGCGTCTTATCACCAAGTAATGCAAAAGCACTTTACCGAGATGCCAGCCAAGCCTTAGTAAAAATGCAATATGCCAGTCGTGAGGGTGTTTTGCCACCTTATGATGATGCAACCTTGCAGCGCGAACTCGATCTATTTGATGAGTGGTATTTAAAACGTCATCATCAATACACTCTAAGTGATGATGAGAGAAATCAACTGCATACTATTTTTTGGTTGATCAAAGAAAATAATCTTGCCCAATCGCAGGTGTATGTCCATCGCGATTTTCATTCGCGCAATTTAATGCATTGCTCATCTAACAACCCCGGAGTTTTGGATTTTCAGGATGCTTTATATGGACCGATTACATATGACATTGTCTCTTTATTGCGCGATGCTTATATTGAGTGGACCGAGGAAGAAGTACTTGATTTCTTGATTGAGTATTGGGATATAGCTCGCGCTTCTGGCTTGAAAGTTCCATCTGATTTTGCGGATTTTTATCGGGACTTTGAATGGATGGGCTTACAGCGCCATCTAAAAGTCCTAGGTATCTTTGCGCGCTTATATCACCGCGATGGTAAAGCCAATTACTTAAACGATATTCCCTTGGTTCTCAAATATACGCGCGCGGTTGCAAGTCGTTACGGTTGCTTTAAGCCTATTTTGCGGATTTTGGATCAAGTTGCAAAACAGTCGTCTTAAACTGTTCACTATCGATGACTGCACAGAATTTACCTTGTCTTTTATTGGCCGCTGGTCGAGGGGAGCGCATGCGTCCATTAAGCGACCATACCCCGAAACCCTTATTAATCGTTCGTGGTAAATCATTGCTCAGCTGGCATCTAGAATCCCTACAGCGGGCTGGGATTCAACATGTGGTGATCAACCATGCCTGGCTTGGTAAACAGATCGAGGCGGCCATAGGGAATGGCCATGAATATGGCCTGTCGATTCAATACTCTCCGGAGGTAAGTGCCCTGGAAACAGCCGGGGGAATCTGCCAAGCATTGCCCATTCTCAAGCCTGCTGACTTTTTTCTGGTGATTAATGGGGATGTTTTTAGTCCTAATTTTCCAATTCATGAATTGATCCAACGTGCTAATCAACTCCGTAACCAAAATCAGCTTTTGGCTCATCTAATTTTGGTTCCCAACCCACCCCATCATCCGATAGGCGACTTTTATCTTGATGGCAGCATCGTGCGCGGGGAGGAGCATTCGAATTCCAATAGTCCAAAACTGACTTTTTCAGGGATTGGTATCTATCACCGGAGCTTATTTGATGGGTTAAATCGGGGAGAAAGTGCTAAATTAGCCCCGATCTTACGCAGGGCAATGCTTAATCATCAGATCTCCGGTGAAAAATATTCAGGTTCATGGCAGGATGTAGGTAGTCCCGAACGCTTAGCTGAACTAAATCGATCCTAAAACTATCAAGATGAATCGTCCAATCTCGCACAATCCGCTCATGAATGCCTGCCAACAGCGTCGTGATCGCTTGGCATCCATCATTCAAGCCAAAACAGGTGGCGGGGTAGTCATTCTAGGAACTGCCCCCGAAAAGGCACGCAATCGAGATAGCGATTTTCCTTATCGGCATGACAGTGACTTCTTTTATCTCACCGGTTTCGAAGAGCCTGCGGCTACCCTAGTGATGGTGGTTACAAAATCCAGCTATGAGACCCACCTCTTCTGTCGACCTAAAGATCTCGAACGCGAGATTTGGGATGGATACCGCTTGGGCCCCCAAGAGGCACCTGCCCATTTACTGATAAACGCTGCATACCCAAACTCTGAACTAGACCAAAAACTTCCTGATTTTTTAGCAGATCAAAACGCGGTATATATCAAACTTGCCGCAGCCTCACATGATGATGCATCGATGCGGCAATGGATGAACACGGTGCGCCAGCGCGCCCGCATGGGAATCAATGCCCCGGAGGTATTTCATGACATTGAAACTATTTTGCATGAAATGCGTTTGTTTAAAGGTCCTGAGGAAATCGCCATCATGCGGCAAGCCGCAGCGATTTCTGCCCAAGCTCACATTCGCGCCATGCGCTCTTGCAAACCCGGAAAGCGTGAATATCAATTAGAAGCCGAGTTGCTCTATGAGTTTCGTTATCACGGGGCCGAGAGCGTTGCCTATAACAGCATCGTGGCCGCCGGTGCGAATGCCTGCGTATTGCATCACCGTGCAGGATCGGCTGAACTCATAGATGGTGATCTGTGTTTAATTGATGCCGGGTGCGAGCTTCATGGCTATGCCTCCGACATCACCCGAACCTTTCCAATTAATGGACGATTTAGCAGTGCCCAGCGCACCCTCTATGACATTACACTTGCTGCCCAACAAGCAGCGGTTGATGCGACCCGCCCTGGGCATTCGTTTATCGATCCACACCAAGCCGCAGTAAAAGTTCTGACGCAAGGCTTAATCGATGAAAAGCTGATTCGGATTGGCGAAGTTGGCTCTCTCGACAATGCCATTGAGACAGGAGCCTATAAGCGTTTTTATATGCACCGCACTAGCCATTGGTTGGGTATGGATGTCCATGACGTCGGATCCTATCGCGAACTTCATACTGTAACTCAAGCTGATACCGAAAGACCTTGGCGCACGCTTGAAGAGAACATGGTGCTTACCATCGAACCCGGTCTTTATATACGCCCAGCTGAGGATATTCCGAAGGCCTATTGGAATATTGGAATTCGGATTGAGGATGACGCTCTAGTGACTGCCAATGGTTGCGAACTCATTTCCCGTGGGGTCCCGGTTGATCCAGTTGAAATTGAGTCCATCATCCGCTCTTAATGAATGAGTGTATGAACACATTTCATACAGTTGTCATTCAAGGCGGGGGTCCTGTCGGTCTTGCCTGCGCAGCTTGGCTTTTACAAAAAAATCCACACATTAGTCTGACCTTGATTGATCGTAATCCTGTAGATGACGAGCAAATTCAGTCGGGCGATCAACGTGGTATCGCGCTATCGCATGGCAGTAAATTATTACTTGATACGATCAATGCTTGGCCATCCAATTGCCCTGCGATTCATCGAATTCACGTCTCTCAGGTTGGCCACTTTGGTCGAGCCCTAATGACGCGTGAAGAACTCGGGCAGGATGCCTTGGGTCATATTAGTCGCTATCGCGATATTCATCTAACCCTCAGAAAAGCACTGCGGGCTCTGGGGGCCCATTCACCGAATTTTGTGTGGCATCACAATGCGGATGAAAGCTTCAATACACCACCAGCTGCATGCATCGTACATGCCGAGGGTGGGTTATTTAAGCAACAGGATTGGGTCGAGTCAGGCCGCGATTACCGTCAAGAGGCCCTCGTGGGCACTGTGGATGTGGAACATCCAATTGCCCATCAAGCGTGGGAGCGTTTTACCGACGAAGGTCCGCTTGCACTGCTGCCCTCGCATCTAGGGCCCAATACTCATAATCTAGTCTGGTGCGCCTCCCCAGAATCGAGTCAACGCCGACTAGCTCTTAGTGATGATGAGTTTCTCAATGAACTGGAGCATAGTTTTGGTCGACGCCTGGGTCGATTTACTAACATCGCTAATCGCCGTTTGTATGACCTTGGCTTGAACTACCGCAAAGAGGTTTGTATTGATCATGAGGTATGGATTGGCAATGCAGCACAAACCTTGCATCCAGTGGCTGGCCAAGGTCTTAATCTTGGCTTACGCGACGCTTACCTACTTGCTGAGAAACTCGCCGATCTCTTTAAGCAAAGACAGGCGGTAACGCCCAATGCCGTAAAAGCCCAACTGCTTGAGTATGCAAAAAGCCGCCAAATTGATCGGCGCGCAACGATTGGCATTACCGACTTCTTAGCACGCGTGTTCACGTCGCCCTTACTCCCCATTCAGGTCTCGCGTGGCCTAGCACTCAGTGCTCTCGCCTGGCTACCGCCTGTAAAAATAACTCTTGCCAAGCAAATGATGTTTGGCCGGCGCTAGATTGCCTAAAAATTAGGCAGTTAAGGAACGGGTGTGGTACAGTGATGCCTCCAATTCAGATCCATTTCCCTCGGTATGCAAATCGGTCCTTACTCACTAGCCAATGCTCTATTTGTTGCGCCGATGGCTGGTGTTACCGATCGCCCCTTTCGACAATTATGTAAAAAATTAGGGGCAGGTTATGCGGTCTCGGAAATGATCGCCTCCAATGCCATGCTATGGAATAGTGAAAAAACCTTGAGGCGCGCTAACCATGTTGGCGAGTTCAAACCCATTGCAGTCCAAATTGCAGGAGCAGATCCAAAGATGATGGCGCAAGCAGCTCGCTTGAATGTGGATCGAGGCGCCCAAATCATTGATATCAATATGGGCTGCCCAGCAAAAAAAGTTTGCAATGTCGCAGCTGGTTCTGCCCTCCTAAAAGATCAACCTTTAGTTCAGCAAATTGTGGAGTCGGTGGTTCAAGCCGCTGGCACTGGCCCTGATGCGGTGCCCGTGACGCTCAAAATTAGAACCGGCTGGGATCGTGATCATAAGAATGCGCAAGAAATTGCAAAAATTGCGCAAGAGGCTGGAATTTCGATGCTCACGATTCATGGACGTACCAGAGCGGACTTGTACCACGGTGACGCTGAGTACGAAACGATTGCGGCTGTAAAGAGTAGCATTTCAATTCCGGTGGTTGCGAATGGCGATATCAACAGCCCCGAGAAAGCTAAGCAGGTTTTGCGCATTACTAGGGCGGATGCGCTCATGATTGGACGAGCTGCACAAGGTAGACCCTGGATTTTTCGGGAAATTGAGCACTATCTAAAAACGGGTGAACTCCTGCCTCCCCCACGGGTTCATGAAATTCAAGCGATTCTTAATGAGCATTTGCTCGATCACTACGCATTCTATGGCGAGTACACAGGTCTGCGAACTGCACGTAAGCATATTGCCTGGTACTGCAAAGGCTTACGCAACTCGCATGCGTTTCGTCACCAAATGAATAGTACTGAGGATTGCAAAACCCAATTGCAACTCGTCAATGATTATTTTGACGAAATGAAGCTCCACTCCGATCATCTTTTATTTTTAGAAGCAGCCTAATTGAACCATCATGAAAAGCAATAAACATCCTGTTACAGAATGCATTGAAATCAATTTGCAACGCTACCTCGATGACCTCAAAGGCACGCCGCCCAATGATATTTATCAAATGGTCTTGAGTGTGGTTGAAAAACCGATGTTAGAGCTGGTCATGGCGCATGCCAAGCAAAACCAATCTTTAGCAGCGTCCTATTTAGGGATTAATCGCAATACCTTACGCAAAAAACTTTTAGAGCATCGCTTAATCTAATCATGATTCGTACAGCCCTCCTCTCCGTATCCGATAAAAGTGGCATTGTTCAGTTTGCACAAGCGCTGCATGGCCTAGGCATAAAACTGATCTCAACTGGCGGCACCGCCAAACTATTGGCCCAAGAAGGCTTACCGGTTACTGAAGTGGCAAGCCTCACCAAGTTCCCCGAAATGTTGGATGGTCGGGTCAAAACCTTACATCCAAAAGTTCATGGCGGCTTATTGGCTCGGCGCGACTCCAAAGAACATATGGCCGCCATTGCCGAGCATGGGATTGAACCAATTGATCTATTGGTAATTAATCTTTACCCCTTTACACAAACAGTGAGTCAAGACAAGTGCAGCTTTGAAGAGGCGGTTGAGAATATTGATATTGGTGGACCAGCCATGTTACGTGCTGCTGCTAAAAATCATCAAGATGTCACCGTACTCATTTCCCCAGCGGATTACACAATGGTTTTGGATGAGATGTGCCGTAATCAGAATACAGTGTCGTTTGCAACCAACTTGGCACTTGCAAAAAAAGTGTTTACCCATACCGCTCAATATGATGGAGCGATTGCGAACTACTTAAGTTCTTTAGACGATACGCAAGATCATCAAAAGCGCCATCCCTATCCACAGACTCTGCATTTGGCATTTGAGCGCGTTCAAGAAATGCGCTATGGTGAGAACCCTCACCAATCTGCAGCGTTTTATAAGGACCTCGTACCACCGGTTGGCAGTCTCGCTCATTACCAACAGCTTCAAGGCAAAGAGTTGTCATTTAACAATATTGCTGACTCGGATGCTGCTTGGGAATGCGTTAAATCCATTAGTCAGGATCAAGCGGCGTGTGTCATTATTAAACATGCCAACCCTTGTGGTGTAGCAATAGCAGATACCGCAGAAAAAGCCTACCTAAAAGCATTACAAACCGATCCAACTTCTGCTTTTGGCGGAATCATTGCACTCAATCGTCCCTGTGATGAGGCATGCGCTACAGCAATTGCAAAGCAATTTGTTGAAGTGCTGATCGCCCCCTCTTTTAGCGAGTCTGCCAGGGCAATCTTTGCTGCTAAACAAAATGTACGTCTTCTCGAAATTCCGCTTCCTAAGGAAGGGGCTAATCCTCTAAATCAATTTGACTTCAAACGCGTTGGGGGCGGTCTGTTAGTGCAATCGAGCGATTCAAAAAATGTGCTCCCCCAGGAATTACAGGTGGTAACCAAGCGTCAGCCGAGTCCCACTGAATTAGCAGACCTGATGTTTGCTTGGCGAGTCGCCAAATTTGTGAAGTCTAATGCAATTGTGTATTGCGCCAATGGCATGACTTTAGGAATCGGTGCTGGTCAAATGAGTCGGATTGACTCTGCCCGAATTGCAAGCATTAAGGCTGAGCATGCTGGCCTAAGTCTCAAGGGTTCTGCGGTTGCGAGTGATGCCTTCTTCCCGTTTCGTGATGGTCTGGATGTGGTGGTGGCTGCAGGCGCGACTAGTGTCATTCAGCCCGGGGGCAGCATGCGGGATCCTGAAGTGATTGAGGCGGCTAATGAGCATGGCATTGCAATGGTGTTCACAAGTACACGACACTTTAGACATTAATCATGCGCTGGTTAGGTATCGATCCTGGCTTACGAACTACTGGCTTTGGAGTCATTGAACTTGAAGGCCAACAATTACGCTACGTTAGTTCGGGCACGATTGAGAGTGGCGAGGTTGCCTTAGGCTTACCTCATCGTCTTGGAACCTTGTATCAAGGCGTCCAAGAGGTACTCCTTTGCTATCAGCCCGATGCCGCTGCCATTGAGGAAATCTTTTTAAACGTGAATCCACGGTCTACCCTGATGCTGGGTCAAGCGCGAGGTGCCGTGATTGCTGCCCTTGTATCGACTGGTCTTTCGGTCTCTGAATACAGCGCCCGTGGCGTCAAGCAGGCGATCGTCGGTACTGGCCGGGCCAACAAAACACAAATGCAAGAAATGGTAAAGCGCTTACTCAAGCTCAAAAAAAGTCCATCACCCGATGCAGCCGATGCGCTTGGGGTCGCCATTTGTGCAGCTCACCATCATCAGGTTCAAATGAGTAAAGCAAAGCGTTAAGATAGAGGCATGATTGGACGTATCCATGGCACGCTTATTACGATTTCAGCTCCTAAATTGCTGATTGATTGCCATGGGGTCGGCTACGAAGTCGACGTGCCGATGAGCACCCTGTATCAATTACCACCTGTGGGTCAAATGATTACCCTCCTCACGCATTTCCATGTGCGCGAGGATCAACAACAATTGTTTGGTTTTGCCACCGAAACCGAACGTAACGCCTTCCGAGCGCTTATCAAGATCAGCGGGGTTGGGGCACGTACTGCCCTAGCGGTACTATCAGGTATGAGCGTGGACGAGTTGATTCAAGCAATTGCTACCCAAGACCCAGGCGCCTTAGTTCGGGTTCCTGGTATTGGCAAAAAGACGGCAGAACGCCTTTTGTTAGAACTCAAAGGTAAATTAGCCCCCGATTTAGGAATTTCCCAGAATCCATCTGGCAAGCCCGATACCACTTCCGAGGTGATTCAAGCATTGGTTTCCTTGGGATACTCGGATAAAGAGGCGCATCTGGCAGTTCGCCAAATCCCTGCCGATACCAGTGTCTCCGACGGGATTAAGATCGCCTTGAAATCTCTTTCAAAAGGTTAAGTCGTGGTAATTCATACTGATAACTTAGATGCTGATGATGGTGATGAGCGGATTGTTAGCCCCGGGGCTGGGCAAGCCGAAGCCGTATTTGAGCGCGCCCTTCGACCAAAGCAGCTCGATGAATACGTTGGTCAAAGCAAAGCACGCTCACAACTTGAAATTTTTATCAATGCGACCCGTAAGCGCAAAGAAGCCTTAGATCATGTTTTATTGTTCGGCCCACCCGGTTTAGGTAAAACGACCCTAGCGCACATCATTGCCCGAGAGCTTGGGGTTAATCTTCGACAAACTAGTGGTCCAGTATTGGATCGCCCCGGTGATCTTGCCGCACTTCTTACCAACCTCGAAGAAAACGATGTCCTTTTTATTGATGAGATTCATCGGCTCTCACCAGTCGTTGAAGAGATTCTTTATCCAGCTCTTGAGGATTATTCGCTCGATATCATGATTGGTGAGGGTCCTGCAGCCCGCAGTGTGAAGTTGGACCTCAAGCCCTTCACATTAATTGGAGCAACGACGCGTGCTGGTATGCTAACCAATCCCTTGCGCGATCGCTTTGGGATTGTGGCAAGACTTGAGTTTTATTCATCCGCTGAGCTTACTAAAATTATTGAACGTTCGGCCACCTTACTGAATGCCCAGATTGATCCCCAGGGTGCAAGCGAGATCGCGCGTCGCGCCCGCGGCACTCCTCGGATTGCGAACCGCTTACTTCGTCGGGTTCGGGACTATGCTGAGGTGAAGGGTAGCGGAGTAATCACAAAATCAATGGCTGACGCCGCCTTAGCTATGTTAGACGTTGATCCAATGGGCTTTGATGTGATGGATCGCAAACTACTTGAGGCGATCTTGCATAAATTCAATGGGGGTCCAGTCGGTATTGATAACTTGGCTGCAGCCATTGGCGAAGAACGCGACACTATTGAAGACGTATTGGAACCCTTTCTAATTCAACAGGGATATTTACAACGCACCTCGCGTGGCCGCATTGCGACTCGTCAGTGTTATGAGCATTTTGGCCTCAAGGCGCCAAGTAGCTCTGCAAACCTCGATTTACTCGATTGAGTGACGTTATTTTAAGAGCGTGACTTTGGCAAAGCGGCGCTTACCAACTTGAACCACATAAGTGCCGGGCTCCAATTTCAGGGTCTTATCACTCACAACTGATCCATCAATCCGTACACCATGTTGCTCAATATTGCGGTTCGCCTCCGAGGTCGATGGCACCAAATTAGCAGCCTTCAAAAGAGCAGCAATACCGAGCGGAGCCCCCGTTAACTCAAGCGTAGGAATATCGTCGGGTATTCCGCCTTTGGCGCGATGATTAAAGTCTTCCAGCGCCTTCTCTGCAGCTACCTGCGAATGAAAACGGGCCACAATCTCTTGACCCAATAACACTTTGCAATCCCGCGGATTTCGTCCCGCCGCCACCTCTTGCCTCATGAGATCGATTTCGGCCATCGGTCTAAATGACAATAATGTGAAGTAGCTCCACATGAGCTCATCGGAAATACTCATCACCTTGCCAAACATCTCATTGGCGGGCTCGTTAATACCGATGTAATTGCCCTTGGACTTACTCATCTTCTCAACCCCATCAAGACCTACCAAAAGAGGCATGGTCAAGATGCATTGCGGCTCTTGGCCATACTCTTTTTGTAATTCGCGCCCGACGAGAAGATTAAATTTTTGATCGGTGCCCCCAAGCTCTAAATCACTTTGTAAGGCCACTGAGTCATAACCCTGCATGAGTGGATACAAAAACTCGTGCACCGAAATCGGCACACCACCCCGATAGCGCTTGGTAAAGTCATCGCGCTCTAGCATCCGAGCCACTGTGTATTTAGCCGCCAACGTTATCATGCCGCGCGCGCCTAAGGCATCGCACCACTCGCTGTTGTAACGTACTTCCGTTTTACTGGGATCTAAGATGATGCTAGCTTGCTGATAATACGTTTTTGCATTGACTGCAATCTCTTCTGGGGTTAATGGCGGACGGGTGCTATTGCGCCCAGACGGATCGCCAATCATGCTGGTAAAGTCGCCAATCAAGAAAATGACGGTATGACCTAGATCTTGTAGCTGACGTAGCTTGTTTAGAACAACCGTATGCCCCAAATGAATATCCGGTGCAGTTGGATCCAGGCCCAATTTAATTCGTAAGGGTTTGTGGGTTGCTTCGCTGCGCGCTAATTTTTGCAACCAATCTGCCTCGACCAATAACTCCTCACAGCCACGCTTGGTAACTTCCATAGCCTCAAGAACGCGTGGGGTTACCGGATAGGGTTTTGTGCTCATGCCTAATTTTTTCAGTTAAATTAAGGGTTTAATATCGTTAACGTAATATTGTCGCATTCTCAAGAAAGTTCGCCACACCCTTGAATTCTAATCAAGCAAACGCCTCGAGCTCTCTATGGATTGGGCTCATGTCGGGAACCAGCCTCGATGGTATCGATGCAGTCTTGGCCGAAATCGATGCTAATGGGAAAGCCCGACTGATTCAGTCGCATAGTGTAGGTTTTGATGCGGACCTGAGATCGGAGCTTGCCGAATTGCAATTTGCTTGCAGCAACGAGCTTCACCGCGAACACCTTGCAGCCAACGCGCTTGCCAATGCCTATGCACAGGTATGTCAAGAGCTGTTGCGGATTCAAAATATCCAGCCAAGTGCAGTCAGTGCAATTGGTGCCCATGGGCAAACACTGCGTCATCAACCCGCTTCTGATCCGCTTAAAAGCTATACCCATCAGAGCCTAAATGCAGCCTTATTGGCTGAACTCACCGGAATCAAGGTCATTGCTAATTTTCGTGCGCGCGATATGGCCGCTGGTGGCCAAGGTGCGCCTCTAGTACCCGCCTTTCATCGTGAGCAATTTTATGATCCCCTTGAAAATCGCGCCATTTTGAACATTGGTGGGATTGCTAATTTAACGATTCTTCCAGCATCCGGTGAAGTAACTGGTTTTGATTGTGGGCCAGGTAATTTATTACTCGATGCCTGGGTGCATCATCATCTTGGAAGAGCGTTTGACGATGACGGGCGGTGGGCCAGTACGGGCAAACCCAATTCAGAACTCTTAGCACGGATGTTACAAGATCCTTACTTTGCAAAGCATCCTCCAAAGAGTACGGGGCGTGACCACTTTAATTTGCAATGGCTAAACAGTTTGATGACAGGGCTCTCGATTGCCCCTGAAGATGTTCAAGCTACCCTCTTGCAGCTCACGATTGATAGCACCCTTGGTGCATTGCGATCGTTTGCAAGCAATACTCAGACCCTAATCGTGTGCGGGGGCGGTGTTAAGAATATTGCCTTACTTGAGCTTCTTAAAATTCAGGCGCGTCATAAACTACCGAACCTAAGGATTGCGTCATCAGCCCAATTTGGGATTGATCCCCAGTTGGTCGAAGGTCTCGCGTTTGCCTGGCTAGCCTGGGCCTTCATGCAAAAACGGCCAGCAAATGTGCCGGCCGTCACTGGAGCAAAAGGTTTACGAATCCTTGGGACGCTCTACCCCGCCTGAAATCAATTAGGCTGAAAAAGATGATCCGCATCCACAGGTGGTGGTTGCATTTGGATTTTTGATCACGAACTGCGAACCGTTGATATCTTCTTTGTAGTCAATCTCTGCGCCAACAAGATATTGAAAGCTCATCGAATCGACCAACAGGGTCACCCCGTTTTTTTCAAAACTGGTGTCATCTTCATTAACAGCGTCATCAAAAGTAAACCCATACTGAAATCCTGAACATCCACCGCCCTGAACAAAGACACGAAGCTTTAACTCAGGATTTCCTTCTTCGGCAATTAAGTCAGCAACCTTAGCGGCTGCACTATCGGTAAATATCAATGGCACTGGTGGCTCAGCCATGGCTGAAGCTTGATCAACAGCGGTATTGGTAGCGGTCATGATTACTCCCTTTTAAGCATCTATACGATTGATTGTAGGCTCTAATTCCCCTATTTGCACAGGGTGAATCATGGCATGAGGGCGATCTGCTCTAGGCCCATGGATTCAGGAAAGGCAAACATGATATTTAGGCACTGGACACCTTGGCCCGAGGCGCCTTTCACTAAATTATCCTCAACCACCAAAATGACGAGGATATCGCCACCGCCAGGACGATGAACCGCAATCTTCATGCCATTACTGCCGCGCACTGAGCGGGTTTCTGGATGACTCCCTGCTGGCATGACATCCACGAAGGGCTCATTGGCATAAAAATCTTCGTACAGCGCCTGAAAGTCAACCGCTCTACCCTCTGGTGTTAACTGAACGTACAGGGTTGAGTGAATCCCCCGAATCATCGGGGTTAGATGAGGCACAAAGGTCAACGCTACCTGATCATGCCCTGCAATAGCCTTTAAGCCTTGCGTTATCTCGGGTAGATGGCGATGGCCCTTAACGGCATACGCTTTGAAGTTATCGCTCGCTTCAGATAGCAAGGTAGCAATTTCAGCTTTACGGCCCGCACCAGAAGTTCCAGATTTACAGTCGGCAATGATTCGTTGGGCATCAATGAGCGGCTTTGGGAACCCGTTCTTTGGCGATAACAATGGAGCGAGCCCTAACTGTACGGATGTTGGATAGCAACCCGCTAAGCCAACAACCCGAGCCTCTTTGATTTTCTCCCGATTGATTTCAGGCAAACCATAAACAGCCTCCTTCAAGATGTCTGGGCATGCGTGCGGCATTCCATACCATTGCTCAAAGACCTTGGTGTCTTGAAGACGAAAGTCTGCGGCAAGATCCAATATCTTCACGTTGGCTGCGAGTAATTCTTTAGCTTGCGCCATTGCCACACCGTGAGGAGTCGCAAAAAATACAGCGTCACACTCAGTAAGCTTGGCATTCTCTGGTGTCGTAAATTTCAAATCCACGCGATTGCGTAAGGATGGAAACATTTCAGCAACGGCCATGCCAGCTTCAGATCGAGAAGTGATCGAATGCAGTTGAACCTGAGGATGCTGGGCTAAAAGACGAAGCAATTCAACGCCTGTATACCCCGTGCCACCCACAATACCGACTTTAATCATGCTCTTCTCCGTTGCCACTCATCAATAAGCAAATTGTATAAAAATAAAGGGCCGCATTAGCGGCCCCTTCCAGACATTTCGGTGTCGCTTAACGCTTACTAAATTGCTTACGACGGCGAGCGCCGTGTAAACCAACTTTTTTACGCTCAACCTCACGGGCATCACGAGTCACCAATCCAGCTTTTGACAGGGTTGGCTTGAGAGCCGCATCATAATCAATCAGCGCACGGGTTACGCCATGACGCACTGCGCCAGCTTGGCCGGTCTCGCCGCCACCACTAACGTTCACTTGAATATCAAACGTGGTTAGATTGCTAGTCAGCGCTAAAGGCTGACGTGCAATCATGCGTGAGGTTTCACGAGCAAAATAAGCGTCAATGGGCTTACCATTCACGGTAATCTCGCCCTTACCTGATTTAATGAAGACGCGAGCCACTGAGCTCTTGCGACGTCCTGTTCCGTAGTTCCAATTTCCGTACATATCGCTTCCTTAAATCTCTAAAGGTTTAGGCTGTTGAGCCGCGTGGGGATGCGTAGCATCGCCATAGACTTTGAGCTTCTTGATCATGGCGTAGCCAAGGGGGCCTTTAGGCAACATGCCTTTCACGGCCTTCTCAAGAGCGCGCGCTGGAAAGCGTGCCTGCATCTTGTCAAAGTTGGTCGAGCTAATACCACCAGGATAGCCACTATGACGGTAATAAATCTTATTAAGTCCCTTACTTCCAGTGACGCGAAGTTTGGATGAGTTAATAACGACAATGAAATCGCCAGTATCGACGTGAGGGGTAAATTCGGGTTTGTGCTTGCCGCGTAGACGGAGTGCCACTTCACTGGCGACACGACCGAGGACTTTGTCCGTAGCGTCAATCACGAACCACTCGCGCTTTACCTCATGCGGTTTTGCGGAAAAGGTTTTCATGATTACTTTCAAATTGTTTGGTCAACATACTCCAATTCAGAAATCGCACTTTGGCTCCGCTTATGTTTGCAGGCTCGCAGATCAAACTTCTCAATTGGTCCAACAAATTACCGCTGACCGAATCGGTAATTCAGTAAAGCATTGGATTGTATATCAAAAAAAACCCGGGAATCAATCCCGGGTTGAAATCCACCAATGTTTGGGTGGAGGAGACATCAGTAGAATGCAAACTTGATATTCAAAAAACGACTTTAAGTAAATCAAGGTTGACATCAATGAAGAAATTTTAGGACTAAATCTTGTGCATTGCAAGAAAAAATTTGGGTTTACCCTATCTTTTATATAAGACTTACAGAGCCACTTTTTGATATAACGTATTGATTTAAATAGAAATATTATTATTTGAGGATTTTTATATGATGGAATGCAAAATAAACTGGTTGCCTGATGCTGGGATGGCGTTTATGGCACAGACGGGTACAGGTCATATCCTCAATATGGATGGTGCCCCTGAAGCTGGTGGAAATAACTTAGCGCCTCGCCCGATGGAGCTCTTACTGGCAGGCGCCGGGGGTTGCACAGCCTTTGATGTGGTTTTAATCCTACAGCGCTCCCGTCAAGCCGTGAGCGGCTGTGAGGTGTCTGTAAAAGCTGAGCGCGCAGAATCCGATCCGAAGGTATTCACCAAAATAAATCTACATTTTTTGGTGAAGGGCTCGAACTTAGACCCCAGTAAGGTTGAACGGGCGATTGGGCTGTCTCACGACAAGTATTGCTCAGCAACTGCAATGCTTGGCAAAACAGCTGAAATTACATATAGCTTTGAGGTAGTGCAGAGTTAACCGATAAGCCGGATTCTGTCGCCCTAATTTGCATTAGGGGGCAATCATTCCTCTAGGCCTGCAGTTACCTACAGGCTCAAGCTCCCTACCCGCAAACTCGACGGGCCATGTCAACATTTGCTTACTTGGGATTGCTCCGAGTGGAGGTTGCCGCGTTTCACCGTAACTCAATACGCTCGTCTCTGTGGCCCTATTCCGCACGTCACCGTGGATGGCTGTTAGCCAACACCCTGCCCTATGGAGTCCGGACTTTCCTCTCCCTTCTTACGAAAGCAGCGATTGCCTGGTTAACTCTGCGATGACAGTCTAAACGAGGAAACGAATTTGCACTGCTAAATTAATGGGCGATGGACCAGCCGATGGTTTCACCCGCGCGCAAAGGCACCAGGATCGAAGCGCCCATAGGGTACTCAAATGGTACAGTCTGCGGTTGATTAATCAGAGTAATTGTTTCTGCATGTCGTGATAAGCCGTAATAGTCAGCACCAAAATGACTGGCAAATCCCTCGAGTCGATCAAGTTTCCCAACACTATCAAAAGCCTCTGCGTAGAGACCCAGTGCATTATGCGCGGTATAGCACCCCGCACACCCACAGCTACTCTCCTTTTCCCCTTTTGGATGAGGAGCACTATCGGTTCCTAAGAAGAAACGAGGGTTACCGCTGGTTGCCATTTCCACTAATGCAACTCGATGCTCCTCACGCTTTAGAACTGGTAAGCAATAGTGGTGAGGACGAATACCGCCAGTAAACAAACTATTTCGGTTCATGAGTAAATGGTGAGCGGTAATCGTCGCAGCCAAGGTGTTCTTGCCATTGGTATTTGCATCACGCACATAGTGGGCCGCCTGCTTCGTCGTAATGTGCTCAAACACGATACGGAGTTCTGGGAAATGCTTACGAATAGGGTCCAAGATCCGATCAATAAATACCGCTTCACGATCAAAGATATCAATCGCCTGCTCAGTAACTTCACCATGAATTAATAGGGGTACCGAATAACGCTGCATCGCCTCTAGGGCGGGGTATGCCTTTTTAATATCTGTGACACCACCATCGCTATTCGTTGTTGCGCCCGCGGGATACAACTTAAATCCAATAATGCCATTCTCGCTGGCTTTTTTAACCTCGTTCGCTGACGTATTGTCAGTGAGATACAAGGTCATGAGCGGGGAGAAATGACTGATTCCCAGTTGTTTTAATGCCTTCTGAATCCGAGCCTCATAGGCTTTGGCTAAATCAACCGTTGTAACTGGTGGCTTCAAGTTAGGCATGATGATTGCGCGTCCAAATTGGGCAGCAGTATGCGCTAAGACATCATTTAAGACAGCGCCATCTCGAACATGCAAATGCCAATCGTCTGGGCGCGTGATGGTAAGCGTTCTGTTCATGGTCAGTCGATCAAAATCATCCGAAAATCATTCACATTGGTTAAGGTCGGGCCTGTATGAACTAGGGCATTGAGTTCAGCAAAGAAGCCATAACAATCATGCGCTTGTTGATAGCGACTGGCACGCAAGTCTTTCTCTTGGGCATGCAAGCGTAGCTCGGGAGTAAACCAAGCACCTGCATTTTTTTCACTGCCATCGATGCCATCAGTATCGGCAGCAATGGCAGATAAAGTCTTTAGGTCAGAAGTCGCTGCAAATAAAGACAGGAGAAACTCGGAGCAACGACCGCCGCGCCCTTGCGTTCCAGGAGGCAAAGTGACTGTGCACTCCCCACCAGAAATCAGCGCCACGGGGAGCTTCCCCCAGCTGGCATGATGGGCTAACTCACGTGCGATACCCGCGTGCACAAGACCAACGTCTTTAGCTTCACCGGTAATCGTATCCCCCAGAATAATGGCAGTATATCCAAGGCCTTTGCAATATTGCGCAGCAGCCTCAAGACTGCGATGTGCCGTTGCAATCACATGGTTGCGTAGGGGATAGCAATGTTGATCAATGTCCGCTTGCTTTAAGGTTTCTGGGATCTCACCCGCCAATCCTTTTTGCAAATGGGTTAATACAGAACCCGGAATACTTCGTTCATCTAAATGGTATTTCGCGAAAATTTGTAATGCATCACCATAACTTGAGTAATCTGCTGCACATGGTCCACTCGCAATGTCAGCCGGATGATCGCCAGTCACGTCCGAAATGAGTAAAGCCTCGACTTGAGCACCGCGCGACAGAGCAGCGCGCGCCAAATTACCGCCCAAGATGGCCGACAAATGTTTGCGGACAATATTCATTTCTTCAATCGGGGCACCGCTATTGAGTAAAGCTTCGGTGGTCTTACGCATGTCATCGATCGTGATTCCTGGCTGCGGCAAGGTTAATAAACTCGAGCCACCACCAGAAACAAGCGCAATAAGGGTATCCCCAGGCTGTAAGGTACTGACCAAGCGTAATACTTCAGCAGCACCATCCATTCCAGCCTGATCGGGTACTGGATGGCCGGCTTCAAGGATCTTGATCTGTTGCGTTGGCGATGCATGACCATAACGAGTAATTACTAAACCATCGATTGATGTATCTGGCCAATGGCTTTTGGCATAGCTCTCTAGAGCACTTGCCATCGCAGCGCTTGCTTTACCTGCGCCAACCACGAGACATCGACCTTGCGGAACCTTACCCTTTGGAAAAATTTTGGCAAGATACTCTGGAACGATTTTTTTAGGATCGGCAACGGCTAGTGCCGCCGCAAACGCGCCCTCTAAATGCAGCTGACGACTTGAGGAGGGCTGTGAGGTTTGCATTTGCCAATTTTAAGCCTAATTATCAATGGCTTGATCAGGGTCAATCGGTGCGTTTTCTTGTAACTGCCACATGGAAGCATAGCGGCCATTGGACTCTAAAAGCTCATAATGCGTACCGCGTTCGATGATTTGCCCGTGCTCCATGACT
The DNA here is from genome assembly GCF_030297635.1 of Polynucleobacter sp. HIN9. Classification (NCBI taxonomy): domain Bacteria; kingdom Pseudomonadati; phylum Pseudomonadota; class Betaproteobacteria; order Burkholderiales; family Burkholderiaceae; genus Polynucleobacter; species Polynucleobacter sp. HIN9. Next base: position 1,643,834 of record NZ_AP028140.1, read on the forward strand.
AAGATTTGGTCGGCATGTACTACCGTTGACAATCGATGGGCAATGATTAAGGTGGTCCGATTTTTTGCCAAATTGAACAATTCTTCCTGAAAGGCGCGCTCGGTCTTTGAATCAAGCGCCGAAGTAGCTTCATCAAAAATTAATAGGGCAGGCTTCTTTAAGAGGGTGCGTGCAATCGCAACCCGTTGCTTCTCGCCACCAGAAAGCTTGAGACCGCGTTCGCCCACAGGGGTGTCGTACCCCTCTGGCAGATGTTCAATAAACTGGCTCATCTGTGCGGCACGCGCTGCCTCTACAATCGCCTCACGACTTGCCTGCGGGCTTCCATAGGCAATGTTGTAGGCAATCGTGTCATTGAACAAGACGGTGTCTTGAGGAACAATGCCAATCACTTTGCGTAGACTAGCTTGCTCCACATCTTGAATATTTTGGCCATCCAATAGGATCGCACCAGATTGCACATCGTAAAAGCGAAAGAGTAATCTCGCTAAGGTACTTTTGCCAGCCCCACTTTGCCCAACTACCGCGGTAATCGTCCCGGCTGGAATCGTAAAACTCAAATCCTTCAAAATCTCACGCTTCTCGTTATACGAAAAGTAGACATGCTCAAACCGAACCTCGGGGCCCTTAGCAAAATCCCGAATAAGCAAAGGCTTGGCATTTTTGGAATCTTTGATTTCTTGGTCTTCATTCAAAAGCGTGAACATGTGATCCATATCGGTGATCGACTGCTTCATTTCACGATAAATCACCCCCAAGAAATTTAAGGGGATGTATAACTGAATCATGAGCGTATTCACAAGCACTAAATCACCTAAGGTCATCGATCCATCGACCACGCCCTGAGTGGCTCGCCATAGAATTAAAACCAAGCCGACTGCAATAATTGCCTGCTGACCTAGATTCAGAATCGCTAAAGATTGTTGTGAGAGGATTGCAGCAGACTGATAATGCTTAAGATTTTCGTCGTAGCGACGCGCTTCAAAATGCTCATTTCCAAAATACTTAACAGTCTCAAAGTTAATCAAGGAATCAATCGCGCGTTGATTGGCTTTTGAATCCATTTCATTCATCGTTCGCCGATAATGAGTGCGCCATTCGGTTACTTTGATCGTATAAAAAATATAGATGACTAATGCAACAAAGGTAATAATTGCAAACCAAATATCGTAGTTATAAGCGAAATATGCCAACACCAAAGCGAATTCAATCATGGTTGGCAAAATACTGTAGAGCGAGAATGAGACCAGAGTTTGAATACCACGTGTCCCTCGTTCAATATCGCGACTCACTCCACCGGTCTGACGACCTAAATGAAACTGTAAGCTCAAGGCATGCAAATGCTCAAATACTTGTAACGCAATCTTGCGCACAGCACTTTGGGTCACTTTTGCAAAAAGTAATTCACGTAACTCGGAAAACAGTGATGCAAGTAAGCGCAATGCGCCGTAACCCACAATCAGGCCCGCAGGAACGATTAAATAACTTTGCAAAGAACCGGGCTTGATGTTCATGGCATCAATCAGGTCCTTTAAAACAATCGGGACACCCAAGTTAGCAAATTTGGCAGCCACTAAGCACAACATAGCAAAGAGAACCCGAAAGCGATGCTCAAACAGATATGGCAAAAGATCTTTAATGACTTGCCAATCCGAACGATTAGCGGCTCGCTTGATGGGCAGCATGCCACCCGATGGCTGGTTCTGAGCGCCTCTCATCGTGTCAACTGAGAGGAATCGTTGTAAAACTGCAAAATGGCATCTCGATTGGTATGAGAAAAACACTTTTGTGCAGCCTCTTGATAAGGCAGCCAAACATACTGCAAATGCTCCCGAGGCGCTAACCGAATCGTAGTATTTGTGGGAACCTCCAGAGCAAACCAGTGCTCCGTATTGCGCTCGACCCCCGGGGGGTAGCGATGACGCCAACCTGGATAAATCTCATACTGCACGGCATGATGAAGATTTTGAAGAGCATCCAAAGGCAGGGCTTGGATGTTGATACCGGTCTCTTCGGCCACCTCTCGAATCGCCGCGCTCTCGAGTGGCTCATCAATAAAATCAAGACTACCAGTGACCGATTGCCAAAATCCTGGCCGATCTGCCCGCTCGAGCAGAAGGACTTCCCGATTTCTGTTGTGAATAAGGACTAAAACCGAAATCGGGATTTTCAAATCAACCCACCGGATTGGTATTGCGTAACCGGATATGTAGTTCACGCAATTGACGCTCATCGACAGGACTTGGAGCTTGCGTCAATAAACATTGTGCGCGCTGAGTCTTGGGGAAGGCAATCACATCGCGAATCGACTCTGCACCCGTCATCATGGTCACAATGCGATCCAATCCAAACGCAATTCCTCCGTGGGGAGGTGCGCCGTATTGCAGGGCATCCAATAAGAAACCGAATTTTGCTTTCGCTTCGTCTGGCCCAATCTTCAGTGCACGAAATACCTGACTTTGGACAACCTCTTGATGAATACGAACCGATCCACCACCGATTTCGCTACCATTCAATACCATGTCATAGGCTTTTGCCAGGCATTTACCGGGATCAGTTTCTAATAGCTTCAGGTGTTCATCTTTGGGGCTAGTGAAAGGATGATGACAGGCAACCCAACGGGCATCATCTTCATCGTAATCAAACATTGGGAAATCAACCACCCATAATGGCTTCCAACCTTCTGTAAAGAGTCCCTGTTTCTTACCCCAATCCGAATGACCAATTCGCAGACGAAGATTTCCAATCGCATCATTAACGATCTTGGTTTTATCTGCACCAAAGAAAATCAGGTCGCCATCTTTTGCTTTGGTTCTCTCTAATATTCCGGCAATTGCAGCATCGTGTAGATTTTTTACAATCGGCGACTGCAATCCATTGCGCCCTTCTGCAACTGAATTAACCTTAATCCATGCCAAGCCCTTAGCGCCATAGATCGATACAAATTGCGTGTAATCATCGATTTCGCTACGGCTGATTTCTGCTCCGCCAGGAACGCATAAGGCTACAACCCGACCACCCTCTTGATTGGCGGGTCCCGAAAATACTTTGAAATCAACATCACGCATCAGGTCAGTTAATTCAGTAAATTCCATTGCAACCCGTAAATCGGGTTTATCGGAACCATAACGCGCCATCGCCTCTGAATACGGCATGATAGGGAATGGATTGGGTAGCTCCACCTTCATCACGGTTTTAAAAATATGTCGCATCATATTTTCAAAGAGAGAGCGGATCTCAAGCTCGTCTAAAAATGCGGTTTCACAATCAATTTGGGTAAATTCAGGTTGGCGATCCGCACGCAGATCTTCATCACGAAAGCATTTCGTAATTTGGTAGTAGCGATCAAAACCGGCCACCATCAATAATTGCTTGAATAATTGAGGCGATTGGGGCAAAGCAAAAAATTGACCATCGTGAACGCGTGACGGCACCAGATAATCGCGTGCGCCCTCTGGGGTGCTCTTCGTAAGCATTGGCGTTTCAATGTCAATAAATCCGGCCGCATCTAAATAACGTCTTGTTTCCATAGCAACCTGATAACGCAAACGCAAATTCTTTTGCATTTGCGGACGACGTAAATCCAAGACCCGATGGGTCAAGCGCGTCGTTTCAGAAAGATTGTCATCATCAAGCTGAAATGGTGGGGTTACCGATGCATTTAATACATGTAAGTCATGGCACAGAACCTCAACCTTACCGCTGATTAAATCTGGGTTCTCGGTTCCAGCCGGTCTTGCGCGAACCAAGCCTTTAATTTGAATACAGTATTCGTTACGGACCTCTTCGGCCTGTTTAAACATATCGGGACGGTCTGGGTCGCAAACCACTTGTACAAATCCCTCTCGATCGCGCAGATCAATAAAAATGACGCCGCCATGATCGCGCCGGCGATTAACCCAGCCAGCGAGGGTAATTTCTTGACCAATTAAAGAATCAGTAACCTGACCACAGGTATGACTGCGCATCGACATAAGTATTCCTAATGAGGTTGATTGAGGGTCTTGGGTTGAGCGATTCGAGGTGCCACCGAACCCATCGACACAATATGCTTGAGCGCTTCTTGCACGCTCATATCCAGCTCGATTACATTGGCACGCGGCACAATCATAAAAAAGCCGGAGGTTGGATTTGGTGTGGTGGGCAAAAATACATTGACATATTCACCACCCAACTTATTGTTCACTTCAGGCGCTGCGGTGCCGGTTTGGAAAGCGATTACCCATGACTCAAGATGTGGATAACGAATCAACAGAGCTTTACGAAACGCTTGGTTATTTCCAGAAAATAAAGTGGAGGAAACCTGCTTCACACTCGAATAAATGGAGCGCACGATTGGGATACGGGTCACGGTTCGGTCCCAGAGCTTGAGCCACCATTGGCCCGCAAAATTAATTGCAAGGAAGCCCGTAAATCCAATCACTGCCAATACGATCAGAATCCCAAGCCCCGGGATTTCACGGAAATGCCGTAATTCCCCTGAAAATTGACCAGGCGAAAGCGTAATGATGGCCGACATTACCCAACCAAAAATTTGATCGATGACACCCAGCCCCCATGTGATCACCCAAATCGTGACCGCCATCGGAATCCAAACCAAAATGCCAGCAATAAAGTATTTTTTCATGAGAATTTGTGCCTAACCCGCTATTTTAGCGAGTTAAGGCCAATTCAGGCGGATTTGCCTTAAATGGAGTGGATTCGGACCAAAACCAAAAGAGCGCCGACTAAGAAACCGCTGAGGAATAAAGCGATTCCGAGCCATTGGCGACGTTTGCGTCGCTCATCGATTAACAGCTGTTTCAGCAAATCCAACTCAGGGCGCTGCTCTTTACGGTGAACCTGTTCCAGGTTTTCAGCAATCAGACGTGGCAAGGTAGGCAAAATCTTCGCCCAATTTGGCGCCTCTTTCTTTAGCCCATCAATGAGTCCTCGCAATCCAAGCTGCTGGCTCACCCAGCGCTCCAAAATGGGTTTTGCTGTTTTCCAAAGGTCGAGGTCAGGGTCCAATTGACGACCCAGGCCCTCCACATTTAAGAGGGTCTTTTGCAATAAAGTAAGTTGGGGTTGAATCTCAACCTTAAAGCGACGTGATGTTTGAAAGAGTCGCATCAACACAATACCCAAAGAAATATCTTTCAGTGGTCGATCAAAATAGGGTTCGCAAACGGTGCGCACTGCGCCCTCCAACTCTTCTAATCGAGTATTTGCTGGAACCCAACCTGATTCAATGTGTAACTCGGCAACGCGCCGATAGTCGCGATTAAAGAATGCCAAGAAATTCTGGGCCAAATAATTCTTATCAAACTCGCTCAAATTTCCAACAATCCCGAAGTCGAGGGAGATGTATCGACCAAAGGTATTGGGGTCCAAGCTGACTAAGATATTTCCTGGGTGCATGTCCGCGTGAAAGAAGCCATACTCAAAAACTTGAGTAAAAAAGATCTCAACCCCATCGATAGCCAACTTCTTAAAATCAACTCCTGCAGCGCGCAACTCATGCGTTTTACCAATTGAGACGCCATACATCCGCTCCATCACAATCACATTGGTATGGCATAAATCCCAAATCATTTCAGGAATCATGAGTTTGTCGGAGTCTGCAAAATTGCGGCGCAATTGGCTAGCATTAGCCGCTTCGCGCATCAGATCAAGTTCATCGTGCAAATAGGTATCAAATTCAGCAACTACCTCTCGTGGCTTGAGTCGTCGACCATCTTCTGAAACTTTCTCGACAATGCGTGCCAAGTCATGCATTAAAGCCAAGTCGCTCTCAATCACCGGCAAAATACCAGGGCGCAATACTTTGATGGCGATCTCTTTATTAGCCCACTCGGGATGCGTCTCGTTACCTCGCAAGACTCCAAAATGAACCTGCGCGACCGATGCACTCGCCACTGGCGTTGCATCAAACGATGAAAAAATCACTTCGATCGGGTGGCCTAATGCTTTTTCAATAATCGCCTTGGATTGCTCATTAGAAAAAGGCGGGACACGATCTTGAAGCTTCGCTAGTTCATTAGAAACATCATCGGGCAATAAATCCCTACGGGTCGATAGGACCTGACCAAATTTAACAAAAATTGGGCCAAGCGCCTCAAGTGCTAAGCGAATTCGCTCGCCACGAGGTAACTGACTTGGGGAGGTTGATGCAATGAGTCCAAGAAAGAACCGGCGCACACCGGGTCTCAAATTATCGCGAATCAGCCCAAATAAATTAAAGCGCCAAGCCGTATAGAAAATAATGCTTAGGCGAACAATACGACTCACAGTTAATCCCGACTTTTTTGTAAAAAAGAAATTCGCTTTTCAAGGCGCTCAACCGCATCACGAACTGCCTGAATCTCCATTTTATGAGAAACAAAATCGCGTTGATGCAATAAGACTTTTTTTTCCTCACTTAGGTACTCGACCATATTCCCTTGCAAATCAAGGATTGCTTTCTCTGTCGCTTTAGCAAAGCGTTTGGCTTGCGTACTAATATAGTGTGCGGGTGCATCACCGATAATTCTGGCTAAATCTTCCTCGTACTCCCAACGCAATTGATTTGAAAGCTTAGCAATCAATTGAGCCAATTGGGCATCGCCCGTTATTTTGACGGCTCTCATCGCCCGGTCTTTGATGGTTCCCTGCGGGGCGCTAAGCGCTGAAAAGCTGTTGGCATCAACTTCTAAAACCAAATTAGGATGCGGATGCACTTCAGATAAAAGAGCAATAAACGAGTCGTCCTGAATTTGCCATTGCATTGACCCGATTGGCAAAATTAACTCGATTACCTGCCCTTGATGATTACTTAAATCACGCAAAGCCCACTGCTCACGCTCAAGGACATGATTAATGGCGCGCACCAAAGCCGTTTTTGGGAAATCAAAACGCAGGTTCATAGTGTAAAAAACCCGCACAAGGCGGGTTTTCCAATCGGGGAAAAGTTAAAGCTTAAACCAATTGCTGAATACCAGCTAGAACCCAGCCTCCAGGACCATTGACAGGCTTCGATAAATTCCAAACCTCCCTAAATGGTTCAGCGGGTCCATCTGCCTGCTCCCGAATCATGCCAGTGAACTCAACGCTGCACAGGTAGGTATTCGCATCGGTCTCAACACCCAAGAGTTCAGCGTTTAGCGTGACCACATCGGTATGATTTACACCTTCAGCACGGCCCTGCAGATCACGTTGCAAGCTGGCAAACATTTCGGGGGTTGTAAATTCGCGCAATGCCTCAAGATCGCCAGCATCCCAAGCCTTTTGCAAACGCGTGAAGTAGTGTTTTGCATTGGCCAAAAATGCGATTTGATCAAAGCCTTCAGGCAGTTGATAAGCAGGGGCCTCCTCAAGCATTGGGCTTGGAGATCCAAATCCAGCATTCACTGGATGACTAGGCGTAAAGGCAGGCTCTTGCCTCGCGGTTCGTTGCATTCCATTAGAAGCAGGCACTGGGCTTGGCATATTTTTAGCGCTGGCTGGCATAAAGCGGCGCAGCACGAATAACAATACAAAACCAACTAAGACGGCCAATAAGAGTCCTGTCAAAAATGAAGCAGCGGCCTCACCTAAACCAAAGTGCGAAAGCAAGTAAGCAATTCCAAGACCTGCTGCAAGACCGCCTAACATTCCACCTAAGCCCGAACGCTTAGCTGCAGCGGCTGGAGCAGCAGCTTGAGCTGGTGCCGCAGCAGGTTGCTGCGCTTGCTGTGCTGGTTTTTGCTGGGCCGGAGGTTGTGCTTGTTTTTGCTTAGGCGCGTTGGCAGAGCGACCGATGTTCGACCCACCGCCCAAACGCTTTGCGTCAACAACAGCGACATGCCCAACCGATAAAAAAGCAAAGGACAGTGCAAAAACACCGGCTTTTAAATAAGTACTTTTCATTGAATCAGTCTCCCATCTACGATCTGTAAGTATTACTTTACAGTGAATATCTAGTATTTAATACCAATATGCAAGGCGACGATACCCCCAGTCATCCTATGGGTATGGACCTCATCAAACCCAACGCTCTCCATCATGGCTTTGAGGGTTTGGGCATCTGGATGCATGCGGATTGATTCTGCCAAGTATTGATAACTAGCGGCATCCTTCGCAACCTTGTCCCCAAGCCATGGCAGCACCTTAAAGGAATATAGGTCGTAAATTGGGGCTATGAGTGGGTCTGGCTTGGAAAACTCCAAAACTAAAACCTTACCCCCAGGTCGAATCACCCTAGCCATCTCCGACAAGGCACGCTCTTTATGCGTCATATTCCGCAGACCAAATGCAACGCTCACTACATCAAAATGGTGATTTGGGAAGGGGATCTGTTCTGCATCAAACTGAATGCATGGAATTGCAAGACCGCGATCCAAAAGTCGATCTCGACCTACCGATAGCATGGATGCATTGATATCGCTTAACCACACCTCAGCCTCAGGATGAATGCCCCATTGCGCAGATTGCGCAAAAGAGTAGGCAAGGTCGCCAGTCCCACCAGCAATATCAAGCACCCGGTCGCCGGCCTTAACATTCGCTTGGGCTAAGGTAAATTTTTTCCAGAGGCGATGCAAACCGGCCGACATCAGATCGTTCATGATGTCGTATTTCGAAGCTACCGAATGGAAGACCTCGGCAACTTTCTCGGCCTTTTGAGACTCATCAACACTTTGATATCCAAAATGGGTCTTTGACATATTTAGTGCCCACAACCATGGGATTTAGTCACCATCGCAGCATCGCGATCAATACCGGCGATTTTGCAGCGCTCAAGGTAATCTTTCCACAAAGACTCTTGGTTTTCACATAACTCATACAAATAGTCCCATGAATAAAGACCCGAGTCATGACCATCTGAAAAAGTTGGCTTAATTGCGTAATGACCAACTGGCTCAATGTTTACGATGCCAACGTCTCGCTTACCCGTTTGTAAGACCTCCTGCCCTGGTCCATGACCACGTACCTCGGCTGATGGTGAGTAAACACGCAAAAACTCAAAAGGTAAACGATAGCTCTTTCCATTCTCGTATTGAAGCTCGAGAACCTTTGAGTTTTCATGCACGATTAAATTGCTTGGAATCATTACACTAATACCCTTTCAATTCCGCCTTGGTTGGCCTTAGTTACGTAGCTTTCAAGCCAATTGTCACCCAATAAATGCTTGGCCATTTCAACCACAATGTAATCCGCCTTGGTCTCGCTATCGCCATCAAAACGCGATAAGCCTTGTAAGCACGATGGGCAACTGGTTAATACTTTAACTTCACCAGCAAAGTCTTTCCTTAGTTCGGTCGCACCCTTTTCCATTTCAATTTGCTTGCGATAACGCACTTGAGTTGAAATATCTGGCCGAGTAATTGCTAGCGTACCGGACTCACCACAGCAACGCTCGTTCTTCACAATTGCCGTGCCATCCTCAAGTGTAATCAGCTCATTGACTGTCTTCAAAGGGTCCTGAAGCTTCATGGGGGTGTGGCATGGATCGTGATACATATAGCGAACTCCCTCAACACCCTCAAGTCTTAGCCCTTTCTCGAGCAGGTACTCATGAATATCAATAATTCGACAACCTGGGAAGATTTGATCAAACTGATAGCCTGCCAGTTGATCGTAACAGGTACCACAGGAGACCACGACTGTTTTGATATCGAGATAGTTCAAGGTATTAGCCACCCGATGAAATAGCACTCGATTATCCGTAATCATTTTCTCGGCTTTATCAAAGTCGCCGTTTCCCTTTTGCGGATAACCGCAGCACAAATACCCAGGGGGTAGTACGGTTTGCACACCAACGTGCCAAAGCATTGCCTGAGTCGCCAATCCCACTTGTGAAAATAGTCGCTCCGAACCGCATCCTGGGAAATAGAAAACCGCTTCCGTATCAACACTCGTCTCCAAAGGATTACGAATAATCGGTACATAGTCCGCGTTTTCAATATCCAAAAGTGCGCGGGCAGTCTTTTTGGGTAAATTGCCGGGCATCTTCTTATTCACAAAATAAATCACCTGCTCTTTCAAAGCAGGCTTACCAACTGTCGCAGGTGGTGATTGTGTTTGCTGAACGGCCCATTTTTTGAATAATTGATGGGCAAAGCGCTGCAAGCCATAACCCCATTCAATCATCACCTTACGACTCATTCGGATTGTTTCGGGATTAGTTGCATTGAGGAATAACATCGATGCGCTAGTACCTGGATTAAAGCGGCGCTGCCCCATCTTACGTAACAAATTACGCATATTCATGGTGACATCGCCAAAATCGATTTTGACTGGGCAGGGCGTATAACACTTATGACAAACGGTGCAGTGCGCAGCAACGTCATCAAACATTTCCCAATGCCGAATCGATACCCCGCGGCGGGTTTGCTCTTCATATAAAAATGCTTCGATTAATAATGAAGTGGCAAGAATTTTGTCTCTGGGGCTATACAACAAATTTGCTCGAGGCACATGAGTTGCACAGACTGGCTTGCACTTTCCACACCGCAAACAATCTTTTACGCTGTCAGCAATCGCTCCGATATCGCTTTGTTGCATGATGATCGATTCGTGACCCATGAGTCCAAAGCTTGGGGTATATGCCATTTGTAGATTGGCATTTGGCATTAGCTTGCCTTTATTAAAGTGGTTGTTTGGATCCACTCGATTTTTATAAGAACGAAATTCTTTGAGTTCCTCGTCCGTGAGGTACTCTAATTTTGTAATACCAATGCCATGCTCACCCGAAATCACGCCGTCCAAGGAGCGTGCCAAAACCATAATGCGATCAACTGCACGGTGGGCATCTTGCAACATCTCATAATCGTCCGAGTTCACCGGAATATTGGTGTGAACATTGCCGTCTCCAGCATGCATATGTAAGGCAACAAATACGCGTTTGCGTAATATCTTCTGATGAATTGATTTAATTTCTTTTAATACCAAATCAAAGGTGGAGCCACCAAAGATGACTTGCAGTGGGGCAAGCAATTCGTTTTTCCATGAAGCGCGCAGGGTACCATCTTGCAACTGTGGGAAAAACTGATCTATTTTCTCTAACCACTCTGCCCAGCGAGTCCTTACTTCACGTAGTAGTGTCTGGGCCTGAATGACGCGATCGCCCACCATTTCTGCTCGTGAAATATCCTCAATCTCGTCATTTGCACGAATCGGGAGTGTTGCTTGATTGATATATTGCTCGAGGGCATCAAGTAACTGAATTTTATTTTTAAGTGATAGCTCGATGTTAATTTGTTCGATTCCATCGGTGTACTCGCCCATTCGCTCGAGCGGAATCACCACATCCTCATTAATCTTGAATGCATTGGTATGCTTTGCAATCGCCGCCGTTCTCGCTCGATCCAACCAAAACTTCTTACGCGCTTCAGCGCTCACTGCTACAAAGCCTTCACCTACACGCCGATTGGCCACACGCACCACTTCGCTAGTCGCAGCAGCAACGGCCTCCTCATCCTCTCCAGCGATATCACCGATGAGTACCATTTTGGGCAAACCGTTGCGTTTGGATTTTGTGGAGTACCCCACCGCTTTTAAATAGCGGTCATCGAGGTGCTCGAGTCCCGCCAATAGGGGTCCACCTTTTTTACTTAAATCATCCAAATAGGCTTTGATCTCAACAATGCTTGGAATGGCTTCACGTGCCTGGCCAAAAAACTCCAAACAAACGGTACGCATATGCTTTGGCATACGATGCAAAATCCAGGTGGCACTTGTAATCAGACCATCGCAACCTTCTTTTTGAATACCCGGTAAGCCGGATAAAAATTTATCCGTAACATCTTTACCCAAACCTGCTTTCCTAAATTTAGCGCCCTCGATTTCTAAAACCTCGGAACGTAAAACCTTGGCTTGAGGTGCCGCCTTGCCATCCGACCAGATCAAACGAAACCGAGCAATGCCTTGATCATGAATCTTGCCAAGGTTATGGTCGAGCCGCTCAATGTCTAACCAATTTCCATCGGGATCCACCATGCGCCAACTAGCCAGGTTATCCAAAGCGGTTCCCCATAAGACTGCTTTCTTACCACCTGCGTTCATAGCGATATTTCCGCCAATGCAGCTGGCATCTGCTGAGGTTGGATCGACAGCAAAAACGAGTCCTTGTTTTTCTGCGGCATCTGCTACACGACGGGTCACCACGCCCGCCCCAGAGAAAATCGTAGGTACCGGAGTACTTAGGCCAGGCAATACAGAATGTACGACCGCTCCAAGATCAATTAACTTTTCTGTATTAATCACCGCCGACATTGCCACCATTGGAATGGCGCCACCGGTATAACCCGTACCACCTCCGCGCGGAACAATGGTCAGTCCTAACTCAATACATGCTCTGACCAAGTTTGGAATTTCTGCTTCGGTATCTGGCTTGAGAACAACAAATGGATACTCGATTCGCCAATCGGTTGCATCGGTAACGTGCGCAACGCGTGACATTCCGTCAAATGCGATATTGTCAACATGCGTAAATTTGCTAAATTCCTTCTTGGCCCGCTTGCGCAATTGCGATACGGTTTGAAAGTTATTCGCAAAGGATTCCACTGCGGTGCGAGCGGCTGACAGCAAATCGTTGACCTGTTCAGCAAAATCTCCAGAGATCCGTTTTTCAACCTCACCCAAACGATGCCATAGGGCCTGAATGAGTGCCTCGCGTCGTTTGGGGTTATCTAATAAATCATCTTGCAAATAAGGATTACGCTCGACGACCCAAATATCACCCAGCACCTCAAACAGCATCCTGGCAGAGCGACCCGTGCGTCGCACACCACGCAACTGCTCCAAAATTTCCCAAGCCTTCGCCCCTAAAAGACGAATGACGATCTCTCGATCAGAAAATGAGGTGTAGTTATACGGAATCTCACGAAGACGATGGGATTGCGTATCGATCTCAGACAAACTATCTAAGGAGATAGGTGCGTTCATAGTGGCCAGTCGATTAAAGCTCTATTTTAGATGAGCTTGATCATTCCCGTTACCAATCGATTTGGCACAATATTGAATTAATTTAAGGACTTATGTACTAAGCATGGTACGCTTTCGTGATGAAAAATGATTATTTAAGCCGAATTGAGAACGCCAAGGTCTACGATGTTGCACGCAAAACAGAATTAGAGAAGGCTCGGGATCTAAGCGCACGCTTTCAAAACACGATTCTTTTAAAGCGCGAAGACAGTCAACCGGTCTTCTCATTTAAGTTGCGCGGTGCATATAACAAAATGGCCGGATTGAGCCCGGCGGCTCTTAAAAAGGGGGTGATTGCCGCCTCTGCCGGCAATCATGCGCAAGGTGTTGCACTGTCCGCCGCTAAACTCAAATGCAAGGCGGTGATCGTGATGCCAATCACTACCCCTCAAGTCAAAATTGATGCAGTGAAGGCTCACGGTGGCAAGTGGGTGGAACTGGTCTTGACCGGTGATTCTTACAGCGATGCCTATCAAGAAGCTCAACTGCTTCAGAAAAAGAAGGGGTACACCTTTATCCACCCTTTTGATGATCCAGACGTCATTGCTGGTCAAGGCACGATTGCTAAAGAAATCCTCGATCAACACCCTGATCCAATTGATGCCATTTTTGTGGCAATTGGCGGAGGAGGCCTAATCTCAGGAATCGGCGCCTACATCAAATCAGTTAGGCCAAAGATCAAAGTGATTGGTGTGCAAACGGTTGACTCAGATGCGATGAAACAGTCTTTACAACTAGGTAAGCGCGTTGAACTGAAGGAAGTTGGTCTGTTCTCAGATGGCACCGCGGTCAAGCAGGTCGGCAAGGAGACCTTTAAGATCTGCCAACAGGTAGTTGACGACATTGTCTTAGTCGATACCGATGAAATCTGCGCTGCGATCAACGATGTCTTTACTGATACGCGCAGTATTTTGGAGCCCGCAGGCGCACTCGCTATCGCCGGTTTAAAGAAATATGTTGAGAAACATCACCTCAAAAAGAAAACTCTGGTAGCCATTGCGTGTGGTGCGAATATGAATTTCAGTCGTCTACGATTTGTGGCTGAACGTGCCGATGTAGGTGAATTTCGTGAGGCGATCTTTGCGGTCACCATTCCTGAAGAGCGAGGATCTTTTAAAGCGTTTTGCAAAATGCTTGGTAAACGCAATGTCACTGAATTTAACTACCGCATCGCTCATGCCGATCAAGCGCATATTTTTGTTGGCATCGGAACCCAACGGGCGGGTGATAACAAAACTATTGCCAGCGCCTTTCGTAAAGCCGGATTTGCAACCATTGATCTAAGCCATGATGAGTTGGCCAAAACGCATCTAAGACACATGGTTGGGGGCAGTTCCGCCTTGGCCAAAGATGAACTACTCTATCGCTTTGAGTTTCCAGAGCGCCCCGGTGCACTGATGCGCTTTCTAGATAGCCTGGCCCCGAACTGGAATATCAGTTTGTTTCATTACCGTAATCATGGGGCCGATTATGGACAAATCTTATTAGGAATCCAGGTACCGAAGAACGAACAGCCGGCCTTTAAACAATTTTTGAAGACTTTAGGCTATCCTCATTGGGATGAAAGCAAGAATCCTGCGTACCGCCTATTTCTAAAATAAGATGTCTTATACCCTCGCTGGAAAACTAGTCGTTGCCATTTCATCGAGAGCACTCTTTGATTTTGAAGAGGAAAACCGCCTGTTTGAACAAAGTGATGACAGTGCCTACATGAAATTACAGCTTGAACGCTTAGCGATTCCAGCCCAAGTGGGTGTTGCTTTTCCTCTCGTTAAAAAATTACTGCGCTTTAATCAAGATCAGCCGCGTGTCGAAGTTGTGATCCTGTCACGCAACGACCCGGTCAGTGGTTTACGCGTATTTCGTTCTGCCAAACACCATGGGCTTAGTATTGAACGCGGTGTCTTTACCCGTGGTAGGCCACCGTATCACTACTTAAAATCGCTGCAAGCCAACCTCTTCTTATCAGCAAATGAAGAAGATGTACGCGCCACACTCGATGCCGGCTTTCCGGCGGCGCGCGTCTACCCAGAATCCACCAAAATAGCCGAGAACAACCCTAATGAAATCCGTATTGCCTTTGACGGAGATGCTGTTTTATTTTCAGATGAGGCCGAACAAGTTTTTCAGGATCAAGGTCTACAAGCATTTGTTGATCATGAGAGTCAACGTGCTGCCATTCCATTGCCACCCGGTCCCTTTAAGCCCTTGCTTGCCGCCCTTCACCAACTGCAAACCGAAGCTGAACCTAAAAATGAAATGCGCATCCGCACTGCATTAGTCACAGCCCGCTCGGCACCAGCTCATGAGCGTGCCATTCGCACTTTGATGAACTGGGGAATTGATGTGGATGAGGCGATGTTTCTTGGGGGCCTATCCAAGCGCGAGTTTCTGAAAGAGTTCGAGCCTGACTTTTTCTTTGATGATCAAACCGGTCATTGCAATGCTGCCTCCAGTGTCGCCCCAACGGGGCATGTAATTTCTGGGGTCAGCAATACCAACCGGTCCAAAGCCTAAATTTTTCTATGTCTAAATTTATTCTCGGTCAGCAAAGTGCTTACCCTAATCAGTATGATCCAGGTCTGCTCTATCCCATCCCTCGTGCCGAGAATCGCCAGAAACTAGGCATTGAGGAGGGCTCACCTCTACCGTTTTTAGGAGTTGACCTTTGGAATGCTTTTGAATTGAGCTGGCTAAACCCCAAAGGCAAACCACAAATCGCATTGGCTGAATTTGCGATTCCTGCAGAGTCGCCATACATGATTGAGTCGAAGTCGTTCAAACTCTACCTCAATAGCCTCAATCAACATCACTTTGACAATATTGGCGCTGTACGCGAGTGCTTAAGCCGTGATTTAGCCTTAGCCCTTGGTAGTTCATTGCAAATCAAGTTGCTTGACCCATCCCAGATACAAGACCAAAAAAAATACCCATCAATGCAAGAACTAGATGGTCAACTTCTCGATCGCCTTGATATTGAAGTCAATCAAACACAGATTGCTGACCCGCTACTTCTAAGTGCAGATCAAAACTCAGCCCCTATTACACAAACTCTGGTCTCGCATTTACTGAAATCCAATTGCCCGGTTACCGGTCAACCCGATTGGGCCAGTGTACAAATTTATTACCAGGGACGGCCCATCGATGAGGAAGGACTATTACGCTACCTGATTGGCTTTCGTCAGCTTGGTGAATTCCACGAACACTGCGTTGAAAAAATCTTTTGCGATGTTAAGGCTCGCTGCCAACCCGAGAAGCTCTCAGTTTATGCGCGCTACACCCGGCGGGGTGGTTTAGACATTAATCCGTTTCGGGCGGATTTCAATGCTGCCTGGCCCAACAATATTCGTCACGCCAGGCAGTAATACTAGAACGGAATATCGTCATCCATTGCATCAAGTGCATTTGCGCTTGGACTCGATGTGCTCTCAGCAGGCTTAGAACGACCGCTTGATGATTCCTCTCCAGAGCCAGCCATTCGAGCGCCGAGCATTTGCATGCTGTCAGCAATGATCTCAGTGGAATACTTTTCTTGTCCACTTTGATCCGTCCACTTTCGAGTCCGCAAGCGACCCTCGACATAAACCTGTGAACCTTTTTTGAGATATTGACCCGCAATTTCAGCTAACTTACCGAAAAAGGCAATGCGATGCCATTCGGTGTTCTCTTTCATTTCGCCTGTTTGCTTATCTTTATAGCGATCTGAAGTGGCTACTGAAATATTAGTAACGGCGTCACCGCTGGGCATATACCGTGTTTCTGGGTCACGCCCAACATTACCAACGATGATGACTTTATTGACTGAAGCCATTTTGTCTCCCGAAGAAAATTAAATAAAAAGTGTGGCTAAAGCTACTTTGCGGTTTGCGACGATGGAATATCACGCATTGGCCAAGCAATTATAAGCCAGGCAATGATCAAAACGGTGCCGCCAATGAATACCGAAAGGTTTCCAAAAAGCTGCATCATGAGTCCGCCGAGCGCTGCGCCAGTAAATAATCCGACAGACTGAGTCGTGTTGTAGATGCCCAAGGCCGCTCCTTTTTCATCTTTGGCCCAACGCGATACCATCGAGGGTTGCAAGGCTTCAAGTAAATTAAATCCGACAAAGTAAATCAACAGAGCACTGACAATAGTTGTAATGGAATGAGCTTGCAAGAAGATGATTTGTGCAATCAAAAGGATGACAACGGCTGTTAGCAATACAAGCCGTAATTTCTTTTTCTTTTCTCCATAAATAATCCCTGGCAACATCAAAAAGAATGAAACAACGACCACTGGAAAGTAAATTTTCCAATGATCATCCAATGGCATGCCCGCATCCACGAGTAAGCGCGGCACAACCAGGAACATGGCCACTTGGGTGGCATTGAGAACAAACACCCCCACATTGAGCCGGAATAATTCAGGTCTTAGAAAAATTTGCATGAGCGGCTGATGCTCACCCCGAATTTGCTTGGGAGGACTTGGCACCAAGAGCCAGGCAACCAAAAAGCCAATCAAGCCCAACACTGCTAATAACAAGAACATGCCATCAAGGCCAATCGCTCGATAAATTGGCGTCGCAATCACTAATGAAAGGGCAAATGAGATACCGATACTTCCACCCACAATCGCCATTGCCGCAGTTCTCACTTGCTCGCGTGTTAAATCCGCCACCCAAGCAGACACTGCGGCAGAGATTGCTCCTGCTCCCATGAGCCCTCGCCCAATGGCGATCCACAACAAATCATCTCGACTGGCTGCAATCAATGCGCCAGCAATAAATAAACTCAATCCCCATAAAACAACCGGCTTACGACCCACCCGATCCGAAAGAATTCCTAAGGGAATATGGAAAAAGGCCTGAACAATATTAAAAATCCCAAGGGCCAAACCGACCCATAAGGCATTCTCTCCCCCCGGTAAATCCTTGGCATGCAAGGAGAAAACGGGTAACAGCAAGAAAAGTCCCAGCATCCGCAAGCCAAAGATACCGGCAAGGGCAAGGGTTGAGCGTAGTTCGGAAGAGTTCATGGGAAAAGGCTATATTAACAAGTTACGCTAAAAAATCATGAATAACGAAATCAAAATTCGTGGGGCCCGAACCCACAACCTAAAAAATATCAATCTAGATATCCCCCGCGAAAAGCTGGTGGTGTTGACCGGCTTATCCGGTTCTGGCAAAAGCTCTTTGGCTTTCGATACGCTCTATGCCGAAGGACAGCGTCGCTATGTTGAATCACTCTCGGCCTATGCGCGCCAATTTCTGCAGTTGATGGAAAAACCCGACGTGGATGTGATTGAGGGTTTATCACCCGCAATCTCCATCGAGCAAAAGGCAACTAGCCATAATCCGCGCTCTACCGTTGGCACTGTCACCGAGATTCACGATTATTTGCGTCTACTCTTCGCACGGGCGGGCACCCCCTACTGCCCAGATCATGCTCTACCTCTTGAAGCACAGAGCGTCTCGCAAATGGTTGATACGGTGATGGCAATGCCAGCTGATGCCAAACTCATGATCTTGGCTCCTGTGGTGAGTGAACGCAAAGGTGAGTTCGTTGACTTATTTGAAAATCTCCAAGCTCAGGGGTTTGTGCGTTTTCGCATTCGCTCTGGCGGTGGCACGAGTAACGCCGCCAGAGCCGAGATCGTTGAAGCTGATCGTCTGCCGCAACTCAAGAAAAATGATAAGCACTCGATTGAAGTGGTGGTTGATCGAATTCGCGTCAAAGAGGATATTCAACAACGGCTTGCGGAGTCCTTTGAAACTGCCCTACGACTCGCCGATGGTAAGGCCATGGTAGTCAATATGGACACTGGGGAAGAAACCATCTTTTCTAGCAAATTTGCTTGCCCTATTTGCTCCTACTCATTACAAGAACTTGAACCCCGTCTGTTTTCCTTTAATAACCCGATGGGCGCCTGCCCTAGCTGCGATGGACTTGGTCACATCTCCTTTTTTGACCCCAAGCGGGTTGTGGCACACCCTGACTTGTCGCTCGCAGCAGGAGCCATCAAGGGTTGGGATCGCCGCAACCAGTTTTACTTCAAGCTCTTGCAAACCTTAGCGAAGTTTGGCGGCTTTGATCTTGAAAAGCCTTTTGAGAAATTACCCAAAAAAGCCCAGGACCTGATCCTCTACGGATCCGGGGATACAACCATTCCATTTGAGTACCTGAATGAAAAGGGTCGCTCGGTTGTGCGCGAACATGCCTTTGAGGGAATCCTTGCTAATTTTGAGCGGCGCTATCGAGAAACTGATTCGTCGGCTGTTCGAGAAGAATTAGCACGCTATCAAAATATTCGTGCTTGTCCAGATTGCGGCGGTACCCGTTTACGCAAGGA
The DNA here is from genome assembly GCF_030297635.1 of Polynucleobacter sp. HIN9. NCBI lineage: Bacteria > Pseudomonadati > Pseudomonadota > Betaproteobacteria > Burkholderiales > Burkholderiaceae > Polynucleobacter > Polynucleobacter sp. HIN9. The sequence continues at coordinate 1,663,085 of NZ_AP028140.1, forward strand.
GGCGCGCTTTGTCAAAGTGGGCGATGGTCAGCAAGCGCGCGCCATTTATGAAATCAGTGCTCTACCTTTGCGTGAAGCTCAAGACTATTTCAATACCATCCAATTAAAGGGTGCTAAACGCGAAATTGCTGACAAAATCATTAAAGAGATCGCCTCGCGTTTGCGCTTTTTAAATGACGTGGGTCTAGATTACTTATCTTTAGAACGAAGCGCCGATACCCTTTCGGGTGGCGAAGCACAACGAATCCGGCTTGCCTCACAAATTGGCTCTGGACTCACAGGCGTGATGTATGTACTCGATGAACCTTCAATTGGATTACATCAACGCGATAACGATCGCTTAATTGCAACCCTCAAACACCTGCGCGATCTTGGTAACAGCGTATTGGTTGTAGAGCACGACGAGGACATGATACGGGCCTCAGACTATGTCATCGATATTGGACCTGGGGCGGGCGTACATGGTGGAAAAATTGTTGCCACTGGAACGCCAAGCGAAGTCGAACATCATCCTAATTCATTAACAGGTGCCTACTTATCTGGCCAAGAAAAAATTGCAGTTCCCCAAAAACGCACCGAACATGATGGGCGCTTTTTAAGCATCATCGGTGCGAGTGGTAACAATTTGCAAAAAGTGGATGCACACATCCCCGTTGGCTTATTAACTTGTGTCACTGGCGTATCTGGCTCTGGTAAGTCAACTTTAATTAACGACACCTTGCATCATGCGGTTGCCCAACACCTTTATGGCTCGAGCGCTGAACCAGCTGAACATGATCATATCGACGGTATTGAACACTTTGACAAAGTGATTAATGTGGATCAATCGCCGATTGGCCGCACACCACGCTCGAATCCCGCAACCTATACGGGCCTATTTACTCCGATCCGAGAACTCTTTGCTGGGGTCCCAGCTGCTCGTGAACGGGGATATGAAGCAGGTCGATTCTCCTTTAATGTCAAAGGTGGCCGCTGCGAAACCTGTGAGGGTGACGGCGTTCTCAAGGTCGAAATGCATTTCTTGCCCGATGTCTATGTACCTTGCGATGTGTGTCATGGCAAGCGCTATAACCGTGAGACCTTGGATATTCGCTATAAAGGCAAGAATATTCATGAAGTTCTGTCTATGACGGTGGAGCAAGCCCATGAATTCTTTGAAGCCGTTCCGGTAGTTAAACGCAAACTTAAGACCTTGCTCGATGTTGGTTTGGGATATGTCTGCCTGGGCCAAAGTGCCACCACCCTTTCGGGGGGCGAGGCGCAGCGTGTCAAGCTCTCGCTAGAACTCTCCAAGCGGGATACGGGACGGACCCTTTACATCCTTGATGAACCAACCACGGGATTGCATTTTCATGACATCAAACTATTGCTTGAGGTGATTCATACCCTGAAAAAGCAAGGGAACACCGTGGTGATCATTGAGCACAATCTGGATGTGATCAAAACCGCTGACTGGTTAATTGATCTTGGGCCGAATGGGGGCGCTGGCGGTGGTCAAATTATTGCCACTGGTACTCCCGAAGAGGTCGCAAATCACCCTGCTAGCTTTACCGGAAAATACTTAAAGCCCCTCCTTAAAAAGCAGGCTAATTCAAGCCCCATCAAGAAAAAAGATCTCGAAAAACTTGGGCTTTAGATCCTGCAAAGGGGTAGTCAGCATATACTTATCCCCATGAATGCAAAGAACCAACGCGCTCTGGAATTAGCCTGCACCACCCTTGATTTAGAAGCGGATGCGATTCGCAAAATGCGGGATCGCTTAGCCCAAGATGGGCAGTCAGCCTTGCTGCTTTCGGTTCAGCTTCTCGAACAATGCCGCGGCCGAATTGTTGTTTCAGGAATCGGCAAGTCAGGTCACATCGCCCGAAAAGTAGCCGCCACCTTTGCATCAACCGGTTCTCCCGCATTTTTTGTGCATCCCGCCGAGGCAAGTCATGGCGATTTAGGCATGGTCACTCGTGATGATGTATTCGTAGCGATTTCAAACTCCGGTGAAACCGACGAATTACTCACGATTGTCCCCATCATTAAACGAACTGGCGCAAAATTAATTGCCTTAACAGGGGATCCTAATTCTTCACTTGCTAAATTGGCAGATGCACATCTTGATATTAGTGTTGACAAAGAAGCTTGCCCGCTCAATATGGCACCAACAACTAGCACGACGGCAGCCCTGGCTATGGGTGATGCACTCGCTGTTTCTCTATTGGATGCTCGAGGCTTTAAAGCGGAAGACTTTTTACGCTCTCACCCCGGCGGAAGACTAGGTCGAAAATTAATTGCCCATGTCTCAGAGGTCATGCGTGATCTCTCAAGCACTCCCAAAATCAATGTAAAGGCATCGTTTGTAGAAGCACTTGCAGAAATGAGTGGTCAAAAGATGGGTTTGGTCGTGATTGTGAATGACACCAACCAAGTATTAGGTATTCTGACCGATGGGGATCTACGACGTTTGCTCGAAAAACAGGCAAGCATCGACTCAATTAGTCTGGCAGACGCCATGACCCCTAACCCAAGAACCATACCGCCTGATTTAATTGCTGAAGAAGCCATCGCAATGATGGAGCAACATCGGATTAATCACTTAATTGTGGCTGATCCTGAAAAACGCTTACTAGGCGCCCTCAACTTGCATGACTTATTTGCAGCTAAGGTAATTTAATTGATGGCACCGACTCTTCAATCACACACTACAAACCCATTAACTAACTATCCTCAAGCACTCGAGCGAGCAGCGCAAGTTCGTATATTGGTACTTGATGTCGATGGCGTTCTCACCAATGGTCAGGTTTTTTTTGGGCCAGACGGAAAAGAATCAATCAAGGGCTTTGATATTCAGGATGGCTTTGGCATCAAACTTCTTCAAAGCGTTGGGGTTGAGTGTGCCGTCATTACCGGTCGTCACTCAAAAATGGTGCTTGGGCGCTGTGATGAACTCGGTATTACGCATGCATTTACTGGTGTCAGTGATAAAAAATTAGCACTCCTAGAATTACAGCAACGGGTTACCTTTAATCCTGCCATCGACCTAGCAGTGATGGGAGATGATTGGCCTGACTTATCGATCATGCAATCTGCGGGCTTGCGAATTGCTCCTGCTCAGGCCCACGAAGCGGTCCGTCAAACCGCCCACTATGTCACGCAGGCCAAAGGTGGCTTTGGTGCGGTTCGTGAAGCCTGTGATTTAATCCTCAAAGCCCAGGGGCATTACGATTCGCTACTAGCCAAAGCCAGAGGCTAGGCAAACTCTTCATGAGACTTTCTCGGCACATTATTTATTTATGGATCGTACGCGGTTTATTACGTGTCCTTCCCTTTTTGTTAATGGGCTCGCTAACTTTGGCCACCTTCTGGCTAGTCAAGCGCAGTACACCGCCTGAGTCGCTTGCACTAGCACGCGTGCCACAACACGTACCGGATTACATTCTCAAAAATGCAACTCTATCCAATCTCGATGAGCAAGGACAAACAAAATACCGTGTTTTGGGAAGAAAACTAATTCACTATGAAGACGATGCATCGATCGATCTAGAGCGTCCGCGGATTCGTATCTTTCAAGATCAGGGCGCACCCGTTACAGTACGGGCCGAGCGTGGTCATATTGATGGTGATTTAACGATCTTGGATCTGTATGAAAATGGTGAAATTTTTCGTCCGGCTCAAGAGGCTTTGGGGGATCGCAAGGCTGCCCCCCAATTACTGGCCCGCTCAAGTTACTTCCAAGTTTTAATTAATGATGATATTGTGCGTACCGATAAACCATTAGAGCTTCAACAGGGAATGTCGATCATGAATTCAAGTGGTGGTGGAACGTTTAATAACGTCGATCACAGCGCAAGCCTTAAAGGGCAAGTACGTGGTCGAATCGAGCCTGCTGAGCAAAAGGGTCGTAATTGAGAACCCTGATTTTTATCCTGGCTCTTAGTGCGCTCTCCCTGTCTGCCAATGCCAATCAGGCTGATCGAGACAAGCCGTTGATCATTAATGCCGATCAAGTTGATCTTGATGATCTAAAGCAAAAATACACTCTAACCGGTGATGTTCTTTTAATACGCGGCAGCATGGTCGGCACGGGTGAGCGCGGCTTTGTCCTAGTCACCCCAGAGGGCTATCAAATGATTGACCTAAACGGAAAGTCTAATTTACCAGCCTCAATGCGCCAACGTCGCGAAACCCTGCAAGATGAGTTTATGCAAGGGATCGCCAAAGATATTCTTTATGATGATCAGAAGGAAAGGCTTTTGTTGGTTGGTAATGCCACCGTCAAGCGCCTACTCAATATGCAAATGCTCGATCAACTCCAAGGTTGGCAAATTGAATATGAAGATGTTAAAGAGAGTTATCAGATCAAACCACAAAAGTTGGACCTAAGTCGTCCCCCGCAATCAAGGGCAATCTTGGCTCCCAGAAAAAAAGTGCTTGTTCAATAAGATGACCTCGGCTTCTCCCTCCGTTCTTCAAGCGACATCGCTGCAAAAGCGGTATGGCTCTCGCACAGTTGTACGTGATGTCAGTATTGAGGTCGCAAGCGGTGAGGTCGTTGGCTTATTGGGACCTAATGGTGCTGGCAAAACAACCTCGTTTTACATGATTGTTGGCTTGGTCCCGCTCGATGGCGGGGATATTCGCTTAAATCAAAAGAAAATTAGCCATCTTCCGATTCACCAGCGTGCTCGAATGGGACTATCTTATTTACCCCAAGAGGCTTCTGTTTTTCGTAAATTGAATGTGGCGGAAAATATACAAGCCGTATTAGAGCTTCAAGAAACGAATGGCAAACCATTAAGCAAAAAGCAAATTCAGGCTCGTTTAGATGAGCTACTAGGCGAATTACAAATTAGTCACTTGCGCAATAATCCAGCCCTTTCCCTGTCAGGGGGGGAGCGGCGGCGAGTTGAAATTGCGAGGGCACTTGCCTCTTCACCTAAATTTATCCTGCTCGATGAGCCGTTTGCAGGTGTTGATCCGATTGCTGTAGGCGAAATCCAACGGATTGTGCGTTTTCTAAGGGACCGCCAAATTGGGGTTCTGATCACCGATCACAATGTGCGCGAGACTCTCGGCATTTGCGACCACGCTTACATTATTAGCGAGGGAAGCGTTCTCGCCGCTGGTAAGCCTGATGAAATTATTCAAAATGATGCGGTTCGAAGGGTTTATTTGGGAGAAAACTTCCGCATGTAGTGCACCAATTTGGTGAATTTTTGCGATTGGCGACCGTGAAGCCTTCCTAGAATGGATTCATGCGCTTTTCGATTAGTCCCCGACTAGGCCAACAAGCCAGCCTCAGCCCACAACTTCAACAAGCTGTGAGGCTCTTAATGCTCTCGAATCTCGAACTTGAGCAAGAGCTTGAAAAAGCCGCTCTCGATAATCCAATCATCGAATTTGAACCTGGCGCGGCTCATCACTCCACGCGTAGTGAGGGTGATGGACTTGAACAAATACCGAATCAAATCTCGCTTCAAACTGCCCTCGCTGAACAAATTCGGGTAATGAATATCAACCCGAGACTTAAAGCGGCAGTTCACTACTTGGCAGCATGTCTCGATGAGCGCGGCTTTCTAACTGAAAGCCTTGAAATCATCACCCTTGAAATCGCTGAACGTTTTCAGGAGCAGTACACCCTCGCTGAATTACAAATAGCATTAGGCCACTTACAGCAATTAGAGCCTATTGGTGTTGGCGCACGCGATCTGAGCGAATGTCTATGCATCCAACTTCAAGAAAAGCTAAAGCAGGCAACTATTACCCCTGAAGAAAGGGCCACTCTTTCGCTTGCCCTACAAATTTGTAAATCCCACTTAAGTAAGGTGGCAAATCGAGAGTATGCAAAGTTAAAGGTTCTTTTGGGTAAATCTGAAAGCAGTATTGAGGCGGCAATTCGGAAAATTAAAACGCTTAACCATCATCCGGCAGCCAATTATGACGATGGCATTGATCAGTTGGTGACCCCAGATATTGTCGTTTACAAAAAGCGCAACCTATGGCTTGCTAAACGTAATGAGGAAGCCGTTCCAAAAGTCTCATTAAATCAAGAATATATCAACATCATCTCTGAACACCGTGACCATGCCGATATTGGTGCAATGCGCCAAAAAATGACAGAAGCAAAATGGTTATTAAAAAATATTCAACAACGGGAAGAAACCATACTGCGCGTGGCTTCTGAGGTCGTTGCACGGCAACAATCCTTCTTTGAGTCTGGGGATATTGCACTCCGCCCATTGGTTTTACGAGAAATCGCTGATAACCTAGAGTTGCATGAATCTACTGTATCTCGTGTAACGAAGCAAAAGTACTTAAGTTGCCCCTTGGGTTTATTTGAACTAAAACATTTCTTTAGTCATTCCATTGCCTCAGAGCAAGGTGATCGAGTCTCCACAACCGCGGTTCATGAAATTATTCGTCGTATCGTGGCCAATGAGTCTCCTGGTAAACCAATCTCTGATCACTCGATTGCAATGATTTTAGAAAACCAAGGGTATGCGGTTGCTCGGCGCACAGTAGCGAAGTATCGGGACTCACTGCGCATCCCAGCCATGCATTTGCGTAGGCATTAATCATGGAGGTTTATAATGAATTTACGCATCAACAGCCGTCATCTCGAAGTTACTCCAGGCATTCGTGATCACTTAGAAAATCGTCTAGAACGAATTCGTAAGCATTTTGATCATGTGATTGATGCCTCTGCATTTCTCATGATTGATAAAGCAAAAGAAAAAGGATTAAGACAAACGGCTGAATTGACTCTTCATCTCAAGGGAAAGGAGTTATTTGCTCAGGCGCATCACGAAGATTTGTATCACGCAATGGATGCCGTCATCGATAAACTCGACCGACAAGTTATCAAGCATAAAGAGCGAATCCAAGATCACCATCACGATAAACATCAGCTGCAAAATTAAGTGTATTGACCCCTATAATCAGGGGTCATGAATGTTCTTAGTCGCCTATTTACTACTGACAGCATTAATTTGAATGCACAAGCGTCTAACAAGGCGCAGGCATTCGAAAATGCTGGTCAGTATTTTGCGACCAAACTTCAAATTCCGTCCGAGACTGTCTTAAGTTTCCTAAATGCCCGGGAAGCTCTGGGTTCAACTGGTCTTGGATTCGGTGTAGCCATACCTCATGGACGAATTAAAGGCTTACAAGAGCCATGTGCGGCTCTTTTTAAGCTCCAAACCCCAATTGAGTTTGGGGCCCCAGACGGCAAACCCGTTTCACTCCTCCTTTTTCTATTGGTTCCAGAAAAGGCAACCCAGGAACATCTTGAAATCCTAGCGGTCATTGCTCAGCTACTCACCAACCCCCAAACCCTTGACCAGTTGCAAAATGAGACTGATCCTGAGAAAGTTAGGGACTTGATTTGCCACTGGGAGGCTTTGCAATGAGCCAGCAACTTTTACTGGAAGACGTCACAGCCCAACAGATCTTCGATGAAAATATTGGGGATTTAAAGCTGTCTTGGATCAGCGGCCTCGAGGGCGCTGACCGAAAATTCAACGCTGATGCCGTCAAGTCTGCGGCCGCCTCCTCTGATTTGGTTGGGCATTTAAATATGATTCATCCAAGCCGAATTCAGATATTCGGGAATCAAGAGATTGACTATCACGCCAAACTACCAAGTGCTGAACGTCAAACCCAAATCTCCTCTCTGATCGCGAGTAAGCCGCCCTGCATTATTGTGGCCGACGGCTGCAAAGCAGATGAGGAATTACAACTCTATTGCCAACGTTCCTCCACTCCCCTCTTTGCGACCAATACTTCTGCTGCAGAGGTCATTGATCACCTGCGGTTTTACTTAACCAAGATTGGGGCGCCTTGCATTACGATGCACGGCGTTTTTATGGACATCTTGGGTCTTGGCGTCTTAATTACTGGTGAATCCGGCTTAGGCAAGAGCGAGCTCGGTCTCGAACTAATTTCTCGTGGTCATGGTTTAGTAGCCGATGATGCGGTTGACTTTACACGACTCGGGCCAGACTACATTGAAGGTCGCTGTCCTGAGATTTTGCGCGATCTTCTCGAAGTTCGTGGTTTAGGTTTACTGGATATTCGGACGATCTTTGGTGAAACCGCGGTTCGACGGAAGTTGAAACTCCGCTTAATTGTGCAGCTGGTTCGTCGCAATGATGGTGAGTTCGAACGCTTGCCGATTGAATCCCAGTTTGTCGAGGTTCTTGATATCCCAATTCGCACCGTGAAAATTCAGGTGGCTGCTGGACGAAACTTAGCAGTTCTCGTTGAGGCTGCTGTTCGTAACACCATTTTGCAACTAAGAGGCATTGATACTCTCAAAGATTTTATTGAGCGTCAACGCAATCAAATGAATCTCGATAGCGAACATAATAAATCCCAAGGCCGTCTCTTATAAGATGCGCATCCAACTCATTACTGGCATCTCTGGTTCAGGAAAATCAGTAGCATTACGTGCGTTTGAAGATGCTGGCTACGATTGCGTTGATAACTTACCAGTGTCTTTAATTGAGCAATTGGTAAAGACCATGGAGGGCGAACAACGTCAGCATATTGCAATTGCAGTTGATGCTAGACGAGGAGAATCGATCTCTCAATTACCTGCGCTTCTGGAAAAGCTACGCCACAAGCATCAGGTTGATGTGTTGTTTCTAAACGCGGACACCAATACCTTGGTCCAGCGCTTCTCAGAAACGCGCCGCCGTCATCCACTCTCCCACCCAACGCAATCGACCACCTTAATTGATGCGATTGAGAGGGAACGAGAATTGCTCGCTCCTTTAGCAAGCGAAGCTCAACAAATTGATACTGGGCACATTCCTGCCCACACACTACGGCACTGGATCGCCGATCAATTAAAAGAGCGGCCCATTGGGCTAGCGTTGATATTCGAGTCCTTCGCGTTCAAAGGTGGCGTACCCAGTGAGGCAGATATTGTGTTTGATGTTCGCTGCCTCCCAAACCCACATTACGAAGCGCCCCTGCGAGATCAAACTGGCTTAGATCAAGCGGTGGCGGACTATTTGTGTCAGTTTCCTGAGGTCACACAAATGCTCACTGATATTGAGACACATATCGAAAAATGGTTGCCACACTATTTGAAAGATGGTCGCAGCTATCTCACGGTAGCGATTGGTTGCACAGGCGGTCAACACCGATCGGTTTATCTCGTACATCAATTGAATCAATTATTCTCTCAGGCAGCCATCAAAGACGTATATGTCTTAGAGCGTCATCGAGAACTCGATTCCAAGAAGACCCGGATTGGCTGAGGCAGGCCGTATTCTTTTAATCGTCTTGTGCAAATCCAATCGAGCGTAGCGCTTAAGTGCGACCATTTCCGTTTGAGATGAATGATCCATGGTTGCATTCGTAGCCGTCGATGACTAAATACATGCTCGATTACATGGCCTTTTTCAACTGAGGCAATCGACCCTAAATCGCTTTTTGATAAAAGCTTTGAAAGAACAGTTTGATTTAGTAAGCTCGTGAAGTCACTTGGTTTTGAACGATTTATTTTCGGTTCGATCGGCTCCCATGGGGTTTCGATTAAGGAATAGAGTCCGCCCCAAATCGCTTTTGGAGCTCGCCTCTCAAGCAATATCTCATCCTGATAACGAATCAAAAAGATATTTGTTGTAAACGTTGGTGATTCTTTTTTCTTCTTTTTCGCTGGAATAAGGTCGACCTGACCAAGCTCATGCGCTTTGCACTCACTCTTCATTGGGCACATCTGATCCTGACTTTGGCATTTAGCAGCCTTCGGGGTGCACCAGGTAGCCCCAAAATCCATTAGTGCTTGTGTGTAAATAGGCATTTGAGACTTTGACTTGGGAAGAAGCGCTGTTGCATGTTCCCACAGTAATTGCACTGTCTCATGGCTTTGTTGATCGCCTGTAACACCAAAAAATCGGCTGATGACTCGCTTCACGTTGGCATCTAGGATTGGGGCGCGCTCCTCGAATGCAAAGGCAGCAATTGCGCCTGCTGTCGATCGGCCAATGCCGGGCAGTTGCTCAAGTTCTTTTGCCGTTCTGGGGAACTGGCCCGCATACTTTGCCATGATCTCTTGGGAACAACGATGGAGATTACGTGCGCGCGAGTAATACCCCAATCCGCTCCACAGAGCCATAACCGCATCAAGATCTGCGCTGGCTAACGCTTTGACGGTTGGAAATTGACGCATAAATTGTGGATAGCGCTGCATCACAGTGCTAACCTGGGTCTGCTGTAACATGATCTCCGATATCCAAACTGCATATGGATCTTGATGACCTTGCCAGGGCAGACCTTGACGACCATAATGCTTTGACCAACGAATTAAAGCCTGGGAAAAATGAAATCCCATACCTATCGTTTCTGACAGTAAGGGCAATAATAGGTCGAGCGCTGACCCTGGGTGATTTGCCGAATCGGTGTTTTGCAGACTCGACAGGGTTCATTTGCGCGATCATAGACTTTGGTTTGCATCATGAAGTAACCTGGATCACCATGCGCATCCACAAAATCACGCAAACTGCTCCCGCCGGCTGCAATCGCTCTTTTTAAAATGGTTCGTACCGCCTCGGCCAATCGCTCACACTGAGCTTTGCTTAATTTGCCAGCGGGTAAGCCTGGATGAATGCCGGCCTCAAACAAGGATTCAGAACAATAGATGTTGCCAACACCAACCACCGCTTGCCCGGCTAATAAAAATGCCTTTACCGAAATCGTTCGCTTTCGGGAACACTGGTACAAACGTGTTGCGCCCAACTGCCCCGCAAACTCCTCGGCGAGAGGCTCTGGCCCTAATTTTTGAATTAAAGGATGTTCTAACACGTCGCCCTTGGTGAATGGATGCCACAAGACGGCGCCAAATTTTCGGGGGTCATGAAGTCGCAAACTCAGATCATCAAAATGAATTGAGACTCGATCGTGTGGCTTTAGGGGGTCTTTATGGGGTAGAACGCGCAATACCCCAGTCATGCCTAAATGAATAATCAAGTAGCCATCGGTCATTTTGAGTAATAAATACTTCCCTCGGCGCTCGATCGTATTGAGTCGTTGCCCCTTCAGAATTTTTGGCAAGCCCCTGGGAACAGGCCAACGCAGTCGTCCATCAATCACATCGACATGCGTGATCTGGCGCCCTTCTAGATGGGGTTTAATCCCCAAACGCGTGACTTCAACCTCTGGTAGTTCTGGCATCGGTACATTGTAGATTCGGGGATTAGAATGTGCTGATGGGCTATCAATTGACTTCCATTTTGGCAAATTCTTATCTAAAGCGTGCATTGCTTTGGGCTATTTGCTGCTGCTCTTTTGGCCTCCTAGTGCCTGCCTCAGCTCAGACCAAAGGAGCTACCAGCGAGCAAGTCTTTGAAATACTTGCTTCTGAAATTGCCCTACAACGCGGTGAAGCTGGGTTGGCCTATCAAACCTATTTGAGTCTGGCACGACAAACCGGGGATCCTGCTTTAGCTCAACGTGCAATGGAAATCGCGATTGCCGCAAACGCAGCAGATCTCGCCTTAATCGCTGCACAAACTTGGGATGAGCTATCACCACCTGGTCAAAGTAAGCCCAAGGAAGTGTTGGTCACCCTACTCATGCTCAATCAACGCTGGTCTGATGCTGTTACACCAGCCATCGCCCTTCTTAAGGAACAAAATATCAGAGAGCGCGAGCAGATTTTGCTCCAGTGGCAAAGTCTATTGGGTCGGGCCCAAGATGAGGGGGCGGCTTTAAACGCCTATTACAAAATTGTTGCGGCCCTCGTTCCACCTCCATCCAATCCTCAAATTTTGTATACCTATGCTTTAGCAGCCGAGAAATCCGGTCAGTTTGAGGTGATGGAGAAAACCTTAAGAACCCTAATTGAACGCAATCCAAATGATATTCAGGCACTCAATGCACTCGGCTACTCCTTAGCCGACCGAAATGTCAAGCTGAAGGAGGCGTATGAACTAATTCTGAAAGCGCACAACCTTGATCCTAGAGATCCGTTTATTTTGGATAGTTTAGGCTGGGTTAACTTTCGTTTAGGAAACAATGAGCTTGCCTTAAAGCAGCTGCAAGACGCATTTCGTATCAAGCCTGAGGCTGATATTGCTGCCCATTTAGGTGAAGTCCTCTGGACGCTTAATCGACCCATTGAGGCAGAGGATGCTTGGCGACAAGGTGAATTAATCGATGCCAACAATGCTACTCTGCGCGAGACCTTAAAGCGTCTAAAACCATCTTGGGCGATCTCGATGGATGTAGTTGCTAGTCAGTGGGATGGTCGTTTTGCCGTTAAAGCAAGTGATCGACCCACCAACAATAATCAAGGTGGATCGGGTAGCTTTACCCTCACCAAAAATGGCTTAAGTGACACTTTAGAAATTCGGGGGCCGATGGGAGGTGCAATTGCCAAGATCACAATTAACCCAGGTGAGGCTATCCTAGAACGCGATGGCAAAAAAGTAAGTGCGATTGACGCCGATACCTTAATTCAAAATACCTTGGGCCTACCATTGCCTGCGCGTGGTTTATCCAATTGGCTAAATGGACAATTACGTGCTGGCAGCCCTGCTAAGCTCGAACGCGATAATCAAGGTCAAGTCAAACGGATCTTGCAAGACGGCTGGGATTTAGCCTATGTGTGGAGTGAGAGTAAGAAAATTGAGCGTCTTACCATGACTAGAAATACAAACACGGGCTCGATTGATGTACGCCTAATTTTTGATCAAGTGAATGAGTAATCGCCTCGAGCTCCTTGCTCCAGCCAAAATCAATTTGTTTCTTCATGTGACCGGTCGACGTCCAAACGGATATCACGAACTTCAATCCGTATTTCAATTGGTCGATTGGTGTGACCGCATTTCTTTAACTCGGCTCGAGCACAGCACAATTATTCGGCACGGCGGTAATCCAGAGATTTCCCCAGAGAATGATCTGGTTGTTCGGGCCGCTCAGTTATTGAAAAACTATACGAACTATCCATGCGGGATTGAAATTCATCTTGAGAAAAATATCCCTATAGGAGCAGGCTTAGGTGGCGGATCATCAGATGCAGCCACAGTATTAATTGGTTTGAACCATCTCTGGGGTCTTCATCTTCCCCCGGCCGAACTGAGTGAGCTAGGATTAAAGCTAGGTGCCGATGTGCCATTCTTTTTATTTGGTCAAAACGCATTTGTGCAAGGCATCGGCGAGCAACTCGAATCCATTGATCTACCCGATCAAGACTTCTTAATCATTTTTCCAGGAGAGTCAATTGCTACCGAGACTGTGTTTCAATCCGATCAATTGACCCGAAACCATGCTCCGATTACAATGGCAGACTTCCTTGCAAACACTGGTGAAGTTGGTCAGTTTACAAACGATCTCCAACCAGTTGCTTGTGAGCTCTGCCCTGAAGTAAATCGAGCATTAAATTGGTTGGCGCAAACGCTCCCAGATGCTACTCGTAAGATGTCTGGATCGGGTAGTAGTGTGTTTGCCGTCCTTCCAGGATCGATCAATCGACGCGATCTGGAACAACGCTTGCTCAATCTTCCCTCAGGGTGGGTGGGTCGGCTTGTTCGGGGTCTAAAACAAAATCCCGCTTACAATTCGGTTTTATCAGTATGACGCAGTAGGGGAGTCGCCAAGTTGGTCAAGGCACCGGATTTTGATTCCGGCATGCGAGGGTTCGAGTCCTTCCTCCCCTGCCATTGTTATGATGGATAACCAAGACTAGCTAAGACCATGAACTCTGACGCGCTCACCATTTTTACTGGCAACGCCAATCCCACACTTGCACAGGCTGTTGCTAGCCAAATGCAGTTGCAGCTAGGAAAAGCCTTCGTTGGCCGCTTTTCTGATGGCGAAATCCAGGTTGAAATCCAAGAAAACGTGCGCGGCAAGAATGTCGTCGTAATCCAGTCGACCTGTGATCCGACCAACGATAACCTGATGGAACTCATGATCATGATTGATGCCCTCAAAAGGGCATCGGCCAACCGAATTACTGCGGTCATCCCCTACTTTGGTTATGCCCGTCAAGACCGCCGCCCCCGTTCTGCGCGGGTTGCGATTTCGGCCAGAATTGTGGCCAATATGCTGCAATCGGTTGCCGGCGTTGAACGCGTTCTGACGATGGATCTACATGCAGATCAAATCCAAGGATTTTTTGATATCCCGGTCGACAATATCTATGCCTCCCCCGTCCTCTTAGGGGACCTACGGGCAAAAAATCAGCCTGACCTGACCGTGGTCTCACCCGACATTGGCGGTGTAGTACGCGCCAGGGCTTTTGCCAAGCAATTAAGCTGTGATCTGGCCATTATTGATAAACGCAGACCAAAGCCCAATGTCTCAGAGGTGATGCATTTAATTGGTGAGGTAGAAAACCGCCACTGTGTCATCATGGATGACATTATTGATACGGGTGGCACTCTGTGTAAGGCAGCCGAGGTTCTTAAGGAACGGGGTGCCAAAAGCGTGACAGCCTATTGCACCCACCCGGTTCTATCTGGAGGTGCAGCTGCCCGCATTGCAGGATCTGAAATTGATGAGTTAGTGGTTACTGACACGATTCCATTGAAACAAGATACAAAATCAGTCAATAAAATCAGGCAGTTAAGTGTTGCTCCACTACTAGCGGAGACGATCTCGCGGATTACCAAAGGCGACTCAGTTATGTCACTTTTTGCCGAATAGCTTCCTAAGCAACTGATTTCTACCGAATTTTTACTCTTTCAAGCTATAATTTAAGGCTTTCCGTTTGGTCGCGGACGGAAATTAACCCTTAATTTGGAGTCATCATGAAAGTTGTTGCATTTGAACGAAGCGTACAGGGCACTGGTGCGAGCCGCCGCCTGCGCAATTCTGGGAAAACCCCCGGAATTATCTATGGCGGAAAGCAAGAATCTCCCTGCGCAATCGAGTTAGACCACAATGCTTTATTCCATGCTTTGCGGAAAGAAGCTTTCCATTCATCCATTTTGGATATCGAATTAAACGGTAAATCACAAAAGGCCTTATTGCGTGATTACCAGATGCATCCATTTAAACCATTGGTGTTGCACGTTGACTTCCAGCGTGTATCTGCCAGTGAAAAAATTCATATGCGCGTTCCTCTGCACTTTAAGGGTGCCGAAGAATCAGAAGCAGTGAAGTTTGGTGGAGCGGTTGTTAGCCACGTCGCCAATGAAATCGAAATCACTTGCTTGCCCGGTGACCTTCCTGAGTTCTTAGAGGTGGATCTGAGCAAAATCGTGGTTGGTCAATCGATTCATGCCAAAGACGTTGCGCTACCCAAAGGCGTTAGCCTAGTTCTTCATGTCGAGCAAGAAAACCCTGTGATCGCAAACGCTCGCGTTCCAGCGGTTAAAGCGGAACCCGAACCAGGCGCTGAGGCTGCACCAGCCGCTGAGGCTGCACCAGCCGCTGACAAAGAAGCGAAGAGCTAAATCTTTTCACTCTCATAGAAACCCGCTTGATGCGGGTTTTTTATTGCCCAATTGAAGTCGTTTATAGTTGGATCACTTAGCCTCAATCGACTGATAAAAATGATTCGTTTAATTGTTGGACTCGGAAATCCTGGATCAAAGCATGAGGCCGACCGTCACAATGCAGGGTTTTGGTTTGTCGATCGTCTTGCTGCTCAACATAAACAATTTCTTCAGCCTGAAAAGCGATTTAACGGTCGAATCGCAAAAATCCAAATCAAAGGTCATGATATTTACTTATTGGAACCAGATACCTATATGAATCTCAGCGGGGAAGCGGTTGGTCCTCTCTGTCGCTTTCATAAGATCGGGGTAAGTGAGGTGCTGGTGGTTCATGATGAACTCGATCTCAAAGCCGGCACGGCTCGTCTAAAAAAAGGTGGGGGCAATGGCGGTCACAATGGCCTAAAAGATATCCAACAGCATTTATCAAGCCCCGAATTCTGGCGACTCCGTTTTGGAATTGGTCACCCACGCGACCTACCTGGCAATCTAGCAAAAATGGATGTGGCCGACTATGTACTAAAGAAACCGAGCTCGGATGAGCAAGAGAAATTAGATGCGGCCATCACAAAAGCAATTGGCATTTTGCCCCTGGTTCTTGAAGGCAATACACAAGATGCCATGCAAATCCTGCACAGCGCAAATTAAATCATTTAATTGGTCTGCTTGAGAGCACTCAAGACTTTATATTTTTCAAGTAACTGCTCTTGGGTTTCAGAATAAGCGGGATTGAGCGGGATACAATCGACCGGGCAGACCTGACGGCATTGAGGAGCGTCAAAATGCCCCACGCACTCGGTGCATTTATTGGGATCGATCTCATAGATCTCAATCCCCATATAAATCGCATCGTTTGGGCATTCTGGTTCACAGACATCACAATTGATACACTCGTCTGTAATCATTAACGCCATATTGATATCCCTAAAAGAATGATCAGAATAGCTTAAGTGGATTTAATTTGGGCGTTCTTCTTTTGTAACCATTTTTCCACTGAGGGAAAAACAAACTTACTCACATCGCCGCCCATGAGCGCAATTTCTCGGACAAAGGTACCAGAAATAAATTGATATTGATCTGATGGGGTCAAAAATAAAGTCTCCACATCTGGCAGTAGGTACCGATTCATACCAGCCATCTGAAACTCATACTCAAAATCTGAAACGGCACGCAAACCCCGTACGATCACTCGAGCAGAATGCTCTCGAGCAAAGTCTTTCAGTAATCCAGAAAATCCTGCGATTTCAACATTCGGGTAGTGACTCAACACCTCTTTGGCGATTTCAATCCGTTCATCAAGTGTAAAAATAGGACGCTTATTTTTACTATCAGCCACTCCGACAATCAGCTTGGTAAAAATACTTGAAGCACGCCGAACCAAATCTTCATGACCACGGGTAAATGGGTCAAAGGTTCCTGGATAGACAGCAATGGTCATAAAGACCCCCTTATTTATATGGATAAACAGGAGTTTAGCTCGAACTGCGGCGAAACAATACGGCTTTGACTTGGGCTGTTTCCATCGACTTAATAAGAGTCCAATTGGGCAGTACCCTTTCTAATCGACTCAGATCAAAGGGATTGGTGCATTCAATATAGATTCCGCCCCGCCCTTGATCGTGACACACGCGACCGGCCTCTTGTGCTACGCGAACGAGTAAGTCGGGTTGACTAAATGGGGGATCCAGAAAAATCAGCTGGGCCGACTGATCATCAGCACGCTGTAAATAAGAAATTCCATCCCCATGAAAGATTTTTACTTCCCCGCGAATTGGATAAGAATTGAGGAGCTGATGCTGGGTCAGAAGCTGGTGATAGATTCGTTTATCTTTCTCGATGAATATGACCTCATCGGCTGATCGGGAGGCGGCCTCAAAACCAAGTGCTCCAGAACCAGCAAACACATCAATTGCTTTTAAGCCACTGAGGTCTGAGCCTATCCAATTAAAAAGCGTTTCACGAACCCGATCAGAGCTAGGACGCAAATCCTGTTGATCCAAAACCTGAATCTGCCGGCTGCGCCACACACCACCAATAATCCGAATTCGGTGGCTTTGTGCCAATTAGGGTGTGCCTCCAACAAGAACACTGATCATTCTGCGCATATCCAGGTGTCGTTTAAACGCATTGCGCACATCATCTTTTTTGACCGCTGCAACTTGTTGTGTCCACACATCGAGAGTATTGAGTGGTAACTGATTCCAAGTAATTGCTGAGAGGTTATCAAGCAATTTACGATTGCTATCGAGTCGCAATGGATAGCCATTGATTAAGTTTGCCTTAGCAGCAGCCAATTCTGCATCGCTTGGGCCATCTTCAATAAAGCGTGCAATCGTCTCTTGTAATACATTGAGAGCTTGATCTGCTTGGTCATTACGGGTTTGTAAGCCCGCTTCAAAAGTTCCGGTATCGCGCCCCGGCTGAAAGTAACTAAATACGCTATACGCAAATCCACGCTTATCTCGAACCTCACCAACCAAGCGCGATACAAAGCCCCCGCCACCCAAAATATAGTTTCCGACAAGCAAAGGGAAGTAGTCAGGATTGTCACGAGTGATGGCGGTCATACCCATTGCAATATGAGTTTGCTGTGTTTGAAATGGAATTCGGATCAAACGCTTGGATTCTGGCTCTATTGGTGAGCGTTCTAAAGGTGGCAATGCAGGAATCACTGGTCCCTTAACGGGTAATGCTGTAATAATTTGTTCGGCAATTTGCTTTGCTCTGGCTGGATCGACATTGCCCACAATATTCACAATGACTCGGTCTTGGCGATAGAAATCCTGATGGAATCGCTTTAGGTCACCCTCCTTAATTGCTGCAATCGATTCAATATTAGGGGATCGTGCCAACGGATAGTTTCCGAATACCTCTTGACGAAACCGTTTTTGCAGAACGACTTCTGGCTTCGTATCGCCCTCCTGAATCGCGGCACTAACGCGCTGCTTCTCACGCATCAAAATCGATGCATCAAAAATAGGTTTCGATACACTAGCTACTAGAAGTTGCAGGAGTGGATCAAAAATATCGGGTTTACTCAGTGATCGAGCGCGCACGATGGCTCTCTCACCTGAAGCGGACGCGCTAATGATAGCTCCCAACTCAGCAATTGCATCTGCCTGTTGGGCCTCATTCAAAATGCCGCCCTGCCACTGAATGCCGCGGGTCAGCAGCGCAGCGGTCAAGGATGCCAGACCACTTTGATCTTTTGGATCATAACGACTTCCCGCATCAATACTAATTTCAATATCGACCATTGGTATGGTGTTCGTTTGAATCAAATAGGCTTTCGAACCATTGCTTAAGGGAATCGCTTGGATTGGCAATACTGCCTGGGCATGAGCTGCGATAAACGTCGCAATTAAGACAATTAGCCCCTTAATAAGATGATGATTACGCTGCATTGTGTTCCCTTTTAATGACGCAAACTACCTGACATTCCACGCGGCTTCGCAAGCATTGAACGTGGCTGGGGATCTAAAGTCACAATGGTTAAACCATCGCTGACAAAATACGTATTAATTGCACGTTGAATTTGATCTGATTGAATCAACTGAATTCGCTCAATGATGCGATCTAAGTCACGCCAAGAGACATTAGCTATTTCTGAACTACCAATCTCCATGGCTTGAGCAAAAATTGAATCGCGTTTATATACTTGTGAAGCAAGCAATTGTGCTTTGATACGCTTTAACTCGGATTCAGTAACCCCCTGATTAGCAATGTCTCCTAAGGTCTTCATAATGCCTCTCTCAAGATCCTGCACTGTTTGACCTTTGGCGGCAGTTGCACCAATCACAAAAAGCTCTGGCCCACGGCTAATTAGTTCGTAACTTGCCCCGGTGCTATTAGCCAGTCTTTGATTACGAACTAACTCTCGATTTAACCTTGAGTTATCGTGCCCGCTCAAGACGGCAGATAAAACGAGTAAGGCATACGGATCCACCTCATCCATTTTTTTAGGATCTAGTTTGGGAACCTTCCACGCCATCATGATTTGCGGGCTCTCAGCAGGAGCCTTCAAAACAGCGCGCTTCTCGCCTTTTTGCTCAGGTTCGAGCTGAGGTTTGCGTTCAGGTAATTTTTTTGCTGATATAGGTCCGTAGTACTTTTCGACCAATGCTTTCACTGCCAATGGATTAACATCACCCGCCACCACAACCACGGCATTATTTGGTGCATACCAGTCGCGATACCACTGTCGCGCATCAGCAGGCTGCATATTTTGCAAGTCGTTCATCCAGCCGATAATGGGATGACGGTACGGAGAGCTCATAAATGCCGTTGCCATCAGTAGCTCACGCATCAAACTCGATGGATTATCTTCTGTACGTAAGCGTCGCTCTTCCATCACCACCTGAAGCTCTCGCCCAAACTCCTCATCGGAAAATTGCAGATTTGCCATTCGATCGGCTTCAAGCCGCATCACTTCGGCAAGCTTTGATTTCTCAGTCTGCTGAAAATATCCGGTGAAATCACGGGCTGTAAAGGCGTTCTCACGTCCGCCCACGGCCGCCACCATCCGCGAGAATTCACCTGATTTGACCGTTTTCGTTCCCTTAAACATCATGTGCTCAAGCACATGGGCAACGCCGGTTTTGCCATTGACCTCATCCATGGATCCAGCCCGATACCAGACCATATGAACAACGGTCGGTGCACGATGATCCTGGCGAACGATCAGGCGCAAGCCATTCTTGAGTTGATACTCATGCGTATCGGACTGAGTCGCAAAAGCATTCCCTGAGACAGGCAAGCAAATAGCAGCCAAGGCAATCAATGCCGACCTGATGGCTCTCAATATTGGGTTGCTAAACTGGAATTTCGCTATCATGAATAGTTTAGATGTATGAATTATCTAGTTAAGATCACTCTTTTGGATTGTATCGACAATGTTTGGTTTACGTAAAACACTTAGCTCACTCTTTACTCGTAACCGAGTGGATGAAGCCTGGTTCGATCATTTAGAAGAATTACTGATCAAAGCCGATGTTGGTGTTTCGACATCAACCGCTCTAATAGCTAGTCTACGCAAATCGGCCAAACAGCATTCCATTACAAATTCTGAGGATTTAAAGGTAGTTCTAGTTGATGAGCTCAGCCATCTTTTGAGTGACTTAGAGTCCCCAGAAAATCCTTTAAGCCCAAGTGCTACGCATCCTAAGCCAGAAATTTGGCTAATTGTAGGGGTCAATGGTGCTGGCAAAACCACATCGATTGGAAAACTATGTCATCACTTCCAGGCTCATGGAAAGTCGGTGCTCCTCGCTGCTGGGGATACATTTCGAGCGGCGGCGCGCAATCAACTCAAGGAATGGGGTGAGCGCAATCAAGTGCAAGTGCTTAGCCAAGAGAGTGGCGATGCTGGCGCGATTGCGCATGATGCAATCCAAGCCGCTTTGTCTCGGCAGGTTGACGTTGTACTAATTGATACGGCTGGCCGACTCGCTACTCAAGCGAATCTGATGGAGGAATTAAAGAAGGTCAAGCGAGTCATTTCCAAGTTGATCCCCGATGCCCCCCATCAAATTGTCTTGGTCCTTGATGGCAATACGGGTCAGAATGGAATTGCCCAAGTTTTGGCTTTTCGGAACGCAATTGGACTACACGGCCTTATCGTCACCAAATTGGATGGCACCGCTAAAGGCGGGGTAATTTGCGCACTTCGCAATGAGTTGCAAAGCTCCTCCCAAACCCAGGGCCCAAAAACCTATGTTTATGCACTTGGCAAGGGTGAGCAATTAGGTGATTTGGAGCTATTTTCTGCTAAGGCTTATGCCCAAGAGCTTGTAGAATAGCTTTATAAATCAATATCTTGTAGATTATTAGACGCATTAGCACTCTATTGACAAGAGTGCTAAAATAATTCGATCTAAACTCAAATTAATCTATCAACGATGACTTTGAACACCCTCATGAATACTCGAAAAACGGGCTCGTCTAGTATTGCTCTTGCAATGCCTGCTCTACCAGCCCTTGGAGTCGGTACGATTGATGCCTATTTGGCACACATTAATCGCTTACCAATGTTAAGTGCTGCCCAGGAATACACCCTGGCGCAGGAATATCGCCGCTCCGACAATTTAGATGCTGCGCGACAACTGGTTTTGTCTCACTTGCGACTGGTTGCGTCGGTCGCTCGTCAATACTTGGGTTACGGCATTCCGCATGCCGACCTCATTCAGGAAGGCAATATTGGTTTGATGAAAGCAGTCAAACGCTACGATCCCAACCAAGGGGTACGACTCGTTTCGTACGCCATTCATTGGATCAAAGCAGAAATCCATGAATACATTCTCAAGAACTGGCGCTTAGTCAAAGTAGCAACGACCAAAGCGCAACGCAAACTGTTTTTCAATTTACGTAGCAATAAACTTTCTGCAAATGCCTTGAGCAATGATGAAATTGAGTCATTAGCTAAAGCCCTTGATGTTCGC
This sequence comes from Polynucleobacter sp. HIN9, assembly GCF_030297635.1. Taxonomy (NCBI): domain Bacteria; kingdom Pseudomonadati; phylum Pseudomonadota; class Betaproteobacteria; order Burkholderiales; family Burkholderiaceae; genus Polynucleobacter; species Polynucleobacter sp. HIN9. The sequence goes on from NZ_AP028140.1 coordinate 1,684,962, forward strand.
GGTGCCGATGTCAAAGAAATGGAAATGCGGCTTGCTGGGGGAGACGTCTCGATCGAGGGGGATGGCCAAGATGAGGAAAGCTTTGCGCCAATTCATTGGCTCAGTGATGAAAGCCAAGAACCAACTGCGGTTATTGAGCAAAACGAATCTTACTCTTTGCATGGTCCAAAACTCTTGCAAGCACTTCATACTCTAGATGAGCGCAGTCGTGCGATTGTTGAAAGCCGTTGGTTGGCAGTTAACGCAGAAGGCCAAGGCGGCAAGACTTTGCATGATCTTGCTAAGGAATTTGGGATCTCTGCTGAACGGGTACGTCAGATAGAGGTCGCTGCTTTTAAGAAGTTGCGTACGCTCTTAAAAGATGAAAACCCAAGGCTTCACTAAGACTTATTGAAGTAGTAGTTTTAGGTCATGGGCAATCGGCTCGGCGCCTTGCCCATGCTTGATATAGAGGCGCAAATTACCGTTTGGATCAAATACGTAACTTCCAGCAGTATGGTCGATCGTGTAATTTTTAGGATTACTGCCCGGCACCTTGTTGTAATACACCTTGAAATCTTTAGCGACCTTAGCCAGCGCCTCGTCGTTAGCCGGTCTCAGCCCAATAAAACGAGGATCAAAAGCGGGGGGGTATTGCGCCATTAGCTCTGCAGTATCTCGCTGCGGGTCAACTGTAATAAAAATAACTTGCACCCGATCAGATAATGGGCCTAAGGTTTTCATGACCTCTTGCATTTCAACTAATGTCGCAGGACAAACATCTGGGCAGTGGGTATAGCCAAAGAAAATTAATACAGCCTTACCTTTGAAATCAGCCATGGTTTTCACCTGACCATTAGGATCCAAAAGTTCAAAATTAGAACCAAATGATTTACTGCCAGTAATATCAACATTCTTGAAGCTAGGCTTTGAACAAGCGGCCAATAAAAACACGGCGCATAAAAGGACTAATTTTTTCATGGGCTATATGTAATGATCGATCAAAATAGCAGCAAATAGTAGAGCTAAATAAGTAATGGAGTACTTAAATGTCTTACGAGCCAACTGATCGCTGTAGTGTTGGTAAAGACGGATTGCATACATTACAAAAATACCGCTAAGAATCAGTGCACATACCAAATAGAATAAGCCACTCATTCCATAGACATAAGGAAGAATCGAGGCCGCCAATAAGATGAGCGTATAGAGCAAGATATTGAGTAAGGTAAATCGCTCACCGTGAGTGACCGGCAACATCGGCAAGCCCGCCTGTACATAATCTTCGCGTCGGTAGAGTGCCAATGCCCAAAAATGCGGTGGGGTCCACACAAAAATGATGAGCACCAATAACCAGGCTTCTGCCGATAATTGATTAGTAACAGCTACCCAACCCAATGCAGGTGGCATGGCACCAGAAAGCCCGCCAATCACAATGTTTTGGGGCGTTGCTGGCTTTAAGAACCAGGTATAAATAACGGCATACCCCACAAAGGTTGCAAAGGTAAGCCACATCGTGAGGGGATTGGTGTAAATCCACAGTACTGCCATCCCTGCGGCTCCCAAAATGCAAGAGAAAATAATAATTTGCCAAGGGGTAATCTCGCCCGTTGCTGAGGGGCGCCATGCGGTTCGACGCATTTTGGCATCAACCGCTTGCTCTATCAGACAGTTCACCGCAAATGCCGCGCCCGCTAACAACCAAATGCCGATCGATCCACCAAGTAATATCGACCAGGGAACCATCCCAGGGGTTGCCAAAAACATGCCAATAATCGCGCAAAATACTGCGAGCTGAGTCACTCTTGGCTTAGTTAATACCCAATATTGTCTCCAGCGAGGCATAGGAGGACGAACAAAATCAGTACTCATGCAATCCCTCGCTGGGGCGGCTTACCGGATAAAAAATAGTTATTACTCCACGCACTTAAACGCACCAAGCAAAATAAAATAGCTGCCGCACCACCGGTGTGCAACAACGCCGCTACTAATGGCCATTGAAAGACTACATTGGATATACCGGTGGCGATTTGTAATGCAAGCAATGCAATGATTGCCTTCCCCCAAAATTGAACCTTTGGCTCTGGATGTCGAATTACTTTTATAGCAACGAAAAGCAAAATAGCGGAGGCAAAAATAGCACCAACACGATGGGTCCAGTGGATTGTGACTAGCGCTGCCATCGGGATCATCTCACCCGATTTAGCCTCACCCAAATCGCGCCATAAGAAAAAAGCATTTTGCCAATCCATATTGGGATACCAAACACCCATACAAGTTGGAAAATCAGGACAAGCCAACACAGCATAGTTAGTACTAACCCACGCACCTAGAAAAATTTGAGCAAAGAGTGCAACAATAGCGATTAATACAAGGCTGCCAGATAAGCTTGAAATCGTCTTGGAATCACTTGAACAGAGGGCATCGTTACGTTGCGCGAACCAGACCATGCTGGCAAATAAGATCAATGCCAAGATGAGATGCATACTAACAATGATTGGTTGCAGCTTAAGGGTCACGGTCCAGGCTCCAAATGCGCCTTGTAAACAAACTAAGACCAGTAAAAACAAACTGCCTTTAATAGCTAAGGAGCGGCCTGCGCTTGGCTGCTTAAATGCCATGATGACTTGAATAATGATTAAAAACCCAACGCTCATCGCCAAGTAACGATGAATCATTTCAACCCATGCTTTAAAAACCGTTACCGGCCCTGTGGGCATTGCAGCTTCTGCCGCCCGAATTTCTTCGATGGCGCGAAAGGGATTGGATGTGCCATAGCAACCTGGCCAGTCTGGGCAACCTAAACCAGAATCACTTAAACGAGTAAATGCACCAAACAAAATGAGGTCAAAGGTTAGGAAGACGATGGTCCAATTGAGCTTTTGAAATAGCCCCATTCCTTTTTTAAAATAAAGGATTGCCAGCGGTAAGCCAGCAATCAAGAGAGCGATTCCGGCAAGCTCTAAAACCATTAGAGCCATTTCAGACATCATATCTTCTCACCCTTGCGATTTAACTTTAGAAGACGCTCAACGTCTTTACGAATCTTCACAAAGTCACTCGAGCTGGTTTTGTCGGGAAAGACCATCATCTTCTCACCACTTGGATCAATCAGAGCGATTCCTTGGCCTAGATTTTGAGTGTTCAGCCAAGCTTGCCAAGCAGCCTCATTTTTTGGATCAGGAGCGGGAATAATATAAAAACCAGCATTCTCTTGATCATAGGCCCTCTGAATATCATCCTCAACTGGGCCGCGATCATTCACAACCCAAACCAATTGCAGACGATTTTTATTCTTACCAAGAGCTAAGCGTACCTGACGCATCAGATATAAAACCTCAACACAAGCATCATTGCCTTTTTTGCACTCGCTTGCCGGTCTTGCCACCATCAGGGTCCACTTACCGTTAAATGGAATCTCAAACCAGCTGGGATTAATTGGCTGTGGCGGCACAATCAAAGTACCATAATTGGTCTTTCCGCCCTCAGGCTTATAAACGTAATAGGCCAAATACGATGCGATTACTGGCGATGCGCATGCGAGTAGCACCAGTATCATTTGAATCCGGCCGCGACGAGTTCTGGCATCTAATGCCTTCTTATCAAGCTGACTCGCTGGAATTAATAAATCTTGATCGCTCACTGCTATATAACCTTTATGAACTTGATTTACCTTGATTGCGATAGCGCATAAAACCAGTTGTGAACCAAAATGCTAGCGCGGCCGCACCTAAAGAAAACCATTGGAAAGCATAAGCATAATGGCGATCGACGCCTGTCGTTGCCACAGGCCAAATTCGGGACAATCCATCACCTTCATCTGGGTCATTTTGGCGAATAATGAAGGGTAATTGTGGATATGCCATTCGGCCCGCTTCATAGGTCAGGTCTAAATTTTGCTGAATCCGGGGTGAAGCTTGACTATTGGGTTGATTGCCAAGCTCTAACACCCTCCCTGGCCCAGCCAATGCAATACCCTCGATGACTACACTCTCCTTAGGCGTTGTAATGCTTGGCAATATCAATCGATCTTGATTATTTCTGGGGGCCCACCCTCGGTTAACCCAAACAAGGCGCTTTTCCTGACCATCAAGTAAAAATGGCATCAGCACATAAAACCCGGATTGGGTCTGCCCTGTTTGTGGCTTTAGACTGGGGCGATTATCAAGCCAAACGACCTCATTGGGCAAAAAACGACCACGCGCTCGCACCGGCCTAAACTCAGTTTCTGATAGAGTCCAATTTTTGGCATTGAGGTCAATCTGCTCTCGAGCCGCCATGGCGCTAATTTGATTAGCCAGAATTATTTTTTGATCCGCACGACCCAGTTGCCAACGGCCAGCCAAAATACCTATTGCAAGAACGACTAGCATCGCAATGGTTGCGACTCTTCGCTCTACAATAAGAACTCGAAATAAACTCAAGGGTTTGGCACCAATATGAAATGGCTAATTGTTTTAATTTTGTTGGTCATCATCGCTAGCTTAGGATCGGCGTTGTATTTCATGATGAAAGACAAAGGCAATAGCTCCAGGATGGTTCACTCGCTGATGCTCAGAATTGGTTTATCGATTGCACTATTCATTGGCATTTGGATTGCCCATTACTTTGGACTCATTGAGTCCACTGGCCTGAAAGTGCCTCAATAGGCTAGGCGGCAACCAACGCTGCCGCCTATTGGCCATTACATCCAGTAAATGACGATGTAAAGCCCTAGCCAGACGACGTCAACAAAGTGCCAATACCAAGCGGCACCTTCAAAACCAAAGTGATTCTCGGCGGTGAAATCACCACGAATCAAACGGCGCAGGATAATCGCCAACATCAAGCCACCCAAGAACACATGGAATCCATGAAAACCGGTCAGCATGAAGAAGGTTGATCCGTAAATTCCAGAAGTGAGCTTCAGGTTCAGGTCGTTATAAGCATGGATGTATTCGTAAGCTTGAAAACCCAAGAAAATAAGCCCAAGAAATACGGTCGCAAATAATCCATAAATGGCGTGCTGACGATTTCCCTCTCGTAAAGCATGATGTGCCCAGGTCACGGTAACCCCTGAGCTCAAGAGCAATAACGTATTAATCGTTGGAATTGGCCAAGGGCCAATAGTACTAAATTTTTGAACCAGATCAGCAGGACCAACGGTTGGCCATGCAGCTACAAAATCAGGCCATAAGAGTTTATTGTCCACATCACCAAGCCAGGGCACTGTAATACTGCGAGCGTAGAACAGGGCCGCAAAGAAAGCGGCAAAAAACATGATCTCGGAAAAGATGAACCAGCTCATCGACCAGCGATAGGACACATCGACGTTCACACCGTTCTTGCCGGTATTGGACTCCGAGATTGCATCACCAAACCAACCGTACAGCACAAACAGCACATAAATAACTGCTGCTAGGACCAGCGGTCCTCCCCATGAAAGGCCATTGACCCAAGCGGACATGCCGCCGCCAAAGCCAAGCAGTCCAATGCTAGCAAGGACGGGATATTTTGAGGGGCCCGGAACAAAATAATACGGTGTGGAGTTTGATGACATCGCGCTCTTTCTAACTAAAAATTAATTGGTTACCACTAAATTCACAATCAACAAAAGGATCGCCATAAATAGTACGGCGCCCAATACACCAGCAATGATGATGTGCACAAAACTCAAGCTTGCAACATCATTTTGCAATCCTGCTTTATTGCGAATCCCTAAAAACGCCCACAAAACGGCACGCATTGAACGAAAAAAACTAGGTTGCTTGTTCATAGTGACACTTTGCTCTTAGATTCTTTGACATTTGCAACAGGCTTAGGTACTCCGGTCTCAAAAAAGGTATACGACAGGGTGATTGTTTTAACGTCTTTTGGAAGATTGGGATCAACAATAAATACCACTGGCATTTGCCGAATCTGATGTGGGGTCAGGGCTTGCTCTTGAAAACAAAAGCATTCGATCTTCGTAAAAAACTCCGTTGCGGTCTTTGGAGCATAGCTGGGAATTGCCTGAGCAGCGACAGGTCGATCCAAAGTATTAACTACTTCATAAACGATCTCGTGCATCTCGCCTGGATGAACTTCAAGAAAGTTCTTAACCGGCTTAAAAGCAAATGGTCCACGACTATTGGAGTCAAACTCAATCGTGATCGTTCGACTGTAATCTACTTGGGTATTACCTGGCTTGCTAGCTCCATAAGCACGCACACCATAATTATTTTTACTAGTGACAACATTAATGCCAGTCACTTCACAAAGGGCTTTGTATAAAGGCACCAAGGCATAACCAAATCCAAACATCAATACAGCAAGCAAAAGAAGCTTCAGTAGGATTTGCTTATTAAGGGCGCCTAGATTATTTGCCATATATCTAACCTAAGATCCAATACTTCAATACGATGCCCAAGAAAAAAGTCAACGCAATCGATAGCAAGACCGCCGCTAGGCGGCGGTTGCTCATCAAAGGATTCGATCGCTCGGTCACGTCAAGTGCCATTAGCTAATTTTGGGCGGCTGCTCAAATGTATGGAATGGCGCGGGTGATGGAACGGTCCACTCCAAAGTATTGGCTGTCTCCCATGGATTATCCGGAGCTTTCTTGCCATGACCACGGTATGCAGGGAGCACGACAAACAGCAGGAAATAAACCTGCATTAAGCCAAAGCCAAGACCACCGATCGAAGCAATTAAATTGAAATCAGCAAACTGGGTTGGGTAATCTGCATAGCGACGTGGCATACCTGCTAAACCCAAGAAATGCATTGGGAAGAAGGTGAGGTTAAAGAAGAACATTGAGCCCCAGAAATGAACCTTGCCGCGGAACTCATCGGCCATACGACCAGTCCACTTTGGACACCAGTAATAAAAGCCTGCAAACATCGCAAAGAGCGAACCCGCCACTAGCACATAGTGGAAGTGGGCAACCACATAGTAGGTGTCTTGTAGACCAATATCAATTGGGGCCATCGCCAAAACCAGCCCAGTAAAACCACCGATCGTAAACACAAAAATAAATCCAATCGCCCATAGCATCGGGGTTTCAAAGGTCATTGACCCTTTCCACATGGTCGCAACCCAGTTAAAAATCTTTACCCCGGTTGGAACTGCAATTAGCATCGTGGCATACATAAAGAAGAGCTGACCAGTCACCGGCATACCAGTGGTAAACATGTGATGAGCCCAAACAATAAATGACAAGATTGCGATGGATGATGTGGCATAAACCATCGATGCGTAGCCAAACAAACGCTTTCTGGCAAATACAGGAACGACCTCACTGATAATGCCAAACGCGGGCAAGATCATGATGTAAACCTCTGGGTGACCGAAGAACCAGAAGATATGCTGATACATCACGGGATCGCCACCGCCAGCTGCAGAGAAGAAGCTGGTTCCAAAATGACGGTCAGTGAGAACCATAGTGATCGCGCCGGCTAGCACAGGCATCACAGCAATTAACAAATAGGCAGTAATCAACCAGGTCCAGCAGAACATTGGCATCTTCATGAGTGTCATGCCAGGTGCGCGCATATTCAAGATGGTCACAATGATGTTAATTGAACCCATAATGGACGAGGCGCCTAACAAATGAAGTGCAAAGATGGCCATATCCATCCCCGGCCCCATTTGCAGGGTGAGCGGTGCATACAAGGTCCAGCCGCCTGAGGGCGCACCACCTGGTGCTAAAAATGAACCGAACAATAACAATGCAGCAACTGGCAAAATCCAGAAACTGAAGTTGTTCATACGGGCGAATGCCATATCAGACGCGCCGATTTGCAAAGGAATCATCCAGTTTGCAAAACCCACGAAAGCCGGCATGATGGCACCGAACACCATCACCAAGCCGTGCATGGTGGTTAACTGATTAAAAAACTCGGGGCGCAAATATTGCAACCCAGGCTGAAACAGTTCCAAACGAATACCAAGCGCCATCACTCCGCCAGCCAGAAGGCTCACGAAGGCGAAGATCAAATACATCGTGCCGATGTCTTTGTGGTTGGTTGCAAACAACCAACGACGCCATCCATGGGGATGGTCGTGGGCATGATCGTGTGCGTGATCGTGGGTTGTGGATATGGTGCTCATGATTTGCTCCGGTTTAATTCAATTCGTTATATAAGTTCAATTATTTGCCAGCACGAACAGTAGCGAACTCCTGGGTTTGAACAACTTCACCCGTCTTATTGCTCCATGCATTTCGGTAATAGGTCATTACAGCTGCCAAATCTCCATCAGAAATAACGCCACCCCATTTAGGCATCGCACCTTTACCGTTAATCAAAATATTGAAGTTGCCTGCTTTCGGACCCAAGGCAACCTTGCTGCCATCTAATGCAGGGAAAGCGCCGGCGCCCTTACCGTTGGCTTGATGGCAAGCAGCGCAATTGGCGGCATACACCTTAGCACCACGATCCATTTGCTCAGCCAAGGTGTAAACCTTGCTCGGATCATCCGCGTTAGCAGCCATTTCTTTTTTCTTTTCAGCAACCCATTTGGTGTAGTCCTCATCAGAAACGACTCTAACTACGATGGGCATAAATGCGTGCTGCGCGCCACAAAGCTCAGAACATTGTCCACGGAAGGTGCCAATTTTTTCAGCTCTGAACCAGGTGTCACGCACAAAGCCAGGAATTGCGTCTTGCTTTACGCCAAATGCAGGAACGGTCCATGCATGAATCACATCGTTCGCAGTTGTAATTAGACGAATTTTTTTATTCACAGGGACAACCATCTCATGATCGACTTCCATCAGATAGGTTGGACTCTTGGGCGCGAGATTGTTAATCGCTTCGCGTGAAGTCGACATGGTCGAAAGGAAGCTAATACCTTCTCCCTCGCCCTTAATGTAGTCATAACCCCACTTCCACTGATAACCAGTGGTTTTAATGGTGATGTCTGCATTGGTGGTGTCCTTCATCGCAACTACTGTTTTGGTGGCGGGAAGAGCCATACCAATCACAATTAGCAGAGGAATAACAGTCCAAATAATTTCAACCGAAGTACTCTCATGAAACGATGCGGGCTGGGCACCTTTGGATTTGCGATGCTTGTAAATCGAATAGAACATCACTGAGAAAACGCCAATAAAGATCACCAAACAAATGATCATCATCATCCAGTGCAACCAATGAATCTCTTCCATAATTTTGGTTGCAGGGGCGGGGAAATTGAGTTGATTTACTTTGGGGCCGCCTGGCATATCTTGCGCCGCAACAGTAAAACTCCAGATTCCAAAACCAAGGGCAAGCCAAATTTTTGTCAGCAATTTACGAATATTCATTTTTTTCTCAAATTTAAGAGCAGCGCACCTAATAAAGTCTGGTCGCTTGTCCAGCCACTAGTCACTAATTAGACACTGAATTATAGGATGATTTGCTTGACAGAAGTCATTTTGTGATTTCCTTTGGGGCAAACCCTATATGTAGATAATTAAATGTAAGTACTTACTTATAAATTAGCTATGGAACTATTTACGTTTAATTGCATCTACGCGAATATATGCTGATTTAGCATCCCCAGTACTGAGATTTTTTGCCAAAACCCAAGCATGTCCATAAACGATTTCCAGGGTCAGTTTTAGGGGGTCAGGAACCCTAAGTTGATGGAGTTGCGTACCCGCAGAAATGAGCCCCAGAGCTAGGCCATCCTTATAAAGAGCCTGCCCAGTTTCGTACTCCAAATGAAGATATTCCATATCCATCACCGGGTCCGAATAGCGGTTTTGAACCAAGGCATCCCCAATATCGTGCATATCGAGGGCGCCTGGCAAGGTTTGCATTTGACTACCATCCGGGTTGGCATCCCGGAGTTCCTTACCTGTATCAGGGCCCAAATAGGCAAATGAAATCAAACCGCCTTCTTTCAGATGCTGGTGACAACTCGCCATCCAAGCGCTCGGGTTATTGAGATTTTGCAAACATAAATTACTGAGGATCAAATCGTAGGATGCATTGTCTGGAATCCCCTGACCCAGTAATCGGCCTGAGTTCAACAAAGGGCGACTGAGTACCTGTTTAAGTTTGATCCCCAATGGAATCCTTCCCTGAATTTGAGGATCAAGAATGGTGTCAATTTGCGCACTAGGAAAACGCTTCGCAAATGCCCTGCGATTTAAGCCAGAAAAATCGGGTTCGAGCAAAATGTGTTTCGGCATCAGCTTGATGGGCGCTAACTTATCAAGCATTCGCTCTTGAATCTCAGTTCGAAGCCATGAAAGAGAAGTGGTCATCGAATCAGTATACTCAGCGCCCCGATGAGCTGGCTTCGTACTGCAACCCAATATTTAATTCCGACACTGTGCATGGTGTGCGAGCAAGCACAAGCTGAAATTGTATGCTTTCCATGTCGCGATCGCATTGCTCAAAACCGCTTGCAATTTGGTCCATCCTGTCAGATTTGTGCGCTACCAATCGGGCCGCATCAATCACTTTGTGCTGCGTGTGAACAGGTAAAACCGGCCTTTGATCACGTGACTTATCTCGACCTCTATCAGGAACCATTACGTCAAACGCTTCACCTTTTAAAGTACCAAAAGAGGCTAGCATGCGCTAGTGGCTTTGCCCTCTTGTGGAATATATTTCATCAACATGCTCTCAAAGCATGCGATGCGGATGTTTTAATTCCGGTGCCGCTAAATCCAACAAAATTAGCAGCGCGCGGCTTTAATCAAGCATGGGAAATCGCGAAACGGTTTGATCTTCCGAAATCCATCAGACGCATTCCAAACCTAGTGATTTGCCACCCAACCCACACTGCTCAAGCAAGTCTTAATCGTGCCGACCGCACTGCATCGATGCGAGACCGTTTTGAATTGAAAGTTGGTGCAGCTTCTATGATTCATGACCAACATATCGTGGTTATTGATGATGTCATGACCACCGGCTCAACGATCCACTCGTTAGCAACAACTCTCAAAAAGTCTGGGGCAAAGCGGGTGAGCGCATGGACCATGCTTCGCACGCCTCCTTGGGAGTCTTAAGTGCAATATGATGCTGCTATGTTTAATGTCGTTTTATTTGAACCTGAGATCCCACCGAATACTGGGAACATCATCCGCCTATGTGCCAATACGGGTGCGCAATTGCATCTCATCAAACCACTTGGTTTTCCTCTTGAACACGCCAAATTGAAGCGCGCGGGCCTGGATTACCATGAGTTTGCCAATCTCAAGCTGTATGAGAACTGGTCCGATTTTCTAACAAGCACAAAGGCCGATTTGCAGCGTGTCTTTGCTTTAACGACTAAGGGGCAGCGCTCACTTCTTCATACAGAATTTCACTCAAACGATTACTTTGTATTTGGATCAGAGACCAAAGGCATTAGCGATCAGGTACGCGCTAGCATTCCTCGCGAGAATCACCTTCGATTGGCAATGCTTGCTAATAGTCGCAGCTTAAATCTCTCAAACTCTGTAGCGGTCGTGGTTTATGAAGCATGGCGCCAACACCAATTCCAGGGTGGGACTTAAGTTTCCGATTTAGGCCCGCGGCCCATTAAGGTCCGAACTCCATCCTCGGGACTCAGTTGACCATTAAGTACGTGACTAACCGTTGTACAAATTGGCATCTCAACCTGATGTTGTTTAGCCAAATCACTCACGGCTTGCGCACACAAGACACCCTCAGCCACATGACCAAGCGCGGCTAATACCCGGTCCAATGGCTCCCCAGCGGCAAGCGATAAACCCACACGACGGTTACGCGATAAATCACCCGTTGCGGTCAAAATAAGATCGCCCAAGCCAGCGAGTCCCATACAGGTCTCGCTCTTACCGCCGACAGCTTTAACTAACCGCATCATTTCTGCAAGACCTCGGGTTAACAAGGCAGCGCGGGCATTCATACCCAAGCCCAAGCCATCGCCAATTCCGGCAGCAATTGCTAATACATTTTTAACGGCGCCACCAAGCTCAACCCCAATCAAATCATCGCTTGCATACACCCGAATATTTCCATGGTGAAACGCAGTTTGTACTTGCTGACAAAATTCAGATGCAGTGCTTGCAACCGTCAAAGCGCAAGGCAAACCCTCGCCAACTTCACGGGCAAAGCTAGGGCCTGACAAAACACCCACTGCATGCGCATGGGTGGCGAATCGTTCTTGTTCGCGGCCAACAACCTGATGGGGAAGTAGGGAGGTTTTGGGTTCCAACCCTTTGCAAAGCCACAAAATGTTGAAAGGGTGTTGTGCCGTTTTAAAAACATCAGCTACCGTAGCTGCTAACCCAGCCATTGGGGTCGCAATCACTAATAGGTCATCAGCCCCTAATCTGTTAACAGCTTTCTCAAAATCCGACTCAATTAATAATGATTTGGGTAACGCAATGGCTGGTAAATACTGCTTATTTTCTTGATCCCTGCGAAGGGCATCGGCGGCATTTGGGTTGCGCGCCCATAAGCAAACCGAATGGTGACTAGCAGCGGATATAGCAATAGCTGTACCCCATGCTCCTGCCCCTAGGACCGATATATTCATTAGTTGGGCAAAATAATCTTGCTCTCTGCCTCACCATTACCGGCTTGCGCTCCCTGAGCTGCCTGTGCCTGAGCCAAACGATGCTCATACATGCCATGAAAGTTGATATCGGCAAGATGAATGGGCTGAAAGCCGGCGCGACTAATAATGTCGGCAACGTTTGAGCGCAAATACGGAAAGATGATGCTTGGGCAAGTGATGCCAAGCATTGGGTCAATTTGCTCAATCGGGATATTCTTAAACTCGAAAATACCGGCTTGCTTAGCTTCGACCAAGAACATGACCTTGCCTTCAACGCGAGCGGTGACTGTGCTCAAGAGGGCAACCTCAAATAACTCGTCGCTTAGGCGATCAACCGCAATATCCAATTCCACCTGAATCTGTGGCTCACTCGCAACCAACAAAATACCGGGGGCATTGGGTTGCTCGAGTGATAAATCTTTTAGATAAACACGTTGGATGACAAACGAAGGCTCATTTGAACCTGTGGCTGAATTCGTTGCAGCATCACTCATACAAACTCTCTTTCCAATTAGAAATGGTTAGGCTAAAAGCGGATCAAGACCGCCTGCACGATCTAATGCTGCTAGATCATCGTAACCGCCAATATGACGATCACCGATATAAATTTGTGGAACAGTCCTGCGACCTGTGCGAGTCATCATTTCTTCTCGCTTGGCTGGATCGACATCAATTAATATTTTTTGTAAATTCTGAACACCCTTTTTTTGTAAAAGTTTCTCAGCCATCACGCAGTAAGGGCAAACGCGGGTGCTGTACATCAAAACGTCTGGCATCGCTTCCCCATTAGGATTTAATCAGCGGCAACCCGGAGGTTTGCCAAGCGTTGATACCGCCCTCTAAAACACCCACTTCGGTATACCCAAGATTGCGAAGCTCTTTAGCTGCTTTCTGAGAATGAGCCGGGCCCCGACCAATCACCACAACAGGATATTTTTGATCGATTTTCATGGTTTTCAAGCTAGCGCCTAAGCTCTCCAAGGCGATATTTTTGGCATTTGGCAAATGGCCTAATTTAAAATCTTCCTCGGTTCGTAAATCGATCACATTGGCCTTGCGACGATTGATCCAAATGGTCGCATCGGTGGGGGTTAGACCCTTGCCACTAATTAGGGTTGATAATGTTGGCATGAATAAAGCCGTGCCCGAAATGATCATTAAGGCGGCCAGTACGAGGTTGTCTGTTTGAGCTAAGAAGTCCATTATCAGATTATAGAATGCATCTATGAAACAACTCATCCTAGTCCGCCACGGACAATCCGCCTGGAATCTTGAGAATCGGTTTACTGGATGGGCCGATATTGACCTAACGCCAACAGGCGTTGAGCAATCCCAACGGGCTGGCCAGCTTCTAAGGGATGCTGGTTACGACTTTGATATTGCCTATACCTCGGTTCTAAAGCGCGCCATCCGAACCTTATGGAACATCCAAGATGCCATGGATCTAATGTGGGTGCCTGTGGTCCATAGCTGGCGATTAAACGAACGGCACTACGGTGCACTGACCGGGCTCAATAAGGCAGAGACTGCAGCCAAGTTTGGTGACGAGCAAGTCCACATTTGGCGACGCTCCTATGCCATCGCCCCACCTCCATTAAGCCCAGAGCAACGCGCTGAACTCGCCAAGGACCCCCGCTATACCAAGCTCACTCATGAGGATATTCCCCATGGGGAGTGCCTAAAAGATACCGTCAGTCGGGTTTTGCCCCTCTGGAATGAGTCCATCGCCCCAGCTCTCAAGCTAGGAAAACGCGTTATTCTGGTCGCCCACGGTAATAGCATCCGCGCCCTGATGAAGCACATTGATCAGGTGTCGGATGAGGCGATCATGGAGGTCAATGTGCCTAACGGCAATCCCCTCATTTATGAACTGGACGATGAGCTTCGCCCAATACAACATTTCTATTTAGAGGCAAAATAGCTAAATGCGTCAGTTATTTAGAAATATTGTCCTAATTAGTATTGGCTTGATTGCCGGAATTGCGGCAACCATCCAGTTCTCGGCGACCGCGCAGCAAGGTGCCAGCACCTTGCCGCTCGATGAGTTACGCACACTCTCAAATGTTTTTGGGCAAATTAAGCGTGAGTATGTAGAACCCATTGACGACAAACAATTACTCACTGATGCAGTTAAAGGAATGGTCAGCAGTCTTGATCCGCACTCCGCTTACCTTGACAAAAAAGATTTTGCAGAAATGCAAGAGCAAACTGCTGGAAAGTTTGCAGGGCTTGGTATTGAAATTACCTCTGAAGACGGTTTAGTAAAAGTTCTTAATCCAATCGAAGGCTCTCCTGCTGCTAAAGCCGGTCTTCAAGCAGGCGATCTCATTACCCGCCTAGACGATAAACCAGTGCGTGGCATGTCACTCGATAAAGCGGTTCGTACCATGCGTGGTACCCCAGGTACCAAAATTACTTTAACGATTTTCAGAAAAAGTGAAGAGCGCACTTTTCCCGTCACCATCACCCGCGCTGAGATCAAAGTACAGTCGATTCGAGCAAAAATTGTAGATAACAATATTGCATGGGTTCGCATTACCAGCTTTCAAGAGCGCACTGTTCCAGACCTTGCTAAGAAATTAGCAGAGCTTGCCGCTAAAGATCCGAGCTTAAAAGGGCTGGTATTAGATCTGCGTAATAACGGTGGTGGACTACTGCAAGGCGCAGTTGGTGTTGCAGCCGCTTTCTTGCCCCCGGGCTCAGTGATTGTCTCAACCAAAGGCCAAGCGCCAGATTCGCGCCAAGTATTTAATGCGGTTCCCGCCATGTATAAATTAAGTGAATCGAATGATCCACTCGATGAGGTGCCTCCGCTTTTTAAGAAAATCCCAATGGTCGTGCTTGTCAATGCCTACTCCGCATCTGCTTCTGAAATCGTTGCGGGTGCACTGCAAGATTACAAACGTGCCACTATTCTGGGAAAGACCACCTTTGGTAAGGGATCCGTGCAGACTGTTCGGCCACTCAGCAGCGACTCAGCGCTCAAAATTACTACCGCTTATTACTACACGCCCAATGGTCGCTCAATCCAAGCATTTGGGATTAAACCCGATATTCCGGTAGATCAGAATAAGGACGGCGACCCTGAAGATGTATTAATTACACGAGAGATTGATAGCGAAAAGCACTTGCGTAATAAACAATCCTCAGAAGAAGCATTGATCAAAGATCGCGAGAAACGGCGTCTGCAAGAATTGCAGTTAATTGAAGAGCGCAATGCAAAGAAAACGCCAGAGGAGCGTGAGAAAGAAAAGAATCGTCGCCCACCTGAGTTTGGTAGCAATGATGACTTCATGCTGCAACAAGCCATTGCCTTTCTCAACGGTCAAACTGTCAAGCGCTCGGCTTCTAAACTCGAGTAATTGAGTTGCTCATGAATGACGAGCAACTCCTTCGCTATTCGCGTCATCTACTTCTCGATGAAATTGACATCGTAGGTCAAGAGCGCCTGTTAAGTTCCCACGTACTGATCATTGGCGCTGGTGGTTTAGGCTCTGCGTGCGCCCCTTATCTAGCTGCCGCTGGCATTGGAAGAATTACTCTAATCGACCATGATCATGTCGAGCTTACTAACCTTCAGCGTCAAATCATGCACCAAGACAATAGCATTGGCATGAGTAAGGTGGCCTCAGGCAAACATTTTCTGAAAAGCTTAAATCCCAGCTGTCAGGTTCAAGCGCTTGAAAAAAGGCTTGATGAACCCTTACTCAAAGAGCTGCTTGGTGATGTTGATGTAGTGGTTGACTGTACTGATAACTTTTCGACCCGACACCTGATTAATCGGGTATGCGTTACCCATGGAAAAGTATTGGTCTCAGGCGCCGCATTACGCTTTGATGGTCAGGTGAGCGTATTTGATTTTAGCGATCCAAACTCACCATGCTATGCCTGCGTCTTCCCACCAGATCCTAATTATGTTGAAACCAACTGTGCCAGCATGGGGGTCTTTGCACCTCTAGTAGGCATTATTGGAACTATTCAGGCGGCGCAAACTCTGCAAGTCATTATTGGTTTTGGAGAGCCGTTAATCGGGCGCTTGCTGATCTGGAATGCCCGCACGACCCAGATCGATGAAATTAAACTCGCACGCCATCACGCTTGTCCAGTGTGCGGACCAGGCACGCACTAATGAATTGAATTCAAGCGATTAAATAGAATGCTTTGCTCAACTGGCTCGTAAGCCGCCAGTAACTCATCAATATGCATCTTCAACTTGCGGGTATCGGCCTGCATGATC
The DNA here is from genome assembly GCF_030297635.1 of Polynucleobacter sp. HIN9. NCBI lineage: Bacteria > Pseudomonadati > Pseudomonadota > Betaproteobacteria > Burkholderiales > Burkholderiaceae > Polynucleobacter > Polynucleobacter sp. HIN9. The sequence goes on from NZ_AP028140.1 coordinate 1,701,655, forward strand.
TCGCGCTTAACCAGTAAGAGCTGACTAAAGTGCATTGAGAAATCGGTCAATCCCATCGCCAATAAGAGCTTTGTCAAGGCAGGATCACCCGCCATCTCGCCGCATACTGCAATCGGCACATTGGCTCGGTTTGCCTCACGAATAATTCCGGCAATTAAATTGAGTACTGCCGGATTTAATGGGTCGTATAGGTGAGCAACCGCATGATCGGCACGGTCAATCGCCAAGGTGTACTGAATCAAATCATTGGTACCAATTGATAAATAATCAAAGTGTTTGACAAAGAGCGGCATCATCAAGGCGGCGGCTGGAATCTCAATCATTGCTCCTACCTGAATATCTGGATTAAACGCCTTGCCCCGCTCTTGTAATTGCTGTTTAGCCTTTTCAATGAGCCGCAAACTTTCATGAATCTCCTGTGCATGCGCCAACATTGGCAATAACAGTCGAACTTGGCCATGTGCAGACGCTCGTAATATGGCGCGCAATTGAGTTAAAAATATCTCAGGCTCAGACAACGACCAACGAATGGCGCGCAAACCCAGAGGAGATGTTCCAGTAGAACCAGTTTCAGCTCCCGCGACTGCTTTATCAGAGCCAATATCAATCGTACGAATATTCACTGGCAAACCAAACATTGCCTCCACCGCACGGGTGTATTCCTGATATTGCTTCTCTTCATCCGGAAGACCATGTTCTTGGTTCATAAACAAGAACTCAGACCGAAATAATCCAATGCCAACCGCACCTAATTCCAGAGCATGTTTTGCATCTTCTGGTAACTCAATATTGGCAAATAACTCGATCTCAACACCATCTTTGGTGCGGGTTGGGCTGTACTTAAGCTCTTGTAGCTTTTCAGACTCCAGGCGTTTTTCAGCCTGAAGACTTCGATACTGAGCCAAAAGCATCTCATCGGGAGCAACCACCACAATGCCGCGGTCCCCATCAATCACAATCCAATCGCCGTGCTCAATCATGTCGCTGGCATGGCGTATACCTACGACTGCTGGTATTTCTAAGCTACGCGCCACAATAGCAGTGTGAGAGGTCTTGCCACCTAAATCGGTTACAAATCCACCCAGCGCATTCTCTTTAAAGCGCAACATATCATGAGGTGCAATATCATGCGCCACCACAATCGTGTCATCCTCAAAGTGTCCTGTAATCAGTCCTTCGCCACCAACCACAGTCTGACGGTTATGCGACTGCAATGCCTTTAAGACTCGCTCAGCGACCTGCCGAATATCATTGCCACGTTCCTTTAAATACGGATCGTCCATTTCAGCAAACTGCTCAAGCAAATCATTGAGCTCGGTGGTCAGGGCCCAAGCAGCATTTAGGCGTTTTTGCCGAATCAAGGCTAAGGGCTTCTCAGCTAAGGTTGGGTCCGAGAGGATTAATTGATGAACATCCAAAAATGCTGCCATCTCCTGTGGAGCATCTTTTGGTAAAGCGGCTTTAAGGGTATTGAGTTCTTGGCGCACGCAATCAAACGCTTCGAGTAATTTATTAGCTTCGGCTTCTTCGGTCCCAGGCTCAATCAGGTAGTGACTAACCTCAAGGGCGGCTCTTGAAATTAATACGGCCTTACCAATCGCAATACCTTTAGAGACGGCAATACCGTGAAGAGCAAAGGTCATTCCTACTCGCCCTCACCAAATCGATCTTGAATCAACTCACAAATTTTCTTTAGGGCTTCGTCTTCTTTCTCGCCAACGGTCTCGATCGTAACGGTACTACCCATGCCAGCAGCAAGCATCATTACACCCATAATGCTTTTCGCATTAATGCGTCGGCCATTCTTGCTCATAAATACCTCGCACGGGTATTCACTAGCGAGTTGCGATAACTTTGCGGACGCGCGTGCATGCAGGCCAAGCTTATTAATGATTTCAATATCAAGTTTTGGCATCGCTCGTTCCTGCATTCTGATTCAACATAAGCTCGGCATCGGTCATTGAAGAGGGCGCTCCTAAACGAATAATGCCATTTTGACCACCCTGCATGGCTTTAAGAGCAACCGATTCAACTCCGGTACCTCGATAAGAAATCGCCCGCATAAGCATTGGCAAGTTCACGCCAGCTAACACAATCACCTTGCATGAAAAGAGTCCAGATTTGGCAAGCCGAGTGGCAACATTCGCTGGGGTAGCACCCATAACGTCTGTTAAAACCAATATGCCATATTCACTTTGAACCTGAGTGGCCGCTTCATAGACGCGCTCAAAACTAATCTTGGTATCTTCGTGTGGGGGAATATCAACCGCAGCCATACGAACCGGCACCTTGCCATAGGTATGCTCAACAAAACCAAGCATGGATCCGGCAATTGGGGTGTGGGCAACAATTAGGATTCCTGGCACCTTAAATGAGCTCCTTTTCAAGCAATGTAAGCCATTTTTGAGCAATATCCAAATTGGTTTGTTGAGTAATTTCCACAAAACAGGTGGGGCTTGTCACATTAATCTCGGTCAAGTAACCGCCGATCATGTCGAGGCCCACTAAGAACAAGCCACGCTTAGCCAGAATAGGGGCTAAATGATTGGCAATTTCCTCTTCGCGTGCGGTCAGAGCCATGGCTAAACCTTTGCCACCAACGGCTAAGTTCCCGCGAATCTCTGAGCCCTGCGGTATACGCGCCAAAGCATAAGGCATGACCTCACCACCAATGAGCAAAACGCGCTTATCGCCCGAAGTAATTTCGGGCAAGTAACGTTGGGCCATTAGAGTACGTGCGCCGTTCTCACCAAGGGTTTCAACAATACTTGCCAAATTCAGGCCATCGGGTCCCACCCGAAATACGCCCATGCCACCCATACCATCGAGTGGCTTAATAACAATGTCGTGATGCAGCCGATGAAAATCGCGGATCGCATGAATATCGCGCGTCACCAAACTCGGGGGGATAAATTGCGGGAACTCCGTGATCGAGAGTTTTTCAGAATGATTGCGAACTGCATCCGGTGAGTTAAATACCCGCGCTCCTTGCAAAACAGCTGCCGATAGGATCCAGGTACTCGTCAAATACTCTACCGTGAATGGTGGATCTTGGCGCATTAAGACCGCAGAAAAGTACTCCAACGGATACTCCTCAAATGAACCCAGGGCATACCAATGCTCACCATCTAAAAGTTCAATTGTTTGGCAACGCGCCCTGGCCTTGCCTTGTCCCCAAACCAAGTCATGGCTTTGGGTATACCAAATCGCATGCCCTGCAGCCTGTGCGGCACGCATCATGGCCAGAGTGCTATCTTTCTCGACCTTAAACGAATCGAGTGGATCAGCAATAAACAAAAACTTCATGGCCAGACTTAAGCGGCCTCGGCATCCGGATCGGTGCGCTCAAGCTCAAGCGATGCAGCCAGCAGAGCCAAACGCGCTACAACGCCGTATAAGTAGAATCGGTTTGGTGCTGCGCTACCTGGCTTTGCTTTCATATCGGGCATGGCGTTTTGCTCAAACGCGAGCGGCACAAAATGCATGCCAGGTGCATTTAAATTCTCATCGGGTCCACGGTCGGTATGAACCCGATAAAAACCCCCAATAACATAACGATCGATCATATAAACCACAGGTTCGGCCACGGCCTCATTAACCTTCTCAAAGGTATAAACACCTTCTTGAACAATCACGTCACTGACCGCAAGACCCTCTTTAACGATGCTCATCTTATTGCGATCACGGCGATTTAAGTTCTTTAAATCATTGGGGTCGTGCGCAATCATCACGCCCATTCCATAGGTTCCAGCGTCGGGCTTAACAACCACATAGGGCTTATCTTTAATGCCGTACTCACGGTATTTCTTAGCGGTCTTTTTAAGAACTTGATCAACGGCTGCGAGTAATTGCTCTTCACCCTTTTGCTCATGAAAATCCATCCCAGTGCAACGAGCGTAATAGGGATTAATCATCCACGGATCAATATTGATTAATTTGGCAAATTTCTTGGCTAACTCTTCATACGCCTGAAAGTGATTGGACTTTCGACGAATCGGCCAGCCGGCATGCAGCCCTGGGAGCAAGTACTGTTCGTACACATTCTCGAGGATTGGCGGAATGCCCGCGGATAAATCATTGTTAAGCAAAATAGAGCAAGGATCAAAATCTTTGAGTCCCAAACGGGTCTTGCGTAAACCTAGGCGCGTTAGTGGCTCTAAAACTAATTTGCCACCCTCTGGCAACTCGATGGTGGTTGGTTTTTTAATATCGTCCGATAGGGTACCCAAACGAACATTTAATCCCGCTTGGCGCAGAATCGATGATAAGCAAGCAATATTCTGTAGATAGAAGGTATTACGAGTATGCCGCTCAGGGATCAACAATAAATTTTTGGCCTCTGGGCAGATTTTCTCAATCGCTGCCATCGCAGCCTGAACGGCCAAAGGCAACATTTCGGGAGATAGATTATTAAACCCACCCGGAAATAAATTGGTATCAACTGGAGAGAGCTTAAATCCAGAATTTCGCAGGTCGACCGAGCAATAAAACGGTGGAGTATGCTCCTGCCACTCCAAGCGAAACCAGCGCTCAATCGTTGGGGTTGCTTCGAGTACTTTCGACTCGAGCTCTAAGAGAGGGCCACTTAAGGCGGTAATAAGATGCGGGACCATATCCGCATTGTAAGTTTTTTGAAAGAAAGACGCGGAATCTTGCGATTCCGCGCTTAAAAACTAGGCAACCAACCAGTGCCGCCTAGTGAGGGGTAAAAAATAACAAATCACTATTGCTATGCCACACTACCAACTACTATTTGATGTCTAGGTTTGCTGGAATCACTAAAAACCACCAAACCCATTACATCAGAATGCTTATTTTGAATAAGCGGTCTCACCGTGCGAGACAAGATCGAGACCTTCACGCTCTTGATCTTCGTTTACACGTAAACCAATCACGATATCAACAATCTTGTATGCAATCACAGAAATAATTGCGCTCCAGATAATAGTGATACCGACACCTTCAGCCTGGATCAATACTTGACTAGCGATTGAGAAATCCGCATCGCCTGTTCCACCCAGACTTGGGGCCGTGAACACTCCGGTTAGGATCGCACCAATGATGCCACCTACACCGTGAACGCCGAACACGTCTAAGGAATCATCCGCACCGAGCATTTTCTTCAAACCACTCACACCCCAGAAACAAACGAATCCGCAAACAAGTCCAATCACAATTGCGCCCATTGGACCGACTGTGCCGCAAGCTGGAGTAATACCAACCAATCCTGCAATCGCACCAGATGCTGCACCTAACATCGAGGCCTTACCTCTAAACATAGTCTCAGCGATATTCCAAGCCAAGACTGCAGCAGCAGGCGCAAGCAAGGTGTTAATGAATGGCAAGGTTGCGGTTGCATTTGCTTCCAAGTTTGAGCCCGCATTAAATCCAAACCAGCCCACCCAGAGAAGTGATGCACCAACCATGGTCAGGGTCAGGCTATGCGGCGTCATTGCATCTTTACCGTAACCAATCCGCTTGCCAATCATGTAGGCACCAATTAAACCTGCAATCCCTGCATTGATATGAACTACGGTGCCGCCAGCAAAGTCGAGATCGCCCTTACCAAGCAGATAGCCTCCTGGGCCCCAAACCATGTGAGCGATTGGGAGGTAGGCGAAGGTGAACCAGATTGCACAGAACAAAAGCACTGCTGCAAATTTCATTCTCTCAGCAAACGAGCCAACAATCAGACAGGCAGTAATGCCGGCAAAGGTTGCCTGAAAAGCAATAAAAATTAATTCAGGGATCTTAGAGGTGTCGGTAAAAGTATCCGATAAGGACTCGATCGTAACGCCCGATAAAAAGAGCTTACTAAAGTCACCAATAAATAGCCCTTCGCCACCAAATGCCAAGGAGTATCCATAGATCACCCACAAGATAGCAATCAATGAAAACACTGTCATGACCTGCATCAAGACCGAGAGCATGTTTTTACTGCGGACCAAGCCACCATAAAACAAGGCCAAGCCTGGAACAACCATCATGATGACCAAGATGGTACTTAACATCATCCAAGCAATATCTGCTTTTTCAACAGTCGCTTTTACCTCTGGAGCAGCGGCTGCAGCAGTAGCAGCGGCGGCAGCGATTGGCTCAGGAGCAGCCAAAGCAGCAGACGTTGCCACTACACCAGTGACGCCAATGGCTAGTGCCACTGCGCCACTCGTTAGGACTTTTTTTATCCAATTCAACATGTTTAACCCCTTATAGTGCTGAGGTACCGGTTTCACCGGTACGAATACGAACGACATGTTCGATTGAAGAGACAAAAATCTTGCCATCACCAATCTTGCCCGTGCGTGCTGATTTCTCAATCGCCTCTATGGCGCGATCAAGAATGCCGTCTTCTACCGCAGCTTCAATGCGAACCTTGGGTAAAAAATCAACTACATACTCAGCGCCGCGATACAACTCGGTGTGACCCTTTTGTCGACCAAAGCCTTTCACCTCTGAAACGGTGATGCCTGAAACCCCAACTTCTGAGAGAGCCTCACGCACCTCGTCAAGCTTGAAAGGCTTGATGATTGCGGTAATCATTTTCATGCATATCTCCTAGATAGTGAGGGGAATTAGAAGGTTTTGGTGAGGGCAACAACGGCGCTTCCACGACCAGCCCAGTTTGTTGGTGCATTTGTACCAGCGCCAGCAGTAAACCATTCTCTATTCGCATTTGTGCTTATATAGGAAGCTGAGAGTGACAAGCCGCCTCCAAAATCTTTAGTTACACCCAATTTCCAGTCTGTGTAACTTAAATTATTTAGAGTTTGAGGATATCCTGGGATAGTTGTATTTGGCTGTCCAGCAATATATTGGTAACCAATATGACCATTGGCTGTTAATCCCCATATTCCCGTGTCATAGTTTACAGTTAAGTCGGGATAAAATGATCCACTACTATTTGGAATTCCAAATAATGATGTAACAGCATAAGAAAATTTAACAAATCCACTTACGGGCCCAAATGTAAAGTTCTGGGCTGCGTACAGCTCGGTTGTATTTGGATTATTAATAAATGTAAAAGTTCCTTTGTTTGGGTAGTAATACTGAAGCACACCAAAATCAGAGGCAAATCCTGGGGCAATCAGCTCTTTTTTAAATCCGGCATAAAAATCCATTTCGACAGGTGCTGTAACTGTTGGCACTTGATTATTAATCCAGCTGATGGTTGAGTTCCAGTTTCCAATATAGAAGCCACTCTCATGGGCATAATCAAATCCTCCTTGAATAGCAGGTTGGCCATTGGTTTGACTAATTCCTCGATACTTGTAGTCGTTAGTAATTGTTACGTTTGCAGAGATTGGGCTCTTCTCTTCAGCTGGTGCAGATTGCGCCATGGCGCCACCTGCCAATGCTGAGATCGCTAAAGCGAGTGTGGTTTTCTTAAAAGTGTTCATAAATACTCCCTTCTGGTTGAATGAAAAAATGCACTACACATTTAGTCATGCAATAAGCGTGCCAGGTTATTAAATATTGTTTTAAATCAAGTATTTATTTAATTTTTTGGCTTTGGATTTGACTTAATTGGTGCTTATTTTGGTGAATATCTGGGGTTTTTGTGGGCTTTTGCACCAAATAAATGCATCATTTGGAGTCATTTTGTGCACCACCTTTGGGCATGCAAGGTCTTTGGCTTCGCCCTACAATTCTTTTATGCAAAAACCTAGTCAACTATTCGAGCAAATGCAGACCATTGCGGTCGATATGCAAAACAAGATCGGTGAGGTAATCCGTAACTCGCCCGCTAAAGACATTGAAAAAAATGTTCGGGCCATGATGACCCAGGGTTTTCAGCGCATGGATTTGGTTACACGCGAAGAGTTTGATATTCAGTCGAAGGTCTTGGCTAAGACCCGTGAGAAATTAGAGGTGCTTGAAGCAAAAGTAGCGGCCCTCGAAAACAAGTCGTAATGATTTAGATCTTTACGACCTCATCTTCAGCTTCATCATCTCGAAAGAAAGTGGCTGGAAAATATTTGGGTGCAATCAAGAACCAAATAAAGCCAGCAATCTGCACCACTAGAAATACCGCTAGCGCCAAATCATAAGCACTCGTTTTGTTCCAGCCCAAGGCAATGCCTAAATCTAACAAATGGCCAATACCCCATTGCACAATAAAGGCGCCAATAAAAAGTGTTAGGTTATAGGTGGTGCTGACTCTTCCCGAATAGTGTTTCGGGAAGTACAAAACAATGATGCTCTGCGCCAACACAAACGAAGCGCAGGTAATCGCAAATAGATACCACCAGATCCATACCAAGGGCGTTTGCCAAAAATACGCGCAGGCCTGCATGATCATCGATGCGCCAACCATCCAGGTCATGTAGCGCATCGTATCAACTCCGCGCTTGGCTAATTTTGGCAAGATCCAAGCATTAAAGAGATAGGCAAAGAGGAGTACGGTGTTAAATCCAAATACGATTTGTGCGGCAGTGCTTGGGCGATACTCCATCACCTCAATGAGCCATGGGCCAAACCATAAGGTTTGTATCGCAATAAATCCGCCATAACAAAATGTGCCCAGTGGCAGGATCCGCCAGAAAAATGGATTGGTCAAAATTGGCTGATAACTTTGCCACGATAAATTCGCTTGTGCGCTGGGTACTTCGTGATTTGTGTGCTGATGTTGCTGATTTTGCTGATTTTGTTTTCGTACCGGCAAACCAAAGTACAGAATCAGAATTGCCAGAAATGACAAGCCAGCTAGGACTAAAAAGACCCCGCGCCAACCGATATAGGGTGTGACCAAATGTACAGGCCATGTGCTTGCTAGGGCACCGCTGGTACCAAATACCAACATGGCTGAAGCTAATTGTCCTTGTTGAGAGGGTGCGTACCAAGCCCTAAATCCTGAGAATGCAGCCATTAGACAGGCGGACACCCCCATTCCAATTAAGACCCGTGCAATCACTAATGTGTTGAAGTTCTCAGCCAAGGCAAAAATAATGGCGCCAATCACAGCGAGGGTCATCACCCAGACTTCAGTAATCCGTGGGCCAAAGCGATCAAGCGCCAAACCCAGGGGAATTTGTGTCATTCCAAATCCAACAAAATAAGCTGAGGACAAGAGTCCTAAATCGGCATTGCTAATTTGAAGATCGCGCACAAGATCTGGAGCGATCACCACATTGATCGTACGAAATGCATACGACATAAAGTAGGCCATAGCAAAGCATAAGAAAATCCGCAATGCAAAGCCACCCTCTAAGGGTAGCCTTAGATGATCATTGGGTCTGCCATACCAATGGGAATAATGCGCCCGACTCATTTAGTACTTAGTTTGGTCGAAACTCATCAAAAAATATAGTGATGTTCTCTTGATTAAGGAGAGACTCTAATTGACTGGACTGCCCCGTCCGAATGACGCTGATTTGATAAAGATTCACAGAATCATTGGCAGCCGGTCTAATTAACCACCGTACCCGCATCACCTTTTTACTCTCAGGAAGGCTTAAATAATAGTCTTGCGTGACTTGTTTAGCTTGACCCGCTGGGCCAATTCGGCTGGTGGCATCTTTGACCAGATTAAATTGGGTTGTGTTTGCCTGTCGTAGCAGGGTATCTTTTAACATCTGCTCAACCTGTGTGACCTGAGTCGCAATCGTGGCTGGGATTTGTGTGGTCATTACCGCAAATACATCCTCATCGACTTTGGCGAACTCCAGAGTTTGCTTTAGAGACGTTGTTTGATAGGTAATGTCGCGCTCAATTAGTTGGGGCTTACTCGGAAACATCACCGAATAGCCCTGAGCATCGTTTTTAATGGTACGCCAATCAAATTGAGGGCTACACCCTACGATGAGAGTACAAAGGGTAGCTAGCCCAAATATGCGTATTGGCCTATACAACGCCAGCCTCATGGGCTTGTTGATCAGCGTGATAACTTGAGCGCACCATCGCACCAACCGCTGCATGGCTAAAACCCATCGCATACGCTTTTTGCTCAAACTCTTTAAATGTATCTGGGTGTACATACCGGAATACCGGTAAGTGGTGATTTGAGGGGGCAAGGTACTGACCAATGGTGAGCATATCAATATCATGCGCGCGCATATCCTGCATGACCTCCAAGATCTCCTCATCGGTTTCGCCCAATCCAACCATCAAACCACTCTTAGTCGGTATCTGTGGAAAGCGTGCTTTGAAGTCTTTCAATAGCTTTAATGAATGTGCATAGTCTGACCCTGGTCTCGCTTGCTTATATAGGCGCGGTACGGTTTCCAGGTTATGGTTCATGACATCAGGCAAGCCTTGTGGATCGCTAGCAAATATATCGAGAGCCTTCTCAAGTCGCCCCCGAAAATCAGGCACCAAAACCTCAACACGAGTTAACGGTGAAAGCTCTTTGGTTCGTCGGATGCAATCGACAAAATGCTGTGCGCCGCCATCACGCAGATCATCACGATCAACACTTGTAATCACCACGTAGGAAAGTTTGAGTGCAGCTATTGTCTTCGCGAGATTAATCGGTTCTTGCGTATCCAAGGGGTCAGGTCTGCCATGCCCCACATCGCAGAACGGGCAGCGTCGCGTACATTTATCGCCCATGATCATAAAGGTGGCCGTGCCTTTACCAAAACACTCACCAATATTAGGACAGCTTGCCTCTTCACATACAGTGACCAACTGGTTCTCACGCAAAATCTGTTTAATCTCATTAAAGCGCGAACTACTCGATGCGGCCTTCACCCGAATCCAGTCCGGCTTTTTTAAGGTCTCGGCTAGAGGCACGATCTTAATTGGAATCCGCGCAGTCTTGTCTGCCGATTTTTGTTTTTGCAGGGGATCGTATTCTTTTTTTAGATCGCTCATCAAACAGGTTCCAGTTGCAACTGCTGTTGTAGGTGATTCAGTAAATTTCCTGCAACGGTATCGATATTCTCGCTGATTCCAAGCGACTTGAGATCAATCGTTTTTAAGCCCTCATAGCCACAAGGGTGGATTGCCTCAAAGGGTGATAAGTCCATATCAATATTCAGTGCTAGACCGTGGTAACTACATTGTTTGGTAATTTTAAGCCCCAGGGCTGCAATCTTGGCACCCCAAAGGGACGGTGATACCTGAGGCTGCTCACTAAGATAAATGCCAGGAGCACCGGACTTACGCTCAGTAATTACCTTGCAATCAATTAGGGTCTGGATAAGCGCTTCCTCAATGCGCGAAACCAGCTCTTTGACATAGAGCTTCTTACGCTTAAGATCAAGTAATAAATAAATCACGATTTGGCCTGGCCCGTGATAGGTAATCTCACCGCCACGATCAACTTCAATAAGAGGAATAGAATCAATCGGAGTATGTAAATTACTTGGCTCTCCAGCCAAGCCCAAGGTAAAGACCGGAGGATGTTGCAAGACCCACACTTCATCAATCGTCGTCGCAGAGCGCTCTTGTGTAAACCGTTGCATGGATTCAAAAGCTTCTTGGTATCCCACCATGCCCAAGAACCGAATTTGTACTGGGCTAGCCTGCATAGCAACTCACTAGAGTACGACGCTCACCAAGGGATGGGTGGATAGTGTTCGATAGATTTCATCGAGCTGCTCACGACTGGTTACATGCACTGTAATGGTTAGGCCCAGATAATTACCATCACGCGATGGCCGCTCTTCAATGCTTGTCTCCTGAAAATTGGGATCAAATTGCTTGGCAATATGAATCACGGCTGGCAAAAACTCGGGAGCAGCTTTACCCATTACCTTGATTGGAAAATCACATGGGTACTGTATCAGGGACTCTGCAGGAGTATTGGTGTTCATGATGATGTTCTCGGAAAGCCCAACCAGTTAGACAAAATAATATTGCGTATGCAGTGCAACTTGCGATGAAAAAAATGATCGGCTCCTGGTACCACATGCACAGTTAATTCTTGAGGACGAGTCCAATCAAATACCGCACTCAACGGAATGGTCTCATCATTTTCCCCATGAATCACAATCGTATCGGTGGGAACACGTTCGGCCAGCTCCCACTTGCCTGCTGCGCTACCCACCATGACAAAGCGCTCTACCGGTCGTCCAAGCTCAGCTAGTTTTTGAACCAAATGGGTGCCCACATAACTACCAAAGGAGAAACCGGCTAGCACCAATGGCAATTGATTGACTTGGGTAATCCAAAACTGCTCATTAGCATTTGGCAGGCTTTGCGTCCAAGCTCCTGGCGTGCGCATCCAATCACTAATGCAAATCAGGTCGTCAAGCTCACCACGCCCCTCATCATGGACGCCTTCTGATAAACCAACCCCCCGAAAATTTGGTCTCACGCATACATAATCCAACTGATTAAACGTTCTTGCTAAGGTCTGCACTACCTTGTTATCCATGGTGCCACCGAGTAAGGGATGGGGGTGAGCAATCAAGGCCAATCCTCGCAACTCAGTGTGGGGATTATGTTTGAGGCTCTCTGGCAAATCAATCGAGAGCTGAATCTGGCCAACTGGGCCTGGGATCGTAATGATTTGAGTCCGACTGTTCATGCAATGCCTAATCGCTTAGTTAAATCATTAAACGTTCGACAGGCTTACCTTGCATCAAATGAGAGTCGATAATTTCTTCTACATCTTCGGTATCGATCATGGAGTACCACACACCCTGGGGATAAACCACCATAACAGGGCCGTTCGCACAATGATCTAAACAACCTGCTTTATTCACACGTACCTTGCCTGCACCGTTGAGTCCCAATTCTTTGACTCGTTTTTTAGTGAAATCAAACAAGGCTTGGGCATTGTGCCGAGCACAGCAATCATCGCCATTGCTCCGCTCGTTTAAACAAAAGAATAGGTGGTATTGATAGCTCATCCTAGAAATTATATCGATGGATGAGGCTTCTAGCCGAACTCACTGATTTGCGCGTCGGGCGTAATGAATCAGCCAAATGAATGCCACTGGCAGCCACAGCCAAGACAGCCATTGCATTAAATCGTTGAGATGGGCTAAACGGCTGTGATTCCATCGAGGCAAGCTAATGGTGAAGTAGGGATTATCTGGGAAATAGTTCACTAAAATCATAAGAGCAACTAAAGCGCTGATACAGGCAATGAGCCGAATGCTAGTTGAACAGCGCATAAAAATACTAGTCAGAAGACTACTGAGCACCATCCCCCAAATTGCACCCGCACTTAACCACACAAAGCCAAAGTCCGAACCAAACTGTAGAGAGGTAAATAAGGATTTGATCGTGATCGTAATCGCTAATAATCCTGCAAGGATTGGTAGTTTAGGAATATTGTTGCGAAGTGCTAAAGAAAAGAATAGGCAAACGCCAAACCAACTAAGACCGGTTACTAAAGCCTCATAAATCGTGTGGTGCATTCCATCCAAACCCCAGCTTGCAACCGGATTGATACCCAGACCTAAAAAGCCCATGCCTAACCATGCACTTTGGGGATAAATTTGTGCGAACGGAAACAAAATGAATAGGGCAACACTTAACCAACGTGTACCAAACCAGTAATCAAAGCGCTTACGCAGTGCGGTTCCAGATAACCAATGTGGGCCTAAAGGTTGAGCTAATAGTGCACCAATTAAGGCACCCATTAAATTAGCGATCCAATCAATTTGTGTCGGTACTCGGGTGGGTAACCAACTTTGTGCACTCTCGATCGCACCCGATAGAAGGGCGCTGAATACTAAGGCAATGGTAATTGCTCGAAATCCTTGCCAGCGAGGATAAAGAGCGAACACCAAAATAAAGCCCAAGGGAATATATCCCAAGACATTGATCGTCACATCAAATAAGGTAATGTATTTAGGCAGGGGGCCCGACCACCACGCAAATGGATCCAAACCAAACTTCCAATCCACATTAAAAGGGTTTAAACATCCATAGCCAATGAGCAAGACATAAATGATGGCGATTGCCCGAGCCAGCGGCATTGCCTGCAAAGGCCAATGGATACGCTGAGGCACTCTTGGCGTATCAGTAGGTTCTTGAGTAAGGTCTTTTTTGGCTTTGCCTGACATAAGTACCCATTCTATCGAGACCTTTCTACAATAGACAAATGAACTGGAATTGCATTCTTGAGCGCGTTGCTCAAACTGAATCAACCAACGACGATCTCATGGCGCGATGGCGCTCTGGGGCGCTCATCGACCCCATCTCCCGTTTGGCCAAAAACCAAACCAAGGGTAAAGGGCGATCTGGGCGACATTGGTTTACAGAGCCAAATGCTTCTTTATCGTTTTCGCTCGCTTATCCCTTTGATCAAACACAACAATCGCTGCGTGGGCTAAGTCTTGTTTGCGGACTCGCGGTGATCCAGGGGATCTCCAAGAGTCTTGGACTTGATGAAATGAGTCTGCGTCAGCACGGTCTTTCACTAAAGTGGCCCAATGACCTTTTGATCAAGGAACGCAAATTAGGTGGGATTCTAATTGAGGGTGGAAAACTGTCGGGCTCCAATCTAAATGAGCGAATTTGGATGATCATTGGGATTGGCATGAACTTAAGCCATTCCAAATCCTTAGAGAACGCTGCGCAACTGCCGATTAGCGCTCTCTCAGAACTCAATCACAAGCACATGCCAATAGAGGCTGATTTGGTTTGGCTCGCCATTCTCAACGCTCTGGGCGACTATCTTGAACTCTTTGCCAAAAAAGGATTTGCGCCTTTTCGTTCGCAATGGGATTTTTGGGATGCCTATCGCGATCAACCAGTGAGTATTTCGGAGTCAGGCGTAGTTAAGCAAACAGGCATTGCCCATGGCATTAATGAAGAGGGCGCACTTTTACTGCAAGTGCCCGGTAATAGCGAATTAACGGCGATCTATGCCGGAGATGTCTCTTTAAGAAAGCATCTATGAGCTCATTCTTACTGATTGATATTGGTAACTCGCGCTTAAAGTGGGCAAGTGTGAATAGCAAACGCAATCCCATCGAGCGCGATAAAAAATTATGGGATCACTCCGGTGCGATTGATACTAAGTTACTAGGCTCAAAAGAGCACCGTGATGAGCTGGCTCACTACATTCTCAATACCATCCCAACCCCAAGTGCGATTGGTCTTTGCAGTGTGGCGACAGAATCTGCAGTCCAACAGATCAATGAGCTACTTCAGCCCTGGCAACACTGTCCCCAGTTTCGTCTACTCGGAAACTCATCATATCCATCTCTGCGGACGCAATACCAAAACACCCACACCCTGGGTGCCGATCGCTGGGCTGCATTAATTGCTGCACGAGAGCTATCCAATGACAACACCTTAGTGATTAGTGCCGGTACCGCAACAACCATTGATTTTTTGGGTGGTAATGGAATGCATTATGGCGGCTGGATTCTGCCAGGTCTGGGACTAATGCGTAAAGGCCTATTGCAACATACCGCCGGTCTCAATGTAGCGAGTCTTGATCAAGCATCGAGTGGCATTGGATTAGATACTGCAAGCGCGATTGACGAGGGATCGCGGCTAGCCCATTTGGGAGCCATTACACAGGCAATCAATTTTGCTAAACAGCGGCATCAAGCCGTTACCCGTATATGGATTGATGGTGGTCATGCGAATACCTTATTTGATGGGCTGATTCAAAATCAAATCCCCGCAGAAAAAATGCCGGGTTTGGTACTTCGAGGACTCTGGGCTTGGCTCAATACCCAAGTCGCAAGGAACTAAGAACGAATCTTACCAAGTAGGTTTGTAGTAGAGCGCTCATGAATAAAGGGGATCGCGTATGCTTTTCCACCCCATGCGTTTACAACCTTCGTCTCCTCTAAAGTCTCAATTGCATAGTCTCCGCCTTTGACGTAAATGTCTGGACGGATCTTACGAATCAACTCGACAGGGGTCTGCTCTGAAAATAAAACCACCAAATCAACGCTTTCTAATGCCGCTAAGAGGGCCATTCGATCTTCTTGACCATTAATCGGGCGATCAGAACCTTTTCCCAACATTCGCACCGATGCATCTGAATTAACGCCCACGACCAAACTACCGCCAAGCTGGCGGGCTTGCGCTAAGTAACTGACATGTCCCCGGTGCAAAAGATCGAATACGCCGTTTGTAAAAACCATAGGACGAGCCAAGGACTTTAGCTTTTGCTCTAAATCCCCACTAGTGGCACATAGTTTTGCTTCAAAAGCAGGGGGCTTCAAGATTGGCTCTGTCATAAGCCAAATTCTAGATGATTCCAACCCAAAACCCTGCCCGATCCTGAATTAAAGGGGTAATTTTCCCCAAAACACAAAAGAAGGCGGAAGACGGTAGACTTCAAGGTTTCTAGATTAAAAGTGAGGATTCTTGATGAAATGGTTAATCATGATTTCCCTATTTGGTGCAACGACCATGCTAAGTCCAAATGATGCCCACGCCAACCCATCGGCGAATAAGTGCAGCCCCGCTCTGTCACATACCTTTCCAAGGCTGCAGGATGAAATTCCTCAAAGTCTTTGCCAATACCAAGGTAAGGTCATCATGGTCGTGAATACGGCTAGTTTTTGTGGTTTTACCAGCCAATATGAGTCACTTGAGAAAATTTATGCCCGTTATAAAGATCGTGGCTTTGTAATTCTGGGCTTCCCATCAAATGATTTTGGGCAACAGGAGCCGGGGTCGAATAAAGAAATCGCTGAGTTTTGTAAAAATACTTACGATGTAAAATTTCCGATGTTTGCTAAAAGCTCTGTTAGTGGCAAAGAAGCGAATCCCCTCTTCAAGATGTTGATTGCCAAAACGGGCACCACGCCGAAGTGGAATTTTTACAAATACCTGATTGATCGCGACGGTAATATTGTGGATTCCTTTAATAGCTTAACGAAACCCGATAGCAAATCGATTACTTCTGAAATTGAAAAACTATTAAAGTCTAAGGCCTCGTGAACGCTCCCTCTCATCCCTACCCCAAAAAAATTGCAATTGTTGGAGCTGGTATTTCTGGCCTTGGTTGCGCATATGCATTACAAAAAAATGCAGGGGTTCATGTCACGCTGTTTGAGGAGGCATCTCATATTGGTGGACACAGTAACACGGTTGATATCGAAGTTCCAAGTCGTAATGGTGCGATCAAGTGCGCCGTGGATACTGGGTTTTTAGTCTTTAACCGAAAAACCTATCCCCGCCTAACACGTTTATTCGAGGAGCTGCAGGTTCCAATTGCCCTATCGGAAATGACCTTTTCGGTTTCCATTGATCGCTCCCTCGAATGGTCGGGCGATAACGTGAGTACTTTATTTGGGCAACGAAAGAATCTACTTCGCCCAGCGTTTTGGAGAATGGTTGCTGATATCGTACGTTTTAATCGCTTAGCAACTGCGCTAGCAACAAAGCAAGTTAGCGCTGGGCACAGCACAGATCCAAATCAGTTGCAATCAATCGCATCATTTCTGGATGAACATGGCTTTAGTCAATCGTTTCGGGAGTGGTATTTTTTACCAATGATTGGTGCGATCTGGTCGTGCCCCACCCAACAAATGCTCGAATTTCCGATCGAAACGATGGTGCGGTTTTGTCATAACCATGGACTCTTACAGGTCAACAATCGTCCCCAATGGCTAACAGTGAAGGGCGGATCGAAAGAGTATGTGGCAAGGCTAATCAACGCTATGCATCCAGAGCGATTCAAGTTAATTCGCGAGTCGGTCAAAAAAGTGAATGTGCCAGACGCACAAAGCCCAGATAAACGCATTGAATTGATTAGCTCTCAGGGAATTCATTATTTTGACGAGGTCATCATGGCTTGCCATAGTGATGAGAGCCTAAAACTACTCCATGGGATTGACGAGTTTGATCGCTCTCTTTTGGCGGCCATCCCCTATCAAGCAAATCGTGCAGTGTTGCACCGCGATGCCAGCCTTTTGCCGAAGACCAAGCGCTGCTGGGCGGCCTGGAACTATAAAACCACTTACGCCAAAAATCAGATCCAATCGGTCAGTGTGGACTATCTCATCAATAAGCTACAGCCCCTACCAGCCGCATTGGGTCAAGAACCCATTATTGTGAGCCTTAACCCTCTGGTTGAACCAAAACCTGAATTTGTTTTTAAAGAAATTGCCTATTCACATCCTATTTTTGATGCCAAAGCGATTTCGGCACAAAAGAACCTTTCATTAATTCAAGGTAAGGCGGGAATTTGGTTCTGTGGCGCGTGGACTGGATATGGTTTTCATGAGGACGGTCTTCGCTCGGGAGAATTAGTCGCAGCTGACCTTGTTGCCTCGCTCCATGCTCCGCTTAAGCGCCCGCCATTGCAATCGGCTAACTAATATAAAGATTGGTATTGCAAGCGATGGCGCATCCACTGATTAATTTTGGTCAAGTCAAGCATAGCCGCTTAAGACCGGTAGTCAATCGCTTTAGTTATGGAGTCTTTACATTAAAGATCCCGATGCGAGAGCGCAATCGCAACCCCGAGCTTCTCAAGCAATATGGCATGGGCGATAACCAATGGGCCTTTTACTCGTTTTACGATCGCGATCATGGTCACGGTACGGAAAATTCTTTGGCCTGGGCAGAGTCTCTTTTTGAGCAAGAGGGTATTTCAATTCCTGATGGTGAAATTTGGCTACAAACATTTCCAAGAGTGTTGGGTTACGTTTTTAATCCTGTCAGCTTTTGGATCTACACGGATGCATATCAAGCCGTACGAGCGATATTAGCTGAAGTGAATAACACTTTTGGTGAGCGGCATTGTTACCTGCTTCACAAAAAAGATGGCGGTGAGATTTTTTCAGGCGAAACACTGATTAGTCATAAAATTTTCCATGTATCGCCATTTTGTGATGTTTCTGGTGAGTATCAGTTTCGGTTTCTTTTTTCCAAAGACAGCCAACGCAAAATGGATTCGGTATGTCGCATTGAGCTTTATACCGATCATCAGCCACTGATCTACACCAGCATTAGCGGTCAAGATTTTCCCCTATCACGCTCTGCTCTAAGCCGCGCGAAGTTGCGCTACCCAATGATGACCTTTGGCGTGATTGCGCGCATTCATTGGCAAGCTCTCAAACTTTGGTTAAAAGGGGTACCATTTCATTCAAAACCAACACCTCCCAGAATTGAAGTGAGTTCATGATTCGTCCCGGACAAACCCTACTTCATAAATTATCGGCATCGCGCACTGAAAAAATCCCGGCAGATGGAAAACTTAGTCTTGCTGCTCGGACCATTGAGCGCCTCTTAAAGCAGTTATCGATCGGTCATCTGGTGATGACTTTTCCAAATGGTGAACAGCGTGAATTTGGCAATCGCACCGACTCCTTACATGCTGAGATTCACTTCCATCGCTGGTCTGCATTCCAAGATATCTTGCGGCATGGTGATATTGGCTTTGCTGAAGGGTATATCCGCGGGGATTGGGACAGCCCCAATCTTGAGAAGTTACTCGATCTTGCCGTTAAGAACCGAAATGTTCTCGAGCGTGCTATCTACGGCAATTGGTTTGGGTCCCTAGTGTATCGATTTCGGCATTTTCTGAACCGAAACAATAAGGCGGGCAGCAAAAAGAATATTCATGCGCACTACGATCTAGGCAATGCCTTTTATCGCCTGTGGCTTGATCCCAGCATGACCTATTCGAGCGCTTGGTTTGGGGCTGACTCGAATGCCAGTTTGGAGCTTGCGCAACGGGCAAAATATCGCAATATCCTAAATTCTCTAGCACTTCAACCCAATAGCAAGATTCTGGAAATCGGTTGTGGGTGGGGTGGATTTATGGAAGAAGCAGCCCTTGCTGGTCACCGGGTTACAGGACTCACCCTCTCAACTGAACAGCAGTCATTTGCAATGGACCGCGTCAATCGACAATGGCCTAATCGTCATGAAGTACGACTTCAAGACTATCGGGATTGCAAGGATCAATTTGATGGAATCGCCTCCATTGAAATGTTTGAGGCGGTTGGCGAACAATATTGGTCAATGTATTTTGAAACGATTGCTCGCTGCCTGAAGCAAAATGGCAAAGCATGTATTCAAACGATTGTGATTGCTGAAAACCTATTTGACCGCTATCGTAAAAGTACAGACTTTATTCAGCAATATATTTTCCCGGGTGGGATGTTGCCATCCCGAGAAGCATTTAAACACTATGCACAACAAGCGGGGCTCCAGATCGAATGTGAATTCGCCTTTGGGCATGACTATGCCAAAACCCTTTGTATTTGGTATGAGCACTTTAATCAAAAACTGCCTGAAATCCGAGAGCTTGGGTTTGATGAACCCTTCATTCGGTTATGGAACTTTTATCTGATGTACTGTGCAGCCGGCTTCAAAGAGCAAAATATTGATGTCGTTCAATTCACGCTAAGCCACCAACCGAAATAGGTCAAGCAATGAAGCAACCAGCGATTACTAACTATCAGCAACAACGCGTATGGGTGATTGGGGCATCGAGTGGCATCGGTGAGGCTTGCGTTAAGGCTCTTTTTCAAAAAGGTGCTCGTGTTGCACTATCTAGTCGTCGCGTCGAACGCCTTGAGGCAATTGTGCAGAATCATGCTAAGGATGATTATCTAATTCTGCCCGTTGATGTCATGCGCGAGGCGGATATCCAAGGAGCCTATCAAAAGATAGAGAAAGAATGGGGCGGCATTGATTTACTGCTTTTTGTCTCCGGAATTTATATTCCGATGCGAGCCGATACTTTCAATATGGCCGATGCTGAGAAAACTGTCGATTCGAATCTCTTGGGTCCGATGCGTGCTGTTGGGGCTGTATTGCCGGCCATGCTTGCCCGCGGTAGCGGTCATATTGCCATTGTCGGCAGTGTTGCAGGCTATAGTGGTTTACCCAAGGCCTTGGCTTACGGGCCCACAAAGGCAGCCATGATTAACTTCTGCGAAACCTTGTTTTATGATCTGCAGCCCAAGGGTATCGGGGTTCATATGATTTCTCCGGGCTTTGTAGAGACAGAAGCAACCGCACAAAATGACTTTGAAATGCCGGCCCTGATCTCTGCTCAGACCGCTGCTAATGAGATCCTAGATGGAATTGCGCGCGGAGAATTTGATATTCACTTCCCTAAACGCTTTTCAGGCTTTTTAAAGTTCTTACGCATCTTGCCCTACCCAATCTACTTTTGGATATTGCGTAAGTTTGTGAAGATCTAAATCTATTTGTAGCCGTCTTTGCGGACTTTATTCACTAAGAAATCCATCACCTGAATGGACTTGGCGCGTGACCCAGCAATCGATGGCGATGTAATGTATTTCCCCTGAATCGCCACAGTTGGAACACCATCAATTCGGTAGGCATTCCCTAACTGATTAGCAGCACGCGCTTTTGAAAGAACAGCAAACGAGCGATAGGCTGCTAAGAATGCGTTACGATCAACGCCTTGAGCGGCGACCCAATCGGCAATTTCGTTTTCATTCAGGAGTCGCTTATTTTCACGATGCATGGCAAACATCACTTTGTCATTAAGCGCTTCACCTTTTCCTAAAGACTCGAGGGCATAAAACAATAAGCTGTGGGGCATGAGTTCGTCACGAAAGGCAATGGGCACTTTCTTAAATACGACGTCTTTATTCTGACGCTTTAACCAAGCCTTTAGATCGGGCTCAAACTCAAAGCAATGCGGGCAACCATACCAAAAAAATTCAATCACCTCGACCTTGCCTTTGACATCAATTGGCTGGGCAATTGGTAAAACGCGGTAATCAAAACCTTCTTCAACCTTAATCGGGGCTTGGGC
Organism: Polynucleobacter sp. HIN9; assembly: GCF_030297635.1. Classification (NCBI taxonomy): domain Bacteria; kingdom Pseudomonadati; phylum Pseudomonadota; class Betaproteobacteria; order Burkholderiales; family Burkholderiaceae; genus Polynucleobacter; species Polynucleobacter sp. HIN9. Next base: position 1,723,271 of record NZ_AP028140.1, read on the forward strand.
AAGCGCAAATGATTGCAGGCTAAATAAGGTCAAGATCAGGACAAGGGATTTGAATAACGATTTCATGATCGATTTACACGAATAACGGTTGGTTTGATTCCAAGGATGGTTAATTTACTTCGCACAGTAGTGGTATCTTCGATACTACCAAATGGGCCGATACGAACACGCCAAACTGAGTTTCCATCGACTGCACTTTCACTCAGTTGCGCCTGAATACCCTGCATCGCTAAATTTGCTTTTTGTGCATCGGCTTCAGTGCGCTGATTAAATACTCCGGTCTGAACATAAAACATCGTATCGGCTTTAGGCTCAGGCTTCGCTTCGGGGGTCTTACCCGCTGCAATATCTGCAATTGGATCGCGTGCGGGGTCGGCTCCGCCAATGCCAGGAACTTTAGTCTGTAGCGGCTTATTAAGGTCAAGCTGAGGTGCGGCAACCGCAGTCTCTTCCTCGGTCTCTTTGTCTGATTTTGGTGGGAGCGGCTTCATAAATGCGGGCGCGCTTGGGGCCCGAACTCCTGGCTTTTCTTGCGGCTGCGATTTCATTAAATACCAAGCCACAATCAGCGCTAAACCAACCCCAACAAAAACGCCAATCAAAACACCCATAATCATTCCGCCCGACTCGGATGAGCCCAGTAGTTGGGTAGCAGATCGCTTTTCTAGTGCGTCAGATGATTTAATGTCATTCATGACCTCTATCTTAACCTTTGCTCAAAAATGCGAGCAAGCCTCTCAAATTACATCTTTTGTGGGGCACTAACCCCTAATATTTTTAGGCCATTTTCCAAGACTTGGCGTGTGGCAGCTAGTAATGCCAAGCGCGCTAACTTCAACTGTTCGTCGTCCACCAAAACGCGGTCGGCGTTGTAGAAGGTATGAAAATCCCCGGCAAGATCGCGCAGATAGAAGGCGACGGCGTGTGGGGCCAAATCATGCGCAGCATTAGCTAATACCTCTGGGTACTCCGATAATCTCCGTAGCAAGTGATCGGCCGCCTTACTATCTAACAGACTTAAATTCGCATGCTCTAGGGCGCTAGAGGACCCGCCCCATTGCTGAAGAATCGAACAAATCCGTGCATGGGCATACTGCACATAAAAGACGGGATTCTCATCATTTTGTTGCAAAGCTAGATTTACATCAAATACAAATTCGGTATCTGCTTTACGTGAGATCAAGAAAAAGCGGACCGCATCGCGCCCGCGTTGCAAGGCTAAATTGCGCTCATCATTGCTCATGTCTGGATGGGTACCACCAGACCATTCGACCAAATCTCGCAACGTGACATAGGAGCCAACACGCTTGGAGAGTTTGACCTCTTCGCCATCGCGAATGACCGTGACCATCTTATGCAACACATAATCGGGATAGGTGGTTGGAATTGGCCAATTACGTTTTTGTGCTACTCCCTGTATTCCAGAGCGAACTCGAGCAATCGTGCCATGATGATCACTGCCCTGAACATTAATCACCTTTTCAAAACCGCGGCTCCATTTATTGATGTGATAAGCCACATCTGGAACAAAATAGGTATAGCTACCATCGGACTTACGCATTACACGGTCTTTGTCGTCACCATCTAAGGTCGTCTTTAGCCACAAAGCGCCATCAGCCTCATAAGTTTTATCAACCGCCTGCAGATCGCTAATCACTTGCTCAACGCTTCCATCGGTATACAAAGAGGATTCCAAATAAAATTTGTCAAATTGCACACCGAAGGTTTTCAAGTCAATATCTTGCTCTTTGCGCAAATAGGCAACTGCATACTGACGAATCTGTTCTAAATCAGACAGATCATGGCCAGTACTTTGGTAAGACTCAGCAATCTCAGCAATATACTCACCGTTATAGGCCTCCTTGGGCCAATTGGGACTTTCGGGATTTAAACCCTGTAAACGTGCTTGCACCGATAGCGCGAGATTATGAATCTGAACTCCGGCATCGTTGTAATAAAACTCCCGATGCACATCAGTATCTTGGCTGTCTAAAAGATTGGCCAATGCATCACCGAGAGCTGCCTGACGCCCGTGTCCAACATGCAAAGGTCCGGTGGGATTGGCAGATACAAATTCAATCATGGCCCGCTTAGGCAAGCTCGGGTCTGCCTTACCCATACGATCCCGACGGCCAAAACGTGCGCCCTCACGCAATATAAGCCCTACCACCGCAGACTTGGCCGCAAGACTCAAACGAAAATTAATAAATCCAGGCCCAGCAATTTCAGCGCTTGCAATCAGTTGTCCGTATTCAGGAAATTGATTTAATTGGCTAAGAATGGCTTGTGCCAACTCGCGCGGATTAGTCTTCCATGCCTTCGAAATTTGCAAGGCAATATTGCAAGCAATATCACCATGGTCAGCCACCTTAGGCCGCTCCAGATGCGGAATCGGAAACTCACCGGCTGCGAGTCCACGCTCTTGCGCTAGGGCATTCAAAGCATTCGTGATGCATTGCGTAAGCTGAATTTTTTGGCTAGACAACATAGAAATGAAAGTTTATCAGTGATGGTATGCTTGATGGATGATTCATCAATTTCAGACCAAAAATGCGGCTCCCGTCATCATGTTAGATGACCTAACCCATCGGATTTTTAATGCGATTGGACGCCCTTTTGAGAATCAGGGTATTTTTCTCCCAGAACAAATTCCCGGATATATCGAACGACTGCAGACCGCGATTGATGCTGAACAAGATAAAGCGCCTAGCTCAGACGGTACAAACGATGACGAGGATCAGTCGTCTGAATCGGACCCTCTAGGACGAAGGGCTTACCCGTTTCTTGAACTGCTGCGTCAAGCGCTAAAAGACCAAGAGCCCATAGTCTGGGGCGTGTAAATCACTGATCCAAAGAACTGGCAAGCGATCGCTTAATGTGATCAAGCGATTGTCCGCTTCGCTTGGCTAAATCATCTGCCTGATCCATCCCGATCTTACCGACATTGAAGTATTGGGCATTCGGATGGGCCAGATAGAAACCGCTCACACTCGATGCAGGATTCATGGCCAATGACTCTGTAAGACTCATGCCAATTTCGTCTGCTTTTAAGGCAGCAAACATCGCTTGCTTGACATCATGCTGGGGGCAGGCTGGATAACCAGGGGCCGGACGAATTCCTTGATACTTTTCATCGATTAAATCATCTGGGCTTAGTTGCTCATTAGCTACATACCCCCAAAGATCGGTCCGGACCCGCCAATGCATGAGCTCCGCAAATGCCTCGGCTAAACGATCAGCCAGCGCTTTAAGCATGATGGCGCTGTAGTCATCATGGTTGGCCATAAATTGAGCGACTTTTTCGTCAACCCCATGACCTGTAGTCACCGCAAAGCAACCTGCGTAATCGCGCACACCACTGGCTTTACTGGCGACATAGTCTGCTAAACACCGATTGGGTCGCATCACACCATCAACGATGGGGCGCTCGGCTTGCTGTCTTAAGTTATGCCATACAAGGAATGGTTGTGAGCGCTCCTCATCGGCATAAAACAAAATATCGTCGCCGTCACTATTGGCAGGGAAAAGACCAATCACCGCATCCGCCTGAAGCCATTGGCCCTTAATCAGTTTCTCCAGCATAGCCTGCGCATCCTGGTAGACACGGCGGGCCTCAACCCCCACAACCTCATCGTCCAAAATAGCAGGGAATTTACCTGCGAGGTCCCAAGTCTGAAAAAATGGAGTCCAGTCGATAAACTTAGCAATCTCAGCCAATGAGTAATTTTTAAAGACCCGTCGGCCAATAAATTTTGGCTTGGCTGGCTGACTGCTCGTCCAATCAATCGATTCACGATTAGCACGGGCAGCCTCTAAACTAATTAAAGGGGTACTTTTTCGATTCGCGTGCTGCTGACGAATACGCTCATAATCGGTCAGCAAATCATGCACAAATTTCTTTGCCCCCTCATCGGAGAGCAAACTCGATGCAACCGAAACAGAACGAGATGCGTCCGGTACGTAAACTACTGGACCTTCGTAGTGTGGTGCAATCTTAACGGCTGTATGGACACGCGAAGTTGTTGCACCGCCAATTAGTAATGGGATTTTTTTCTCCCGAAAATGCGCATCCCGTTGCATTTCTTGGGCAACATAGGTCATCTCTTCTAAGGAGGGTGTAATTAATCCAGATAAGCCAACGATATCGGCATTTTCTTCCTTCGCCTTCTTTAGAATTTGATCGCAGGGAACCATCACCCCCATATTGACCACTTCAAAGTTATTGCATTGCAAGACTACCGTCACAATATTCTTTCCAATATCGTGCACATCACCTTTGACCGTTGCTATCACAATTTTGCCCTTGGCTTTACTCTCCCCGCCAGCCGCAACTAATTGCTTCTTTTCTTCCTCGATATACGGAATTAGATGGGCCACAGCCTGCTTCATCACGCGAGCACTCTTGACCACTTGAGGCAAGAACATCTTGCCAGCACCAAATAAATCGCCCACCACATTCATTCCATCCATGAGTGGACCCTCGATTACCTCAATAGGTCTTCCACCGGATCCCATAATCTCAGCGCGCAGCTCCTCGGTATCGTCCACAATGAAATTTGTGATGCCATGAACAAGTGCATGGGTTAAGCGCTCGCGCACAGGTGCCTGGCGCCACACCAAATTTTCTTCTTGCTTGATGCCCCCACCCTTGTACTGATCCGCGATCGCTAGTAATCGCTCCGTCGGCGTTTGGCCGTCTTTCTCCACAAAGCGGTTTAGGACGACATCTTCAACACGCTCACGTAACTCAGGGTCTAGGTCAGCATATACACCAAGCTGCCCAGCATTCACAATTCCCATATCCATACCCGCTTGAATCGCGTGGTACAAAAAGACCGTATGAATAGCCTCGCGAACTCGGTCATTACCCCGGAAAGAGAAGCTCACATTCGATACACCACCACTGACTTTGGCGGCTGGTAAATGCTCTTTAATCCAACGGGTAGCTTCAATAAAATCGACCGCATAGTTATCGTGTTCTTCGATGCCCGTTGCAATGGCAAAAATATTGGGGTCAAAAATAATGTCTTCGGGCGGAAAGTCCAACTCATCAACCAAGATCTTGTATGAACGTTGGCAAATTTCTATTTTTCGTTGATAGGTATCGGCCTGGCCTTTTTCATCAAAAGCCATCACAACCGTTGCTGCTCCGTAGCGTTTAATTAATTTTGCCTGCTGCCTAAATTGCTCCTCGCCCTCTTTCAACGAAATTGAATTAACAATCGGCTTACCTTGAATACATTTCAGTCCCGCCTCAATGACAGTCCACTTGGACGAATCAATCATGATGGGCACTCGAGCGATGTCGGGTTCGGAAGCAATCAGGTTGAGAAAGCGCACCATGGCCGCTTCTGAATCCAACATGGCCTCGTCCATATTGATATCAATCATTTGGGCGCCATTTTCAACCTGCTGACGGGCAACTGCTAACGCTTCATCAAATTGATTATTCAAAATCATGCGTGAGAAAGCTTTTGAGCCGGTCACATTGGTGCGCTCACCAATATTCACAAAGCCAATCTGGGGCGAGATATTACAGGGCTCGAGGCCAGATAAGCGCATTGGCTGCATTGTTACTTTACTCATGCCACTTCCTCAGTTCGATCGCTATGAAAGGGCCTGGGCTTTCGTTTAGTCATCGCCTTTGCGATTTGACGGATGTGATCCGGGGTCGTTCCACAACAGCCACCAACTAGATTGACTAAGCCATCCCGAGCAAATTCATCAACAAGTCCTGAGGTCACTTCGGGAGTCTCATCAAAACCGGTATCGCTCATTGGATTTGGCAAGCCTGCATTGGGATAGCACGAAACCGCTGTATCGCAAACGCGTGCTAATTCAGCAATATAAGGTCGCATTAATGCTGCACCAAGAGCACAATTTAATCCGAACGTCAGAGGTTTAATATGGCGCAAACTGTTCCAAAATGCTTCAACGGTTTGCCCCGAAAGAATTCGACCCGATGCATCGGTGACCGTTCCTGAAATCATTACCGGTAAGCGCTCACCGGATTCTTCAAAAAACTCATCAATTGCAAATAATGCGGCTTTGGCATTGAGGGTATCAAAGATGGTTTCCACCAATAGCAAGTCAACACCGCCCTCAAAGAGTCCTTCGACTTGTTCGCGATAAGCAGCACGCAAACTATCAAAATTAACATTGCGAGCACCAGGATCGTTTACATCCGGCGAAATGCTCGCAGTCTTGGGAGTCGGTCCAATGGCACCAGCTACAAAACGAGGTTTATCGGGCGTTGAGTATTCATCACAGGCTTGACGTGCCAGCTTCGCTGCCTGCACATTCATCTCGCGCGCCAGCTCTGGCATTTTGTAATCCTCTTGGGCAATCGAAGTGGCACCAAAGGTATTGGTCTCAATCAAATCAGCGCCCGCCTCAAGATATTGCCGATGAATATCTAAGATGGCTTCTGGTTGAGTAATCACCAGTAATTCATTATTACCTTTGAGATCAATCGGATGATTAGCAAAGCGCTGCGTGGTTTTTAAACCCCGATAATCCTCTTCCGTAAATTTTTTCTGCTGAATCATGGTCCCCATCGCCCCATCCAGAATTAAGATTCGTTCTCTTAATAAGGCAGGAAGAATAGTGCCCCGGGTATAGGGCGAAGCAGACTTCGATTGACTTCCTTGGGATTGCATTGGCGCAGAACTCGTATTAATCTTCATTGACCCGTTATTTTATCGATAATGGGATTATTTAGCCCGCGAGGAGAGAATATGTTTGGCGCAATACCTGACTTTAACCAAAGCCTGGAAATGTTCAAAACGATGTGGGGTCAGAATGCCACTGGGGCTCCTGGAGCCTCTTTTATGCCAGACATGAGTACTGGCATGCCAGGCTTTAACGGTGCCATGCCAACTTTCGATATTGAGGAATTGGATAAGCGCATCAAAGATCTCAAAAGCGTTGAGTCTTGGCTGAGCATGAACCTCAATGTTCTAAAGTCAACCATTCAGACCCTTGAGGTGCAGCGTGCCACTCTCATGGCAATCAAATCATTTGGTGATGCAATGGCCAATCCTCCCAGCCCATCGGGTGCCAAAAAATCCTCAGAGTCTAAATCGAGAGAGCGCAAAAGCGCCAAATCCCGTCCGCGCTCAAAGAGCGCTGCAAGATCCTCTGGTGCCACAGATAGTTCAAGTGAGCAATAGCTTCGCCCATCGCAAAGCTAAGCTGATGGTTATCAAGCGGTCGCCGAAATAAGACTGGAACAATCTCATAAGCGGTTCGCGGCTCTTGACAGGCCATCACGGTCTCACTTAACCGAGCTCGGTGATGCTCATGCAACTGCTTAATCCGCTCATGTAAGCCCACAAACGGTTTACCATGCGATGGCAAAACTAGGGTTTTAGCAGGCAATGAGCGCCAATGATCAATCGATCGTAAATAAAGATCCAAGGGGTTTGCATCGGGATCGGCATCGTAGACACTGACATTGGTAGAGATACGGGGCAAGACCATATCACCCGAGATAAAGATCCCTAAGGATGCGCAATAGAGGGTGGCATGTTCAGGTGCATGCCCATAGCCCATCGATACTATCCAATCATGCCGGCCTATTCGAATATGGTCACCATCCATGATGCGGCGATACCGTTTGGGTACTTCAGGCACCAAGCGACTGTAATAGTCTGCACGGCTACGAATGCGCTCGAGATCTTCGGCATGCTGCAAGCCATGGCGCGCATAGTGATCAGCCGTTCCGCCATTGCCTGGCGTAGAACCAATCGCAGCACCACCCTCTTTACTACTTAACCATTGAGCCATTAGAAAGTCGCTCATGGAGATCCACAAGCCAACCTGCCAGCGCTCACATAAATAATGAGCAAGTCCAATATGATCAGGGTGCATATGGGTTACCAATACTCGCAAAATTGGCAAACCTTGGAGATGATTGGCAAAGATGGATTCCCAGCACGACTTCGTAAGGTCGTTGGTAATTCCACAGTCAATAATGGTCCAACCCTCTTGGCCATCCAATTGATCCCGTAAGAGCCATAAATTAATGTGATCAAGGGCAAATGGCAGTGGCATCCGTATCCAATACACGCCATGGGCAACTTCTAAGGTTGCTCCCTGCGCCACTAGGGTCTCTCCATATGGATAGACCAATTGCTTTATTACATGATGGTTGCCTGTAGGGCCTGGCTGGGTCATCTTTGAATCCTAATTAATTGCTAGATACACTCTTGGTATGAACAATCCGTTTCCAAAACTATTATCGTCGCAAGTCGCTTTTGATATGGCCCAAACCCTGCTGCAAGGATTTATGCGCCATTACAGCATTTTCAGAGATGCTGGCCGCTTAGCCAAGGCAGCATTTGAGAACCAAGATTGGCATGGCATTCGCCAGCTACTACGGGATCGGATCACCTTTTATGACCAACGGGTTCTTGAAACAGCCCGCCACCTTGAGGAAGAGTTTGACGCACCTGCCTTGTCCGATGAAATTTGGCAGCAGGTGAAATTACATTACATCGGACTTTTATCGAATCTACATCAGCCAGAGTTAGCAGAAACATTTTTTAACTCGGTCACCACACGGATTCTGGCAAGTAAGTATTTCAATAACAAATTTATCTTTGTGCGCCCCACCATATCCACTGAATATTTAGAAAACGATGAGGCCCCCTCAAAGCCGTCCTACCGGGCGTACTACCCAGGCGATATTGGGGGTCTTCAAGCTGTCTTAAAAAGTTTGGTTACTAGTTTTGATCTTAAAAACTCCTTTGAAAATTTGGATCGTGATCTTGAGCTAACAACCAAACTCATCAAGCAGTCCCTCTCGAACACAACGAGCTCAACGGATTTTCAGATTCATGCTCTAAGTACACTATTTTTTCGCAATAAGACCGCCTACATCATGGGGCGCATCATTAATGGAGAAAAGATTTCTCCCCTGGTGCTGGCTCTGATGCATAACCCAAAAGGTGAATTGATTATTGATGGCATCTTGCTCTCGGAAGTTGACCTGCGTCTTATTTTTAGTTTCACGCATAGTTACTTCTTGGTTGATATGGAGGTCCCATCGGCTTATGTCACGTTTATGCGAAGCCTCTTACCGCATAAACCCCGGGCTGAGCTCTACAACATGGTTGGACTGCAAAAACACGGCAAGAATCTGTTTTACCGTGACTTTCAGCATCACTTGATGCATTCCACCGATCAATTTCGGATTGCCCCCGGAATACGGGGTCTGGTGATGCTGGTGTTTGATCTACCGAGCTATCCCTATGTATTTAAGCTCATTAAAGATTATTTTCCGCCACCCAAAGAGACCTCACGCGATCAAATTATGGCGAAATACCAATTGGTTAAGCAGCATGATCGGGTTGGACGAATGGCTGACTCACTGGAGTTCTCCAATGTTGCCTTTCCGTTAAATCGGTTTACCCCGGAATTACTAGCCGAGCTTGAGGAGCACTGTGCATCACTTTTGGAGTTCAGCGGTGGAAAAGGCCCTGATGCCGAATTAGTCATCAAACATCTTTATATCGAACGGCGCATGACCCCTCTTAATATTCGCCTTCAAGAGGGCTCGCCCGCTGAAATTGAAGATGGTGTGATTCAGTATGGCGAAGCGATAAAAAATCTCATCGCGGCCAATATTTTTCCAGGCGACTTGCTTTATAAAAACTTTGGGGTCACGCGCTATGGACGTGTCGCCTTTTACGACTACGATGAAATTGAATACTTAACCGATTGCGAAATCCGAGAAGTTCCTGCGCCTCGCAATGAAGATGATGAAATGGCGAGCGAGCCCTGGTATCGCATTGGCCCTAAAGATATTTTTCCAGAGACTTATAAAACATTTTTGCTTGGTAATGATCAAATCCGTGATCTTCTACTTAAACACCATGCTGATCTATTCCAACCTGCGATGTGGCAATCGTATAAGAATCGTTTACTCGCAGGAGAAATTCCTGACTTTATTGAGTATGATCAGTCCTTACGGCTTAGAAATATTTTCCCGGACAATTACCGATGATTCGAAACATAGATGGCAGCATTGGCTCACCATGCGTCAACTGGTGTGAAATGAATCCTACCTCAAACTACTGTTATGGCTGCTTTCGAAGCATTGATGAAATCGCAAATTGGTCTGTCTTCAGCGAGGCAGAAAAAGAAGCGGTTTGGCAGTCGCTTACCTTTCGCCAGGCGACTGCGAACTCTAACGATTAACGTCCACAATCACGCGACCACGAACCTTGCCGTTCATCAAATCTTCAGCATATTGAATACTCTCACCCAAGGAAATTTCCTTAGCAATCGTCATTAATTGCTCAGGTTTACACAAGGATGCTAGCTGGGCCCAAGCCTCAATGCGTTTTTGCTTTGGCTGAGTAACGCTATTGATTCCATAGAGGGTAACGCCCCGCAAAATGAATGGGGCAACCGTGGCCGGAAAATCCATTCCCTGTGCTAGACCGCATGCGGCAACCGCACCATTAGCCTTAGTGGCAGCACATGCATTCGCTAAGGTATGACTTCCTACTGAATCAACCACCCCGGCCCAGCGCTCTTTTGCTAAAGGCTTGCCTGGCTGAGATAAGGAGGCACGATCAATCACCTCAGATGCGCCAAGTGATTTCAAATAATTTGCTTCTTCAGGACGGCCGCTACTAGCGACAACGGTATAGCCCAATTGATGCAAAAGACTAATTGCAAAACTACCTACTCCACCTGCTGCACCAGTTACCAAAATTTCACCGTCGGCAGGCTTCAGACCATGTTTTTGAAGTGCCATAATGCACAGCATGGCGGTATACCCTGCTGTCCCAATCGCCAAGGATTGCTTAGGTGTAAAGGCTTTGGGTAAGGGAATCAGCCACTCAGACTTCACACTTGCCAACTGGGCCAAGCCGCCCCAGTGAGACTCCCCCACACCCCAACCGTTTAATACCACTAGATCACCAACCTTAAACTCGGGACTCTGACTTTCAATGACCTCTCCGGTTAAGTCAATTCCAGGGATCATCGGAAATTGCCGAACAATTGGACCCTTACCCGTAATTGCTAAGCCATCCTTGTAATTTAAGGTCGAGTAATGCACCTTAATCCGGACATCCCCTGCGGGTAAGGCGCTCTCATCAAGATCACTTAATTGAGCACGATAACCTTGTTCGTCTTTATTAATTAAAATGGCTTTAAACATAGCTGATTCCAAAATAGATTAAATATTGAATGCGTGTACTTTATAAAACCGTTTATCCTACTGTGTCAGGATCGATTATGGGGCTTTTCATGAAACGTATTGTATTAATAGTTGTGACCCCTCTTGTTTTAAGCGCCTGCGCCTCGACCGAGCTAACGATGTCTTTAGGCAATATGCGCTTAATTAGCTCGAGCGCCGATCCTCAGCAAGTGATGGATTTTGCAAATAAAGTCTGTAAAGATGACTTTTATATGGGCGCCAGTTTTATTTCTAAAGCAGGCAAAGATTATCGGTTTAAATGTGTCAGGGCCGATGAAAATGAAGCTCTAGTTCCGATTCCCACCACCAAAATCAATCCGTCTAAATAAAGTTTTTTCATTGCAAACTCAATTCTCATCCCTCGAGTTAAGACAAGCGTTTTCTAGCTTTCCAACTGGTGTCACGGTCATCACGGGGCTTGGCTCAGATAAAAAACCGGTTGGCATTACGATAAGTTCATTCAATACCGTATCTCTATCGCCTCCCCTCATTTTATGGAGCATTGGAAAACAATCTGACCTGAAAGATTGTTTTAGTGTTGGACAACGACAGCTGATTCATGTCCTAGAAGCCAATCAAAAGGATCTGGCTCTCATTTTTGCCAAGCAAATCAAGAAAAATATTCTTGAACTAAATCACAGTATCAATAGTAGTGGTTTATATCAACTCGCAGACTGCGCCGCCTATTACGAGTGCGAGACTGTTGCAGTACATGATGGTGGCGATCATCAAATTATTGTGGCTCGCGTTTTAGCGATTGAACACGATCCAGATTTACAACCATTGCTGTTTGCACATAGCCAATTTACACAACTGGCATTTGATCCAGAAGGGAGTCTCTGATGATGACGCTTTGGGGCAGAAAATCATCCATTAATGTTCAAAAAGTATTGTGGGTACTCGCTGAACTAGAGCTTGTTGAGGGACGCGACTTTGAACGGATCGATGCCGGTCTACACTTTGGAGTCAATAAAACGCCCGAGTTTTTAGCACTGAACCCCAACGGTTTAGTACCGACTTTACGAGATGGTGAGTTAATCCTTTGGGAATCAAATTCTATCTTGCGCTATCTGGCCCACAAGTACGCTGATCGCAAGCGCTTCTCAGTTGAACTTGCGCCAATGGCAGCCTCTGATAAATGGCTCGATTGGCAATTAACAACCCTGTGGCCAGCGCTTCGTATCCCGTTTTTAGGATTAACGCGCATTCCTGAGGCCGAGAGGGACTATGCGGCAATCCATAAGGCATTCCAAGAGTCCAATCAATTGCTGGGGATTCTCGATGGTGTTTTGAGCAAGCAAGCCTATTGCTCAGGCCCTAGCTTTCACTTAGGTGACATTGTTCTAACTCTATGCGTCAAGCGCTGGTTCATGCTGAGCGATCAATACCCAGACAAAACAGGTCCACGCGCAGAGTTAAACCATATTGCCCGTTGGTACGACCAAATTTGTAAATCAACTCAATTTACCAAAGCGGTTGAACAGTAATTAAACCTGCTTAAATTTCTTTTGTTGGTGATCGGCACCGATGTAGAGATACATCGCCGGCACTACAAATAAAGTAAATAGTGTGCCGATAGCAAGGCCAGTAAAGATCACGATTCCCATTGATTGACGGCCGGCCGCCCCAGCGCCTGAGGCAATCACGAGTGGAATAACGCCCAATACCATCGCAGCGGTCGTCATCAAAATTGGGCGCAGACGCACACTGCTTGCCTCGATAATGGCTTCAAGCTTTGAACGTCCAGCTTCTTGAAGCTCATTGGCAAACTCCACCATCAGAATTCCGTGTTTACTAATTAATCCCATTAAGGTTACTAATCCCACCTGGGTATAGACGTTTAAGGTGGTAAATCCAAGGTTAATAAAGATTAATGCCCCAAATAATGCAAGCGGCACTGAAACCAGAATTACTAAAGGATCACGGAAGCTCTCAAACTGAGCGGCCAAAACCAAAAAGACGATTAATACAGCAAACATCATGGTCACCAAAAATCCACCCGACTCAGCCTTAAACTGACGCGATGGCCCTGCATAATCGATCGAGTAGCCCGATGGTGCAGCTTCTTTAATCGTTTGCTCCAGAAAATCCAAGACCTCTTCTTGGGAAACGAATGGCGTACTGACACCACTAATCGTCGCTGAATTTAACTGCTGAAAGCGATTAATCGATTGGGGTACAACGCGACTTTGTATCGTCGCAATGGTTCTCACCTGAATCATCGCTCCTGTCGGCGTTTTAATGTAATAGTCCAAAATCTGATCGGGGTTTAATCGATCCGCCTGCTTTACCTGTGGAATAACTCGATAGGAGCGGCCTGCAACCGAGAAATAATTAACAAAGCCACCACCTAAGGCGGCAGATAAAGCATTACCAACATCTCGCTGGGTCATTCCCAAAGCAGCCACTTTCTCACGATCAATTTGCAATACATCTTGGGGCTTATCAATCTTTAGATCAGAATCGACGAAGAAAAACATACCACTTTGTCTGGCTTTATCAAGAACTGCTTGGGATACCTCGTTTAAATTGGAATAGGGCTCTGTCGTATTGATAACTACCTGAACAGGAAAGCCCTGGGCACCTGGCAGTGCTGGAAACTGGAATGCAGCAATCCGTGTTCCTGCAATGCTATTCCATTTATTTTGCAGGTCTTCTTGGAATTTACTCGCACTGCGACTGCGCTCGCCCCAATCTTTCATAATCACGCCACCAAAACTTGAATTTGGGCTCGTGATCTGAAACATTTGCTTGTATTCGGGCTCTTTACTCGCAATCTGAAAAACTTGATCGGCATACCCCTGCATTTGATTCACAGTGGAATTAGGCGGCCCAACTGCTGAGACCAAAACGATACCCTGGTCTTCAGTGGGAGCAAGCTCAGAGCGAGCGGTTGCATAGAGATACACAACCCCGATTAGCAATAAAACGCCCATCACGATGATGACCTGCCAAGTTGATAGCAGGTCTCGCAATGTGTTTTGGTACGAATGTCGCACGCCCTCAAACACTCGATCGATCTTTTTCACAAAAGGAGACATCTCTTCCTCTTGTGAAAATAATCGTGAGCACATCATCGGCGATAGCGTTAATGCAACCACACCGGAAACCGCGACTGCCCCCGCTAGCGTAAATGCAAACTCGGTAAATAGGGCTCCCGTTAACCCCCCCTGAAACCCAATCGGGATATAAACAGCGATCAATACAATCGTCATCGCCAGAATTGGATTCCCCAACTCGCGTGCAGCAATCAAGGATGCCTCTAGCGGCGACTTGCCCTCTTTCATATGGCGATCAACGTTTTCGACCACAATAATCGCGTCGTCCACCACCAAGCCAATAGCTAACACTAAGGCCAACAATGTCAATAGGTTGATCGAATAACCAAGGACTTGCATCATGAAAAAGGTGCCAATCAATGACAATGGCATGGCAAGTACGGGTACTGCAACTGCACGGTAGCTACCCAAAAATAGGTAGATCACGACCGTCACAATAATCAAAGCTTCTAAGAGCGTTTGAACGACCTCTTCAATGGAAGTATTAATAAAGTCGGTTGAGTCATACACAATCTTGGCATTTAATCCAGTTGGCAATTGCTTCTGAATATCGGGGAACGTATCCCGAACCCGCTTAGCCACATCCAAAAGATTTGCATCGGGTGCGACCTTAATACCAATGAAGACCGACTGCTTGCCATTAAACGCGACATTGTTGTTGTAGTCTTCAGAGCCCAAGGTGACTGTTGCAACTTGGTCCAAATACACAATATCCGCGCCATTGCGCTTAATAATCAATTTACGGAATTCATCTAAGGAATGGAGATCAGTATTGGCCACTAAATCCACCGAAACCATTTGCCCTTTAGTACTTCCTACGGGAGCCAAATAATTATTGGCTGCCAGTGCTGCATATACATCGTCTGGAGCAACGCCAAGGCCTGCCATTCGGTCACGATCAAGCCAAGCTCGCAGGGCAAATTTACGACCACCTAGGATCTCGGCATTTTGCACGCCGTTAATTGAATCCAATTTAGGCTTAACAACACGTAATAAATAATCGGTAATGCTGTTATTGGCAATATCGTCGCTATAAAAGCCCATATACATTGCCGCGGTCGTTTGCCCCACCTGCACAGTCAAAATGGGTTGTTGTGCTTGGGGCGGCAATTGATTGCGTACCGAACTAATCTGTGTATTGATCTGAGTGAGCGCCTGATTAGCATCGTAATTGAGGCGCAAAGTAGCGGTGATAGTAGAGACGCCACTGATACTGATAGAGGATAAATAATCAATACCCTGAGCTTGAGCAATGGCTCCCTCCAGGGGCTGCGTAATAAATCCAGCAATCGTCTCTGGATCCGCACCAAAATAGGTCGTCGTGATCGTGACTACTGCATTTTGGGTTTGGGGATACTGATTAACAGGCAATGAACCAACTGCTTTGAGGCCCAATAGCAGAATCAGCAAGCTGACCACGATTGCAAGGACGGGGCGACGGATAAATAAATCCGTCCATTGATGGCGCTGAAAATCTTGGCTCATTGCTCTTGTGGTTTTGGATCTGGTGAATTAGTTGGCAAGACACTGTTATTCACGATTAAAGGGGTACCGTTTTTCAATTTCAACTGTCCGCTGGTGACAACGGTCATACCAGGCTCTAAACCTTTAAGAATAGCAACCTGGTCGCCTCGGGTGGGTCCAGTGGTGACAAAGACCTGCTGCGCCTCAAGAACAGGAGCGCCTTTTTTATCTAGGCGATTGGTTTTCTTAGCGATAAATACGGTGCTGCCATACGGATTGTAGGTAACAGCGGTTTGGGGCAAGGTTAGCAACTCAACTTTATCGCCCAAATTAATGTTGACATTCGCAAACATACCAGGCAAGAGCTTCTTGTCTGGATTACTAATTTGAGCCTCAATCTGAATATTGCGAGTATTGAGCTCCACCTTGGGACTAACGGCCGTAATTTTTCCAACAAATGGCGTTTCTTTAAATGCATCGGTCTGCAACTCAATGGTTTGACCCACCTCGATAATACCGGCGGAGCTTTGTGGCAAGGTGAAATCCACAAAAATAGGATCAATAGTCTGCAAAGTTAATAGCTTGTCACCAGGATTGACGTACTGGCCAGGATTAATCGTGACGATGCCAACGCGACCGCTAAATGGAGCCTTGAGATTCTTTTTGGCAATTAAAGCAATTTGCTGTTCTACCTGCGCTTGCTTTGCCTTCATATCCGCAGTGCTGGTGTCATAGACATTCTTACTGATCGCCTGAATCGCTAATTGAGCCTTATCACGCTCATTAATCACCTTCGCTAAATCAGCCATCGCTTTTAAAGAGTTCAGTTGGGCGACATCCGCGGAGTCATTGAGCTTGATAAGCAATGAACCTTCTTTAACATCCACTCCGGACTTTACCGGAACTTTTACAACCAATCCGCCAACTTCAGTACTTAGATCAACGCCCCGGAATGCGCGCACATTACCGACACTGTTCATGCGGGGTTGCCATTCTTGTTTTTCAATAACAGCAGTGGTCACCGTCGCAGGAGGAATCCCCATGCCCGCCATAAACCGATTAAACATGAATGTTTTTAATTGGTTAAATCCGAAGATTAGACCTAACAAAATAAATACCCCAACCAGCATCACTATCATGCGACGCTTTAAGGGGGGCATTTGCATTAAAGCGGCGTATGCTTTGGTCTTTTTAAAACGCTCACGCGGGCGCAGACGAGCCCCAATCCAAGCAAATGGTGCCCAGATCAGCCTAAGGGTTTTCTCAGTGAGAAGCGTATTTTTTATCCATGCGATGAGTTGATGAACTAGATTCATGAATCGATCTCTTAATGACTTTGTTTAGGCGGATTAACTTGCTCACTGGCTTGGGCCTGAAAAGCGGGGCCACTGCGATTCCACCAGCCACCACCCAGTGCAGCAAATAATGCGGCAGTATTCGCAAACCGACTTGCTTGCACATCAATTAAGCGAAATTTGGTTTGCTGATATTGTCGCTGAGCAATTAATACTGCAAGATAACTACCGGTGCCGAGTTTATATTGCTGCTCTAATAAATTGAGGTACTCCAAGGCATTGCGCTCTGCCTCTGAAGCAGCCCGCAGTGCAAGAGCGTCACTCTCAAGGGCTTGCAGCGCATTTGCTACTTCTTGAAATGCATTCAATACCGTTGCTTGATACTGAAATACTGCAGCCTCATAGGTTGCAATAGCGCCACGCCGTTGAGCTAGCAATGCACCCCCTTGAAATAAAGGCTGAAATACCCCGCCAGCCACAGACCAAATAGCAGCATTTGGTCCAAATAAGGCGCCAGTCGTCAAAGCCTGCGAGCCCATCGCACCACTTAAGGTAATCTGAGGCAAGAGGTTAGCAGTTGCAACACCTACTAGCGCATTCGTTGACTTGATATACGCCTCAGCGGCACGAATATCAGGACGTTGACGAACCAGATCCGATGGGATTGAAAGTGGGATGCGCTCCGGTAGGTTCAATTTAGCCAGATCAAACTTAGCCAACTGTGCATTACCAGGAAAATCGCCCACATAAACTGCCAATTGATTTCGGGTGAACGAAAGATTCTTATCAATATTCAATAAATCAATTTGTGAGCTGGCTGCAAGCGAAACCTGTGAAGTTAGATCAACGCGCGATGCTGTTCCTATTTCTAACTGCTTACTAATTAGATCAGCCAGATTTTTCTGGGACTCGTAGATCTCTAAATTGGATTGATATTGAGCACGAAGTGCAGCCTCGCGAATTGCCGTCGTGACAATATTGGCTGTCAAACTTAGGTAAGCACCTTCTAATTGAAATCCGGTGATTTCTGCTTGAGCCTGGGCGCTCTGCACGGCACGTCGCGCCCCTCCAAATACATCCAAGTTGTAATTTACGGAAACCGAGGTATTGTAAAGATTGAATATGTTTGGATTGCCTGAGCTGAGCCCAAAGGTCGACGGCGTAATTTGTTGGCGCGTTGCTGATGCTCCCAAACCAATACTTGGAAACAATAAAGATCCAAAGGCTGCGTTCGCATTCTCTTGAGCAGCTCGCAAAGTTGCATCAGCTGAGGCTAGGGTTGGATTCCGCTTTAAAGCTTGCTTGATGAGTGCATCTAATTCAGGGGAACGATACAGAGACCACCACTCCGCTGGAATATCAGCAGCAGGATCTAAGGACTGTTTTGTTCCACCAATACTTGGTGCAGTTGCCAACTCTGAGGAAACGGGTTTTTCTGTATAAGAAGCAACTTTTGGAGCATCGGGTTTTTTAAAGTCTGGACCCACAGCGCAGGCCGTTAAGCCAAGGCAAACCAAAAGACTAAAGCCATGCTTGAGTGGATTTAGCGAAATGGAATGACAAAGAGAAGATTGAAAATCGAAAAGGCTCTTCACACCTATTATTTGACCACAACGAGCTTAGTTTTGGATGAATTACTCGACCGTAACGCTTTTAGCTAAATTACGTGGTTTATCAACATCTGTACCAAGGGCTACTGCGGTGTGATAAGCCAAGAGCTGGAGCGGAATAACGTGTAATAGCGGGGATAAATTACCGTAATGCTCTGGTAAGCGAATCACCTGAATACCATCTTCACTTTTAATTTCCGTACCCTGATCAGCAAAGACATAAAGGCGGCCACCACGGGCTTTGACCTCTTGCATATTTGATTTCAGCTTTTCGAGTAATACATCATTGGGCGCTACGGTGACAACCGGCATCGCCTCAGTCACCAAAGCAAGCGGTCCGTGCTTGAGCTCACCAGCTGGATAAGCTTCCGCATGGATATAAGAAATCTCTTTTAACTTTAGGGCGCCCTCAAGTGCGATCGGGAAATGCAAGCCGCGCCCTAAGAAAAGCGCATTTTGACAATTCGCGAATGCCTGGCTCCAGGCAATGATTTGTGGCTCTAATGCCAATACAGCATGAATGGCTTGTGGCAAATGGCGCAAATCATCGAATACTTTCTTCTCGGCCAGAAGTGATAAATGCCCCGAGCGTTTGGCAATCGCATTAGCCAACAGGTAAAGAGCAACTAATTGAGTAGTGAAGGCCTTAGTAGATGCTACTCCAACTTCAGTACCGGCGTGTGTCAAAAAGTGCCATTTCGTTTCTCGCACCATCGCGCTCGACGCTACATTGCAAATTGATAAGCTTAGTGGGTGACCTAGCTCTTTGGCATGACGTAAGGCGGCTAAGGTGTCTGCTGTTTCTCCAGATTGGGAGACAACCACAATCAAGGTTCTTGGATTTGGAATCGATTGTCGATACCGGTATTCGCTAGCAATTTCAACCTGCGTCGGAATCTTTGCAATGTCTTCAAACCAATATTTAGCGACGCAGGCTGAGTAATAACTTGTTCCGCAGGCAAGGATCAATACCTGATCAAATTCCTGCCATTCTTGCGGATCCGCTGCAAATAAAGCCGGGCCCAGTTCAGCAATATTAGCAATCGTGTCGGAGACCGCACGGGCTTGCTCAAATATCTCCTTTTGCATGAAGTGCTGATAGGGCCCCAATTCAACTGCTTGCGCCTGAACGGGCATCGGTGTAATTTCACGCTTCATCGCCTGACCGGTTCGATCCCAAACCTCAAATCCATTAATAGTCATAGCAACCAGATCGCCCTCTTCTAAATAAGCCATAGTTTTGGCCTTACCGGCTAAAGCAAGCGCATCTGAAGATAAGTAGTGGCCATCATCACCGATTGCAATAATGAGCGGTGAGCCGGCACGAGCGCCCACTAAGAGATGGGGCTCGGCTTGAGCAATGACGGCAATCGCATAAGCACCTTTTAATTGTTCGATCGCTTGCGCAACTGCGTTCTTTAGATCTGGCTTAGCAAGCTTAATAAATTCCTGATGAACTAAATGGGCAATGACCTCGGTATCAGTTTCCGATTCAAACACATAGCCAGATGCTTTTAGCTGATCGCGCAATACTTCATAATTTTCAATGATGCCGTTATGCACAACCGCTATTTGACCATTCGAAATATGTGGGTGCGCATTATGCGTATCGGGTCTGCCATGCGTCGCCCAACGCGTGTGCGCGATCCCAACCTGACCACAAAACTCCTGTGCTTGCTTTGCCAAATCAGCCACACGCGCAGTAGTTCTAGCTCGCTCGATCGGATGACCCGGTTGCTGACTATCAATCACGGCGAATCCGCAGGAATCATACCCACGATACTCTAAGCGTCGCAATCCCTCGATTAGGGTATCGACTACATTTGTTTTGGCAACTGCCCCAACGATTCCACACATAAAAAGGATTTACTTTCGAGCAATCTTTTTTGTTTTTGGCGACGCACTTTTCAATTTCGTGGGACGTTGCCATTCAATCGAAATTTGCTTTGCCCGCGATACAGTTAATTTTCCTGCAGGTGCATCCTTAGTGAGTGTAGTGCCTGCACCTAGCGTGGCGCCTTTGCCTACCTTTACAGGGGCAACCAACTGCGTATCCGAGCCAATAAATACATCGTCTTCAATCACTGTTTGGTGCTTATTAACTCCATCGTAATTGCAAGTAATCGTGCCTGCGCCAATGTTGACGCGTGATCCAACAATCGAATCACCCACATACGCTAAGTGATTGGCTTTGCTCTGTGATGCAATTTTGCTATTTTTAACTTCTACAAAATTGCCAATATGAACATCGCTTGCCAATTCAGCGCCCGGCCGAATCCGTGCATAGGGTCCTATTCGATTAGCAGGGCCAATCCTAGCGCCGTCAAGATGGCTAAATGCTTCGATCGTGGTGCCCTCTCCAATGTTCGTATCTTTTAAGACGCAATAGGGTCCGATGCGAACCTGATCAGCTAGGGTTACGATTCCTTCAAAAACACAACCGACATCAATCCATACATCCTTGCCACAGCGCAACTCACCGCGAACATCGATTCGATTAGGATCAAAAAGCGTGACACCATTCTCTAAAAGCGCTTGAGCGATCTGACGCTGCAACACGCGCTCTAACTCCGCTAATTGTATGCGGTCGTTTACCCCCAGAATCTCATAATCATCGATCGCTTGGGCAGATCGCACTGGCACACCCGCCTTAACCGCCATGGCGATGACATCCGTTAAGTAATATTCACCTTGCGCATTTTTAGCTTTAATCCCTTTAAGCCACTTGCCCAATTGCTTAGTGGGCAAAACCATGATGCCGGTATTAATTTCTGAAATCGAGCGAATGGTCGAATTAGCATCCCTTTCCTCAACAATGGCTTGCACATTGCCATCAAGGTCGCGCACAATACGACCATAACCAAATGGATTTTGCATGCGGTGAGTTAGTAAACCAACTGCTCCATCGCTTAAGCGGGCAAGCTTATTTAAGGTTTCTTTAGAACATAGGGGTACATCGCCATACAACACGAGTGTGGGCAACGCAGGATTTAATTTTGGCAAAGCTTGCAATAGTGCATGGCCCGTTCCTTTTTGCTCTTTTTGCAAAACGGTCTTGACCTTATTAAAGCGCTGATCAAAATCAGCTAAATGGCCTAAGAATGTTTGAACCTGTTGTGCACCATGCCCAATCACAACAAGCGGCTGGGCCTTGGGCACAAGCGCTAATGCGGTTTCAAGCACATGCTGTAGTAACGGTTTTCCCGCTAGAGGCTGCAATACCTTTGGCAAAGCGGATTTCATACGCTTGCCTTGCCCAGCAGCCAAGATGACGATATTCATGGGATTAATTATAGGTCTTAGAAGCAAGCTAGTGATGCAGATGGACGTACTTTAGTCTTTATGGATCCAGGTTAGCGATGACCAAGCGGGCTCTGTTGCGACACACACATCAATACCCTCATCGATTGCACGATCACCCTCATACGATTTAACGAAATGGGTCAAATCCGAGTGAATAGATAGATTCTGAAAATCAAAAGCGTCTTGGTCTAAAAGGTGAGATGGAACAATGTGATGTAAGGAACGAAACAGGTTTTCAATCCGACCAGGAAACTCCTTCTCCCACTCCCGTAGTAATTTTTTCATGGCAGCCCTTTGCAAATTGGGCTGACTGCCACATAAATCACAAGGAATGATTGGAAACTGCATCGATTGTGCATAGCGCTCGATTAATTTTTCAGGAACATACGCTAAAGGCCGAATGACCAAATGACGTCCATCATCAGAGCGCAATTTAGGCGGCATTGCTTTTAACTTGCCTCCATAAAACATATTGAGTAGCAATGTTTCTAAGATGTCATCGCGGTGGTGACCTAATGCGATCTTAGTTGCCCCCAGCTCATCGGCAACTCGATACAAAATCCCACGACGTAAACGAGAACATAATCCGCAGGTTGTTTTCCCCTCAGGAATCACCCGCTTCACAATGCTATAGGTATCTTGCTCTTCAATATGAAAAGGGATATTGAGTTCGCGTAAATAATTAGGTAGCGTGTCACTGGGAAAGTTAGGTTGTTTTTGATCTAAGTTCACAGCAACCAGATCAAATGAAATCGGCGCCCGCTCACGTAACTTCAATAAAATATCAAGTAAGGTATAGCTATCCTTACCGCCAGACAGACACACCATCACCTTATCACCATCGGCAATCATGCCAAAATCACCGATCGCTTGACCAACCAGGCGACATAGTTTTTTATCTAGCTTATTCTCTTCAAATGCTTGCTTACGAGGGTCTACCATCGGCGGCTCCCATTAGTCAGATGCTTGCTTCATCTTAAAGACTTCAACACCAACCGCTTCACAATCCGGATAGATATCGGGCTTTGCAGTACTAACTCGTACCGCCATCACATTTGGATGCTCAAGAATTGCTGCCACGATCTCATCGCAGAGGGTTTCTTGTAAATGAATATGGCCGCGTTTAACGCGCTCTACGATGGTCTTTCGAATGAAATCATAATCAAGTACCTCTTCTAAAAGATCTTGCTTCGGGGTATTTAGTTCCAGGGGAACATAAATCTCGACATTGAAGATCACCCTCTGCTCAGCGCGCTTCTCAAAATCATGAACGCCAATATTGATATAAACCTCGTAGTCTTTCAAAAAGAGACGTCGACAATGAATCAGGCTTGGATGAGATAGTAATGAGTGCATAGAAGCTGTTATTTAATTTTGAACATCACATCCCGATCGGATGCAAGTAAATGTTGTCCGCCATCAACATATAGCGCAGTCCCCGTAATCGACTTAGCATTGGCTAAGAAAAATGCGGCGCTCGCAATATCCTGTGCGGTAGATGATTGCCCCAGCGGAGTAGCTTGGTGGGCTTTCTCAAACTCGGATTGATTTTGATCACCCGATGGCAAGGTAATCCCTGGGGCCAAACCAACAGAGCGCATATATGGGGCGAAATCGCGAGCCATCATTTCGGTAGCGGTTAATAAGGCACTTTTAGAAAGCGTATACGAAAAATAATCCGGATTTAAATTGATTAACTTTTGATCTAATAATTGAATGGTTGCGGGAACAAAGTCTTTGCTGATTGGCTGAGTCTTAAGATGATGAAACATTGCTTGAGCCATCAGAATTGGGGCTGCAAGATTAATTTGGGCATGGCGCTCAATTAAGTTCGCACTCACCAGATAATCGTCCTGGCTAGGCCGATCGTATTCAAAAATCGCGGCACTATTAACCAAACAATCGATCCTCGAGAATTGGTCAATACTTTTTTGGATTAGAGATTCGGTCTCTGCGGGACGCGATAGGTTTGCCTGCACAGCAATTGCTTTGACTCCCAATCCATGAATCTCAGCAACCACGGCTTTTGCCTCTTGGGTAGATTGGCCATAATGAACAATGACATTCCAGCCTTCGCGAGCAAAATACAGGGCGATTTCTCGACCAAGGCGCTTGGCTGCGCCGGTGACCAAAACTGTCCGATCTGCCATTGTTTTCATGTGCTGTAGAAAAAACTCACTTAGACTAGCGAGCTATGGATATTAACCTGACACGGGCGCAAGCGGAACATTTAGAGGCCATCCTAACCAAAATTTCCCAAGAAATTCAGGAAAAGGGTGGTTGGATCCCCTTTTCACGCTACATGGAGCTCGCCCTGTATCAGCCTAGCCTGGGTTACTACACCAGCGCCCTAGAAAAATTTGGACGCTCTGGTGATTTCATAACCGCTCCAGAAATCAGCCCATTTTTTGGCCAAACCATTGTTAATACGATTCTGCCCGTACTAGAAGGATTAAGAAAGCAGGGGCAACAGACCCGCATCATTGAAATCGGCGCGGGGACAGGGCAGCTTGCCAAGACGATCCTATTGGATCTGCACCGACGCGGCTTTAAGCTCGATGAATATCACATCATTGATGTGTCACCGAATTTAACTGAACGTCAACAAAAATTACTGCTAGACACATGTCGCAGTCATGGGATTGAAACGCATTGTCAGTGGCATTCAGAGGTATTGCCTTCTTTTCATGGCGTCGTTCTGGCCAATGAAGTACTCGATGCAATTCCCTGTGAACGTATTGTGTATCAAGACCATGCTTGGCACTATGCTGGGGTTGGGCTTGGAACAGAGCCTGATCAATTTCTTATATCTGTACCCGGAGAAAAACTAGAGGTCCAACCATTGATCAACTGCGCTAGCAATGGGTATATGACTGAAATCCACCCTCAGGCCGAGGCTTGGTTTGCAAAAGTGATTGATCGGCTCGATGAGGGTTTATTGCTGATAATTGACTACGGCTTTCACCAGCAGGAGTATTACCACCCCCAACGAAATACCGGCACACTCATGGCGCACTTCCATCATCAAGCGCTAAGCAATGTGCTAGCCTTACCCGGTATCTCGGATATCACCTGCCACATCAATTTCTCGAAGCTTTTGCATTCAATAGAGAACAAAGAAAATGTACAGTCATTTTTTTCTAGCCAAGCATCGTACTTGTTGGATGCTGGCATTACCGATTTAGTATTGCAGCAATCCGATCCAAGTGACCCCCAGCAGATGATCGCTATATCGAATGGAATACAGAAATTAATTTCAGAAGCTGAAATGGGAGAGCTCTTCAAAGTATTGGCTTTCGGTAAACACCTAAAAGCTCTTGATTTGGATCTCTATGCACTCCCCGGCTTTGGGGGCCGTAACCGAGTTTATTAAGACAGCGCTTCTTGAATGGTGAAGAGGCGCACCCTCTCAAGCTCCGTATGAATTGCTTTACCTAACTCATTGACATCTGAGCGTTGGCTTACAGACTTCGCAATTTGTCCGGCATCAATACCTATCAATTTGCTAACCAGCTTTTGCCAAACTGCTATATCAATCCCTAGCACCTCAAAAAGACTAAGTAGTTCCATGATACGGTGAGGCTTTCTCCATAAGTCAGCCCGATTAAAAAATGCCAGAATATCGATTGGAATTAATTTGGAGTGCACTGACTCAAAATCCGCCGCAATCTGGCAATATTCGGCAATCTCATTTGGCACCTTCGACCCACGAGCCCACTCCTGGATTTCGGCTGGAGGAATGGTTCTTAATAAACAGGCGATACGCTGATTTAGCTCGGGGCGCGCCGCGACAACTAAATGCATTGAATGCCGAATGCTCTTTTGAGCAGCTTCCTGATGCCACTGTTTCTCAAAGCTAGCTGGCAATACATCCGATAGGGCATTGCACTGATTAAGTGTTTCGATA
Organism: Polynucleobacter sp. HIN9; assembly: GCF_030297635.1. Classification (NCBI taxonomy): domain Bacteria; kingdom Pseudomonadati; phylum Pseudomonadota; class Betaproteobacteria; order Burkholderiales; family Burkholderiaceae; genus Polynucleobacter; species Polynucleobacter sp. HIN9. Next base: position 1,749,124 of record NZ_AP028140.1, read on the forward strand.
AAGCGGAGTGGATCTGTTTCTTCCATGGCACGCGCTAGCTCTTGCCAGATGCGCTCCTTTGATAAGGTTTCTAACTCACGCGTGCGAACCATTCGCCCCATGAGAACGAGTGTCTCGGGCGCGATATGAAAATCTGGAAAACGTGCTGCAAATCGGGCAACGCGTAATACCCTTAAAGGGTCCTCTAAAAAGGCATTTGAGACATGTCGCAATATGCCCGCCCTCAGATCAACCTGACCGCCATAGGGATCAACGATCTCTCCGACCGGCTCACCGACATCATTGACTGCTTCGGCCATGGCATTGATGGTCAAGTCGCGCCGTTGCAGATCCTCCTCTAGGGTCACGCTTGGATCTGCATGAAAAGTAAAGCCCTGGTGACCCGGCGCTGTCTTGCGCTCCGTCCTAGCTAGTGCGTATTCTGCATTGGTGGTGGGATGCAAAAATACTGGGAAATGACTCCCCACCGGCCGAAATCCTTTTTGCATCATTTCATCGGCAGTTCCGCCAACCACCACGTAATCGACATCATGAACCGCTCTTCCAAGCAAACGGTCCCGTACTGCCCCGCCGACTTGATAAATCTTCAAGTCAGCAAACTCTCAATACGCTGTTTGGCAATCCTAAACTCATCAACCAAAGCGTCTTTTCCACCCGCAGGCAATATATTGGGGATACTCATGGAGGCAATATTGTCACGGGACATTAAAGTGGGGCCTGGGCCAAACTCAAATGCCAATGCCTGAAGGTATCCAACCCAATTTGGCAATGAAACAATGAGACGATCCTTACCCGCTTTGCGAGCCGCAAATTCAACCAATTGTTTCATCGTGAACACTTCAGGACCGACCAAATCATAGGTCTGATGAATGGTATTAGGGTGAGTTAATGCCATGACAAATGCACTGGCAACATCGTTTACGCTTACCGGCTGAAACTTGGCATGTGAATATGCCAATGGAATCACTGGGAATACCTTCGCTAGATTAGCAAATGTATTAATGAACTGATCATGCTCTCCAAAAATGACCGATGGTCTAAAAATGGTCCAATCTAAACCGCTGGCTAGCACCCGATTTTCACCGTCGCCCTTACTGCGTTGATACATGGAAGGGCCATTCGAGTCGGCACCCAAAGCGCTCATGTGCAAATAGCGTCTGAGCTGTTTGGCTTTCATGGCCTCAATGATCATCTGAGGTAAATCCACATGAGCTCTTTTAAAACCAGGGCCATATGGTTTTGCTACTTGATCTTGCAAGATACCAACTAGGTTGATAACCGCTCCGTGTGGCTTTACGTGTCCGCACAATCGTTCAATAACCCCAGGCTGATTTACATCTGCTTCAACTAAGGTCACACTAGGTAATAGTCGTAGGTCTCGCATAGCGCTATAACGCCGCGATGGAATCAATACGGAGTAGCCTTTACTTTGCAGCTTCTGGCTAATCGCCTTGCCAACAAAGCCGCTCCCGCCAATTAATAAAATGTCATGTTTCATGGTAGTTCACTCAATACGGCAGTTTTAGGAGCAATCACTCCCAGGCGTTGTTTCATGGGAGTGGTTTGTCCATCCATTAAAAGTGAATAGTAGCTCGCATTGGCGAGTACATTCTTCACATAAGTACGTGTCTCATTAAAGGGAATCGATTCCACAAAAATTGCTCCTTCAGTGGATTGGTTTAATCTCTCTCGCCACGATTTTGGCCGTGATGGGCCGGCATTGTAGGCGGCAGACGCCAATACCCAAGAGTCATCAAGGTCTTTTAAAACCATATTTAAGTAATGGCTTCCCAAGGTCAAATTTGTTTGCGTTTCTTTGAGACGTTCATTGGTATAGGAATTCATACCGATTTTCTTAGCAACATACTTGGCGGTATTGGGCATCACCTGCATCAAACCCGAAGCGCCCACTGATGATGAGGCGTTGGTAATGAACCGAGACTCTTGACGGATCAAACCATAAGCCCAGGCTAAGTTCAAGTCGATGTTTTTAGCAATTGGACTGAGTTGATCTTTAAAGGGAGTTGGATAACGCAGGGCAAAATCATGCTCGCCTTTGGTACGATCGGCTGTATTGACCGTACGATCATATAAATGGATGCGTTTGGCATATTCTGCAGCGGCTAATAACTGGCGATCGCTCATGCCACGTAACTCCCAGTTCCATTCACGATTTCCTTCAAAGCGAAGATTCATGGCGTAAAAACGCTCAGCCCGAGTAAACCCAGGGCGCTTACCCATCTCCTTAATTTCCCCGTCGCTAACTTTCACTTTGGGCGGAATCACAATAGGCTTACCCAACTCCTCGCGGGCTAACTGTCCATAAAAATTAAATTGGTCTTCCAGCAACTGAAACTGCACATTGGCTTTCTCGGGATCGCCCAACTCTTTTAATGATCTGCCGTACCAATAAGTCCAAGCTGGATCGCGTTCGCGAACGACCGGATTCATGGACTCAATCGACTCGCGCACCAGCTGCCAATCGTGAGCCCGTAAAGCCGTACGAACTTTCCATTCCTGAGTTTCTGCGGATAGTAAGGAATTAAAGCCCAATTGCTGTTGACGCCGATAGGCATCGTGTGCGTTGCGATCTAAGCGTTTTGCTAAAAATTGCCCAATCACACCCCATGCCATCGCTTGATCTTCTTTGCTATAGCGCAAGCTAGTTTGCAAGAAGTCACGATACGTTTTAGTTGAGTCTGCTCTTGCGCTACGCACTATGCTAGCAATTGGGTCTTCTCCACCGATGCGTCGCCCTGCGGTTTCAAAATTCATTTCAGCAGCAGCGCGACCAAGCGCTCTTGCCTGAGAGTTGGATAGACCATTTGCCTGGACTAATGCAGGCACCAACTCTTGGCAAGCAGACCCAAACTGGCGAGGATCAACCATGATTTTGAGTGTATCTTGACCAACACGCTTTGCGTCCTCTTGCTTTATCAGCCGTGAATGAAGCGCATAACACTTCACATTCGTATCGTCATCCAAAACAAACTTTGGATACTCTCGATCAAATTGGGTCCAATCTTTTCGCTTGCCAAGAACTAGTAGCCAATCGTTACGCATGCGATCACCAATCGCAGTCCCCTCATAGGTTTTTAGAAAAGCCCCAACCTCTTCGTCGACCGAGGAATCTGCCCGCGCCTCATTTCCCCTATCAAACATTTGGGGTTTGATTCGAAAATACCTCACATAATCCGTATCCGGATAGTTACTTAATTGCGCTGAGAGCTGTTGGGTTTTTGGTACATCATTACGCCGTGCAGCATCGCGTAGCTCAATAAATAATTTATCAGCTTCTGTGATCTCAAAAGGAGTTGGCTGACCTTGGGAAGATTTGTTGAGATTTGGCTTTTTAGCAAAGCCACTTTCCCAGCCTCCCAAGCAAAGTACTAGGATTGCAAAAAGAAGAAGATGCTTGATCGGAGGTTTTGGCATAAAAGCAAAATTTTGGGTCATTTTGTTATTTTCACCCGATAATAAGTGCTATGCATACCCCTATTCATCAAATTCGACAGGATCTTTTGAGGCGGCGCGCATCATTTGCTCAATCCCCCGAATTTGATCCTGCACATGCCCATTTTTTATCGTATTTCAGTCAATTTCTACTTCAAGAAGCAGGGGCATATCAATCCATTGCATTTTGCTGGCCTTATCGTGACGAACTTGATCTACGCGAGCCCCTGCGTGAATGGCGATCCTCAAACCCGAATCGATACCTCCTATTACCCAAAGTTAGACCCGATCGGCAATTAAGCTTTTATACCTGGTCGGACTCTGACCCCCTGATTCTCAATACCTATGGGATTGCGGAACCCGATCCGACTGCAAGCGGTGTGGAAAGTAAGACCCCCGACTGCATCCTGATTCCCTGTGTTGGGTGGCTCAATTATCAGAACCAATACTGGCGGCTTGGCTATGGAGGAGGTTATTTTGATCGTACCATTGCTTCTTTGAAGCAGGCGGGGCATCGATTCACAACGATTGGCATCGCATTTGACTGGCAGGCACTAGATCTTGATCGCTGGACCCCCGAGGTTCATGATCAGGCGCTTGATTTGGTGGTCACAAACTCTGGTATCTATCGAAGCTCGATTAAGTCTTAGATGCTTGGTCCAATTGTAGATTCTGAGCAATACGAATCACGGGCTCTGCTTGGTTTAGCGAGTAAAAATGTAGTCCAGGCACTCCAGCAACGATAAGTTGCTCGCACAATGCGCTCACCACATCCTCGCCAAAGGCTTTAATCGAAGCGCTGTCATCGCCGTATGCCAAAAGACGCAGACGAATCCAGCGCGGTATTTCTGCGCCGCATGCATCTGAAAAACGTAGCAATTGGGTACTACTGGTAATCGGCATAATGCCTGCAACCACAGGTACATCAACACCTAATTGATAAGCGTCATCTACAAACCGAAAATACGCATCGCTGTTAAAAAAGTATTGGGTAATTGCTGAGTTAGCGCCCGCCTTAATTTTTTGGGCAAAGTAGGCGACATCCTTGCTGGGCGACTGCGCCTGCGGATGGGTCTCGGGATAAGCGGCTACCTCAATATGAAACCAGTCACCGGTCTCTTGGCGAATAAATTCCACTAACTGATTGGCATGCTGCAGCTCACCGTATTGCCCCATGCCAGAAGGTAAATCACCACGTAAGGCCACAATTCGTTTGATGCCCAAGGCCTTGTATTGTGCAAGAAGTTTCCCAATTAATTCCTTAGAGCTACCCACACACGATAAATGAGGAGCTACCACCTCCCCCGCCCGATGAATTGCCTCAACGGTCTGCAAAGTTCCCGATTGAGTCGAACCACCCGCACCAAAAGTCACCGAATAAAAGGCGGGCTGCAGTGCCGCTGTGATTCGCTCTCGCGTTTGCAACAAGCGTGCCTCCCCCTCCGGGGTTTTGGGGGGGAAGAACTCGACGCTTAATTCCATAGCAAACCCTTTAGCTTTTTAATAACGATAAGTTTCGGGCTTAAATGGGCCTTCTTTCTTAACGCCAATGTAAGCCGCTTGTTGATCCGAAAGCTCCGTTAACTGTGCGTTCAACTTCTTCAATTGCAAACGAGCAACCTTTTCATCTAAATGCTTAGGCAAGGTATAGACCCCAACAGGATATTTATTCGTCCCTGCCGCACCCCAGAGCTCAATCTGCGCAATCACTTGATTAGCAAACGAAGAACTCATGACATATGAGGGGTGTCCAGTGCCGCAGCCCAAGTTCACTAAGCGGCCCTTGGCCAAAATAATGAGACGCTTTTCTGGAAGGCCATTGGCTGCTGGGAAGATCACGTGATCAACCTGTGGCTTAATTTCTTCCCATTGGTATTTTTCAATACTAGCAATATCAATTTCGTTATCAAAGTGACCGATATTGCACACAATCGCCTGGTCTTTCATCTTCTTCATGTGATCGTGTGTGATGACATGGTAATTGCCGGTCGCGGTCACAAAAATATCGGCTTTATCGGCAGCATACTCCATTGTGACTACGCGATATCCTTCCATCGCGGCCTGAAGCGCACAGATTGGATCAACCTCTGTAACCCATACTTGAGCTGAGAGAGCTCGCAATGCTTGAGCTGAGCCTTTACCCACATCACCATAGCCAGCGACAACAGCAATTTTGCCGGCAATCATCACGTCAGTTGCGCGCTTGATCGCATCGACTAAGGATTCGCGGCAGCCGTACAAATTATCAAATTTGCTCTTAGTAACTGAGTCATTGACGTTAATGGCTGGGAAATGCAATTCGCCTTTGGCGTGCATTTGATAAAGACGATGCACACCCGTTGTGGTTTCTTCGGTAACGCCGTTAATCTTCGCTAACCGAGTTGAGTACCATGTTGGATCGATCGCCAATTTACTCTTAATCGCCGCAAAGAGAATACGTTCCTCTTCGCTCGTTGGATGGTTCAGAACGGCTTGGTCTTTTTCAGCCTTACTGCCTAGGTGTAGCAACAGGGTTGCGTCACCACCGTCATCCAAGATCATATTGCTGTATCCACCATCGGCCCACTCAAAGATCTTATGAGTGAAATCCCAATACTGCTCGAGGGTCTCACCTTTAATCGCAAATACTGGGGTTCCATTCGCAGCGATCGCGGCAGCAGCATGGTCTTGTGTTGAAAAAATATTGCATGATGCCCAGCGCACTTCGGCACCCAAGGCCTCAAGCGTTTCAATCAGAACCGCAGTTTGAATGGTCATGTGTAGCGATCCGGTGATGCGCGCGCCGCGCAATGGCTGCTTGGCGGCAAACTCTTCACGAATCGCCATCAAACCAGGCATCTCGGTTTCAGCAATTTTGATTTCTTTACGGCCAAAGTCGGCTAAGCCAATATCGGCAATTGCAAAATCGCCATTTAACTTTAAATCAGCAACGGTATTCATGAATAGCTCCAGCTAAAGAACGCCAGCGGAGCCAATAGTGACTCGCTAACCGCCAGCATTCGGGTTAGCGAGCGCAGTTGCAATGAAGTTACTAAGTAACTCCCCTTCAAGCCTGGGGGGCGACGATGCGCCCCTTGCAACGCTCCTTGAAGGAATTGCCTAAATTGTAATCAATTTTGGACTAGAGGCCTGCGGCAGCCTTCAAAGCAGCCGCCTTGTCCTTGCGCTCCCATGTGAATTCCGGCTCCTCGCGGCCAAAATGGCCATATGCAGCGGTCTTTTTATAAATAGGCCGCAAGAGATCAAGCATTTTCACAATACCCTTCGGACGCAGATCAAAATGCTCAGATACAAGTTTTGCAATCTGCTCATCCGCAATCTTGCCAGTACCAAAGGTGCTAACCATGACCGATGTAGGACGTGCCACACCAATCGCATACGAGATCTGAATGAGGCATTTACTGGCCAGACCTGCAGCGACTACATTCTTAGCTACATAGCGGCCAGCGTAGGCAGCCGATCGATCCACCTTGGATGGATCTTTCCCAGAAAATGCACCGCCACCGTGAGGAGCTGCGCCACCGTAAGTATCCACAATAATTTTGCGTCCGGTGAGACCGCAATCGCCTTGGGGGCCGCCAATCACAAAACGACCGGTTGGGTTTACTAAATATTTAATATCGCCCTTGATTAAATGCTTAGGTAAAACGGGTTTGATAATTTCTTCAATCACCGCTTCACGTAATTTCTCCAAAGGAATATCCGCAGCATGCTGTGTCGATAGCACTACCGTATCAATCGAGTCAGGCTTTCCATCGACATAGCGCAAGGTCACTTGGGATTTTGCATCGGGGCGTAGCCAATTTAGACGCCCATCGCGACGCAATTGAGATTGGCGCTCGACTAGACGGTGCGACAAATAAATTGGAAGGGGCATTAACTCAGGGGTCTCATCGCAGGCATAACCAAACATTAATCCTTGATCGCCTGCACCTTGATCTAAGCCATCATCGTGCGCTTTATCAACACCTTGCGCAATGTCTGGGCTTTGTTTGTCATAAGCCACCAAAACTGCGCAGCCTTTGTAATCGATGCCGTATTCAGTGTTGTCATAGCCAATCTCGCGCAGGGTATTGCGTGCGACTTGAATGTAATCAACATTAGCATTGGTGGTAATTTCACCAGCGAGAACTACTAAGCCAGTATTGCAAAGTGTCTCAGCGGCAACACGTGCCTTTGGATCTTGTGCCAAGATCGCATCTAAGATTGAATCTGAGATTTGGTCTGCAACTTTATCGGGATGTCCCTCAGAAACCGATTCTGAGGTAAAGAAATAATCATTAGCCATTCTATTCTCCATTTAATTAAGCACTGACAACACCACGTGCCGGGGAATACAACGGCGACGCTTTAGCAGATTTTTTTAATTCGCCCCGCAAGTTGTCTTTAACTCGGCGAATAACTAAATTCTATCGCATCTATGGACTGGCCACCAAATCGCATAGTGAATTGAATATCATTAGGAAATGTCACAGTGGGCTTTGAATTTCATTCTAAAAGGTATCGCCAGTCTCCCCTTGAGTTTGGCTCAGATTCTGGGTGGCTTGGGCGGAATGATGGCCTATGCCTTTTCCTCTCATTTTCGTGGCTTATTTCAAGAAAACTATCGCCATGCGATGCAACTTCATGGCAAGACAACTCATCCATGGAAAGCGGCTGCAGCCTCTGGCATGCTTTTTATCGACAGCCTTTGGATCTGGCATAACCCCCAAAAAGCACTTTCACGCGCTCACATTCAAGACTGGAGCCCAGTCGATCAAGCGGTTCAAGAGGGTAAGGGCTTGGTGATGCTCACACCCCATCTTGGCGGCTTTGAAATCATCCCTCGCATATTGGCCAGTCATTTCCCGGCCACCATCTTGTATCGGCCGGCCCGTCAAGAATGGTTAAATCATCTGATCGAAGAGCAACGCGCCTATCCCAATATGCACTTTGTACCCACCAATCTGCAAGGAGTGCGAAAAATGGTCAAAGCCCTTCAAGAGGGTGAGGCAATTGGCATTCTCCCAGATCAAGTGCCCAGTGGCGGTGATGGGGTGTGGGTAAAGTTTTTTAATCGCTATGCCTATACGACCCCACTGCCCGCTCGCTTAGCGAATCGCAATCAAACCCCTGTCATCTTGTTTTCAGCCATTCGCAAATCGCTTGGCCAAGGCTGGATCATTAAAGCGCAACGCCTAAAGGCATTTTCAGAAGATCCCTATCAGGCGGCCACTCAAATGAACGAGGCGATTGAAGCAGTTATTCTTGAGGCTCCAGAGCAATTTATTTGGTCGTACAACCGTTATAAACACCCCGAGGGCGCCGAGCTTCCGCCCCAAGACTAATCACTCGATGAGCTGGCTACATACCCTCCTCAATTACATTGGCCTGAGCATTCTTAAGCTTTTTGCTTTCCTGCCCTACGCATGGACCGTTCAAATTGGGTACGGCCTCGGATCACTATTTGGGCGACTGCCTCACCAACGTAAATATGTTGTTCTTCGTAATTTAGAACTGTGTTTTCCAAATCTCGCCACCGATCAACTACAAACCTTAGCTAATGAGCACTGGCGCCTATTGGGTCGTGCAGTGATTGAGCGCAGCCGTGTTTGGCTTGGCAGTGCAGAACAAATTTTCTCGATGGTCGACATTGAGACCGAAATTCCTTTGGGAGATAACAAACCTCGGATTTTGGTGATCCCCCACTTTGTCGGCTTTGAATGTGGATTCATGGCGCTCTCCGCCCTTGGGGAAAAAAATGGCTGGCAGCGAGGTGCTGGCTTTTATCAAAATATGAAGAACCCATTTTTCAATCAAAAAATTATTGAATGGCGTAATCGCTTCGGCGCGAAGTCTATTAATCGACAAAATAGACTTTTTGACTTAATTCGAGAAATTCGTAAAGGTAATTTTGTCGTCATTGCCCCCGATATTGATCTTGGTCCTAAAGACTCGGTTTTTGTACCCTTTTTTGGCATACCAACCAATACAATCACTGCAATATCGCGTCTAGCAAAAGCATGCAATGCAGAAGTTTGTTTGATGATCACAACACTGAATGCGGATAAGAGTAAATACATTTGCAAAATCCATGAAGCGCTACCCAATTTTCCAAGCGATGATCCGGTGTCTGACACTGCTCGGTTAAATCAATACTTTGAAGAAGAAATTCGTAAACGGCCTGCTGAATACTATTGGGTTCATAAGCGCTTCAAATATCGCCCTCCAGGGGAGATAAGCTTGTATGATTAGTCACATACATTGAACGCATGTTATGAGTCGATTACGTTTTACCAAAATGCATGGCGCCGGCAATGACTTTATTGTGATTGACGCGACTCGCCAAGACATTCGATCGATTACCCCAAGCATTTGGCGCAAGCTAGCACATCGCCAACTTGGTATCGGGGCCGATCAAATCTTGCTCGTGGAGCAAAGTAACCTGCCGGATGTTGATTTTAAATACCGCATCTTGAATGCAGACGGCGGTGAAGTGGAGCAATGCGGCAATGGTTCGAGATGCTTTGTTCGCTTTGTTCATGAAGAAGGCCTCAGCACTAAAGACCAAATCCGGGTTGAGGTGCGCAATGGTCTTCTAACGCTTAAACGCTTAACGAACGGATATGTAGAAGTTGATATGGGCAGCCCCGTCTTTGCCCCTCACGATATTCCATTTGATCCCTCGGGCCTTACAAGCAAACAAGAATTACACGAAACTCTTTATGCGCTTCCACTTAGCCGCAATAGCGGTGCACATGCCGATTGGATTGCTGCTGTATCAATGGGTAACCCTCATGCCGTTCAAGTGGTCGAAGATATTGATAGCGCACCAGTATTAACGGATGGTGCTCTCATTGAGTCACACCCTGCTTTTCCAAATCGAGTCAACGCTGGCTTCATGCAGGTGATTGATCGCCATTCAATTCGATTACGAGTTTATGAACGTGGGGTAGGCGAGACCCTATCGTGCGGCACCGGAGCGTGTGCTGCAGCAGTATCGGGCATTCGACGCGGACTGCTAGATTCCCCCGTGAAGGTAAGCACCCGTGGCGGGGAGCTCGAAATTTTGTGGGATGGCTTTCAGAATCCCCATGCCCCTGTTTTGATGCGCGGACCCACTCAAACCGTGTATCAGGGCGAAATTGATTTAAATACGCTTTAAATTCCGTATCGAGCGCGGTAATTTTGAACTGCGGGTAGATGTGTTTGTAATTGCTGATCATTTGATTGCTGTAAATAACGCATTAAGCTATCCAAATTAGCGATTGCAATTACTGGTAAACCAAATTCTTGCCCGACACTTTGTACCGCAGAATATTGGCCAATGTTGACTGCGTCTCCTGATTTTTCCATGCGATCGAGCGCAATTAATACCGCGCAGGGCTTGGCACCGGCCCGTTCAATTAAATCAACCGACTCACGCACCGAGGTGCCCGCTGAAATCACATCATCAATAATGACAACCCGACCACAAACTGGAGCACCAATCAGGGTTCCGCCTTCACCGTGATCTTTGGCCTCTTTACGGTTATAGGCAAACGGGGTATTACAACCGGCATGCGCTAGTGCGATTGCCGTACTCGCCGCCAAAGTAATGCCCTTGTATGCGGGCCCAAAGAGCATATCAAAATCAATTTTGGATTCCAGTAGTGCTTGGGCATAAAACTCACCTAGCCTTCCCAGATGTGCACCATCATTAAAGAGTCCGGCATTAAAAAAATAGGGGGACAGTCGCCCAGCCTTCGTTTTAAACTCGCCAAAGGACAATACTTTTGCCTCAAGCGCGAATTGAATAAAGTCCGATTGAATTTGTTCTGAATTTACACTCATAGGCCTGTATGTTACGCATCATTTCTGCCAATCTCAATGGTATTCGCTCAGCAGCCAAAAAAGGCTTTATGGAGTGGATGCAGGATCAGCGTGCTGATTTTATCTGTGTCCAAGAACTCAAGGCTCAAGAAGCTGACCTAGAAAGCACAATCCTCTCACCCGATGGACTAAATACCTATTTCCATTACGCCGAGAAAAAAGGGTATAGTGGCGCCGGGATCTTCACCCCTCATCCCATCGATGACTTACAAATTGGTTTTGGTAACCCTGAATTTGATGCCGAAGGGCGCTATGTCGAGATCTCGATAGGCTCCCTGTCAGTGGTCTCGGTCTACATGCCTTCTGGCTCAAGTTCTCCTGAACGACAAGAGGCTAAATTTCGTTTTCTAGATGCGTTTTTACCCCACCTCATCAAACTTCGAAACAAAGGGCGGCAAATTGTTTTGTGCGGGGATGTCAACATTGCGCATCAAGAGATTGATCTTAAAAACTGGAAAGGTAATTTAAAAAATTCTGGGTTCTTACCGGAAGAGCGCGCTTGGCTAACCAGACTGTTTACCGAAGAAGGCTATATGGACGTCTATCGACATCTCGAGCCTCATGCGAGTGACACTTGTTATACCTGGTGGAGTCAGCGCGGCCAAGCGTATACCAATAATGTTGGATGGCGCATTGATTATCAAATCGCCACACCAGAGTTTGGCAAATCCGCTAAGAAGGCGAGTGTTTATAAAAAACAGCGCTTCTCAGACCATGCGCCGCTTACGATTGAATATGACTGGAAACTTTAGCCTGCATCCGAATCGCGATTCCAATCAAGATGAGTACTGGGATACCAATCAATGCGGTTGAAATAAAAAAGCTCTCATAGCCAAAGCGATCGACATACACCCCAGAAAATCCTGCCAGCCATTTTGGCAGCAACAGCATCATCGAACTAAATAATGCGTATTGCGTTGCTGAATATTGCACATTGGTTAATGAAGAAAGGTAGGCGATAAACGCAGCTGACGCAATGCCGGAGCTCAGATTATCGGCTGAGATCACCCAAACTAAACCGGTCAGATCATGGCCTCGCGTACTGAGCCATGCAAAAAGAAAATTGCTGGCCGCCGAGAGAATGGCTCCTAAAAACAGAATGCGCATCACTCCAAAACGCAGCGCCAGAACCCCACCAATAAATGCGCCCAATAGGGTCATGATGACCCCAAATACTTTAGTGACTGCCGCCACCTCATCCTTGGTATAGCCCATATCCACATAAAACGGGTTCGCCATAATCCCCATCACAACATCACTGATGCGGTAGACCGCAATCAGTGCCAGAATCAAAAGAGCATGCCAGCGGTAGCGGCCAATAAAATCTGCAAATGGCTGAATCAGGGTTTGGTGCAACCACTCGCCTGTGGTACGCGCTTTGGGTAGCTGAACCATTTGGGGCTCAGGGCTTAGTAAAGTGGTGATCACACCAACGCCCATCGACAATGCCATTACCAAATACGCAAATTGCCAAGCGTTGGCAAAGTAGAGGCTGGTGCTTTCTTCAGCACGGGCCGCCAGCCACAATGCTCCAGCTCCTGCCCAAATCATGGCTAAGCGATAGCCCGTTTGATAACTCGCTGCTAAAGCAGCCTGGTACTCTGGCTTGGCCGACTCGATCCGAAAGGCATCCAGTGCAATATCTTGTGTGGCTGAAGCAAAGGCAACCAACAATGCAAACCAAATAATGATCTGTAAATCTTGTTTAGGATCGTTCATGGCCATACCGACTAGACCAATCATGATGAGCGCTTGAGCGAATAGCAACCAACTGCGCCGACGCCCTAAGTATTTTGTAACCCCAGGAATTGGTACCCGGTCCACTAAGGGAGCCCAGAGCCATTTACCAGCATAGAACAGACCCACCCACGATAAATAGCCAATGGTGCTGCGATCAATGCCAAGCTCCCTTAAACGAAAACTTAAGGTGCCCAATACTAAGAGAAGTGGAAGACCGGCCGAGAATCCTAAAAAGAAAATACGAATACTAGGCCACTCAAAATAGACCCGTAAATCACTGAACCACGAGCGAATGCTATTTGGCTCCACGCACGCGGTAGATTGCTAAGCTACCAAATAAATTAGGTAACCAGTGGACTGTCTTGCCATGATGCAAAACAACCCGCCCCAAAATCTCAATTCCTAATTTGTGTGCCAAGGCTTCAAAATCAGCAATGGTCAGAACTCGTACATTGGGGGTATTGAACCACTCATAGGGCAAGGATTTCGAAACAGGCATGCGACCAAGCGCGACTGCATAGCGGTGTGACCAGTGTCCAAAGTTTGGGAAAGATACAACGCATTGCTTTCCAACCCGCACCACCTCACGCAAGATTCGCTCGGTTTGATGGATCGTCTGTAGAGTTTGAGACAGCACAACAGTATCAAAGCTTTGATCCTTGAAAAGCGCTAAACCACCTTCTAAATCCTGCTGGATTACGTTTAAGCCCTTTTCCACACACGCCAATACCGCGCTATCTTTAATTTCAACACCATAAGTAATCGCTTGACGCTTTGTACGAATGAACTCGAGGAACGATCCATCACCACAACCCAAGTCTAGTAAAGAGCTGTTCGTTTCAACCCAATTAGCGATCGCATCAAAATCAGATCTTAATTGCATTGCGCCCCCGCCATCGTCGCAAAATAGGCTCGCACTAGGCGATGGTAGCGCTCATCATTAAGTAAGAATGCATCATGTCCATGCGGTGCATCAATTTCAGCATAGCTCACATCTGCTTTGTTGTTGAGTAGAGCTTGCACGATTTCGCGACTACGATCAGGTGAAAACCGCCAGTCCGTTGAAAAACTGATGACTAAAAATTTAGCTTGAGCATGCGCTAGGGCTTGACTCAAGTCCCCCTGATGACGTTTTGCTGGATCAAAATAGTCTAGCGCACGCGTAATTAGCAAATACGTATTGGCATCAAAATATCCCGAGAACTTATCGCCCTGATGCCGCAAATAACTCTCAACGGCAAACTCCACATCAAAACTAAAACGATATTCGTCTGGCGCGCCAGCTAAGCGCTGCAAATCACGCCCAAACTTTTCAGCCATATCATCGTCTGATAGATAAGTAATATGTCCCACCATCCGCGCTAAGCGCAAGCCTCGCTTGGGAACGACGCCATGCTTGTAATAATCGCCGCCATAAAAATCAGGGTCTGACAAAATTGCATTGCGCGCAACCTCATTAAATGCGATATTTTGTGCACTAAGCTTTGGCGTCGAGGCAATAACCACACAATGGGCAACACGCTCTGGATATTGGATCGCCCATGACATGGCCTGCATACCACCTAAACTGCCCCCCATAACCGCCGCAAACTTCTCAATCCCCATCTGATCGGCTAAACGTGCTTGTGCGTTAACCCAATCCTCAACGGTGAGCACTGGAAAGCGAGCCCCATAGGGTTCATTGGTTTGTGGGTTAATGCTCATCGGGCCCGTTGAGCCAAAACATGAGCCTAGATTATTTACCCCAATCACAAAAAAGTGATTGGTATCGACTGGCTTGCCAGGTCCAACCATGTTGTCCCACCAACCCAACTCATTGGCACTGTCTGGATCAATGCCTGCAACGTGATGCGATGCATTGAGCGCATGGCAAATTAGAACCGCATTGCTTGCATTTACATTCAGCCGTCCATAAGTCTCAACGACTAAATCGTATTGACCAATGCTAGCCCCGCTTTGCAACCTCAGCGGTGCATCAAAATGATAGGTTTTCTTTGAAAGATACAACTCACTCATGCAGTCAGCAGAATTCGTAGGCTTGGCTCAATTCCTTCGCTGGGTAACTTCTTAAAACCACTTCGAGCAAAGCGATGCCAGCGACCAACCACATAACTCATCAGAAGCGCAGACTGCAAGCCAGCCGTATCGGTAACAGCTCCATCCTGATGTTGACTCTGTGCAATCCGCAATGATTGCTTTAAGGATGTTTCGACGCGATCCAAAACTTGATTGATACGCTCTTGTAGCCGCTCGTCTTCCTGCAGCAATGCGTCGCCCAATAAAACGCGCACCATACCAGGATTTTTCTCAGCAAAAACCAAGAGCATTTGCACCATCCCCTTCACTTGTGCAATGCCCAATTCCTCTTTTTGATTGATCTGATTAATCAGTCCAAAAATGGTTTGCTCGATAAATGCTATTAATCCCTCAAACATTTGCGCCTTACTAGCAAAATGTCGATAGAGAGCAGCCTCTGAAACACCAATCTTGGCAGCCAAAGCGGCTGTGGTGACGCGATCCCCACTTGGGTTTTGCAACATCTCGGCCAAAATTTGCAGAATTTGTAAACGACGCTCGCCCGGGCGTGGGCGCTTACGCGTCTTGGTATCGCCCCCGCTAACCTCAGAAGCTGATTCTTGATGAAGGGGGCTACCGCTACTGTTCATGATTTATTTTTTATCTAGAACGTATCATGGTACCAAAAGCTTGTTCGGTCAGAATTTCTAAGAGTAGAGAGTGCTCAATACGCCCATCAATAATATGAACCGAGTTGACGCCGCTCTTGGCGGCATCTAACGCAGATGAAATTTTGGGTAGCATGCCCCCTGAAATCGTACCGTCTGCAAAGAGCGCATCGATCTCGCGCGCACTTAAATCGGTCAAGAGCTTACCTGATTTATCCATGACGCCCGGTATGTTGGTCATCATCACCAATTTCTCAGCTTTGAGGATTTCAGCCATTTTGCCCGCAACTAGGTCCGCGTTGATGTTGTAGGCCTGACCCTCTTCACTAAAGCCAATCGGTGAAATTACGGGAATAAAGGCGTCATCTTGTAAGGCTTTCACCACGGCCGGATTAATCGATTCGATTTCACCGACAAAGCCGAGATCGATTGGGGCACCAGAGGGGGTTTGCTCATTAGGCACCATCATTTTCTTGGCATGAATCAAACCGCCATCTTTGCCAGTTAGACCAACCGCTTGACCGCCAAAATGATTAATTAACATCACGATGTCCTGCTGCACTTCGCCGCCCAACACCCACTCAACCACTTCCATGGTCTCCTCATCCGTAACCCGCATTCCCTGAATAAAGGTGCCGGTCTTACCAATTTTCTTGAGGGCCTCATCAATTTGAGGGCCGCCACCATGAACGACAACAGGGTTCATACCAACTAGTTTTAGCAAAATCACATCGCGCGCAAAACTCTCTTTGAGACGCTCTTCAACCATGGCGTTGCCGCCGTACTTAATCACAATGGTTTTGCCATGGTATTGCCGAATATAAGGCAAGGCCTCGGCCAGAATCTCGGCCTTCAATAATGGGGGGATGTCAGCGAGTGTTGGTACTGCTTTAGTCATGATGAATAGAAATCCTATTCACCAAATAACTTTTGGCGCAGCTCACGACGCTCTTGAGCCTCGAGTGAGAGATTAGCGGTTGGACGGGCAATTAGGCGCGATAAGCCAATCGCCTCACCGGTTTCTTCGCACCATCCATAGTCACCCGACTCAATCCTTGCCAACGCTTGCTCAACTTTCTTTAAGAGCTTACGCTCACGATCCCGGGTTCGAAGCTCTAACGCGTGCTCCTCTTCAATCGTCGCCCGATCAGCAGGATCGGGGACCAGTATGTTTTCACGTAAGTGCTCGGTTGTTTCGCTCGCGTGCTTCAAAATATCCTCTTTGAGCGTCTGCAATTTGGAGCGAAAGAACTCCAACTGAGCGGCATTCATATAGTCCTTTTCAGACATTTTTAGTAATTCAGCCTCAGTTAGGGGGGCGCCCTTAGCGGACGATCCAGAAGCTTTCTTGCTGGACTCAGCAGACTTCGCTTTGGTACTCGCTTCTTTTGTCGTCATCGTTTTTCCTTCGTTCCAAATAATCAACACCTTAAACCCTAGAGCAAAATCGCCAATCAGGGTTACTACTAAAAGTTACTTAATTGCACTTTCAAGGGTGCATTATTACGCTTTCTATAAAAGTTTCAATGGCTTTTTAAATGCAACCGTGGCGGCGCATTGTACAGTAATTCAATTAATTCAATTAGTTAGCCAAGCAGCCTTCTAATCCGGCCAGCAAAGTATCTTTTGGTAGATCAATCCCAATAAATACCATCCGAGTTTGTTTGGGCTCCGCCCCCCATGGGCCAGCCAAATCACTACCCATCATTTCATGAACGCCCTGAAGAACCACTTTGCGGGCCGAGCCCTTCACATACAAGACGCCTTTGTAGCGCAACATCTTCTCCCCAAACACAGACAAGACCCCTCCTAAGAAGTCCTCTAACTTGCGGTGATCAAAGGGTTTGTCGCTCTTAAAAACAAATGATTGAATCCGATCGGTATGACCATGGTGATTGTGATGATTGTGGCCATGGTCATGGTGATGCTCATGATCATGGTGGTGATCATGACCGCACTCGCTATGGTCGTGATCATCCTCTTCCAAAAAATGGGGGTCAATATCAAGCTTCGCGTTTAAATTAAATCCCCGCAAATCCAAGACGGAATCGAGCGGCACAACACCCTTTGTAATTGTTTGGATAGGTGCTCTCGGGTTCATATGCATCAACCGATTTTTTAGAGCCGCAATTTCTTCTGGGCCTGCAAGGTCTGTTTTAGTAATAAAGATGCGATCGGCAAAGCCAACTTGGCGCTGCACTTCCTCGTGCTCGTTGAGTTGTTTCTGTCCGTGCTTAGCATCGACCAGCGTAACAACGGCATCTAACACGTAATGATTCGCAATGTCATCATCAATAAAAAACGTTTGCGCAACCGGACCAGGATTTGCCACACCAGTCGTTTCAATGACAACCTGGTCAAACTGAATTTTTTTACTCTTGCGCTGCTCCCATAGCTGATTTAATGCTTCAACCAAATCGCCGCGAATTGAACAACAGACACAGCCATTGCTCATTTGCACAATTTGCTCTTGCGTATCTTGAACCAAAATATCGTTATCGATATTCTCTTCACCAAACTCGTTTTCAATCACCGCAATTTTCTTGCCATGCTCACCGGTCAAAATATGCTTTAACAAAGTGGTCTTGCCGCTGCCTAAAAATCCCGTGAGAATCGTTACTGGTATTAATGCCATCGTGATGTCATTTCTAAAAAGAATGGATAAAGAGCTATCTTACCGATTATTGGGTACGCTGGAGCAGCAATCCCTTGAGATACTCCCCTTCCGGAAAACTAGCCAGAACCGGGTGATCCAATCCCGCCGCCAAACGCCGCATGACCCGGTAGCTTGTTCCATGATCTTGCATATGTGCCATGGCCTCATTCACGGATGAGGTGATCATTTGCTCAAAATGCTGGGGGCTAACAGCGCCCGAGCAGGAAAATGTGAATAGCAGACCGCCCGGGTTGAGCAATTGCAAGGCGGCACGATTAATCTCTTTATAAGCTTTTAGGGCACGCTCGAGATGCTGAGCCGATGGGGCAAACTTTGGGGGATCCAAGACGATTAAGTCAAATTTTTCTTGGGCGCTTCGTAATTCTCGAAGGGTAGAAAAGGCATCGGCATCATGCCAAGTGGCCAATTCCGGAGAATAGCCATTCATTGCCATTTGACGCTGCGCCAACGCTAGGGCATCCCCCGATGAATCAACCGACATAACGCTCTTTGCCCCTCCTTGCAAAGCCGCCAAAGAGAAGCCGCCGGTGTAGCAAAACATATTGAGCACCCGGCGATTGCTTGCGAGCCCAGACACCAGCTTGCGGTTATCTCGCTGATCAATATAAAAACCGGTCTTATGACCTTCTAGCACATCGATTCCATACTGAACCCCATGCTCATTGACCAAAATGAGCTCTCCATCATGCTCGCCAGACAAAATACCACTCTGCTCAGCTAATCCCTCTCGGGCTCGCACTGCAGCATCCGATCGCTCGACCATCAAAGAGCACTGGGTTTGCTCTTGTAAGGCGCTGATGATGGCATCTCGCCAATATTCCACACCTGCACTTAGAAATTGACAAACAATTACGCAGTCATATTGGTCAACAATCAGACCAGGCAATCCATCGGCCTCGCCAGCAATTAATCGAATTGCATTTGTGCCTTTTATCCATTGCTGCCGATGCTGTATTGCGGTACTAATTTTGCGCTTGAAGAAGGCATGATCGATGGCTTCGGTTTCATTCCATGACCAAACGCGCACACGGATCTTCGAGAGCGGACTGTAGGCTCCCTTAGCAATCCAACGACCATCTTGACTAAGGATCTGAACTGTTGCGCCCGCTTTTGGCTTTCCATCAACCCGCTTGATTGCAGTGCCATAGACCCAAGGGTGCCTGCGCACAATGGGCCGCTCTTTTCCGGCCTCAAGGATGATGTTGTAGTTCACGCTTTATTACTCTTCACTTTGGCGCGGGGGTGAGCATTGTCATAGGCTTTTGCTAGATGCTGAAAATCCAACGCAGTATAAATTTGCGTACTGGCAATACTGGCATGGCCTAACATTTCTTGTACGGCTCGCAAGTCATGGGACGATTGCAGAACATGGCTGGCAAAGCTGTGGCGCATCATGTGTGGGTGCACATGAGTCGGCAAACCGGCACGAATAGCCATTGATCGCAAACGGGCCTGAACGGTTCGTGGCGCAAGACGCTTACCCTGAATGGATACAAATAAAGCCTGCTCATGCTGCAGCGTTAATAATGCGCGTTGCGATTTCCAACGCTGCAATGCTGCCATGGCGGGCTTTCCAACTGGAATGGTTCTGCGCTTATTGCCCTTACCAAGAACCGAAACCTCACTTGTAGTCCAATCAATCCAACCCAAAGAATCTCGACTGGGCTCACTATCTAAGCCTAGGAGCTCTGAGAGGCGCAAGCCTGATGAGTACAAAAGTTCGATCAAAGCATGATCACGACTCAGTTCCCAATTGTCGTTTTCAGCCGCCTCCTTGGCAGCAAACTCAATGAGGGCTAGTGCTTGTTCTACCGATAATGCCTTTGGCAGTAACTTACTGCGTTTGGGAGCCTTGATATCAGCAACCGGATTTGATCCTAGTTCGAGCTGACCTTTACATTCCAACAGGAGCCAGTCATAAAAACCGCGCCATGCTGATAAAACCCGAGCAATCGATCGCGCAGACAATCCCTTCGCATGAAGGGTTGCAGTCCAACGACGAATGAGCGCATGATTTATTTGATCGATCGCACACTTCTCGGCTTGCGCACTCTCGCAGAGAATTTTTAAATCGGCGCGATACGCTTTAATCGTATGAACTGATAATTGCCGCACAACATGCAAGTTATTTAGGTAAGCCTCGATCTTTGCCGAGAGAGTGTCCACAATCGTTTACTTATCTTGAGCTTAACCGGCAACCCGCCGCAACGCTGCTGCAGCCAAACCAGCAATTTGTCTTAAATAAAACACGCCCATATCCTCTGTAAAACGTTCACCGTCTTTACTAAGAAGGGCTAAGCCAGCAAAGCGATTTTGCTCCAATGGTATTGCTAATATCGCAACGCTCTGCCAATCATCATCGGCCTGTAAATGGGCTAGCTTTTCTTTAAATACATCTGGGCATTTCACGAAGGACTGGCAAATGGGGCGTTCTAGCAATGCCTCAAACGCAGAATCGATTGGCAATACTTTACAAACCTCGACCTCAAAGACAGAGGAAAGGCCACTTTCAATTGCGCTATTTACTTGCTGGCTATCTTGCGCTTCAATCAGCTTTTGTAACCAAGCAACCATTGCTACTTGGGTCTTGTCATTGCGACTGCCAAAACGCAGCATTTCATTTAACCGGGAGTTGAGTTCTTGATTTTGTGAACGTAACAAATGCATTTGCCGCTCTTGCAAGGAGATGGCTCGATCGCTATTGGGATCTTTTAGGCGAACCTCTTGCAACACCTCAGCATGGCGCTCAAAAAAACCTGGGCAAGCTTTTAGCCATTGGGCCACTAAGGCTTCTTGTTCATCCTGACTAAGTTCTGGAGCACTCATTTCTTTCCTATCCACTTTGTAATTTCTTGCGCAGTAACTCATTGAGTTGCTGAGGGTTTGCTTTACCTTGCGAGGCTTTCATCACCTGCCCAATTAAGGCATTAAAGGCTTTCTCTTTGCCAGACTTAAACTCCTCAACGGATTTTGCATTGGCCTGCAATACCCCATCAATAAGCGCCTCAAGGGCGCCAATATCGGTAATTTGCTTTAATCCCCGTTGCTCAATGATTTCATCAATTGAGATAGCCGGTTTATTGGCAAGCGCATCTTCCCAAATGAAGATGAATATCTCTTTTGCAATCTTGTTGGAAATCGTTCCGTCTAAAGAACGATTAAGTAGCGCCTCGATCTGAGCAATATCAATTGGTAATTCATGAACAGATAAATTCGAGCGATTTAACGCCGAGGCCAAATCACCTGCAATGAAGTTCGCAATGGTCTTTGCATGTTTTGCGCCTAAACGACGGACTAGCTCAATAAATAAATCGGCTGTGGCGCGATCCTGGCTGAGGATTTGACTATCGTAAGGGCTTAGTCCATATTCAGATTGCCACTGGGCGCGTAGCGTCGTTGGTAAAGCTGGCATACCAGCACGAATTTCTTCAATCCAATCCGAATGAATGACGAGCGGTAATAAATCAGGGTCAGGGAAATACCGATAATCTTGTGCATCTTCTTTACTGCGCATGCTGCGCGTTTCCTGAAGATCAGGGTCATATAAACGTGTCTCCTGAATGACCGTACCACCATCTTCAATCAATTCAATTTGGCGACGCACTTCATACTGAATGGCCTCCTCTAAGAATCGGAAGGAATTTAAATTCTTAATCTCGCAACGCGTCCCGAATTCACTCTGTCCCATGGGCCGCACCGATACATTGGCATCGCATCGAAACGAGCCTTCTTGCATATTGCCATCGCATACCCCTAACCACACCACTAAGGCATGAAGAGCTTTGGCATAAGCAACCGCCTCAGCAGCACTGCGCATTACGGGCTCAGTGACAATTTCTAAAAGAGGAGTGCCGGCTCTATTTAAATCAATCCCGCTAGCTGGTTCGCCATGAGGGCCAACAAAGTTCTCGTGAACGGATTTACCAGCATCTTCCTCTAAGTGGGCTCGCGTTAACTCAACCACCTTTGTCTGGCCATCGACAACGATTTCAATTTGTCCACCGACGACTACTGGTATCTCATATTGACTGATTTGATAGCCTTTAGGCAGATCAGGATAAAAATAATTTTTACGGGCAAAAATACTGCGCGGAGAAATCTGGGCACCAATCGCCAAGCCAAAGCGAATCGCGTGCTCAACTGCTTGACGATTAAGAACGGGTAATACTCCCGGTAACGCTAAATCAACTGCACATGCTTGCGTATTTGGCTGAGCCCCAAATTGCGTACTCGCCCCACTAAATATCTTGGAATGGGTTAACAGTTGCGTATGCGTTTCAAGTCCGATGACAATTTCCCACTTCATCATGCAATCCCTTCGGGTCTGCGCAAATGCCAATCGCTTGCTTGCTGATACTGGTGCGCAACTTGCAATAGTCGAGCCTCAGAGAAATAATTTCCAATCAATTGCATACCAATTGGCAATCCAGCGCTTGAGAATCCGCAGGGCGCACTCATCGCTGGCAAGCCCGCCAAATTCGCTGACAAAGTGTATATATCCTCAAGGTACATCTGTAAGGGATCTTTCGTCTTTTCACCCAGACCCCAAGCAACATCTGGAGCTACTGGCCCCAAAATCACATCACACTGAGTAAAGGCCTGTGCAAAATCTGCTGCGATGATGCGACGAATCTTCTGGGCTTGCAGATAGTAAGCGTCGTAATAACCGTGCGATAAGACATAACTACCAATTAAGATCCGTCGCTTCACTTCCGCACCAAAACCCTCACTACGGGAACGTTGATACATCTCTAATAAATCAGAGTACTCGCTCGCGCGATGACCATAACGCACCCCGTCGTAACGACTCAAGTTACTCGACGCTTCAGCGGGAGCTAAAACGTAATACACTGGGATTGATAGCTTAGTTTTAGGCAAACTCACTTCGCAAACAGCAGCGCCCAAAGACTGAAGCACCTCTTTAGCAGCTAGAACCGCTTGCGCTACATCGTGCGAAAGGCCTTCGGCAAAGAATTCTTTTGGCAAACCAATTCTTAGACCAGTTAAGGGTTTTTTAGAATCTTCGCCCGACCAAGCTTGATTGAGAAAACGCCCATAGTCTTCGCCGCTATCAGCAAGGGATGTTGAATCGCGCGGATCGTGCGTCGACATCGCGCTTAGTAATAGGGCGCAATCCTCGGCAGTTTTTCCAATTGGGCCCGCCTGATCCAATGAGGAGGCGTAAGCAATCATGCCGTATCGTGAAACACGTCCATAGGTTGGCTTGATGCCGGTCAGGCCACAAAAAGCAGCGGGCTGGCGGATCGATCCACCGGTATCGGTTCCCGTCGCAATCGGCGCCAAACCTGCGGCAACTGCGACCGCTGAGCCGCCTGAAGAACCACCAGCAACCCGCTGTGTATTCCAAGGATTAAGTGCCGGCCCAAATGCTGAGTTCTCATTGGAGGAACCCATTGCAAATTCATCCATATTGGTTTTGCCTAGGCACACCATTCCTGCAGCCTTTGGATTATCTGCGTCTGGCAAGCCCAAACTTGCCACCACGGCTGCATCAAAAGGGCTTTTATAGCCTGCCAACATTTTTGAGGCGGCAGTGGTGGCCCATTCTTTGGTAACAAAGACATCTTTATGGGCAATCGGGATTCCGGTTAAGGGGCCAATAACCCCTTGTGATATCAACTGATCAGCACGTCTGGCCTGCGCTCGCGTCTGATCTGGCAAAACATCAAGGTAGGCATTTAGATGCTGATATTTTGTCATCCGCCTCAGAAAAAATTCACATAACTCTAGGCTGGATATTTCCTTACTAATCAATGACTTAGATAAGCTTTTTAGGGTTTGGTGCTGCCAATTCATTCGATCACCCTCGGGACCAAAAAGTAACCCTCGGCTTGGGCGGGTGCGTTCGCCATATTCTGTTCCCGCGTATTTGCCTCGGTGCATGCGTCGGCCCTCAAAGGCTGAGCCAAATCTTCTATAAACAAAATGGGGTGGGGCAAAGGCTCAATCTGCTCAGTATTGACCGCTTGCATTTGTTCGACGAGAGCAAAAACGGCCTCTAATTGTGGCAGCACTGCCTCGGCTTCTGAGGCGCTTAACTCCAGGCGCGAGAGCTTCGCTATACGGTGAACTTCATTTATATCCATGGGGTGCTAGAGTATCATTTCATCTTTGAGCTAATTAATATTTCTATTTTCCCACTTACATTATGTTTGGTCTCTTTCGTAGCTATTTTTCCAATGACCTAGCCATTGATCTAGGTACCGCAAACACCTTAATTTACATGCGTGATAAGGGCATTGTGCTTGATGAGCCCTCGGTGGTTGCGATCCGCCAAGAGGGTGGCCCAAATGCCAAAAAAACCATTTTGGCGGTGGGTCGTGAAGCAAAAAGCATGTTGGGTCGAGTGCCTGGAAACATCGAAGCAATTCGCCCTATGAAAGATGGTGTGATTGCAGATTTCACCATTACCGAACAAATGCTCAAGCAATTTATCAAAATGGTTCACGAGAGCAAGCTATTAAAACCCAGCCCTCGAATCATTATTTGTGTGCCCTGCGGTTCAACACAGGTTGAGCGTCGTGCGATTCGTGAGTCAGCTTTAGGTGCAGGAGCTTCTCAAGTATTTCTGATTGAAGAGCCAATGGCAGCTGCCATTGGTGCAGGGCTGCCAGTTTCTGAAGCTGCGGGATCCATGGTGGTTGACATCGGTGGCGGAACCACCGAAGTGGGTGTGATGTCCTTAGGTGGCGTCGTTTACAAAGGTTCGGTTCGGGTTGGTGGAGATAAGTTCGATGAAGCAATTACGAATTACATCCGACGCAACTATGGGATGCTGATTGGCGAACAAACGGCTGAAGCAGTTAAAAAAGCAATCGGTTCAGCCTTCCCGGGTGCAGAAGTTAAAGAGCTAGAAATCAAAGGTCGCAATATCTCAGAAGGTATTCCCCGTAGCTTTACTGTGACCAGCAATGAGATCCTAGAAGCATTAACTGATCCACTCAATCAAATTGTGACAGCGGTAAAAGCAGCTCTTGAGCAAACTCCGCCTGAGCTAGCTGCCGATATTGCTGAACGCGGCGTTATGCTCACTGGCGGTGGTGCCTTGCTACGTGACCTCGATCGCCTTTTGATGGAAGAAACAGGCTTGCCAATCCATGTCGCAGAAGATCCTTTGACCTGTGTTGCTCGTGGTTGCGGCATTGCATTAGAGCGCATGGATAAATTAGGTGGAGTGTTCTCACAAGAATAAGCGGCTAAGCGCCGGAGCGGGCTGTGCAATATAGCGCCCCACCACTTTTCAAGCAAGGCATTCCAGCGCTTGCCAAATTAATTGCGTGCCTTGTAATTAGCCTGGCACTGATGATTATTGATTTTCAGATCAAATCGCTGGACTTTATTCGCAATCAAGTCAGCGTTGTTCTACGTCCATTGGAGCAGCTAATGCTCCTGCCTGGCTCGATGATTTCAGGAGGTAGTGACTATTTAACAAGTCGCAGCACGCTTGAAAAAGAAAATGAGGCTCTCAAGTTACGACAAGCAGAACTCTCCCTGCTAGCCAATCAATCCGCACTTCTGGCGATTGAAAATCAAAATCTTCGCAGCCTCTTAGATTTACAAAAAAAGGTGGCGTTCAAAACTGTCCCTGTGGAAATTTTATTTAATCCACCCAACCCCGTCTCACAACGCGTCGTGATCAATCGGGGTGAAAACCAAGGCCTTCGATTAGGCTCACCCATTGCCAATGACATGGGCATTCTCGGTCAAGTGGTTCGTCTGTATGACAATTCGGCCGAAGTATCTTTATTGGAAGATCGTGATTTTGCAGTCCCCGTTCTTGTCGCTCGCAATGGGCTTCGCGCTGCGGTGGTTGGAAGCGGACGTGGTCAATTATTGCAACTCCGTTACTTACCCGTAGCCAGCGATCTGGAAGTGGGCGACATTCTTTTAACGTCAGGGGTTGATGGGGTATATCCCCCAGGGTTTGCGGTGGCAGTAATTACCAAGATCGAGCGCAACCTTGATCAAAACTCAGCAAATGTCTTCTGTAGTCCGATTGCTGAGGTCAATCGTCACCTCCAAGCACTTGCCTTAATCTACGATCCGCAGTTAGACGCAAAGCCAGCGTCTAACAGTAATGCACCGTCATCGACCGGTCGACGACAAACGCGACCAAAGGGCCAGTTATGATTGATTATCAGAGCGGCTACATTCTTCGTCCAGTCAAGCCACCCTTCATTTACTTTAGCTTAGTCATCGCGCTGTTGCTGAATTTTTTACCGTGGGGCAATCATGCGTGGGTTCCAGACTGGCTCATTATTTGCATTGTATTTTGGAATATTCATCAGCATCGCTTTGTTGGCGTGATTACCGCATTTGTATTTGGATTGGTGATGGATATTCATAGCGGGGACTTGCTCGGGGTTCATGCCTTTAGTTACTCTCTGGTGGCATACATTGCAATTGCCTGGCATCACCGCATCACTGCTTTGCCTGTGACCACTCAAATCCTGAATGTATTTCCTATCTTTGCTTTAGTGTCTGTTTTTCCAGTCCTTGTGCTTTGGGCTCTAAATGAGCAAATCTATTGGTGGGGGCTTACAAGCCTTATCCAAGCGGCCATTGAGGCCTTGCTTTGGCCTCTCGCCAGCTATCTTTTACTCTTGCCGCAACGACGACCGATTGATGTCGACCCACATCGACCTCTATAAGCTGCATGTCCTCAATTAAAAAACCCGATCTCTATTCGTTTCAGGAGCGAGCGCGGATCGCAATCATCTTCGTAGGCGTCTGTTTTGGCTTACTCGTCGTCCGCTTATTTTGGTTACAAATTGTTAGTCACCAGCAATATTCAACGCTTGCTGAGAGTAATCGGATTGCGATTGTCCCAGTTCCCGCTAATCGTGGCTTACTGATTGATCGCAATGGCATTGTGATTGGACGTAATTATTCAGCGCTAACGCTAGAGGTGGACGCCTCTCAAATTAAAGGAAATGTTGATGATTTAATTAATCAACTATCTGAGATTATTCAGATTAGCCCAAGAGATCGTCGCAACTTTAAGCGCGCCTTGGAAGATTCTCGAAACATGGGTACTTTTCCATTACGCTCCATGTTGACTGAAGCTGAGATGGCTCGATTTCTAGCAAATCGCTATCGCTTTCCGGGTGTCGATGTCAGTGCACGTAATTTTCGTGAATACCCATACAACGAATTAGCCTCCCATCTGATTGGATACATTGGGCGAGTCTCACAAAAAGATAAGGAGCGGATGCAAAATGAGCTTGAGGCTACGAAAGGCAGTCAAGACCCTTATGCGCTTCAAGGCGCGTTCTTGCCTGGCATTCAATATGTTGGGAAGATTGGCATTGAACAAACGTATGAAAGGGTCTTACGCGGCGTTCCAGGCTACGACGAGGTTGAAATCACCGCTGGTGGCAAGCCTGTGCGCACTCTATCAAGTAGGCCATCCATCCCTGGCAAAAACGTCATTCTCTCGATTGACATTAAATTGCAAGCCTTGGTTGAACAGCTTTACGGTAACTATCGTGGGGCATTTGTCGCCATTGAACCTGAAACGGGCGATATTCTCGCCTTCGTTTCAAAACCGAATTTCAATCCCAATGATTTTGTCGAAGGCATTGATCCTGTGACTTGGAAGGAATTGAATGAATCCAAGGAAAAGCCGCTCTATAACCGACCTTTGAAAGGAATTTATCCTCCCGCATCAACCTATAAGCCCTTTATGGCACTCGCGGCCCTTGAGCTCAATAAGCGCAAGCCTGAAGATGCGATTGCCGATCCAGGGTTTTTTACATTTGGCAATAATACCTTTCGTGATATTAAGGTGGGTGGTCATGGGATGGTGAATATGGAGAAATCTCTAGTGGAGTCTTGCGATACCTACTACTACCTGTTAGCGCGCGACATGGGCGTCAACATGATGCATGATTTTATGAAGCCATTTGGCTTTGGTCAGCTTACAGGAATTGACCTGGAAGGAGAAGCAAAAGGCGTATTACCGTCGACGGAATGGAAAAAAACTGCTTTTAAGAAGCCTGAACAACAAAAGTGGTTCGAAGGCGAAACCATCTCACTCGGAATTGGGCAGGGATATAACGCGTTTACGATTTTGCAATTAGCGCACGGACTCGCCAATATGCTCAACTACGGTGTCGTGATGAAGCCTCACATTGCAAAGGCGATTGAAGATCCATTTACACGCCAAAAAGAACTCACAACACCCAAAGAAAGTTATCGCATTACCCTCAAACCCGAAAATGTTGAAATCATCAAAAAGGCAATGGCGGAAACCAATAAAACGGGTACATCAGCAGCATCATTCCGTGGCGCGGCCTACACCTCCGGTGGCAAAACGGGAACGGCCCAAGTCTTCAGTTTGAACTCAAAAAAGTATAACCATGCCTCAACCCCTGAGTTTCTGCGCGACCATGCTTTATTCGTGGCATACGCGCCTAACGACAAACCCAAAATTGCCATTGCAATGATCGTTGAAAATGCGGGCTTTGGCTCTACGCAAGCCGCGCCGATTGCTCGTAAAGCACTTGATTACTACATCGATGGTAAATGGCCTAAGGAGATTCCGGAATGGAAAAGAGTGCCTTAGTCCGACTCAAATTATTACTCTCGCAAGCCTTTAGTGGTTTTGATCCTCGTCTGGGCCTCATTTTCTTAGCCCTTGCCCTAATTAGTTTCTTTGTCTTTTTATCGGCAGGCCAGGGAACGCCCGTAGCGCTTATCGATCAGGTCCGCAACCTGCTAATTGCCTTTGTGATTATGTGGCTGGTTTCACAGATTCCGCCCAAATGGCTAGAGATAGCTGCGATTTGGGTATACGGCATTGGCATTGCTCTGCTAATTGCTGTTGCTCTTTTTGGATTGGTTAAAAAGGGGGCAAGGCGCTGGATTAATGTTGGTATTGTGATTCAGCCATCCGAGATCATGAAGATCGCGGTACCGCTGATGCTCGCCTGGTATTTCCAGAAACGCGAGGGCATTCGTTCGGGGTTTGATTATTTAGTGGCAGCGCTATTGTTGGCCTTACCAGTATTTTTGATTGCCCGTCAACCTGATTTAGGAACCTCTTTGTTGGTGCTTGCCTCTGGCCTTTATGTGATTATTTTGGCGGGCCTTCCTTGGCGTTGGATCATTCCTGTGGTGGCGATTGGCACAATTGCGATTCTTTTACTAGTTGTATTTAGTGGCAGCATTTGTGCTCCTGACGTCAATTGGCCATTGATTCGGGAGTATCAAAAAAATAGGGTTTGTACATTGCTAGACCCATCAAGCGATCCCCTTGGAAAGGGCTTTCATACCATTCAGGCCGTCATTGCGGTTGGTGCTGGTGGGTTTTTTGGCAAAGGCTGGCGCGAAGGAACTCAATCTCATTTGGAGTTTATTCCTGAAAAACATACTGACTTTGTGTTTGCCGTTTTTGCTGAAGAGTTTGGATTTCTTGGCAATGTTCTTTTGATCCTACTCTTTTTTGCACTGATTAAGCGTGGCTTGGCGATCTCAGTCAATGCACCTACTTTGTTTACGCGCCTCTTGGGAGGCGCTATCAGCATGATCTTTTTCACCTATGCCTTTGTCAATATCGGCATGGTCACTGGACTCCTACCCGTAGTAGGCGTCCCCCTCCCGCTCCTTAGCTATGGCGGCACAGCCCTTGTCACGCTTGGGTTTGGGGCTGGTATCTTGATGAGCATTCATCGCCATCGACGACTCGTACAAAGCTAAGTAGTAACAAAAAACGGCAATAAAAAACCCAGCCGAAGCTGGGTTGATAAGAGATTGCTCTCGATTACTTTTTACGCTTATTCACAGCGTCTTTAAATGCCTTGCCAGCAGAAAACTTCACAGTCTTGGAAGCGGCAATTTTGAGAGGTTCACCAGTTTTTGGATTGCGGCCCATGCGAGCAGCACGTTTGCCAGAAGCAAATGTTCCAAAACCAATTAATTGCACCGAGTCACCTTTGGTTACTGCTTTGATGATGTGCTCAATAGCAGAATTCAATGCGTACTCTGCTTTTGCTTTAGAAATCTCGGCATCGTCAGCAATTGCTGCGATTAAGTCTGCTTTATTCAAGTGAAGCTCCTTGTTGATTGTTCATTGTGTCGCGCACATGCGCTGACGCAATTGTAAACACAAAATGTTATAAAAATAAATAATCTTTTGAAAAAAATTGGCCGCGGAGCCTTTTAGGATATGACTAATCCAAAACGACCAAGTCAACGACAAAATACTGGGTTTCTGCAAAACAATTCGTCGGTAAACCAACGTGCTGCTCATACTGCAATGCAACTTTACGCCCCATATTGGCGTTAATCTTATTGGCAACGGCATCATCACGCACCGAAAAGAAGAACTTTTCAGACATGGTTCCTGGCATCGAGACCATCGCTAACTCGCCTTCCCAGGTCTTACAGAGCCAGCCCCGTTTAGAGAACTTTTGCACATAGCCGGCTCGTTCGCCCTCCGCATAGCTCCAATGAAGCATTAAATAGGTATAGCCGGCAGTTAAAACGCCGCCAATCAGAATTAAAATAAGGAGTGATCGAAAGAAACGTGCCATATAAGTTACTGAATTAAAAAGCTATCTTACTGGATTAAATTGACCAAAGAGGATGAGTTCATGATGCGCCCCATTACAGCTTCGTATTTATTTAGCGTCAGCACCTTGCTTATATTTCCAGGTGTCTCATTGGCCAACACGGGTGAGTCGACTTATCAGCAAGTTTGCGCCAGCTGTCATACTCCCGGAGTGGCGGGGGCTCCGAGGCTGGGCGACAAAGCAAAATGGGCAAAGCTAATTAAAGAAGGTCAGGTTCAGATTACGGCCCATGGCTACGTTGGGGTTCGTGGCATGCCCGCCAAGGGGGGGAAGCCGGATTTGAGCGCCAGTGATTTTGCGGCATCGGTTGTCTATATGGCCAATCAGGCGGGTGCAAACTGGAATAATCCAGATGATGCCATGTTGAAAAAAATCGATGCGGAAATCCAACGTCGACAGGCACAGCTTCGTAAATAGGAATCGGCATGGAGATTCGGCATAGTATTTTTCTGGTCTTTTTGGGGTCGGCACTATTTATTTATTTTCGGGGTAAGGTACGCTTTGGTCTATTGCGCTCCCTCACTGATTATGTGGTGTTATTGGCGCCCATCAACACATTGATTTATTTGTTTTCAAAAGTAGGACGTAGCGCCTACCTACCCGTTAATCAATTCCCAGAATTACAGCCCCTAAAAGATCGCTGGCAAATCATCCGGGATGAAGCCTTGGCGCTTCAAGATAGCGGGCAAATTCGTCAAGCAACTGGCTATAACGATATTGGCTTTAATTCGTTTTTTCGTACTGGCTGGAAGCGTTTTTATTTATATTGGTACGGCAAAGATCTCCCGTCGGCCGAAGAGTCCTGCCCCCAAACAGTAGCGCTCCTTAAATCGATCCCAAGCATCAAAGCGGCTATGTTTGCTTCATTGCCGCCTGGAGCAAAATTGGTTCGCCATCGGGACCCCTATGCCGGATCATTGCGCTACCACTTAGGGCTTGTAACCCCAAACAGCCCAAAGTGTTTTATTGATGTCGATGGTGAACCCTATTATTGGAAAGATGGCGAAGCGGTTGTATTTGACGAAACCTACATCCACTTTGCGGCCAACAATACTGAACATCAACGGATTGTCTTGTTTTGCGATATTGAAAGGCCATTGCATACCAAAATCATGCGAAGCTTTAATCGCTGGTTTGGTTTACAAGTGATGAGTGCGGCAGCCTCACAAAATGTTGAGGGCGAGTCACTCGGTTTTGTGAATGTTCTCTTTACCTATTTTTATCGGCTGCGGATGCAGGCCAAAAAGCTGAAGGCCTCACACCGAGGGATCTATTACATTGCTAAGTGGGTGTTAATTATTGGCCTTATTTGGTTGATTTTTTGGTAATGGAAAAAATTCGGGTTTCTAAACTACTATCCGAACGTGGTTTGTGTTCAAGGCGGGAAGCAGATGCTTATATTGAACAGGGACTGGTAACCGTTGACGGAGAGGTTGTTCAAGAATTAGGTACGCGAGCCTTTCGGCATCAAACGATTGAGTTACGCTCTGGCGCTAAACGCCAACAAGAGCAACGCCTCACGATTTTGCTTAATAAGCCAGTAGGCTATATTTCGCACTTAGATGATGAAGAGCAATATAAGCCAGCAGCGTCCCTCATCGTCCCTGAAAATCAATATGCGAACGCACCTCAACGAACCGAGCGCACCATCTTTAAAAGTCTCGCCCCTGCTGGACGGCTTGATATTGATTCCTCAGGTTTATTAGTACTTACCCAAGATGGGCGGATTGCCAAGCTATTAATCGGCGAGGATAGCCCGATTGAAAAAGAGTATCTGGTTCGTGTCAGCGGCAAATTGTCGGATACGGGTTTGCGCTCTTTGCAGCATGGGCTATCGCTTGATGGTAAGGCACTAAAACCAGCCAAAGTAAGTTGGCAAAATGAAGATCAACTTCGTTTTGTATTACGGGAAGGTCGTAAACGACAAATTCGTCGCATGTGTGAGCTCGTTGGGCTCACTGTTGTTGGTCTAAAACGAATCCGCATTGGCCAAATAAGTCTCGGATCACTGCCAAGCGGGCAGTGGCGCATCTTAGGCAAAGAAGAGCGCTTTTAGACCACCAGGGGGAAAAGTGTCAATTGCATTGCTCGCTCACGCACTGGAAGCAATGCTGCGTATTCAGGGCTGCCGGCCCAGCGCTTTGCATCCTCTAGACTTGAAAAACTAAGCTCAACAAAGGTATCAAACGGCTCCGAATTTAACTGGTTCCAAAAAGGATTTTGGCAAACCCCTCGGCGTATTAACTTTCCGCCATAGAGCTCAATGGTTGTACTAACCTGGGCACGATAGTCATCAAAGTCTATCGGGCTCTTAATTTTAAATATTCCGATTACGTGAATGCTCATAGTGGTCCTGAATTCATCAGTTGTGCATGATATCGATCATGAAGCTCTTGGGGATTAGAGATGCTGGTATGAAGGTCTTTGAGTAAGCCATCATGCAATCGATAGATACATCCATGAATTGAAATGATCTGACCCTTTGCCCAAGCATCTTGCACAATATTAGTTTGTCCAATATTGATCACTTGCTCCAATACATTAAGCTCACAGAGGCGATCTAACCGAGCATTCTCCTCCTCAATGGTACAAAGCTCATGATGATGCTTATCGTGTACATCTTTAATGTGTCGA
The DNA here is from genome assembly GCF_030297635.1 of Polynucleobacter sp. HIN9. NCBI lineage: Bacteria > Pseudomonadati > Pseudomonadota > Betaproteobacteria > Burkholderiales > Burkholderiaceae > Polynucleobacter > Polynucleobacter sp. HIN9. The sequence goes on from NZ_AP028140.1 coordinate 1,782,759, forward strand.
ATCCAGTTATCGGCGAGTCCAATGCGAGTGTTATTCATGGCAGCAGCAATTCCTGAACAACCGTAATGGCCAACCACAATAATATGCTTAACTTTTAGGCGATCAATTGCGAATTGAATGACCGACAGCGCATTGAAATCGGTATGAACGACAATGTTCGCGATGTTGCGATGAACAAATACCTCACCAGGCTTAAGTCCGACGATTTGATTGGCGGGGACCCGCGAATCCGAACATCCAATCCACAGATACTCGGGATTTTGCTGATCAACCAATCTTGAAAAATAATCTGGATCAGCTTTTGTCACCGATTCGATCCACTGGCGATTTTGCTCAAACAGTCGCTCTAGATCGGGCTTCGAATTGTGATTACCCATTTTTATACCTTTGGTGGCAATGAAGTCTAATATACAAGATCTTGTTATTCCCTCATATATATGTCAATGAAGTTATGAGAATTTGTAGAACTCTATTCTGTGTATTTTCTTTTTTGTTTACTCAGTGCAGCTTTGCTCAAGATGAAGATACTGCGGGAGAACCAGATAATCTCTTAAGACTAAAAACTGATTCGTTTAATTACAGCAAGGATTCGATTTTAGAGTTATGGGTTTATCAAAATGGATATGGTGATGGCAATCTGAGCGATATTTATCGACTTCGATTCTATCAACCACTATCGATTAATCAATGGAAGGGCATGATGCGGATTGACACTGCCTACAACTCCACTTGGGGGCCAGCAGCCCCAGGTCAAAGTAGTGGTCAATTTAGTGCAGGTAATACGATGCTCACCATCTGGGGTATGCCACCTGATTTTTTCCCCAAATGGAATCTAAACCTAGGCGGTCGAATTATTTTTCCGTTCGGTAATAATGGTCAGTGGGCGGTTGGCCCACAAGTGAGCGCATCATTTGTGCCGCAATCGCCCAGTCAATCTCTACTATCTGATTTTTCTCCGCTTGTTCGCTACATGTATGGATTTGATAGCAAAAATAATTCATTTGCAGTTAATCCATCGCAACCACCGTTATTGCGATCGCTGCAACTTTTTCCAACCGTAGGCCTGCAATTAACTCCAAGAACTCAAATCCGCTTTTGGGATGAAAACGGGATTCTGTATAACACCGCAGGTGGTGGTTGGTTTGTACCACTTGATGCGATGGTGACACACTCCATCAGCAAACATCTTTTATTTGCCGTTGGGGCCAGTAAGCAAGTAGTTCAAACCTTTAAGTCCTATGATTGGTCCATCTATGGAAAGGTTTCCTTGCGATTTTGAGCAATTTCTCTCTATTTAATGGATAACAAAAAACCACCCGAAGGTGGTTTTTGTTTGAAAAAAGAGTGCTTAAGCCGCGGCTTTATTACCAGCCCCTAAAAATTCAACAATTTTCTTGGCAGTTTCAATATAGCGCTCATTCATTTTGCGGTATTGAGCTAATTCAGCCATTAATGGGTTCTCAACCTGCTCAAAAGACGCATCCTCATAACCGGGGTGATACGGCGCTTCATCAACCAGCTTGCTATTCATAGATCCTCCAAAAGTAAAAAAATAATTAGATGGAATCAATGTAGCATAGGAAATTACAAAATAAATCTATATAAATCAGAAGCTTATGTTATTAGCATTACTTACGGATGGGTTTTTTGTAAGGCCTGTTTCATTTTTCAGCACACCATTTCGTATTACGAAATATTCAGCGATTTATTGGCGCCCTTCTCAATTGCCGCCATCCCCTCAGCCACCGAATATAGAGCGCGGTAGTCAAATGCAATTTTTGCCTTATTCATGGAGACGGAAAATGGATAGCCCATAGTACGCACTGCTTCACGTACAAGTGGTGGGTCTCCTTTGAGTGGCAAATAATTCCATCCATTTTCTGTAAATCGTGCCAAAGGCCAAGCAAGCGATAGTGGGATCGATAGGGTTGGTACTGCATAGCCGCTGGCCTCAAGTCGTGCACTCAGAAATTCGCGCAGGGTCATTTGCTCCTCATCCCGAATAAAAAATGCTCCGCTAGGAACATTTGCTATAAGAACTTGCAAGACTGCTTGGCATAAATTGCCGATATAACAGGTGGAATAGGGATAGCGACCGTGACCAAACCAACCAAACTGTCCACGATCTGCCGCGGGTCCGATTTGGCGATCGATGATGTCTCCATTACCCCAAACCAAGGCGGGTCGCAATGCGATTGCGGTAAAACGCTCTGATGCGCTCGATAGCACCAATTGTTCAGCTTGTGCTTTTGAGTGAGCATAATGCAATGAATCTTGATGGCAAATTGGCACGTCTTCTGTAGCATTTTCGATCGGCACCGAGTCATTGAGCGCCACATTTGCACAGCTCATGTAAATAAATTTACCAACGCCCACTTGAGTCGCAGCCTCAAGCAGTCGTTTCGTCAACTGAATATTCAGCCTCTGATAGAGCGATTTGGGACCCCATAGCCCAACGTGGGCCGCACAATGAATCACGCAATCGTGACCACGAACCAAGGATTGCAAATCATTCGTCGACAGAAGATCGATCTGGGTCGTATTGACCCCACGCTGATTTAAAGATTTCGCATCCGCCTCAGATCTGGCGGTGCCACTGATCGAGTAACCCTCCTCTAATAGGCGACTTACTAAATGCCGCCCAATAAATCCCGTGGCGCCAGTGATCAATATTTTCATCTTTGCTATGCTAGCGTAATTCACATACATGGATGATTAATTACTCTTGAGTATTTACTGGATCTCACTACTTCTCGCTGGTGCTTGTGAAATAGGCTGGCCCTTAGGTTTGAAACTCGCCGATCTTCCCAATATGAAAATTTGGGGCATTGGTATTGCTGTAATCAGCATGGCCCTTAGTGGGGTGCTGCTTTGGTACTCACTAAAGGAAATTCCGATTGGAACCGCCTATGCAGTTTGGACATCGATTGGAGCTGTGGGTACGTTTACTCTCGGAGTCTTAGTTTTTGGTGACCCTAATATTCCGATTCGCTGGATTGGTGTTGCGCTAATTTTGCTTGGGGTGATCCTGCTAAAAATGGGCTGATGCTTAATGCTTTCTAGCTCACAAACTCAATTTGCAACGCTTTCATGAGCTCACCAACTGTAAGAGTTCGGGCTTTATAAAAAGCGCTGCCAGCCCATAGACTCTGATGCTCTGCATTATGTGAGCGGGCTGCTGCTTGGCGTAATTGGCCAGTGAGTGTATTTTGGATTGGGAACGGTAATGTCGACTTAGCATCCATGTGGCGAGTAAACGTATTCTCAACCCCCCGAGCCCAGCGCCCCGAGAAGCCTTTTGTAAAAATACTTGGTCGCGGATTCTCATCTAAGAGAAGGGCCTTATATTCAGAAGAGGCTCCCGATTCAGGGCAACACAAAAATGCGGACCCCATTTGCACAGCACTTGCTCCAAGATCCAAGGCCTTTCGAATATCACGGCCATTCATCATGCCGCCGGCTGCAACCACCGGGATAGTGCAGCGCTTGCCCAATTGATGCAAAAGATCAAATGTTGATAAACGCTCATCAGGACTATCGATCTCAAATGTTCCGCGATGGCCGCCCGCCTCAATGCCTTGAGCAACAATAAAGCTGGCACCCGCTTGCTCAATCTTTAGCGCCTCCTCAAGACTGGTTGCTGTAATTCCGATGGCGATACTAAGCGCCCTGGCCCGCTGCATAACCCATTCAGGCGGGATACCAAAATGAAAACTAAGAACCGCTGGCTGCAACTGCCAAACAGGCTCTAATTGCGTTTCAAGGTCGGGGCAAAAGGGTGGTTTTGGAACAACGAAATCAATATCAGGAGTCAATTCTTGAAGAAGCTCAATTACCTGCCCTATCGTTTTTGAATCAGGTAATTCGGCACTTGGAAATATGAAAAAGTTGGCATTAATCGGGCCTTGCGTTAATGACTGTGCAAGCTTTAGGTCGTGGCCAATTGTTTCGGGCGAACTATAAGCAAAACCGAAGCTTCCTAAACCGCCCGCATTAGAAACCCCCGAAACCAAGGCTGGGGTGGTAATGCCCCCAGCCATTGGCGCCTGAATCACAGGGATAGAAAGATTGGCGAATGAAAACATACTCTATCAATCCACCATGAATACAGCCAGCTAAAGTCGCTTGCCAACAACGACTAATTTGGGGTCTCCATTGAGAGTGCCCCGCATTTGAGATCCATTCACTTGTCCATTAAACGAATATTTTTTTCCATTGCCCTCAAAATCAAACCGAATCCCATCCCCCCGAATTCGGCCATCCTCAAATGCAATCGAGCGCTTACCTTGTGAGGTAATGCTGCCATCAAAGAACTGCTTTTTCTGGATAAACCGAATTGCGGTTTTATCTAAACCAGGCAAACCCGTAAACTCCCATGTGCCATCAATATTTGCGGGCACGATCCATAAATAAATGGTTTCATTTAATGTGCCAATCGTGGTCTCACTTAATCTAACGGATACCTCTTGATCAGGAATCCAAGATTCCATCCGAAATGTATTGGAAACCACTCGAGTCCCAGGTTTCATCTTCAAAATCGTTGGCATCAGTCTTAAATTTAGGCTTTCACCCAAAAATAAAGTTAGAACTGTTGCTGATGAAAAGTCTTCTACAAAAATATCGCCCTGTTTAAAGGTCACCAAGTTTTGTACATTCTCACGAATCGCATTGCGCTTTGATAGCGCAACCAAATCGGGGTTGTATTCAATTCCAACGGCACGAACACTATAGCGCTTGGCTGCTTGTATTGGAATGACGCCATCACCCGAGCCAAGGTCATAGACTATATCACCAGGCTTTACTTGCGCTAGTGCCAGCATCTGCGTTGCTGTATCAACCCTCGTGGGTACCCACATAATGTCTTTTCCGTGGGCGGCCATTCTCAATTGAAATTGGTCATCTCCATAGTTATGTAACGCGCAACCGGTTAACAGTGAAATGGTGGATATGATGATGGCTAAAAGGCGCATAAATGTCCCAAAGGTTATTTTTGAGCATTGTATGGGGAAGCCATCTACCCGGAGACAATAACCCTCTAGTTTTTAGGTTGAGCCAGTCAATAGTGTTTATTTAAAACAGAGCGCCTAAATCATCAATTGATAGAGGGTCCAACATAAATTCAAGACCACTAGGGCAATTAATGTATTGAATGTAAATTTCATGCCGAGCACACGCAAACTGAAATCTGGAGGCGGAGTATTGATACCTTTAGCGTGAATTAAACGTCCAATAATCAGAAAAATTCCTGGCGCAAGAACTAACCACCACGGTGCTCCGTTTAACTCCAAACAGGCAATCATAATAATTCCGAAAGGGACATATTCGGCAAAATTGCCCTGTGCACGAATTGCCCTCTCCAAGTCCTCGTAGCCTCCACTACCCAAGCCAACCTTATTCTTTCTGCGCAAACTAATCACATTGAAAGATAGCTTAATAAAAATAATGGTCAGAGTAGCAGCAATGATGGAGGTTACTAGTAGCATGTTGAGATCCTAGATAAGCTAAAGACGTTAACGTAACCCCAAAAGATCTAGAAGAGTGGCATATGGTTAATATTTTGATAAGTCGGTATTAAAAATCCTGTGACTTCTCTGAACTAATTAGAACTAGATTCAGGGCTTTGGTTAACCGCTCTTATATTGCGATAAGTTCGCATCATATCCATCATTACGGCCGTGCTCCAAGCAAAACAAAAAAGACTGCTCATAGAGAGAACCACAGCAAGAATGCGATATCGGCTTGGTAAATTTGAAACGGCCCCCTCTGCCCCAATAGTCGTGTAAATACTACCAATCACAAAAATTGCATGATCAATACTGGTTGCTACTCCATGCTTTAGTCCCAATATAGAAAGTATTCCAATTTCACTTAAATGAATTAAGGCAAGGGCGGATAGGCCCATGAAGAAAAAAATTTCCATTCTGAAGTATTGATTTTTGGCAATCAGTGTTTTAGCGTGCCGGTGATATATAGATTGAGCACCCCACAAACATAGTCCGTGATACACGATTAGTATGAAAAAGACTACGATAAATCCGATCAACAAACCAAAGGAAGATAAATCATCAATTGAAATTTCTCTCATTGCGAGCTCTCCAATATGTAATTCTTGTCGCTTATTACACCATTAAATGCTGATGAAACTCTTGTTTGCTGTGTAAAAAGAAAAACCACCCGAAGGTGGTTTTGATGCATTTTGGTGGCCCGGGGCGGAATCGAACCACCGACACAAGGATTTTCAGTCCTCTGCTCTACCGACTGAGCTACCAGGCCACGGAAGAGTGCTCATTATACGCAAACTGGGTAAGGAGGCTTAAACCAATCGGATTCGTGCCCACGTATTTGTTTGTCTTTTAAGAGGACACTACAAACCAATGGTGTATGTGGCTAGAACTGTAGTGGTGGATACGGCTTGGAATGGCTCTTGGCGATAGATACCAGTAATACCAATGCGTTGGTTCTTGAGGATGTCGTAGTAACCACCGACTGTGGCAGTGGGTCTAGTCTTTACTGGATTGGGATTGAAGTTCACTGGGGTTAAGCCAGTAATGCCAGTGGCTGAGTAGGAACCATTACTAGTATTAGTATCGGTTTCCACTCCCGCGCTGGCAAAGAGCGTAGTTTTTGGAATGCCACGGTATCTTGCTTCTGCTCCTGCCAAGGCAGTGGTGGCATTGGTGTTCAGCGCCGAGTAGGTCAACGGTGTCGTCACAGCAGAGCTCGTGGCTTCGGTATAACCACCCATATTGTTCTGTGTATAGCGCACCCCAGCATAAGGGGACACAACCACATCAGGAAGAACAGCAAAGCCATACTTAGCGACCACTTGGGCACCTTGGCTGATGAGTTTTGAGCTACCACTACCTGCTTCACTTAAGCCTACGATTTGTCGAGTGATCGTGGTGTCCTTTTGACCATAAGCCGCTGACACTTTGACTTCAGCTCCCACACCGTCCGGTCGTTGGCTCCACACACCAAAGAGTCCAATCATGGGAGTGCTATTACCGAGTTTTACTGTACCCGGGCCATTCACGGACAAGTTTTGGTCCACCCAGGCACCAATCCGGCTATTGTTCTTGTTTAATCGGTAAGAAGCAATCAAGAGGCCACTGGTGTTGTTAATCCCTTGGGCTTGTACCGTAGTATTGCGACCACCGGCGCTTACACAAATACCACGCCGATCAAATAGGGAGCAATCGTAGGTAAAGCCGTTCACCATCACGGAATTTTGAAGGGTGAAGGTGCCCTGGAGTACCGAGGCGGTGTTGACGAGGGATTGTTGGGTTCCCATGAGGGAGGCGCCCGTAAATACCAGATCAATGGCGCTACCATTCTCAACCAATGACCAAGTCATATTGTCATAGGTTCCAGATCTAGTTCCGCTGGGTAGGGCTGTTCCACTAAGAACGCTGCCATAGGTTCGTAAAGTAATAAATGGGGCGCCATAGATACCGAAGTTGGTGATGGTGCCAATCGGAGAACTAACGGCTAACTGTCCATAATAGCTAGCACTATTAATAATAATGTTGTAGTTGGTCGGAAGAACGCCTCGGTAAGTTAATGCGGTGGTTGCAGGCGATGATGCATTACCGCCCTGGGCATTGTTGAGCGTAGTTAGAACATTAACACTCGCTATTCCATATGCCAATCCGTTTACGCCGGATGATACGGCAGTAATCGATCCAGTATTTGTAATTGTCGAAAACGTACCGCCATCCCAAATACGAATTCCATAAGCAACGCCATCAGTATTTGTAGTAGTGGCACGAATAGCGCCTGAGTTTAAAAATGATGTTACCGTGCCGCCAAAGGCAGCTCGTATACCAACGGCCGAACTACCCAGTCCTGATGCGGTTACTGTAATATTGCCCTGGTTACTTAATGTGGTGATCGAACCTGTATTAAGAATGCCGTAGTTAACGCTGTAGGCAGCTCCTGTTCCATTATCAGTAACGGAAATTGTCCCTGAGTTGTTTAGTGTTGAAATGGTTCCGGTATTTCTGATTGCACTGCCGTTATCTCCAGCAGAGGCCGAACCGGAATTATCAAGTGATGTAATAGTAGCGCTATTATTAATTCCGACTCCGCCAGCCCCAGTAGAAATTGTGCCCGAGTTATTCAGCGTAGTTATCAAACCATCGTTAGAGTTATCTATTGCATAGGGAAGGGTGGGGTTTGAACGACCAGCTGAAATTGTTCCAGTATTACTCAACAAAGAAATCACACCGCCTGCATTACCAATAGCAATCGCACCGTTACCCACTGAGATTGTTCCGCTATTAACAAAGTTGGCAATAGTGGTTGTACGAGGCTGATATTCAAGATAGATGCCAACAGCACTTCCCCCAAACGAACCCCCTGAAGCAATGGAGCCTGAATTTGTTATGGAGTTTATGGTACTTCCTGACTGAATATAGATACTTGATTGATTATTGCTTGACGAAATGGTTCCATTAATATTTAGGGATGTTGTTGAGCTATTAGTCGAGTTCAAAATTGCTTGGTTACCAGAGACCGTCGCTCCGGAATTAATTGTTACTACTCCGGCAGAATCTAAAACCAATTGCTCACAATCTACACTTATAGTAGCGTTTTCTCCGCCGGTAACCGAGGTGCACGGAGCAGAATGTGCCGCATTTGAAAAAAGACAAAAGAATGAAATACCAATTTGAAAAGATACAAAAAATAACTTTTCAGATAATGCTGAAAATTTAGATGGTGCCATATACCCTTTTAATAAAAATGCTTCTAATACGTCGCAAACAGATAAGAAAATGATTTGGGCTTAAGAATAATTTATCCCGATGGTTAATGGTATATTTTTTCTTAACTTTTTTTTGATAACGATTCGCCAATAAATCTATTAGGTAAAAGCTTTAGGAGTTTCATTAACAGCTCCTTTTCGATACACGATTTACAAAAATCTAAGCAAAAATGTCTGGCTTTCCCTGCGCAACTAGCGCCCTAGATCTGGGGATTGGGTAACCCAAAAGCTGGTGGGTAGGCGTGGAAATCGTCTATCTTTTACTATGGCCGCTAATTTAGCCGTATAAGTATATGTCCTTTAAAAAACATTTTGTAGCACACCCGATTTTTACTATGCCTAGATCTTTGAAATTGCGGTGGGATTTCCGTGAAAACGGATCAGCAGTCCTCTGCTCTACCAACTGCGCCACCTGGCCAAGAATTAGAGGCTCTTGGGCAAGCTACTCTTGCTTTTTGGTGACATCAATACCAAGTGCTTTTAGCTTGCGATAGAGATGGGTTCGCTCAAGGCCAGTGAACTCTGAGATACGGGTCATGCTACCCCCCGTGACCACCATTTGGTATTCAAAATAGGCCTTCTCAAAGAGATCGCGCGACTCACGAAGTGGCAGGGAGTAGTAGCTTTTTGCAATTCCGCTAATGTATTCATCCTGATTCGTAGTTTTAGGTAAATCAATTGATTTGGGCTGGGCTTGAGGTTCTAGTTCGTCTGGTTTTTTCAGGGGAGCGCGCTCAAGAGCCTTGCTGACTGTCTTTAAAAGCTTCTGGAGCGCGATGGGCTTTTCCAGAAAATTAAGGGCGCCAATACGTGTTGCTTCAACAGCCGTATCAATAGTTGCATGACCAGACATCATGACCACTGGCATCGTTAGCAAATTATCTCGAGCCCACTCTTTTAATAAAGTGATGCCGTCAGTGTCTGGCATCCAAATATCGAGGAGTACCAAATCGGGCTCCATTTGCTCTCGCACTGCTCTTGCCTGATTGGCACTCTCAGCGGGATATACCGTATGACCCTCTTCGGTCAATATCTCGTGTAATAACTCACGGATGCCCATCTCATCATCAACTACCAAAATGCTCGCCATCGTTAGGTCGCCTCTTTAGCAAGCTTTACAAACAAAATAGATACTTGGGCGCCCAATACATCGTCTCCTTGTTTGCGATTACGGATCTCAATTTTTGCACCATGATCATCAATAATTTTTTTCACGACCGCCAATCCCAATCCAGTTCCCTTAGCCTTAGTTGTTATATAGGGCTCAAATGCTCTTGCTAATATCTTAGCCTGAAAACCAGGCCCACTATCAGTAATCGTCATGCGCACTGCAGATCTATTTTGATCGGCATCTTGAATTTGCACAAGCTCCGTTGTGATCTCGATAAGTTGTTGAGGACGATTGGTTTCTAAACTAGCATCTTGAGCGTTTTGTAAGAGATTATGAATTACTTGCCGTAATTGCGTTGGGTCGCCCATGACCCGCGGGCACCTGGAATCCAAACGAACCTCGATGTTGCTGCCCTCATACAAACCCATCACCTCTTGAATCAAACCATTTAAATCAAGGCTTCCCAAGGTTGGGCTAGGGGTCTTAGCAAAATCCCTGAACTCATTAACCATCTGCTTCATGGCTTGTACTTGACCAATAATAGTATTAGTGCTGCGCTCGATCATCTCGTCTTGGTCGGGGCTTAATTTGCCAACGAGCTTTTGCTGCAGGCGCTCTGCCGATAACTGAATTGGCGTGAGTGGGTTCTTAATCTCATGCGCCAAGCGCCTGGCGACTTCACTCCATGCGATCGAACGCTGTGCCGCAATCACGTCACTAATATCATCAAACACAATCATCTTTAGGCTGGGGGAAAGTTGGGTTCCACGTACAAATAGGGTTGAGCCAAGATCGTTCTCGTACTCATTAACAGGGTGTACCTGAATTTGCTTTTGCCAAACTAGCTCGGCTTTGTTAGCTTCCCCTGTTTTGGCAGAGGTAATTAAATTTTGGGTAGCAAAGCCCTCACGGACTGCGCCATCAAACTCAGCCAGCTCAGCAACCGAGTTAAGGGGCTTACCAGTAATGGGCAACAGGTCTTGCCCCAAAATCTTAGCCGCCCCGGGATTGCTAGATGCCAAATTAAAGTTGTTATCAAAGATACAAACGCCGGCTGTTAAGTTGCCCAGTACGGTCTCCAAAAACGACTTTGATTCCTGGAGCGAATCGCGCGCATCCGAGAGCTGCTTGGTCATGACATTAAATTGACGGGTCAGCATGCCCAGCTCATCACCAGTATCAAGTTCAGGCTTGGGGCTTAGATCGCCCTGTGCGACCGCCTGGGTTCCACGTAAAAGCATTAACAGCGGTTGCGCCAACTGACGACCTAAGAGAAGTGCCAAAGTCACTGCAACAAATAGAGCAAAAAATAGTGTGAGAGTGAGCGTGCCGATATACATCTTGCGTAGCCCAATACGCCCCAGTGCTTTCTCTTGGTATTCGCTATAGGCAGACTCAACCGCATAAATATTTTTGGCTAATGGCTCCGGAATGAATCGAACCAGCTGCAAGAAGTACTTATCGTCGACGTATCGTGAGGCACCGGTCTTGGTTGGAACCGCTTTTTGGCGAACAATGGGGACGATTGCGCGCACGCGGTATCCAGGCTGCCCCTTGGTAAGCTCAATTTCATCGAGGAAGGTGATGCCGTTTTTCTGAAAGGCCTCAGCTACGACCTCGGCACTGGGCGCCGGGAAAAATTGTTTCGGTCTGGATTCAGTGCTGAGAATCAAGGTGCGCTGCATATTAAATAAGCTCACCTCCTGTATCCCAAACTGATTGCGTATCTTGGCAATCATGCTTCCCACCTGTTCGGAGCTCGTGCCCGGCGGAACCTGAACTACCTGTTCCGCAATAAACTTTCCCTCCGCCAGAATTTCTTCTTGGGCAATGCGCAAGGTCACGCGTCCTAATTCCAAGCCGGAGTTCAGAGCAGACTCCACCTTGACGTCAAACCAGGTCTCAATACTTTTTGAAACGAATTGCCACGATACGCTATACAAAATAAGGCCTGGCACTACCCCAACCAAAGCAAAAATCATGGCGAGCTTCGCAATTAAACGCGTACCAAATCGACCCTTGCGCCAACGAATGCTAATAACCACCACCAAAATAATGATGGTGAGTAAGAGCAAGATACCCACCACAATATTGGCGGCATACAACCAAATGAAATATTGATCAAAGAACTCAGTATTGGATGTAGCGGTTGATAAGAGAAGCAGCAAAATCAAGGCAATCAGACCGCTTAATAAAGTAACCAGCGGCAAGGCTCTGCGCTTAATAAAGTCTTTATTGCTGAGGGTAAATACAGGGCTCATTATTTACGCCCCGATACAGAGGTCATCGATGCGTTAAACGGAAAGCGCAACCACTCTCCGCTTAAAGACCAGTCTCGACTATTGAGCGCGTCCACCTGAAAAGGTTTTGGTAGCTTTCCAAGATCTAAGGTCATTCGTAGCGCAGCCTCGTATTGCTTATCGGCATCAATCGCTGCAGCCTCAATCACGCTCCAGCCACCAATCGTGCCAGCGATGCGCAATGCCTCCACTAATGAGCTCGCATTTAATGCCAACCCTCCAGCATTGATGCGGTATTGATTAATCAGTGGTTGATGCGATAGGCGAACTTGACGCTGAACATTGACCGCTTTTTCATCAAACCAATACCAACGACTGCGGGTTAATTCAAACTGAACCAGGAAATGAAGTGTTACCCCTTTTTTTAGGGCATTTTCTAGGCCGGGTGGTAATTCAATTCCAAAATTGGCGTTTAATAACCAAGCGCTTTCAACCTTTTCCAACTCTGCCTGCTTCACCTTGATGACTTGTGCTTGGGCAGGGCCAGTCACGCACACCGCGATCAGGCAAGCCAGTCCCCACAAAGAATGTCGTAAGAAGGTGGTCATGGTTGATGCTTTTTTAATAAGCCATAAAAAAATCCATCGTGATACTCGCTTGGCAGTAACTGGCCTGGTGCTTCTAATCGTAAAGCATTTGGGTGGTCTTTCACAAACCGGGCGATCTGCTCTTCGCCCTCTTCAGGAAAAATAGAGCAGGTTAGATAAAGCAAGGTGCCGCCATTCTTTAGCATTGCCCAGGCATTCTCAAGAATGACTCGTTGAGTCTTGACCAAGCGCGCAAGGTCCTCAGATCTGCGTAAAAAAACAATGTCAGGATGACGGCGCACAATTCCAGATGCGGAACAAGGAACGTCCAAAAGAATCTTGTCAAATAAATTGCCGTCCCACCAATCCTGTTGACCGGCATCGCCTGTCATTACGCGCACTTGATCATTAAGAAGCCGAAGTCGAGTAAGCGTATGCACTATTTTCTTTGCACGGTCTGCATCGATCTCCAGCGCAATCAATTCTGCGGGTTTAGCGTCAATTGTCTCTAAAAGATGTGCGGTCTTTCCTCCGGGAGCAGCACATGCATCTAGCAGCCGCTCGCCTTTCTGTGGGCTAAGTAGAACTGGAGCAAGCTGAGCCCCGGCATCCTGAACGGATACAGCCCCCTTCATAAACTCGGGCAACTGGGAAACCGGTAGCGGGACATCAATGATCACCGCGCTCTCCAACGGGACACCAGCGAGCTCAGCAATGGTTTGATAGGCAATGCCCGAACCCTCTAACTTCAAACCATAATCAGCACGCGTATTGACCATTTGATTGACCCGCAAGGTGAGCGGGGGTAGCGATTGTTGATGGCTACAAATGCTCTCCCACTGTTCTGGGTATGCTTTCCGAATCCGCCCTAACCACCAATCTGGGTAAGGAAGTCCAAACTGAATGTTCGGAGCGCCATTGTTTTGCACTGCAGTGGCGACTTTGCGCAATACAGCATTGATTAGCCCTTGGGCATGCCTTGTCTTAGGCGACATCCCGCCCGCCTTCACTGCCTCATTCACAATCGTTGGAACCGCGTATTGGTTTTGAGCGCGCCCTTGATTCATGATCAGCATTGCTGCAACCGTCAGGAGCACATCAAGTTCCTTGCTTGGCTTTTTACTCACATACTTTGAAGTGAGCGCTTGGGAGCGATTCCAATTGCGCAAGGTTGCATAGGCTAGGCTTTGGATTGCAGGTCGCTCTGTTTCATTCAATTTATCGAGCAGCGTACTTAATGAACGCCCCTCGTGCACAACTTGCATCACGATTTTTTTAGTCTCCAGCATTAGCTGGGCGAGAGGGGCGCTGCGTTTAGCGACCCCATCATGATTGGAGATCTTAGACAGGATGGCTTCCCGTTCGCGCCATCTTCATCAGGATCGCTGTGCTGACTAAATTAAACATGACTTTATTTCCATTATTTTCAAACAGGCCAACCTGAAATCCGCTCAAGACTTCTTAGGAAAAACATTGCGTCTTCTCTTTGGGCCTTCCAAAAAACCACTGCCGACCTGTGATCTTTTTACCCCCAGCATTTTGTACCTCAAGAAGCTCAATCGCGCGATCTCCGCATTGGACCAGAACCCCTTGCTCACCCTCTCCCAAAATCGTGCCGGGTCTTGTATCAACTGCGTCTTTTGAGGTCTTCGGAATACGAGTAAGCCAGACTTTTACAAGCTCACCCTCAAGCTCTGTGCTTGCGCCAGGCGCTGGATTGAGCGCGCGCACCTTGCGATCAATCAGCTCGGCTGCGCTCGACCAATCCAGTTTTGCCTCACTCTTCAGAATCTTATGCGCATAGGTCACCCTATTTGGGTCCTGAGGATGCAATATTAAGTCGGTAGTATCAGCAATTAATTTCAAGGCCTTAACAATTAACTCACCCCCCAGTTGGGCCAAACGGTCGTGGAGAGTTTGAGTAGTATCGTCATTTGTGATCAACAATGCTTCGTCGATTAAGACAGGGCCAGTATCTAAACCTGGCTCCATTTCCATAATAGCTACTCCGGTCTTGGTATCACCCGCCTCTATCGCTCGCTGAATGGGGGCCGCCCCGCGCCAACGTGGCAGTAGCGAAGCATGAATATTAAAACAGCCCCTGCGACCCGAACGCTTTGCCATATCCAAGAATGCTGCAGGCAAAATGAGGCCGTAGGCAACCACAACGATTACCTCGAAATCCATCCGGTCTATTGCGGCTAGTGTCTGCTTGGCCTCCTCTGACAGCTTTTCATCCTTATTCTGCAAATGCAGGCTTTGTGGTTGCAGCACCGGAATATGGTTGGCCTTCGCAAGACGTTTGACCGGGCTCTCTTGTAATTGCAAACCGCGTCCCGCAGGACGATCGGGCTGAGTTAGAACAGCCACCACTTCGTGACCCGCTGAAAGTATCGCGGCCAATGCGGTAGCGGCAAAGTCTGGGGTGCCGGCAAAAATAATTTTCATGATGTCTCGCTTAGCGAAGACCAACCATTTCTTTTGCCCGCTTTTTGAGTTTTGCTGAAATCCGACTCTGTTTTAAGGGTGACAAATACTCAACAAATACTTTGCCCTGCAAGTGATCCATTTCGTGTTGCAGACAAACTGCCAATAAACCATCGGCTTCAAGCTCAAATGCCTTACCATCTTGGTTTAACGCCTTCACTCGAATTCGCTCAGGGCGCTCTACCTCATCAAAAAATTCAGGAACGGATAAACATCCTTCGCGCCATGATTTCTTTTCAGGGCTTGCCCACACCACCTCTGGATTAATAAATACCATTAACTGATCCCGCTCCTCAGAGGTATCGATCACAATAATGCGCTCATGAATATCGACCTGAGTGGCCGCAAGCCCAATCCCTGGTGCCTCATACATGGTTTGTGCCATGTTCGCGACAATGGTTTGAATTCGCTCATCTACTGCAGCTACCGGCTTGGCAATCTTATGCAAGCGTGGGTCAGGGTAATGAAGGATGGGTAAGACAGCCATATTCCAATTATCTTACAAACAAATCCGTTTGGCCCTCTAGTGAAGCCTTTTTACTATCGCAACAATGAGGGATGCACAAGCAACTCCAAGCAAATGCCGATTTTCAAATTCAATCGATTACACAAGGCTCTTCGTTTTATCCAAAACGCTTATTGGATCTGAGCGACCCACCAAAAAGGCTTTTTTATATTGGGGACATTGGGTTACTGACACAGCCGATGTTGGCGGTGGTGGGGGCGCGTAAAGCCTCACCCTCTGGGCTCTTATTAGCGCAGCGCTTTTCCAGTGCACTGGGTCTTGCCGGATATCACATCATTTCTGGGATGGCTTACGGGATTGATGGCGCCGCACACCGAGGCATCTTGGACATCGGGGCAAGCTGTAAAACCATTGCGGTTTGCGGTAGCGGGCTCGATCGAACCTATCCACCCGAACATCGCGAATTGGCCAGGCGTATTGCCACCAATGGCCTACTACTCTCAGAATATCCTCCGGGAACCGGCCCAAAAGGCTTTCATTTTCCAAGGCGTAATCGACTCATCGCCGCTCTATCTTTAGGTGTTGTGGTGATTGAGGCGGCCCAGAAATCTGGATCCCTAATTACAGCTTATCAGGCAAGCTCCCTCGGAAGAGAGGTTTTCGTTTTGCCTGGACCGATTACATCACCCCTTTTTGAAGGGTCTCACCAACTGATTCAGGAGGGGGCGAAATTAGTTAGGAGTGTTCAGGATGTGCTTGAAGAATTGCCTAATGTCCGCCCCCATTGAGAGTAAATCGATTTAACTTATTGAATTTAAACAGTTTTATCCTATCTTGTGCTTATGGATGCCGGGATTTGTTTGACTTTTTACAAAGACCTAGGCTAATAATAAAAAAGGGGTGAAGACGAGCTCTTTTAAAAAACCGTTTAAATTAGTCTTCCTTTTGGCCCTAATAGGGGTGCAAAAAACTTATCTTGATTAGGCATAGTGTGGCAACCAGTACAAAGTCGAGCAGCAAAAAAAATTTAGTCGCTGAGCACCCAAAAGCGCTCATCATCGCTGAAAAACCATCGGTAGCAAACGACATTGCTAAGGCCCTGGGCGGCTTTACCAAGCATGACGAGTATTTTGAGAGTGATGCCTTTTTGATCTCTTCAGCTGTAGGCCATCTCCTTGAAATTGCCGCCCCTGACGAATATGAAGTCAAACGGGGCAAGTGGTCCTTTGCTAATTTGCCGGTGATTCCCCCGCATTTTGATCTGAGGCCGATTGCAAAAACGGAATCCCGCCTTAAGGTCTTACAAAAGCTCATTAAACGCAAAGATGTAAATCGGATTATTAATGCCTGCGATGCGGGCCGTGAAGGCGAGCTAATTTTTCGCTTGATTATCCAACACGCCAAAGCTCCGCAAAAAATTGAGCGCCTATGGCTTCAGTCGATGACAC
The DNA here is from genome assembly GCF_030297635.1 of Polynucleobacter sp. HIN9. Lineage (NCBI taxonomy): Bacteria > Pseudomonadati > Pseudomonadota > Betaproteobacteria > Burkholderiales > Burkholderiaceae > Polynucleobacter > Polynucleobacter sp. HIN9. Next base: position 1,799,862 of record NZ_AP028140.1, read on the forward strand.
CCACTGCGATTCGGGAGGGCTTTAGTAAGTTGCGCTCGGACGATGAGTTAATTCCCCTTGCGGATGCGGCTCGTTGCAGATCCGAGGCAGACTGGTTGGTGGGGATTAATGGCACCCGAGCCATGACCGCATTTAATAGTAAGAGTGGTGGATTTTTTCTAACAACGGTTGGGCGCGTTCAAACACCAACCCTATCGATTGTTGTCCAGCGCGAAGAACAAATTCGGAAGTTTGTATCCAAAGACTACTGGGAGGTCCGCGCTGAGTTCATTGCCGCGGCCGGGGTTTATGAGGGTCGCTGGATCAATCCTGATTTTAAAAAGGATCCCGCAGATCCTGACGCGCGAGAAAATCGCCTCTGGAGCGAAGCTGCCGCTAAGAGCATTGTGGCCGCCTGCCGAGGAAAAAAGGGAAGCGTCTCTGAAGAATCAAAGCCCGCAACGCAACTGGCGCCCCAACTTTTTGACCTCACGAGTTTGCAGCGTGAAGCGAACGCGCGCTTTGGTTTCTCTGCTAAAAATACCCTGGGGCTTGCACAAGCCTTGTATGAGCGCCATAAGGTCCTAACCTATCCCAGAACAGATGCGCGTGCGCTCCCTGAAGACTATTTGGATACCGTTCAAAAAACTATTGAGCAGCTGGGAGAGCACACTCAAGAATACCGTCCTTTTGCGACCGCAATCCTCAAAGGCGATGGTAAAAAATCATGGGTCAAACCTAATAAGCGGATTTTTGATAACAGCAAAATATCGGATCACTTTGCCATCATCCCCACGCTCGAAGCGCCTAAAAGTCTAAGCGAGCCTGAACAAAAGCTGTATGACCTAGTGGTTCGTCGATTCTTGGCAGTGTTTTATCCTGCCGCCGAATATCGAGTCACCACTCGCATCACCGAAGTGTCTGGCCATCAATTTAAAACTGAGGGCCGCGTCCTAGTTGAGCCGGGCTGGTTGGCTGTTTATGGAAAATCGTCTCAGGCAGACGATGAACTAGTGCCCGTCCAAAAAAATGAGTCTGTTCAAAACGAAACCGTTGAACTGGTCCCTTTAAAAACCAAGCCACCAGCGCGCTACAGTGAAGCAACTTTATTGTCGGCCATGGAAAGCGCAGGGAAATGGGTCGATGATGACGAAATGCGTGAAGCAATGGCCGAAAAAGGCCTTGGGACGCCCGCGACGCGCGCTGCGATCATTGAAGGTTTGTTGGCAGAAAAGTACATCGTTCGTGAAGCCCGCGAGTTAATACCAACTGCAAAAGCATTTCAATTGATGACCCTTTTGCGGGGCCTAGATGTTGCTGAACTCACCCAACCCGACCTTACAGGAACCTGGGAACATAAGTTAGCGCTGATTGAAGAAGGCAAGCTTGATCGCAACACCTTCATGCAAGAAATTGCACAGATGACACAAAAAATTGTCAAGCGTGCAAAAGAATTTAGTAGCGACACCATTCCGGGCGACTATGCCACTCTAAAAACCCCCTGCCCACATTGCGGCAAGGCCGTGAAAGAAAACTATCGACGCTTTGCCTGCGAATCCTGCGGTTTTACGATTAGTAAAACCCCGGGCGGTCGAGCATTTGAGTACGAAGAGGTTGAATCTTTGCTTAAAGAAAAAACCATCGGACCGTTACAAGGCTTTCGTAGCAAAATGGGTAGGCCCTTTGCGGCAATAATTCGTCTTACAGAAATACCACTTGATGATGCGGATTATCCCAACGCAGGCTTCAAGCTCGAGTTTGATTTTGGCAACTCAGGAGGAGAGGATGAGGAAGCCGTTGACTTCACCGGCAAAGAAGCGCTTGGAGTCTGTCCAAAATGTTCTGGTGCGGTATACGAGGATGGCATGCGCTATGTTTGCGAACATAATACGGGTCCGGCAAAAACTTGTGACTTTAAAACTGGCAAAGTCGTCTTACAGCAAGAAGTAAGCTCTGATCAAATTAAGAAGCTCTTAAAAGAAGGTAAAACTGACCTCTTAACCAACTTTAAATCCAATCGTACCGGGCGTGGCTTTAAGGCTTACCTAGCCTTAGATCCTAAGGGGAAAATTGGTTTTGAGTTTGAGGCTAAAGCTCCCGCCAAAAAGCGTGCGGGCGACAAGAGTGAAAGTGATTCAGAGTCCAAACCAAAACGCGCGAGTCGCTCCAAAGCAAAATCCGACGAATGAGAAAGGGCCGGAATAAGGGCCGATGCAAGTGTTGACCAAAGCAATCCGCGCGAGCCAAGGGCGCTAGCAACATATAGGTTTGGTAGGCCCGAAACAGCGCCTATGATCGGGAGTCGATCTTTGCTTACGCAGCGCACGCCAACAAATTGATCGGCCACCACTAGCTTGGCCGGATCAATTGTGTGTGGCCTCAATAGTCCCAGTGCCAGCCGACGATTGTGTTCATCGCTCGCGGCGCTTGGTTGTGTGCAATTCTGATTCTCATCATAAGTCGAGCCAACTAACCAACGATACGATTGGGCCTCTCGATTCCAAACCGGAGGAGTGCAATAGCCATCACCGGATAAGTTTATTTTGGGGATGCGCTCTAACAAATCGGACTGTCGGTCAATTCTAAAAATACTAAGCTGGCCCCGCACGGGCTTCAGATAAAGCTTTTGACCAAATGGGGTCAAAAGATCTTGGGCACCAAAGGCATTTGCAAGGACAACTGTTTGTGCTGTCGCTATACAGCTACCATTTTTATCCAAAGCGCACCAGAGGTCGCCTTTCCGCTCAAGGGATTCAATGGTCTTAGACCAAATGGTCTGCAATCCCTTGCAAAACAGAATTCGTTCTTTACATAACTTCGCAAGATTGATAGAGCCGGCGCCAGGAAACCAAATGCCTCCACGCCCAATCCCAAAACGCTTTTGAGCATTCTCAGCCGAAATGTATTCCCCAATGTCAGCCGTAATGCCCAATTGAGTTAATTTGTTTTGCAATGCCTCTTCATCGAAAGGGGCCTCGATCTTAGCAAGGGCAAAAACACCGCGCTGGCCCCATGCGCCAGCACAGTCAAGCTCGACCATCCGATAGGCAGCCAAGGCTAAACGATGTAATCTGCTAGCTGTGCGGCCAAGAGCTGGATGCGTGATTGCGCCATCATGAGCCGATGTCGCTTGACCAGGTCCAGATGCACCATCGACAATGCACACTGAGATGCCAAGGCGGTGATATTGATTAGCAATCGAGGCGCCAGCAATGCCGGCACCGATCACTAAAACATCAACCGGCTTGGAAAGCAAGTTGCTTATGCTTGAAAGCGACTGGCAATCTTGGTTTTAATTTCGAGCAGCTCTTTTGGTAAGCGCTTAGCCAATTTATCAAAAAGCTCTTGATGCAAATCGAGTTCGACTTTCCAATCATCAGCACGAACTGCAATAGATTGATTAAATTGCTCGGGTGACAAGGCTAAGCCATTCCAATTGAAATCTACATGACTTGGCGATAGGCCAAGTGGTGTTTCAGTTGCGCCCGCTTTGTTTTCGGTTCGGCCCAAGATCCACGCCAAGACGCGCATATTCTCACCAAAGCCTGGCCAAATAAACTTGCCATTTTCATCTTTGCGAAACCAATTCACTAAATAAATTTTTGGCAAGGTGGCGCCTTCTGCCTCAAGCTTCTTGCCCATATTGAGCCAATGCTGAAAATAATCGCTCATGTTGTAGCCCGCAAACGCAATCATCGCAAACGGATCGCGCCGCACGACACCAACCTTACCGGTAATCGCAGCCGTGGTCTCTGAGCCCATTGTTGCGGCCATATAAACGCCCTCGGTCCAGTTTCGAGCCTCGCTAACCAAGGGAACTGTATTTGAGCGGCGACCCCCAAAAATAAACGCGTCTAATGGAACCCCTTCCGGGTTATCCCAATTTGGATCAACCGCGGGGTTGTTGGTTGCTGCCGTCGTAAAGCGTGCATTAGGATGCGCGGCTAAGCGACCGGCTTTGCCATCTTCAGGCGTCCAGTCCTTACCCTGCCAATCAATTAAGTGACTTGGTGGGGTCTCCGTTAAGCCCTCCCACCAAACATCGCCGTCATCCGTGAGCGCCACATTGGTAAAAATGACATCTTCATTTAATGAGTCAAGGCAATTGGCATTGGTCTCGCGATTGGTGCCAGGGGCCACACCAAAATAGCCCGACTCAGGATTAATTGCGTAAAGACGTACCTGGCCAGTTTTTGGATCTTTGCGAGGCTTAATCCAAGCAATGTCATCGCCAACCGTGGTTACCTTCCATCCTTCAAAACCCTTGGGAGGGATCATCATTGAGAAGTTGGTTTTGCCGCAGGCTGACGGAAAGGCTGCTGCCACGTGGTATTTTTTTCCTTCAGGAGAGGTGACTCCTAAAATCAGCATGTGCTCTGCCAACCATCCTTGTTCGCGCCCCATGGTTGAGGCGATACGCAAAGCAAAACATTTTTTTCCTAAAAGGGCGTTGCCACCATAGCCCGAACCAAACGACCAAATCTCTCGCGTTTCGGGGTAATGAACAATATATTTAGTTGGGTTATTAGGCCAAACCACGTCTTTTTCACCGGGAGCCAATGGCTTACCGACTGAATGAACGCAGTGAACAAACTCGCCATCGGCCCCCAATAACTCAAGAACCGATTTGCCCATGCGCGTCATGATGCGCATATTAATTGCGACGTATGGGCTATCGGATAGCTCAACGCCAATATGTGCGATTGGGGATCCGAGAGGTCCCATTGAAAAAGGAACGACATACATCGTGCGACCCCGCATGCAACCCTCAAATAACGGGGTTAGAGTTGCGCGCATCTCGTTGGGATCTACCCAATGATTGGTTGGCCCCGCATCCTCTTGATGGGTTGAACAAATAAAAGTTCGATCCTCAACGCGCGCCACATCCATTGGATCCGAAATCGCTAAATACGAATTCTTGCGTTTTTGCGGATTTAGCTTCTTGAGGCTACCAGCCTTAACCAACAGCTCACACAACGCATCGTATTCGGACCGAGATCCATCGCACCAATGGATCTGATCGGGCTGGGTTAGGGAAGCAACTTCTTCAACCCATTGAATCAATTTTGTGTTCTTTACATATGGTGGAACATTCAAATTTACTGTGGCGGGATTGGCTGGTTTATTCATGGGACCCTCAAACGTAACCGTTTAATTTTTAAGAAGATTATTTAATGCCTGCGCAAAATTTATAACAATTTTAACATTTGTGTAACGTTAAATTGACTGATTATTTGCCAATGCAAAACTCACTGAAGATCTTGCCCAATAGGTCGTCAGGCAGCAGTTTTCCAGTAATTTCGCCGAGACAATTTTGAGCGCAATGCAACTCCTCAGCAAATAATTCCAGGGCACGATTACCGCCAAATCCATGCATCATGGCTTTTTGTAAACGATCCTTTGCAAGCCCGATGGCGCGAAGATGGCGGGAGCGCGCAGTGTAAATTCCGCCGCCTGCGTTTCCTTCCCACCCTGCAAAACGTAAGATTGTTTCTTGAAGCCGACTAATGCCCTCACCCGTTTTTGCTGATATAAAAATTTGTTTTACACCTAGCCCGATTTTTGTGTGACCTTCTTTTTGGCCCTCTAGCAAATCCAGCTTATTCATCACATCCAGAATATGAGCGCCTGGATGTACACGTTCCCTGACCGCCTTCTCAATGTCTACAAAATTTGCTTCGGGCGCCTGTGTAACGTCGTGTATTAATAAAACGATATCGGCTCTAGCAATTTCATCCCAAGTTTGGGCTACGCCGATTTGCTCTACAACATCATTAGACTCGCGAATACCAGCGGTATCAATCACATGCACAGGTATGCCATCAATTGAAATGTTTTCAATGATTCGATCGCGTGTCGTGCCCGCAATTGGTGTGACGATTGCTCGCTCCTCCCCTACCAATGCATTTAATAAAGAGCTCTTTCCGACATTTGGAGAGCCAACGAGTGCTAGACGAATACCATCGCGCAAAATTTTTCCTTGGCGCGAAGTTTGAATAATTTGTTCTAGATCGTTCATAATTTTTTCAAGGCGTTGCTGTGCGTTGGCGGCCTCAATAAACTCAATTTCTTCTTCAGGAAAATCAAGGGTTGACTCGACCAAGATTCGTAACTGTGTAATTTGATCAATCAATTCATTAATCTGATCAGAAAAGCGCCCTTGCAAAGAAAGGTTTGCTCCTCGTATGGCAGCATCACTTTGAGCATTAATAAGATCAGCGATCGCCTCGGCCTGCACTAAATCAATCTTGCCATTTAAATACGCCCTCAATGAAAACTCGCCCGGCCCAGCGAGCACGATCCCTTCGGGGGCTCCAAGCTCCATGACGCGATTGAGAACCAATTGGGTGACGCGCGCCCCACCGTGGCAGTGAAGCTCAAGCACATCCTCGCCGGTGAATGATGCAGGCGCTTTAAAGTACAACAATAAAACTTGATCTATTTGCTCTTGGTGTGCATCTTTTAAAACCAAGTAATGCGCAAAGCGGGGCTTGGGTTCAGAGCCGAGAAATATTTTGGCAAGCCCAATAAGATCGGGACCAGAAACGCGAACAATCCCAACGCCGCCAGCGCCCCGGGGGGTTGCTATCGCAGCAATGGGATTTTTATGCATTCAACCCCGATCCTTAGCAACCTAATTGGCAGGTCGCTTAATAAACATTTGATTAATTTGCCACTGCTGGGCAATTGACAAAATATTGTTAACCACCCAGTACAACACCAATCCTGCTGGGAAGAAAAAGAACATGACCGAAAAGATGATCGGCATCCACAGCATGATTTTTGCTTGAAGTGGATCGGGTGGCGTCGGATTTAGGCGCGTTTGCACAAACATCGATACGGCCATAATGATTGGCAAAATGAAATAGGGGTCGGGTACCGACAAATCCTTAATCCAAAGAATCCATGGTGCATTTCGCATTTCAACTGATGAAAGCAAAACCCAATAGAGAGCAATAAAAACAGGAATCTGCACAACTACCGGCAAGCATCCGCCTAAAGGATTAATTTTTTCTTGTTTATACAGGTCCATCATCGCGCGATTTAACTTCTGGGGATCGCCCTTAAATTGCTCGCGGAGATTCATTAATCTTGGTTGCACCTCTTTCATACGCGCCATCGATTTATAACTAGCCGCAGAAAGCGGGAAGAAAATTAATTTAATAATGAAGGTCAAAATAACAATTGACCAACCCCAGTTGGCTACGTAGGAATGGATTTGCTCTAAAAGCCAAAAAATGGGTTTGGCAATGACTGTGAGATAGCCGTAATCTTTAATTAAGTCAAAACCGGGGGCAATTTTTTCTAAAAGCGTTTCTTCCTGGGGGCCGATAAACAAGCGTGTGCTTTCCACATGGCTGGATCCCGCTGCAATTGCGGCAATCGGAATTTGTAAGCCAATTCGAAACAGGTTTTGCTCAACTTTTCCAACGTATACGTCTCTTGCTGACTTATCGCTTGGTATCCAGGCGCTTGCAAAATAATGTTGCACCATGGCAATCCAGCCTGGCTCTCCGGCAGGTATTTGCTTTGGAATATCCGCCTTATTTTTTTCGATATCAGAAAAATTAATCTTAATAAATTTATCTTTGTTGGTATATAGCGCCGGGCCAGTGAAGGTGCTGTAGAACTCACTGTCACTCACAGCCGAACTATCCCGCACGATTTCGTTGTAGAGAACCAGGCCACTTGGATTGGCCTGGTTGAGCTGAGTAATGCGATGTTCTACCTCAATAACATAACTTCCATCGACCAGATAATAGGTTTTTTCAAGACGAACTCCGCCACGCTCATTCACAAACGTTACAAACGATTTGTTATCAACGCGTCCGCTTTTGCTCACTACAAAGGAAACTGTGTGATTGGGTAATTCGTTGCTGCCCGCCGAGATGAGGCCCGATCGAACAAAGTATTGGTTTTGTGGAGTAATTTGCAATAAAGCGACCGGTTTTTGGTCGGGCATTAGTTGTTTCAACAGTTTTGCGCTGACGACGCTTGCGCCCGTTGCATTAATTTCGAGCTCTAGGACATCATTTTTAATGGTGTGTTTTTCACCGGCGGCTAAATTAGCCGCATTAAGCACTGGGGATTGCTGAGGAGCGGGTAGGCTCTCTGTCTTGGGAAGGTCGGCTGATTTTTGTGCCTGCCCTGGAGCAACGGCTGGGGGCTGAGTTGCGTTTGCGGCAGCGGGCAGGCTCTCGGGTACTTTAGATGGGCTTGGTGTTTGGCTCGAAGGCGTTAGTGGTGTTGGGCCAAAGAGCGCTTGGCGACCATCGTAGATAAGCCAATTGTTATAGAGCATTAAGCCCGAAATCGTTAATACCGCCCAAAGTAGTGTGCGCTTAATGTCCATAGTTATTGATTCGTTTCAATTAAGTTTTGTTTCTTCTGCTCATGATCAACTGGATCGTAACCACCAGCCGACCAGGGGTTGCATCGCAAAATACGCCAACTGATTTTACCGATGCTTTTTAACGTAGAGTGTTTCTTTAGGCATTCGCATGCATAGTCCGAGCAACTTGGCACGAAACGGCACTGCCCGCCCACAAAAGGTGAAAATGTCAATTGATATGCCCTTACTAAATAGCCCAGCAATCGGTTCATGAAACCAAACCTTGAAGTTGGCTCTTAAGCGCTTGGTATTCTCGGTTACGAAGTCTTCCGCGCGTTGATCCGCCTACGGGTTTTTTTAATCGAATGACAAGCTCTACGAAATTACCATGGGTCTTGTTGCGAGTCATTTCTCGCGCGGCTCTTTTTAGACGATTGCGATCTACCGCCCGTTTGGCAAATTTTTTTGCAATTGCAAGACCAAGGTCGGGGATGCCATCCTTTTTTGATTCCGCATATATGGCCCAGGCTCCACTGCTTACTGGACTAGTTCGCAAAAGCGCCTGGATGCGTGCTGACTTCAATTCATTACACTGCTAGTCTTTTGCGACCCTTAGAGCGACGCGCATTGAGTACGGCTCTGCCGCCTTTAGTTTTCATGCGCACCCGAAACCCGTGAGTTCTTTTACGGCGCGTTACAGATGGTTGATATGTTCTTTTCATGATTTGTCCTAAGAAAACCCTCTATTTTCTCTATTTGCAAGGATAGCGTCAACTTTATATCCGGGTTTTGCCTAATTATTTTCACTAAACACCCTAGGCGTTTGATTTAAAT